>NZ_SOFE01000014.1 GCF_004402405.1 Cryobacterium levicorallinum
CTTGTCTAACTTAGACCCTCTAACCAGTCCCTGTCAAATCGAGGAAACACCCAGTTTCAGGCGCAAAACAGCGACCAAAACCACGCGACTCAACCAACCAGAAACAGCAGAAGGACTTACAATCCTAGCCCAACAACCGAGAACGTGAAACACGAACCGTGAAGTTAATGTGGCTAGAAGATGGTCCCACATGAGGCCGAAAAGCACTGCGGCTTTCCGCACCTTTGGGGTACGTATAGATACATTACGGCCAGACCACCCACCCGTCAAAACGCCCCCCACCCGGGCGTGTCGCAACCCCGACACCCCCTCCCCCACCCAGCCGCAGGGCCAGCAACGCAGACCAGCTCACGCCGGTCGTATGGCAATCTCGACAAGCTCGATCAACGAAAAAGAGCGCGTTCCGCAGATCGCCCCGCGATGGCCGGGCAGCCGCGCAGCCGGGCCCACCGTATGAACGTGGACTCAGTTTCTAGACCGGGCCCCGTGCAGAAGTGACGGCGGGGCCGGGCAGGTGGGGACGCTTACAGGAGGACTGAAGCATGGGAGCGGAATTGGAACTGCGGATGTCGGGGGCTTGCGGGAGACTGGGGACGTGAGCCGATCATCGAAGACGACGCAGCAGCATCCGCTTGAGCATCGCGCCTGGATTCTGCGTCTCGGGTTTCGGCGAAGCCTGCTGCGGCCGGAGGACACCGAGCGCAGCGAGCGCGTCACCTACATCGAGTTGTTTTTCGACCTCATTTTCGTCTTTGCTCTAACTCAGCTCTCGCGCTATTTGTATGCCAACCAGTCCTGGGTGGGTGCACTGGAGTCGATCATTCTCGTGCTCGCCCTGTGGTGGCTGTGGGTGTATACGACCTGGGTTACCAACTGGCTCGATCCGGCCAGGCTGCCGGTGCGCGGTGTCGTCATCGGCCTCTCCCTCGTGGGTCTCGTGATCAGTACCTCGATCTACGATTCCTTCGGTGACCAGGGGCTGATCTTCGCCATCGCGTATGTGGCCTTGCAACTCGGGCGCTCGGTGTTCATGGTGCTGGCCCTCGCCCGGCACGATCCGGCCCTGCACGCGACATTTTTGCGCATTCTGCTTTGGCTGTCGGCAGCCGGCGCCTTCTGGATCGTCGGGGCGCTGCTGCCGCTGACCTATCGCCTGCCGGCCTGGCTCATCGCCCTCGCCATCGAGTACGGGTCCGCGAGCCTCGGGTTTCGCGTTCCCGGGCTGAAAGCACCCGGTGTCGACGACTGGGATGTCTCCGGCCCGCATATTGCCGAGCGCAGCGCCCTGTTCGTGATCATCGCGATCGGCGAGTCCTTTTTGGTGACCGGGTTTGCATTTGTCGACCAGGAGGTATCCGCTTTGGGGATTGCCGGTCTGTTTCTCGCCTTTGTGAATGGCGTGGCCATGTGGTGGCTCTATTTCGATCACGGGGAGCGTGCCGGGAGCAAGGCAATCGCCGCGTCGAGCGAGCCGGGCCGCATCGCTCGACTCGCCTATACCTACGTGCACGCGATCGTCATCGCCGGAATCGTGCTGACCTCGGTCGCGGACAAATCAGTGCTCGAGCATCCGGAGGATGTGATGACGCTTCCGGTGGCCGTCACCCTGGTCGGTGGGCCGCTGTTCTACCTCGTCGGGCTGCTGCTGTTTCGCTGGATCGTCGCGCGCACCGTGCTCATGTCGCACGTCGTCGGAATTGCCGTGCTCGCCGTGGCCGGTGCGGCCGCCGCCCTCGTGACTCCGCTCGGGCTGGGCGTCGCGACCTCGGTCATTCTGGTTGCCGTGGCGGCGTGGGAGACGATCGCGCGCGTTCGCGCCGGCACCACAGACGACGACGCCGGTTGAATCACGCTAGTGCTGAGCGGATGCCGGGCCCACCTTACGAACGCGGGCCCAGTTTGTAATCTGGGCTCAGGTTCCGGCCCCAGGCCCCGGACGAACTGGGGGGCAGGTGGGGCCGTTGGCCTCTAGTGCTCTCCTGGCGCGGCCGAGATACTGAGATGAGCGGCATTGCTGAATTTGACTGGAAGGCACTCATGGGCTCTCTTACGTATGACCGAGTCATCGTGGAGATCGACGACCGCACCCTGGCACACCTGCAAATGGTGATCGTTCAGAAGCTGCGCCGCGGCGAGAGCTTTCTGCTGTCCTGGCGCGATTCCGCCGAGGTGGGGTCCGGGCGCAGTTCGATCTGGCTCAATCCCGCTATTCCGCTCTACTTCAAGTTCGTGGGAGGTCGGGCGGCCACCCTCAACCGCCAGTGGATCGAAGACCTGAGCCGTTCGGCCAACAGCGCCCAGGGACTGGTCGTAGTGAGCGAGGACGACTCCATGCCGGCCACTCCTCTGTCGCCGCGACCCAGGACCACCGTCACCGCCCGTGCGTCCACGCGCGGAACCACCGTGCCCCTGCCCGTGTAGCGAGCGGGCTCAATCACGACCGAGGGGCGCGCCCGACCGCGGACCGAGCTCACGACTGCGGGCCCGCGCTCGATGCGCGGGCCCGCCCGAATTCCCTGTTGGAAGTTAGTGCTTGGCAACCAGGGTGAGCACGTCGTAGGACGCGACCAGCTCGTCGTTCTGGTTGGTCAGCACGGCATCCCAGCGCACCTCGCCGTACTCGTCGGTCTCGCGCGGGGTGATCTGCTTCGCGGTGAGCGCGACGCGGATACTGTCACCGGGCGAGACCGGCGTGACGAAACGCAGGTTCTCGAGGCCGGAGTTCGCGAGTACCGGTCCGGGGGCCGGATCGACAAACAGGCCAGCGGCCCAGGAGACGAGCAGGTAGCCGTGGGCCACCCGGCCAGGGAAGAATGGGTTGGCTGCGGCGGCCGCTTCGTCCATGTGGGCGTAGAATGTGTCCCCGGTGAACTGGGCGAAGGTTTCGATGTCCTTGAGGGTCACCGTGCGCGAGTCCGAGACGATCTGATCGCCGATTACGAGCTCGGCCAGGCTCTTTCTGAACGGATGCGTGGAGCCGGCTCGCGCAGTCGCGCCCTGGTGCCAGATTCCGGTGATCGCCGTGAGCATCTCGGGTGAGCCCTGAATGGCGGTGCGCTGCATGTGGTGCAGCACCGCGCGGATGCCGCCGAGCTCTTCGCCGCCGCCGGCCCGGCCTGGGCCGCCGTGCACGAGCTGCGGCACCGGCGAACCGTGCCCGGTCGAGGTGCGGGCGTCGTCACGGTCGAGCACGAGTACCCGACCGTTGAAGGCCGAGATGCCGGTCATCAAGGCGACGGCCACTGACGGGTCGTGCGTGGCGATGCTGGTCACGAGCGATCCGCCGCCGCGCCGAACGAGGGCGATGGCCTCATCGATGGAGTCGTAGCCGAGCACGCTCGAGACCGGGCCAAAGGCCTCGACCTCGTGCACGGCGGCGGCCGACGCATCGTCGAAGCGCAGCAGCAGCGGCTCGACGAAAGCGCCGTCGGGAGCAAACCCGGTCGTGCCGTCCGCGTGCAGAACGGCGGGGGCATCCGTTTGGCCGACGACCAGCTTGCCGCCGGCCTCCTGCAGGCGAGCGACCTGCTTGAGCACCTCGAGGCGCTGGGCAGTGGAGGCGAGCGGTCCCATGGTCACGCCCTGGGCGCGCGGGTCTCCGAGCACGATGCGCTCGCTGATCCGTGCGTGCACGGCCGCGACCACGTCGTCCATCGCCGCGCGAGGCACGATGACCCTGCGGATCGCGGTGCACTTCTGGCCGGCCTTGACCGTCATTTCGGTGACGACCTGCTTGACGAACGCGTCGAATTCGGGGGTGCCCTTGGCCGCATCCGTTCCGAGGACGGAGGCGTTGATCGAGTCGGTCTCGTTGGTGAAGCGCACTCCCCCGGTCTGCACGGCGTCGCTCGCGCGCAGCTTCTCGGCGGTCGAGGCCGATCCGGTGAAAGCGACGAGGTCGCCGAGGCGCACGTCGTCGAACAGGGTCGGCACGCTGCCGGAGACGAGCTGCAGCGAGCCTTCCGGCAGCAGGCCGGATTCGGCGAGGATGCGCACGAAGGCCTCGGCAAGGTAACCGGAGGGGGTCGCGGGCTTGACCAGGGTCGGCACGCCGGCCAGGAACGCCGGCGCGAACTTCTCCAGGGCACCCCAGACCGGAAAGTTGAAGGCGTTGATCTGCACGGCCACGCCGGGCAGGCGCGAGTAAATATGGCGGGCGATGAAGGAGCCGTCCTTGGAGAGCGGCTCGACCGGTCCGTCGACGTAGACACGGGCGTTGGGCAGTTCACGGCGGCCCTTGGAGGAGTAGCTGAACAGCACGCCGATTCCGCCGTCGATGTCGACCCAGGAGTCGACCTTGGTGGCGCCGGTCCGGCTGGAGAGCGCGTAGAGCTCTTGCTTGCGCTCGGTCAGCAGCAGCGCCATCTGCTTGAGCAGCACGGCACGCTGGTGAAACGTGAGCTCCCCGAGCGATTTTTGGCCGACCGTGCGCGCGTAGTGGAGCGCGGCCGCCAGATCGAGGCCGTGGGTGCTGACGCGGGTGACGACCTCGCCGGTCGAGGCGTCACAGACGTCGGTACCGATCGAGACATCGGTCGGGGTCCACCAGGCGCCCTGAACGTAGCTGGGCAGAATGGTCGTCATGGGCGCCTCCTTGGCGATGGGATGGGGTGCGTTTTCGAGGATGGGTCGCGTTGTCGGAATGGCGGTCTCGACAGGCTCGACCAACGGATTGGGTGCGTTTTCGAGAGTGCCTCGCGTGGTCGGGGCGGGCATCAGGCCTCGTCCCAGTGGTAGAAGCCCTGGCCGGACTTGCGGCCGAGCTTGCCCTCGGCTACAAGTTTGCGCAGCAGCGCCGGCGGTTCGAAGCGGGCGCCGAGCTGTTTGTGCAGGTATTCGGCGATTCCGAGCCGCACGTCGAGCCCGACCAGGTCGGTCAGTTTCAACGGTCCAACCGGATGCTTGTAGCCGAGCATCATGGCGGCGTCGATATCCGAGGCGCTCGCGACTCCCTCTTCGAGCATGCGGATGGCCTCGAGTCCGAGGGCCACTCCGAGCCGGGAGGAGGCGAATCCGGGGGCATCGCTGACGGTGATCGGAGTCTTGCCGAGGGCGGAGACCCAGCTTTGGGCATCCGCTACCAATTCAGCCGAGGTCGCGCTGCCGGTGACCAGTTCGACCAAGTTCGAGGCGGGAACCGGGTTGAAGAAATGCAGGCCGAGAAAGCGGGCCGGCCGTTTCAGCTCATAGGCGAGGTCGTCGATCGAGATCGATGAGGTGTTGCTGGCGAGCGCGGCGTCATCGGGAAGCTCTGCTTCGACCCTTTGCAGGGCGTCGACCTTCAGCGCGCGTATCTCGGGGACGGCCTCCACGACAAGTTCCCGGTCGCTGAACAGACCGAAGTCGGCGCCGACGGCGAGGCGGGCCTCGAGTTCGAGACGGGTTTCGCCGGTGGCCCCGCGGGCAATGCTCGCGTCGACGGCGCGCAGCACGCGCGCGCGCGCGGCATCTGCTTCGATGTCGTTGCGTTCAACCAGTACCACGCGGGCACCGGCCAGCAGGAAGGCGTGGGCAATGCCAGCGCCCATGCGCCCGCCGCCGAGCACGCCAACCCGGTCGGGCACGCCGTTTTCGCCGCGATCACCGAGTTCCAGTTCAGAAACAGACATCAGACATCCTCCACAGTGACGATTACGACGGCCGTGCCTTTCGACACTAGACCCGCTCCAGAATGAGGGCCGAGCCCTGGCCGACGCCGATGCACATCGTGGCGAGGCCATGCCCGGCATTTTCCCGTTCCATGCGGGCCAGCAGGGTCACGACCAGGCGCGCTCCGCTCGATCCCAGCGGATGCCCGAGCGCGATCGCCCCGCCATCCCGGTTGACGATCTCCTCATCGAAGCCGAGGCGACGGATGCAGGCGATGGACTGGGTGGCGAAGGCTTCGTTGAGCTCGATCGCCCCGAGGTCAGCGATGTCGAGGCCGCTGCGCTCGAGGGCACGCTGGGTGGCGACGACCGGGCCGAGGCCCATGATCTCGGGGGCCAGGCCGACGCTCGCGCCGACGACGACGCGGGCGCGCGGAGTCAGGCCGTACTTTTTCACGGCCTCACCGCTCGCGACCAGAATCGCCGAGGAGCCGTCGTTGAGCGAGCTCGCGTTGCCGGCTGTGACGACGGAGCCGCCCGCGACGATGGGGCGCAGGGCGGCGAGGCCCTCGAGGGTGGTGTCCCGGCGCAGGCCCTCATCGACGAGTACCTCGCCCTTTTTGGTGGGCACGCCGACGATTTCGTCAACGAAGTGGCCAGCATCGATCGCGGCAGCGGCGCGCTGATGGCTGCGGAGGGCGAAGGCATCCGCTTCTAAGCGGGTAATGCCGTCGAGTCGGGCGACCTCCTCGGCCGTCTCCGACATGGAGAAGGTGGCCTTGTCTCGGGCGGCGAGTTTGGGGTTGACGAACCGCCAGCCGATGGAGGTGTCGAACTGGGCGCCGGGCTTGGCCCAGGGGCGCTCGGGTTTGGCCTGCACCCAAGGTGCGCGGGTCATGGATTCGACTCCGCCGGCGATCATGAGGTCGGCGTCGCCGGCGCGGATCGCCTGGGCGGCCATCGTGATGGCGGACATTCCGGAGGCGCAGAGCCGGTTGACGGTAATTCCGGGCACGTGGTCGGGCAGCCCGGCGAGCAGCCCTGCCATGCGGGCGACGTTGCGGTTATCTTCGCCGGCCTGGGTGGCGGCGCCGAAGATGATCTCCTCGATCAGGCCGGGGTCGATTTCGGCGCGGCGTACGACCTCGCCGACGACGAGCGCGGCGAGGTCGTCGGGACGAACCGTGGCCAACGCTCCGCCGTAGCGGCCTACGGGGGTGCGTGCTCCTCCAACGAGGTAGGCCTCGGCCATATTCTCTCCTGACGACGGTGTCTGCGTGTGGCTGTAGGTGGCTGCGGGAACGATTGCCAACTTACCGATCGTTCGGAAAGTAATTCTGGCAGACGCGGCCGGGTTCGCACAACCCGCTGGGCGCCGGGCGCGAAAAAGGGGCACCCGCCGGTTGGCGAGTGCCCCTTTTAGTTCAAACGGATGCTAGATGTTGGCGAGTTCGCGTACAGCCGCGTCACCGGGGGTGGCGGAGGTGTAGCTCGCGTCAATCTCGGCACGGTCGAGCAGCTCGTCCATGCGGCGCTTGCGCTGCTTGGGGATGAGCGTCACGACGGTTCCGGTCTTGCCCGCGCGGCCGGTCCGGCCGGCACGGTGCAGGTACGTCTTGTACTCGTCGGGGGCGTCGGCCTGGATGACCAGGTCGATGTCGTCAACGTGGATTCCGCGAGCAGCGACATCCGTTGCTACGAGCACGTTGACCCGGCCACTCGTGAGCATCTGCAGGTTACGGGTACGACGGGCCTGGTTGAGGTCACCGTGCAGGCTGGTGGCCTTGACTCCGGCGTCTTCGAGCTGGTCGGCGAGCTGCTCAGCGTAGGCCCGGGTGCGGCTAAAGATGAGCGTCTTGCCCTCACGGTTGACGAGCTCTTCGATGATGCGGCTCTTGTCGCGGTGTTCGATGACGAGCACGCGGTGGTCGATCGTGGAGGACGCCTGGTCTTCGCCGGCAACCTCGTGCACGGCCGGGTTGGTCAGGAATTCCTTGACCAGCGAGGCAACACCCTTGTCGAGGGTGGCGGAGAAGAGCAACTTCTGGCCGCCGGTCTTGGTCTGACGCAGGATGCGCTGCACGGGCTCGAGGAATCCGAGGTCACACATGTAGTCGGCCTCGTCGAGCACGGTGATAACGACTTCGCTCAGGTCAAGGCGACCCTGGTCGATGAGGTCTTCGATGCGTCCGGCGGTGCCAACGATGATGTCGACGCCGCGCTGGAGGGCGCTCACCTGACGGTACTGCGGAACTCCGCCGTAGATCTGGGTGGTGAAGAGGCCGACGCTGCGGGCGATGGGCTGCACGGTGCGGTCAATCTGCAGCGCGAGCTCACGGGTCGGGGCCAGGATGAGCGCGCGCGGCTTACGTGCGTGCTTGCGGTCCTTGGCGCCGTTGTTCTCCATGAGCTTTTCAACCAAGGGAGCAGCGAAGGCGATGGTCTTGCCGGATCCGGTCTTACCACGGCCGAGCACATCGCGACCGGCGAGAACGTCGGGGATGGTCGCGGCCTGGATCGGGAACGGGGCCGGAGCGCCGAGGGTGGCGAGCTCGCGAACGATGTTCTCGCCGAGGCCGAGGTCGCCGAAGGTTACGCCGACAACGTCGGACGCGGTCGTTGCAATGGCTTCGAGACGCTCGAGGACGACGTCTTCGCCACCGGCGAAGGTGGGCTTGACCCCCTCTTCGCTGCGCTTCGGGTAGAACTTGCTGTCGCCGTCGCTGGGACGGTCGTTGCCGAAGTCGCGACGGGGCGGGCGGTCATCGTTGGAGCGGCGCGGGGCGCGGTCTTCGAAGCTGCGCGGGGCGCGGTCTCCATACGAGGGGCGCTCGGTACGAGCCGGACGGTCATTGTTGTAGGCCGGACGATCGGTTCGCGGAGCACGGTCACCATAGGACGGACGCTCGGTACGGGGAGCGCTGTTGCGGTCACCATAGGAGGGACGTTCGGTACGAGCCGGACGGTCGTTGTTGTAAGCCGGACGATCGGTTCGCGGAGCACGGTCACCATAGGACGGGCGGTCGTTGTTGTAGGCCGGACGCTCGGTACGCGGAGCACGGTCACCGTAGGAGGGACGGTCGTTGTTGTAGGCCGGACGCTCGGTGCGCGGAGCACGGTCACCGTAGGACGGTCGGTCGTTGTTGTAGGCCGGACGCTCGGTACGCGGAGCACGGTCACCATAGGACGGACGCTCCGTACGGGGAGCGCTGTTGCGGTCACCATACGACGGACGGTCGTTGTTGTAGGCCGGACGGTCGGTACGCGGAGGACGGTCACCATAGGAGGGACGCTCGGTGCGAGCCGGACGGTCGTTATTGTAGGTCGGGCGCTCGTTGCGCTCGGTGTTGGTGCGGCCGCCGTTTTCGGGGCGAACGGAACGCGAGCCGTAGGCCGGACGTTCGCTCGAGGGACGCTCGTTCGAGCGCGCGGCACGCTCGTCTGCATTCCAGCGCTGCTTCTTGGGGGCACCCTCGTCAGCGCGGTATCCGCGGTGTCCGGGGCTCTTGCTTCCCGCGTTGTTGGAACCGCCGTGGCCCGATCCGCCCTTGGAGGCGTACTTGGGATCGAAGTTCTTACCGCCACGACCGACGGTGGAGTTGTGCGAATTGCCTTGAGGCATAAAGATATCTCTGGGTTGTGTTCAGTACATGGCAGAACAACATCGCACACGCGACGTAACTGAGAACCCGAGCAATCTGTGGTCGGGGCCGTTCACATACAGTGATTTTTCACCAGCGGATTACTGGGAAACCGGCCCAACTTGACTTACAAACCCATCCGCGCACAGCGCGGTGTCAAGAGCCGACCTATTGACATTACCCTATGCCTCCTGAAAAGTCACGCAGATAGGTATACATTGCCTCGCTCTATTCTGAGGACATGACCATTTCGATCAGTATCGAGCCGCCGCGGCAGGCCGACGTTGAGGCACTGTTGACCGCCGGCACCGTCTTCGCGCACTCCCTCTACCCGGAGGAGAGCAGCTTTCTGCTCAGCACCGACCAGCTCGAACGCCCGGGCGTTGCCGTCTACGTGGCCAGGAACGAAGACGGCGCAGCCTGCGGCATGGCCGCCCTGGTTCCACTCGGCGCCGAGCTGACTGCCGAGCTGAAGCGACTGTTCGTTTACGACGAAGTTCGGGGGCGCGGCATAGCCGGCCGCCTGCTCGACCGCATCGAAGCGGATGCCGCTGGCCGCGGTATCCGCTCTCTCGCATTGGAAACCGGCCCACTGCAACACGCGGCTATGGCGCTGTACCGCGGTCGCGGCTACGAACAGATCGACTTGTTCGGCCAGTACGTCGGCGAAGAGTTCAGCGTCTGCTTCGCCAAGAGCCTGTAACTCAGGCGGCGCTTTCGAGCGCCCAGGCGGGGAACGGGTCGGCCAGGGTGTTCCAGAACATGGGTCCGGCGAGAAATTCAGCGTCGGTGAGCAGGCAGGCATCGAGGTTGGCGCTGAGTAGACGGGCGTTGAGGTCACGTCCGAAGAAGGCGATCTCCTGGCCTAGCGGTGAATCCGGGTCATGGCTCTGCATGCCGGTCGGTTCGAAGGTGATCGTGGGGCCGGCACTGCTCCACGAGCCGACCGTCGACGGCCGAGTGGCGAGGCGAAACAGGCCACGGGAACGCAGGATCTCACCCGACTCCTCGGCGCGGTCACGAAAGAATTCGGCCAGGCGCAGCGGATGGAACGGGCGCACGTCACGGTAGACGACACAGATCAGCCCCTGCGGACTGCGTGAGAGCAGGGCGTCACCGTTGAGCTGGCGTACCCAGCCGGGACTGCATTGCAGCCAGGCGAACATGTCCCGGCGTGGCACCGGCCAACCCTCGGCACTGCCGCGGCCGTGTTCGGCAAACACGACGTGACTGGCCGGGTTGAGCAGGCGCACGAAGTCCCGAATATCGGCAGCGTCGCGGGCGTGCACGAGGTCGGTCTTATTGATCACGACGATGCTGGCCCACTCGACCTGCTCGATCAATATGTCGCCGACGGTGCGGTCGGGATCGTCGTGGGTATCGGAGAAGTTGACGTCGTGTTCTTCCGGGACCGGCGCGGGGGCTTCGCTGCGCAGGTCGGCCCAGAATCGCTCGGCATCGAGCACGGTGATGAGGTCACCGAGCCGCACCGCATGCCCATTCGCCAGCCGCTCCGGCGAGTCGCCGGTCTCAACGAGGGAACTGGCAATTTCCAGCGGGCCCACCGCGGTTGGCGCTTCGACGAAGACATCAATGGCGCACGCCTCCCCCCGGCCGACCGGCACCGCGTCGGCAACCTCGGTGAGCACCGTGCGCAGGGCATCGGACACGGAGGTGGCCAGGGCGAATGGCTGCCGCCCGAGGGTCAGGGCCACCGAGGATTTACCGGCGCCGGCCAGGCCGCTCACCACATTCACCCGAAGATACGTTTCTATCTGCATGCCTGTTAGTCTAATTGACATTCGTTCTCAATAAGCAATGGAGAAATAAATGAAGGTACGCAATTCCCTCAAGGCGCTCAAGAAGGTTCCGGGATCGCAAATCGTGCGGCGCCGCGGTCGCACCTTTGTGATCAACAAGCTCAACCCCCGCGCGAAGGCCCGCCAGGGCTAGCCCGTCGCAGCCCCTGCAGGCGGAACCGGGCTCGTGGCACTCGTTGTAGACCGAGGCACCAAATGGAACGAGTGTCCGCATCTCTAAAAAGTGCCGCGAGGCTCGGCGTGAGGCGCGGCGCGGGCGTTAGCGCGGGCGGCCACCGATGCGGCGGGACAGCTCGGCGGCCGTCGCCGCCACGGTTGCAGCGAGCGCCGGCCAGTAGTCGTCCGGGATGCGGTCGTGCGCAAAGGTCACCGCGATCGCGGCAGCGGGCCACCCCGCATGATCGCGTACGGCGAGCGCGACCGAGGCGATGCCCGGCGTGATTTCGCCATTTTCGGTGGCGTAGGTATCGGTTCGCACTCGATCGAGTACCGCCCGCAACTCAAGCCGGGAGCGCGGGCCCCGGCCGTCGCGCTGCTCGAGCACGGCCTGGCTGGGGTACAGCGCGCGCAATTGGGCCGCCGGAAGCGCCGCCAGCAGGGCGCGACCGCTCGCCGTGAGGTGCGCTGGCAGCCGCACGCCGACGTCGGAAACGAGCGAGGGGCGGTGCGCGGCGCGCTCTTCGACCAGGTAGATCACGTCGCGGCCGTGCAGCACCACGAGGTGCGCACTCTCCCCCAGCCGGTCGACAAGCTGGGCAATCAACGGGCGACCGAGCCGGGAGAGTGGCTCCTGGCGGCTGAATCCCGTGCTCAGCTCGAAGGCGGCGATGCCGAGTCCGTAGCGGTGTTCCTCGGGCAGGTGCACGACGAACCCCTGCCCCACGAGCACATCGAGCAGCTGGTAGACGGTCGAGCGCGGCAAGCCAAGAGCGCTGGCCACGGCGGCCGCCGGTGTCGGTCCGCGCTGCGCAGCGAGGTGAGTCAGCACGCGCAGCGTGCTTTCGGCGGCCGGAACCTTCGATGCGGTCGCCATGGCGTTCCTCTCACGTTCTCGCCGAGCGGCTGCCACTTCGAGTCGAAGAAAATGCTGCCGCGTTCGTTCAGGGCGATTGCTTTGTGTCCGGTATCCCGGACACGAAGCAGCATAGCGCCCTATCGCCTGGGGCCCTGGGGGTGTCGAATCGAACCATGACCCTCACGACCACGCCTCAGACTTCCGCATCCGCGCACGACCAGAGCGGGGCATCCGTAATCGCAGCCACCGTTGTCGTCGGAACCGGCGCCCTTTCCTTCGCCGACGTGATCGCCGTCGCGAGGCACAATGCGCGCGTCAGCCTCGATCCGACCAGCCTCCAGCAAGTGGCAGCGACCCGCACCATCATCGATGCCCTCGCGGCTGACACCGAACCGCACTACGGGATCTCGACCGGTTTCGGCGCCCTCGCGACGACGTTCATCACCTCCGACCGGCGCGCGCAGCTGCAGGCGAGCCTGGTGCGCTCGCACGCCGCCGGCAGCGGCCCCGAAGTGGAACGCGAGGTCGTACGCGCCCTCATGCTGCTGCGGCTTTCGACGCTGATGACCGGGCGAACCGGCGTGCGCCCGGCCACCGCCGAGACCTACGCGGCCGTGCTCAACGCGCAAATAACCCCGGTCGTGCACGAATACGGCTCGCTCGGCTGCTCCGGCGACCTCGCGCCGCTCGCCCACTGCGCGCTCGTCGTGATGGGCGAGGGGCAGGCGCGCGATGCCAGCGGCGCCCTGCTCGGCGGCGGTGACGCCCTCGCCACAGCCGGCATCAGGCCGGTCGTGCTCGCCGAAAAAGAAGGCCTCGCCCTGATCAACGGCACCGACGGCATGCTCGGCATGCTCGTGCTCGCCCTCGACGACCTGGCCCGCCTGCTCGTGACTGCCGACATCGCCGCGGCGATGAGTGTCGAGGCTCTGCTCGGAACGGATGCTGTCTTCGCGGCGGATCTGCAGCAACTGCGGCCCCAGCTCGGCCAGGCCGACAGCGCCGCCAACCTGCGCCGACTGCTGCAGGGCTCCCCGCTCGTCGCGAGCCACGCCGGCCCCGAGGATCCCTCGGTGCAAGACGCCTACTCGTTGCGTTGCGCCCCGCAGGTGCACGGCGCCGCACGCGACACCGCCACCCACGCCGCCCTCGTGGCCGGCCGCGAGCTGGACAGCGCCATCGACAACCCGGTTGTCACGGTCGACGGCCGAGTTCTGTCGAACGGCAACTTTCACGGCGCCCCGCTCGGCTACGTGCTCGATTTTCTCGCCATTGCCGCAGCGGATGTCGCGAGCATGAGTGAGCGACGCACCGACCGTCACCTCGATGGGAGCCGCAGCAAGGGCCTGCCGCGGTTCCTCGCGCACGAGGTAGGCGTGGACTCCGGGCTCATGATCGCCCAATACACAGCGGCCGGGATCGTGTCGGAGCTCAAACGGCTGGCGGTGCCGGCATCCGTTGATTCGATTCCCTCGTCGGCGATGCAGGAAGACCACGTCTCGATGGGTTGGCATGCGGCCCGCAAGCTGCGCCGTTCGCTCGACGGGCTCGGCCGGGTGCTCGCGATCGAGATCATGACAGCGGCGCGCTCGCTCGATCTGCGGGCACCGCTTGAGCCGGGCGCCGCGACCGGAGCGGTACGCGACCTCGTGCGCACCGTGGCCGCCGGTCCCGGCCACGATCGCTTTCTCTCCCCCGAAATTGAGGGCGTCGTGGCGCTCGTCGCTTCGGGGGCAGTGCGCGCGGCCGCGGAATGCGAAGCGCCCGAGTTGGTCTAGTGCGAACCGCACCTTATAGGCACCTTGGACCGCTCGTTTGACCCGTTGTGAGCGTGGGGCTGGCGTGCCATACTGTCGCCACGCCAGCCCGCCCGCCCGCGTTAGTCCATACCCGAATGGATCAGGTTTGCCGATGTTCTTAGCCCCAAGTCACGGTCCCGCTACGCTTCTCCTGCGAGCACGGCAGCGGGCCGCGACACATCGCAGGCCAGGCGGCCCGCTGGCGATCATTATCGTGACCACGCTGCTCCTCTTCGGCGCCCCGGTCGCGGCGAGCGCCGGTGAACTTCCAGCCGGTTCGACCGGCACGTCCACGCCGACCGTGAGCGCGAACCCGGAACCGAGCGCTGAAGAGACCGCTGAACCAACCGCCGAACCAACCAGCAGCCCGACGCCCACGCCGACGGCAGAACCGACCGCGGAGCCCACTCCCGCGCCCACGACCGAAGCGACCCCGGAACCGACGCCGACGCCGGAACCCACGGCTGAGCCCACCGCCGAACCCACCCCGGAACCGACCGTCGAACCGACCCCGGAACCGAACAACGAACCAGTTCCCGAGCCGACAGACGGACCGATCCCGCCAGTTGTCGATCTCCCCGATCCACCCAAGGTAGCGCCGACTCCCAGTGACACTGGCATCGAGGCGCAGGCGGCAGCCCAGGCAGCGGCCGCAGTCGTTCGCGCGACAGCCGCAACCGCCCTCGCCGAGAGTCAGGCGGCCGCCGCGCTGGCGGCCGCGCAGCGCGCATCCGCTCAACAAGACTCGACACAAAGAGCCGCAGCGTTGGCCCTGGCGCTCACCCGGTCACAGTCAACGGAGGCGGTGCGGGCCACCGCCCAGCGTACGCTCGAGTCGACGCAGGCGAGTCAGACGCTCGCGCGCGGTCGCTCCGCACTGGTGCACCGGCTCGCCGTGGAGGCCACGCAGCAAGCCGCCGACTCCAAACGAAGCTTTGCCGTGCTCGCGCGCAAACTGGCGCAGCAGCAATCCGGCGCTGTCGTGACCGAGGTCTTCCTCGGCGGTAATTCCCTCGGCAACGTGCTCGACCAGCTCAGCACACTCGACCAGCTGGATCATGTCACCGACAATATCGAGACGATTCAGGCCCGCGCCGAGGCCGACGAAGCCCGAGCGCAGCGGCTGAACGAGCAAGATACCGAGACCCGTGCTGCCGCGAGCGGCCTATCGGTCGACGCGAGCCGGGCCGCGCTCGACGCTGCCCAAAACGACGTCGAAGCTGCCGGCCTGGCTCTGGTAAACGCCGCAGCTCAGGCCGCGAGTGCCGCTGCCGGCCTGTCCGGACTGGACCTGCGTCCGATCACTCCAACCGACTACGGCCAGCTGAGCGATCAGGGCTGGGCAAATCCAGCTAGCGGCCCCACAACGGATGTCTACGGGCCCAGGCCGGTCCGCCCCCTCCCCGGGGTGGGCGCGTTCCACTACGGCACCGATATTGGAGCGGGTTGCCTGGCACCGGTCTTCGCGGCCACCTCCGGCATTGTGCGCGCCGCCGGAGCGGTCGGCAGCTACGGCAACTGGATCCTGATCGACCACGGCGAAGGAGTGCAGACCGGCTACGCCCATTTGGCCGACGATGAGACCCTGGTCGATGTCGGCGATCGGGTCGGCGCCGGCCAACAGATCGGACGGGTCGGCAGCACCGGCCTGTCCACCGGCTGCCACACCCACGTCGAGGTTCGGGTTGACGGCGTAAGGATCGACCCCCAGCCGTTCTTCCTCAACCGCGGAATCATCCTCGGCGGTTGAGCCACGCAGGGACCGGTGGCCGACGTGGGCACCGAGCGGCATTTAGACTGAATTCTCGTGACTCGTCGTGTGATTCAACTGCTGATTGGCCTGTTCCTCTACGGAATCGGCATCGCGTTGATCGTGCGCGCCGCCATCGGCGTCGCCCCATGGGACGTTCTCGCCCAGGGCATCGATAACCACACGCACCTCGGGTTCGGGCTGATCACGATTCTGCTGAGCGGTGTCGTACTCCTGCTCTGGATCCCCATCCGCCAGAAGCCCGGTGCCGGCACTCTGCTCAACGCGCTGCTCGTTGGCCCGTCAGCTGATGTTGGCCTGTGGCTCATTCCGGCCGACCTCGACCTCTGGGCCCGCATCCTCCTGTTCGCCGCGGGACTCCTGCTGATCGCCGTCGCCACCGGCCTCTATATCGGGGCACACTTCGGCCCCGGCCCGCGCGACGGCCTGATGACCGGGCTGCACCAGCGCACCGGCTGGAAGATCTGGATCGTGCGCACCGGCATCGAGGTGATCGTGCTCGGCATCGGCTGGGTGCTCGGCGGCAACGTGGGAATCGGCACCGTGCTGTTCGCCGTCTTGATCGGCCCCCTCTGCCAGCGCACGATCCCCTTCTTCGCAGTCCGCCGCCCCGCGGCCGTCTCGCCGGCGCCCGATCCCGATGCCGAGCGCGTTGCCGGGTAGCTACTGCGCGGTGCGTTAAGCCCTCGTGTCGGTGCCGAGAGGTAGCGTTCAACGCATGGCAACATGGCGAGAAATTGAAGCGGATGCTCCGCAGTTCGCAGCGCGGGTACGCTCACGATTCGACGCGGGCACCAACAAGACAATGGCCTCCCTGCGCCGGAATGGTGCCCCGCGGATCAGCGGCACCGAACTCGTGATCAACAACGGGCGCATCACTTTGGGCATGATGCCCCATTCGCTCAAGCTGCACGATGTGCTGCGGGACCCGCGGGTGGCCATCCACTCGCCAACCCTCGAGCCGCCAGTCGGGCAGCCGTCGGAGTGGGCCGGCGACGCGAAACTGGCCGGGGTACTGGTGGTGACCGAGCCGGAACCGACCGATCCGCCGGATACATCCAGTTTCGAGCTGCACGTACACGAGGTCGTGCTCACCTACATAGACTCCGACAACACGCATCTGGTCATCGAATCGTGGCACGAGGGCCGGGGGTGGGAGCGAATCAGCCGACTGTAGGCCCGCAAAACTCGGTGATCGTGCCCTCAAGAATCTCGGCGAGCGCGCGCACCGACTGCGCGTCGACCCATTCCGTGTCGGCGTGCAGGCCTTCACCGTCGGCACCGAACACCACACACGGAATACCGGCTTCGAGAATAAGCCCGGCGTCGGTCCAGAAAGGTTCGCCGCGCGTTTTCGCCGGGGCGCCGAGCACCCGCTCGGCATTGCCACTAAGCGCGCGCAGGATCGGCCAGTGCGGCTCGGCCTCAAAGGCAGCCCGCGCCACCAGCCGGGTCAGCTCAAACCGAAACTGCGGCTCCGTGCGCGCCAGCTCGGTGAACAGTGCCCGCAGCTCGGAGTCGACGCGCTCCGGGGACTCGCCGGGCAGCATCCGTCGTTCCAGGGTGAGCACGCAGCGGGCCGCGACCGTGGCGGCATCGTCACCACCGACAATCTTCGACACCCGCACGGCACCGTGGCCGAGTGTGGCATGCGCCGGGACCGAGTTCAGCTGCTGCCGCAGCTCGTCGAGGGCACGCAGCGCGAGCCCGGCATGCCAGATGGCATCCACGCCGAGCTCCGGCTGCGATCCGTGCGCGGCCAGGCCGGTCAGGCAGAGCTCGAACCAGGCGAATCCGCGGTGCGCTGTGGTCAGTTCCAGGCTGCTCGGCTCGATCACGAGGGCGGCATCGGCGCTCAATGTGCGCAGCACCTCTTCCGTTCCGATGCTGCCGAATTCTTCGTCGGCGACCAGCGTCACGATCACATCCCCGGCCAGCCCGACAGCGGATGCCCGCGCTGCCGCCACGAGGATGGCCGCGAGCCCGCTCTTGGTGTCGACGGCCCCACGCCCGTACACCCGGCCGGCGCGAAGGTCGCCGCTGAACGGATCGCCCGCGTAGGTGGCGACGCCGACCGTGTCGAGGTGAGCGTTGAGCATGAGCGAGCGTCCACCGCCGGTGCCGCGTTTGATGCCGACGACCGAGGGCCGTCCGGGAACCTGCTCGAGCAGGGTGACCTGAAACCCCTGCCCGAGCAGCCATTCACTGCACCAGATTGCGATCTGGGCTTCACCCGCCGCTCCGGGAACCAGGTCAGGATTGACCGAATCGATGCGCACGAGGTGCTGCAAGATCGCGACCGGGTCGCTGGGAAAACGCTTCATCCCTCGAATCTAGGCCCTCCCCGCGAGAGCGGGAAAATCGCTGCCTCCGGGGTGCCGAAGCAGCACTTTTTCCGCTCTCGTTAAATTGAGAGGTGCTCTGGGTAGGGTGCAGCATGGGTACTAGATCGCGGTGGGGGCTGATTCCGGCGGCGCTGGTGAGCGCATCCGCTGTGCTGCTGTTTGCGCTGCGGATGCCGGTGGCCGGCTATGGCGTGCTGGCGGCGGCCCTGGCGCTCGCGCTCCTGATCAATCGGGCGCTGTTTCGCGATCTGTTGCTGATTGCCGTTGGGCTGGGGATCATCAGCACCATCTCGGTTGAGGCGAACATCAGCTACCCGAATATCGCCCTGATGGGCACGGTGCTCAGCCTGTCGGTGCTCGTGCCGTATCTGCTCTCGCGGTACTACTTCAAGGACCACGCGATCCGGTTTCCGATTCGCACCGGGCAACGCTGGACCCGGCTCGAACGCGCCTACCTGCCACTCGTAGTGCTGCTCGGGTACCTGATTCTGCCGAGCTACTTCATCGGAAGCGGCGCGTACCAGAATTGGCCAGCGGTGACCGCTCCCGATGAGATTGCCCGGCTGTTCGTGGGTGTGGGCTTCGTGGGGATCTGGGACGAACTGTTCTTCATCTGCGTCGCCTTCACCCTGCTGCGGCGGCACTTTGCCGATTGGCAGGCCAATATTTTGCAGGCCGTGATCTTCTCGTCGTTCCTCTGGGAGCTCGGCTACCAGGCCTGGGGGCCGCTGCTGACCGTGCCGTTCGCTCTGCTGCAGGGCTACACCTTTGCCCGCACTCGCTCGCTCACCTACGTGGTCTGCGTGCACCTGCTGTTCGACGTCGTGGTGTTCGCCGTGCTGGTACACGCCCACAATCGCCAGTGGCTGGATATTTTTCTGTACTGATTGCAACTTTCAGGAACGCGATATATCGTGTCTTTCAACACACGCGATATAACGCGAGTTCATGCTCCTGAAAGGACAACCCAGTGTCATTGGAAAAATGGCTGGTCACCCCCGGGCAGACCAAAATCATCGATGTCGAATTGGTGCGCAAGCTCAAGGTCAGTCTGATCGGCGGCACGGTCGACATCATCGGCCACGACGAACCCGGCGCCCGCATTGAAGTGCACGGCGTCACCGGCAAAGACCTGAAGATCTCGATGGACGGCGACCGCCTCGAAATCGACCATCCCCAGTTGCGCTGGGATAACTTTCTCGAGGTGTTCACCGCGTTCCGCGGCACCGCCCGCGCCGAGGTGAGCGTACTGGTCCCGCGCGACGTCGCCCTGCGCTTCGGTGTCGTCTCGGCGGATGCCCTCGTGTCCGGACTGCGCAATGACGCCAAACTCAGCACCGTCTCCGGCGATGTCGTAATCGATGACGTCGAGGGTGACCTCGAACTCAACGCGGTTAACGGCGAAATCTCGGTGCGCAACCATGTCGGAGCACTGGCCGTGCACACCGTATCGGGCGATATCACGGCGAGCGGCAGCATCCGTCGTTTCACGCTCGACGGGGTCGCGAGCAACGTGTTTCTCGACCTGGCGGGCACACCAGACCAGATCGTGACGAACTCGGTCAGCGGCAACCTCACGGTGCGGCTCGAGCCGGGCGTCGCCGCGCGGTACCACCTCAACACCCTCTCCGGAACGCTGCAGCTCGACGACCAGACCGTGCGCACCGCGTTCGGCAAGGGCTACGAAGGCTCCACCGGCACGCTCGACGGCAGCTGGCTCGACCTGCGTGGTAATTCGGTGTCCGGCGATATCTCGGTCGTGCGGCGGGAGAGCGGTGGCAGCGCGCCGGGCGGTGCAGCGTCGATGAGTGCAGCATCATCTCAGGCACCATCCAGTCAAGCGGATGCCGCAGCGCCCGCCGCGGCCGACATCACCCAGGCAGACCCAGCATGAGCGCCATGTTCGCCCACGGAAGCCTGCGCCTCTACCTGCTGAGCCTGCTCGCCGAGCGGCCCCGACACGGCTACGAGCTGATTCAGGCGCTCAGCGACCGATTCGGCGGAACCTACAGCCCCAGCGCCGGAACGATCTACCCGCGCTTGGCCAAACTCGAGGAAGAGGGCCTGGTCACCAAGCAGGCCGACGGCCGCAAGACCGTCTACGAGATCACGGATGCCGGTCGCGCCGAGTTGCTCGCCCGTGACGGAGAACTCGGCGCGATCGAAGACGAGGTGACCGACTCGGTGCGGCGCCTCGCCGACCAGGTGCGCAGCCGCGTCAACTCCGCCATGAAGTCCCTGCGCGCCGACCTGGCCTCCGCGGCCCGGCAGGCCCGCGACGCAGGGTCGCCGGCTTCGCGCGGCTACGACGGCACGCCCGAGTCCTGGGATGCCCCGGATGCACCAACGGCGGCCGAGGCGCCATCGTCGACCAGCGACGAGACCTCCGCTCGCCTGGATTCACGTCTCGCCCTGCGCGAAGCCGACATGGTACTCAACGAGTTCCGGCAGCAGCTGCGCACAGACCTGCGCACGCAAGCGGCCCGCTCGGTTGTTCCGCCCGACACGGTGCCCACGCTGCGACGCCAGCTCGCCGACGTTCGCGCGAACATCCTCGCCACGCTGCACCCGTAGGCTTTTCGAGACCGCCAGCGCGAGTCGGTGGTGGTCTCGAAAAGCTCGACCAGCGGATGATTGTGCCGCCCAGGCCACCCACCTGCATCCGCTTAAAAAAGCGACCCGATTTGACAGGGGCCAGCTTAGGTGTAATGTCGTCCCTCGTGACACCCGAGGCGAACGCCCCAGTACCGGAAAGCCGATCACCCAAGCGGTGGATCATCGGCGATCCGCTCCCCACCGAGCAGTTGGACGGCCAGCTGCTACCCAAGCACCTCGCTCTTCCTATTTTTGCCAGCGACCCACTGTCGAGCGTGGCCTACGCGCCGCAAGAACTCCTGATGATTCTGACCCTCGGCGGGCTCGCCTTTTTGAGCTTCGCGCCGTGGGTCGCTGCAGTCGTCGTCATGCTTCTCATCGTTGTCGTGGCGTCGTATCGCCAGCTGATCAAGGCCTACCCATCTGGCGGCGGCGACTACGAGGTCGCCCACAAGAATCTGGGCGAAAAGGCTGGCCTGGTCGTCGCATCCGCTTTGCTCGTGGACTATGTGATGACCGTGGTCGTCTCGGTGGCCAGCGGCGTGGACAACATCATCTCCGCCATTCCCGCTCTCGCCCCGCTCCGCGTGGAGCTCGCGGTGATCTTCATCATTCTGCTCGCGGCGGTGAACCTCCGCGGCGTGCGCGAGTCGAGCAATGCCTTCGCTATTCCGACCTACCTCTTCATCGGCAGCGTGCTGCTCATGATCGTCGTCGGCCTCGGTCGGGCGCTGATGGGCGACGCCCCCGTCGCCGAGTCCGCCGGTTACGACGTGCAGGGCGAGAACCTCGCGCAGGCCGCGTTCATTCTGCTGCTGCTGCGCTCCTTCGCAAGCGGATGCTCCGCCCTCACCGGCGTCGAAGCGATCGCCAACGGGGTACCGGCGTTCAAACACCCCAAGGTCAAGAACGCCCAGCGCACCCTGACGCTCATGGGTGGCATTGCCATCGTGTTGTTCGTAGGATTGACCGCCCTCGCGCTGATCTCCAAGGTGCACTACGCCGAGGCTCCCTGCGACCTAATCGGCTGGGCCGAGTGCGCCACTGCGCCCCAGCGCAGCCTCATCGCGCAGGTCGCCGCTGCCACGTTCGGCAACTTCTCGATCATGTTCTTCGTGCTGCAGGCAGCGACAGCAGCGGTGCTGTTGCTGGCCGCCAACACCGCGTTTAATGGCTTTCCGCTGCTCGGCTCCGTGCTCGCGCGCGACAAGTACGCACCGAAGTCGCTCAGCACCCGCGGCGACCGCCTGATCTACTCCAACGGTGTCGTGCTCCTGGCCCTGGCCGCCTGCGTGATCATGGTGGTTTACCGGGCCAACCTGACCGTGCTGATTCAGCTCTACATCATCGGCGTCTTCGTGTCATTTACGCTCGGCCAAACCGGCATGGTGCGGCACTGGCTGAAACTGCTCAAGAAGAATCCGCCGAACCGCGGGTCGATCATTCTGAGCCTGTCGATCAACGGTTTCGGCGCCGCGCTGACCGGTGTCGTGCTCATCGTTGTCACCATCACCAAGTTCACCCACGGCGCCTGGCTCGTGTTCGTGATGATGCCGGTGCTGTTCTTTCTCATGATGGGCGTCAACCGGTATTACCGAGACGTGGCCAAGGAGATCGAGGTCGACCCCGTCACCACGTTCGGTTCGCAGGGCGATCATGCCATCGTGCTGGTCGGCAAGATGCAGAAACCGGTGCTCAAGGCACTCGACTACGCGATCGCCGCCCGCCACGTGAGCCTCGAAGCCGTGCACGTCTCGATCGACACAGCCGAGACCAAAGAGCTCAAACGCGCCTGGGTGAAACAGAACATCCAGGTTCCGCTGCGCATCGTCGCCTCACCGTATCGCGACATCAGCTGGCCGCTGATCAGCTACATTCGGGGTCGCCGCGACGATCACGGCTCCGAGGTCATCACCGTGTACACGCCCATCTACATCGTCGGCCACTGGTGGGAGAACCTGCTGCACAACCACAAGGCCCGCCGACTGCGTCAGAAGCTGATGATGGTGCACGGCGTCACGATCGCCCTCGTGCCCTGGCTGCTCGACTCGTCTGAGCTCATCTATGGTCGCCGCTCGCGGCCGATCCCCGGCCAGGATCGACGCGGTGAGCCGGTGCGATCCCGCCCGGTGTCGCGCCGTCCGCTCGCACCGCCCACCGGAGCCCCCGACACGGCAACGAAGTCGAGCCCGGTCGTTGTGCCGTCGCAGTCTCGGCCGACGGCATCGCGTCGCCGGAAGCGCAAGTAGCGTCGGGCCGGCGCCCGGGACCAGCCAGCAGCATCGGCTCGCCATGATTTGCGCGACCAGGCCGGGCCGGAGAACCGATCCACTATCCATTCTTACGGTCTGACCGGCCCGTTTGATCTTTGAGCAGCGTCAGTGGGCGGGTAGGCCCGTCATGCTAAACTAAGCTCTAGTTTTTACACATTCCGTTCGGCAAATCCCGAGTGTCTCGCGACTCGCTCGGCCTGGCATCGTAAGGGGGTCACGCATGGGGCGCGGCCGTCAAAAAGCAAAGCACACCAAGGTAGCTCGGGAGCTGAAGTACTTTAGCCCGGATACCAACTACAACGCGCTCGAACGCGAGTTGACCGGGCATCCGTCCGATCCTCGGCTCGACGAAGACCTCGCCAAGTGGCCGGAGTATGAAGCGGACAAGGCCAAGAAGGCCACCGGTGGTGACACCGTTGATTCCGCTGACGATGACGACGACGATCCGGATGACGACGACCGTTACGTCGACCACTACGCCACCGAAGACGAGAAGAAGCGCGCCTAACGCCGCCAGCGGCCTCAGTCGCGATGCCTGGTGTATCCCGCGCTGCATGGGGTGCACGCCGGGTCGTGGTGCCATTTGTGGCCCGCGCGCTCGGCGCGCCACGCGCGCGATCACCACGAGGCAGCCCGTGCAGCAACCGGCCACGCCGCTGCCGCCCCGCGAGTCACCGGGGCCCGGGCAACAAGCGACCGGGTGAGTGCCCCTGAGGCGGGAACCCTAGTTCGCGTAGGCGCCGACGAGACGCACGGCGCCGCCGTTGACGCCCTTGGCGCCCTGTTCGAACCCGGTCAGGTCGTGCTCGGCGCGCGAGACGCGGCCGGTGACCCAGGCGGGAATTTTGCTCAGAGCCAGCCGCGCGATGACCGATGAAGCGGATGCCGCATCCACGACCGCGAACATGCCGACTCCGAGGTTCCAGGTTCCTTCAGCGCTTTCGAGCGTTGACCCGGCCATGTCGCCGAGCACCCGGAACACGGGGGCGGGCGACCAGGTGGACCGGTCAACCTCGACCCAGGAGCCAACAGGCAGCACACGGGCGAGGTTGGCGGCGATGCCACCGCCGGTGACGTGGCTGAGTGAGTGGATGGCGCCGGCCAGCTCTGGGTCGCCGAGCACATCGAGCAGCGGGCCGGTGTACAGTCGGGTCGGTTCGAGCAGAACTTCGCCGACCACGCCGCCGAGTTCGGCGGAGGTATCGGTGTAGCCGATGCCGCGCTGGGCCAGAATATGGCGCACGAGCGAGTAGCCGTTGGAGTGCAGGCCGCTCGAGGCCATGGCGATGACGACGTCACCGGAGAGAACCTTGTCGGCGCCAAGCACCTGGTCGGCTTCGACGACGCCGGTGGCCGCTCCGGCCACGTCATAGTCGTCGGGGCCGAGCAGGCCGGGGTGTTCGGCGGTTTCGCCGCCGACGAGGGCCGTTCCGGTCTCGGAGCAGGCGCGGGCGATTCCGGCCACGATCGAGGCGATGCGCTCGGGCACGACCTTGCCGCAGGCGATGTAGTCGGTCATGAACAGCGGGCGGGCGCCGACCACGATGATGTCATCAACGACCATGCCGACGAGGTCCTGGCCGATGGTGTCGTGCTTGTCGATGGCCTGCGCGATGGCGACCTTGGTGCCGACGCCATCCGTTGAGGTGGCCAGCAGCGGCTGCCGAAACTTGGTGAGGAAAGACACGTCGAACAGTCCGGCGAAACCGCCGACCCCGCCCCAGACCTCGGGGCCGTGGGTCTTCGAGACGGCGGACTTCATGAGCTCGACCGCGAGGTCACCGGCTTGGGTATCGACTCCGGCCGCTGCATAAGACGCGTTGGAGATACTGGACGAGTTGTTGCTCATTCTGGTCTTCCCGGATCACCGAACGGTACCTGGCCCAGACGGGCGAGGGCTTCTTCTTGTCGTGCGGCGGGTGCCAGCACGGCTTCCAGATCAGAATCGGGACCCGGGTCGCATCCGTTTGATGTGGCCGGCCGCTCGAGCAGGTTCTTGCCGAGGTGTTGCGATTCGGGCAGCGCGATCGGGTACACGCCGGTGAAGCAGGCGGTGCAGAGACGCTCCCGCGGCTGCTCGGTGGCTTCGATCATGCCGTCTTCGGAGAGATAGCCGAGCGAGTCGGCGCCGATCGACTGGCGCACCTCGTCGACCTCGAGGCCGGTCGCGATGAGCTCGGCACGACTGGCAAAGTCGATGCCGTAGAAGCACGGCCAGGTGATCGGCGGGCTTGAGATGCGCACGTGTACCTCGGCGGCGCCGGCCTCCCGCAGCATGCTCACGAGCGCGCGCTGGGTGTTGCCGCGCACGATTGAGTCGTCGACCACGATGAGGCGCTTGCCCTTGATCACGTTCTTGAGCGGGTTCAACTTCAAACGGATGCCGCGCTGCCGGATGGTCTGCGACGGCGCGATGAAGGTGCGCCCGACGTAGGAATTCTTCACGAGACCCTGACCGAACGGAATGCCGGACGCCTGCGCGTAGCCGATGGCTGCCGGAGTGCCGGATTCCGGCGTGGGGATCACGAGATCGGCCTCGACCGGGTACTCCGCCGCGAGCTTGCGACCCATTTCGACCCGCGCCTCGTGCACACCACGACCAGCGATCGTGGTGTCGGGGCGGGCGAGGTAGACGTACTCGAAGACGCAGCCCTTGGGGTCGGCCTTGGCGAACCGCTGGGTGCGGAGCCCGTTCTCGTCGATCGTGATGAGCTCGCCGGGCTCGACTTCGCGCACGAAGCTCGCGCCGACAATGTCGAGGGCTGCGGTTTCGGAGGCGACGACCCAGCCGCGTTCGAGGCGGCCGAGCACGAGCGGGCGAACGCCCTGAGGATCGCGAGCGGCGTAGAGGGTGGTTTCGTCCATGAACACGAGGCAGTAGGCCCCACGCAGCCGCGGCAGCACCTCGAGCGCCGTGGCCTCGAGGGAGTGATCGAGGTCGCCGGTGAGCAGGGCGGTGATCACTGCGGTGTCGGTGGTGTTGCCCCTGGCCAGCTCACCGTCGACCTTGGGGTAGCGTTCACGCACGAGTTCGAGTAGCTCAGCCGTGTTGGTGAGGTTGCCGTTGTGGCCGAGGGCCACCGTTCCGCTCGAGGTGCGGCCGAGGGTTGGCTGGGCGTTCTGCCAGCTCGAGGACCCGGTCGTGGAATAGCGGGTGTGCCCGACGGCGATGTGCCCGAGCAGGGTACTCAGCGAGGCTTCGTTGAAGACCTGCGAGACCAATCCCATGTCTTTGTAGATGAGGATCTTACTGCCGTCACTCGTGGCGATTCCGGCCGATTCCTGGCCGCGGTGCTGCAGGGCGTAGAGGCCGAAGTAGCTGAGTTTGGCCACCTCTTCGCCGGGAGCCCAGACTCCGAAGACCCCACAAGCGTCTTGTGGGCCCTTCTCGTTGGGAAGAAGATCGTGATTTAACAGTCCGTCGCCACCGGGCAAGCCGCAGCCTCTTTACTTCTCGTTGAACGTGGGGAATTCGTCATCGGGGGTGCCGGAGCCAGGCTCAGCGGCACGCAATTCGCTTGTGGTACTGACACCGTTCGTGTCCAGTCTATCCGCGACGACCGACATCTTGGAGCGGCCGATGATTCGGTCGATCACGAGGGCCACCACCGCGCCGAGCGCAGTGCCGATGGCGACGCCGCCGAGCAGCAGAAAGCCGAAGATTTGCATCCGTTCGTACTCCGCGGTCTCCGGGAAGGAGACGGTGAGAATGAGCGAGAGCAGCACCCCCACGATGGCGCCGAGCAACATGAAATTGCGGTACCGCGGGGCTCGGTGCAGGGTCACGGTCGCCTCGGCGCGCACGATCTCGTTCTCGGCCGACGGGTTCTGGGGCTGCTCAGAAGAACTCACGCTCCTATTGTCCCATGAGCGGATGCGAGACTGACTCTATGAACTCGATTGCGGTACTCGGAAGCGCCAACATGGACCTCGTCGTGCGGCAGTCGCGCCTGCCCCGACCAGGCGAGACGATTTTCGGGGCTGGCTTCAGCACGGTTCCCGGTGGGAAAGGACTCAACCAGGCGGTCGCCGCGGCCCGGTTGGGCGAGGCCGTGAACTTTCTAGGAGCGGTGGGAGCGGATGCCTACGGGAGCGAGCTGCGCGCGCTGATGCTGGCCGAGGGTATCCGTTCTGACGGCCTCGCGATAGCGGATGCCCCCACCGGCACCGCCCACATCTCCGTCGTGGACAGTGGCGAGAACTCGATCGTGGTGGTGTCGGGCGCGAACGCCGCGGTCACGACGCTGAGCGAGGCGCAGCGGGCGGCGATCACGGAGTCGGCGTTTCTGGTGATGCAGTGCGAGCTGCCGATCTCGGTACTGGTCGAGGGGATCGCCGCGGCCCACGCCGCCGGAGTGTTCACCGTGCTGACCCCGGCGCCGGTCATGCCGCTGCCCGAGGGGTTTCTCGCCTCGGTCGACCTCGTGGTTCCGAACCAGATTGAGGCCGCCGAACTCACCGGGGAAAGCGACCCGGTACGAGCCGCCGAGGTACTCAGCGCTGACCAGACCTGGGCGATCGTGACGCTGGGTTCGGAAGGTTCGGTCGTCGCCTATGACGGCGAGGTCCTCGGACTCGCACCGGCCCGGCCTGTGACGGCCGTCGATACGACCGCGGCCGGCGACACCTTCGTCGGGGCGCTTGTGGCGCGCCTGGCGGCGGGATACGTCCGTGGCACGGCCGTATCGCCGGACGAGATGATCGAGGCCGTGCGTTTCGCGACCGTCGCGTCGTCGATCGCGGTGACCAGAGCGGGGGCGACCTCGTCGATGCCTACCCGCGACGAAGTAGAGGCAATCCTCGTCTAGCACGTTCGCAAAAGCGCACAAACGCCCATTTGACAACGAGACCTGAACCTCGCCAAGGGACCGAAGATGGCATCTCGCGCCATCAAGGCGCGCCGCTAGTGCAGGAGCAGCACGGGCACGTGGCCGGTCAGGTCGGCGCGGGCCCCGGAGGCGTGGATGGCCCCCGACGTGACACCATCGGCGAAGGCGAGGGTGCCGGTGGCGAGGCCAAGCCAGGTGGCGACATCCATTTCGACCACATTGGGCGGCGTGCCACGGGTGTGCCGGGGGCCCTCGATGCACTGCGTGGCGCCAAATGGCGGCACGCGCACCTCGAGGGTGTTTCCTTCGGCCTGTTCGGCCAGCAGTTGCAGGGTGTAGCGCACCGCTTGGGCGCGGATATCCCGGCTCGCGGCGCAGCCGCCCTCGAGCGCTGCCCCCACGGCCGCCCGGCCGGCTCCGTCGTCGATGCGCGCTCGTGCCATGGCTCCAGTCTGCCGGATCAGGCGGCGGGCGTGTACTCCACGACGGCGAGAACGATGTTCGGCAAACCTGGCGGACATCCAATTTGTGCTCTGGGTGAGCGCGATGATGCGCGCGTCCGCGTATGGAATCAGCGCGCGGTGCAACGCCTCGATGGCGGCTTCCAACCGGTAGCCGGGGACGCTGACGGTAACGAGAGTCCGGGATTAGGGGCATGCCCATATCCCAGTGCCGTGGCGGGCCCGAGGCATCGGGTAGCCTGAAACGGTGAAAATTCTGGTCCTTGGTTCCGGTGCCCGCGAGCACGCCATCATCACCGCGCTGCTCCGTGAGGAGCCGCGGCCCAGCGTCGAGTGCGCCCCCGGCAACGCCGGAATCGCGGCCCAGGTGCCGGTTGTCGCTCTCGATCCGAACGACCCGGTCACCGTGACCGACTATGCGGTGCTGCACAGCATCGAGCTCGTCGTGATCGGTCCGGAGGCTCCGCTCGTGGCCGGTGTCGCCGACGCCCTGCGCGCCCGCGGCATCGCCGTGTTTGGGCCGGACAAAGCCGCCGCAGCCCTCGAAGGCAGCAAAACCTTCGCCAAACGCATCATGGATGCGGCCGGCGTTCCCACCGGCCGTGCCGTGCGTGCCGGTACCCTGGCCGAGGCCGAAACCGCCCTCGACGAGTTCGGCGCCCCCTATGTGGTGAAGGCGGATGGCCTCGCCGCGGGCAAGGGCGTGCTGGTCACCACTGACCGCGACGCCGCGATCAGTCACGCGACCTTCTGGCTCGAACACGGCAGCGTTTTGATCGAAGAATTTCTCGATGGCCAGGAGATTTCGCTCTTTCTGCTCAGCGACGGCGAGAACGTGCTGCCGCTCTCCCCCGCTCAGGACTACAAGCGCGCCCTGGACAACGATGCCGGCCCCAACACCGGAGGCATGGGCGCGTACTCCCCGCTGCCCTGGCTCGACGCCCAGTTCGGCAGCGAGAACGCGTTCGTCGACGAGATCATCGAAACCGTCGCGCTGCCGACCGTGCGCCAGCTCTCGTCCGAGGGCACCCCGTTCGTCGGCCTGCTCTACTGCGGCCTTATTTTGACGGATGCCGGCATTCGCGTCATCGAATTCAACGCGCGTTTCGGGGATCCAGAGACTCAGGTCGTGCTGCCGCGCCTGGTCACGCCGCTCTCCGGGCTGCTGTTCGCCGCGGCGACCGGCCTGCTCGGCGGGCTGCCCCGGCCGGTTTTTTCGGCCGACGTGGCCGTCACCGTCGTTCTCGCGAGCGAAAATTACCCCCAAGAGCCGCTCGTCGAGCGCGAAATCACCGGGCTCGACGCCGCCCTGGCCGTGGACGGCGTCACGATCGCGCACGCTGCGACCCGGCTCGTTGACGGCGCGCTCGTGTCGACCGGCGGCCGGGTGCTCAGCGTTGTCGCTGTCGGGGCTTCCTTCGCCGAGGCTCGCGCCGTCGCCTACGAGGCTCTCGGGCACGTGTCCCTGGCCGGCGCGCACTTTCGCACGGATATCGCTGCCCGGGTCGCCTGAGTCCCCGCGCCGGCGCCGTCCCCACTCGTGCCGTGCATAACTGCTGCAATTTGCTGACGGTCGCCAGAACTTCCCCGTCTTTGCGGGAGCGCCGCCCGCCGAGCAGATTTTCTGCAGGAGTTGTGTGCACTGGAGATGCGGGAGAATGAACGGGTGAGCCAATCTGAGCACGAGTCCCCCGCATCCGCTGCCGCCGTCCTCGACGGGTGGACGCTCGTCTACTCGGGCAAGGTGCGCGACCTCTACGTTGAATCAAGCGGTATCGAGACAGCGGATGCCGCCCCCTCCCTCGAGACAGCCTCACGTGTGCTCGTGGTCGCCAGCGACCGGGTGAGCGCCTTCGACCACGTACTCGAGCCCGGCATCCCGGGCAAGGGCGCACTGCTGACCACTCTGAGCCTGTGGTGGTTCGACCGGTTGCGCGACGTTCCCAACCACCTCGTCGCCGACCATGAATTGGTCGGCAACTCGGTGCGCGAGCTGATTCCCGCCGCCGTGGCCGGCCGAGCCATGCTCTGCCGCACCCTCGACATGTACCCGATCGAGTGCGTCGTGCGCGGCTACCTCACCGGCAGCGGCTGGAAGGAATACCGCCAGTCTCAGTCGGTGTGCGGCATTGCGCTTCCGGCCGGCCTGCAGAATGGTGACCGACTGCCCGAACCCATCTACACTCCGGCGTGGAAGGCCCCAATGGGTCAGCACGACGAGAACATCTCCTTCGAGCGCACGGTCGAGCTCGTCGGCGCGCAGGTCGCCGCCGAGCTGCGTGACCTGTCGCTCGCCCTGTTCGCGACCGCCAGCGCGATCGCGGAACAGGCCGGCGTCATTCTCGCCGACACCAAGTTCGAGTTCGGCGCCGACCGGCAGACCGGGGTGACCGTGCTCGCCGACGAGGTCTTCACGAGCGACTCCAGTCGGTACTGGGATGCCGAAGCCTGGAAGACGGGCACCACGCCGGAGACCCGGATGGCGAGCTTCGACAAGCAGATCGTGCGCAACTGGCTCGCCGCGCACTGGGACGGCGCCGGCACCCCGCCGGTACTGCCGAGCGAAATCGTCGAGCAGACCGCGGCCCGCTACCGCGAGTTGCTCGAGCGCCTGTCACGGGCCTGACCCGTCGCGGCGCTGAGGCATCTGTCGGCGCACGACGCCCTGCGCGCCGCAACCGGCGCGGCCCGCAGTCGGGGGAGCATAACTGCGCGGATCGCGGAATAGCCCGGGCGACGCCTAAGTTGTGCCTGCTGTGACCCTAACTGCGAAAGATCTGCTGGCCGCCGACACCGGAATGGGCGCCGTGACCCTGCGCGTGGGCCGCCTCGACGCCATGATCGCGTACTACCGCGACATCGTGACCCTCGACCTCATCAGCCAGGACGGCCCCGTCGCCGTGCTCGGCCGCGGTCCTGTTCCACTCGTCATTTTGCAGCACGCCCCCGAGCTCAGGGCCGCCGAACCGCGCTCGGCCGGGCTGTACCACACGGCCATTCTGTTCGACACGCAGGCCGACCTCGCCGCTGCGGTGTACTCGATCGGCACGAAATCCCCCGAAACGTTCACCGGCAGCGCGGATCACCTGGTCAGCCAGGCCTTCTACTTCACCGACCCGGAGGGCAACGGCATCGAGTTGTACTGGGACCGCGATCGCACACTGTGGAGCTGGACCCACGGCCAGGTCGAAATGGCCTCGCTCTACCTCGATCCGAACGCATTCATTTCGGAGCATATGTCGGAGCGGCCGAGCACGGGACACGCGATCGTCGGCCACGTGCACCTCTCGGTTGGCGATGTTGCCAGTGCCCGCGAGTTCTACGTGAACCGACTCGGCTTCGAGGCGACCGCGAACTTCGGCCCCTCCGCCCTGTTCGTCTCGGCCGGCGGCTACCACCACCACATGGCCATGAACACCTGGGAGAGCTCGGGCAGCGGCAAGCGCCGCCTGGCCCTCGGTCTGGGCGAGGTCAGCATTATCGTGCCAAGCACTGACGACGTGGGTGCCCTCAACGAGCGCCTGGACCACTACAACGTCGACACCCGTCACGACGGGCAGACCCTTCGCTTCGACGACCCCTGGGCCAACCGTATCCGCGTGCGCGCGGCGGATGTCGCTGAAACTCCAGGCGCCACCGCATCCGCCGCGGACCCCGTCGCCATGCCGTAGCTTCCCGGAGAGCAACGAGCGACGCTTCCGGTGACGTTCAGCGGGCGGCGCGGGCCGCCCGCCGGGTGAGGCCGTGCACGGTCGCCCGGTAGTCCTGCACGTTGAGCGGGCGACCGGGCAGCTTCGGTCGGGGCGCATCCGCCGCACGCAGGCCGTCGAGCACGATCGACAGCTGACGCCGCCACTGACCGGCGTAGCCGTCGCCGAGACTGCCGAGCGATCCGACCATCGTGACGAGCACGGCGAGATCGACCGCGTCGACGTCGCGGCGCAGGGTACCGTCCTTCTTCGCACGAGCGACCAGGCTTGCGATGAAGCCGTCGAACTCGGCGGCCGGCCGTGCCGACGGGTCGAGCTGGGCCATGCGCCGCAGTATCGGCGGCAGCGACGGGTCAGCGACCAGCCATTCGGCGACCCGTTCGGTGTAGACGACGAGCGCGTCCCACGGTGTGGGCGCGGCCTCGATCTCACCGCGCACCGCGTGCAGCTCAGCCAAGGCCAGGTCGTAGAGGGTGCGCACCAGATCGTCTCTGGTCGCAAAGTTGCGGTACAGGGTAGCCACGCCGACCTCGGCCTGGCGGGCGATCTCTTCGAGCGATGCGTCGACGCCGTGCTGCGCGATCAGAGCGCGCGCGCTGATGATGAGACGGTCGCGGTTCAGCCGGGCGTCGCGGCGACGCGGCGGCGTGCTTCGCTCGGCAGCCGAGGCAACCGGTAAGCCATCCTGGGGCTTTCGGGTCGGCGAGGTCATGCGGTCCAGTCTAGAACTTCGCCCTGTGCGCTTCGTCCCCGGTGTTGCGCCCGCCGCCGCAACGTGCGCACAATTTGAACAAGCCGAACGGAACCCATGACCCTCAAAAACAACACCCGCGATTTCGACCCCGAGATCGTCACCGATTTTCGAGAGAAGATGAGCTATGGGACCTACCTTGACCTTCCCGTTCTGCTCGCTGCGCAGAATCCGGTCAGCGTTCCGGAACACCACGATGAGCTGTTGTTCATTATTCAGCACCAGACCACCGAACTATGGCTCAAGCTCATGCTGCATGAGCTTCGCGCAGCCATCGAAGCGCTGCGCCAGGATCAACTCGCGCCGGCCCTCAAGGGCATTGCCCGGGTCAAACACATCCAGCGCACACTGACCGAGCAGTGGTCGGTGCTCGCCACCCTCACCCCGACTGAATACGCGCAGTTTCGGCACTTTCTCGGTAATTCGAGCGGGTTTCAGTCGTACCAGTACCGTGCGGTCGAATTCGCCCTGGGCAACAAGAACCGCCGCATGCTGACGGTCTTTGAAGCGGATGCCCCGGCTCACGCCCTGCTGACCGACATGCTCGAGGCACCGAGCCTGTACGACGAATTTCTCCGTTACCTGCACCGCGCGGGCTTCGACATTCCGGCCGCCATCCGGGGCCGCGACGTCACCGAGGCCTGGACGTTTCACCCCGAACTCGTTCATACTTTTCGCGGAATATACGAGAACGCGTCCCAGAATTGGGCCGCCTACGAGGCCTGCGAAGAACTCGTCGACCTTGAAGACAACTTTCAGCTCTGGCGCTTTCGCCACTTGAAGACCGTGCAGCGCATTATCGGTATGAAGCACGGCACCGGCGGTTCGAGCGGCGCGGCCTTTCTGCAAAAGGCCCTCGAGCTCACGTTCTTTCCGGAGCTGTTCGCGGTGCGCACGGAGATCGGAGCGTGACCGGCCAGTCCTTTCATGGGCACTTTCTGCACGGGCGGGGCGCGGTCTATCGAGGGTTTCTCGACGCCCACGTGCACCTGGCCCTGATTGATCCGGGCCAGCTGGTCGACGGCGGCATCGCCCGCGTGATCGACCTCGGCGGCTGGCTGCCGAACGGCAAACGCGAAGACATGCCCGATGTAGCATATGCCTACCAATTCCTCACGGCGCCGGGCGGCTACCCGAGCCAGGCTGGTTGGGCCGAACCCGGTTGGTGCCGGGAGATTGCAACAGCCGCGGATGCTGCGGCGGCAGTCGATTTACAGGCCGCGGCGGGGGCATCCGTTTTGAAGGTCACGCTGAATGCCGTGGCCGGTCCGGTGTTGAATGCCAAGGGACTGACCGCGGCGGTCGATCGGGCCCACGAATGCGGGCTGCCGGTCGTGGCGCACGCCGAGGGCGCCGGGCAGGCCGATCGGGCCTTCGCCGCGGGAGTCGATGCGTTCGCGCACACGCCGTTTTCGGAGCGCCTCGCCGACGATCTGGTGACGGCGATGGCGGCCAGCATGACTTGGATCAGCACCCTGGACATTCACGGCTGGGGCACGCCGACCGAAGCCTTCGATATCGCCAGTGACAACCTGCACCGGTTTCACGCCGCCGGCGGTCGAGTGCTGTACGGCACCGACCTCGGCAACGGGCCGCTCGTGCTCGGCATTAACCGTCGGGAAATCAGCGCCCTGCTCGGCGCCGGGCTGACCCCCGACGACGTGTTGGACGCCCTGTGCCCGCGCGCACCGCTCGGTCTGGCCCTCGCTGACACGCGGGTGACCTTCATTCCCGGCGAGCGACCACGCGATCCAGACGAATTTACCGAGTGGCTCGGCAGCGCCCGCGCCCTCACCCACTCAGAACTCGAGGTACTCGAATGACGCCCACCCTTGCCGGAGCAACCGGCCTGGACGCCCAACTCACCTTTGCGCGCCGAATGGACCGCATCGACGGCCTGGCGCACTACCGCGCCCGTTTTCTCGGCACCGACGCCGACCCCGAGACCGCCAACCCCCGTTCTTATCTCGACGGCAACTCGCTCGGCCGCCCACTGCGGGCGAGCGCCGAACGCATCGCCGACTTTCTGCAGCAGGACTGGGGTACGCGACTCATTCGCGGCTGGGACGAGCAGTGGATGGAGTTGCCCCTGCAGATCGGCGACGACCTCGGCCGGGCCTGCCTCGGCGCGGCCGCCGGGCAGGTGTTCGTCGGCGACTCGACGACCGTACTGCTCTACAAACTTGCCCGCGCCGCGGTGGATTCACGTCCCAACCGCACCGAAATCGTGCTTGACAGCGACAACTTTCCCACCGACCGCTACATTCTCGAGGGCATCGCGCGGGAGCGTGGCCTCACGCTGCGCTGGATCGACTCCGATCCGGAGGGTGGCGTCACGGCCGAACAGGTGCGCCAGGTCGTAGGGTCGCAGACCTCGCTGGTGCTGCTCAGCCACGTCGCCTACCGTTCCGGTTACCTCGCCGACATGAGGGCGATCACCGCCATCGCCCACGAACACGACGCCCTCGTACTCTGGGACCTGAGCCATTCGGTCGGCTCGGTTCCGGTACAGCTCGACCTCTGCGACGTCGACCTCGCGGTCGGCTGCTCCTACAAGTATCTGAGTGGCGGGCCCGGCGCGCCGGCCTTCGGGTACGTCAAGAGTGACCTGCAGGACGTGCTGACCCAGCCAATTCAGGGATGGATGGGAACGCAGGACATCTTTGAAATGGGGCCGGGGTATCGGCCGGCCACCGGCATCCGTCGATTCATGAGCGGAACGCCCGCAGTGCTGGGCATGCTCGCGATGCAGGACACGATTGCCATGCTCGACGAGGCGACGATCGAGTCGGTGCGTGCGAAGTCGGTGGCGCTGACCGAGTTCGCGATCACCCTCGTCGACGAGTGGCTCGCGCCGATGGGCGTCACCGTGGCATCGCCGCGGGAACAGACGCATCGCGGCGGGCACGTGACGATCAACCATCCGCTCATGCGTCAGGTGACCAAGATTCTGTGGGATAACGATGTGATTCCCGACTTTCGCGCCCCAAACGGGCTGCGACTCGGGTTGGCTCCGCTCAGCACGAGCTTCGTCGAGACCTACGACGGCGTGGCCGCCGTACGCGACGTGCTGCGCGGCATTCTGCTCGGCCAAAGCGGGCTGAGCCAGTAGACCGGCGGGCCCGGTCGGGCTCGACCTGTAGAATTGCAGTGATTTGCCACGACTAATAGCCCCAGACTGTATGCGGAGTGCCCTGTGCCAACGATCGTCGTCGAAGTAATGCCCAAGGCTGAGTTGCTTGACCCCCAGGGCAAGGCCGTCGCCGGCGCCCTTGGTCGCCTCGGTCAGACCCAATCAGCGCTGGCCAACGTCACCGGCGTGCGCGTCGGCAAGCGCTTCGAGATTTCCATCGACGGTGAAGCGGATGCCACGACCCTCGCCGCCGTGCGCGAGCTCGCCGACACCGTGCTCTCCAACTCCGTGATCGAGGATGTCGTCGGCATCCACGTGCAGGACGCCCCCTCGTCAGCGGTCGCCTGATGCGGATCGGCGTCGTCACCTTTCCCGGCTCGCTCGACGATCGTGACGCTGCGCGCGCGATTCGTCTTGCCGGCGCCGACGCCGTAGCCCTCTGGCACGGCGACCACGACCTGCACGGCGTCGACGCCATCGTGCTGCCAGGCGGATTCAGCTACGGCGATTACCTGCGGGCCGGCGCCATCGCAAGCCTTTCGCCGATCATGACCGAGGTCATCGACGCGGCCAACAAGGGCATGCCGGTGCTGGGAATCTGTAACGGATTCCAGATGCTCACCGAGGCCCACCTGCTCGACGGCGGACTTATTCGCAATGAGCAGGGCCGCTTCATCTGCCGGGACCAGGGCTTGCGCATCGAGAACAACGCGAGCGACTGGACCAACGGTTTCGAAGCCAACGCCGAAATCGTCATTCCGCTCAAGAACGGCGAGGGCTCGTTCATGGCCCCGACGGAGACCCTCAAAATGCTCGAGGGTGAAGGACGCATCGTGGCTCGCTACCTCGGAAACCCGAACGGGTCGCTGAACGACATTGCCGGCGTGACCAACGCCCGCGGCAACGTCGTCGGCCTCATGCCACACCCCGAGCACGCCGTCGAGGCCGGCTTCGGGCCCGACACCGACGCGGCGATGGCCAGCGGTATTGACGGCCTCACGTTCTTCACCTCGGTCATCGCGCGGACGCTCGTCGGCGCGTAGCCGCGCTGCGTCAGTTCGGCCAGATAGCCGCGCCCGCGCTCGCCTCATCACGTTCGGGCGCGGCATCCGCTTGGCGAGGTATCCGCTTGGCGAGCCGGGCAGCTAGCCGTTGGCGGCGATGGCGGCGACCGCGGCCAGGGCGAGGCCCATGCCGGCGACCTGCCAGCCGCCGACCCGTTCCTTGAGTACGAGCACTGCGAGCAGCACGGTCACGGCCGGGTAGAGCGCCACGAGTACCGACACCAGCGACAGCAGGCCACCCTGCAGCGCGTAGAGCAGCGTGATCGTGGCAATGACGTCGAGCGTCGCCACGAGTACGGCGAGGCCGAGAATCGTCAGCGGCGGCCTGCCCAACTGCCGGGTTCCAGTCGCCACCGCGATGACGATAACGGATGCCACGGTGCGCGCCACGACCAGCGGCCACAGCCCGGTGCCGACCTCAATCTCGTTGGTGAAGATAAAACTCAGGGCGAAGCAGACGCCGGATCCCACCGTGAACCAGGCCACCCGGCGGGTGAACCGCGGAGCATTGGCCCCGGAGACGGTGTGGTCTTCGACCCCCTTCGGCTCGCGGCTCACCATTATCACCGCGACGATCGCCAGCGCAATTCCGGCGTAGGAGATGCCCGAGGGCCGCTCCCCGATCAGCACTCCCACAATGACCGGAATTCCGGCGACGATCACGGCGGTCAGCGGCGACACCACGCTCATCGGCCCCTCGGCGAGGGCGATGTAGAACCACCACATGGCCAGGGCCATCACCACGCCGGACGCCGCGCCGAACAGCATCGACCGCCAGGAAAACTCACCGCCGACGAACGCGGCAGCGACGGCGATAATCAGGGCCGAGATCGGATACGACAGGAGGACGACCCGGAGTGCGGCCACTTGGCGGGACGCGATGCCGCCGAGAAAGTCGCTCATACCATAGGCCGCGGCCGAAACGAGGGCGAGCACGACCCCGATCATTCCGCAGCCGGGCGGTTAGGGCGGGGCGAAAGCGTGCGCATGGGTTCACGGTAGCAGCGGCCGGGTACGGCGATGCGCATCCACTTGTAGCGCCCGAACTTGCTGACCAGCCGGAACCGATCGAGCTGATCAGCAGCGCGGCCATCATCGGGATCGTCAGGAACCCGGCCTCGGTTGCGCAACTGCAAGTTTCTAGTGATGCATGTTTCTTGGCGAACGCTCAGGCGTGCCCGCCGGGGGTTGTTCAGCTGCGGCTGCGACGATGGGGATGCCCCTCCCCTGCCCTGAGTTGAAAGTCGCCATGACCCCGCGCCTCCTGTTTCGTTCCGTCGCCATTGCCGAAGCCATTACCTGGGCACTGCTGCTCACCGGGATGTTCCTGAAATATGTCCTGCAGGTCGGGGAGCTCGGGGTGCAGATCGGCGGGTTCCTGCACGGCCTCGTCTTCATCGCCTTCGGCCTGACGGCCGGGTTCGTCGGCGTCAACCAGCACTGGGGCCCGAAGCTCACCGCGATCGCCATGGTCACCGCGATCGTTCCGTTCGTCACGATCTCCCTCGACCGCGGGCTGGAGAAGAAGGGCCGGCTCGACGGTGATTGGCGCCGTACTCGCACCGATGATCCCCGCGATCATACCGGGGTGAGCGCCCTGCTCCGCTGGGTGCTGGCCCGCCCGGTGCTGCTCGTGACAGCCATGGCGGTCGCCCTGGTGTCGATTATGGCCACGCTGCTCACGCTCGGCCCGCCCGGCGGCGCCAGCTAGCCTCCCCCTCAATACGGATTCAATGGGGACGGGGCCCGTTCAAAGCGATGGAGCGAAACGGCGGCTCAGGTCAGCCGAGAGTAGCGGGCTGCTGCGGGGTGATTCCGACGCGGGGGTAGCGGGTGGTCGCGGCCAGCAAGAGGGCAGAATCCGCTTTCTCGAGGGGAAACGTCGTCCCCACCAGCGCCGAAAACGGATGCCGATGCCAGCCGCCGCTCAGATAGGTCACTGCCTGCTGCAGATCGGCCGGCGTGTAGTTGTGCACACCGCGCAGCGCAATCAGGCGGCGCACCATCGACTCCGGGTCGAGCAGCACGGGCTCCCCCGGCGAAACGCTTCCGACCAGCACGACGACTCCGCCGATGCCGATCAGGTCGATGACGGTTTGCACCGCCGTTTGGGCGCCGCTCACTTCCAGCGCGATCGTCGGCTCGGCCGCACCGGCATCCTGCAGCGCGGCGAGCACGCTCGCCACCCCGGTCGGCGACTCGCCGGGCGCACTCGGGTCCGCAACGGCGGCAGCACCGAAAGCCAGCGCGAGCTGCCGCCGCGCAGCATCCGGGTCGCTCACGACCACGAGGGCACCGGCATCCGTCGCCATAGCGCAGGCCGTCACCCCGAGCATTCCCGCACCGGTTACCAGCACCGTGGCTCCGGCCAGCGGCACCAGAGCGGATGCCGCAGCCAGCGCGGCGACGACCGTCGCGGTCGCGCAGGAGGCCGGCGCGAGCACCGACGCCGGAACCTGCTCGTCGACCACAACGATCGCCGTGCCGGCACACACCTGCACGTGGGTGGCGAAGCCGCCGCTGAGTTCCCAGCCCCGCTGCATCCGTTCGTGGCCGTATTTGGCCAGGTCGAGGCATTTCTGCGGGACTCCGCGGCGGCAACGGGCGCACGTTCCACAGCTCACGGTGACCGACCAGACCACGCGCTGCCCCACCCGCAAAGGCATTCCATTTGCGGCATATGCCGGGTCGCCGGTCGCGACGATGCGACCGACCTGCTCGTGGCCGAGCACGAGCGGCTTCGCGGCCGGGCGGTGACCCAGCGCCGTGTGCACGTCGGATCCGCAGACGGTCGCCAACTCGACTTCGACCAGCACGTCGCCGGGACGCAGCAGCACTCCCGGCACCGCCACGCACTCCAGCGGCAAGCCTGCTCCCAACCAGACCATCGCCTCGGCGGTGCGCGGCAGCACGATCTCGCGGCCGAGCCGGTAGCCGCTCACCGGCAGTACATCCCCGGCAGCGGTCGCCAGCATCCCGTCCGTCGACGGTGGCCTCGAGTGCGGGTCCGATTTCGACATGACTACTCGGTCGTTTCCTCACGCAGGCCGAGCAGCTCGGCGAGGTCGGCCACGCTGTCAATGACCACGTCAGCCCCGGCATCCTCCAGGGTCTCGGTGTCATGGGTACCGGTACGCACACCGACCACGAGTCCAGCGCCTGCACTCAGCCCGGAGAGCATGTCGCTGGCGGTGTCTCCCACGACGACCATCGCCGCGACGCTCGACGTACCGGTGCGTAATAAGGCGGTGAGCGGCAGGTCAGGATAGGGGCGGCCGCGACCGGCTTCGGCCGGGCACAGGCTCACATCGATCAGATCGCTCCAGCCTAGGGCGTCAATCAGCGTGTCCTGGGTCGCGCGGGAGAAACCGGTGACCAGGGCAATTTTCAGGCCGTTGTCGCGCAGCTCCTGAAACAGGTCGGATGTACCATCGATCGCGCTCACCCCGACCCGCTCGACGAGTTCACCGTAGGCGGTTTCAAAGGCTTCCGTGGCCGCCAGGGCATCCCCTTCGGAGTCGGTCAGTTCGCGAAAGACATCCAGCTTGGACTGGCCCATGGTTTCACGCACGTAGGCGACGGCCTCTTCCAACGCGTCGGCGGTGTCGGCGATGCCGCTGCGTTGCGCTGCGCTGCCAGCACAAACGCCCGCTCGACGAGTCCGTTGTCGCTCACGGTGGTGCCGGCCATGTCGAAGACGACGAGTTCAACCTCGACGTCGTCCGGTTCGAAATCATCGAGGTCGAGGTCTGAGTCCAGGTCGGGAGAGAGCGGTGCAGTACTCATGAAATGCCTTTCAGAGAGGTGATCGCAGACAGTAGAAATCACGTGCTCGCCGAGACCGGTCGTCACACCGATTCCGGTCGTGGCCGACGCCCGTGCTGCCAGGACGTTCTGCAACGCTAGGCAGACCACGCCAACAGCCAAGGCGACCCGGGTAACCGGCAGGTGAACGCGCCATGGCAATTGGGCTCCGTGACACTCGGTCACCGCGCCACCTGCCGGTGAACGCGCCAGCTACACCTGGCGCCGAGATCGACACCTTCGTGACATGCACAGTTTCGCGCCAGCCCCGAGCGGTACGGTGAACCGCCGCATCCGATCAAAGGAGATCCCCGTGTTCACGAGCCCCTACGCTCCGGTCGAGATTCCCAACCTGAGCATTTTCGATTTTCTGTTCGGCGATTTGACCGAGGCCGAGCTCGATCGCACCGCGGTGATCGACGGGGCCACGGGCGAGGCACTCAGCTATCGCACCCTGGTCGACCAGATCACCCGAGTGGCTGGCGCTCTCGCCGCCCAGGGCGTCGGCCCCGGCACGGTCATCGGCCTGCTCTGCCCCAACACACCGGAGTTCACCGCCGTCTTCCACGGTGTTCTGCGCGCCGGCGCCACGGTCACCACCATCAATTCGCTCTACACCCCTGACGACATCCAGCGTCAGCTGGTCGACTCCGGCGCGACCTGGCTTGTGACCGTCTCTCATTTGTTGCCCGGCGCCAAGGCTGCAGCGCACGCCGCCGGCATTCCCGACGAGCACGTCGTGGTAATCGACGGCGAGCCGGGGCATCCGTCGCTGGCTGACCTCTTACAAGCGGATGCAGCCCCGCCCGCTCTGAGCATCGACCCGGCCACGCACGTGGCCGTTTTGCCGTACTCTTCGGGCACCACGGCGGCGCCAAAGGGCGTCATGCTCAGCCACCGCAACCTGGTCGCGAATGTGCAGCAAGCGCGGGACCTGATCGGCGTCGTGCTCGAAGACAGGGTGCTCGCACTGCTGCCGTTCTACCACATCTACGGAATGACGGTTCTGCTCAACCTCGCCTTCAAACAGCGGGCTGCCCTCGTCACGATGGCGAAGTTCGACTTCGTCGAATTTCTACGAATGATTCAGGATCACCGCTGCAGCTACGTCTTCATCGCGCCGCCGATTGCGGTCGCCGTGGCGAAGCATCCGCTCGTCGAAAGCTACGACCTGTCGAGCGTGCACACGATTCTCTCTGGCGCTGCACCGCTCGACGGCACCCTCGCCGCGGCCGTCGCCGCCCGGCTGGACTGCCGCATTCTGCAGGGCTACGGCATGACCGAGGTCAGCCCGGTGAGCCACCTGATTCCGATCGACGCGCCGCACCTGTCGCGCGCCTCGGTCGGGGTGACCGTGCCGAACATGGACTGCAAGCTCATTTCGACCGAAACCGGCGAGGAGATCGAGGTGCCCTCAGCGGGGGTGAGCGAGCCTGGCGAGCTGCTCGTGCGCGGCCCCAACGTGATGCTCGGCTACCTGAACAACGAGCAGGCCACCCGCGAGACCATCGACGCCGACGGGTTTCTGCACACCGGCGACATCGCCACGGTGAGCGCCCTCGGCGAGGTGACCATCGTCGACCGCAGCAAGGAGCTGATCAAGTACAAGGGCTACCAGATCGCGCCGGCCGAGCTCGAGGCGCTGCTGCTCACCCATCCGCAGATCGCCGATGCGGCCGTGATCGGGGCAGCGGATGCCGACGGCCAGGAGATTCCCAAGGCCTTCGTCGTGGCATCGTCCGCCGTGACAGCCGAAGAGGTGATGGCCTACGTCACCGAGCGAGTCGCTCCGCACAAGAAGGTGCGGGCGGTCGAGTTCATCGAAGCGATTCCCAAGTCGGCCTCCGGCAAGATTCTGCGTAAGGACCTTCGCACACTGGACCGTGCAGTGACGGTTTAGCCGCCACGCACCGACGAGCGACGGTGGCGGGCTCCAGCCAGCCAGCGGCGTGGTGTCATTGTCGTCCTAAAATCGGCGGCCAAACGGCAATCACCGCGTCGGCCGCCGAGGTCGGCGATGGGTCAGCCGATGCGGATGAGTTTCTTGTTCACGAATTCACTGGCACCGAAGCGTCCGAGTTCGCGCCCGAAGCCGCTTCTTTTCACTCCGCCGAACGGTAGCTCTGCGCTGCCGGCATCGACGAGGTTGACGAAGACCATGCCAGCTTCGATGCGGTCGGCAACTCGCAGTGCCTGCTCGGGATCGGTCGTGAACAGGTAGGAGCCTAGCCCGAAGGGAGTGTCGTTTGCGAGGCTGACGGCATCACCTTCTGAGGCGGCCCGGTAGACGAATGCTATGGGTCCGAAGAACTCCTCGTGGTATGTGTCGTTGTCTCGCGTGACATCGGTGAGCACGCCAGACGGGTAGAAGTTACCAGACCGTTTACCCGTGCTCGCCAGGGTCGCGCCCTGTGCGACTGCGCGCTCGACCTGCTCCGCGAGATGGTCGGCCGCGTCGAGTGACGAGAGGGGTCCGTAGTCTGCCCCGGGGACGGTCGGGTCGCTGGGAGAGCAAGCAAGGATGGCGGCGGTGAATTTCTCCGTGAACTCATCGTAAAGTTCATCGATCACGATAAATCGCTTGGCGGCGTCGCAGGCCTGCCCGCCATTGCGGAGGCGACCGGCAACGGCGGCATCCACTGCGGCGGCCATGTCGTCGGTGCTCAGCAGAATGAACGGGTCTGATCCGCCCAGCTCCAGCACGACCTTCTTGAGGTGACGACCGGCCACCTCGGCAACGGCCGCGCCGGCGCCCTCCGAACCGGTGAGGGAGACGCCCTGCACCCGCGGGTCGGCGATGATCGTGGCGACCTGCTCGCTGTCCGCGTACACATTGGTATAGGCGCCAGCCGGGAAGCCTGCGTCATGAAAGATTTGCTCAATCGCCGCGGACGACTCCGGGCACTGCGACGCATGCTTGAGGATGATCGTGTTGCCCGTCATGAGGTTCGGTGCAGCGAAGCGCGCAACCTGGTAGTACGGAAAATTCCACGGCATGACACCAATAAGCACCCCGAGCGATTTGGAGCGCATGAACGCGGAACCCTCGCCGCTGAGCAGGGTGATTGGTTCGTCCTTCAGAAATTCCTGCGCGTTGTCGGCGTAGTACCGGTAGATGTCGGCGGCATAGTCGACCTCGCCGAGAGCTTGGTCGACAGGCTTGCCCATTTCGCGCACAATCATGGCCGCAAGCTCGTTGCGGCGCTCCTCATGCAAATCGCCGACCCTGCGCAGGAGTGCGGCCCGCTCGTCTGTCGAGGAGTTTCGTGACCAGTTGACGTGCGCCTTATCCGCCGATTCGATGACCTGCTCAAGTTCATCACTTGAAATCTGGGGGTACGTCTTGATGGTCTCGCCTGTGGCGGGGTTGATAACGGCGTGGTGGCTCACGAGCCACCTCCTTTCACGGGGCTACTGTTCCGGAAAAAATCACGTAATACGAGCCAATCATGTCCGCGGGAATTGTCAAGGCTCCGGAGGCCAGTGAAGTTGAGGCGCTAGTTTCACTGGTCCTCTAATGACGGGCAGCTGCAGACATAGCGTTGGCCCTGGGCCTTATTCCGAGCTGCGGCAGAGACTTCTCGAAAGCTGTACGCAATGCAGCCAATCGAAGAGAGCGGATTCCCACAGGTGGGGGCTCCTGTTCCATTCACGTGTGTGCGGAGCCGGGGGTAGCGTGACGAACTCGACCAAACCTGTGTGGGCATCCGCGACAGGGCGATCGAAACGGAGAGGTCGCCAAAACTGTGCAGTACCAGCGTTGGAACGTCGAGGGCAAAGCCGTTGTCGATCCCGTTGAGATCGGAAAGGTGCACCGACTCCTTCAGGCCGGTTGCCACAAGGGGCTTTCGAGTGCATACAGCGCCAACCGAGTCAACTTCCGCCTGCTGACCTGCCCCTGTGAAGTAGACGTCCGCCTGGACTGGATCCCACGGAGTGAAGAAGGGGTGGCCGGTCAGCTGAAGGTCTGCAAGGGGGACGGTGACCAGAACACCCGAACACGCACGGGGCGCCATAGGTGATTCGCAGAGTTTCGAAGCCGTCCCAACTCCCGCCAGTTCGCTGCCTGCGGACGGGGTCGAGGCGACCGGTAGACTGACCGGGTCAAGCATCCGCTATCTCGGGGAGAATTCCACACGTGACCGCTGTTTCCAATACCTCTTCCCGCGGCGTCGCCGACACCGTTTCCAACGCCATTGCGACGCCGGAGAAGGAGCAGCCCTACGGCGCGCTCGGGCTCAAGGCCGATGAGTACGCGAAGATTCGCGAAATTCTGGGCCGCCGCCCCACGTCGGGCGAGCTCGCCATGTACTCGGTGATGTGGAGCGAGCACTGCTCCTATAAAAGCTCGAAGATGTACCTGCGCCAGTTCGGCGACAAGGTCACCCCCGCCATGAAGAAGAACCTCATGGTCGGCATGGGCGAAAACGCCGGTGTGCTCGACGTCGGCGAAGGCTGGGCGGTCACCTTCAAGATCGAATCGCACAACCACCCCTCCTACATCGAACCGTTCCAGGGTGCCGCGACCGGCGTCGGCGGCATCGTGCGCGACATTATCTCGATGGGCGCCCGCCCGGTCGCCGTGATGGACGCCCTCCGCTTTGGCGATATCAACGATGCAGACACCGCCCGCGTCGTGCACGGCGTCGTCAGCGGCATCAGCTTCTACGGCAACTGCCTCGGCCTGCCCAACATCGGCGGCGAAACCGTCTTCGACCGGGTCTACCAGGGCAACCCGCTGGTCAACGCGCTCTCGGTCGGCGTGCTGCGCCACGAAGACCTGCACCTCGCCAACGCCCGCGGCGTCGGCAATCAGGTCGTATTGTTTGGAGCCCGCACCGGCGGCGACGGCATCGGCGGGGCATCCATTCTCGCCTCGGACACGTTCAGCGCCGGCGGACCCACCAAGCGCCCAGCGGTGCAGGTCGGCGACCCGTTCGCCGAGAAGGTACTCATCGAGTGCTGCCTCGAACTGTTCGCGGGCAAGCTCGTCGAGGGTATTCAGGACCTCGGCGCGGCCGGCATCAGCTGCGCCACTTCTGAGCTCGCCTCGAACGGTGACGGCGGCATGTTCATCGAACTCGAGAAGGTGCTGCTGCGCGATCCAACGCTCACCGCCGAAGAGATCCTCATGAGCGAGAGCCAGGAACGCATGATGGCGATCGTCACGCCCGAGAAGCTCGAGGGCTTCCTCGCCGTCACGACAAAGTGGGACGTTGAGACCAGCGTGCTCGGCGAGGTCACCGACACCGGCCGGTTGATCATCAACTGGCACGGCGAGGAGATCGTCAACGTGCTGCCACGCACCGTGGCCGTCGACGGCCCGGTCTACGAGCGCCCGCTCGCCTACCCCACCTGGATCGACGCCCTCCAGGCCGACACCGCCTCCGTGCTGCCCCGTGCACTCGACGGCGAGACCCTGCGCGAGCAGTTCCTCGATCTGCTGGGCTCGCCCAACCTGGCCGACCCGAGCTGGATCACCGACCAGTACGACCACTACGTGCAGGGCAACACGGCGCTATCCTTTCCCGACGATGGCGGTATGATCCGCATCGACGAAGAGTCGGGCCTCGGCTTCGCGATCGCCACCGACGCCAACGGCCGCTACTGCCAGCTCGACCCGTACCGCGGCGCGCAGCTCGCCCTCGCCGAGGCGTACCGCAACGTCGCCGCGACCGGCGCCGTGCCGGCCGGCGTCAGCGACTGCCTCAACTTCGGCTCGCCCGAGAACCCCGAGGTCATGTGGCAGTTCCGTGAGGCCGTCACCGCCCTCGCCGACGGATGCCTCGAGCTGGAGATTCCCGTCACCGGCGGCAACGTCTCGTTCTACAACCAGACCGGCGACCAGCCGATTCACCCCACCCCGGTCGTCGCCGTGCTCGGCGTGATCGACGACGTCGCCCGCCGCATCCCGAGCGGCTGGCAGGACGACGGGCACAACATCTACCTGCTCGGTGAGACCCGCCTCGAACTCGACGGCTCGGCCTGGGCCGGTGTCGTGCACAACCACCTCGGTGGTCGTCCGCCGGTTGTGGATCTCGGCCGGGAGAAGGCCCTCGCCGGTCTGCTGCACGCCGCATCGAAGGAAGCCCTCATCGACAGCGCCCACGACCTCAGCGAGGGCGGGCTTGCCCAGGCCCTCGCCGAAGCCGTGATGCGCTTCGGGGTGGGCGCACGGGTCTGGCTGGGTGACATCTGCGGGCGCGACGGGGTGGACGCATCCACTGCCCTGTTCTCGGAGTCGGCCGGTCGCGTCATCGTCAGCGTGCCGCGCGAAGACGACGTGAAATTCCTCGGACTGTGTGCCGGCCGGTACATTCCAGTGCTGCGCATCGGTGTGACGGACAACACCCTGCACGCCCTGGAGGTGCAAGACGTCTTCGCTGCGACTCTCTCGGAGATGCAGTCGCGTCACCGCACCACCCTCCCCGCCGCCTTCGCCTAGCTAGCTCGCGAGAGCGCAAAAAGTGCCCGATTGAGAGGTTCAATCGGGCACTTTTTGCGCTCTCGCGAACCTTGCCAGGGGCTTGGGGTGTGGATAACTCTTGGGACTCGTTGAAGTTGGGTCACACTGTGGGCATGAATCGGTCTCACAGACTTCCACCGGACTTTGACGGACGTCCATTCAGCACGGCCGAGGGCAGTGGCGCCGGCCTAACCAAGAAGCGGATGCGGGCGTCCGACTTGGCGCGTCCCTATCCGGCAACGCGCACCCCGCGTGGAAAGAACAACTCGGTAAACCTGCTCATCCACACCTACGCCCACCGCATGTCCGAATCAGACTTTTTCAGCCATGTGACTGCTGCTCGCGTGCACGGGCTCCCACTGCCCTACGCCGTCGAACGCACCCAAACCATTCATGTCTCAACCGAAGCACCCGCGCTGCGCGACCGGGTACGCGGGGTTCGCGGCCACCACGTCGCCCCCCAGACAGTCACCGTGGTTGACGTTCAGGGCCTGCACGTCACGAGTGCGGTCGACACCTGGTGCCAGCTATCTACCATGCTTGGACTCGACGACTTGATCCGGATCGGCGACGCACTCATGCGCCGCAAGCATCCGTTCGCAACGACGCGCGACTTGCTCACCGCCGTTCGTCGCTATTCGGGACACCGGGGCGTGAAGCTCCTGCGCGAGGCGCTAATTTGGATTCGACCGGGCGTCGACTCACCCCGCGAGACCGACCTGCGGCTGCTGATCGTGCGGTCCGGCCTGCCAGAGCCCGAGGTCAATGGCCTGATTCTGGGCCGCACCGGCGTGAAACTTGCCACCGGGGACCTGGTCTTTCGCCGGTACCGTGTTCTGCTCGAGTACGACGGCGGGCAGCATCGCACCGACGAGAACCAGTACCACTGGGACGTTGACCGCCTCGACGCGCTCATGGAGGAGACCTGGCGAGTCATCCGCATCAACAAATCCCACCTCCGCAATCCGCCCGAGGTGATCCGCAGGGTGACGGTGGCGCTCATGGCCGGCGGCTGGCGGCCGTAAGCCGAGAGCGCAAAAAGTGCCCGATTGAGAGGTCCAATCGGGCACTTTTTGCGCTCTCGCGAGGAAGGCGAGTCGCTATTCGCGGCCGGCGGAGACCCACTGGGGGTTGAATGACCGGCCGGCGACGACGCGGTCGGCGAGCGCGTCCAGGCGCTCGACGTGCGCAGCATCGAGACGGATGCCCGCGGCCGCCAGGTTCTCGTCCACGCGCTCAATAAACCTTGAGCCGGGGATGGGCGACACGGCAACCCCAAGAGCGCGACCCTTGTCATAAATCCACGCGAGCGCCACCTGAGCCGGCGAAACCCCGGCCTCACGAGCCACCGCCAGCACCTCGTCGAGCATCGGCTGGTTGGCGGCGAGAGCCTCAGGGGCAAACCGGGGAAACTTGTGGCGACCGTCGCCGTCGGTGAGCGAGGCACGGTCGAAGAGTCCGGTGAGCCATTGGCGCCCGAGCGGCGAGTACGGAACGAACCCGACTCCCAGCTCGATCGCCGTCGGAATAACGTGCCGCTCGACGTCCCGGCTGATAATGCTCCACTCAGACTGCACCGCAGCGATCGGGTGCACGGCCACCGCGCGACGCAGCTCATCGCCGGTCGGTTCGGACAAGCCGATGTGGCGAATCTTTCCCGCCTGAACGAGCTCGGCGAGTGCACCGACGGTTTCTTCGATCGGCACTTCGGGGTCGACCCGGTGCTGGTAATAGAGGTCGAGGTGGTCGGTGCCGAGGCGGGCGAGACTCAGGTCGATCTGCTCGAACACGTAGGCACGGTCACCGCGGATGCCGCGCGCTCCGATGCCGCCACCAGAGAGGATGCCGAACTTGCTCGCCAGCTGAACCTCATCGCGCCGGGTGGCGATCAAGCGTGCGATGGTCTGCTCGCTCAACCCGTTGCCGTAGACGTTGGCCGTGTCGATGAAGGTGAGGCCGGAGTCAACAGCATGCGTCACCGTGCGCAGGGCGTCGTCGGGGTCGATGGGTCCGTAGACCGGAGTGAGCGACATGCCTCCGTAGCCCTGCAAGCTGACCGTGAGGCCGTCGCCCAGTGTGACTGCGGTCAGGGTGGCGGGAGTTGTACTCATTTGGTCAGGATAGCGGCGTGGCGACACGATGCCACGCGTATAACGTCACGCGAGAGCGCAAAAAGTGCCCGATTGAACCTCTCAATCGGGCACTTTTTGCGCTTTCGCGAGAGGGATTAGAGGAAGGGCTCGTCGATGAGGGTCTCGGCTCGCTCCCAGAGACGCGCGGCCACGGCTCGGTCGCGGGAGGTGCGGGTGGCGGGCTGGCGCACGGGGCGGCCACGGGTGAGCAGGCGCGGGCCGAAGTAGTCGCCACCGTGGGCATCCGGGTCGATTGCAGCACGCACGGTCGACCAGGCGCCGTGGTGCTTGCCCTGCGCGCCGACCACGGTTTGCGCACCGTCGATCACCCGTTTGATCCGCGAGACGCTATTGACACCGGGAATGGTCGGAGTCAGCCCCGAAATGGAATATCCCGGATGTGCCACCAGGGATTGCACCATGCCGGCGCCGGTCGCCCGTAGCCTCCGGTCGAGTTCGAATCCGAACACCTGCATGGCGATCTTGGATTGCGCGTACGCCTTCCACCCGTTGTACGTGGTGGCGAGCTGCAAATCATCGAGGGACGAATCCATCAGTCGGGAAATCAGCGACCCGAGCGACACCACCCGGCTGCCGGGCGTGCGGCGCAAGGCCGTAAGGGTGCCGGCGGTGAGCGCGAAGTGGCCCAGAAAGTTCGTCGCGAAGATGAGCTCGTTGCCGTCGAGGCTCACCTGCCGGTCGGCAGACGGGTGCACGATTCCGGCGTTCAGAATCAGACCGTCGAGACGCGGCAGAGCACGCAGGGTCTCGCTGACCTCGCGCACCGACTGCAGGTCTGATACATCCAGCTGCAGCACAGAAACGGATGCCCCGGGCGCGCGATCGCGGATGGCCGCCGCGGCGGTATCCGCTTTCAGGGTGTTGCGGCAGGCCAGAATGACGTGCGCGCCAGCCCCAGCGAGTTGCTCACTGGTGAAATAACCAAGGCCCGCGTTGGCGCCGGTGACCACGAAGGTCTTGCCGCTCTGGTCGGGGAGGGAGCGCAGATCCCAGCTCACGTTGCTGACCACACGGTTCCCACAGCGCGGCGCCGAACGATCACGACGCCCGGCTCGGTGCATGCGCGGTCGGCGGGTGCGGCACCGGGTGCGTCGCAGCGCGCACAGCAGTCTTAGCGGGCACAGTCGCCGACCCAGCCGGAAGCCCCGCCGCAGCCCCAGCGGCCCGTCCCACCACGACCGGCTCGCCGCCGGCGATCTTCACGTGGTGGTGGATCACCTCGGCGATGATGAAATTAAGGAACTTCTCGGCGAAGGCCGGGTCGAGGTGCGCTTCTTCGGCGAGCCCGCGCAGGCGATCGATCTGCATGAGCTCACGCGCCGGGTCGGCGGCCGGCAACCCGTGGGCGGCTTTCAGACGCCCGACCTGCTGGGTGAATTTGAACCGTTCGGCCAGCAGATGAATGAGCGCGGCGTCGATATTGTCGATGCTCTCGCGAATGCTGTGCAGCTGGTCGATCGCAGCCGCGGCGGCTTCTGGGGGTAGTTCCTCGTGTACGGCCATGGTTTTACGATAATGCATGCTGCCCGCGTCAAACGGATGCCGCCGCCTCCCGGCCCCGCACCCCGAACCACCCGAGCCGCAACCGTTTCTGCGTGAGCAGGATGCCCACGAGCACCAGCAGCGCCCCGGTCGGTTCGTGCCAGGAGAACGTTTCGGCCAGCACGAGCACCCCTAGAATCACGCCGACGACGGGTGTCACGTAGGTCACCGTGGACGCGTTGGTCGGGCCCCACGCGCGCAGCACGTTGATGTTCCAGATGTAGGTGACTCCGGTGCCGAGGGCACCCAAAGCCAGCAGACACAGCACGATCGGCAGCGTCAATTGCACCGGGCTCCAGGCCAGCACGGGAGTCAGCAGCAACATGATGCCACCGCCGATGCCGATATTGAGAAAGGCGAAGGTGCTGCCGGCGATCGGCCGGCCGCTCAGAAAACGACGCGTGTAGCCATAGGTGAAGCCGTAGCTGACGGCCGCGCCGAGGCAGGCGAGCTGACCCCAGAAGTCGCCGGTGAGCGAGGAGTATTGCCACGGACCGATGATCACGACGACGCCGAAAATGCCGAGCATCACCCCGGCCACCTGGGCGCGCACGAACTTCTCCACCCGAAACGCCAGCGTCGCCAGGAGCGCCGTCATGATCGGAGTGACCGCGTTGTAGATGCTCGCCAGACTCGACGAGACGTACTGTTCGGCCCAGGCGAAGAGCAGGTGCGGAATCACGCATCCGGTGATCGCAATTACCAGAAAGTGCAGCCAGACCACGCCTTCGCGCGGCAGCACCGGCCCGTTGTTCACCCGCGGCCGGTTCACGAGCACGATCAGGCCGAGGGTGAGTCCGCCGAGCACGAGTCTGGACCAAGCGACCTGACCGAAGCTGACCCCGTCGAGCGCGATCTTGATGAACAGAAAGCTGGAGCCCCAGATCAGCCCCATACCGAGAAATTGCAGGGTGACGAGGGTGTTGCTGGCGGCAGGCTGTGGGGGCACGGTCTGAGCCTATAGTGGGCGTCGGCGCACCAGCGCCCCGCCGAGCTCAACGTCTGAAAAGCGCCGAAGAATGGCAGCAGGTGCCGCACCCGGCCGGCGGGAATTCCCGCCAATCGGGGATCAACCGCCGCACAATTTGGCGGTTCGCCTCGCCCTACTCGCAATGGCCGCCAGAACTGCGGAGATTTCGCCAGAATAGGTCCAATTCAGCCCGTATTCAGCGGCTCCAGATGAGAATCTCCGCAGTTATGAACGGCCCCTCCGGTGCCGACGCTCGCCCGTGCGATTTTCAGCGCGCCGAGCACCTCGTGGAGAGCACGAACGCCCCCAGGCCACTACTGCGAGGTATCGGCCCCGGCATTTCGTTCCGCGTCAAAACCGGCCGCCGCACGGGTCGAACCCGGCTCGGCTCCGGGCGCCGCCTCCGGCAGATCCGGCGCGCTCCCGCCGTTCACGCCGCTGCGCACGCCGCTCTGCGGGCCACCGCCACTGATCGTGCCGCCCGGCCCGGCCTTGCGCAGGCTCCGATAGGACACGAACCGGGACTCGAACGCGCCCAGGCGGGCCTCGAGTCCGGCGCGAACGGCCGGCCACTCATCGGCGAGGATCGAATAGACCGCGCTGTCCCGCCAGGTGCCGTCGGCGCGGGGGCGATCCCGGCGGAGGATGCCTTCAAAGGTGGCTCCGATACCGAGGATGGCGGCGCGGGAACGCTCGTTGATGGCATCCGCTTGAATTTTGACCCGGCCGAAACCATTGTCGAAGGCGGTGCCGAGCACGAGCAGCTTGGTTTCCGCGTTGACGGCGGTGCCCCAGACGCGGGGGTCGTAGGCGGTCCAGCCGAGGTGAATCGACTCGTTGACGACATCGATGTCGCCGAGGGTCGTGGTGCCGACGACGTCGCCGTCGTGTGCGCCGCCGAGCAGGCGCACCACGTAGGGCAGACTCTCCCACTGAAAGTAGGTGTCGGCCCATTGGATAAACCCGTCAACGTCCCGGTGCAACGATGCCGGGCCACCGCCGAAGCCGGCGGCGAACACCTCGGGGCGAGCGATGGCGCGGTGCAGGTCGGGAAGCACCGCGCTGCCGAGCGGTTGCAGCTGCACAAAACGACCTGTCAGGGTCAGGGAATGGGGTCTCAGGGCGGTCACCCGCCCAGTGTGGCAGGTCAACCCCGAAACGGGTAGCGGCTTTAGTCGATCAGGTCGTGCCGCACCACGATGGCTTCACGGCCCGGGCCGACGCCGATCGCCGACATGCGCGATCCGCTCATGGCTTCGAGCGCGAGCACGTAGTTCTGCGCGGCCTGCGGCAGCTCCTCGAACGTGCGCACACCGGTGATGTCCTCGGTCCAACCGGGTAAGTTCTCGTAGATCGGCACGGCGTGGTGAAAGTCGCTCTGCGAGACGGGCACCTCGTCGACGCGCACGCCGTCGACCGAGTAAGCCACGCAGACCGGAATCTCGGCCAGGCCGGTGAGCACGTCGAGCTTGGTGAGCACGAAGTCGGTGACACCGTTGATGCGGGCGGTGTACCGGGCGATCGGGGCGTCGTACCAGCCGCAGCGACGCGGACGGCCGGTCGTGGTGCCGAACTCGAAACCGTTGGCGCGCAGGTACTCGCCGGACTCGTCGAACAGCTCGGTCGGGAACGGCCCGCTGCCGACGCGGGTCGTGTACGCCTTGACCACGGCGATGACGCGGTCGATGCGGTTGGGTGCGATACCGGAACCGGTCACCGCGCCGCCCGAGGTGGCGTTCGACGACGTAACAAAGGGGTAGGTGCCGTGGTCGACGTCGAGCATGGTGGCCTGGCCCCCCTCGAACAAGACGTTCTTGCCGGCCATCAGTGCCTGGTGCAGCAGCAACGCGGTGTCGGTGACCATCGGGCGCAGGCGTTCGGCGTAACTGAGCAGCTCGGTGACGATCTCCTCGGCCTCGATGGCACGACGGTTGTACACCTTGACCAGCATGTGGTTCTTCTGGTCCAGGGCGCCCTCGACCTTCTGGCGCAAAATGTTCTCGTCGAACAGGTCCTGCACGCGGATGCCGACGCGGTTGATCTTGTCGGCGTACGCCGGGCCGATGCCGCGCCCGGTGGTGCCGATCTGGCGTTTTCCGAGAAAACGCTCGGTGACCTTGTCGAGGGTGCGGTGGTACGCCGTGATGACGTGCGCGTTCAGGCTGACCTTGAGCCGGGAGACGTCGACACCGCGCTCCATCAGCGCGTCGAGCTCTTCAAACAGCACCTCGACGTCGACGACCACGCCGTTCGCGATGACCGGGGTCACTCCGGGGCTCAGGATGCCCGACGGCAGCAGGTGCAGCGCATACTTCTCATCACCGATGACAACGGTGTGTCCGGCGTTGTTGCCGCCGTTGAACTTGACGACATAGTCGACCCGGCTACCGAGCAGGTCGGTGGCCTTGCCCTTGCCCTCGTCGCCCCACTGGGCTCCGATGAGTACGATCGCGGGCATTTAGTCTTCTCCTCGAATAACAAAGGCTTCGGTCGGCGGCGCCGGGTCGAAGCCGGGGCTGCCGGTGTAACGGGCTCCGATGATGTCAATGGCGCTCGCATCGGCATCCGTCAAAAAAGCGGTGAGACGGATGACCTCGTCGGCCTCACCGATCTCTTCGGCACCGCGGCGCAGCGCGAACAGGGCGCGAAGCACCCCGCGGTTGGGTTCGTGGCGCCACGGAATGGGGCCGTGGCCGCGCCAGCCGGCCTTGCGCAGGGCGTCGAGTCCGCGGTGATAACCGACCCGAGCATAGGCGTACGACTCGAGCACACGGCCCTCGGAATGGGTGGCATCGGCCAGCTCAGCCCAGGCCAGCGGCGACGTCGGGTGCACCTGCACCACAGCGGCGATCTCGCTCCACGCGGTTCGGCGAAGGGCCTCGAGCACCTCCGGTTCCGCGGGAAGAAGGGTCTCGGGCTCTGAAATCAAATTGTCGCCGGTCACACTGAATCCTACCAAGACCGCAGGCCGCCGCTTTCGGTGCGCTGCCGCCCCTGTCTCGTGACCGCGCCCGATATCGGTGGGCGCTACGTTCGGTTACCGTAGCGAGCACCCACATCGGGCGCGCTCATGCACGCCAGACTGCTGAACGGATGGGCCAGGCTACGCTGGGCACTGCTGCCGGGCCGCGACGCGCCAGCCACCATTGACGAACAGATAGGTGGTCGACATGTTCAGTTCGGCCACCACCTCACCGCGCCGGGCAATTGCTTTGTAGACGACGACACCGGCGTGCTCGCCGAGGCGAATGATGGCGGGTTCGTGAATGCCGTAGCTCTCCCACGGCGCCGCCTGATCAAAGTAGGCGGTGACTTGGTCGCGCGTGATGACAGCGCCCGGCACGATCATCAACCCGTCGTCGGTCATTTCGCGCTGGTAGTAGGCGCCGCCCGTACCGCCCAGAATGGCCTCCCATCCGGCGTTTTCTTCGTGCAGCAGGCGGGCGGGTAGATCATCAGTGATCGCAGTCATACCGTCACGCTAGCCCCAAACCGTCACCGAATGAAGGAAAAATCAGAACCGGTGCTGAACCACCCAGGAATGCATGGTGACGGCCGCGGCGGCCGAGGCGTTGATCGAGCGGGTCGACCCGAACTGGCTGATTTCGACGATGGATTCCGCGGCGGCGATGGCCTGCTCCGACAGTCCGGGGCCCTCCTGGCCGAACAGAAGCACGCAGCGCTCTGGGAAGCTGAAGGTCTCGATGATGACGCTTCCTGGCACGTTGTCGATCGCGATCACCGGCAGCGCCTCTGCGGCACACCATTGCACGAACGCGGCGACATCCGTGTGGTGCAGCACATGCTGGTAGCGGTCGGTAACCATGGCACCGCGCTTGTTCCAGCGTTTGCGCCCGATAATGTGCACGGTGTCGGCGCCGAACGCGTTGGCGCTGCGCACGATCGAACCGATGTTCATGTCATGCTGCCAGTTTTCAATCGCCACGTGAAACGGATGCCGGTGCTCATCCAGGTCAGCCACAATCGCGGCCATATTCCAGTAGCGATACCGGTCGATCACGTTGCGGGTGTCGCCGTGCTCGAGCAGCTCGGCGTCGTACCGGTCTTCGCTCGGCCACTCCCCCGGCCACGGACCGACCCCGTAGGTGGAGCGTTCGGAGGAAGAGCTGTCGACGGCGAAGGTGGGGGCGGCTGGTTCGATCACTGCTTAACCGTAACCCGCCGGCCGAACCCAGATTCGGGCTTTCGGTCTGCCTAAATTTCGGCTAGGGTTTCGGCATGTCTAAAACGGATGCCCCCGCTCCCGATCGCGTGCTCGCCCAGGCTCCCACCACGGTCGCCTCCAGCCGCCTGCTGTGGCTGCTCGGACCGGCCCTCGTCGCCGGGGTCGCCTATCTCGACCCGGGCAATGTCGCGAGCAATATGACCGCCGGAGCCCGTTACGGCTATCTGCTGGTCTGGGTGGTCGTGGCTGGCAACGTGATGGCCTGGCTCATTCAGTACCTCTCGGCCAAGCTTGGGATCGTCACCGGGCAGAGCCTCCCCGAGATTCTCGGGGTGCGCATGAAACGGCCCACCGCGCGGCGGCTCTATTGGATTCAGGCCGAACTCGTCGCCATGGCCACCGACCTCGCCGAGATCATCGGCGGCGCCGTCGCCCTCAACTTGCTGTTCAACCTGCCGCTGATCTGGGGCGGCGTGATCACCGGAACCATCTCGATGATCGTGCTCATGGTGCACTCGCGGCGGGGACCGCGCATTTTCGAACGCGTCATCATCATGCTCATGCTCATTATCACCATCGGTTTCACGGCCGGCGTCTTCGTCTCCCCGCCCGATGCCGGCGGCGTTCTCGACGGTCTGGTTCCGCGCTTCGAGGGCAGCAACTCGGTGCTGCTCGCCGCGTCCATTCTCGGCGCGACGATCATGCCGCACGCCATCTATGCGCACTCCTCGCTCACCCGCGACCGATTCCCGGAATGGCAGGGCGTGGTCGCGACCCGCCGCCTGCTCTGGGCCACGAAATGGGACGTCACGATCGCGATGGCCATCGCCGGAACAGTGAATCTGGCGATTCTGCTGCTCGCAGCATCCGCTTTGCAGGGTGTGGACGGAACCGACACGCTCGAGGGAGCCTATGCGGCGCTCAAGGACACGCTTGGACCGATCGTCGCGACGCTGTTTGCGGTGGGACTGCTCGCGTCGGGGCTCGCCTCAACCTCGGTCGGCGCCTATGCCGGGGCCGAGATTATGCACGGCCTGCTGCACGTGCGCATTCCGCTCCTGCTTCGACGGCTGGTCACGCTGATTCCGGCTCTGCTCATTCTGGGCGTCGGGTTCGACCCCACCCAGGCGCTCGTGCTCAGCCAGGTGGTGCTCTCGTTCGGCATTCCGTTCGCGCTGATTCCGCTGGTCTGGCTGACCGCGCAGCGCGGCCTGCTCGGCACGTTCACCAACCGCTGGTTCACGACCGCCGCCGGTGTGGTGTGCGCGCTGGCGCTGGTCGCCCTCAACGTGGTGCTGCTCGTACTCGTCTTCACCGGAGCGTAACGGTCGGCCAACGTGTCGGCGCCTCCCGTTGCTCGAGTTCGCCGACCGCAATAAAACGGCCGCCACCCGCCCAATTGGCGAGGTGACGGCCGCAACAGGCGGATGCCCTACGCGGCGACCCGACGACGCCGAACGACGAGCGCGGCTCCGGCTACCAGCAGCAGCAGCGCGGCGACGCCGAGCGGCGCACCAGCGAAGCCAGTCGAAGCCAGGGAAGCCGCGGCAGCAGCCGTAACCGCGGAGGCAGCAGCCGCTTCAACGGATGACAGATAGGTCACAATGCCCCCGGCGCCAACAGTGAAGTACACGACGCTGCTGAGAGCGCTGCCGTCGGCAGCCGTTCCGCTGAACGTGACGGTGTGCGCGCCGGCTTCCATCCCGGCGGGCATGACGCCCGTGCCGGTGACAGTACCGTCGAGGCTGGCGGATCCAAACGCGATCGTGACCGGGGTCGAACGCACGACCACCGTGTAGGCGGACTCTGCCAGCAACCCCACTGCCGAGACGGTGACCGTGGAGCCGGCCACGACATCGCCGATAGCCAGGTCGAGGTCAAGGGTCAGCGCGGCGGCAACAGGGGTGTCGGTCGGGGTGTCGGTCGGGGTGTCGGTCGGGGTGTCGGTCGGGGCATCGACCACTGCCGTCCATTTCGCATACGCGGTCACATCGACGGTCACTGGCGTACCGAAGTCGAACGGAACCTGGAGAACTTCTGCATCGCTGTACCAGCCGCTGAACAACCAGCCCGATTCCGACGGATCATCTGGACGAACTGCTGAATCCCCAGCACTCACCGACTGGGCGTTCACGGCGGTGCCGTGCCCGTTCAGCTCAAACGTCACGGTCGGGTCAAGCACTTCGGCCACGTAGAGCGCGGTGTTGTGGCCCTTCCAAGTCGGGTGGGTGAACCCGCCGTCTCCGACGATTTCGAAGCCCCACTCAGCCAGGTAGCTAACGACCAACGCGTTGGATTCGCCCAGCGACGCGCTGCTTCCGGGAGCTGCCCAAGACGTCGGCGCGCGGCCGGCAAACGTCACCGACGCCAGCGACGTGTTGTTATAGAAGACACCCTGCCCCAGGCTCGTAACCGTCGAAGGAATGACGACTGACGGGATATTGGCGTGGGCAAAGACCCAGTTGCCGAGCGTCTCCAGCCCCTCATTCAGGGTCACCTCGGTCAGGAATAGGTTGTGGTCGAATGCATCGTTGCCAATTTCGGTCACGGACCCCGGAATGCTAACGGAAGTGAATTCGTTATAGGAAAAAGCACCGGTGCCGATAGTGGCGAGAGCCCCCTCCTCCTGAAAGGTGACGCCGGTCATATTGTTGCCGGAGAAAGCGTAGTTTCCGATACTGGTCACCGACGCCGGAATGGCAACAGACGCACCCAAGATTGTGCCGTAAAACGCGCTTTCACCAATGGTGCGCAGCCCCTCGGGCAGGGTTACCGAGGTCAACGAGGCATATTGGAAGGCTGCCGCACCAATGGTGAGCAGCCCCTCGGGGAGGGTCACCGAGGTCAACGAGGCGAATTGAAAGGCGTTCGCGCCAATGGCAGTGAGGGTATAGGGCGCGTACGCACCCGGGAAACTCTCGGGAAACGCGAGCGTCGTTGCGGAGCCTTCGTAGTACGTCGCTGTTGCACTCATCGTTGTATCGTCGAATGCGTAAACGACGTCATCTATGGTCAGGTCGGTCATCGCTGCCTGCGCGGGAACCGCGACCAGTACCGAGCCCAGAATCAGCGCTGCCGCAACGGATGCCGCCACCACCCGCGACGAATTACCTCGCGGAACCGAAAAAAACCTGCGCACTGCGACCTCCATTAGCTAACCCATCCCCTGTCACTCCGGCAGAGCCCGTCGTGCACAGCAATTTCTCGGCGAGACGCCGAATTCTGATCGTATGGTGTGCATTGCCCCTTCACCCCCCTCTGTGTCAATTTGTGCAGAAAACCAGTGCCGAAATCCCAGTGCAGAGATCCCAGTGCCGAGATCGCCCGGATTCCAGCCCACAACGTGCCCACCGGCAGCTTCGGTAGCTCTCGCGTGTTGGCCGACGGCACCGACTCGCCTGGCACTGGCTTCCCCGTCAGCCAACTTGCTACCCTGAAGAGAAATGACCTACACGACCGGCGCCGCCGAGGACTACCTCAAGACCATCTACTCCCACACCGAGTGGCAGAGCGACCTGATCACCCCGTCGGCGCTGGCCGTGCGACTGGGAGTGGCGCCGTCATCCGTTACCGAAATGGTGAAGAAGCTCGCCGCGAGCGGGCTGATCACCCACGTTCCCTACGGGCCGCTGGCGCTGACGGATGCCGGCCGGCTACGAGCAACGGCGGTCGTGCGCCGGCATCGCCTGATCGAAACCTGGCTGGTCGGCGAAATGGGCTACGACTGGGACCAGGTACACGACGAAGCCGAAATTCTCGAGCACTCCATCTCGGATCGCCTGCTCGAAGCGATCAACGCCCGGCTCGGGTTTCCAGCGCACGATCCGCACGGCGATCCCATTCCGGCCGCCGACGGCTCCGTCGTGCGGGAGCCGTCGGCGCTGCTGGCCGAGGCCGCGGTCGGGCACGCCGGAGTCGTGCTGCGCATCAGCGACCGCGACCCCGCAGTGCTGCGCGAACTCGCAGCTGACCTGATCGGACCAGGCACCGCATTCACCCTCGCGGCGCCACTGACCATCGTGTTAGCGGATGGCCAGAGCCGGCTGATCACGCCAGCTGCTGCCGCGTCCATCTGGGTCACCGCCTGAGGCACTAGCCAGCTTTCGGCAGTTTCGGCCGTCGTGCCGGCACGGGCGATTTCGGGTGGGGCCGCAGCATCCGCTTTATTGCCTGAGATGTAACCGAGGCGAAACCTCGCGCAGCTAGGCTGAGAGTCGACATGAAGGAGCGCCCGATGGCACGACGCGACGAAATCGAATGCTGGCTCACCGACATGGACGGTGTGCTCGTGCACGAGAATGAGGCCCTCCCCGGAGCCTCCGAACTGCTGCAGCAGTGGACGGATTCTGGCACCCCGTTTCTGGTGCTCACCAATAACTCCATTTTCACGCCGCGTGACCTGAGCGCCCGGCTGCGTTCGAGCGGGCTGAACGTGCCGGAGGACCGCATCTGGACCTCGGCGCTCGCGACGGCAGACTTTCTTCAATCGCAGATGCCTGGTGGCACGGCGTTCGTGATCGGCGAGGCCGGAATCACCACTGCCCTGCACGAGGCCGGCTTTATAATGACCGAAACCGCTCCCGACTATGTCGTGGTTGGTGAGACGCGCAACTATTCGTTCGAGGCCATCACCAAGGCGATTCGGCTAATTCTGGGCGGCGCACGGTTCATCGCGACGAATCCGGATGCCACCGGACCGAGCAAAGACGGCCCGATGCCAGCGACCGGGGCAATTGCGGCGCTGATCACCAAGGCCACCGGCATGGAACCCTATGTCGTCGGTAAGCCCAACCCCATGATGTTCCGTTCCGCGATGAACAAGATCGGCGCGCACTCCGAGAACACCGGCATGATCGGCGACCGGATGGACACCGACATTGTCGCCGGCATCGAGGCTGGTCTGCACACGATTCTCGTGATGACCGGCATAAGCGACGAGGCCGAGATCAACCGGTACCCGTTCCGGCCAGACGAGATCGTGGCTGGTGTGCACGAGCTGCTCGTGACCGAACTGATCGAGAGCGACGAGCTCTAGGCCGCTCAGACTCCGGGTCCGGCTCCCATGATGCTCATGCTGATCGGCTCAGCCGAGGCCCGGCTGGCGAAGCAGTAGAAGTTGCGTGGCTCGTCGGTCCACTGGTCTTCGGTGATCGGATAGCTGCCCTGCATCTGCAGGTTCGGGTAGGCGCCGGCGGCGTTCAGGTCCAGAATTCCGGGGCTCGTGCACAGTAGGTTGATCTGCGCGGCCAGTGCGGCTTCGCCTGGAAAGGCCGTGGTCGCGTCGCCGCCGAAGTCGCCGCGGAACACCAGCTGAGCCGTATGCGAGGCCGCGCAATCGACGACCGTGAAGTCTTCTTCCCACGGCGAGCCGTAGGGTTCGAGGCATTCCCCGCCGAACAGGGTATTCCACTCGTGCACGCCGGCCAGCTGTACCGCGGTAATCTCCGGCGTCGGAGTCGGCGTGGGAGTTGGTGTCGGTGTGGGCGAAGCGGATTGGGTGGGCGCGGCTACCGGAACCGGGCTCGCGACGAGCCGTTGGCCTAGATAGAACAGTCCAGCGAGAACGATGGCCGCGAGCAGTCCGACGGCGGTCCAGACCAGGCTGGCCTGGCGGGCACCGCCGGTACCCCGCCGGGAGCGGTGGCGGCTCGGCGGCTCGGCAGCTGTCGGCGCCGCGATCGGGGTCGCGGCGCCGACGATGACGGTCGTGGCGGCCGCAGCACCGCTGGCCTCAGACTCGGTGGCACCGCACGTGCCCGGCGCAGTCAGCAGCTCGGTCGGCTGATCGCCGAAGTCCTCACCGGACTGAGAGCGGATGCTCCCCGCCGGGCCCTGCGGACCAGCATCCGTTTCAGAACTGGGCAGGTCGACGGTCGCTGCCGGGACTTCGGGGGCGACGGGCGCCAGCTCGACGGCGGCAACCGGTTCGGCCTGTGCCTCAGCGGCGCGGTGGCCTCTTCGCCCGAGCTCGTCCGAAACGGGCGCGACCGGAACAATGGGAGCGGCGGCATCCGCATCGTCAGCACCGGACGCCACCAGCGAGTCGGCACCGGATTCCGCACCCGACTCGCCGACGGGCTTGCCGAGCTGCGACGCGAGCCAGGCGATTCCGAGCTCGTCGTCGTCTGGCGCCACTAGTTCAGCCCCAGGTCCTCAAGGGAGATCGCGGCAAAATAGGGGTAACCGGCGGCTTCGATCACTTCACGGGCACCGGTGTTGCGATCGACCACGACGGCGACGCCGGCGATCTCAGCGCCGATCTTGAGCAGGGCTTCGATGGCGGCGAGGGGCGACCCCCCGGTCGTCGAAGTGTCTTCGAGCACGATCACGCGCTTGCCGGCGAGTTCGGGGCCCTCGACCTGGCGGCCCCGTCCGTGGTCCTTCGGTTCCTTGCGCACGACGAACGCGTCGTAGCTCGCGCCGCGGGCCACGCCCTGGTGCATGACGGCGGCGGCGATCGGGTCAGCGCCCATGGTCATGCCGCCGACGGCGACGACGTCGGGAACGTCCTGAATCAGGTCGAGCATGACCTGCCCGATGAGCGGGGCGACCCGATGGTCAAGGCTCACCCGGCGCATGTCCACGTAGTACGTGGCCTTCTTGCCGCTCGTGAGAACGAAGTCGCCGTGAAAAACGGCCTCGGCCGAGATGAAGTCGATGAGTTTCTGCCGCGTATCAGTCACGCTCGCCAGTTTAGAGCATGGCTCACAGCCCCCAGGAGACAAGGCGGGGCGGGTTTCCTGCGGGGTTGCGAATTTTTGCTCGAGGAGCAGGTGACCCTGCCCCGCCGATCCCCATGAAGGAGTGCACAAACGCAGCCAGTGAGGACGCAGATGGCTCGGTTTCACAAACGGCCCTACGAGGGGCGGATGCGAGAGCGGGAAGTGAAGTGAAGAGGCGGTGGGAGTTAGAAGGCGCGAACGAGATTGCGACGCTCGATCTGACGGTAGCCATCGCGGCGAACCTCAACGACGAGGGCGGCGATGGAGACAACGGCAACGGACAGGAGTGAGATGAGGATGAACACGAGGTGCCTTTCAGAGGAGATGGAGTGGCCCGGCACGGAGGCGACATTGCTCGTGTATGACTCTTTTAGTAGAACACCAACAACCGTGCAGCACAATCGCTTTATGTTGCATGAACTGTTTAGGCTAACTACATGGACGTGCAACGACTCGAACTACTCCGCGAACTCGCCGACCGCGGCAGCGTCACAGCGGTCGCCCTGGCCACCCACCGCACCCCCTCGGCGGTCTCCCAACAGCTCAAGGTGCTCGAACGCGAAGCCGGTCTGCCGCTCACCCAGCGTCAGGGTCGCGGCCTCGTGCTCACCGACGCCGGCCGTGCGCTCGCCCGCAGCGCAACGGATGTCGCGGTGTCACTCGCGAAGGCGACCGCCCTCTGGGACGAATTTCGGAACCTCGCCACCGGCGAAGTCAGCCTCGTCACCTTTCCCACCGCCGGCCAGATGCTGCTGCCCGGCGTGATCAAGCACCTGAGGCCCGGCCTCGTGCTCAATTGCGCCGACGAAGACCCCGAACTGAGCGACTTTCCCGCGTTCACAGCAGAGTACGACATCGTGCTGGCCCACTCGATGAGTGGGCAGCTTTCCTGGGCCGGCCGCGGCCTGAAAGTGGTGCCGCTGATGACCGAGCCGTTGGATGTGGGGCTGCCGGTGGGGCATCCGCTTGAAGATCGCGCCTGGGTGCGTCCGAGCGACCTGATCGGCGAGACCTGGATCGGCGTGACCGACGGGTATCCGTTCGAGCGCATTCTGCACGCGATCGAGCAGGAGGCGGGCGCGCGGCTGTCGATGTCGCAGCGGTTCGCCGACCTCGCCCTGATCGAATCGTTCGTGATCGCCGGGCTCGGCATCGCGCTGGTGCCGCGTTACACCTCCGGCGGCGGCCAGCCCGGCCGCCTCGTGCTGAAGCCCCTGCGCGGAATCGAATCCGAGCGCCAAATCGTGGCCCTCATGCGCCCCGACCGAGCCGAGCGCCTGGCCGTGCGCACCGTAATAGAAGCCCTGCAATCCGAGGCCGCGAGGGTGCAGCAGTCCCACACCGCCCACTAGGCCGCCGAGAGCGCAAAAAGTGCCCGATTGGAGGTTCCAATCGGGCACTTTTTGCGCTCTCGCGGGGAGGAACTAGTGGTTCTGGGGGAAGCCCAGGTTGATTCCTCCATGGCTCGGGTCGAGCCAACGGCTCGTGACCGCCTTCTCTCTCGTGAAGAAGTTGACGCCGGCGGGGCCGTAGGCCTTCGCGTCGCCGAACAGCGAGTTCTTCCAGCCGCCGAAGGAGTGGTACGCCACCGGAACCGGAATCGGTACGTTGATGCCGACCATGCCGACCTGCACCTCGTTCTGGAACCGACGAGCGGCCCCGCCGTCGTTGGTGAAGATCGCGGTGCCGTTGCCGTACTGGCTCGCGTTGATGAGGTCGAGGCCCTCCTGGTAGCTGGCGACGCGCACGATCGACAGCACCGGTCCGAAGATTTCGTCGAGGTACACGGCGGAGTCCACGCTGACCTTGTCGAACAGGGTCGGGCCGAGCCAGAAGCCGTCGGCGTCTCCATCAACCTCGATGTCACGACCGTCGATGACGACGTCGGCACCGTCCGCCGTGGCGATGTCAATGTAGCCGGCGACCTTGTCGCGGTGCACCTTGGTGATCAGCGGGCCCATGTCGCAGCCGCGCGTGCCGTCACCGACCGTGAGGCCCTTGACGCGCTCGGCGATCTTCGCGATGAGCTCGTCGGCGACGGGCTCGACGGCCACGATGACGCTGATGGCCATGCAGCGCTCACCGGCGGATCCGAACCCGGCGTTGACGCCGGCATCCGCTGCCAGGTCGAGGTCGGCATCGGGCAGCACGAGCATGTGGTTCTTGGCGCCACCGAGGGACTGCACGCGCTTGCCGTGCTTGGCCGCGGTCTCATAGATGTAGCGGGCGATCGGCGTGGAGCCGACGAACGAGATCGCCTGCACGTCGGGGTGCACGAGCAGCGCGTCGACGGCTTCCTTGTCGCCGTGCACCACGTTGAGCACACCGGCGGGCAGGCCGGCCTCGGTGAACAGCTCGGCGAGCCAGTTCGACGCTGACGGGTCCTTTTCGCTCGGCTTGAGCACGACGGTGTTGCCGGCCGCGATGGCGATCGGGAAGTACCAGAGCGGCACCATCGCCGGAAAGTTGAACGGGCTGATGATACCGACCACGCCGAGCGGCTGGCGCAGCGTGTAGACGTCGACGCCGGTCGAGACGTTCTCGGAGTACTCGCCCTTGGAGAGGTGCGGCATGCCGAGCGCGAATTCTACGACCTCGAGGCCGCGAATGATCTCACCGAGCGCATCGGAGGTGACCTTGCCGTGTTCGGCCGTGAGAATTTCGGCCAGGTCGCCCTTGCGCGCGTTGAGCAGTTCGCGGAAATTGAACATGATGGTCTGGCGGCGAGCCTGGCTCATGTCGCGCCAGGCCGGGTAGGCGGCCTGGGCGACCGCGACGGCAGCGTCGAGATCGGCCGTGCTCGCGAGCAATACGTTCTTGGCGACTTTGCCGGTGGCCGGGTTGTAAACCGGCGCGGTGCGGGTGGAGGTGCCGGCGGCAGCTGCGCCGTCGATGTAGTGCTGAATGGTGGGGGTGTCGGTCATGGTGAAACGTCCTTCAGGGTTGACTGCGGTTAGGAAAGCAGGTCGAGGCTGAGCACCTCGTCGTAGATGGCGAGCGCCTCGGCAACTTCGACGTCGGTCACGACGCACGGCGGAACGACGTGGATGCGGTTCTCCATGAGGAAAGGCAGCAGGCCGCGCCCGAGCAGCTCGGCCTTGACGCGGGCCATGACGGCGCCGCTCACCGGCTCGCGAGTTGCCGGGTCGGCGACGAGTTCGAGCGCCCAGAACACGCCGACCCCGCGCACCTCGCCGATAATCGGGTGCTTGACCTGCAGGGCTTTCAGCCCAGGCTCGAGCACGTCCCGCCCGATGCGGGCCGCGTTCTCCACGATGCCCTCGTCGGCCATCGCATCCAGCGCACCGACGATCGACGCCATGGCGAGCGGATGCCCGCTGTAGGTGAGTCCGCCGGGAAAGACCGTCTCGTTGAAGGTTGCCGCGATGGCATCGGAGATGATCACGCCTCCGGTCGGTACATAGCCGGAGTTGACGCCCTTGGCGAAGGTGATCAGGTCGGGCACGACGTCATAGGCCTGAAAAGCGAACCAGTTGCCCGTGCGCCCGAAGCCGCACATGACCTCGTCGAGGATCAGCATGATGCCGTACTTGTCGCAGAGCGCGCGTACCCCGGGCAGGTAGCCGACCGGCGGCATCATGATTCCGGCGGTGCCGGGAATCGACTCGAGCAGAATAGCGGCAACCGAGGCCACACCCTCACCCTGGATGACACGTTCGAGGTGGTGCAGCGCGCGGGCGCATTCCTCCTCTTCGCTGCTCGCCCAGAATTCGCTGCGGTAGAGGAACGGCCCGAAGAAGTGCACGTGGCCGCGCGCGTACTCGTTGGGAATGCGGCGCCAGTCGCCGGTGGCGACCACGGCCGCCCCGGTGTTGCCGTGATACGACTTATAAAGGGAGAGCACCTTGTCGCGGCCGGTGTGCAGGCGGGCCATGCGCATGGCGTTTTCATTCGCATCCGCTCCCCCGTTGGTGAAGAAGACCTTGTTGAACCCGGCGGGGGCGCGATCGGTGATGCGCTGGGCTGCTTCGCCGCGGGCCAGGTTCGCCGTCGACGGCGCAATGGTGGTCAGCAGAGCGGCCTGCTCGGTGATGGCTTTCAGTACCGACGGATGCTGGTGGCCGATATTCACGTTCACCAACTGACTCGAAAAGTCAAGATACCTGCGACCATCGTGGTCCCAGACGCGACAGCCCAGCCCGCCAGCGATGACGAGCGGCTTCAGCGCCGCCTGCGCCGACCAGGAATGGAAGACGTGCGCCCGGTCGAGTTCGCTCGTGCGCGCATTGAGGCTCGGCGCCTCGCCGGTGGCTGCGGGAGGGACGGTGTGTGTGCTGGTGTCAGTCACGTATATCGCTGGCTTTCTGGGTCGGTGATGGTGGAGATGAAAATGCTATTTTGTGGCCATGATGGAATCGGTCATGGCCGGAATCACGGTTTCGCCGTAGACGCGCATCGTTTCTTCCTTGTTGTCGTGCTGCAGATAGCTGGCGAACTGGTCGACGCCGAGGTCTCTGAGTGCCTCGAGCTTCTCGATGTGGTCTTTCGCGGTGCCGAGCAGGCAGAATCGGTCGACGATCTCGTCGGGCACGAACGCGGCGTGCTCGTTGCCCGCCTTGCCGTGCTGGTTGTAGTCGTAGCCCTCACGGTTTTTGATGTAGTCGGTGAGGGCCGCGGGAACGATGGAATCGGTGCCGTACTTGGCCACGATGTCGGCCACGTGGTTGCCGACCATTCCGCCGAACCAGCGGCACTGGTTGCGCATGTGTTCCCAGTCCGAACCGACATAGGCGGGGGCGGCGACGCAGAATTTGATCGCCATCGGGTCGCGCCCGGCGTTGGAGGCTGCGGTGCGCACGCTCTCGATCATCCACTTGGCGACGTCGAGGTCGGCCATCTGCAGAATGAAGCCGTCGCCGACCTCGCCGGTGAGTTTGAGCGCGAGCGGACCGTAGGCGGCGACCCAGACCTCGAGGCTCGATCCGCGGCTCCACGGAAACTGCACCGTGGCCCCGTTGTATTCGACCGGGCGGGAGTTGGCAAGCTCCCGAATGACATGGATCGACTCGCGCAGGGTCTTCAGCGTGGTCGGCGCGCCATTCGTGGTGCGCACGGCCGAGTCGCCGCGCCCGATGCCGCAGATGGTGCGGTTGCCGTACATCTCGTTGAGAGTTGCATAAGTGGATGCCGTCACCGTCCAGTCGCGGGTCGCCGGGTTGGTGACCATGGGGCCGACGATGATCTTGCTGGTCTCGGCCAGGATACGGCTGTAGATCACATAGGGTTCCTGCCAGAGCAGATGCGAGTCGAAGGTCCAGACGTGACTGAATCCGTGGGCCTCGGCTAGTTTGGCCAGTTGCACGGTGCGCGCCGACGGCGGGTTGGTCTGCAGTACTGCTCCGAAATCCATGTCTTCCCCCCTAAATCAGATACTGGCTCAGGCCGCGCTTGATATACCGGCCGTCACCCTTGGTGCCGAGATAGGCGAAGCCGTCGACGACGACCTTGCCGCGGGAGATGACGGTGTCGACGTGGCCGTCGATCTCGTAGCCCTCCCAGGCGGAGTAGTCCATGTTCATGTGGTGAGTCTTATCGACACCAATCGAGGTGTGCCCGTTCGGGTCGTAGATGACCACATCGCCGTCGGCGCCCGGCTGAATCACGCCCTTCTGGCCGTACATGCCGAACATGCGCGCCGGGGTGGTCGAGCAGACCTCGACCCAGCGTTCGAGCGAGATTTTGCCGTCGACCACGCCCTGGTAGAGCAGGTCCATGCGGTGTTCGACCGACCCGATGCCGTTGGGAATTTTAGAGAAGTCGGTCAGGCCCATCTCCTTCTGACCCTTCATGCAGAACGGGCAGTGGTCGGTGGAGACCATCTGGATGTCGTTCGTGGCGAGGCTCTGCCACATGTGGTGCTGGTGGCCCTCGGCCTTGGCGCGCAGCGGCGTCGAGCACACCCATTTCGCGCCCTCAAACCCGGGAGCACCGAGATTGTCCTCGAGCGAGAGGTACAGGTATTGCGGGCAGGTCTCGCCGAAGACATTCTGGCCGTTGTCCCTGGCCTGAGCGATCTGGTCCACGGACTGCTTGGCAGACACGTGAACTATATAGAGAGGAGCACCGGTGAGGTTGGCGAGCATGATCGCCCGGTGCGTGGCTTCTTCTTCGGCCTGCCAGGGCCGGGTGAGGCCGTGGTACAGCGGGCTGATATTGCCGGCGGCGACGGCCTGCTGTACGAGCAGGTCGATAACGCTGCCGTTCTCGGCGTGCATCATGATCATGCTGCCGTTGGTGGCCGCGCGCTGCATGGCCTTGACGATCTGGCCGTCGTCGCTGAGAAAGACACCCTTGTAGGCCATGAACAGCTTGAAACTCGAGACGCCCTCGGCGACGAGTTCGTCCATGGCGGTCAGTGAGCTGTCCTGCACGTCACTGAGAATCTGATGAAAGCCGTAGTCGATGGCGCACTGGCCGGCAGCCTTCTGCTGCCAGGCGGCGTAGCGCTCGAGCACGTTTTCGCCGGCGTACTGCACGACGAAGTCGACGATGCTCGTGGTGCCGCCCCAGGCGGCGGCGCGGGTTCCGGTTTCGAAGGTGTCGCTGGCCTGGGTGCCGCCAAACGGCATCTCCATGTGGGTGTGGGCGTCGATGCCGCCGGGAATGACGTACTTGCCGCCGGCGTCGATGACGCGGTCGACATTGCCCGCCACATCGAAGCCGAGCAGGTTCGAGCCGGGCGCGAGCACGGCAGCGATTTTCTCCCCGTCGATCAGCACATCGGCGAGTCCTCGGCCCGTGGCATTGACCACGGTGCCGTTCTTGATCAAAGTCTTCATGGCATCCTCTTCGCTGAAAAGTGTCAGGGATAGCGGATCCTGCCGACCGGGTCGGTCGGCAGCCTCCGCAGTGCTGATTTAACTGCGCCGTGCGCTTTAAGGGGCGACGAGGGGCGCGTACGAGTCGGGGCGACGGTCGCGGTAGAACTGCCAGTCGCGGCGCACCTCGCGAATGACGCCGAGGTCGAGGTCACGCACGACGATCTCCTCGGTGTCGGTCGAGGCCCGCTCGCCCACGTAGTTGCCCTTGGGATCAACGAAGTAGGAGCTGCCGTAAAACGTCACGGCCTCGTCGCCAAACTCTGCCTCTTCGTTGCCGATGCGGTTGTTCGCGCCGACGTAGTACTGGTTGGCGACCGCGGCGGCTGGCTGCTCGAGCTCCCACAGCCGGTTGGACAGCCCGGGCTTGGTCGCCGAGGGATTGAACACGATTTCCGCGCCGTTCAGGCCGAGCGCCCGCCAGCCCTCCGGGAAGTGGCGGTCGTAGCAAATATAGACGCCGATCTTGCCGTACTTGGTGTCGAACACCGGGTAGTCGGTGTTGCCGGGGCGAAAGTAGAACTTTTCCCAGAACTGGGGCAGGTGCGGAATGTGGTGCTTGCGGTACTTGCCGAGATAGGTTCCGTCGGCATCGATGACCGCGGCGGTGTTGTAGAGCACGCCGGGCTGTTCTTCTTCGTACATCGGAACGACGATGACCATGTTGTACTCGCTCGCAAGCTTTTGAAACCGTTCGACGATGGGGCCGGGAACGGGCTGCGCGTAGTCGTAGTACTTGGCGTCCTGCACGATGCCGAAGTAGGGGCCGTGAAAGAGTTCCTGAAAGCAGATCACCTGAACGCCCTGGGCGGCCGCGGTGCGCACGAATCCCTCGTGCTTCTGAATCATGGATTCTTCATCACCGGTCCAGGTGGCCTGAGTGATCGCCGTTCGAACGATGTTTCTGGTGTCGGAGGTGGTGCCGTTGCTCATGCTGTGCCTTCCACTTGCTTCGTTAGTCAATGACCGTAACGAACCGCGCTGTTCGTATTGTTATTATTTGACGTAAACATTTCAAATGTGTTTCTCTGTGTATCGCACGCATTAATCATCCTGTCGGCCAACGCACCCAGGGGCAAGGGCAATGCAGAACTTTATCGACGAAATTGAGCAGCGCACCCCCGCGGGGATCGCCGCGGCCATCGGGCGGCTGATCGCCTCCGGTCGCCTCGCACCGGGCGACCGCCTGCCCACCGTGCGCCTGCTGGCCGGCGAGCTCGGCGTGAGCCCCGCGACCGTCAGCCACGCTTGGCAGGCGCTCTCCGCGGTCGGCCTGATCGTGTCGCGTGGTCGCGGCGGCACCTTCGTTCAGGATGCCGCGCCCAGGTGGTTGCCGGCCCGCAGCCAGTCCATGATCGGCGCGGTCGGTCCGGCCCGCCTCGACCTCTCCCACGGCACGCCAGACCCGCGGTTGTTGCCGGCGCTGGGGCCGGCGCTCTCCCGGGTAGCGCAGCGCGCGGAAACGCCGAGCTATCAGGATCTGCCCATTATTCCGGAGCTGCTCGAGGTACTGCGGACTTCGTGGCCGTACCCGGTGGAGACGATCACCATCGTCGACGGTGCCCTCGACGCCATCTCGCGCAGCCTCGATGCGGTCGCTCGCTTCGGCGACCGGGTGATCGTGGAGAACCCGTCGTTCCCACCGTTCTTCGACCTGCTCGACCAGCTCGGGCTGGAGCGGCTGCCGGTGGCCGTCGACGAGCACGGCATCATTCCGGCCGACTTCGCCGAAGCCCTCAAACTCGGTCCGGCCGTCGTGCTCCTGCAGCCGCGCGCGCACAATCCCACCGGCGCGTCGATGACCGTGCAGCGGGCCGAGGAACTCGCCCACCTGTTGCGCACAACGGCGGCCAGCGCCGACACCATCGTGATCGAAGACGACCACTCCGCCGAGATCAGCATCGCCCCCGATGTGAGTCTCGGCGTCTGGCTGCCCGAACGAACCCTGCACGTGCGCAGCTTTTCGAAGTCGCACGGCCCCGACCTCCGCATGGCCGCCCTCGGCGGTTCGGCCGCTTTGATCGACCCGATCGTGTCCCGCAGGATGCTCGGCCCGGGGTGGACCAGCCGCATGCTGCAGACAATTTTGCACGACCTGCTCACCAACGGCGAGAGCATGGCGCAGATCAGCGAGGCCCGGCGCATCTACTTCGCCCGGCAGCGTGCCCTCGCCGATGCCCTGGGCGAGTTCGGCCTCGACGTGGTGCAGGCCGACGGTATCAACACCTGGCTGCCGGTGCAAAACGAACGGGACGCCATGGTGCGCCTGGCCGCCTCCGGCATTCGGGTGGCCGGCGGCTCGCCGTTTCTCGCAACCCCGTACCTTTCCAGCACCGGCGGTCCCGCGTTCATTCGCGTGACCGCCGGTGCCCTGCCCGACGATATTCGGCCGGTGGCCGAGGCCCTGGCCGCAGCGGCGCATCCGCCTGATTCCGCGCTGCACGAGGTCGGGGCGCGCTGGGCGTAGCGGGCTTCGGCCAGCGCGCGGATCAGCCCAGCTGACGCAGCCGGGGGGCCAGGTCGCGCTCGAACAGGTCGAGGAAGCGCTTCTGGTCATGGCCGGGGGCATGGAAGACCAGGTGGTCGAGGCCCGCGTCGAGGTAGGGCTTGATCAAGGCGACGGCCTCGTCGGGGTCGGACGCCACGATCCAGCGCTTGGCGACCTGTTCGATCGGCAGGGCGTCGGCAGCGGCCTCCATCTCGAGCGGGTCTTGGATGGAGTGCTTCTGTTCGGGGGTGAGGGACAGTGGCGCCCAGAACCTGGTGTTCTCGAGCGCGGTGTCCCGGTCGGTGTCGTAGGAGATCTTGATCTCGATCATGCGATCGATGTCGTCCTGCGGGCGCCCGACCTTCTCGAGGCCCTCAGCCACGGCCGGCAGCAGCTTGTCGGTGTAGAGCTCCATGCCCTTGCCCGAGGTGCAGATGAAGCCGTCACCCGCCCGGCCGGCGTAACGGGCCACGACGGGGCCGCCGGCCGCGATGTAGACCGGCACCGGGGCATCCGGAACGTCGTACAGGGTGGCACCGACCGCGCTGTAGTACTCACCGTCGAAGTCGGTTCGTTCGCCGGTCCAGAGCTGGCGCATGAGGTCGACGGCCTCGCGCAGGCGGGCGAAGCGTTCCTTGAACTCGGGCCACTCACCCCGGTAACCGGTGGCGATCTCGTTGAGGGCTTCGCCGGTTCCGACGCCGAGCATGATGCGCCCGGGGTACAGGCAGCCCATGGTGGCGAAGGCCTGGGCGATCACGGCCGGGTTGTAGCGAAAGGTGGGGGTCATCACCGACGTGCCGATCTGCACCCGCTTCGTGCGCTCGCCGACCGCGGCCATCCAGGCCATGGCGTACGGCGCGTGCCCGCCCTCGTGCCGCCAGGGCTGAAAGTGGTCGCTCACCGTCACGCTGTCGAGCCCGTGTTCCTCGGCCATGACACCGAGTTCGACCAATTCTCGCGGTGCGAACTGCTCCGCCGACGCCTTCAGCCCCAGCTTCAACATGCGCTCTCCCTCGTCGAGTTACTCAGCCTGTTCAGCCTATGCCCTGTTTTTTCTGCGCCCCTGATACGGTGTTCACGACCACCGATTAGATTTTATTGGTTGAGCTTGCCTCGATTTGGGCAGCAGGTCGCTGGACAGTCCAGTTTACCGCGCCCAAATTTTGTGAGGTCCCACATGCTCCGTCGTTCCCGTTTTCTGTTCATCGGCGTCGGCATCAACGCCGCCCTGCTGCTCAGCGGATGCGCCGCCACGACAACGCCCGCCGCCACTTTGGCCTCGTCCCCCGCTTCGTCAACAGCTGCCCGCGCGGGCTACCCCATCACGGCTGACAACTGCGGCACCAGCGTCACCGTCGCAGCCGCCCCCGAACGGATCGTGTCGATCAAGTCCTCGGCCACCGAACTGCTGCTCGCCCTTGGACTCGGCGACCGCATCGTCGGCTCAGCCTTTCTCGACGGGCCCCTACCTGAGTCGCTCGCGGCAGCCGGCGCCGACCTCACCGTGATCAGCGACTTTCTGCCCGGACAGGAGGCGGTGCTTGGCCTGAACCCCGACTTCATCTACGGCGGGTGGGAATCCAACTTCAGCGCCGACGGCGTGGGCGAGCGCCCCGCCCTCGAGGCTCTCGGCGTGGGAACCTACGTCTCGCCGGCCGCCTGCAAGGGCGACTCCATGCCGAACCCGCTCACCTTCGACACGGTTTTCGCCGAAATCGACGAGGCCGGTGCCATCTTCGGCGCAACGGATGCCGCAGCCAAGCTGGTCAGCGGCCTGCAGTCCGACCTCGCCGCCCTCAAGCCGACCGCGACCGACACCACGGCCCTGTGGTACTCGAGCGGCACCACGACCCCCTATGTCGGTGCTGGTATCGGCTCACCCGAGATGATCATGGACGCCGCCGGGCTCACCAACATCTTCGCCGACGTGAGCGACACCTGGACCTCGGCGGGCTGGGAATCGATCATCGAGGCCAACCCGAGCGTCATCGTGCTCGTCGACGCCACCTGGAACACCGCCGCGTCGAAGATCGCCCACCTGGAGTCCGACCCGGCCACGCAGGTGCTCGACGCCGTCAAGAACCAGCGCTACATCATCCTGCCGTTCGCCGCGACCGAGGCCGGCATCCGCAACGTCGAAGCGACGGCGTCCACGATCTCGCAGCTAGCCGCGCTCGACGAGTGACCCGCAGTAAGTACCTCGGGTGGCTGGTCGCGGCAGCCGCTCTACTCGTGCTCGGGTGCGCGGTTGCCGTGACCATCGGGCCGGCAGCGGTGAGCCTTGCCCAGGTGGCGGGCAGCATCGGCGCGCACCTCGGCCTGCCCGTCGAGCCGGTACCGCTACTCATCGACTCGATCGTCTGGCAGCTCCGGCTACCGCGCGTGCTCACGGCCGCCCTGGTCGGCGCGGGCCTCGCCCTGAGCGGCGCCGTGATGCAGAGCGTGACGCGCAATCCCCTCGCCGACCCGTACCTGCTCGGGCTGTCGAGCGGGGCATCCGTTGGTGCGGTGTGCGTGGTCATTCTCGGCATCGGATTTGCCTTGCCGGCCGCAGCGTTTGCCGGGGCATTGCTGGCCCTAATGGCGACGCTCAGCATCGCCAAGGTCGGGGGAACGATCACCCCGGTGCGGGCCGTGCTCGCCGGCCTGGCCATCGCCCAGCTCGCCGGTGCCCTCACCTCGTTCATCATCTTCTGGGCGGCCAAGGGCGACTCCTACCGCGAGATCCTCAACTGGCTGCTCGGCTCGCTGGCCGGTGCCACCTGGCAGAGCGTAATGATCGCGGCGACAGCCGTTTTGGTCGTGGGCACCGGCATTGTCCTGTCGGCGACCCGGCTCGACGCGTTCGCCTTCGGTGACACGTCGGCGACCAGCCTCGGCATCAATGTGAATCGCACCCGCTGGGCCCTGCTCGGTTCGGTCGCTCTGCTCACCGGGGCCATGGTGGCCGTGAGCGGGTCCATCGGGTTCGTCGGGCTCATTCTGCCGCACCTGGTGCGCGGCATCAGCGGCCCGGGCCACCGCCGCCTGCTCCCGCTCGTCGCGGTCTGCGGGGCGCTGTTCCTGGTGATCGCCGATACCCTCGCGCGCACCGTGTTCGATCCGCGCGAGCTGCCGGTGGGCATCATCACCGCGTTCATCGGCGTGCCGGTGTTCATTTTGCTGATCAAGAGAAAGAAGTCGAAGCTGTGGGCGTAGAACTCGATCGGTTGTCGTTCAGCGTCGACGGCACCAGCATTTTGCGGGACGTTTCGGCGTCACTGCCCACCGGCAGCGTTACCGGCCTGCTCGGGCCGAACGGCGCCGGCAAGTCCACCCTGCTTCGCCTGATCGCGGGTATCGACACAGCGGATGCCGGCACCGCCTCCCTCGACGACGTCGCCATCGGCTCCCTTCCGCGGCGCGAGGCGGCCCGGCGGATCGCGCTGCTCGAGCAGAACGCCGCCCCGAGTGTGGAACTGACCGTGCTTGAGGTTGTGCTGCTGGGGCGCATTCCACACCGCACCAAACTCATGGGCTCGTTCAGCGGCGCGGAGGATCGCACGGTCGCTCTGGACGCCCTCGAACTGGTCGGTGCGGGAACTCTGGCCGATCGGTCGTGGCCCACTCTGAGCGGTGGGCAGCAGCAGCGCGTGCAGATCGCCCGGGCCATGGCGCAGCAACCGAGCCTGCTTCTGCTCGACGAACCGACCAACCACCTCGACGTGAGTGCCCAGCTCTCGTTGCTCGGGCAGGTGCGCGAGCTGGGCGTGACGGCGATCATGGCCCTGCACGATCTCAACCTCGCCGCGGCCTACTGCGACCACATCCTGCTGCTCGATGGTGGCCTGCTGGTAGCCTCCGGCACGCCCGCTGCGGTGCTCACCCCCGAGATCATCGGCGCCGTCTACGGCGTGGACTGCTACATTCTCGAGCATCCGCGCGGCGGTCATCCGGTCATCGTCTATGCGGCTGCTTCGGTGTCGGCATGAGCGGCGTCGGCATGACGAGCCTGAAGCGCGTGACCGTTCTGGCCGGCGGTGTCGGCGGTGCCCGTTTCACCCGCGGTGTGTTGGCGCAGCTCGCGGTGGAAGCTCCAGACGCCACCGTGACGGTGATTGTGAACACGGGCGACGACATGTGGCTGGACGGGCTGCGCATCTGCCCCGACCTTGACACGGTCATGTATACGCTCGGTGACGGTATCAACGAGGAGCAGGGCTGGGGCCGCCCCGACGAGACCCGGAGGACCTCCGCTGAGATCGCGGCTTACGGTCGCGGCTGGTCCTGGTTCACCCTCGGCGATCTCGATCTGGCCACCCACATCGTGCGCACCGATCTACTGCGCAGCGGTTCGACGCTCTCTGAAGCGACGGAATTTCTCTGCCGCCGCTGGCAGCCCGGGGTGCGGCTGCTGCCGATGAGTGATCAGCCCGTGGAAACCCACGTATGCCTCGCCGAGAATATAGATGAGCACTCCGTGGGCGACTATATCCACTTCGAAGAATGGTGGGTTCGCTACCGGGCGAAGGTGCCGATCACCGGGTTCGAGCAGCGGGGACTCGCCGACGCGGTCGCCGCGCCGGGGGTGCTCGAAGCCATCACCGAGGCCGACCTCGTCGTGCTGCCGCCGTCGAATCCGGTCGTGTCGGTCGGCACGATCCTGGCCGTTCCGGGCATACGTGATGCGCTGCGGTCGACCGCGGCCCGCGTGGTCGGCGTCTCTCCGATTGTCGGCGGCGCGGCGGTGCGCGGAATGGCCGACGCCTGCCTCCGCACGATCGGGGTCGAGACCAGTGCACTCGCGGTCGCGCTGCACTACGGTGCCCGCAGCCGGGGCGGCATCCTCGACGGCTGGCTCATCGACGAATCGGATGCCGTGGCCCTGCCCGCTCTCGCGGCCGCCGGCATCCGCTCGGCCGCTGTGCCACTGTGGATGACCGACCTGCCCGCCACGACCGCGATGGCGGCCGCCGCCCTGGCGCTGTGGCCCGGAGCCAGGAGCTAGACCAGTTCGCTCGTGTGCGGCCCGAGCCCCAGCGCCCGGGCGGTGTCGAGGTCGGCTGCGGTGTCGACGTCGCGTCGCAGCGACGAGCTCAGCGGCAAGTCCAGCACGACGTGCCCGTCGCCCTCGTGCGCGGCGCGGGAGCCGAGACCGAACCGCGGAGTGAACCTGTAGCCGGCCTGCGCGAGCAGCGTCGTTGTTCCCACGCCCTCCGCATCGGCCACCATCGAGAGCGGGTGCGTGGCCGCGAGCGCGAACGCCGTTTCTACATCGGCCACGTGCAGGGCCGGCAGATCTCCGGTCACAACGGCCAGATTCGCGTCGGGGCACGCGAACCGGGCCGCCTCGGCACCCTGCTCGATCGCGGCGTTCAATCGGTCCTGCCCCGCGTCCGGGCCCGGCACCTCCGGCACGATGACGGCGCCGAGTGCGGCGAGAAGCACGCCGAGCCGTGCACTCGCGGTCACCACGAACACGCGCTCCACAGCGGATGCCGCCACCAGCGCCGCTACCGTGTCCAACGCGAACGCATCGGCGAGGCCCGCCCGCCCGGCTCCGGCCCCGAGGCGGCTCTTCGCCCCGGCGGTTCCCTTCACCGGGACGACCACCACCCACCGAGTCTGATCCACGGTAAATACGCTATCAGCGCTCCGCCGGCAAACCCGCGCAACCCGGCAAGCGGTAGCCTCAGGGGTCGAGTAGCCAACATCCGTACGTTCGAATGAACGGCCCAGGAGGTCCCATGTCACAGTCACTCACCGCACAGGCTCGCGCGCTTCCCATGGCGATCGTCACCTATCTGGAGCGCAGCGCGAGCGCCAAGCCCACCTCCGCTCAAGCGACCTTTGTCGAAAACGCTGTCGTCGTCGACGACGACGGCAAGACGTACACCGGCGAGCCGGCCATCACGGCCTGGCTGGCCGGCAGCGCCGCCGAGTTCGAATACACGACCACCCTCCTGCGCACCGAGAAGGACGAGGCGGCAACGACCGTCATCAACCGCATCGAGGGCAACTTTCCCGGCCGCAGCGTCGACCTCAGCTACCGCTTCGAGCTCGCCGCCGAGACCGGCCTGATCCAGAACCTCACGATCTCGATCTAGCTTTTCTCGGCTGCTGCAGCCAACCCGGCGGCGAACCCCTCGCGATACCCTTCGGCGCGGGCCTCGGTGGTACCGAGCCTAAACATGTCGGTGTCGCTCGGGCGCTGTAACGCCCGGGCGCCGACGGCATCGAGGTCGCCGACCAGTCGTCCGAGTCCGCGCAGCACGGCGACCGGGTTGCAGCTGGTCTTGCCCTTGACCAGATCGGCGGCTCCGGCGATCTCGTCGGCGACCGCCGCGACGGTGACGTCGAGGCGGCGACCCGAGACATCCGTTGTGCCGCGCAGGTCGTCGAGTACCACAAGCCCCGCCGCACCGATGGCGATGTCGGTCTGGCCCTCGCGCCACGGGCGCCCGGCAGTATCGGTGATCAGCACGCCGAGCCGCAGGCCGGTGCGCTCGCGAAGGGCTGTGCAGAGCGCGCGAGCGGAGGCATCCGGATCCACCGGCAGCAGCAGCACGACGCCCGCGGGCGCGTTGCTGGTGTCGACGCCGGCCGCCGCCATCACGAGTCCCTGCCGGTTCTCGACGATGCGGGTGACTCCACCCGGGTAGGCGCGTGAGGCCACGATCCGCACGGTCTCTTCGGTGATCGCCTGTTCGCGGTCGGCCGCTGGCACAGCCCGCCCCTCGGCCTTCGAAACGATCTTGCTGGTCACCGCCACAATATCGCCGTCAATCAGGCGGGACCGAGCGGCCTCCGCGATTAGGGCGGCGAGGTCGTCACCGGCCGTGATCTCACCGAACCCACCGAGGGTGAACACCTTGAGGCCGAACAGTTCCATTGCCCCCACTTCCGCCGCGGCCGCGTCGGGCCGGGCGTCGTGCGGCATCAGCGCACCAGCTTCGGCAGAACGGATGCGCCGAAGACGTCGATCCACTGCTTCTGGTTGCGGCCGACGTTGTGCAGGTAGATGCGATCGAAGCCGAGGTCGACGAATTTCTGGATGTATTTGCGGTGCTCGTCGGGGTCGGCCGAGATGACCATGCGGCCCTCGAAGTCCTCCGGACGCACCATTTTGGCCAGCTGCTCGAACTCGAACGGCGATCGAATATCGCTCTTCGGAAACTTCATGCCGCCGTTCGGCCACTCGTGCAGGGCATTGGTCATGGCCTCTTCGTCGGTTTCGGCCCAGCTCATGTGTAGCTGCAACACCTTGGGCATCGTCGACGGGTCTTTTCCGGCCTCGCGGGCGCCGCCGTCGAATTTTGCGAACAGCATCGCGATCTTCTCCAGCGGGGCGCCGACCGTGATCAGGCCGTCCGCCAGCCGACCGGCGCGTTTGGCCGTGACCGGGCCGGCCGTGGCTACCAGAATCTCCGGGGCAACGTCCGGCATGGTCCACAGCCGGGTGGATTCAAGCTTGAAGAATTGCCCGGAGTGCTTGACGTCCTTGTCGGCCAGGGACCCGGCGAACAGCTTGGAGATGATCTCGATGGCCTCGAACATGCGATTGATGCGCTCCGGGGCTTCGGGCCAGTAGCCGCCCACAATGTGCTCGTTCAGCGCTTCACCGCTGCCGAGTCCCAGCCAATGCCGCCCCGGGTGCATCGAGGCCAGCGTCGCGGAAGCCTGCGCGACCATGGCCGGGTGCCAGCGAAAGGTGGGCGCCGTCACGCCGGGACCGAAGTCGCCGGTGGTGCGCTCGGCGATCGAGGCGAGCACGCTCCAGACGAAGCTCGACTGACCCTGCGCTGGAACCCAGGGCTGAAAGTGGTCGGCCGCCATCACGCCGGTGAAACCGTGCTGCTCCGCGTAGGCCGACAGTGCGACCGCCTCGGCCGGTGCAAACTGCTCCAGCATGGCCGCGTAGCCAATCCGCAACTCCGTCAAAATACCCTTTCCGCCCATAACCGTGTATCTATGTCCATTCAATCGCAACACGGTCGGGGCTGCGTTCGATACCGCGGAAGGCGGCATCCGCTTGGCCGGGCGGCACGCTGGCCCTTATAGGCTGGAGTCATGCGCATCGCCACCTGGAACGTCAATTCCGTTCGTGCCCGCTCCGGACGAATCGTCGACTGGATGGAACGCGAAGACATCGACGTTCTCGCCATGCAGGAGATCAAGTGCAAGCCCGAGCAGTTTCCCTCGCAGGTGTTCGAGGACGCCGGCTACGACCTCGCCATTCACGGTTTGAGCCAGTGGAATGGCGTGGCGTTTGCCAGCCGCGAGCCAATGACGGATGTCGTCACCAGTTTTCCGAATATGCCCGGCTTCCTGAAGGGTGCGGTCGGTCCAGACCAGCCGCTCGAGGCGCGCGCGCTCGGCGTGACCGTGAACGACCTGCGCCTGTGGAGCCTGTACGTGCCGAACGGGCGTGCGCTCGGCGACCCGCACTACGACTACAAGCTGGCCTGGCTGAAGGCCCTCGAGGCCCACGCGGTCGCGGAGCTCGAGGCCCATCCCACGCTCGCGCTGGCCATGATGGGCGACTGGAACGTCGCGCCCCGCGACGAAGACGCCGGTGACCCGACGCTGGTTCCCGGTCTCTCCACGCACATTTCGCCGCCGGAACGCGCGGCGTTCGAGGCCTTCCAGGCAGCCGGCCTGACCGACGTCGTGCGCCCGATCGTGCCGGAGGGCTTCACCTACTGGGACTACAAGCAGCTGCGGTTTCCGCGCAACGAGGGCATGCGCATCGACTTCATCCTCGGCTCGCCCGCCTTCGCCGATCTGGTAACGGATGCCAGCATCCATCGCAATGAACGCAAGGGCGACGCCCCGAGCGACCACGTTCCGGTGCTCGTCGACCTCGATCTGGGCGGCGACGATGACGACCGCCCGATGATCTTCTAATAGAAAGATGCGTTAACGACAGCTGCCCCCGGCTTTTCGGCCGGGGGCAGCTGTCGTTGCAGTAAAACGTACAGTGCGAGGTGCCGGTGGTTAGACCGAGACCTTCTTGGGAGCCTGGTACTTCGGGTGTGCCTGTTCTGCGGCCAGTTCGAATTCGGCATCGATCTCGGCGTTCGGCTTGTACGTGGCGAGGGAGACCACGACGGCCACGATCATGCTGGCAGCGAAGCCGGGCACGATCTCATACAGGGTGTCGCCGAGGGCGGAGTTACCCCAGACGAACACGACGACGGCACCGGTGACCATGGAGGCCAGGGTGCCCCAGGTGGAGAGCTTCTTCCAGTACAGCGAGAGGATGACCACCGGACCGAAGGCGGCACCGAAGCCGGCCCAGGCGAAACCGACCAGGTCGAGAATGGTCGAGTTCTGCTGCAGCGCGATCAGTGCGGCGATGACGGCCACGACGAGCACACCGATACGGCCGAGCATGACCAGCTGCTTGGGCGCGGCATCCTTGCCCACAATCTTGTAGAGGTCTTCAACGAGCGCCGACGACGAGACGATGAGCTGCGAGGAGATGGTGCTCATGATCGCGGCAAGCACGGCGGCGAGCACGAGGCCCGCGATGAAGGGGTGGAACAGGGTCTGCGAGAGAATGAGGAACACAGTCTCCGGGTTTGCGAGATCCAAGTCGGGGTTCTGCTGGAAGTACGCGATACCGATCAGGGCGGTCGCAATAGCACCGAGGGCGGTGAGGATCATCCAGCCGATGCCGATGCGGCGACCAGCCTTGGCGTCCTGCGGGGTGCGCATGGCCATGAAACGCACGATGATGTGCGGCTGGCCGACGTAACCGAGGCCCCAGGCGGCAGCCGAGATGACACCGAGCACGGATCCGCCGGCGGTCAAAGACAGCAGGTCGGGGTTGACTTCGCGGATGGAGTCGAGGGTTGCGACGACTCCGCCGGTGGCGTTCAGCGCTACGAGGGGAACAGCGATCAGCGCGGCGAGCATGAGGAGGCCCTGGGCAACGTCGGTGAGGGTAGCACCGAGAAAGCCGCCGAACAGGGTGTACAGCAGGGTGACGCCGCCGACGATCAGCATGCCGGTGACGAACGTGGAGCCGAAAGACTCCTCGAAGAACACACCTCCGGCAACCATGCCGGAGGAGACGTAGAACGTGAAGAACACCAGGATGATCACACCGGAGACCACGCGCAGCAGGCGCGACGTGTCTTTCAGTCGGTTCTCGAAGAAGCTCGGGATGGTGATCGAGTTCTTCGATACGAAGGTGTAGGAGCGCAGCCGCGGTGCCACGAACTTCCAGTTCAGCCAGGCACCGATGGTGAGGCCGATGGCGATCCAGGCCTCAACGAGGCCGGACACGTAGATGGCTCCGGGGAGACCGAGCAACAGCCAGCCGGACATGTCCGAAGCACCCGCGCTCAGGGCCGCTGTGCCCGGCTTGAGTCCTCGGCCGGCGAGCATGTAGTCGTCAAGGTCTTTGGTCTGACGAAAGGCGAAGTAGCCGATGGCAACCATGCCTGAGAGATATAAAACGATTGCAATGAGTTGAAATGTTTGATCCGTCAATGGGATTCCTTTGTTGGGATGCCCGACGTACTGGACGTGATTACTCGAGGTGCGAGCAAGCTCAAAGCTCCAGTCTCGCAGAAATATGGGCATGGCGCCATCTTTAACCGCCCATTCGCCCCCGTAACCGTTTAATAACGGAGGGCTTACCCCCTGCCCGCGGTCGCCCTGAACGTGCCCACAATGACCGCACGAGGCGTCCACTCCTTCCCCTCCTCGGCCAAATTGGATACAGTATCCAAATGACCGGGATTATTGATGAGGCGCGCACGACGGGTCCGCTGGACGGCATCCGTATTGCGGATTTTTCTCGCGTGCTCGCCGGGCCATTTGCCACCATGATGCTGGCCGATTTCGGCGCCGATGTGATCAAAATCGAGCACCCGCTCGGCGATGACACCCGCGCCTGGGTGCCGCCGGTCGACCTGAACGGTATTGGTAGCTATTTCGCGAGCGTCAACCGCAATAAACGCTCTGTGGTCTGCGATTTACGTACCGAGAACGGCCTGGCTGAAGCGCGCGCCCTCGCGCTGAGCGCCGACGTCGTGATCGAAAACTTTCGCCCGGGCGTCATGGAGCAGTACGGCCTCGACTACGCCAGTTTGACCGCGGAGCGCCCCGAGCTCGTCTACTGCTCGGTCACCGGATTCGGCCGCGCCGGCGGCGCGGCGCTCCCCGGTTACGACCTGCTCGTGCAAGCGGTCGGCGGGCTGATGAGCGTGACCGGCTCGGCCGCCGAAGAACCGAGCAAGGTCGGGGTCGCCCTCGTCGATGTACTGACCGGGCAGAACGCGGTCGTCGGCATTCTGGCCGCACTGCGCTCGCGCGAGCAGACCGGTCTGGGCCAGCGAGTCGAGGTGAATCTGCTCTCGTCCTTACTCGCCGGGCTGGTCAACCAGGCCTCGAGCACCCTCGCCACCGGGGTCGCCCCCCAGCGCCTTGGCAACGCTCACCCGAGCATCGCACCCTATGAAACGTTTCGAACCCTGGACGACCCGATCGCGATCGCGGTCGGCACCGACAAGCAGTTCAGCGCACTCGTACAGGTGCTCGACCGCCCCGAGCTGGCACGCGATCACCGGTTCGGCTGCAACGCCGACCGCCTCGCCCATCGCGCGGCGCTCAAAGAGCTGCTCGAAGCGCGGCTCGCCACCCGTCCGGCCACGGAATGGACCGCACTGCTGGCGACCGCGCGCGTGCCGGCCGGCAAGGTGAATTCGATCGCCGAGGCGCTCGAACTGGCCACCGAACTCGGCCTCGCCCCGATCGTGCCGGTGACCGATTCGAACCGGTCGCGGGTGAGCCAGCAGATCGCCAACCCGATCAGCCTCTCCGCGACCCCCGCACGATACCGGCGCCCGCCGCCACTGCTCGGGGAACACAATGGTGCGACTTTTTTCTGACCATAAGCATCCGCTCTACTGAAGGAAGACGACTCATGACTACCCTCATTGACACCGATCTGACCGACGCCGCCGACCTCGTGGGCATCGATTCCCTGCTGACCGAGACCGAGATCACCCTGCGCATTGCGGTGCGGGCCTTCGTCAACACCACGATCAAACCGAACATCGCCGGGTGGTACGAGAACGCGTTCTTTCCGCTCGAGATCATTCCGCAGCTGGCCAGGCTCGGCCTGCTCGGCATGCACCTCACGGGCTACGGCTGCCCCGGGCGCAGCTCGGTCGAGTACGGCCTCGCTGCGCTCGAGCTCGAGGCCGGCGACTCTGGGCTGCGCACCTTCGTGAGCGTGCAGGGGTCGCTCGCGATGAGCGCGATCCACAAGCACGGCTCCGAGGAGCAGAAAAATGAGTGGCTGCCGCGCATGGCCGCCGGTTCGGTGATCGGCTGCTTCGGGCTGACCGAGCCTTCGGCCGGCTCCGACCCGGCGAGCATGACCACTTTCGCGCGCCGCGACGGCACCGACTGGGTTCTCAACGGCACCAAGCGTTGGATTGGCCTGGCCTCGATCGCACAGGTCGCCATCATCTGGGCGATGACGGATGACGGAATCCGCGGCTTCGTCGTCCCCACCGATACCCCCGGATTCGTCGCCACGCCGATCGAGCAAAAGCTCTCGATGCGAGCCTCGATTCAGTGCGAGATTGAATTGACCGAGCTGCGCCTGCCCGACTCGGCGATGCTGCCCAAGGCGCGCGGTCTGCGCGGCCCGTTCGAGTGCCTGAACGAGGCCCGCTACGGCATCGTCTGGGGCGTCATGGGTGCGGCCCGCGACAGCTACCTTGCGGCGCTGGCCTTCTCGCAGGAGCGGATGCAGTTCGGTAAGCCGCTCGCCGGCTACCAGCTGACCCAGCAGAAGCTCGTCAACATGGCGCTCGAAATCAACAAGGGCACGCTGCTCGCCCTGCAGCTCGGCCGGCTCAAGGACGCCGGCTCGCTCGCTCCGCACCAGATCTCGGTCGGCAAGCTCAACAACTGCCGCGAAGCCATCGCCATTTGCCGGGAGGCCCGCGCCATGCTCGGCGGCAACGGCATCACCCTGGACTATTCCCCGATGCGCCACGCCAACAACCTCGAAAGCGTGCGCACCTACGAGGGCACCGACGAGGTGCACACCCTCATTCTCGGCCAGCACATCACCGGCATCCCGGCCTTTCGCTAGAGTTTTGACAGTGTCTTCTCCCAATCCGACCCAGCGCCCGCCGACAGTTCCGGCATTCGTGCTCGCTGAGTTGCGGCGCCTGATCGCCGTCGGCGAGTTTGTTCCCGGGCAGCCACTGCGACAGGAGGATCTGGCCGAACGCCTCGGCGTCAGCCGGGTTCCGGTGCGGGAGGCCCTCAACACGCTCGAAACCGAGGGGCACGTCGTGCACGAGCCGCATCGCGGCTACCGGGTGACCGAGCTCTCGCTTGCCGACCTGCTCGAAGTGTACCGACTGCGGCAGCTGCTCGAGGCGGAGGCGGTGCGCGCCACGATCGCGCGCGGCGGCGAACACGTGCTCACCGCGCTGCGCGCCACCGCCGTCGAGGTGGAGCGGGCTAATGCGGCCGGCGACATGCTCGCCATGAACGAGGCCAACCGGCGGTTTCACTTCGTACTCGTGACGTCATCCGGGCTCCCCCGGCTGGAACGCATTCTGCGTGCGCTCTGGGATTCGACCGAAGCCTACCGCCGGCTCTACTACGAGCAGGCGGGCAACCGGGCCTTGGTCGAGCACGAGCATGCCGCCATCGTCGACGCCTTCGCCGCCGGGGACACCGAGCTCGTCATCGGCCTACTCGATGAGCATCGCGGCCACGCCACGACCGCCCTCGGCGCGCTGCTGGCCTGAGCTGCCAGGCAAGCGGATACCGGTCAGACGACGCGGAACGCGAGCTCGCCGATCCCGTTGATTCCGGCGGTGACGTCGTCACCGGGCTCAATGCGGCCGACACCGGCGGGAGTCCCAGTGAAAATCAGGTCACCCGGACGCAGCGTGACGAAGCGGGACAGCGCGGCAATCACGTCGGGAACGGGCCAGATTTGGTCGGCGAGGTCCCCGTCCTGGCGGGTGTCACCGTCGACGTCGAGCCAAATGCGGGCCGCGGCCGGATGACCGATCGTGGCCGCGGCGACGAGCGGCGAGCACGGTCCGGAAAAGTCGAAGCCCTTGGAGAGGTCCCACGGGCGACGCACGGCCTTGGCTGCATCCTGCAGGTCGCGGCGGGTGAGGTCGACGCCGGCGGCGTAGCCGAAGACGTGACCGAGGGCATCCACTGCCGCGATGTCGGCGCCGCCAACGCCGATCGCGACAACGAGTTCCATCTCGAAGTGCAGGTTGTCGGTCTCGGGCGGGTAGGGCACCTCGTGGACAGAAACGCCGCGAGCGGGAACGCCCTCGGTCACGGCGAACACGGCGTCGGCCGGTTTGGCGAAGAAGAAGGGCGGCTCCCGATCGGGGTCATTGCCCATTTCTCGCGCATGGTCGGCGTAGTTGCGGCCGACGCAGTAGACCCGGTTCAGGTAGAACCGGTCGGCCGAGTCACTGATCGGCAGGCTGGTGGGTTTCGGCGGGGAGAACGGGGCCGGCAAACCGGTCTCGGGGGTGCTGAGCGACATTTTCATCCTTTCGAGGGCAAAATCACTTGGTGCCCCTGCATACCTGCGGAGAACTTCACGGTCACGCGAACGCACCGTGCGGTGACCCAGTGATTTCGGGGAATGTGAGTAAAATCTCCGCAGTTCTGCCGGCACTCAGGCAAGGAGGGCCGCGATCACGAGCAGGGCGGGCATGGACAGGATCGTGGTGAGCAACACGGTGTCGCGGGTGACGACCACGGCCCGGTCGTAGCGCGAGGCGAAGTTGAAGATGTTCTGCGCGGTCGGCAGCGCCGACACGGCGACGACGGCGAACAATTCGGCACCGGCGAGGTCGAACACGAAGTGCCCGAACAGGTACGCGACGATCGGCATGAGCGCGACCTTGATCGCGGTCGCGGCGACGACCTGTTTGCGCCCGGTTCGGGCTTTCAGCAGGCGCTGGCCGTGCAGCGACATGCCAAACGACAGCAGCACCAGGGGAATGGCGGCGCCGCCGATCAGCTCGAACGGGGCGAGCACGGGTTTGGGCAGCGTGATGCCCAGCATCGCCACGAGCACACCGGCGAGCGAGGCGATAATCATCGGGTTGCGAATGGGCTGAGTCACGATCGACCGAAACGACGCTCGGCCCTGGGTGGCGAGGTCGAGAATGGCCAGAATGGTCGGGGCCAGAATGACCAGCTGCAGCAGCAGCACGGGAGCCACGTACTGCGCGCTGCCGAGCACGTAGATGGCTACCGGAAGCCCGATATTGTTTGCGTTGACGTACGTCGCGGTCGATGCGCCGAGCACCGTCTCGGCCAGCGGTCGACGAAAAAACAAGCGGGCGGCGATGACATAGACGACGACACCGACCACGATGGTGCAGACAATGGCGAGCAGAAATTCAGAGAACAGCACGGTGACATCCGCGTGCGAGAGCACCGTGAACAGCAGCGCCGGAGTCGCCACGAAGAAGGCCATCCGATTGAGCACCCGGCCGGTGCCGACACCGACGATGCCGAACCGTTCGACAAAGTACCCGATCAGGATTACAAATCCGATAATCGAAAACCCGACCAGTACACCGCCCATTATGTTGAGCCTAGGGGTTTCGGACCGCTCACCAGGTCAAAACAGCCTCTGCCGATTCCAGCCATCGCAGAGCCTGGTCTTTCGGGCGCACCGGACGTGGCGCTACGCTCGGGGCATGCCCAGACTCGATGTTCCCGGCGCTTCGCTCTACTACGAAACACTGGGCGACCCCGAATCTCCCGCCCTGCTGTTGCTGCACGCCGGCATTGCGACCCTGCGCATGTGGGATCCGCAGGTCGCGGCTCTCGCGGCGCACCACTTCGTCATTCGCTTTGATGCCCGCGGTTTCGGCCAGACGACGACCGAGAATGTGGAATTCTCCAATCGAGCGGATGCCGCGGCGCTGCTCGATCATTTCGGCGTCGCTCGGGCCACCCTCATCGGCTGCTCACGCGGTGGCACGATTGCGATCGACCTGGCCGTCGCCAGTCCCGAGCGGGTGGCGGGCCTGGTCACGATCGGCTCCGGCCCCAGCGGATTTCCCGAGGTGGAGCTCACCGAGCGGGAAGACGCCCTGTTCGACAAGCTCGATGCGGCTTTCACCGCCCGCCAGTGGCCCCGGCTGGCCCGGCTTGAGGTCACCCTGTGGGCGGTCGGGCCGACCCGTAAGCCGGCCGACGTCGACCCGGCCTTTCTCGCCCTGGCGCAAGAACTCAACCTGCGCAACGTCATCCACGCTACGGAGGCGCCGATCTCGATTCCGCTTGAGCCGCCCGCGCTCGACCGGGTCAGCGACATCGATGTTCCGGCGCTCGTCACCGTGGGCGAGCTCGACGTCACCTCAGCGCTGGCCCATTATGAATTTCTGCTGGAGATGCTGCCGCAATCAAGCGGATGCACGTTCCGCGGCACCGCGCACCTGCCGAGCGTGGAGCATCCGCTGGAATTTCAGCGTGTGCTGATCAGCTGGCTCGCTACGAACAACCTCTGATCGGCAGCGCTCCTCCCCCGCACGGAGTGGGGAGAGGGTCAGGTTCCGCAGACAGCTCGCGCAGGGCGACGGAGGTCTCGACAGGGTCGACCGACGGAGAGGCAGTTCAGGAGACCTCAAGGCACAGGCACAGGCACAGAAAGGCTGGGGCCCCGGTCCGTCAAGGTGGTCACCTTCCTGCTGGAAGAGTTCCAACTATGGGAGTACGAGTGCCCCAGCCACAAAAACAGCACTCATCTTCGCGGGAAATGCAAGATTAATTTCGCATTATTTTCGGCGCTGACGCGACCGGTTCCGGGCGCTAGGAGCGACGCGATCCGAGGCTCTCCAGCAGGCGTTCCTCGGCGTCGTGGCCCGGCGCGATTCCAGCCGGAATGCGCAGGTAGAAGAACACGCCGCCGACCCACCAGAGGGCGAACAACACCCAGGGTTCGAACGACAACGCGGCCGGCATGCCGGGCATATACAGGCTGAGCAGGGCCAGGCAGAGCGCGACTGCGGCAACGCCGATCACGACTCCGCCGTTGCCCTTGCCGCCCACGCGCAGCGGGCGGTCCATCTTCGGTTCGCGGCGGCGCAGCACCACAAAGGCCACGGCAACCAGAATGTAGGCGATGACGATGCTCGGGGCTCCGGAATCCACGAGCCATCCGAGCATCTGCGTTCCGAAGAACGGCGCCATGAACGACAGAACGCCGACGAAGATGAGCGAGTTGGTCGGCGTGCGAAATTTCGGGTGCAGCTTGCCGAACCAGGCCGGCAGCATGCCGGAGCGCGCCATCGAGAACATCAGGCGTGATGCCCCGAGCAGCAGCGAGTTCCACGAGGTGAGGATTCCGGCGATTCCGCCGGCGATGAGCACCCTGGCCATGACGTCGCTGCCGAAGAGCGCGCCCATGGCATCCGCTGTGGCGATATCGGTTTGGCCAATGGCCGCCGCCGACATGGACGATGACGTGGTGAGCACGATCATGACGTACCAAATGGTCGCGAGAATAACGGCAACCACAACGAGCCGGCCGATCTGGCGCGGCGCAACGTTGACCTCTTCGGCCGATTGCGGAATGACGTCGAAGCCGACGAACAGGAAGGGCACGACGACGAGCACGGCGAAGAATCCGCCCATGCCGCCGGTGAAGAACGGTTCCATGTTCACCGTGGAGCCGCCGGTGAACGAGCCCAGCACGAGCATCGCACCGACTATCAGCAGAAACAGCACCACAAAGGTCTGCACGACCCCGGCCAGTTTCACACCCCGGATGTTGATCCCCGTGATCACGACGGCCGCCACGGCTCCGACCAGCGCCCAGGTCAGATAGACCTGCTCGCCAGCTATCTGCCAGAGCGGGATCTGGCTCAGGTTAGGAAAGAGATACCCGGCCGTGCGCGGTAGGGCGACGGCCTCGAAGGCGACGATGGTGACGTAGCCGCCGGTGATCGCCCACGATCCGACGAACGACCAGCGCGGCCCCATGGCCCGCAGTAGAAAGTTGTGTTCGCCGCCGGCCTTGGGCATTGCCGCGGTGAGTTCGGCGTAGGTGAGGCCGACGATGCTCATGATGATGCCGCCGGCGATCATGGCCGTGACGGCGCCCATCGTGCCGGCGTCGTTGATCCAGCCGCCGGTCAGCACGACCCAGCCGAAACCGATCATGGCACCGAAGCCGAGGGCGAGTGCGTCTCTGTTGCCGAGCACTCTGAGCAAAGACGGTGCGTGGTGGTGCGTGGTAGCGATGGTGTCCCCGTTTGTTTCGGCTCGTACTCAACATTGAGTGACGCCGGATGGTGCGCCGCCGGCGCTGGTCTACCTTAAGTCTGCCACTTTCCCGGCGGTCGGGGGCCGCTACCCGCGACCGACCCACCGATCCATCGAGCGGTACACGCCGAAGACGCGACCGGCGACGGTGTCCCAGGCTGCCAGCGGCAGCACGCCGCGCAGCACCTTCGACAGGCTGACCGTCCAGGGCAACAGCAGCTGCGGCTTGCCGGCGAGCATGGCCCGCCAGACCCGATCGACGACATATTCCGGGGTCATCAGTGGGGTGAGCAGCGGCCCGCGCGCGCCCTCGAACATGCCGGTATCGATGTAGCTCGGGCAGACCGTGGTGACCTTGACCTGGCCGTGACCCTGCTGCACGAGCTCGAGCCGCAGCGAATCGCTCCATCCGATCAGGGCGGCCTTCGAAGCGGCATAAACGCTCATGCGCGGGTTACTGAGGGTGCCGGCGGCCGACGCGATATTTACGATGCGTGACTCACGCCATCCGCTCGCAATCATGGCCGGGAGAAACTCTCGGGTGATGTACATCGGGGCGAGCGCGTTGATCTGCATGGTAGGGCGGGTGTCTGCGCCGTTGTCGTGCTCCCAGAAATATTTGCCACGCACGATTCCGGCGTTGTTGATGACGACGTCGGGGTTGCCGATCTCGGTGCGCACGCGCTGTGCGGTCTGCGCGATGGCGCCGAGATCGGCGATATCCACGACGTACGGCGCGATCCGGGTGAGCCCGTTAGAGCGTTCCGTCAGGATGGCAGCAGTTTGGGCGAGCGCAGCACCGTCGCGGTCCCAGAGGATGACGGCTTTGGCCCCCTCGGCAACGCAGCGTTCGGCATACAGGCGGCCCATGCCGCTGGCTGCTCCGGTTATCAGCACGTGGGCTCCGGCGACGGTTCGACTCATACCCCCATCATGCCGTCTGCAGCAGTACTACGCTCGATCTAGCAATAGGAGGAGGCGCGGATGGACTTTCAAACCCTCGCGATCATCTCCGTGGTCGCGTTGCTCGGGCCACTCCTGGCAATGCCGCGCCGCTGGAATATCCCGGTCGTCATTGGCCAGCTCGCCGCCGGCGTCATCGTCGGTCGAACCGGCTTCGGCCTCATCGAGGCCGCCGACCCCACGCTGACCCTGTTAGCGGATGTCGGATTCGCGTTGATCATGTTCGTGGCCGGCACGCACGTGCCGGTTCGTACCGGCGCGATTCGCGCGGCGCTCTCGGCGGGCCTGGTGCGGGCGATTCTCGTCACGGTCTCGGCGAGCGCCCTCGGCGTGGCCATCGCGATAATGTTCGGAACGAATCATGCACCTCTCTATATAGTGCTGCTGGCTTCCTCGTCGGCCGCGCTCGTGCTGCCGCTCATCCACTCCCTGGGGCTGCGCGGGCGCTCGATGCTCGAACTCACGGCACAGGTTGCGATCGCGGACGTCGCGGCCATCGTGGCGCTGCCCCTGGCCATCGACCCGCCGAATGCGGGCCGCGCGGCGCTCGGCGCCGCCCTGATCGCGGCGTTGGCCGTGGCCTTGTACGTCTTGTTGTCCCGTTTGGAACGAAACGGCTCCCGCGCACGGCTGCACAAGCTCTCGGCGAACCGCAAGTTCGCCCTCGAGCTGCGCATCCAACTGGCCATTCTGTTTGCCCTCTCGGCGGTGGCCGTGTTCAGCTATGTCTCGGTCATGCTCGCCGGTTTCGCGTTCGGGCTCGCCGTCGCAGCGGTCGGCGAACCGCGCCGCCTCGCCCGACAGCTCTTCGCCCTCGCCGACGGATTCTTCGGCCCGCTGTTCTTCGTCTGGCTCGGCGCTTCGCTCGCGCTGCGCGACCTGACCGACCACCCGCAGATGATCGCCCTCGGCCTGACACTGGGCCTGGCGACCTTGCTGACCCACGCGACCACCCGGGTGCTGGGCCTGCCCCTGTCATTCGGGCTGCTGTCGGCGGCCCAGCTCGGTATACCGATCGCGGCCGCGACGATCGGTACCCAGCTGCACGTGCTCGCCCCCGGGGAGGCGGCGGCGCTGCTGCTCGGCGCACTCGTTACCATCGCGGTGACCGCGGCGGCAAGCGGATGGGCGCGGCCGCGCGCAGCATCCGCTGCCGAAAAGACGGTCGGTTAGACGAACATCAGCACGATGCCGGTCACGCCGGCGAGCACGCCGATGCCGAGCAAGACCAGGCCGATCAGGCGCAGGCCCTTGCCGTCGAGTTCGGGGTCGTGTGTGCGGCAACGCTCGGGATGGCGGTTGCGAAACCACACGCGCACATCGTCGCCGGGCACCAGGTGGTGCGTCTCGTGGGTGTCGGCCGGGCATTCGTGGACATCGCCGTCGCCATCAAACCAGCGGATGACCGTGGCCGGCCCCGACGCGGCGATCACCGCGGTCGTGCGGGTCCAGCGGCCACTGATGCCGCGCACGGACAAGCCGACAATGTAGAGCAGCGCTCCGATGATGAGGCCGACGAGGGTGAGGATCTCGCTCATGATGCCGGCGAAGTCGAGAGCGTGCACTGTCACCGCCGTCCGTTTATTGTTGTCGTCCTGGCTCCAGAGTAACGTTTGACGCCCCGACCAGGCGGCAGTCTAGGCATGAAACCATGCGATTCGGACTGTTGGTACCCCAGGGCTGGCGACACGATCTGGTCGGAATCGAACCCGCCGAGCAGTGGGCAACCATGAGCGGCCTGGCCACCCACGCCGATGCCGGTGCCTGGGAATCCATTTGGGTCTAAGACCACTTTCATACCGTGCCGGTGCCAAGTACGCAGGCCATGCACGAGGCGTGGTCGCTGATCTCCGCGTTCGCTGCCACCACGACACGAGTGCACCTCGGCCAGATGTGCACCTGCATGAGCTACCGCAACCCCGGTTACCTGGCCAAAGTGGCCACGACCGCCGATATCATCTCGGGTGGACGCATCGAGCCGATCGTAGCCCTGGGCCATACCAATTCCATGCCGCTTTCGGCCATGCCGTCGCGGGCATCCTGGCTGGGAAAAATCGGCCTGCTGCGCGCTCTTGACAAGGTTGCGCCGACTAGTGGGGAAGGCCGGCGCCGTCTACCGTGTCTTGGTGATCACGGATCGTCGCGGCGGTCTGCATGACGTGAGCCATCATGCACACCGCTGCCCGGTCGCCGTCGTGGTCGCGCAGCGCCTCGTAAATCTGGCGGTGCTGATCCCACGAGCCGGCGGCCCGGGTCACGACGACCTGGTAGAAATACCAGCGAATTCGTCGTTGCAGCACCCCCAGCATTCGGGCAATCACCGAGTTGTCGGCGGCCTCCACGACAATATTATGAAACCGGTCGTTGAGCTCTAGCAGGTGCTTAGCGTCCTGGGCCGCGATCGCCGCATCACCATGCCCCAGCAGTTCCTGGAGCCGAGCTAAATCGACGTCTGAAATATTTCCGGCGGCCAACCGTGCGCAGTCGCTTTCCAACAGTGAGCGGGCGTGGAAAACCTCCTGCACTTCCTTGTCACTGGGAGCGTGCACGAAGGCACCCTTCTTGCCCGGCCGATGTTCGACGAAGCCGTCGTGCACGAGCCGTTGAATGGCCTCACGCACCGGGTTTCGGCTCACCCCCAGCTGCTTGGCGACTTCGTCTTCGCGCAGGTGGGAACCCGGTGCGATGACACCGTCGACAATGGATTCTTCCAACACCTCGTAAACCCGTTCGCCCAGGGTTTGCGCAGCTTTCAGTAGGCCGAGAGTGCGCAACTCATCCCCTTTCGACTCCAAGACGTCCCACACTTCAGCTATTCCTCTTCGACCATTCCTGCGTGGCGGACCGCCATCTGCCGCCGTCCGGCGCGCACAACATTTGTTGATTATGCCGCAGTTCTCGGGGCGCCTCGTTCAGTGCCCCGTGCGACTAGCGCCCGACGGCGTAGCCCTGGTTGCCCCGAGGGTTGGCCGCAGCCTTGAGCCAGCCGCCATCGCGCGCCACGGCGCTCACTCGCCCTTCGGACCACGGCTCACCGACCACGACGACGTGACCGCGATCCCGCAGCTCGTCAAGCACGGCCGAAGCAAACCGACTCTCCAGATAGACCTCGGCTGGATGCGCATCCCGCGGGAAGAAAGAGTTGGGCATGTGCGTGGAGTGAAAACCGGGGGCATCGATACCCTCCTGCAGATTCATATCGCCGTGCACGAGGTTCAGGAAGTAGTTCAACGACCATTGATCCTGCGCGTCGCCGCCCGGGGTTCCGAACGCGAGCCAGGGCCTGCCGTCGCGCAGGGCGAAGGACGGCGTCAGCGTGGTTCGTGGGCGAGCGCTCGGGCGCAGGGAGTTCGGCAGACCCTCCTGGAGCCAGAACATTTGAGCGCGGGTGCTGAGGCAGAAGCCCAAGGCGGGGATCGTTGGGGACGATTGCATCCAGCCGCCACTGGGCGTGGCCGAGATCATCATTCCGTTGGCATCGACCACGTCGACGTGGCAGGTATCCCCCAGGGTCTCCCCCGATTTGGAGATCGTCGGCTCGCCGGATCCGATCAAATTCTCATATCCGGCTGGAGATGCCGGGTAATGCGGCAGTCGTGCCTGGGCGCCGCCGGGGTTGCCGGGGCGGAGTTCCACGGAGGCCGTGTCGGTGATCAGCAGGCGACGCTGCGCGTTGTATTCCGGGCTGAGCAGAGCCGCCATGGGCACGTCGGTGAAATTCGGGTCGCCGTACCAGGCCTCGCGATCGGCAAAGGCGAGTTTGCAACTCTCCAGGATGGTGTGCACCCAGTCAGCTGAGCCGGGTCCCATCGCGGTCAGATCAAAGCCTTCGAGCAGCGCCAGTTGCTGCAGAAAGACGGGTCCCTGCCCCCAGGGGCCCGTCTTGCAGACGGTGTAGTTGTGATACTCGTAGGTGAGCGGCTGTTCCACCGTGGGCTCCCACCGGGCCAGGTCCTCGGCTGTCAACAGCCCCCGATGACGCTCCCCCGAGGTATCCATCACCTCGTTGTCTGCGCAGAATTCACCGATGGCTTCGGCGACAAAACCTCGGTACCAGCAGTCCCTGGCCGCGCGGATTTGCGCTTCTCGCGACCCGCCGGCAGCTTCGGACTCCGCGACTATCCGGCGCAGGGTCGCGGCCAGCACAGGATTTCGGAAACAGCTTCCGGTTGCGGGCACCTGTCCGCCCGGCAGCCAGGTCGCAGCTGAGCTGGGCCACTCGGTCGTGAACAGTTCCTGCATCGTTTCGATGGCAACGGATACCCGTTTGAGCAGCGGATGCCCCTCCTCGGCATAGTGGATGGCCGGTTCCAGCACCTGGCGCAGCGTCATGGTGCCGTGCAGTTCCAAGAGGAGCGTCCACGCCCCAAAGGCACCCGGCACGACCGCGGGCAGCAGGCCCGTCCCTGGCATCACGTCCAGGCCCAACCCGGTCACGGCCTCGATCGTTGCCGCAGCCGGCGACACGCCCTGACCGCAAATGGTGGATACCTGCTGGTCGATTTCCGACCAGACCAAAATCGGAACCTCGCCACCGGGTCCGTTGAGGTGAGGCTCAATAATTTGCAGCACGAAGCCGGTGGCTACCGCGGCATCGGCGGCATTGCCGCCGCGCTCGAGGATGCTCATTCCGGTGGCCGAGGCGATCCAGTGGGTGGAGGCCACCATACCGACGTTTCCGACGAGTTCAGGACGGGTGGTAAACAAAATTCGTGTCTCCTTGGCTGATGCGCGGTGCGCCATTTTCTGCGGTGACGAGGTGGCAGGCGCTCTGGTGTTCGGGGCTTGTTCCGCCGAGCAGACGCGGCACCTCGGTTCGGCAGTGATCAATCGCAACCGGGCAACGGGCGTGGAACGGGCATCCACTTATTGCTTCGGTTGGACTCGGCAGGTGAAAGGAGTGAAATAGTTCGTCCGTTGTCTGGATACTGTATACGGTATAGAAACAGATCGTCTATGAATAGGACAATAACCATGGAAATTGAGATAGGGCTACTCAATGGCACGATTATCTTCGTGGCGGGGATCGTGGCCGGAATCATCAACGTGGTGGCCGGCGCGGGAACGCTGATCACCTTTCCGACCCTGCTCGCCCTCGGCATCCCGCCGATCACCGCCAATGTGTCGAACACCGTTGGTCTGGTACCAGCCTCCGTCACCGGCGCCTACGGCTACCGTCGAGAACTCCAGGGGCAGTGGCGCGCCGTGGGGCTCATGGCCATCTTCTCCGCCATCGGCGGGATCGTCGGCGGCGTCCTGCTGCTGGTTCTGCCGGCATCCGCATTTTCCATGGTCGTTCCGTACCTGCTGATCCTTGCAGGTGTGCTCTCCGCAATTCAGCCGCGCATCGCGCGATTCGTGCGGCGCAAATCTGCAGCAACCCATGCCGACACCCGCCCGGTGACGATTGGTCTCAGCCTCGGCGTGCTGGCGACGGGCGTGTACGGCGGCTATTTCGGTGCAGCCCAGGGCGTTGTACTTCTCGCCCTCCTCGGGATTCTCTGGTCGACCGACATGCACCGCGCCAACGGGGCCAAGAACGTTTTGGCCGGTGTCGCCAACGTCGTGTCGTCGGTGATCTTTATCTCCAGCGGCACGGTCGACTGGATGATTGTCCTCCTGATCGGCGTGGGCTCAGCCCTCGGCGGCTGGCTCGGTGCCAGAATCGGGCGGCGCCTGCCCGCTCCAGTGCTGCGCACGATTCTCGTGATCGTCGCGCTGACGGCCGCGGCCGTGTTGCTGGTCACGTAGTTACTCCGGTCAGGCAATCTGACACACTGGATGCAATGAGTCTCAGTGACAACGCGGTACCAACCTGGTGGCGGGGGCTCGGCCTGCCCGGGCTGGTCGACCTGCACACCCATTTTCTTCCCGAGCGGATGCTGCGGCGCGTCTGGGCTCACTTCGACGAGATCGAGCCGCTCATCGGTCACCCGTGGCCGATTCACTATCGCGACGACCAGGAGTCGCGACTCGCGACGATTCGCCGACTCGGCGTGCGGCGCTTCACCGCGCTGTCCTATGCGCATCGCCCCGGAATGGCGGCGTCCCTGACCGATTTCTCACTGGACCTCGCGGACGAGCATGCCGACTGCGTTCCGAGTGCCACGTTTTACCCGGAGGATGGCGTGCTCGATCAGGTTCAGTCCGCCCTCGACCGCGGCGCTCGAGTATTCAAAATTCATGTGCAGATCGGGGCTTTTGACCTGCGCGAACCGATCCTCGACCCGGTCTGGGGGCTACTGGCCGACGCAGCGATTCCGGTCGTGATCCATGTCGGCAGCGGGCCGGTTCCTCGACCGGGCATCACCGGGCCGCACACGCTTGCAGGAGTGCTGGTGCGGCATCCGCTGTTGACGGTCGTCGTTGCACACATGGGCGCCCCGGAATACGGCGAGTTTCTCGACCTGGCCGAGCGGTATCCCTGGGTGCACCTCGATACGACGATGGTGTTCACCGACTTTTTCGAGCAGCTCGCGCCCTTCGACCCCGCCCTGCTGTCCCGGCTGGCGGACCTGCCCGACCGTGTGGTGCTCGGCAGCGATTTTCCCAACATTCCGTACCCGTATGCGCACCAGTTGGAGGTGCTCGAACGCCTGCGCGCCCGAGAGCCGCGACTCGACGACGACTGGCTACGCGCGGTCTGCTGGTACAACGGCCTGCGCCTGATCGGCGAGTAGTTCGGTAACGAACTCAGGACGTCAAAATTGGATTCCGCGGGTGAGCGCGCCATCGATCAGCAGGTTCGCGCCCGTTGTTCGGCTCGACACCGGGCTGGATAGAAACACGACGCTCGCTGCAATCTCCTGCGGCGTGCCCATGCGACCGGTCGGGTTGAGCCCTACCGCCTCGGTGAAGAAGTCGGTATCACTGGTCTCGAGGCTCTCCCAGACTCCACCCGCATGGTACGTATTGCCCGGTGAAACCGTATTTGCACGGATTCCTTTCGCTGCAAGCTGGTAGGCGACACCGGCAATGTAACCGATGATGGCCGTCTTCACCGTGCCATACGGGCCGCTCGCGAAGTCCACCTCGCGGCCGGATACGCTCGACAACGCCACTATCGACGGCGCGGTGCTCTGCTCCAGAAATGGGATCGATGCCTTCACGAGGTTGACCGTTCCCATTAGATCGACCTCGATTGAGTCCGTCCAGTTGGCCGCCGTATCTGGAATGGCCAGGGCGCTCACGTTACTCACCACCATGTCGATGCCGCCGAAGCGCTTGGCGGAGTCGGCAACCCATCGCCCCAGAGCCTCGCTGTCGCGTACGTCGAGCACCGTGCCGACGACAGTGGCTGGGCCATTGGCGAATTCGGATTCGGTAGCGGCGACTTCCGCTGCACTGCGGGCACAGAAGGCGACGTTGGCGCCCTCGGCAACGAAGGCATCGACGATCGCGCGCCCGATGCCCTTCGTGCCGCCGGTGACGAGTGCGGTTTTTTGGGCGATGCGCAGATCCAAGGTGGGTCCTTTCGGTGATGCGGGTTCGGAGCGAGTGAGAAAGTCTCGGAACAGGTCAGCGGATGGCGGCCCGCTCGCGCAGGTCGCGGTGCATCCCGTCGAAAGCGTGAACGGTGGGGAATAGCGATTTGCGCACCTTCACGACGACGCTGTAATTGGGGTCGACCACGTTGGCAATGGGTGCCTCGGCGGTCTGGCTAAGCAGTTGGTAGGCATCCATTTCGTGCAGATCGAAGAGCTCGCTGAGCCAGCGGATCATCTCGAGCTGAGCGATCCGCCAGGAATCTTCCATGGGTCGGGACGAGCCGACGATCATCCAGTAGTCGTCGGTTTCCAGGCGCGGCCATAGCGGAGCGCGGCCCTTGATCAGGTCGACCAGAATGACGGAGTTCATTGCACCCTCGACGGCGGTGCCGCAGCTCTCACCCTCGCCCTGCCGGTAGTGACCGTCGCCGATAGAGAATAGAGCGCCCTCAACGTTTACACCTAGAAAGACGGTGGTGCCGGGCTTGATCTCGGGGGTATCCATGTTGCCGCCAAAACGCTCGGGCACGAGGGAGGAGCGCACCTCGCCCCCTGATGGGGCTACTCCCACCGTGCCGAGCATGGGTGCGAGTGGCAGTGCTACCTCAAAATCGCTAAAGCGGGATTGGAAGCCGACGGTGCCAGCCAGCGTATCAACCTCGTAGATCCAAGTAGCTTCAGGCAGCGCCTGTTGCAGCATGGCGGTGCGATCGGTGCTCGTCATGCCGCCAAAGAAGGGGATGGCAGCCGAGGCTCCCCAGCTGCGCGCCGGGGTGAGATCAATGATGTGAATGGCCAGAGTGTCGTCCGGTTCGGCCCCTTCCACGTAGAAGGGGCCGGTCTGCGGGTTGAGGTAGCGAAAGTCGAGCACGTGGCTGGCGACGTCGCTGACGCGCGTCAGTGCGTGGTTGAACGCGTCCTCCGACCAGAGGTTGAGCAGGGTCCCTGGCCGCACCCGGTGGCTGGGCGCCGCGCCGCCGAAGGTGTACACGAACTGGCTGCGATCCGGGCGAAAGTCGAGGGAGTCCATAATGCAGCATATCGCGGCGATATATGCCCACGTCGTCACCATATGCCGATACCTGCATGGCTTGCGTTGGCGGCGGTCAACCTACTTCAATCCGCGGCGGGGAGTAGAAAATCGCTCAGACCGGATGCCCCGCCCACGACGTAATACCCGTCGCCAGCGTCGGTCCCACCCATGAGCACGCCCCGCGCGGCGCGGTAGGCGGCGCACCGCTCGAGGGTGGTCGGTTGAGTACGTCAATATGATCGAGTGCGTCCCGCACGAGCTCGACATCGGACCGGCTCACAGCGGCACGGCCTCTTTCACTACTCGTTCAGAGAGGTGTTCGCGAAGGCCACTGGCCACGACGTCAACTTTGGTTCCGAGCTGGTCGCCCAGCTCGCGTTCCAATCGAGCCAGCGCGAGCAGTCCCGTTCTTGGCGCAATGTCGGCCTTCAGGTCGATATCGGACTCCGAGGTATCGATGCCGCGGGCAGCACTCCCGAAGACGCGGAGGTTCGTAGCCCCGTGAGCGGCGGCCAGAGCGATTATCTTGCTGCGATGCTGCCATCGCTTTGGCCGACGGCTTAAACCTCGACGCCGTTCTCACCATGCACCGTGCTCTGTTGGAGAAGTCGAATCCCCTGATTGTCGGACGCTGGCGGAACGAGCAAGTGTGGATCGGCGGTGATTCAATTTCTCCGCACAACGCCTCGTTCATTCCCCCGCACCAGGACCGAGTCCCCGAATTCATGGATGACGTAATGAAGTTCGTACGTCGCAGCGATCTCCCTGTGATCGCGCAGGTCGCGATAGCGCATGCTCAGTTCGAAACCATCCATCCCTTCCCCGACGGCAACGGTCGCACCGGGCGCGCCCTAGTGCAGGGGATGCTGCGCGCAGGCGGCGTCACCAAAAACGTGACCGTCCCAGTCTCCGCCGGTCTCCTCGGCGACACCAAGGGCTACTTCAATGCACTTAATGCTTATCGCAATGGGGATGTGCGTCCGATTATCGAGACGATGGCGGAAGCCGCGTTCGCTGCCGTCACAAACGGTCGCAGGCTGGAGAAGGAAATCACGTCGATCACCGCCGGATGGGACGCAACGGTACAAGCGCGCTCGTCGATGCCGGCATCCTGTCTCAGCCGACAGCAGGCCGACGCAATCGCCACTGGCAGGCGACAGAACTACTGAACGCGCTGGACGATTTCGGTGCCCGCGCACGTCGTCAACGCTTGGGAAACTGAGGGCCCTCAGATTTCGCATTACGTGTCGCGCGCGGAACTCACGACTCCCCTCTGGCTTGCTCCGCGCGATAGGACGGGACCTCGAAGGGGTTCTGGGGAAGGGGTGACTCCGGTGAGCTACACAGTAGAAGTCACACGCGAGGGAGGCCGAAACTCGGGCGGTGGTCACCGACACGTCCGAACGCGCCGTCGAACTGGCCGACGCAGGTTATTCGGTTCGCGATATCGGACACCTCCTCGGCATCACAAAGGGCCGCGATTCCCGAATCGTCCCCGGCAGGCGTATCAGAGCCTGAGTATGCACGCTCCACTCCGGTGCACGGTCACGTCGGTATGAAGTGCGCGCACGCGAGCGGAACGTCGATTCTCGGCGTCCAAACCCAGCACGAGCGACGATTTGTTGCGAAAAATAGCAAGAAAACGCCGCTCCGTGACCGATATTCTGAAAGAGCAGCCTTTTCGGTGCGCACGCCCGTCGCGACCGCGGCACTCACGAGAACGGGAGGTTCCCATGTCGATATCTGTTGAAAAAACACACGTAGCTAACGCTCTGGTCGGAGAGCCCGAGGTTCTCGAAGACGGCGTCAATCTCGCGCAGCATCCGTCCTGGCTCGACCTCAAGGCCGCGGCGACCTCGCTGCAGGGCCTGCAGTCGCAGGACGGCTCGATTGCCGACGCCTCGCGGCATGCGGATGCTGACGTCTCCGTTTCGCGCATCACCGCCGCGGTCACCGACCTCGCGCCGCGCTTCACACACGATGCCGCCTATCTTGAAGCCCTGATCGTGGACTTTGACCGTTGGGCCTCCGACGGATTCGGCGTGCCCGACTTCTACGATTCCCTGATGGCTTTTCAGCCGCAGCAGCACCGCATCAACGGGCTGCGCCACCTCGTGGTATTCCCGATGTACACGCAGAACGGCAGCGCCAACCGGCTCGTCGAGGCCGTGCTGATCGAGGTCATCTGGCCGGAATTCATCGGCGAACTTGAGGCCGGCTATACGAACAAACTGTTCGTGCCAATTCGTTTTCTCGATTTCACGCCTGGCTACGACACCAACTCGGCCGTACTCTTTCCCGAGACGGTCGCGATGCGCGAGATTCCGACGTTTACCTGGGGGGCGATTTTCGCCGACCGTGAAGCCGCCCGTTTTCGCCGGGTCGTGCGCGCGGCCGCCGAGATCACGCGGCTCGAGCTGCCGTCCGAGGCTACCGCGCTGCTCGACGACCAGCACCTCACCGAAGAGACCTTCGTGATGTGGGATCTCATCCACGACCGCACGCACATGCGCGGCGACCTGCCGTTCGACCCGTTCATGATCAAGCAGCGCATGCCGTTCTTCCTGTATTCACTCGAAGAACTGCGCTGCGACCTGACCGCCTTTCGCGAGTCGGTCACGATCGAGCGCAGCGAGCTGGCCAGCCCGGAGGCGCGTCGGCACGCGAAACTGGTGCAGTACGCGGTCATCTTCGACCGCATCTTTCGGTTCGCCATCACCGGCAACCGGGTGCGCAACTATGACGGCCTCGGCGGCCAGCTATTGTTCGCCTGGATGCACCAGCACGGTGTTCTGCACTGGACCGACACCCGCCTCACCTTCGATTGGGACGCCGTTCCCGAGGTGGTCATCGCACTCGGAGCGCAGGTCGACGAGCTGTACTGGGCGTCGATCGACCGACCGAAGAAGGCGCACTGGCTCGCGGCCTACGAGATGATCTCGAAGACCCTCACTCCGAATCCGGCGTCGACCTGGGCCCGCGGCCTGCCGCTCGAGGTGCTCGCCGGCGCCCCGAAGGGCTACACCGACCAGGTTCTCGACGACGAATTTCCGCTGTCGATGTTCTTCGAAGCGCTGGAAAAGAAGATGCGCACGGTCATCGACTCGACGGCCGGTATCACCGCCAGCGCGGTCGACTGATGGGTGCCAGTCTGGCCGTCGCTGGCCGAACCGTGCTCATCGCCGGGGCGACCAGCACGGCCGGCCTGGCCGTCGCCTCGTCACTAGCGGATGCCGGCGCGCGCGTCGTCGCCGTCGGCTCCAATCTCGCCCGCCTCCAGTCCGTGCTCGCGGTCGCGCCCGAGGCCGCGCTCTACGAGTGCGACCTCACTGACTTTGCCGCCGTGACTGCCCTAGCCGGCGCGATCGGCCCGATCGACGGGCTCATTCACCTCGTGGGCGGCTGGCGCGGCGGCGGCGGTTTGGCCGGTCAGACCGACGAGGATTGGGAATTTCTGCACTCGCACGTGGTCACCACGCTGCGCAACACCACCCGGGCGTTCAACGCCGACCTGCTGGCCGCGTCGGCCGGGCGGCTCGCCATTGTGTCGAGCGTGTCGGTAGACCGACCGACCGCTGGCGGCGCAAATTATGCGGCCGCGAAGTCCGCGGCCGAAACCTGGGTGCGCGCGGTCGGAGCGGGGTTTGCGAAAGCGGGTGACACCGCCGCGGCTGCGATCTTCGTCGTGCGCTCGCTCGACGGGCTCGAAACAGATCTGGCTACCCGGGTGACGGGTTTGTGGGAGGAGGCGGCGGCATCCGTCAATAACAGTCGGGTCCTGCTCAAGGCCGACACCGAAACCTAATGCTGTGAAACACAAGCCGCGCTGCCGAAACCGGCGCACGCGCCGGCCGGTGGATGTGTCGGCCGGTGGATGTGTCGCGCCGGCCGCCCGCGCTACCGTGAAGTCACGCACAACGAAGGGGCGGGCATGCTCGACATTCGGGGAGTCACCAAGAGCTACGGAACCCGGCAGGTGCTCAGCGACGTGAGTTTCACCGTCGGGGACGGCCGCATGACCGGCTTCGTCGGCGCGAACGGGGCCGGCAAGACCACGACGATGCGCATCATTCTCGGTGTGTTGTCGCCCGACTCGGGCACCGTGCTCATCGACGGGGTTCCGGTTACCGCGAGTGATCGCCGCCGGTTCGGCTACATGCCCGAGGAGCGTGGCCTCTACCCGAAAATGAAGGTCGCCGAGCAACTCGTCTACCTGGCCCGCCTGCACGGGCTGTCACCGGCATCCGCTCGCCGCAACACGACCAATCTGCTGGAGCAGCTCGGCCTCGGCGAACGGGCCGGCGATACCGTCGAGTCACTGTCGCTCGGCAACCAGCAGCGCGCCCAGATCGCCGCCGCGCTCGTGCACGACCCCGAGTTTCTCGTGCTCGACGAGCCGTTTTCCGGCCTTGACCCACTCGCCGTCGAGGTGGTCATGAGCGTTCTCGCGGGTTACGCGGCGCAGGGCGCGCCCGTGCTGTTCTCGTCGCACCAGCTTGACATCGTCGAACGGCTCTGCAACGACCTCGTCATCATCGCCGAGGGTGAAATTCGCGCCAATGGCTCCGGCGAGGCCTTGCGCGACCAACACGGTCGCCCCCGGTATGAGATTCGTACCGCGGGCAACATCAGCTGGATCCGTTCGCAGCCCGGCATCACCGTCGTCGACTTCGACGGCGATTACGCCGAATTCGACGCAGAAACGGATGCCGCCAGCCAGGCCGTCCTGCAGCACGCGATCACGCTCGGCGCGGTTCACACCTTCAGCCAGCAGAGACCCAGTCTCGCCACCATCTTCAAGGAGGTCATCGCATGAGCAACGCCACCCGCCCGCTGCACACCGCGCCCACCTTCGCCCAGGGTGTCTGGCTGGTTTCCAACCGCGAGATCGCGGCGCGGTTGCGCAGCAAATCGTTTCTGATCGCGACCGGCATTTTGCTGTTCATCTCGATGGGCTCCGTCATCGTCGGCAGCATTATGAGCCAGAACACCAGCCTGACCAAGGTCGCCGTGGTCGGCACCGCGATCAGCGTCGTCGAGCAGACGCAAGCCTTCGACATCGTGGAAGCATCCAGTGCCGAAGACGCCGAGGCGCTCGTGCGCGATGGCACGGTCGATGCGGCCGTTGTGCCGTCGACGAATCCCGCTTCCTTGCTTGGCATCACCGTGATCGCGCTCGATTCGGCGCCGGGCGAGGTTCTCGGCGCGCTCAGCGTGAACCCCGAACTTGCGATTCTCGAACCGGCCGAGCAGGACGGTTTTCTTGCGTACCTCGTGGCGATCGGCTTTGGAATCATCTTTCTCATGTCCGCGACAACCTTTGGCGCCACGATCGCGCAGAGCGTCGTCGAAGAGAAGCAGACCCGCATCGTGGAGATTCTCCTGTCAACGATTTCGGTGCGGGCCCTGCTCGCCGGAAAGGTGCTCGGCAACAGCCTGATGGCGTTCGCGCAGATCGTCTCGATCGGCTTGTTGGTCTCGATCGGTCTGGCGGTGACCGGGCAGCGGGTGCTGCTGGCCGACGTCGGCCCGGCGATCGTGTGGTTCGCCGTGTTCTTCGCCTTCGGCTTCGTGCTGCTCGCCGCCCTCTACGCGGCCACGGCATCAATGGTGTCCCGGCAGGAAGACGTGGGATCAGCGACCTCGCCGGTGTTGTTCCTCGTCATGATCCCGTATTTCATGGTGGTTTTCTTCAACGACAACCCACTCGTGCTGGCAATCATGTCGTACGTGCCGTTCTCAGCGCCGGTCGGGATGCCGGTGCGCATCTTCCTGGGCCAGGCCGAATGGTGGGAGCCGGTGCTCTCGCTCGTCGTGCTCGCCCTGTCGACGATGGTGGTGATTCTGATCGGGTCGCGCATCTACTCGAACGCGCTGCTGCGTATGGGCTCCCGCGTCTCCCTGCGCGAGGCTCTGCACAAGTAGCGGCATCCACTTCGTGCAGACGGCCAGACGAATGCGGGAGGATGGAGGGGTGACCCAACTCCATGATCTTTCGTCCCGCGGTTTCGCCTCCGACAATTACTCCGGCATTCATCCGGAGATTCTGGAGGCGATGACCCGGGCCAATGGCGCCCACCAGGTCGCCTACGGTGAAGACGTCTACACGGCCCGGCTACAGGAGGTCTTCGTCGAACAGTTCGGCGCTGGCGTTGAAGCGTTCCCCGTTTTCAATGGCACCGGCGCCAACGTCACCGGGCTGCAGTCAATGCTGCCACGCTGGGGCGCCGTGATCTGCTCGGCCACCGCGCACATTCACACTGACGAGGGCGGCGCCCCCGAACATGTCGGCGGCTTCAAGCTGCTGCCGGTCGTGACCCCCGACGGCAAGCTGACCCCGGAGCTGATCGACCAGGAGGCCTGGGGCTGGGGCGATGAGCACCGCGCCCAGCCGCTCGTCGTCGCGATCACCCAGACCACCGAGCTCGGCACCGCGTACACCGTCGACGAGGTGCGCGCCATCGCCGATCACGCCCACTCCAAGGGCATGACGCTGCACATGGACGGCGCCCGCATCTCCAACGCCGCCGCCAGCCTGGGTGTGCCGCTGCGCGCGTTCACCCGCGACGCCGGCGTCGACGTGCTCAGCTTCGGCGGCACCAAGAACGGCATGATGCTCGGTGAGTGCATCGTGGTATTGAACCCATCGGCATCCACTGGTCTGAAATTTCTGCGCAAGTCGAACATGCAGCTCTCCAGCAAGATGCGGTTCGTCTCGGCGCAGCTCATCGCGCTGCTCGACGGCGACCTGTGGCTGCGCAACGCCAGCCATGCCAATGCCATGGCGGCTCGGCTGCGCGGCGCGCTCGAGACCGAACTCGCCCAGGGAACCATCACCGGCCTCAACTTCAGTCAGGCCACCCAGGCCAACGCCATCTTCGCCACCCTGCCCGACGGTGTCGCCGACCGGCTGCGCGAATCCTTTCGCTTCTACGACTGGGATGCGTCCAAGAACGAGGTGCGCTGGATGTGCGGCTTCGACACGACCGAAGACGACATCGACCAGTTCATCGCCGCCATCACCCGAGAACTGTCATGACCTTCAAGGATCAGCCCTGGCTCGCCTCTTACGCGCCCGGCGTGCCCGGCACCATCGACGAGACCACCGAAACCCTCACCGAGATGATCGAGGCCTCGGTCGAGACCTTCGCGTCGAACATTGCCTTGGATTTCTTCGGCGCCACGACCACCTTTGAGCAGCTCGGTGAGCAGATCTCCCGAGCCGCCAACGGCCTGCGCAAGCTCGGCGTGAGCCCGGGTGACCGAGTGGCCCTCGTGCTGCCTAACTGCCCTCAACACGTCGTGGCGTTCTACGCGGTGCTGCGCCTCGGCGCCATCGTGGTTGAGCACAATCCGCTCTACACCGACCGCGAGCTGCGCCACCAGTTTGAAGACCACGGCGCCAAGGTCGCGATCGTCTGGGACAAGGCCTACGACGCCGTCCGTGCTTTTCCCAGAGATATGGGCATAACGGATGTCGTCACCATCGATCTCACGCGCGCCATGCCGTTCTCGAAACGGCTGGCCCTCAAGCTGCCGATCAGGAAGGCCCGGGACGCTCGCGCCTCCCTCACCGCCGGGCCTGGAAAGGGCGCGATCAGCTGGGACTCCCTCGTCGGAACCCGCAAGTTGCATGCCTCGCATCAGCGCCCACTGCTCGGGGACACCGCCGTTTTGCAGTACACGAGCGGCACGACCGGCACCCCCAAGGGCGCCATTCTGAGTCACTACAACCTGCGCGCCAACGCCGCCCAGGGCTCCGCCTGGGTGGCGGGCCTGCGGCCCGGCGAGGAAACCGTGTACGGCGTGCTGCCCATGTTCCACGCCTACGGCCTCACGCTGTGCCTCACCTTTGCGATGAGCATCGGTGCCCGCCTCGTGCTGTTTCCCAAATTCGACGAGAAGCTCGTGCTCGACGCCACCAAGCACGCACCGCCCACCTTCCTGCCGGCAGTGCCGCCGATCTACGACCGCCTGGTCACGGCCGCTGCGAAGAAGAACGTGAGTCTCGCCGGCATCCGTTTTGCTATTTCTGGTGCCATGAACCTGCCGGTGTCGATCGTGGAGCGCTGGGAGAGCGCGACCGGCGGGCTGTTGGTCGAGGGCTACGGCATGACCGAGGCGTCCCCGATCGTGGCCGGCAACCCGATCGGCCCGAGCCGCCGCCCCGGAACGGTCGGCGTGCCGTTTCCGAGCACCGACATTCGCGTGGTCGACCCGGAGGACCCGACGGTTGAGCGCGGCTTCGAGGAGGAGGGCGAGCTGCTCGTGCGCGGTCCGCAGGTGTTCTCGGGCTATTGGGACCGCCCGAGCGAGACCGCCCAGGTGCTGCTGCCCGGCGGCTGGCTGCGCACCGGCGATATCGTGCGGGTCTCCGCCGACGGCTTCATCACCGTCGTCGACCGGATGAAGGAACTCATCATTACCGGCGGATTCAACGTGTCGCCGTCTGAGGTCGAAGAAGCTCTGCTCTCGCACCCCGACATCGTTGATGCTGCCGCGGTGGGTCTGCCGAGCGCGAACGGCGGCGAAGACGTCGTGGCCGTGGTCGTATTGGCTACCGGCGCCGAACTCGACGTGGCCGCGGTGCGCGAGTACTGCCGCACCCGGCTCTCGGCATACAAGGTGCCGCGCCGCATCGTCGAGGTCGACGACCTGCCGCGCAGCCTCCTCGGAAAGGTGCTGCGCCGCGAGGTGCGGGGCCGGCTGCAGGGCAAGTAGACCGGTCGGGCTCCGTCGGAGAGCAACATGCAGCCGGCTCGGTTCATTGTTGCCCGCCGCGGCTAGGCGAGCTTTGCGAAGATCAACGATGCTCTCATGGGCTTCAACAAGGCGTGGGCCGACACGGCATCCGTTCTGATCGCCAGCGTGGCGAAGCTGTCGATCGATGAGACCCGCGAGAACCCGTGGGCACGCTACGACCTCGGTCAGGCCGTTGCCCACCTGTCGATCCAGGCCCAGCACGACGGACTGCACACCCACCAGATGGGCGGATTCGATGGTGCAGCCATCGCCGCAGCGTTCAACCTCACCGAGGATCAGACCGTCGTCACCGTCACGGCGCTGGGAGTGCTGGGCAATGCCGACGATCTCACCGCCGAGCTGCGCGAACGCGAAGTTGCCCCGCGCAGCTGCAAGCCGCTCACCGAGCTGCTGCTCGTCAACGACTAGCTCGCAGCGCGTGGCCCACGGAGTAACAGCGTCGGAATCAACGAACCGACAATGATCAGGGCCGTGAGCCACGCGAGGTGTACGTCGAGCGGGAACGGCCAATACATGGTCACCCCCACGCCGGCAAGGGTGACAATGAGTGCACCCAGGGCCGGCCCCCACACTCTGCGCCACGCCACTACCAGGGCCGCGGCGGGAAGCCAGTAGGCGACTTGGCTGCCCGCACCCATGTCCCGAACCATGTCGGCCGGTGCCAGCAGAAACGACACGGCGTCGACCCAGGGCCCGAAGAACATCGCGGCGCAGTGAAAAACCAGGGCAAGCCCGCTGACGAACGCCACCACAGCCCCCAGCCATCCCACGCGCACCGAACGTTCTCGCAGCAGCGGGTGACCCACCACGAGCCGCAGAATCGCGGAGGCGATGGCGAAGGCCAGTAGCCCTCCCCAGAGGAACGGTTGGTTCACAATTGTCCCTCCAGAGCGGGCCAGACGGTGGGTCAGGGGCGGAGCAGCACCTTAATAGCGCGGCGCTCGTCCATCGCGGCGTAGGCCTCGGCCACCTCGGCCAGCGGCAGCTGCAGGTCGAAGACCCGGCCCGGGTTGATCTGGCCGGAGAGAACCTCGGGCAGCAACTCCTCGACATAGCTGCGAACGGATGCGACACCACCGTTCACGCCCACGTTTGTTCCAAACAGGGTGCGGATCGGCAGTTCGGCGCCGCCGTTGGGCACGCCGACGTAGCCGACCATTCCGCCGGGGCGAGCCGATCGGATGGCCTGGTCCATGGATTCCTGGGTTCCGACGCACTCGAGCACGTAGTCAGCGCCGACGCCATCGAACAGGGCCTGCACGGCGGCAACGCCCTCATCGCCGCGCGCCTCGATGATGTCGGTCGCACCGAATTCGCGGGCGACGGCCTGGCGGTCGGCGTGGCGGGACATGGCCACGATGCGGCTCGCGCCGAGGCGCTTGCTCGCGAGAATGGCGCAGAGTCCAACAGCTCCGTCACCGACGACGACCACGGTGCTGCCCGGTTCCACGCCGGCCGAGACGGCCGCGTGGTGTCCGGTGCCCATGACGTCGGCGAGGGTGAGCAGGCTCGGAACGAGGTCATCGCTCGGAACTGTCGGCGTGGCAACGAGCGAACCGTCGGCGTGGGGAACACGCACGCGCTCGCCCTGGGCTCCGTCGGCGAATCCGCCGAGCTGGTCGTCCGCGCCCCACCAGCCGCCGTTGAGGCAGGAGGTGCTCACACCGTTCTGACAGTTGATGCAGGTGCCGTCGCAGTCGTAGAAAGGCGCAATGACGAAGTCACCGACCTTGATGGTCGAGACGTCGGGACCGATGGCTTCGACGATGCCGACGAATTCATGGCCGATCCGGTGCGGTTCCTTGGTGGGGGCGATACCCCGGTACGGCCACAGGTCTGACCCGCAGACGCAGGCCGCAGTCACGCGAACAATGGCGTCGCCACCGGTCGAGAGTACGGGTTCGGGAACTTCTTCGAGGCGAACATCCCGTTCGCCATAAATCACAGTTGCGAGCATGAATTAAGCGTAACCCGTGACTCTGGACATCTCCCTTTTACACGCGAGAGCGGGAATCGGCTAGAGCAGGTCCTCCTCGAGGGGAACGTCCAACAGCGCGGGGGCGGATTCGACGGTGAGCGAGTCCCCGTCGGCTTCCAGACTCACGAGCACCGTGTCGCCGTCGCGAATCTCCCCGGAAAGCAGCGCCCGCGCCAGGCGGTCGTCGATCTCGCGCTGCATGAGGCGTCGCAACGGACGCGCACCGTAGATCGGGTCATAGCCGCGTTCGGCCAGCCAGCGGCGGGCATCCGGTGTCACGGCGAGCTCGAGGCGACGTTCGGCCAGGCGCTTCTGCAGCCGGTCGACGTCGAGTTCGACGATTTCGCCAAGCTCCTCGGTGGTGAGCGAGGAGAACACCACGATGTCGTCGAGCCGGTTGACGAACTCGGGCTTGAAGGCCTGCCGCACGAGCGACTGCACGGCTTGTTCCTTCTGCTCCACCGACAGGGTCGGATCGACCAGAAACTGCGAACCAAGGTTCGAGGTGAGCACGAGGATGGTATTGCGAAAGTCCACCGTGCGGCCCTGGCCATCGGTGAGGCGGCCGTCGTCGAGCACCTGCAGCAGCACGTCGAATACCTCGGGGTGCGCCTTCTCGACCTCGTCGAACAAAATCACCGAATACGGGCGACGCCGCACGGCCTCGGTCAGCTGCCCACCCTGCTCGTAGCCGACGTAGCCCGGAGGCGCTCCGACCAGGCGCGACACCGAGAACTTCTCGCCGTACTCGCTCATGTCGATGCGCACCATTGCTTTTTCATCATCGAATAGAAACTCGGCGAGCGCCTTGGCGAGCTCGGTCTTGCCGACGCCGGTCGGGCCGAGAAAGAGGAAGGATCCGGTCGGCCGGTCGGGGTCGGAGATCCCGGCGCGTGAACGCCGCACGGCGTCGGCGACCGAGCGAACTGCCCGCTTCTGCCCGATCAGGCGGTGGCCGAGCTCATTTTCGAGGTTCAACAGTTTTTCGGTTTCGCCCTGCAGCAGCCGGCCGACCGGAATGCCGGTCCAGGCGGCGACGACAGCGGCGATGTCCTCGCTCGTGACCTGGTCGTTGACCATGCGGGGTCCGACTGATTCTTCTTTTTCGGCGTCGGCGAGCGCGCGTTCCATCACCGGAATATCCCCATAGAGCAGCCGGGAGGCCTTTTCGAGGTCGCCTTCCCGCTGAGCCCGGTCCGATTCGATGCGCGCGGTGTCCAGCCGCTCGCGCAGTTCGCCGACCCGGTTGAGCGAGGCCCGCTCGGCGTCCCAGCGGGCCTGTAGTTCCCCCAGGTTCGCTTGGCGCTCCGTGAGGTCGCTGCGCAGTTTTACCAAACGTGCTTTCGACGCGTCGTCTTTCTCCTTCTTCAAGGCGAGTTCTTCGAGTTTGAGCCGGTCGACGCTGCGCCGCAGCTCGTCGATCTCCACCGGAGAGGAGTCGATCTCCATGCGCAGCCGGCTCGCGGCCTCATCGATCAAGTCGATGGCTTTGTCGGGCAGCTGGCGGGCGGTGATATACCGATTCGAGAGGGATGCCGCGGCCACGAGGGCAGAATCGGCGATTGTCACCTTGTGGTGGGCTTCGTAGCGTTCCTTGAGCCCGCGCAGAATAGCGACGGTGTCTTCGACCGAGGGTTCGCCGACGAGCACCGGCTGAAAACGGCGCTCGAGCGCGGCATCCTTTTCAATGAATTCGCGGTACTCGTTGAGGGTCGTGGCGCCGATCAGGCGCAGTTCGCCGCGGGCGAGCATGGGCTTGAGCATGTTGCTGGCCGCGACGGAGCCCTCGCCGCCGCCCGCGCCCATGAGCGTGTGCAGTTCGTCGACGAAGGTGATGATCGCTCCGTCGGCGTCATTGATCTCCTTGAGCACGGCCTTGAGCCGTTCCTCGAACTCGCCGCGATACTTGGCGCCAGCCACGAGGGCGGCCAGGTCGAGCGAGACCAGCTGTTTGTCCTTGAGCGAGTCGGCAACGTCACCGGCCACGATGCGCTGGGCCAGTCCCTCGACCACGGCGGTCTTACCGACGCCGGGTTCGCCGATCAAGACCGGGTTGTTCTTGGTGCGCCGGGTGAGCACCTGGCTGATCCGGCGAATCTCGGCGTCGCGCCCGATCACCGGGTCGAGCTTGCCGCTGCGGGCGATGTCGGTGAGGTTCACCCCGTAGAGCTCGAGGGCCGTCTTGGCGTCTTGCTGCGGTGGTCGCTGACCGGCTTGCATGAGCTGTCTCCTCTAAAGTTGAGCCTTGCTGGCTCAAGTTTAGTCCCCCCAGGCTAACCGCCGAAATAGGTCGCCGAAAATTACAAAACTGAACAACTTGTTCGGCCAAGCCCGCTGAACACCAGTCAGATAGTGCAGTTTGTGACGTGCTGATTGGTCGAATTGTCAAACTTCTGCTGCATCACTACGCTCTGAACCAGACCCGTCATTGCCGACGCTTTACTCGACGCGCATGTCTGGCACACCCGTCCCGAGTTGAGGTTGAAAAGTTATGGTGCAGCAACGCGAAGCCATCAGCAGACTGCCCGCGTACAAGCAGGGCGCCGCAGCGGGCGATTCCGGAGCGTTCAAGCTCTCCTCGAACGAGAACCCGTTTGCGCCGCTCGCCTCGGTGACCGAGGCAATCGCATCCGCTCTCGGGGAGATTCATCTGTACCCGAGCATGGCCGTCGCCGAAGTCACCGACCGTATTGCGGCCCGGTTCGGAGTCTCGAGCGACAACGTGGCCTTCGGTGCCGGGTCGGTCGAGGTGCTATCCCAGATCATCCACGCGAGCGCCGGGGCCGGTGACGAGGTCATCTTCGCCTGGCGGTCATTCGAGGCTTACCCGATTCTGGTGCAGGTCGCCGGTGCGACGCCGGTGCCGGTCGCGCTCACGAGCGATGAGTGCCACGATCTGAACGCTATGGCCGATGCCATCACCGCGCAGACGCGACTGATTTTGGTCTGCAACCCCAACAACCCGACCGGCGCCTTCGTCACCAGCGAGGAACTGCACGCGTTCCTGGCCCGGGTCCCCGAGAACGTGCTGGTCGTCGTCGACGAGGCCTACGTGCACTTCAACCGTGACGCCTCCTCCGCTGTTGGCATTGATTTCTTTCGCCGTTACCCCAACGTGGCCGTGCTGCACACCTTCTCCAAGGCGTACGGCCTGGCCGGCCTGCGCATCGGCTACGCGATCGCACCGACCGCTATCGCGGCCAACCTGCGCCGGGTGGCCCTGCCGTTCGGCGTAACCGCGCTCGCCCAGCGCGCGGCCCTCGCCTCTTTCGACGCGGAGGCCGAGCTGACCGTGCGCATCGACCAGATCGTGGCCGAACGCACCCGGGTGCTCGGGTCATTGCAGGCGAGCGGATGGCGCGTAACCGACTCGCAGGGAAACTTCGTCTGGCTCCGCACCGGCGACGACACCGACCGGGTGAACGCCGTGTTCATCACCGAAGGCATTCTGGCCCGGGCTTTCCCCGGCGAGGGACTGCGCGTGACGATCGGCACGGCCGAGCAAAACGACCGGTTCCTGGTCGCCGCGGCAGCCGCCCTCGCGCCCGCAACCGTCTAACCCCTAACCGTCCGGCCGCAGATTCCTGCGTGCCGTATCAGCATAAATTCAAAGGAGAATTTCCAGCATGAAACACACCAGATCTTTATCCGGTCTCGCCCTGGTCGCCGCGGGCGCCCTCGCACTCAGCGGATGCGCGGCGAGCGAGCCGGAAGCATCCGCTTCAGACGACATGATCACGATCGGCATCAGCCAGATCGTGCAGCACCAGGCGCTCGACGACGCCCGCGAGGGCTTCAAGCAGGCCTTCGTGGACGCCGGCTACGTCGAGGGCACCGACATTGAGTTCGACGAGCAGAACGCGCAGGGTGAGCAGGCCACCGCGAGCACCATCGCTGCTAAGTTTGCCGCCGACAAGGTCGACCTCGTGCTGGCGATCGCCACGCCCACCGCGCAGGCCGCCGCGCAGACGATCATCGACATTCCCGTGCTGTTCACCGCCGTGACCGAGCCCAAAGAAGCCGGACTGGTCGAGAGCTGGGAGAAGCCGGGCAGCAACATCAGTGGTACTAGTGACCTGAACCCGGTCAAGGAACAGCTCGAACTGATCCAGGAGATTCTGCCAGACGCCCAGACGGTCGGCATCATCTACAGCTCGGGCGAGGTCAACTCCGACGTGCAGGTTGAGCTCGCCAAGGAGGCTGCTAAGGACCTGGGCCTGACCATCAAGGAAGCCACCGTCACCAACTCAAGCGAGGTCGCCCAGGCCACCGTATCGCTCGGCGATGTCGACGCCATCTATATTCCCACCGACAACCGTGTCACCGAGGGCCTCGAAGCCGTCATCCAGTACTCCGAGTCGAACCAGATTCCGTTGTTCGGTGCCGAAAACGGCCAGGTCGAGCGTGGCGCCATCGCGACCTACGGCATCAGCTACACCGACCTCGGCTACCAGACCGGCCAGATGGCCATCCGCATCCTCGAAGACGGGGAGAACCCGGGCGATATGCCCGTTGAAACCCTCGACACGATCGAGTTCATCCTCAACCCGGCCGCTGCCGAGCGCATGGGAGTGACCCTCACCGAAGAACTCATCGCCAAGGCCGACCGAATCATCGAATAACAACCGCTCCTCATATCCGAAGGAATAACCAGATGAATGCGGCTCTCGAACTCGGCCTGCTCTACGGAATCATGGCGTTGGGTGTCTACCTGACGTTTCGAATCCTCAACTTTCCCGACCTCACCGTCGACGGAAGTTTCACGACCGGGGCCGCGGTAGCCGCGTCGCTCATTATCAATGGTGTGCCCGCTCCCCTCGCCACCCTCGCCGGGGCGGCGTCGGGAGCGGTGGCCGGTCTGGTCACCGGTGTGCTCTATACCAAGGGGCGTATCGACGGCCTCCTCGCCGGCATCCTGACCATGATCGCGCTGTGGTCGATCAACCTGCGCATCATGGGCAAATCCAATCTGCCCTTGTTGCGCGAAGACACCATGATGACGCCGCTGCGTGACGCCGGTCTGCTCGGCGGAGCCTGGAGCATCCTGATCTTCGCCGTTGCGGCCCTCATCATCAAGTTCGCCATCGACTGGTTTCTCAGTACCGACCTCGGCCTGTCGATTCAGGCGACCGGCAACAACGAGCAGATGATCCGCAGCCTCGGCGTCAATACGCACCGCACGACGATTCTCACCCTCGCGATCTCCAACGGGCTTGTCGCGCTCTGCGGCGCGCTCATCGCGCAGTACCAGGGCTTCGCCGACGTCAGCATGGGCATCGGCCTCATTCTGGTCGGACTCGCCTCCGTCATCGTCGGCCAGGCCGTTTTCGGGCGTCGCACCATTTTTCTCGCCTCGCTCGCCGTCATCGGCGGCGCCGTCATCTATCGCTTGGTGATCTTCTTTGCCCTGGGCGCCGGCCTCAACCCGAACGATATGAAGCTCATCTCGGCGCTGCTCGTCGTCGCAGCGCTGCTGTTGCCGCGCTGGGGCTTCCTGAAACACATCCCCTCGCTGCGCCAGATGCGTTCCGCCGCCGGCAGTGCCAACTACAGCAAAGCCACTTAGGAGTCTCATGCTGCTCATTCAGAACATCACCAAGACCTTCTTTCCCGGCACAATCAACGAACGCGTCGCCCTCAACGACGTATCACTGCAGCTGAAAACCGGTGATTTCGTCACCGTCATTGGCAGCAACGGCGCCGGCAAATCCACCCTGCTCAACATGATCAGCGGCAAGCTGCCGATTGATTCCGGCGACCTGTCGATCGATGGCAGTTCTGTCAAGCGGATGCCCGACTACGCACGCGCCGCGTACGTCGGCCGGGTGTTCCAGGATCCCATGGCCGGCACAGCGCCCGACCTGAGCATCGAACAAAACCTTGCGCTCGCGCTGCGCCGCGGTCAGCGTCGCGGGCTCGCCTGGGGCGTCACCCACAAGCGTCGGGCGTTCTTTCGCGAGGAGTTGCTCTCGCTTGAGCTCGGCCTCGAAAATCGGCTCAAGGCCCGGGTAGGACTGCTTTCAGGCGGCCAGCGGCAGGCGCTGTCACTGCTCATGGCGAGCTTCACTCAGCCACGCATCCTGCTGCTCGATGAGCACACCGCCGCCCTCGACCCGCAGCGGGCTGAGCTGGTCACGACGCTCACCCAGAGCATCGTCGAGAAGCACCATCTGACCACGCTCATGGTCACGCACAATATGGAACAGGCGCTGCGCCTCGGCAACCGACTCATCATGATGCACGAGGGCCAGATCATTCTCGACGTCGACGCCGAGCGCAAGGCCACCATGACGGTGCCCGACCTGCTCGCTGAGTTCGCGAAGATCAAGGGCGCGTCCCTCGACGACCGGGCGCTGCTCGGGTAGTCGGCGGCGGCAAGGAACGCGGGTTCGGCCCTGCGGAATTGCGCAGTCCGGGCGGCGCTTCTAGGGTCAGGGACTCAATCGCGGCTGGCTCGGCGGCGTCTGAGCCGGACAGGCGGTCTATAACGACCTTGGTGAAGAAGAGCAGGCCGTGGTCCGGTTGGACCTCCAGCGCATCTTCACTGGCACACCATTTTGAGCGGATGCAGTCCACCAGATTGAGCACCACGCGTCACACACGAAGACGGTATGACGGGTTATGACTTGCGTCATGAAGACTGCGATCTCGGTTCCCGATGGCGATTTCGAGCGCTTCGAGCGCATCGCGGGCAAGCACGGCATGAACCGTTCGGAGTTCTATCGACTCGGCGCGCGGGGATGTCGTCTGGGTCGATTTCGGGTCGTCCCGCGGCTCCGAACCGGCGAAAGTTCGCCCTGCGGTCGTTGTTCAGGAGGACTGGCTGTTGGCCACGAACATCGCCACGGTACAGGTCGTCCCGTTGACGTCGAACACGGGACTGGAAGCATTCCCGGGGAACGTCCTGATACCCGCCGAGGCCTCCGGACTTGAGAAGGACTCCGTCGCCATTGTCTCTCAGGTCGGTCCGATCAGCCGGGAATTCCTCGACCCCTATCCCGCCGGGCATGTACCTGCGTACCTGCTCGCCGAGATCGGCGCGGGCATTCGCCTCGCACTCGGTTTATAGAGCCAGAACGCCCCGCGGCAGCTAACTTAGCCGTCTGACTGAATGCCCTTCGGGCAATTCGCCGCCGCAGAACCCAGGCTATGAGCGACCAGGGCGCGATGGCTCCGCTGCTCAACACTCCCGCTATCCGCAATCCCGGTGTCGTCAGCGTAAGTGCGAACAGGGCGCAGAGAGCGCACGGTGGTGGAGCCACGTGCTGTGGTACGGCGCCAGAGTATCCGCATTCACCCGGCGCCGTTCACAACTGCGGATACTTGTGGATCATCAGCTGAACGGTGGCACGGGAGACGAAACGAACGCAAATATGCAAGTTCTCTTGGAGTACAAACTGTTGCAAGACTTCGCTCACGATACGCACTGACCTAGAAACTGAACGGGCTCTAGCAGCGCTGACCGGTGACGGACTGTCCCGCTCGGATGGCGATCATGGAGGCTGAACGTACTCACCGCCGCGCTCGACTCCGGGCCGAGTCCGAAGCGCTCCGGAACGATCCGGAAGACGTCACCGCTTCTCGCAAACTTGCGGCCGAGCTGGACGCTTTTCGTGCGTGGCGACCTCTACCGCCTGAAGACGCCTAGTGACCCTCGTGGACACGAGCAAACTGGGGCGCGGTTCGCTGTGGTCCTGCAGTCCGACGAGGTGAGGCGTCATTTCGCCCCGAGGTCGAAATCAATGGAACGAAGACCAGAGTGTTGGTCGAGCAACTGACAGCGGTCAATCAGGAAATCCGGCTGGGTGAGTTCGCCGGTCGCTTGAATGGCTCGAAAATGCGCGCCATAGACGCGGCTCTGCAGAACCTGCTGGGTCCGGACTGACCGCTAGTTGCGGGGGCGGGCCGTTCCGCTACGACTGGTAGCGGGCGAGAAACTCGATCGCAGCTTGTTTGAACGCCCGTGAGCTGACCGCGTTCATATGGGTACGGGCCGGCAGCCACAACACTTCGGAGCAGGCGGCGAGCGCCGCGAGCTCGGCCGTGCCGGTCGCGAGCACATCACGGTCGCCGGTCACGAAAAGAAGGGGCCGAGACGGAACGGATGCGCCCGGCTCGAACCGCTCAGCCTTGATCGCGGCGACCAGCCGCAGCAGGGCCGGGGTGTTCGCGCCCGGAGCGAGCTGCATCAGGGTCATCAGTGAGGCGGTCGACTCGTGCGCGATCGCGCTGGAATCCGACAGAAACAGGGCGGCCGCCTCGAGGTCGAAGTCGGCGAGCGGGTCCTCGGCGCTCATGCCGCCGAGCACCGCGCGATTGACCAGGTCGGGCCGCTCGGCGGCGAGTTCCCAGGCCAGGCGCGAGCCGAGCGAGTACCCGACCAGGTCGACGCCGGATGCGGGCTGGCCGACCTTGCGGGGCCGGGCGCCGGCCAGGGTGAGCACCTCGAGAACCGCCGCGCGCAGGCGGCTGGGGGCGTAGGCATCCGTCTTGAGCGGTGCCCTGCTCGCTCCGTGGCCGAGCAGATCGATGGTAATGACGCGCCGTCCGGCGCTCACGAGGTCACGCACCCAGCCGGTCGCCTCCCAGTTGAGGGCGGTGGATGAGGCGAAGCCGTGCACGAGCAGCACCGGGGCAAGGCCCGCGTCGAGTTCGGGTTCGTGCTGGCGCCAACTGGTGAGCATGTCTAGTCCCCGTCGAGAACGACGGTGAGGCGCACGCGGCGTTTCGGCGCGGCCTCTGCCGGCACAGTGCCGACGATGCCGGCCGAGTCGTCGGCGACCGTGAAGGTGATCAGCGGAGTGTCGACGAGCACCACGTCGCCGGGCTCGCCGTGCAGGGTGAGCACGATACCGGCGATGGGTGACGGCAATTCCACCGACGACTTCGTCGTTTCAACCTCGACGAATGGCTGGTTGCGTTCGACTTGGTCACCCACCGTGACGAGCCATTCGAGCACGGTCGCCTCGAGCAGTCCCTCACCGAGGTCGGGCAGGGGAAAAGAGATTTCAGCCACGGCGGTACTCCAATACTCGCTGAACTCCAAAGAGAATTCGATCAATGTTCGGGATGTACTCGTCCTCCAGATCGCCAGACGGGTACGGCACGTCGAAGCCGGTCACGCGCTCGACCGGCGCCCGCAGCGTGTCGAAGCAGCTCTGCGAGACGAGCGCGGCGACCTCGGCACCGAGGCCAATGGTGCGCGGCCCCTCGTGCACGACGATGGCCCGACGCGTGCGTGAAACGGATGCCGCCAGCCCCGCTTCGTCGATCGGCTTCAGCCAGCGCAGATCGAGCACCTCGAGTTCGATGCCATCTTCCGCGGCTAACTCCGCCACCTGGAGGCAGCGGGAGACCATTGAGCCCCACGCGATGAGGGTCGCGTGCTTGCCCGGACGAGCGATCACCGAGCCCTCGAGGGAGGCGCGGCCGGTGAGCGGGCCATCCGTTCCCCCGGAGATGCCATCACCGACCACGTTGTCGACCAGGTTGACCCCGGCCTTGTTCCAGTAGCGCGCCTTGGGCTCCATGAAGATGACCGGGTCGGGCATCGAGACGGCGTGCTTGAGCAGGTGGTAGGCCTGCTGCGGGTTGGCCGGCGACACGACCTTGAGTCCGGGCACGTGCGCGAACAGCGATTCGAGGCTCTCACCGTGGTGTTCGGGGGCGCGGATGCCGCCAAAGCTCGGCACCCGCAGCGTCACAGGCATCGGCAGGCGTCCGCGGCTGCGATAGTTCATGCGGGCCAGCTGCGTGATGATCTGGTTGACGGCCGGGTAGGCGAAGCCGTCGAACTGCACCTCGGGGATCGGGTGAAAACCGGCCATGGCCAGCCCAATCGCGGTGCCGAGAATGCCAGACTCTGCGAGCGGGGTGTCAAAGACCCGGTTCGCGCCGAAGCGCTGCTGCAGCCCGTCGGTGACCCGAAAGACTCCGCCGAGCACGCCGACGTCTTCGCCGAAGATGAGGGCGCGCTCATCCGTTTCGAGAATCTCACCGAGCGCCCGGTTGATGGCCTGCTGCATGGAGAGTTGCAGGAGCGGGGCCTCCCGCACGAGTTCGAGGACGGCGCCGTTCATAGACTCAGACATGCTCGGATTCCTCTCTCCACTGGCGCGCCTGGGCGCCAAGCGTCGGGGTTGATTCTTGAAAAACGAAGTCGAACATTTCGCTTCCGGGCCGGCTTTCGAGGGCCACGACTCCGTCGCGAATCTCGTCGGCACGCGCCTGGGCGTCGGCGTCAGCCACGGCGAAGAAGGCAGAGTCAGCCACGTTGTCGGCCAGCAGCACCGCGCGAAACCGGTTGAGCGGATCTTCGCCACCGTCGGTTTTCTCGTCCTCGAGGGTGCGGTAGCGACCGGGGTCGTCGCTCGTGGAGTGCGGACCGCGCCGGTAGGTCATCGCCTCGACCACGACCGGGCCGAGGCCCGCGCGGGCGTGGGCGACCGCGCGTCGGGTGGCGTCCAGCACGGCGAGCACGTCGTTGCCGTCGACCTGCACGGCTGGCATGCCGTAGCCGGCAGCGCGTGCGGCCACCGAGCCGCCGGCCACCTGTTGTTCGGTCGGCACCGAGATGGCCCAGCCGTTGTTTTGCACGAAGAACACCACCGGCGCCTTCAGAATGGCGGCGAAGTTCATCGCCTCGTGCACGTCACCCTGCGAGCTCGCGCCGTCGCCGAGAAAGGCCAGGCCCACGCCGAGGCCGGTTGTTGAAACGGATGCTGCACCGCCCGTTACCACAGCCGTCCCGTTCAGCGTCTGGCCGTTCAGGGTCTGCCCGTGCGCCCAGCCCACCGCGTGCAGAACGGATCCGCCGACAACCGCTTGAAAGGGCGCGAAGTGGGTGGCCCCGGGGTCGTAGAGCCCGCCGTGCCAGATCGCTTTGTGGGTCGACATGTACTCGACCATGTTCACGCCGACCGTGTAGGCCACGCCCATCTCACGGTAGGTCGGAAAGATGAAGTCCCGGGTCTTATCGACGCCGAAGCCGGCACCGACCTGGGCTGCCTCCTGGCCGAGCATCGGCGCGTAACCGGGAATAAGACCCTGGCGCTGCCACGCCACGGCATCGCGGTCGAGCTGACGCACGTTCGCCAGCATCCGATACAGGTCGCGCAGCTGATCCGGGGTGAGGTCGCCGACATCCGCACTCTGCATCTGCATCTGCCCTGAACGCAGGGGAAGGGTGTCGAGGGCGTGAGTCGCCATGCTGGCTCCTTCTGATCGTTGACTGGGCGGGCTACCGCAAAGTTAGTGACTTTGCCGAGCGTCTGCCACAGCGACCATTTGAAGTGCACACTCTGTGAATAATTGTGTGCATTTTCAACGAAACACCATACAGTTGGTACACCCCCGCTCGGCAACGATGCCCGACCGGACCACCGAAAGGTCACGCTCATGGATGTCGACTCGCTGGATGCTCGACTCGTCACACTGTTCTGCGAGCGGCCGAAGCTCTCGGTGCTCGAGGCCTCGCGGCGGCTCAAGGTGGCCAGGGCAACCGTGCAGGCCAGGCTCGACCGGCTAATGAGCCGCGGGGTGATCAAATCCTGGGCGCCGACCCTGAACCCGAGCGAGTTCGGCTACCCGGTCACCGCCTACTGTTCGCTCACCGTGCGGCAGGACTCTGGCCACGCGGTTGTCGTTGCGGCTCTCGCGAAGATTCCCGAGATTCTGGAGTTGCACACGGTCTCCGGCGACAGCGACATGCTCGCCCGGGTCGTCGCCCGGTCGAACGCCGACGTGCAGCGCGTGCTCGACCTCATCGTCGCCACCCAAACGGTCGTGCGCTCCTCGAGCGTGATCGTGCTGCAGACCCGCATCGAGGCGCAGGCCCTGGCCCTGCTGCAGGCCACTGCCGCCGGCACTATCTCCACTCCTGGCACGCCGGAGCCGCCCGTCGATCGTGGCTAATTCAGGATAATTTCGGCGAGCGACCCCGCGGCTCCCGAACCAATGCGGCGCAACTCCCCCCGCTCAGGCAATTTCCTGAATTAGCCACCAGGCAGCTCCGTGACACACCACGCTGAGCTGAGCCACTCAGGCTCGCGTGAGAGAATAAGGGTTGGTCCCTTTTTCTTACGGAGCTCCCTCACCTATGGCCCATTCCCTCAGCACTCACGAGATCGCCCGCATCGTCGGCAGCCAGTCGTTCTCGCGCGGTGAACGGTACGCCCGCAACGGACACGTCACCGAACAGTCCTGGGCCCCGTCGGGAACACACCTCACCGGACGCGTGAGCGGCACCAGTCCCCAGCCGTACACCGTGCTGGTCTCGTTCACCCTCAATGCGGCCGGCCAGGCCGTTCGAGCCAGCGGAACGTGCACCTGCCCGATGGCCAGGAACTGCAAGCACGTCGCCGCCCTGCTGCTGGCGAGCCGCAGCACGCCCGCGGAGCTGAATGCCGAGCGCGCGGCGTCCAACGTGCGTGCCATCGGCGACCGCCGCACCCCCGTCTTCGAGTCGACCTTCGTACCGACCGCGTATCAGCCGCCCACCCCGGCCCCCGTCGTTCCCATTCGCCCACCGGTCCCGGCCTGGCGCGCCGCCCTGGCCCCGCTTGCGAAGCCGAGCGGCGCCGAGACGGTCACGAGCACGGCCCTCGCGCTGCAATTCGACCTGCTTGATCCCGTCTACAGCCCGAACCGCCGCACCGGGCCTCGCCGCCTCGGCGCACGCCCCATGGTGATGGGCAAGAAGGGCAAGTGGATCCGCGGCTCCCTCACCTGGGACAACCTGTCCTGGACGCCCGGCACCTACAACCGCGGCCACCGCAAAATCCTGAACGCCCTCTACGCCCTGTCGGCCACCGGGCAGCGTTATTACAGCTACACCGACCACTGGCTCTACCTCGACAACTTCGAGAACAAGGCCCTCTGGGATCTGCTGCACGAGGCCCAGCTGAGCGGTCTGCCACTCGTCTGCGCAACGGATGCCCAGAACCCCGTCCTCCTCTCTCCCACGCCCGCCTCGCTCGAGGTCGACATTCGGCGGGACGATGACGGCCTGCAGCTGACCCCCTTGCTCGTGTTGAGCGAGAAGCTGCACCGCGGCTCCGAATTCGGTTTTCTCGGCGATCCGGCGCACGGCGCCTACACCTGGACCGCCCCGGCCGACCCGCTCGCGACCGGCAATCAGCTCATCCTCGCCCCGCTGACTGCCACGGTGAACTCCGAGATCCGCGCCCTGGCCGTGACCGGCGGCTTCGATATTCCGGCCGACGACGAGGTGGCCTTCCTCACCGACTTCTACCCCTTTCTTCAGCAAAAACTAATCTTGACCAGCCATGACGCATCGTTTGAGTTGCCCAAGACCGCTCGCCCCCAACTCGCCCTCACCATCACGCACCAAACGGATGCCCGCATCACCCTGGCCTGGGAGTGGCAGTACGTCGCGCCCACCGACCAGGCCGCAGCCGTCCCGACCGACGCCTTCGAAATAGAGCCCGCCCCCGTGCTCTACCGCCACCCGCTGCGCCCGACACCCAACGACACCCGCTTTCGCAACGCGACCCGCGAGAGCGACACGCTGCGAGACGTCGAACGCGCCATCAGCTCGTTCGAGCAGCTCTGGCAGCCGGCAACCCCGATCAGTGCGGCCCTACTGCTCGAGCACGCCGAGCTGCAGGGCGCCGTCATGATCACCTTCCTCGGTGAAGCCGTATCCCAGCTCGCGAAAGATGGCGTCATCGTGCACGTCTCCGCCGACGCGCCGAGCTATCGCGAGGCTGACGAAGCGCCCGTGATCAGCCTCGCCACCACCGAGAGCACCGATACCCGCGACTGGTTCGACCTCGCCGTCACCGTGTCGATCGAGGGCGAAGACATTCCCTTCGACGACCTCTTTCGAGCGCTGGCCACCGACCAGGACCTGATGATCCTCGACAGCGGAACCTATTTCAGCCTCGACCGGCCCGAGCTGCAGCAGCTGCGCCGCCTGATCGAAGAGGCCCGTGGCCTGCAGGAGAGCAATGCCGGCACTCTCGGCCTCAGCCGTTTTCAGGCCGACCTGTGGGACGAACTGCAGCTGCTCGGCGTGGTCGCCGAACAGGCCGCTACCTGGCGCAGCGCCGTCGAGGGCCTGTCTGAAGCCGCTCCCATCGCCGAACGCCCGCTCCCGCTGGCCGTGCACGCCACCCTGCGCGCCTACCAGCAGACCGGTTTCGACTGGCTCAGCTTTCTCTACGACCACCAGCTCGGCGGCGTACTCGCCGACGACATGGGGCTCGGCAAGACCCTGCAGGCGATCGCCCTGATCGCCCACGCCCGGGACAGCGAACGCGCGCAGCCGGGCACCGTGCGCAAGCCGTTCCTCGTCGTCGCGCCCACGAGCGTCGTCTCCAACTGGGCCACCGAGTGCGCCCGGTTCGCTCCCGACCTGGCGACAGCAGCCATCACCCAGACCGCCGGAAAGCGCGGCTCCAGCCTGCAGGACGTGATGGGTGAAGCGGATGTCGTGATCACCTCGTACACGCTCTTTCGCCTCGACTTCGAGGAATACAACGCTCAGGACTGGGCCGGACTGCTGCTCGACGAGGCCCAGTTCGTGAAGAACCACCAAAGCAAGGCGCACGTCTGCGCCCGCCGGCTGCGCACCCCGTTCAAGCTCGCCATCACCGGCACGCCGATGGAAAACAACCTGATGGAGTTGTGGTCACTGCTCTCCATCACCGCGCCCGGCCTGTTCCCGAGCCCGAGCCGCTTCGCCGACTACTACCGCAAGCCCATTGAAACGGATGCCGACGGTGAGCGGCTCACGCAGCTGCGCCGCCGCATCCGTCCCTTCATGCTGCGCCGCACCAAAGCCCAGGTGGCGAGCGACCTGCCCGAGAAGCAGGAGCAGGTGCTGGAACTCGACCTGCACCCGCGGCACCGCAAGGTCTACGACATGCACCTGGCCCGGGAACGCCAGAAGGTGCTCGGCCTGATCGAGGACATGAACGCGAACCGGTTCGAGATCTTTCGCTCGCTCACCATGCTGCGCCAGCTCAGCCTCGATGCGAGCCTGTACGACAAGAAGTACGACAGCGTTCCCTCGACCAAGCTCGACGCCCTGCTTGAGCTGCTCGAAGACACCGTCGCCGAGGGCCACCGCACCCTCATCTTCAGCCAGTTCACCCAGTACCTCGGCAAGGCGCGGGACCGGCTCGACGCAGCCGGCATCAGCTACTCCTACCTCGACGGCAAGACCCGCAATCGAGCCAAGGCCATCAGCGACTTCAAGGAGGGCTCGAGTTCGGTTTTCCTGATCAGCCTCAAGGCCGGCGGATTCGGCCTCAACCTCACCGAGGCCGACTACGTCATCCTGCTCGACCCGTGGTGGAACCCGGCGACCGAGGCACAGGCGGTCGACCGCGTACACCGCATCGGCCAGACCAAGAACGTCATGGTCTACCGATTGGTGTCGAAGGACACTATCGAGGAGAAGGTCATGGCCCTCAAAGCCACCAAGGCCCGCCTGTTCGAGAGCGTTATGACCGATGGCGCCCCGGCCGGCACCGCCCTGACCGCCGCCGACATCCGAGAGCTCCTCGCCTGACCCCCTCCACCCCCTGCGGTCGGGGCCCGGGCCCGGAAAGCGGGCCCATGATAGGTCATGGGCCCGCTTCCACAACCTGGGCCCGAGGGATGACCATCCGTCACCAGAAGTTCACTCGCCACCCCTAGACTGCCCGCGACTCCCCACCCCGCGCTGCAGAAACGGTGACATGTCTAGAACCTTCGATTGGATCGACGCCCGCCTCGCCACGGCGCTCACCCCGAGCCGCCGTCTCACCCTGCAACGACCGCGCACTCTGGCCCTGGGGTTCCTGGGCCTGCACGCGGTCTTTCTCGTCGCGCTGCTCCCGACCATCCTCACCGGCCGGGTGCTCGGTGATCTCCCGCTCTACCGACGATGGGCCGAACTCGGCCTGGGCAACGGTTTCTGGCAGGGCCTCGACGTGGCCTGGGTGTATCCGATCGGGGCCATGCTGCCGATCGCGTTCGCCGGCATCGCCGGGCCGCTGCTCTACCAATTGCTCTGGTTTCTGATGACGGCAGCGCTCAATGCCGTCGCCGTCGGAGCCCTGACCGATTGGGGACGCCGCCGCAGCGGCTACAAGCCGGCCTGGTACTGGTTGCTGTGCTCGTTCCTGCTGAGCCCGGTCGGGCTGTTACGCCTGGAAGGAGTCACCGCACCGATCGTCATTGTCGGCCTCGTGCTGCTCGCGCGTCGACCGGTCATCGCCGCGCTCCTGCTGGCCCTCGCCACCTGGATCAAGGTCTGGCCGGCCGCCGTTTTCCTCGCGGTCGTCACGGTATCGTCGCGAAAACTGACGATGGTCCTGACCGGAGCGGCGTTGTCGGCGGCGGTGGCGGCATCCGTTTGGCTGCTCGACGCTGCGCAGTTTCTCACCGGATTCGTCACCGAACAGACCGACCGTGCGCTGCAGCTCGAGGCTCCGGTCACGACTCCGTGGGTGTGGCTGGCCTCGCTCGGCCAACACGACACGGTCATCTACGAAAACTTTGCCATCGCGACCCGCGAGGTGAGTGGCCCCGGGGCCGGTCTCGTCGCCTCCCTGATGACACCGGTCATGTTCGGTGCCATCGCGGCGATCTTCGTGCTGATGGTCATTGCTCAACGTCGACAAGCGGATGCCGCCGAGCTGCTGCTGCTTGGTTCCCTGGCCCTGGTCAGCGCATTCATTGTCTTCAACAAGGTCGGGTCGCCGCAATACATGCTCTGGCTGGTGCCGATCGTCGCGGTCGGCGTTGGCCGCAGCTGGGCGGCCTGGAGGGTGCCCGCCGTGCTGATGCTGGCCATTTCAGCCCTGACGACGTTGATCTTTCCAATCTTCTACCTGCCCCTGATCGACGGCAACCTATTTTCGCTGCTACTGCTCACGGCGCGCAACGGGCTGCTCGTCGCACTCTGCGGCTGGTCCATCGTCGCGGTCGCACGGTTGGCCCACACCGCATGGCGGAACGAGGCCGCCGCTGGCGCGCGGCGCGCACTCCCAGTCGGCCAAGGCAGAATAGACGGGTGACCACGACGACGACCTTCGCCCTCATCCGCCACGGCCAGACCGATTGGAACGCCGCCGCGCGCATCCAGGGCGCCACCGATATCCCACTGAATGACGTGGGGCGCGGTCAGGCAGCGGATGCCATCGCTCCCCTGAAACGCTACGACTGGGATTTCATCGTCTCGTCCCCGCTCTCCCGTGCTGCGGAAACCGCCGACCTGATCGGCGAGCGGCTCGGCCTCGACACGGCCCGCCGCCTCCCGGCACTGATCGAGCGCAACTACGGGCCGGCCGAGGGTTTGAGCGCTGGCGCCGAACTCGATGCCCTGCGTTTTCCCGGAGGGTTCCACGGTGCCGAGACCGAACAGGCCGTCGCCGCGCGCGGCATCGACGCCCTGCGCGACCTCGCCCGCGAGCACCCCGGAGCGCGCATCATTGTGGTCGCGCACGGCACGCTCATTCGTTTGAGCCTCGAAAACGCGCTCGACCAGCCCATCGGCAGCATTACCAACGCCTCGCTCAACGTCGTGCAGCACCACCACACACACGCTGATGGATCGACCGCCTGGCAGCTCGACGTTCTGAACGGCGAGCCGCTCGTACGCGCCTGATCGCGCCCGAAGTATCACCGCAGACCGGCAGACCAGTGTCTGCCGGTCGTCACCATCCACTGATCGAGCTTGCCGAGATCGCCCTAGGCCCGCCGTAAGCCGCCCCGAAAAAGCTAGCGACCGGTCGACACCGTCACCGTGAACTTGGTGTTGCGGCCGACTTGGCGGGTCGAACCGACGATGCGGGTCAGCATCGGACGGTAGCCGAGGTGCGTGTTCCAGACCGTCCACAGTTCGCCGCCGGGCGCAAGCACTCGGGCCGCGTCGATGAACAGCTTCTCGGCCAGGCCCGCGTGCACGGATGCGCCGATGTGAAAGGGCGGGTTGAGCAGAATCAGGTCGGCGGAGTCATCAGCCTGGCCGGACAGGCCATCGGCCCGCACGACGGTGACTCGTTCGGCGAGCGCGTTGGCGTCGACGGTGGCACGAGCGGATGCCACGGCAACGGCCGACTGGTCCGTCGCGAGCACCCGCAGCAGGGGTCGCTGCGCAGCGAGCGCCGCGGCGAGCACGCCGGTGCCGCAGCCGAGGTCGATGGCGCGCTCGGCATCGGGCTTCATGCGGTCGAGCACCTCGAGCAGCGCCCGGGTGCCGATGTCGATGCTGGTTCCAGCGAACACTCCGCCGTGGCCGCGCACCACGAGGTCGAAGTCCTCGTGCTTCTCGCTGTGCGGCCAGTCGGTCGTCGACGTGGTGAGCGGCGAGGAGGCGATGAGCACGCGGGACTTCTGGCGAGCCGGGCGCACGTTGAGGGCGCCGAAGTGACGGCGCAGCACCTCGTTCATGCTCACGGTCATGTGCTTGATGCGGCCGCCGGCGAAGACGATCACGTCGGGGGCGGCGTACTTGGCGATGGCGCCGGCGATCTCATCGAGGGCGTCGAGGCTTTTTGGCAGCTGCAGCAGCACGACGTGGGCGTCGGCCAGCAGTTCCTCGCCGAGCGGAAGGGAGCGGTAGGCATCCGTCAGGTTGACGCCGGAGGCGTTGCTGTCAAGCGCGTACTCGCCCGAGAGGGCGTCCTGATAGACGCGAATGCCGCGGGCATCGTGCAGTGCGGCGGCGCCGAGGGTGAGGGCGCCATAGCGGTCCTCGAGCACGACGACTCCACCGCTGCGGTAGGCGGCGATCGCACCGGCGGCCTCATCGAGGATGAGCCGGTCGCTGGCGTCGACGGCGAACAGGTTCTCGGCCTCGATGTCGGGGCGACGTCGCAGCCGATCGAAGTCGAAATCATTGGTGTTCCGCGGCGCGGACTGGTCGTGCGTGCCCGATTCGGACATGGTTCCCCCTGAAAGTGGTGCCGGTGCAACCAGTTCGTGCTGTGAAAGCGAAACGTGGAGCTAGGTGTTGTAGAACTACGTGTGGTCTCGCGGCCGCCAGATGACAATCTGGTTGCTGCGTCTGGTGCGGGTGCCCGCCTTCATCGAAATGACGTCGCCGGCCGAGCCAGCCGCGAAAACGCGGCGGCCCGGACGGTTCAGCAATTCGTCGGCGAGCGTCGATTCCAACTCGCGCAGGCGTTTTTCGAGCCCGCGCACGTGATCCTCGAGTTCGAGGATACGACGGATGCCCTCCAGACTCACACCTTCTGAGCCCAAGAACGCAATTTCACGGAGCTTTGCCACGTCGAGCATGGAGTATCGACGGCTCTTTCCGGGGGTGCGCTCCGGGCTGACCAGGCCCAGGCGATCGTATTGGCGCAGGGTTTGCGGGTGCATTCCCGCAAGCTCTGCTGCCGTGGAAATCACGAAAACCCGGGTGGTCTCGTCCATGACTAGCCCTTCGCTCGCGCGATCAGTTCATCACGCGGATTTTCCTTGGGCAGTGCCTCGGCGAAGGCTGCGAGCTTTTCTTCCGCATCCTTTGACAGGTGTGACGGTACAGCGACCTGCACGATGGCGAGCAGGTCGCCGGTGCCCTTCGCCGTGGTGACGCCGCGACCCTTGACCCGCAGCACGCGTCCTCCGGGAGTGCCGGGGGCCACGCGCAGTTTGACCGGGGCACCACCGAGGGTGGGCACCTCGATCGTCGCACCGAGGCTCGCCTCGACGAAGGTGACCGGAACGGTCACCCGCAGGTTGAGGCCGTCCCGTTCAAACACCGGGTGCTTGCGCACGGTGATCGTCAGCACGATATCGCCGGTTTCTCCGCCGTCGGGGCTGGGCTGGCCCTTGCCGCGCAGGCGAATCTTCTGCCCGTCGGCGACGCCCGCTGGCACCTTGACCTTGATCGGCCGGCCGTCCTGGGTCTGCAGACTGATCTGGTCGCCCTGGGTAGCCGTGATGAAGTCGATGGTCGTCGACGCGATCACATCGCGGCCTCGGGTAGGCGCGCCCGATCCGCGGTAGCCGCCGGTGGGGTTGCCGAAGCCACCGCCACCGCCGCCACCTCTGCCGAACATACCCCCGAGGATATCGTCGAAGCCGCCCTGCTCGAAGGTATAACTTTGCTGACGACTTCCGCCGCCGAACATGCCTCCGAAGGCGTCCTCAAAGCCACCGCTCTGGGCCCGGCCGCCGGGCGCGGCGAACCGCGCCCCACTGCCCATGGCCCGCACGGCATCGTATTCCTTGCGCTGCGCGGCATCGCCCAGCACCGAGTGCGCCTCGCTCAGTTCCTTGAACTTCGCCTCGGCGGCGGGGTTCCCCGGGTTGGAATCCGGGTGGTACTTACGCGCGAGCTTGCGGTACGCCTTCTTCAACTCGGCCGGCGTGACATCTTTCGATACCCCGAGAACCTTGTAGAAGTCCTTGTCAAACCAATCCTGGCTAGCCATCGCTCGGTACCTGAACGACGACCTTGGCCGCGCGCAGCAGCGTGGAGCCAAGGTAGTACCCCGTCTCCGCGACGTCGCCGACGGTTTCCACGTCGACCGCTGCACTCGGCTGCTGGAAGATCGCCTCGTGCATGGTTGGGTCGAAGGGTTCGCCGACCGTGCCGAACGAGGTCAGCCCGAGCCGTTCAACGCTCGAACGCAGTTTGGCTGCGATCGTGGCGAAGGCCGAGTCGGGCACGAGATCGCCGTGCTTCTCAGCACGGTAGATGTCGTCGAGTACCGGAATAAGCACCTTGACGATATCCCCGGTCACGCGCTCTTTCTCGATGGCCCGGTTGGCTTCGGTGCGCCGACGATAGTTGGCGTACTCGGCCGTCACGCGCTTGAGGTCGGCGAGGTGTTCGCTCGTCGGCTCAGCAACTTCGCGTTCCGCCGCGTCCAGAATGTCCTGAACGGTCAGTTCGTCTTCTTCGATCCCGTCGGCCGTACCGTCGGCTACAGCACTGTCAGGTTCAGAAGCGGATGCTGCATCAGCTGCGGCCGCGCCCGCAGCGGCGGTGCCGTCATCGGGCACCCCCGCAGCGGACGCGTCGTTGTCTGGATGTTTCTTGTCAGCCATGGTTACGGCCTACTTCTTCTTCTCGTCTTCGTCGTCGTCAACAACTTCGGCGTCGACAACGTCTTCGTCCTTGTTCTCTTCGGCAGGAGCCTCGTCGGTGCTGGTCTCATCAGCGCCGGCTGCGGCATCCGCCTGGCTGGACTTGTAGATGGCTTCGCCAAGCTTGCCCTGGCTTTCGTTGAGCTTGTCAAACGCGGTCTTCACCGCGTCGTCATCGTCGCCGGCGAGAGCGGACTTGAGGGCGTCGACATCAGCCTGCACCTCATTCTTCACGTCCTCGGGGAGCTTGTCGACGTTGTCCTTGATCAGCTTCTCGATCGAGTAGGCGAGCTGCTCGGCCGTGTTGCGGGTCTCGGCGACTTCACGCAGACGCTTGTCTTCTGCGGCGTGCTCTTCACCCTCGCGCACCATGCGCTCGATGTCTTCCTTCGCGAGCGAGGAACCGCCCGTGATGGTCATCGACTGCTCGGTTCCAGTGCCCTTGTCCTTGGCAGACACGTGCACGATGCCGTTGGCGTCGATGTCGAAGGTGACCTCGACCTGCGGAATGCCGCGCGGCGCCGGCGCGATGCCGGTGAGCTCGAAGGTTCCGAGGTTCTTGTTGTCGCGGGTGAACTCACGCTCGCCCTGGAAGACCTGGATCGCAACGGACGGCTGGTTGTCGTCGGCCGTGGTGAAGGTTTCGCTGCGCTTGGTCGGGATGGCCGTGTTGCGCTCGATCAGGCGCGTCATGATGCCGCCCTTGGTTTCGATGCCGAGGCTCAGCGGGGTGACGTCGATGAGCAGAACGTCCTTGCGCTCGCCCTTCAGCACGCCGGCCTGCAGTGCGGCGCCGACGGCGACGACCTCGTCCGGGTTGACACCCTTGTTCGGGTCCTTGCCGCCGGTCTCGCTCTTGACGAGCTCGTAGACGGCGGGCATACGGGTGGAACCACCGACGAGAACGACGTGGGCGATGTCACCGACCTTGACGCCGGCCTCACGAATAACGTCCTGGAAGGGCTTCTTGGTGCGGTCGAGCAGGTCCTCAGTCATCTTCTCGAACTGGGCGCGGGTGAGCGTCTCGTCGAGGTTGGCCGGGCCGTTTTCGGTCAGCGACAGGTAGGGCAGCTGGATGCTCGTCGACATGCTCGAGGAGAGTTCCTTCTTGGCCTGCTCAGCGGCTTCTTTGAGGCGCTGCTTGGCGATCTTGTCCTTGGACACGTCAACGCCGGTGGTCTCCTTGAAGCGCTTGATCAGGTGATCAACGATGCGCTGGTCCCAGTCGTCGCCGCCGAGGCGGTTGTCGCCGGCGGTCGAGCGCACCTGGATGGTGGAGAAGTCGTCGTCCTTGCCCACCTCGAGCAGCGACACGTCGAAGGTTCCGCCTCCGAGGTCGAAGACCAGAATGAGCTCGTCTTCCTTGCCCTTGTCGAGACCGTAGGCCAGCGCGGCGGCGGTCGGCTCGTTGATAATGCGCAATACGTTGAGTCCGGCAATCTCGCCGGCCTCCTTCGTGGCCTGACGCTCGGCGTCGTTGAAGTACGCCGGCACGGTCACGACGGCGTCGCTGACCTTCTCGCCCAAGTACTGCTCGGCATCCCGCTTGAGTTTGGCGAGGATACGCGCGCTGATCTCCTGCGGGGTGTACTTCTTGTCGTCGATCGCGACGGTCCAGTCGGTGCCCATGTGGCGCTTGACGCTGGAGATGGTGCGGTCGACGTTGGTGACGTTCTGGCGCTTGGCGGTTTCTCCGACGAGAACTTCGCCGTCCTTGGTGAATGCGACCACCGAGGGGGTGGTGCGCAAGCCCTCGGCGTTGGCGATGACGGTGGGTTCTCCACCTTCGAGCACGGACACCACCGAGTTTGTGGTTCCGAGGTCAATACCTACTGCACGAGCCATCTGGGTTGTTCTCCTTCAATCATGTGCGAAACGAACTGCTAAGTAATCTCAAGACTTGAGCCTCGATGGCTCAAGTATTCCAGAGCCGTTTCGTCCCTGTCAATTTCTACGGCTGAAAGTTGAGTGTGAGTGGCTCAACTTTCAAAGCGGATGCCGCTCCGCCGACGGCAGACATGGAAGAACGGGCCGCACGATGTAACCAGTGCGACCCGTCCACGTATTTTTCGCCCGAAGGCTGGTTAGTCGCCCTCCACCTTGATGGTGGCGATGGTACCGGTGAGCACGCCGATCAGGCGGTCACCGTCGAACTCGGTGGTGGGGGCATCCATCACGATGCGGCCGAGGCGCAGCACGACGATGCGGTCCGTCACCTCGAGTACGTGCGGCAGTGTGTGGGAGATGAAGATAACGCCGAGTCCCTTGGCCTTGGCCGCACGAATGACATTGAGCACTTCGCCCGCCTGACGCGCACCGAGGTGGTTGGTGGGCTCGTCCAGAATGATCACTTTTCGCGCCCACGACACCGCCCGGCCAATCGACACCGCCTGGCGCTGGCCGCCGGAGAGCTGAGAAACGGAACGGTTCGACGCCGGCACGGCGATTCCAACCCGCTCGAGGTCAGCGTGCGCCTCGCGGGCCATGGTCTTCTTCGACAGAAACCCCAGCTTTCCCAGGAATCCCGGCACGACCTTTTCACGGCCGAGGAACACGTTTTCCGAAACGGTCAGGTGCGGTGCCAGACCGGAGTCCTGGTAGAGAGTCTCCACCCCGGCCTCGAGGGCCTCCCGCGGCGAGCTCCATTCCCGCTCCACCCCGTCGAGCAAGATCTGTCCGCCGTCGGGTTGGTGGGCGCCCGAGAGCACCTTGACCAGGGTCGATTTTCCGGCACCGTTGTCGCCGACCAGGCCGACGACTTCGCCGGCGTGGAGCTTGAGGCTGGCCCCGTCGAGGGCGATGACTGAGCCGTAGCGCTTGGAAACGTTCCGGACTTCGTAGATGACTTCGCCGACCATGGTCACTTTCTCCCGTTCTTGCTCTGCAGCGTCTGAGCGGCGACCGCCGCAGCGATCAGAACGGCCACGACAACCTTTTTCCAGTCCGGTGCAACACCGATCATGATCAGGCCGGACTGCACGGTGAAGAGGATGAGGGCGCCGAGGATGGTGCCCATGATGCGGCCGACGCCACCCATGAGGGACGCGCCGCCGATGACGACAGCCGCGATGGCGTCGAGTTCACGGCCCGTTCCCGACGAGGGGGAACCTGCGCCGAGACGGATATAGACGTACATGCCGGCCAGGCCGGCCAGCGCACCGGACAGCGCGTAGACCATGGTGAGGTGTCGTTCCACGTTGATACCCGCTGCCCGTGCCGCAAAGGCATTCGAGCCGATGGCGTAGGTGTACAGACCAAAGCGGGCCTTGTGCAGGAACAGGCCCAGCACGGCAATGACGATGGCCACGAAGAGCACGGCCCAGGAGAGCGGATTCCAGGTCGGCGACATCGCGCTGATGAGAGTGAAGTCATTGGCGCTGCCGATGGGGGCGCCCTTGGAAATGATGACCGAGAATCCGAGCGCCGCGCCCATCGTGGCCAGGGTAGCGATGAACGGCACGATTTTGAGCTTGTTGATCAGGAATGCGTTGACCAGACCGACGCCCAAACCGACGGCGACCGAGACCACGGTTCCGATCAGGAGCGGGCCGGCAGCATCCTGCCCCTTGACGGTCTGGTCCAGGCCGAGCACGTTGGCCATGGTCCAGGCCGAGATGACGCCGCTGAGTCCGATGGTGGCACCGACCGACAGGTCGATGCCACCGCTGATCACCACAAAGGTTTGACCAACGGCAATCAGGGCAACGGAACCCCAGTCCGTGAGGACGTTATTGGCCGTCGCGACCGAAAAGAACTTCGGTTCGAGCACCGTGAACACGACGATCAGAATGATCATCACGCCCACCAGGATGGTGCTTTGATTGGCGGCCAGGGAGGAGAACCGTGACGAGAGCGCTGACTTCTGCACGCTCTGACTGACGTTGGTCATGTATTTGCCTTTGTTTTCTACAGCTACCGGGAAGACGACTTATTCAGTGGCGACGTAGGTGTACTTCGCGAAGTCGTCATCAGAGGTGCTGGAATCCAGGACTACGTTCGGAATGACAACCTCGTGCTCGGTCGACGTCTCACCGGTCTTGATGTACTCGACGAGCGTCTGAATGGCGAGGCGGGCTTCGGCGGCGGGATCCTGCGCGATGAGCGCGGTGAAAACGCCGGACTTGATCTTCGCGACGTTGTCGGGGTAAGCGTCGTAGCCGACGAGTCCAATGGTGCCTTCCAGGCCCTTGGATTCGAGGGCCGCAGCCGCACCCGAGGCGTTCGTGCCGTCAATGGCGAAAATGCCGGCCAGGTCAGGGAAGCGGGTGAGCCAGTTGTTCACGTTGGTCGCGGCCTTTTCCGGGTTGGACTCGGAGTACGCGACGTCAGCGATTTCAATGCCGGGATATTCGGCTTCGATCTGGGCCGTGAAGCCGTCGAGGCGGCTGACATTGGTGGTCGCGGTGGCGCTGGTGAGCCCGACGACAACCTGGTAGGTTCCGCCGTCTTCGTAGCCGATCTGGGTAGCGAGCGCGTCAGCGGCCTTGGCGCCGCCGTCGGCGTTGTCACCGGTGATGAATGACACGACGTCGGAGAGGTCGTCGACGTGGGTGTCTACGTTGACCACGGGGATGCCGGCGGCAACGGCCTTGGAGACCGAGGACTGCAGGGCCGTCGGGTCGGTCGGGATGAGCACCAGGCCGGAGGGCTGCTGGGCCAGAACCGCGTCGACGATCGGGATCTGGGTCTCGGCCGAGTAGTTCGCCGGGTCGCCCTGCCAGATGAGCGTGACGCCGAGCTTGGCGGCTTCTTCCTCTGCGCCGGCCTTCATCGCCTGGAAGAACGGGTCGGCCTCTGCGCCCATGACGAATGCAATGGTGATTTCATCCGCTGCCGCAGCACCGGTGGAATCGGTAGTGGCTGCGGTCGAGCAACCGGCCAGGGTCAGTGCGAATGCCGTCATTGCACCAACTGCTGCAATCGTTCGGAATGAGCGCCTCATGAATGTCTCCTTTGACTTACGTGACCAATGCGAGATCGTTCTCGCAAACCTTGGTACTATATATTCCAATGGGAGAATGAGTAATGCAACTCGAGTAGGTAACGGTTGCATCACGTTTACAAAGGGGTCACTGTGCGGGACGACGACGTCACGAAGCCAAGTCATCTGCCGACAATCGTCGACGTTGCCGCCGAGGCGGGTGTGTCCCGAGCCACGGCCTCGCGGGCGCTCGGCCGCTACGGCCGCACCTCGGCCTCCACCATCGCGCGGGTCGAGCAGGCGGCGGACGCGCTGGGTTACCGCCCGAACGAACTCGCCCGGGCGATGCGCGTCGGTGTCACCAAGACCATCGGTCTGGTCATCATCGCTGACTTCACGAATGCGTTTTTCGATCGCGCTACCAAGGCCATCGTGGACGAGGCCAAACTACACGGCTACCAGGTGCTCATTACCAACACCGATGAAGAAACCGCGATCGAGCGCCAAGCTATCGAGACCCTGCTCGAGAAACAGGTCGATGGGTTGATCGTGGTGCCGTCGCTGTCAGCGGGCTACGAGCATCTAAAGCCGGCTCAGCTCGGCGGCCGACCGATCGTGCTCATTGACCGCCGCCTGGACGACCCGCCGCTCACCTCCATCACCACCGACGACTTCGCCGGCACCCGCGAAGCCGTGCGCCACGCCATTTCACTCGGCCATAAACGGCTGGGTTTTCTCATCTCGGCCTCGAGCGTCGAGGGCGTGACCGACCAGAGGCCAACCCATCTCATCTCGACCGTTCTGGACCGCACAGAAGGCTTTCTGCAGGGCGCCTCCGACGCCGGTATCCGTCGCAACAGCCAGCATTGGATCTTCTGTGAGGACAAGCCGAAGTCATCCGAGGCGGCCGTGGCGTCGCTCCTGGACCGACCGAACCCACCCACGATCATTTTCACGTCGAACAACGACATGGCTCTGGCCGTGCTGAAGATTGCCGGAAACCGGCGCCTCACCATCGGCCGGGACATCTCGCTCGTGACGGTCGACGACAGCCAGTGGGCGGCGGCAATAGTTCCCGGCATCACCGTGGTCGCCCGCCCGGTTGAAGAAATCGGCCAACTGGCCGTCACGAAGCTGCTGGCCGAAATCGCCGAGCCCGGCCAGCCCATCGAAGTCGTGGTGCTGCCAACCGAACTCATCACCCGCGATTCGGTGGCGAACCTGTACCTGCAGGACTACCGCGTCAGCTGACGTTCGCCCGAGCGGATGCCGACCCGACGGTCCCAGTATCAGCGCAGCATCCGTTCCTTACCGGCGGGCAGTAGATTGTGCACATGATCCACACTGTCGCCGGAGACGCAGCCACCACTCCAACGCGTGGCCGGGTGGTGGCCTGGGCGTTCTGGGACTGGGGATCAGCCGCGTTCAACGCCGTCGTCACGACCTTCGTCTTCACTGTGTACATCACCGGCGCGTCTTTCGGCGATGAAGACGTGATCAGCGCCCAGCTCGGCTGGGCCCTGGCCATCGCCGGCCTCGTCATTGCCGCACTGGCCCCGATCACCGGGCAACGCTCCGACACTTCCGGCCGCCGCAAATTCTGGCTCGGCGTGAATACCTTCATCGTCGTCGCGCTGACCGCTTGCATGTTCTTCGTGCAGGCAAGCCCGAGCTACCTGCTGCTCGGACTGTTCCTGGTCGCGGCCGGCAACGTCTTCTTCGAATTCGCAGGCGTCAACTACAACGCCATGCTTGCGCAGGTGTCGACACCGCGCACTATCGGCAAGGTCAGCGGATTCGGCTGGGGCATGGGCTACCTCGGCGGCATCGTGCTGCTGCTCATCGTGTACTTCGGCTTTATCCAGCCCGAGGTCGGCCTGTTCGGGGTGACCGGCGACAACGGTCTCGCCGTGCGCGTCTCCATGTTGCTCGCAGCCGCCTGGTTCGGTCTCTTCGCGCTGCCCGTGCTCCTGCGGGTACCGGAGTATCGGGCGCCCAAGGCCGCCCGACGCGAAAAAGTCAGCTTCTTCCAAAGCTACGGGGTGCTCGGCCACGATATTGCCCGCCTCTGGAAGACCAGCCGCCAGGCGGTGTACTTTCTCATCGCGAGCGCGGTGTTCCGCGACGGCCTGGCCGGCGTGTTCACCTTCGGCGGTGTGCTCGCGGCATCCGTTTTCGGATTCTCGCCCGGCGAGGTCATCATTTTCGCCATCGCGGCCAATGTGGTCGCCGGCATCGCGACCATGAGTGTTGGCGCGCTCGACGACCGGCTCGGCGCGAAGCCCGTCATCATGACCGCCTTGGTCGGGCTTCTGGTCAGCGGCCTCCTGGTGTTTTTCCTGCACGACGGCGGGCAGATCGTGTTCTGGACGGCAGGGCTGGCCCTGTGCCTGTTCGTCGGCCCCGCCCAATCGGCCAGCCGCACCTTTCTGGCTCGGCTCATTCCCGTCGGCCGCGAGGGTGAAGTGTTCGGGCTCTACGCCACGACCGGTCGAGCCGTCAGCTTTCTCGCGCCGGCCGCCTTCGCGCTGTCGGTCACAATCTTCGGCGAGACCTACTGGGGCATCCTGGGCATCATGCTCGTGCTGCTCGTCGGCCTGCTACTGCTCATTCCGGTCTCGGCCAGGCAGCAGCATATCTCCTAGCCGGACGCCAGCCCGTCCTTGCCTGAGCATCTACTGAATTGCGGCTGTTCCCTCGCCCAGGGCGCGCAGGCCGGTCAGACTGAAGAGCATGACTCTTACCCAGCTCCAGAAGGCCGAACTCCTGCTCTCGCTGCACGTGCCCGGCGAGCCCCTCATCGTCACCAACGTGTGGGATGCCATTACCGCCAAGATCGTGGCCGATGCGCCCGGCGTGAAGGCCCTCGCCACCGCGAGCCACTCCATCTCGAACGTGCGCGGCCTGCCAGACGGCGAAGGCCTCTCGCTCGACGAGGCCATTCTCGCCGCCACGATCATCGCCCGCGCCGTCGACCTGCCGGTCTCTGCCGACTTCGAGAAGGGCTACGCACCGGATGTTGCCGGCGTGACCCGCAACGTGCGTCGCCTGATCGAGGAATCCGGCATCGTGGGCATCAACATCGAGGACTCGGTCGGCGCCGCGAAGGCCCCGCAGTTCGACATCGAGACCGCCACTGCCCGCGTGGCCGCCGCGAGAGCCGGCGCCGAGCAGACCGGCATTCCCGTCGTCATCAACGCCCGCGTCGACACCCTGGCCGGCGGCGGCGACTGGGACGAAGCCGTCGCCCGCGCCAACGCCTACCTCGGCGCCGGCGCTGACGTCATCTTCTTCCTCGGCCTGACCGACGAGGACAAGGTGGCCCGCGCGATCGAGCAGGTTAACGGCAAAATATCGGTGATCGGTGCGCCCGGACTCGTTCCGCTGAAGCGCCTAGCCGAACTCGGCATCAGCCGAGTCAGTTTCGGCCCGGGCACCCTCGGCCTCACCCTCGCAGCACTGCAGGCCGCGGCCACGAACCTCACCGCCCTCGGCGACTACCCGGCCGACCTCGGGTTCAAGTTCACCCTCTAAGCCACCCAGACACCGAGGCCATCAGCATCCGTTTCTCAGCGGATGCGGGTGGCCTCATTGTGTTCGACGAGTTGCCAGGTCGCGCCCTCATCGGCGGAGACCCACCCCTCCCACTTGTAGCTGTCGGGGGTGATGGCGGTGAAATTCCAGCGGATCGGGCGGCCGTCCGTGCGGGTGCCCTCCTGCCGAACTCCATGCCGGTATGGGGTGGCCACGAGCTGGCAGTATTCGCCCAGCGCCGGGGCGAAGTAGCTCACGCGCCAGGCTCCGGCGAACGGGTCGTAGACGCGCACGGTAGTGGCGACGGTTTCAAATCCAGACGGATGTGTCGTGCTCGCAACGACCTCGACGTCTTGCACGGCCCGACCGTCGAGGATGAATTCGACCATCCAGACGAAGTCACGTTCGATCCACTCTCCGGTGGTCTCGTCGAGGCGGGTACCCTTGGCGGCCCAGGATCCGACCATCTGGCCGAAGCGGTGCATGCGCCCCGGATACTCTGGCGTGGGGCCGTGCGCGATCAGCGCCTCGTCGAATCGGGTCGGCATGGAGGTCATACTCAGATTTTACCCGACGCGTGGTTACGTTCGACGTATTACGTTTGCTCGGCCCGCGGGCAGCCGCTGGTGTTGGAAGGCTGCGTCAGCGGTCGATGACCGTGCGGTGAAAGTTTTGGAACGAGCGTGACGCCGTCGGGCCGCGCTGGCCCTGGTAGCGGGAGCCGTATTCGTTCGAGCCGTAGGGCTTCTCGGCCGGGGAGCTGAGCTGAAAGAAGCACAGCTGGCCAATCTTCATTCCGGGCCAGAGCTTGATCGGCAGCGTCGCAACGTTGCTGAGCTCGAGCGTGACATGGCCCGAAAAGCCGGGGTCGATGAACCCAGCCGTGGAGTGGGTCAGCAGACCGAGACGTCCGAGCGAGCTCTTGCCCTCGAGCCGGGCGGCAATGTCGTCTGGCAGGGTCACCTGCTCGTAGGTGGCGCCGAGCACGAATTCGCCCGGGTGCAGAATGAACGGCTCGTCGGGCTTGGTCTCGATCAGGCGGGTCAGCTCTGGCTGGTCCTCGGCCGGATCGATGTAGGCGTACTTGTGGTTGTCGAATAGCCGAAACAGGCGGTCGAGGCGCACATCAATGCTCGATGGCTGGATCATTGCGGGGTCGAGCGGCTCCAAACCGATTCGTCCAGCGTCGAGTTCAGCCTTGATATCGCGATCTGAGAGCAGCACGGTGCCAGCCTAGCCGCGCTGGGTTGATATGCTGGCACGGTTCCGATTGTTGTCCACTCACGGTCGGGCGCGCGGATGTAGTTCAATGGTAGAACTTCAGCTTCCCAAGCTGATAGCGCGGGTTCGATTCCCGTCATCCGCTCCGAATAAGCACCGTCACGTTCTCAGTGGACAACTTCGTGTGGTGCAACCGGACTGTGACCACCCAAAGTTGTCCAGTCAGCGACGAGGTTGGTCGGCACCCACGTCGTGCAGAAAGTACGCCCCGAGCGTCGTCACCAGGCCACCTCGCCGGCCCGAAAACGACAGGCCGGGCATGGGCGTTCGAGTACCCAGCTCCAGTCAGACGTGTCAGGAACGATAGGCATGGTTTCATGGTAACGCCCGCACTTCGCGGCGCTGCGGGCTCATCGTCATGGTGCGCCCGCTAGCGTGGAATAAATCAAGGAGACAGATGACGGTACTCATTGCCGGATGCGGCGACCTCGGCACCGAGGTTGGCCTGCGGTTCGCGCGGCTGGGGCACACTGTGGTCGGGCTGCGGCGCAACGCACGCCTGCTCCCCCCAGAAATCACCGGCCAGTCCATCGACCTGAGCGTCGAGAAGCCAACCATCCCGCCAGACACCGAGTTCGTGGTCGTCGCGATCTCGGCCGGCAGCCCCACGGCCCTGGCCTATCGCACCACCTACCTTGACGGCCTGCGCAACCTGCTCGACGCGCTCAATGAGGCACAGGTCACGCCGCGCCGCGTGCTGCTGGTCTCGTCGACGGCGGTCTACGACGTCAACGACGGCAGCCGGGTCGACGAGCAGACGCCGGCGAATCCGAAACCGGGCACCGATTCAATCGTGCTCGATGCCGAACGGATGCTCCACTCCAGACTCCCCGCCGCCACCGTTCTGCGCCTGGCCGGCATTTACGGCCCCGGCCGTGAACGACTGATCGCCCAGGTACGCGCGGGTGCCGGGCTCTCCGCCCAGTCACGCCACACCAACCGCATCCACCGGGACGACGCAGCCGCCGCGATCGTTCACCTGCTGCTGCGTTCTGAGCAACCGGCGCCGCTCTATCTCGGCGTCGACAATGAGCCAGTGCGCAGTGACGAGGTGCTGACCTTTCTCGCTGCCGAGCTCGGCCTGCCCGAACCGGCGCTGAACGAGTCGGACCAGCCGACGCGCACCCGCGAAAGCCAAAGAGGCGGCGACAAGCTACTGAGCAACCAGCTTCTGCGCGATACCGGCTTCATCTTCAGCTACCCCACCTACCGGGAAGGCTACCGGGCCATGCTGGCCGGGCGCGGAATCCGCCACCCCTAACGGTGGCCCAGGCGGTCATACTCAGGCGGTCAGGCTCAGATCGGCGTCCGATCCCACGGTCAACGCCATCGCGGACAGCATGGCGCCCAGCCGTGCTTGGTCCTCCGGGCTCACGTCGCGCACGGAGTGAGTGATGAGCGCCTCGAAATCGTCGTAGATTTTCTGCGTGATCTGCTCCGCGGCCGGTGTCAAGGTCAAGAGCAGACTCCGTCGATCGTGCGGGTGAGCCACCCGAACCAGCAGTTGCAAGGCCACGAGTCGATTCGAGATCGCGGTCACTGCACCGGTCGTCATTTCCATCGATTCCGCGAGCAATTTCGGGGTAATGCTGCCCGCTTCGGCAACGCGAGCCACGGCGCGCAGCTCGCTCCCGGTCAGACCGCTCTCGGTCGCGACCCGGTTTCGATTCCGATCCATGGCGCGCAGAAAAGCTAAAGCGGATGCCGACAAGGCGTCCGGGGTGCGTCCGGAACTGTCCCGACCATACATTCGTTCTCCTGACCTCTGGTCTGTTGGTTTCGCCCAACTTCAGGCTCGCAAAATTGCCCGTGAGGGCATTCTGTTCTGTCAGTGTAGCCGCTAGATCAATTACTAAGTTTCTTAACTCTTAAATAGTTTACTGTTTGAAGTAAATCCCGTATATTGAAACGCGCGCTGCCGAGCAGCGCGACGCGCAGAGTCCGCGGTGGCAGCGAAGCCCCCGCATGCTCCTAACCGGCAGCGCGCTCACGAACCTGTCACAACGAAATGGACAATGCAATGCAGAGCTATCGGTTGACGATCAATGACGACTGGTTTTACCTATCGGACGAGTACAACATTGCCGGTCTCAAGTCAGCCCTGTCCGCCGCCGTGCACAGCGGCGGAGGCTTCGTCGACGTCGTCAGCCCCATGCGGGCGCACGTCTCCCTGCTGATCACGGCCCACTCCATGGTCAAGATTGAAACGATCAATGCCGTCGACCTCCCCGATATCAACGACGCAACCCCGGTGACCGGCCCGCAGTACATGGACGACGACTACTGGCTGGACTGAAGCCCGCAAGTCGAATCGTTGGCCGGTGGCTATTGACGGTGCACAGACAGGCGGGTACATTCACGCGAACGGCTTAGTCCGCGCCACATCCAGGCCAACCTGAAAGGCAGTTCTCATGAGTTTCCTCGGATTTCTCCTGCTCGGTCTCATCGCCGGAGCTATCGCGAAGGCGATCCTGCCCGGTCGCCAGGGCGGGGGCTGGCTTATCACCCTGCTGCTCGGGGTTGTCGGTGCCTTCCTCGGTGGATGGCTCGGCGGGCTCCTGTTCAATGTCAGTCTGGAGGAGTTCTTCTCGCTGACTACCTGGGCCCTCGCTATCGTCGGATCGCTGATCGTGCTGCTTATCTTCGGCGCGATCACTAACCGTCGCAAGGCCTGACCCGCCTCGGCACACAGCGCGTCACCCAATTCGGGTGGCGCGCTGTTTTTTGCGCACCGATCCCCTTAAACGGGGAGATCAGGGCCACAATTAGTACCAATCCGAAGCGGATGGAGCTCCGAATAAATAGCAACCACGGGTTAACCGTGAATCACCTAGGAGGCACCTGAAATGCGCACATCACCCAATCGCCTGATCGCCACCGTCTTCGGCGCGGTCTATCTTCTCGTCGGATTACTCGGCTTCGCCGTCACCGGCAGTGTCGGCTTCATCGCCACCGAGGGCGGATTGCTTCTCGGCATCTTCGAGGTCAACCCGCTGCACAACATCGCGCACCTCTTGATCGGAGCGGCTCTGCTCATCGCCGGACTCTCCAACGCCATGGCAGCCAAGGCCACCAACAGCACGATCGGTGCCGTGTACCTGCTCCTCGGAATCGTCGGATTCTTCATCGCGAGCACCTCGCTGAACATCCTGGCGCTCAACACCGCCGACCACTTCCTGCACCTCGCCAGCGCGATCGTGCTTCTCGGTGTCGGCCTCACCGCAGACAAAACGGTTCACAGCAAAGCCAACGCCTAACGCCGCACCGCTTCACTCCATCCCTTCGCGCACCAAGTCAATAGGAGCATCATGTCCCCGGTCGTTCGCACCTGGCTCGGCTTCGCCGCTTTCGGCGCCGCCCTGATCCATCTGGCCGTGGGTGTGACCGCTCCATTGCCCCTGTCGGTTCTGCTGGTCGGGTTCGGCATTGCCGAACTCGGCTGGGGAATCGCCACCCTCGCTGCTGGCCGGGTTCTGGTGCCCCGGATCATCGTGGGTGCGGCGCTCATCCCGGTCTTCATCTGGGGTACCACCGCCGTGCTCGGTAATGGCCTCGGGGTGACCAGTGGCCAAACCGGCCTGCCGCTCTACCCGATGTCCGTCGCTTCACTCTTCAACGTATTCCTGGCCGCCACGGTAGCCATCGCACTGCGCCGCTCTCCGACCGGGCCCCCTACGCCCGCGACCCCCAGCATTGAAACGCGACGTGCTTCCGCAGCAGGCGCTGCCACACCCAGCGGCTGGCGTTTTCTTACCGGTCTCGTCGTCGGAGGCTTTCTGCTTTCGGCGCTCACCACCCCGGCCCTCGCCGCCACGGAGGTCGGCTCCCATGCCGTGCCCCACGGTTCACCCGGAGTGACCGAACCGACCATCCCCGACTCCGGCGGCCACGGAGCACACTAGAGTCCCTCGCAGAGCTCACCAGCGCACGACAGCACGGGTCAGGCGGGCAGCCCGGTTTCGGGGTCGGTTGGCTCCTGGCCCGACGTGTCAAGCCCCGCCAGGTTAGCCACCGGCGGTACCACCTCGATGTTCATAAACCGTTTGACGTTCTCGTCGACGATTATGTCGCTCGGTCGCAGTGGCCTGGTCAGGTACAGGCCATTGAGGCTGGTCAGCCGGCTCAGCGCAACGTACGTCTGACCGGGGCTGAATACCCGTGCTCCCAGGTCGACAATCGCCCGCTCGTAGGTCGCACCCTGAGACTTGTGAATGGTGACCGCCCAGGCCAACCGCAGCGGAAATTGCGTGAATTCCGCCACGACATCCCGGCTCAGCTTCTTGGTCGCGGCGTTGTAGGTGTACTTGTACTTCTCCCACACCGTCGGCTCAACCTCGTGCACGTCACCGTCGATGTCGACGAACACCGTCGAGGTGACCTTGGTGACCGTGCCGATACTGCCATTCACCCAGCGCGGCCCGCCATCGAGCGGGGAGTCGTTGCGCAAAAACATCACCTGTGCTCCCACCTTGAGCTCGAGCACCTCGTCGGCCGGAAACTGCTTGCCGCCAAAATCCCCGGTGATATCGGCCTTCGCGGTGAGCGATTTGCCCGACAGCTTCTTCAAAGCGGATGCGTTGATGCGGTTTACCGCATCATTGCGCGTCGCGAGGGTGATCACGCCCTCACTCGGCGGGGTTCGCATCCCCGCACCGTTGAGCGCACCGCCGATCTCGGCGGTGACCTGACCATGGCGCACGGCATTGAGCATGAGCTTGAAATCGTTGTCCCGCTGGCGGTGAATCTCGGTGAGCTCGAAGATGCGCAGCTCGGCATCCCGCCAGACCTTGGCGTCGAAGAACCACATCGACCGATAGTGGTCGGCGAAATAGGCGCGCTCGTCGGGGCCGCCGGGCACCGGGGCCAGCTGGTACGGATCGCCGAACAGCACGATCTGCACCCCGCCAAACACCTCGAACGGGCGTTGGCGGGCCTGACGCAAACTGCGGTCGATCGCGTCCATCAGGTCGGCGTTGACCATCGAGACTTCGTCGATCACGAGGGTGTCGATGGTATTGAGGAGCTTGCGCACCTGGTCGTTCTGGTCGATCGGGCTGTCGGCGATGACTCCGATCGGCAGGCGAAAGAGCGAGTGAATAGTCTGGCCACCCACGTTGAGCGCAGCGACACCGGTGGGTGCCGCAATCACGATCTGCTTGCTGGTGTTCCAGGACAGGTGGTTCAGCAGCGTCGATTTACCCGTTCCGGCCCGACCGGTGACGAACACGTTCTGCTTGGTTCCCTCGATTGCCGCGAAAACCAGCGCCTGTTCACGGCTGAGCGGAATCTCGGACACGGCACACTTTCTCTGGCAGGCTCATGCTGCGCGGGGGACATACCACTGTAACGTCCCGTGGGCCCACAGCGAGCACTGGATCGGGCACTGGCCGTAGGTCCGACCCGCCCCCCGTACAATATTTATGTGACCACCCCGGCCGAAAACCAGCGGGCGAGCGGGCGCCGCGGCAGAATGCTCCGGGCCGTCCTCGCCCTCGTGGTGGTCGCTGCCCTCCTCGCGGCCGGTCTCGTGGGAACCATCACCGCCCTCAATCGCACGGTGTACAGCGCCGGCGGATTTGTGGAACAGTACCTCGACGCCCTCGCCCGCGGCGATACCGTCGGAGCCCTCGCGCTCGGTGGGGTCATGCCTTCGGCTGCGGAACTGACCGCGGCGGAACTGACCGTCGAATTGCCGGAGACGCTGCTGCGGGCATCCGTTTTGAGCGGTCTGAGCGATATCGAGTTGAAGAGTGACACGCCCAGCAATGCGGCCGGCGATGACACGCACCGGGTCGTCTTCGACTTTGATTTGAACGGCACAGCGTCGAGCATGGCGTTCACGGTCGAGCGGGCCGGAACCTTCGCTGGCGTCTTCAACGCCTGGACGTTTGCCGTCAGCCCGCTCGCTGTGCTGCAGGTGTCGGTGCTGCACGAACGCACCTTCACGGTCAACGGCCTCACGCTCGATACCCGCGCCCACGCGGCAGAGGATGCGCCAGCCACCTTCTCTTCCGGCGCCGCGTACCTCGCCTTCGCCCCGAACCGCTACACCATTGAACACTCCTCAGCCATGCTGACAGCGGAGAAGACGAGCGTGCGCGTGACGGCATCCGGGGCCACCGCGGTCGAGATCGACGCCCTGCCTAACGAAAAGATGATTGCGCAGGTGCAGTCAGAACTGAACAAGTTCCTCGACGAGTGTGCCACCCAGACCGTGCTGCAACCGACCAGCTGTCCGTGGGGTATCTCGATCGATGACCGCATCAAGGGCGCCCCGGCCTGGTCGATCACCGGTTACCCCGCGGTTGAACTCACCGCCGGCGAGCGGTCCTTCGAGATGGTGGCGACGGCCGGACAGGCCCACATTGTGGTCGAGGTGCAATCCCTGTTCGACGGCGACATCAGCACCCGCGACGAAGACGTGCCGTTCACCATGGGGCTCAGCGTCATCGTGCAGCCCAGCGGCGCCCTGGCCATCCAGCTGCACTAGCCGCGCGGACTTTGCGCGTCGCGCTCGGTGATCCGGGCCAGGTTGGTATTGTAGGCGATCAGCTCGGCGTCTTCGTTGCGATCGGCCTTGCGATCCAGCCTTCTCGTGACCTTGGTGTCGTCGCGGCTCCACTGAATCGCCACGACAACGGCCAGCACAAAGGTCGGCAGCTCGCCGATGCCCCAGGCGACGCCGCCACCCATCTGCTGGTCGGCGATGGCGGAGAGACCCCAGGTGCGGCCCATCGCGCCGTACCAGTCGGCCAGGAGTAGCCCGGTGCCGCTCATCAGGGCGAGGCCGAAGAAGGCGTGGAAAGCCATCGTCACCAGCAGCAGCAGCAGTCGGAAGGCATACGGCAGGCGGTACGGCACCGGGTCGATGCCGATCAGGGACTGCACGAACAGGTAGCCGGTGATCAGGAAGTGCACGATCATCCATTGGTGGCCGATGTGGTCGGTCGTCGCCCAGCTGAAAATGGACGTGTAGTAGAACACCCAGAGTGAGACGCCGAAGAGTAGGGCAGCGACGATCGGGTTGGCGACGATGCCGGCGAAGCGCGAGTGCACGGCGGTGAGAATCCATTCGCGCGCCCCAAGGCTGCCGTCGTGGCGCTTGGCGATGGCGCGAGCTGCCAGCGTCACCGGGGCTCCCGGAACGAGCATCAGGGGCACGAGCATGGTCAGCAACATGTGCATGAGCATGTGGGTGGAGAACAGGTACTTCTCGTAAACGTTCACCCCCCCGTTGGTGATGTAGAACAGGGTGAGGATGCCCAGAATCCAGAGCACGCTGCGATAGATCGGCCAGGAGTCGCCGCGGCGGTGCAGCCTCCAGACGCCGGCCAGGTAGAAGAAGATGCCGAAGGCGCAGAACAGAATCCAGGCGAGGTCGAAGCTCCACTCGGTGAAATAGCGGGAGAAGGTCAGTTCCGGCGGCAGGAGTTCGCCGGTGAGGATCTGGGCCGGTGTCGACTGCGGAATCTCGGTGGCGACAACCTGGGCGACCGGTGTCGCCGTGCGAGCGAGGGCGGCGGCTACGCCCGAGGCGAGCCCCATGAAGCCGAGTTCGGTCACCACGAGCCACCAGAACCAGCGACCGTGCGTCGAGTCGGTCCGCTGCATCCGCTTGATGAAGAACCGGCGTTGCAGAATGCCGAAGCCGCCGAGGGCGACGAGGGCAGCGACCTTCACGAGCACGAGCACGCCGTACGGGCTGAACAGGTTGTCCCAGCTGCCGATGCGCAGTTCGGCGCTGACATAGCCGGAGGCGGCCACCACGACGAAGGAGACCAGGGCGAGGGAGGAATAGCGTGCAATCACCGAGCGGATGCGTTCGCCGTCGAGCTGGGTGCGCAGCACGATGATGGTCAGCAGGCCGCCGAGCCAGATCGCCGCGAAGACAAGGTGCAGGCCGAGGGCGGTGATCGCGGCGTTGTGGCCGGCAGCGCCCGCCGAGTGGCCCTGCTGGGCCATGGGTAGCAGCGAGAGCAGCGCCAGCACGGTGACGAAGATGAGGGCGGTCTGGTTGCGCACGGCGAAGCAGAGCACGGTCACGCCGGCGGCGATCAGCGTGGTCGCGAGCCAGGCCTGGCCGAGGTCGATCTGGCTGAAGAACTGTCCGACCGTGGCGCTGAACTGATCACTGAAGCCGAAGGGAACGTTGGTGACCTGGAGAAAGGTCAGAAAGCCGGTGACAGCGGATGCGACGGCGAACAGTGCGGCCGAGGCTGCGGCGAAGTCGAGGGCGGTGCCGAACTCGCGTTCCCGGGGGCTGAGGGCGAAAAGCGTGAGCACGAGGGCACCGATCGTTCCGGCCGCGCTGATGTTGACAATGACCTTGGCGAGGGGAAGTCCCCAACGCACCACCGGCCCGGGGTCGGCCAGCAGTTGGGCCGAAGCTCCGCCGCCATAGGCGAGGGCAACGAGGGTGGACAACACAGCGACCAGCAGCAGGGCTGCCGGTCCGAGAACGCGGACGAGACGGGGCACCTGCCCAGCTTATTCGCCCAGCCCTGGGCATCCGTCTCGCCTGAGGCCGGTGCCCGGTGCCGGCGCGCGCCGAGCCGTGAGTTTTGGCCCTTTTTCGAGGAGAAATTCACGTCTCGACGCGGCCCTCGATCGACATCGGAGGATGTCCGGGGACGCCAAAGGGGGCGCCGACCGTGGTCGACGCCCCCTTTCAGTACTGAAAGCTACTTCGCGGCAGCCTTGAGCTTGCTTCCGGCGGTCAGCTTGACGCGGTGGCCGGCAGCGATGGCGATTTCGGCGCCGGTCTGCGGGTTGCGACCGGTGCGAGCAGCGGTTGCGGTGCGCTCGACGCCCAACCATCCCGGGATGGTGACCTTGCCGTCAGCGGCAACGGTCTCGGCCAGGGTTGCAAAGAATGCATTCAGAACGCCGTCAACGGCGGCCTGGCTCTGTCCGGAGTCAGCGGCAACCTTGGCAACGAGCTCGGTCTTGTTCAGCGACTTGTCAGCCATTGAGTGTCCTCCTCGGACCTTCGTCTGTATAAACAGCGATATTCGTGATACGGATGCTCCTCGAGAGAGAAGCCCCGCTGGTCGGTTCGACCGAGTTGAAATCTAGCATTGATCCGCCAAAATCCCCGGATTTACGGCGATTTTCGACCATTTCAGGGCAGTTTCACCCGCTAAGACACCCGATTTCGCTCTCCGCGAAAAGGTCGTGACCACAAAACGGGATGTCGACCGAAGTTGACATCCCGTTTTGATGGTTCAGACACCGGCGAAACCGGCTACCAACTGCACTTACCAGCGCAGGAGTTACCAGCTGGACTTGGTGATGCCGGGCAGCTCGCCGCGGTGCGCCATGTCGCGAAAACGAACGCGCGAGATGCCGAACTTGGAGAGGTGGCCACGGGGACGACCGTCAACGGCGTCACGGTTGCGCAGGCGCACCGGGCTCGCGTTGCGCGGCAGCTTCTGCAGGCCCTTGCGAGCAGCTTCACGCGACTCGTCGGTGCCGGCAGGGTCAACCAGGGCCTTCTTGAGCTCAAGGCGCTTGACGGCGTAACGCTCGACGATGACCTTGCGCTGGTTGTTCTTGGCAATCATGCTCTTCTTCGCCATGTTTAGCGCTCCTCACGGAAGTCAACGTGCTTACGGATGACCGGGTCGTACTTCTTGAGTACCAGACGGTCGGGGTCGTTACGGCGGTTCTTCTTGGTCACATAGGTGTAACCGGTTCCAGCCGTGGAACGAAGTTTGATGATCGGACGTACGTCATGAGCCTTAGCCATTAGATCTTCACCCCACGAGCGAGAACGTCCTTGACGACGCTCTCGATACCACGAGCATCAATAACCTTGATGCCCTTTGCGGACAAGGTCAACGTGACCTTGCGACGAAGCGACGGCACGTAGTACGTCTTCTTCTGAACGTTCGGGTCGAAACGACGCTTGGTGCGTCGGTGCGAGTGCGAAATGTTGTGTCCGAAGCCGGGAACAGCTCCGGTCACCTGGCATACAGATGCCATGGTTTCCTCCATTACCGAAGAGCGAGTGCTCTTCCCAAGATCCCTTGTCGACGGGCAGAACCACATCGGCCCGGAGCTAACTCAAGGCCGGGGGAGAATCGCCCGCAATGTACGCACACAGGCGTAGCAGCTCTCAACGCTACTAGATCCGCGCGCCTCCCGCAAACTCTCCTGGCCGCGAGAGCGGGTGAACGGTTACTTCAGCGAGCACGAAGCAACCGTTCACCCGCTTTCGCGCAACTTGTTAAGTGGATGCTGCGGCTGCTGCTTGACTCGTCGCCGTGACAGTGCAGGCGGCGCAGAGACCGAAAACGTCCACGACGTGGGCGGCGGCGGTGAAACCATTCTTGGCGGCGACGTCTTTCGCCCAGGTTTCCACGGCATCCGCTTCGATCTCGACCGTGAGCCCGCAATTGCGGCAGATCAGGTGGTGGTGATGATCATTGGTGCTGCACGCGCGGTACAGGCTCTCGCCCTCCGGGGACTGCAGGGAGTCGGCGTCACCCTTGACCGCGAGGTCGGCGAGGGCGCGGTAGACCGTGGCGAGGCCGATTGGGGATCCGGTCGCGTGCAGGGCGGAGTGCAGCGCCTGGGCGCTGACGAAGCCGTCGTTGGCATCGAGGGCGCCTCGAACGGCCTCACGTTGCCAGGTGTTTCGCTTCATGACTTCAACCGTAGCGATGTTCGCGCGGGCCGGCGCGCATCCGCTTCTTGGGGCACCCGCGCGGCACCGACCAATCGCCGAGCGACCAGGGCGAGCAGAAAGAACGCCGCCGCGGTGAGGGCGATGCTGGGGCCGGCGGCCACATCGAGCGAGCGGGAGAGCAGCACGCCGATCACGCCGGACACCGCGCCGAGCACGGGGGCAATCAGAAACATCTGCGAGGTCGTGCGCGAGACCAGGCGGGCCGCGGCGGCGGGGGCGGCGATCAGGGCGATGGCGAGGATTGCTCCGACGGCCGGCATCGCGGTCACGACCGTGGCCGTGATGAGCACCAGGGACAGCAATTCGATCGGCCATTCTCGATAGCCCGCTGCGCGAAAACCGTTCACGTCGAAGGTCGAGAACATGATCTGTTTGCCCAAAACCACGATGGTCAGCACTGCGAATGCCAGCACGATGGTTACGAGCGTCACATCCCTGGTGGTCACCGTGAGAATCGAGCCGACCAGATAGGAGTCGACCTTGACCGGCAACGAGGGATTGAGTCCCTGCAGCAGAACACCGAGCGCGAATCCGGCGGTGAGCAGAATGCCCGATGCGACCTGATTTCCCTGTCGCTTGACGCGTCCGATCATGGTCATGATCCCCACAATGAGCACGCTAGCCACTGCGGCGCCGAGCGGGATGCTCACGCCCAGGATCGCGGCGCCGACCGCTCCCGGAAAGGTCGCGTGGGTGAGGGCCTGGGCGAAAAAGGTGCGCTGGCGCAGTACCACGAGGGTCCCGACGAGGCCACTGAGCGCGCCGATCAGCAGCGCGGCGAGGAGCGCCTGCTCGAAGTAGCCCATCAGCGCAGCACCGCGCCCGCCGTGCGACGAGGGCCGCCGATCCGGTCGATCCCGAGCCGAGCGACCAGGGCCAGCACGTAGCCGCCGACGAGCACGAGCACGACGGTGGCGCCGCTCGGCAGGTCGACACCGCGGTTCACCGAGGCTTCGTAGCCGAGCACGAGGCCCAGCCAGGCGGCCAGAATCGCGAAACTGGCGGCGACCAGAAAGAGCAGCCAGAGGCGACGGGTCACCAGACGAGCGACCGCGCCCGGCACGATCAGCACGGCAAGCACGAGCAGGTTACCGACCGCGCTACTGGCGGCCACCACGACCAGGGCGATGGCGACGTTGAGCAGAATGTCGAGGACGAGCGGGCGGTATCCGGCCGCAGCGGTGCCCTCGAGGTCAAAGGCGCGAAAGACCTGCTCCTTGAGGGTGAACCCCACGATAATCAGCGCAATCAGGCAGACCACGACGGTCTGATTGACCTCGGCCGTACTGACGGTCAACAGACGCCCGAACAGCAGCGCGTCGAGCTGGCCGACGTAATTTGTTTCCCGTGAAACCACGATGATTCCTACGCTGAACATGGCCGTGAAGACGATCGCGATCGCAGCATCCGAGGTGACCGCTCGTTTGACGATCACCGTGAGCACGACGGCGGCGATGAGGCCCGCCACCAGTGCTCCGACAAAGAGTCCGTCACGACCACCCCAGACGAATCCGATCGCCACCCCGGGGAAGACGGCGTGGGTGAGTCCGTCGCTGATGAATTCGAGTCCGCGCAAGTTGACGAGTACGCCGACGAGGCCGGCCACGAGGCTCAGCACCACGAGCACGAGCAACGCCCGAGCCATGAAAGGCAGATCGAACGCGGTGATCAGCACGGTATTCATCTCCGGCGTGACGGCATCCACTCAGTGCCCCCCGTGGCCGGGAACCACGATGGTGTGCTCGTCCATTTCGACGCCGACCGAGCCGAACGCCTGCTGCACGTTAGCGAGGGTCAGCACCGTATCGCGCGGCCCGAACGCCACCTGGGCGCCGTTGAGCAGCAGCACGCTTTCGCACACGGCGCGGGCCAGGTCGAGGTCGTGGGTGGATACCAGTACGGCGACCCCCTGCAGCTTGAGCCGCTTTACCGTTTCGATGAGGGCATCGCGGTTCACCTGGTCGAGTCCGTTGAAGGGCTCATCGAGCAGAAGCAAACGCGGGGCGGATGCGACGGCTCGCGCCAGCAGACCGCGCTGCTGCTGCCCGCCCGACAGCTCCCCGAACCGGGTCTTGGCTCGATTGCTAAGTCCGACGGTCTCCAGCGCCTCGGCGACAGCCTGCCGATCAGCCCTGGCCGGCATGCGCCACCAGCCGAGCGAGCGGTAGCGGCCCATCATGACGACTTGCTCGAGCGAGACCGGAAAGTGCGGGTCGAGCTGGTCGGTCTGGGGTACATAGCCGATGTAGCCAGCGGGGGCTGGCCACTGGCCGAGCACCTCGACCGTGCCGTCCGTGCGGGTGATGAGTCCGAGAATGCCCTTGAGCAGGGTGGACTTACCCGAGCCGTTCGGGCCGATCAGGGCAACGGCCTGACCCGGCAACACGGTGAAATCAATGCCGGTGAGCGCAGGCTCTGCGCCGTAGGCAAACGACGCTGCCGCCACTCGAAGAGCGGCGGCAGCGTCCGATGTTGGTGTTTCTTGAGAAGTGTTCTCGATCACGTGTTAACTATTGCAGTTCGGCGGGCAAAGCAGAGGGTGTGACGCCCCACGATTCGAGCATCAGCGTTGAATTGTGCAGCTGCGCCTTTATGTAGGTGTCGCCGGCGCTACCGGCGGGGCCGAGCGAGTCGACGTAGAGGGCGTCGTCACCGGAGTAGACGGTGACGCCGGCTTCGGTGGCGATCGTCTCGGCGGTTTTCGGGCTGAGTGACGCCTCGGAGAACACGGCCGTCACACCGGTGGCCGTGATCGCCGCGACCAGTGAATCGATCTCGGCGGCGCTCGGCTCGGCGTTATCGTCGAAGCTCGGAATCACCGATCCGACGTAGTCGATGTGGTACGCCGCGGTGAAGTAGCCGAGGGCGTCATGGTTGCTCACGAGCAGGCGGTCGCTTTCCGGCACGGTCTCCACGTTGGTACGGATCCAGTCGTCGAGCGCACTGAGCTGGGCGGAATACGCTGCGGCGTTGGCCTCAAAGTTCGCGGCGTTATCGCTGTCGGCAGCCACGAGGCCGTCGGTGATCGTCTGCACGATGGTCTCGGCGTTGTGCACGTCGGTCCAGATGTGTGGGTCTCCACCGTCGTGGGCGTCTTCGGCCTCGCCTGCGTGGGCATCCGCTTCTTCGTCAGCGTGGTCATCCTCCTCGGCGACTTCGTCGGAGTGATCTTCGCCGGCCCCAACCTCGGAGATGGTGATGCCCTCGTCGGCGTCGATCGTGACACCGTCGAAGCCCGACGCGACGATGGCGTCGTCGAGCCACTCCTCGAGTCCGACACCATTGATGACGAGCACGTCGGCGGCGCCGAGCGCGGTCAGGTCGGCCGCGGACGGGTCATAGCTATGGGCGCTCTGGTTGGGCTGAATCAGCTGCGTGAGGTCGACGCCGCTGGCGTCACCGATCACGTTGCGGGCGAAGTCGGCGACCTGCGTGGTCGTGGCGACGACCTTGAGTCCAACGTCCGCGCTGTCGGCGCTGGCGGTCGTGCCGGCCGAGCACCCCGAAAGGGCGAGTGCGGCGGACGCGAGAAGTACGGGAACGGCGAAATATCTCTTGTGCATGCTTCGAGATTAGCGTTGTTGATAATGATTGTCAAAACCATTAACAGTGTGCGCACACACCCTCTGACCGCGCTACTGGTCGGTGATGAGGTCGGGCGCCGGCACGACCTGCAACGTGGTTTGCTCCGGGCTGAGCGTGGGGGTGTCTTCGTCGTAGAAGTTCTTCCACCCCCAGGCGACATCGGCCGGGGCATCCACGTGCAGTGCCGACCAGGTGGCCTGTTTGTCGGGCTGGCTGCCGGGACCGTCCACGTGAATGAGCAGTCCGATCTCCGCATGCGTCACGTCGAGCAGCGCACGGTTGCCGATCATGCTGGAGCGAAACTGGTGCAGGACGAGGAGTTTCTGGCGCAGGGCCCCCTCACTGGTCAGCGCAGCGAGCCAGCTGACGACGGCATTGATCTCCGCCACATCGACCGAACCGATCTGCCCGAGGTGGCGATGATCGCGTGCAGGGGCACGACGGTTCGGGCGGTCAGCGACGCAAACGCCAGGGGGCATGCCAACCGCCGCACGCGTACATCGACCGCCGCCAACTCGCTCTCCTCGACCCTTCATCCTGAGGTCTGCCACGATCGGGGAGTCACAACTGCGGTCAGGTCGAAGGAATGGGCCACATTTGACGCTGACCGTGGGTCTTTCCGCCCTTGTGAACGACGCGCCGTCCTACTCGAGCAGCAGGGCCGGTTCCTCCATGATGCTCGCGACGTCGGCGAGAAAACGGCTCGCGACGTCGCCATCGACGACCCGGTGGTCGAAGCTCGCACCGATCGTGGTCACGTACCGCACCCGCACCTCGCCATCGACAACCCACGGCTTCTGCTTGATCGTGCCGAGGGCCACGATTCCGGCCTCCGGGGAGTTGAGAATGGGGGTGCCGGTGTCCATACCGAACACGCCGATATTGGTGATCGTGATCGTGCCGTTGCTCATCTCGGCCGGGCTGGTCTTGCCGTCGCGCGCGGTCATGGTGAGCTTCTCGAGCGCCGCAGCGAGTTCGAGCAGGCTCATATCCTGCGCTTCCTTAATGTTGGGCACGATCAGCCCGCGCGGGGTCGCCGCGGCAATGCCGAGGTTGACGTAGTGCCGCACGATGATTTCCTCATCGGTGAAGGTGGAGTTCACCGTTGGATTGCGGCGCACCGCCCAGATCATGGCCTTCGCCATGATCAGCAACGGCGAGACGCGAATGCCGGCGAAGTCGGTCGAGGCCTTGAGTCGCTTGACGAATTCCATCGTGCGGGTGGCATCCACGTCGACGAACAGGCTCACATGCGGCGCCGTGAAGGCGCTCTTCACCATGGCCTGGGCGATGGCTTTGCGAACGCCCTTCACCGGAATGTGCTCGTCGCGATCGACCGGCCATTCCGGCGTCTGGATGTTGCGAAACACACTGGCCTGGGTCGCCCCGCGCAGCACGTCTTCCCGGGTCACGTCACCCACCGGGCCGGTCGCTTCGACGAGGGCGAGGTCGACGCCGAGGTCTTTGGCGAGCTTACGAATCGGCGGCTTGGCCATGACCGGGCCGACGGATGCCGCGCGCCGGGTCGATTCCAGCGGCTCGGCCCGCGGGCGCACAGCGGGTTCGGGCGCCAGCGTCTCGTGGGCGACACTCGAGCCGCTGTGCCGACGCCGCCGGGTGGGCATCGTCGCGGCAGAGCCGCGGCCGACGAGAAGCGGTTCGGGCGCCTCATCGCTGATGCTGCTGCTGGTGTCCGTTGTGAGCGTGGTCGTGTCGGCGCTGTCACTGTCGGCCGTCTGCGCAGCGGATGCACCGGCCTCCACTGCCAAACCAGCCGCCGGCAGGTCTGCACTCGCGTCGGCGTTCGGCCCGCTATCGGAATGTATCGTGATGATCAACGTACCCACGTCGACCGTCGTGCCCGCCGCGACCAGAATTTCACCGACGACGCCCACGAACGGAGACGGCAGCTCGACCAGGGATTTGGCCGTTTCGATCTCGACCAGCACCTGGTTGATCGTCACGGTATCGCCGGGGGCGACCTTCCATTCCACAATTTCGGCCTCAGTCAGGCCTTCGCCGACATCGGGGAGGGTGAATTTCGACACGCTCATAAGGTGCCTTTCTTGAAGTTCATAAGTGCTAATTAGTAAGCGAGAGCGCGGTCCACGGCTTCGAGCACCCGGTCGGGACTCGGCAGAAAGTGCGTCTCGACCGCCGCCGGCGGGAAGGGGGTGTCGAAGCCGGAGACGCGCAGCACGGGCGCTTCAAGCGTATAGAACGCCCGCTCGGCGACCGTGGCGGCGATCTCGCTGCCGACACTGACAAAGCCGGGGGCTTCCTGGGTGACCACGAGGTGACCGGTCTTCTGGACGGAGTTCAGAATCGGTCCGTAATCGATCGGGGAGATCGAGCGCAGGTCGATCACCTCCAGGCTGATGCCCTCGGTGGCGGCCAATTCGGCGGCCTGCAGCAGCACGCTCACCATGGCGCCGTGGCCGACGACGGTCACGTCGGTCCCAGCCCGCACCACGCGGCTGGCGTGCAGCGGCGTTCCGCTCTGCTCGAACCGCACCTCGCCCTTGGGCCAATAGCGGCTCTTCGGCTCGAAGAAAACGACCGGATCGTCACTCGCGATAGCTTCCTGCATCATCCAGTAGGCATCGTGCGGGTTGGACGGGCTCACCACGCGCAGGCCGGGGGTGTGCGCGAAGTACGCCTCCGGGCTTTCCTGGTGGTGCTCGATTGAGCCGATGTGTCCACCGTAGGGAATGCGAATCACGACGGGCATGATCAGGCCCCCCTCGTGGCGGTTGCGCATACGCGCCAGCTGGCTGGTGATCTGGTCGAACCCGGGAAAGACGAATCCGTCGAACTGGATCTCACAGACCGGACGAAACCCGCGCATGGCCAGGCCGATGGCCGTGCCGATGATTCCGGACTCGGCGAGCGGGGTATCGAGCACGCGCTTGTCGCCGAATTCAGCGATCAGCCCCTCGGTGACCCGAAAGACGCCGCCGAGCGGGCCGATGTCCTCGCCCATCAGCAGCACCTTGGGATCGTCCAGCATCGCCCGGCGCAGCCCGGCGTTCAGGGCCTTCGTCATCGGCAGTGAAGCGGATGCCACACTCGTGTCAATTACAGCGGTCATCAGTTCTTACCCTCGTCGAAAGACGCTTCGTAGCGTTCCAGCCAGGCCTTCTGCTCGGCCACGAGCGGATGCGGTTCGGCATACACGTTGTCAAAGATCACCGATTGCTCCGGGCCGGTGATCTCCAGCGCCCTCTTGCGGGTGTCGGCAGCGAAGTCGGCCGCTTCTTCATCGACGGCGTCGAGGAACTCCTGCTCGATCCCCCGGCCCTGCAGATAGCTGCGAAAGCGCACGATCGGGTCGCGGGCCACCCAGTAGGCGAGTTCGTCCGGATCGCGGTACTTGGTGGGGTCGTCGGCGGTGGTGTGCGCGCCGACCCGGTAGGTGAGTGCCTCGATCAGTGCCGGTCCGTGGCCGGCGCGGGCGTCATCCATCGACTTCGCGGTGACGGCGAAGCTCGCGAGCACATCGTTGCCGTCGATCTGGGTGCCGGGCATGCCGAAACCACCGGCGCGCAGGTAGAGCGGAGTGCGCGACTGCCGGGCGACGGGTACCGAGATGGCCCAGTGGTTGTTCTGCAGAAAAAACACCTGCGGGGTCTGGTAGCTGGCCGCGAAGACCAGCGCCTCGTTGGCGTCGCCCTGCGAGGAGGCACCGTCGCCGTAGTAGACGATGACGGCCTGGTCGGTCTCCGGGTTGCCGGTCGCGGTCGACCCATCCAGTTGCATGCCCATGGCATAGCCGGTGGAATGCAGCGTCTGCGAGGCCAGCACGAGGGTATAGAGGTGAAAGTTTCCGTGTTCTTCCGGCACCCAGCCACCGAGGGTCACGCCGCGCAGCATCCGCAGAATATCAACGACATCGAGGCCGCGGATCATGCCGACGACGTGCTCGCGGTAGGAGGGAAAGACGTGGTCCTGGGGCCTTGTGGCGTAGGCCGACCCGACCTGGGCGGCCTCCTGGCCGTGGCTCGGAACCCAGAGGGCAAGCTGGCCCTGGCGCTGTAGGTTGGCCGCTTCGGTATCGAACTTTCGCACCACGACCATGTCACGGTAGAAGCGGCGGTGGTCCGCCTCACTGAGGCGATCGAGGTAGGGCAGAAACTCCTCGGCGGCGGCATTGGGTTCGAACGTGCCGTTCGGGGAGATCATGCGTACGCAGGTCGCGGCCCCATCGAGGCCAAAGGCTGCTGACGTGGGCGCTGCTGTCATGGGCACAGTCGCATCGTTTCGGGTGGCTGACACCGTACTAACCTATCTTTCGTGCCGGGTGACCGGCGGGAAGGGCGTCGACAAGATCCGCGCTCATTAATAGGAGTGTCGCCACAGCCTGCTCCTCACCGATCGACACCCGAATGCCCTCCGGCACGAAGGGGCGCACGATAAGGCCGGCCTCGCCGAGAGCCTCGGCCACGCTCGCGGTTTCGGCACCCGTGGGCAGCCAAAGAAAGTTGCCCTGCGGCTGGGGAATATTCCAGCCCTGCTGGGTGAGTGCCGTCCAGGCTGCATCGCGACGCGCAGCAATGGTCCGAACCCGGTCAAGCAGTTCCTTTTCGGCGTCGAGCGAGGCGATCGCTGCCGCGGCTGCTGGCGCGGTAACCGAGAGCGGGATGGCGGTCGCGCGGGCGGCGTTCAGAATATCCACCGGCCCGAGGGCATAGCCGATGCGCAGTCCGGCCAGGCCGTAAGCCTTGGAGAAGGTGCGCAGCACGACCAGATTCGGGTAGCGGGCCAGGAGCGGCGGGCCGGTCACGGCATCCGCTTCGGTGACGAACTCGATATATGCCTCATCGAGAATGACCAGCAGATCGGTCGGGACAACGGCCATGAAGGCCTCGAATTCGTCCTTGGTGACGATGGTACCGCTGGGGTTGTTGGGCGAGCAGACGATGACGACCCGGGTCGCCTCGCCGATCGCGGCGGCCATTTCGGGTAGGTCATGACCGTGATCGGCGCGGTTGGGCACGCGCACGCTGGTCGCGCCCGCGACGGTGACGAGCGAGGGGTAGGCCTCGAAAGACCGCCAGGAGTAGAGCACTTCATCGCCAGGGCCTGCGGCAGCGAGAATCAGCTGGGCCAGCAGGGCCACCGAACCCGAACCGACGTGCACCTGGTCGACATCGATGCTGTACTTGGCAGCGAGGCGTTCGCACAGGGCCAGCGCCGAGGCATCCGGGTAGCGGTTGAAGGCCATTTCGGCGGCGACCGCCGCCACGACCCCCGGTAGCGGGTCAAAGGGGTTCTCGTTGCTGGAGAGCTTGAAGTCACTGGCGTCAGCCGGTTTGCCCTGCTTATAGGCCGGGAGTGCGATGATCTCCGGGCGCAGGCGGACGGAGGGTCGGTCGGAGAGGCTCACTCGTGGAGTCTACGCCCGCATATATTCGCAATGGCGAATGAATGATTGCCCGCCTTTCGACCGCGCGGCCCGGACGCCGCACCCGACGGCGCTTCCCGGTGAGATAGTAGGGACATGGCCAGATTCCTGATCAAGTTGATCGTCAACGCGGTGGCCCTGTGGCTCACCGCCCTGCTCGTCACCGGAGTGCACGTCATTCCGTACGCACCCGATTCGGGTGCGAGCGTGATCACCTACCTGCTCATCGCGCTCATCTTCGGGTTCGTGAACACCGTCGTCGGCGGCGTCGTGCGGGTCGTCGCATTTCCGCTGTACATTCTCACGCTCGGACTGTTTGCGCTCATCGTCAACGGCCTGCTGCTGCTGCTCGTCGCCTGGCTCTCCGGTTTTCTGGGTTTTGGCCTCGTTGTCGATGGCTTCTGGTGGGGCGTACTCGGTGCCCTGGTACTCGGAATCATCTCCTGGCTGCTCGGTCTGATCGTGCGCCCGGTCACCGACCGTAACTAAGCCGCGCCGTCACTTCGGCGCTGACCCGGCTGGCAAGCGGATGCCGCGCCACAAGACGGCCTCGCCCTCCGCGCTCCCGACAATGCCAGTCATCGTGTCCTGAAAATTTTGCAGGTTCTCTTCTGGGGAGGCGTTGATGAGTTGCGCCGTCTCGCGGTAGCGATCAAGGTGGTGGGCCGGCACGTTCTCCCCAACTGGGGGTTCGGTCGTCGCGAAGACCTCGCGACGCACGGTGAGGCGATCCTCCGAGTCGATCAGGCATGACCCACCAAGAGCCGTCACCACGTCATCGCTGTGCTCAACGGTGAGCGTCGCGACACCGGACGGCACCGGAACACACGTTTCCGGCGCCCCAAAAGTGGCCACCGCCTGCACGTTGAACGCCTCAGAGGCAGCTACCTGCGTGGCGACGATGCCACCCTGCGAATGACCGGCCACGACTACTGGATCACCGGGTTCAACGCCGGCGGCCTGCATCGCCTCCATCACCGCCCGAAAGGACCCCGCGTTTTGCTGGGCAATCGCAGACACGTTCGCGGCGAGGTCGAAGGGCTCGTTCGTGGCGACCGGATCCCAGTCGACCGTCCCACCGATGTACACGGCCCAGGACGTTTGCTCGCCGTCACCATATTTCTCGATGCGAACCTGCGCCCCGCCTTTGGCGGCTTTGGGAATTCGCGCGGCCACGTCACTCACCCCGGTGGGTGGCTTCAATTTTGCCAAAATACGGACCCGCCGCACCCTCACCGCACCTTCCCGCAACAGCCCGCCACGGCGAGCACGGCGACTGCGGTGCTCGAGATGCCCGTCACACCCAGGCCGGTGTCTCCGAGAATCAGGTCAACTCCAAGAGGCACTCCCAGTGCGCCCAGAGCGACGTCATCGAGCGAAGAGACGAGCAGTTTGGCCATGAGGACCGTTTGCGGGTCCGTGATAACCCGTTGGTCGAGAACAAACCCGTATCCCGTCTCACGCTTCACGAGCCCCGCCATCGCCCAGACGACCAATCCCAGAGCAGGCAGAGAGGTTGCCATTACTCCCAGGACCAGTGGAGTGGCTCCGAGCAGGAGCATCAGCCTGATAATCGTCCCGACATCATGCCCCACTTTCGCGCTCCCCAGCACGGCCAGTTGCAGGGCGCTGTGCTCAGCCCAGCCGTACCGTTCCGCGGCAGCCACCAGGGACTCGGCCAGGTCGCCGCTGCGCTGCACCAGTTCGCCGAGCGCCCCACTGGCCCAGAGCAGGGGTATCCCGGCGTCCCCCGGCGTCCATTTCATGGCCCCGCCGGCGGAGTCCAGTTGCCGGATACTGTCCACCCTGACGCGAAAGTCCTCGGCCTGGGCCTGGGCATACCGCAGCATCTCGGCCTCGGCCAGTACGACATCCGTTGACACGATTGTGGTTCCCCCCACGGACACTGTCAGTTCGCTTCCACCCACGCCAACGTCGTATTCGCTCATTGCTCCGACTCCAGCTGCCAAATGTTCTGCCTTAACTGGTCCTGCGCTTCGTCCAGAAAGTTCACGACCAGGCCCAGGTCGTGAACAATCTCTGCGACCCGCTCGCGGTAGGCACGCTTCGCGGCCGACTGCCAGAATTCGCTTTCGTCCCCCCGGCGCAACCGTCCCTGTAAATCCACGACATCGGCGGTGAGGGCCTGCACCCGCAGCCGTTGAGCTCGAAACACGGAAAGCTGATCGGTGCGTCCCGATGCGATGAGTTCAGCCAGATCATCCATGGCACCTCCCCGACAGGACCGATCGTCGCAGAATCGCCGGCCACCGGGCCTCCCCTCGACGATTCTGTGCACAGACTCCGGATACTGGGCATGTGCAGGAGCCGAATCTGCTCCACAATGGGATACATGTCTTTCGCGTCACTCACCCCCGACGAGTCGACGCCATTCCGCATCATTTTCGTCTGCACCGGCAACATCTGCCGATCGCCCATGGCCGAGGTCGTGCTGCGTGATCTGATCACGAAGCTCGGCCTGGGGCGACTGATCGCGACCAGCTCAGCCGGCACCGGAGACTGGCATGTGGGTGAGCAGGCCGACGGTCGCACGATTACCGCGCTGGCCAAGCGGGGTTATGACGGCAGCCACCACCGGGCTCGCCAATTCGATCCGCTCTGGTTCGCCGACCACGACCTGGTCGTCGTACTCGACCGCGGCCAGGAGCGCATCCTGCGGAACTGGGCGCTGGCTGATCGCGATCGCGCCAAGGTGCGCCTGCTGCTGAGTTTTGACGCCGAGCAGGCCGCCCTGTGCGACGTGCCAGACCCCTACTATTCCGACGATGCGTTGTTTGACTCGGTATTGGGCATGATTGAGAGTGCCAACCACGCACTTTTGAAACAACTTGCACCCGCAATTCGACAGGGAGTCCAATGAGTCACCTACCCGTACAGGTTCTAAGCCCGCTTGACGGCCGCTACCGATCCGCCGTTTCCGATCTGGGCGAGTACCTGTCCGAGGCCGGCCTCAACCGCGCCCGGGTGCGCGTGGAGGTCGAGTGGCTGATCACCCTCACCGACCGCAGCCTGTTCGGCTCAGCCCCGCTGACCGCCGAGCAGAAGCTCGACCTGCGAGCCCTGGTGACGAATTTCGGGCAGGCCGAGATCGATGAGCTGGCCGAGCTCGAGGCAACCACCCGGCACGACGTGAAGGCTGTCGAATACCTCGTCCGTCGCCGCCTCGGCACGCTCGGCCTCGCCGACATCAGCGAGCTCACCCACTTCGCGGCGACCAGCGAGGACATCAACAACCTCTCCTACGCCCTCACTGTGCGTGATGCGGTGCAGACGGTCTGGCTGCCCAAGCTTCGCCTGGTCATCGACGCGCTGCGCAGCCGTGCTCTCGAATTTCGAGCGGATGCGATGCTGGCCCGCACCCACGGGCAGCCCGCGACGCCGACCACCATGGGCAAGGAACTCGCCGTGTTCGTCTATCGACTCGAGCGCATCGTGGCCCAGATCGACGCCGGTGACTACCTCGGCAAGTTCAGCGGCGCCACCGGCACCTTCGCCGCCCACGTCGCCGCCGATCCGTCGGTGGACTGGCCCGCCGTGTCCCGCGAGTTCGTCGAGGGCCTCGGCCTCGGCTGGAACCCGCTCACCACTCAGATCGAGTCGCACGACTGGCAGGCCGAGCTGTACTCCCGCGCCTCCCACGCCAATCGCATCCTGCACAACCTGGCCACGGACATCTGGACCTACATCTCGATCGGCTACTTCCGCCAGATTCCGCAGGCCGGAGCCACCGGATCCTCCACCATGCCGCACAAGATCAACCCGATCCGGTTCGAGAACGCAGAGGCCAACCTCGAATTGTCCTGCGCCATTCTCGACTCGCTCGCCGCGACGCTGGTGACCAGCCGGCTGCAGCGCGACCTCACCGATTCCACCACCCAGCGCAACATCGGCGTCGGTTTCGGGCACTCGCTGCTCGCCCTCGACAACATTCTGCGCGGCCTCGGCGAGATCGACATCGACCGCGCCCTGCTCGAGCGCGACCTGGACTCCAACTGGGAGATTCTCGGTGAAGCGATCCAGACCGTGATTCGCGCCGAGGTCTCGGCCGGACGATCCTCGATCGAAGACCCCTACGCCCTGCTCAAGGAGCTGACCCGCGGCAAGCGCATCACCAGCGCCGATCTGGCCGCCTTTGTCTCAGCCCTCGATATCGGCCCGGCCGCGAAGACTCGCCTGCTCCACCTCACCCCGGCCGGCTATGTCGGCCTCGCCGACTCCCTGATCGACTTTCTGCGCTAGGAGGTCCTGATCGGTCAAACGGCGCACGTTGCGGATTGCTCCGGACGTGCGCCGTTTCATCACCGACCGGGGTAGACGATGACCTTCATCTGGCCGGGCTGGCGACCGGCATTGAGGGCCTGCTCAGCGTCGGCAAGCGCAAAGGTGCTCGTGACCAGCACGTCGAGGTCGACGGCGCCGCTCTCAACCAGCTGAATGCCGAGCGGCCAGGTGTTGGTGTATCGAAAGACGCCGCTCAGCCAGATCTCCCGGTTCTGAATCCAGGAGACGGGCAATTCAACGGTGTCGTTGCCCATCCCGACGAGGATGGCCCGGCCACCCGGTCGCACCGCCAGAATTCCGGCCTGCACCGCCGCCGCAACTCCGGAGGCGTCGATGAACGCATCCACTTCCAGGCCTTCGACCGACTCGACCCTGGGGTCGAGGGCGACGGTGGCCCCGTGCTCGAGGGCGAATGCGCGACGGTCATCCGCGATATCCGTGATATAAATTTTTGTGGCACCGAACGCGCGTGCAGTCTGCGCCAGGATCACGCCGATCGGGCCGGCGCCAGCTATGAGCACCGAGCTTCCCGGGCGAATGTCGGCGCGTTTGCAGGCCCAGATCCCGACCGAGAGTGGTTCGATCAGCGCGGCGGCCTCGTCGGAGATACTGTCCGGAATTGCATAAGCAAAGTCCGTTTGAATCGCCACGTACTCGCAGAACGCCCCGTCGATCGGCGGCGTCGCAAAAAACTCGATGTCGGGACAGAGGTTGTAACGGCCGGCCTTGCATTGCTCGCAGATGCGGCACGGCCGCTGCGGTTCGACGGCCACACGCTGCCCGATGCGAGCGGGGTCGACCCCCGAGCCGACCGCGGTGATGCGTCCGGACAACTCATGACCGAGAATAAGCGGATGCTGGACCACATACGGCCCAATTCGGCCGTGCTGGTAGTAATGCACATCGCTCCCGCAAACACCGACCGCGGCAACCTGCACAAGAACTTGGTCGTGTTCGAGGTCGGGAACGGGCACCGTGTCGACGGTGACCTCTCCGGCGGCGCGCAGCAAGGAGGCTTTCATCATGGTCACTGGGGGTTCTTTCGGTAGGCGTGTCGTGGCTGAAGCATCCGTCATGAGCGGTCCTCGATGGACAGGTACGACATGACGGTAGCGTGCGCGCCCTTCTCAAGGAGCGAATCCAACGCCGCCAGGTAGGCGGCGGCGAATCGCTCGTTGTCGGCGAGATTTCCGAACAGTTTCTCATTACGCACGAAGGCGAGCCGGTCGCCCCGCTGAGTCTGCGCGATGGCCACAAGCTCGGCACTCAGGGGGTCGACGACCGTGATCGGCTCACCCTGTTCGTCGATGCCTTCGGCATACCGCGCCCAACTGGCGACGATCGCGGCCGAGCACTCGATCTCGCCACCGCTGGCGAGCTGGTCATGAATGACCGGCACGAGCCATTTGGGGATTCGGTCGGATGACTCGGCGCAGAGCCGGGCGAGAGTGTCGCGCACCTCGGGGTTGGAGAACCGCACGATCAGCGTGGCCTTGTAGTCGTCGAGGTCGATTCCGGGCACCGGTTTGAGCGTGGGTGTGCCCTCTCGGTCCATGTAGCGTTGGACGAATCTGCGGAGGGCGTCATCGGCCATGGCCTCGTGGGCATAGCGGTGGCCGCTGAGATAGCCGAAGTAGCACAGGGCCTGATGGCTGGCGTTGAGCAGCCGCAGCTTCATGTACTCGTAGGGCGTGACGTCCTCGACCAGCTGCACACCAGCCTGCTCAAGCGGCGGACGACCGAGACCGAAGTCGTCTTCGACGACCCACTGAAAGAACGGTTCGCAGACCACGGGCCAGCCGTCGTGCAGCCCGGTGAGGGCAGCAGCTTCGATAATGTCGTCGGCAGAGGTGACGGGGGTGATGCGGTCGACCATCGCGTTGGGAAAGTGCACGTTGTGCAACATCCACTCGCCGAACTCGGCGTCCTTCTGCACCGCGAAGGCCGAGAACATGCGTTTCGCCATGTCGCCATTGCCCTGAATATTGTCACAGGACTGCACCGTGAATGGCTCGAGCCCGCGTTCGCGACGGCAACGGAGGGCCTCGGTGACATAGCCGAAGACGGTCGTCGGCACGGCCCCGTCGACCAGGTCCGCGATGACTCCAGGGTGGGTCTGGTCGAATTCGCCGGTCACCCGGTCGAAGTTGTAACCGCCCTCCGTGATCGTGAGCGACACGATACGGATAGCAGGGCTAGCCATTTTCTCGAGCACGGCCTCCGGATCGTCGGGCGCAAACAGATACTCGACCATGCTGCCGATGATCGACGACTCGCGGTGGCCGTCCGGGTGTTTGAGGGTGACCGTGTAGAGGCAGTCCTGCTGGTCGAGCACTTCCTTCATTCTGCGGTCGCCCTTGAGCAGTCCGACCCCGCAAATCGCCCAGTCCTGGGCGAGGCCGGCGTTCATGAGCTCATCGAGGGCGACGGCCTGGTGGGCGCGGTGAAAGCCGCCGACACCAAAGTGCATGATTCCCGCCGTGAGGGTCGAGCGGTCGTAGCTGGGCCGAGCGACACCGGACTTGAGGTTGCCGAGTGTCGCCGTGCACAGTGTGGGCTGCGCCATCTACTTCACCGCTCCCATGGCGAGTCCGCGTACGAGCTGCTTTTGGGCAACCCAGCCGGCGATGATGACCGGAAGCACGGCGATGGTTGACGCGGCGGAGAGCACCGCAAGGAACTGGCCACGACCGTCGACAAAGCTCGCCAGAAACGGCGGCGTCGTGCGAGCGATCGAGGTCGTGAGCAGCGTTGCGAGAAAGTACTCATTCCAGGCGAAGATGAAGCAGATCAGCGCGACGGCCGCGATGCCGGGCAGCAGAATCGGCAACACCACCCGGATCAGTTCGGTGCGCAGGTTTGCCCCGTCGATCTGGGCGGCTTCAACGATCTCGCGCGGAACCTCGTTGAAGAACGACCGCATCATCCACACAGCGATCGGAAGGTTCATCGCCGCGTAGAGCAGGCCGATGGCGGTGATGTTGTCGAGAGCGCCGAGGGCCTTGAGAATGAAGAACACCGGCAGGATCGACGCCGCAGCCGGCAGGAAGCGCGTGGAGATGAAGAAAAACAACACGTCCTGCACGCGCTTGATCGGGCGGATGCTGAGCCCATAGGCCGCGGAGATGGCGAGGAGCAGCACGATCGCCGTCGACGAGATGCTCGCGGTGAGGGAGTTGAGCAGGTAGGTTCCCATGCCGCGGTCGAAGACGAGCTGGTACTGGTCGAAACTCAACGCGGTGAAGAGGGTCGGCGGGATAGAGGCCGCTGCGCCCTCGGTCTTGAAACTGGTGAAGACCATCCAGGCGATCGGAAAGAAGAACATCAGCACCAGAACCCACGTCATTGTCGTGATCAGGGTGCCCTTGAGTGTGCGCATCAGCGTTCACTTCCGTTCATGAATACTTTGAAAAGGGTGCGGAGAGCGATGGTGGCGACGGCGATCGTGACGATGACCGTGACGACCCCGAAGGCGGCGGCCTGCCCGACGTCGAGTCCGATAAACGCCCGCTCATAGAGCAGATAGGAGAGGGTCTTGGTGCCGCCCGTTCCTTTGGTCATGATCGCGATCGGGTCGAAGGCCTGCAGCAACATGATCGACCCGAGCAGGGTCGCGATTTCAATGTACTGGCGCAGGTGCGGCAGCGTCATCCACTGAAAGGTGCGGAACGGACCGGCACCGTCGACGGACGCGGCCTCGAGCACTTCCCGGCTCTGGCTCTGCAGCCCGGCGAGCAGGATGAGCATCATGAACGGCGTGTACTGCCAGGTCAGCATCATGATGATGGTGAGCGCCGGAAAGTCGGTGTTCCAGGCGATCGAGGGCAGACCGATGAAGTTGAGTCCAACGTTGACCATGCCGACGTTGACGTCGAGCATCGACCACTTCCAGATGAGCGCCGCGGCGGCCGGCATCACCAGGAACGGCGTGATCATGAGGGTGCGTGCGAGGCCCTGGCCCATGAACTTGCGGTCGAGCAACACAGCAAAGAACAAACCGAAAACCAGCGACAGCACCACGGACGAGCCCGTGATGACGACGGTTGCCATCAGTGAAGGGAAGAAGTCGGGGCCGGTGAAGACGACCGCGTAGTTCTGAAAGCCGGCGAACGCGATCTCGGCCGGGCGAAGTTGATTCCAGTTCAGGAAAGAGAAGTAGATCGTGACCAGAAACGGAATTTGGGTCAGTACGATCGAAAAGAAGAGTGCCGGTAACACGAGTGCCCGTGACGCTCGAGCCTTCTTGCGCAGGGAGAGTGCGGCGGCGTGCGATCTTTTTGCCGAGGGCTGTGCCGGCGCCGGAGGCGGGGCTGTCGTCAGGGTTGTCATTGCTTCTTCCTCATAGTTGAGGTGCTGCCGGGGGCCGTTCGACCGACCCCCGACAGCACGTACCTGGTGCCGTGCTACTTCTGCTTGTCGCCCGCGGTCTGGGCGATGACTTGGCCCTTATCCAGGGCCTCCTCCACGGTGGTCCGTCCGGCGATGGCATCAGCCACCAGCTGGGCGACCTGGTTTCCCACGTCCTGGAACTCTGGAATCGTCACGTACTGGATTCCGACCCACGGCTGCGGGTTGAGTCCTGGCTGCTCCGGATTGACCGCATTCATGACGTCGAGCGTGATCGGGGCAAAGGCGGCAGCGGCTTCCTCGTATTCGGGGATCGAGTAGGTCGACGTGCGCGCTCCCGGGGGAACCCGGGTCCAACCGAGGGTCGTTCCGACTAGCTGCTGGTACTCCTTGCTCGTGGCCCACTTGACGAAGGTGGTCGCGGCTTCGGCGTTCTTAGTGGTCTTGGGAACGGCGAGGTTCCAGGACCAGAGCCAGCCCGATTCTTCTGTCTTGTAGACGGGAGCGTGGGTGTAGGCCATTTTGCCGGCAACGGCCGAAGTCTCGGGGTCCTCGAGGATCGACGCGGCTACCGATGCGTCGTACCACATGGCGACCTTGCCGGACTGGAGCTGGTTGAGGCACTCGGTGAAGCTGTTCGACACGGGGTCGGGCTCGCCAGCCGCCGCGAGCAGGTCGACGTAGAAGTTCACGCCTTCGACGAACTCGGGCGAGTTCACCTGCGCGTTCCAGTCTTCGTCGTACCACGCGCCACCGAAGGTCTGCACGACGGTGGTCAGCGGTGCGAACAGGTCACCCCAACCGGGCTTGCCGCGCAGGCAGATGCCCGCAACGTCCGGCGTGTTGAGCGCTTTGGCTGCCATCGCGACTTCCTGCCAAGTGGGGTGGTCGCTGATCGTGATTCCGGCCGCGTCGGTCATTTCCTTGTTGTACATCAGGATCGACGATTCACCGTAGAAGGGAACGGCATACTGCTTGCCGTCGACGGTGAGTGCGGTGCGTACCGCCGGCAGGGTGTCGTCGACATCGTAGGTGGGATCGTCGGCGAGGGCCGAGGTGAGGTCGGTGAGCCAGCCCTGGGCGCCCCACTGCGGCACCTCGTAGGCCCCGACCGTGACAATGTCGTACTGGCCGGCCCCGGAGGCCACGTCGGCGGTGACGGCGGCCCGCAAGTCGCCCTCTTCCATCTGCACGAAGTTGACGTTGATGCCGGGGTTGTCCTCTTCGAACGTTCCCTTGAGCTGTTCCATGTCCTTCATCTGCGGGTTGTTCACCGTGGCGAGGGTGAGGGTGACGTCTCCCGACGCCGCTCCGCCCCCGCCGGCACCGGTACAGCCCGTGAGCGCGAAGGCGATCACGATGAGCCCCGCCCCCAGCGTGATCGCACGTTTCTTTCCAAGCATTGGAACTCCTTTGTCGTCGTTGCTTTTGCTGTGTGCGGGGGCGGGTGGGTAGAAATCCACCGCTCCGTCCGGAGCGTTCCCGCCGTCATCCGATTCTTGAAGTTACCCGAATTCGTTCGCGCCCTCCTAGTCCGCGCAGAGTACGATTCTGATACTTTCTTTCCAAGGGATGCTGCGGCTACGCTGTATTATCCGCATCCGCTTGACTGGTCTGATCGGAGTTGTGATGAAAGCGTTACCCACGGACGAAACGCGACCCGTGGCCATGGCGGCCCGGTTCCTCGAACGACCCGCGACGCGCGAGGTGATCCGACACCTGCCGAGCGAATCTTTTCGCTGGCTGGAACACGATTACCCGAGCGAAATCGCGCGCTGGAACTACCACCCCGAGTACGAACTACACCTCATTCGGCACGGCACGGGCAGCTACATCATTGGCGACCAGGTTGGCCCGTTTGGGCCCGGTCAGGTGGCGCTCATCGGGCCGGGGGTTCCGCACGATTGGATGAGCGACCTGCAGACCGACGAGGTGGTCTACAACCGCGACGTCGTGCTGCAGTTCACCGGCGAATGGTTCGAAAGGTGCGCGAGCACGTTGCCCGAACTCAATCCAGTGCGGGCGCTCCTGGAGTCCTCGGGCCGGGGCATTATCTTCACCGGTTCGACGGCAGCGCGTGCGGCCGCCGAGCTCGAACTCATAGGCACCGCGCAGGGCGCCCGCAAGGTCTCCTACGTGTTCGCCGTGCTGGCGACCCTGGCGGAAGCACCGGTCGACGAGAAGGCCTTTGTCGCCCGGGAGTGGTTCTCCACGGCCGGTCAGGGCGACGGCAGACTCGCCGTCGAGGCTGGGCTGGCCTACATCTTCGACAATCTGTCAACCCGCATTCGCATGTCCGACGCCGCCCGGCTGGCCCACATGTCGGAGCCGACGTTTTCAAAGTACTTCAAGAAGTCGAGCGGGCTGACTTTCAGCGCCATGGTGAAGAAGTTGCGCATCGCGAATGCCTGCCGATTGCTGGCCCAGACCGACGACTCGATCGCCTCGGTGTCTCTCGGAGTTGGCTATTCCAACCTGGCCAACTTCAATCGACAGTTCCACACCGAGGTGGGAATGACTCCGAGCCGCTATCGGCGACTGGATACCGCTGAACGCCCGGCAGGACAGACCCCCAGTCTCGACCTCAAGACCCAGCGACCACCGTCGGTACTCGAGTCCACGGCGGGCATCCCGGTCTAGGACTGTTGGGCTGGGCGTGCCACGTGACGCGCCAGCGTGCGGTCAGTGGCCGTTCTGCTCATCAAGGTCGGTCTGCTCCGACGCGTTCGGCTTCATGCCGAGAACGAGCATCGCAATCACCACGAGAGCCACGATGAAGGTCACGCCGAAACCGATCGCCGAAAGTATCAGGTCGCGGGTGGTCAATAGAATCGTGCCTGCGATGAACAGGCCCATCAGGCCGGAAATACCGAGCAGCTCGGCTGGTTTCAGCCGATCGGACCGGCTCGGCTGGTGCGCGGGATTGGGCATACCGGGAGTCTTCTTGGCCATTTTTTTTCTGGGGACGCGTTTTGAAGTCACAGGGAATCCGAATCGTTGGGGACGGGAACGCCGCGGCGCTGCCGCGGGGAATCCCACTTGAGGGAGAGCCCGGCAATGGGCAGGAAAACTGCGAGAAAGACCAGATAGGCCCCGAACAGCCCGACCGACACGACGGGGTTGGGCGGAAGCAGGAGGAACAGTAGCGCGAGGATGGCGGTGCCGATGCCGGTGAACAGCCAGTCCTTCGCGGGTAGTGCTCGCTTGCGCACGCGAATACCTGCATAGATCTCCAGGAACCCCGTGACGGCTCCCCAGACGCTCACCACGAACAGGAAAAACCCGTGCCCGCCGGCGTGAAAGGCGAGGGCCACTCCGCCGGCGACCATGCTCACGATGCCACTGATCAGGAACAGGCTGCGGTCGGTAGCGACGGTCAGGGTGCGAGGTCCCGACAGAATGAGCCAGAGTCCGCTCGCGAGGGCGAATGCGCCGAACGTGATCACACCGAACTCGGCGGAGTGATCGCCATTGAAGGTAATGATCGCGGCCGGAATCAACGCGATCAGGGCGCGCCCGAAGGGCACGCGCCAGTACCCGGGACCGACGTTTGATGGCGCCTGGACCTTCGCCACGCACGACCTCTTTCGTTGCACAATTTTGTCCCCCTCAGTCTACGCGGCGAGGTGGTCGCGGGGCTGCGAGCGCGCTGCGTGCGGGGCTGCGTAGGGGAGGCTACCCGCCGGCGACCATGTCGGCGAACCGGGAGTAGTGGCCGTGGAAGGCGACCGTGACGGTACGGGTGGGCCCGTTACGGTGTTTGGCGACGATGAGGTCGGCCTCGCCGGCCCGCGGGTTGTCTTTCTCGTACGCGCTCTCGCGGTGCAGCAGGATGACCATATCGGCGTCCTGCTCGAGCGAACCCGATTCTCGAAGGTCGGAGATGGCCGGCATCTTGTCGGCGCGCTGCTCCGGACCACGGTTGAGCTGGGACAGCGCGATCACGGGAACCTGCAGTTCTTTGGCGAGCAGCTTAAGCGCGCGCGAGAATTCACTGACCTCCTGCTGACGTGATTCGACCTTCTTACCGCTCGTCATGAGCTGCAGGTAGTCAATGATGACCATCTTGAGCCCCACCCGTTGCTTGAGACGGCGACACTTGGCCCGAATCTCGACCAGAGTCATGTTCGGGCTGTCGTCAATGTACAGCGGCGCATCGTTGATGCGACCACGGGTGGACGCGATCGTGGTCCAGTCGCGGGCCTCGACAGTTCCCTTGCGCATGCTCTGCAGGGGAACGGATGCCTCGGCTGCGAGCAGACGCATCGCAATTTCACTGCGCCCCATTTCGAGGGAGAAGAAGATGCTGGGCATGTTGTTGTGGATCGAAGCCGAGCGCGCGAAGTCGAGTGCGAGGGTGGACTTTCCCAGTGCCGGACGGGCCGCGACGATGATGAGCTGGCCGCCGTGGAATCCGTTGGTGAGTTCGTCCAGGTCAGCGAAGCCGGTCGGTACGCCGCTCATCTGGCCGTCTTTGAGCTTGGCCGCCTCGATCTCCTCGATGGCGGCGGTGACGGCATCGGTCAGTGGAACGTAGTCTTCGGTTTCGGTGCCGCCGGTGACCGAGTAAATTTCGGCCTGGGCGGTGTTGACGAGGTCGAGCACCTCACCCTCGCCGGCGTAGCCCATTTGGGCAATGCGGGTACCAGCCTCGACCAGGCGGCGCAGCAGGGCACGCTCAGCCACGATCGTGGAGTAGAAGCCGGCATTCGCTGCCGTGGGCACGAGGCTTGTGAGGGTGTGCAGGTAGTCGGCACCACCGGCCCGCGACAGCTCTCCGAGTTTGGTGAGCTCGTCGGTGACCGTGATGACGTCGGTGGGCTCACCCTGCGCGTAGAGCGAGAGAATGGCATCGAAGATGATCTCGTGCTTGGGAATGTAGAAGTCCCCGCCGCGCACGGTCTCGACGACATCGGCAACGGCGTCTTTACTGAGCATCATGCCACCGAGGGCGCTCTGCTCGGCCAGCAGGTCGTGTGGCAGGGCACGCTCCGACTTCCAGGCTTCAGCGGGCCGCTCGCCTCGATTTTGGTCGACTGCGCCGCCGCGGACTGACGAAGCGTACTCGTTTGACGCTGGCTGGTTGGCCAGGCCCAGGTGAGCGATCGACACTCGGTACCTCTTTCTTCGTGCACTTCGGAGAATCCGTGTGCTTTCAGGTGTATCAGGACCCACCGACACGGGCCACGATGCACCAGCTTGAGCTGGAAACCGGCACTGCATCACCTTAGGTAGGTAGCAGCGCCCCCACAAACCCCCTTGTGGATAACTCTGTGGAGAATCTGCGCAAAAAGCCGTGGAGATTGTGCAGAACCTGTGCACTCAGTTGTGGATAAATAGTTGAACTAAGCCACATAAATAGCTTTGATCAGCAATTTCGTTGATTATCAACGCTGTGAATAAAGTAGCCTCAACCAACCGTTGAACCTTGACGAGACGAATGCTCACCTGTGCACAAAAGCGTTGCGTTTACCCCGACAAAATGCCTCTTAACGCCACATAGCGGAGGGTTCCTTTCGGAACCCTCCGCTATGGAAGAGGCAAACGTGCCGGTAACTCGCGGAACCGGCACTGACCTTACTTGGCTGCGACGACCACCAGGGTGATCGTGGCACTGAGCTCGTCGCGAAGACGAACCGTTGCCGTGTGCTCACCGGTCAGCTTGATCGCGGTGAGTTCAATCTTGCGCTTGTCAACCGTGCCGAGACCGGCGGCTGCAACGGCGTTAGCCACATCCGTGGTCTTGACCGAACCGAACAGACGTCCGCCGGCGCCGGCCTTGACGACCAGGGTGACCTTGGTGTTCTCAAGCTTGACCTTGAGCGCCTCGGCCTCTTCGAAGGTGGCGTGCTCGCGCGCTGCGCGGGCTGCCTTGATCTGCTCGATCTGCTTCTCGCCACCGCGGGTCCACGCCACAGCGAAGCCCTTGGGAACGAGGTAGTTACGAGCAAACCCGTTCTTGACGTCTACGACGTCGCCGGGTGCACCGAGGCCGGAGACCTCATGCGTCAGAATCAATTTCGACATTTGGTTTCCTTACCGGCCTGAGCCTGCGTAGGGCAGCAAAGCCATTTCGCGGGCGTTCTTGACGGCACGGGCGATGAGGCGCTGTTCCTGAACAGAAACGCCTGTAATGCGGCGGGCGCGGATCTTTCCGCGCTCGGAGATGAACTTGCGCAGGGTGGGGACATCTTTGTAATCAATGACACCAACCCGAATCGACTTCGCGGGAGCGGCGTTCTTGCCACCCTTTGCTCCGCGAAGCGGCTTGCGGCGGTCGCCGCTCGACTTTCCAGCCATGATTTCCTTACTTTCTAAAAGAAGACGTTAGCTCCGCGCGAGGCGAGGCTTAGAAGGGGGTCTCGTCGCTAAAGTTGCCTGGGCTGTTCCAAACGTCCCCACCGGATGCTGCGGGCGACGCAGTCTTGGCGGGTGCGCTGGGAGCCCACGGCTCATCATTGCCCTGGCCACCGGCAGCAGGAGCGCTGCTACGGGGGCCGGACGACTGCGCGCGAGTGAGGGAAGCGGTGGCGTAGCGCAGCGAAGGACCAATTTCGTCGATCTCAAGCTCCATGCTCGTGCGCTTTTCACCTTCCTTCGTCTCATACGAACGCTGCTTGAGACGACCGGAAGCGATGACACGCGAACCCTTGGTCAGTGAACCTGCCACGTGCTCGGCGAATTCACGCCAAACGCTTGCACGCAGGAACAGCGCGTCGCCATCTTTCCACTCGTTGGCCGCACGATCGAACGTACGCGGAGTGGAAGCGATGGTGAAGTTGGCAACCGCCAGCCCGTTCTGCGTGTAACGCAGTTCCGGATCGCTGGTGAGGTTGCCCACCACGGTGATTACGGTCTCGCCAGCCATGGGCTACTTGTCGCTTGCCTTGTCGGCAGCAGCGGCCGGAGCCGGAGCGGCCTTGGCAGCAGCAGGCTTAGCGCCAGCAACCTTCGCGGCCGGAACCGCGGTGGAGGCAGCAACAACCGGAGCAGCAGCGGCCGGAGCCTCTGCCACAACGGCCTCGGCAACGACCGGCGCGGTATCAACCTTCGGGGCAGCGGCAACCTTGGCAGCCGGTGCTGCGGCAGCTGCGGCAGCAGCGTCGGCCTTGGCAGCGATGACCTTCGGGTTGGCAGCCTTGCGGGCAGCCTTCTCGGCGGCCAGCTTGCTCGCGACGACGACCTGGGCGATGCCCTCTTCGGCGCGGAGCACCTTGGTGCGCATGACGGCCTCGGACAGCTTCAGCTGGCGGTCGAGCTCGACCGTGGCTGAGGCGTTCGCGGTGAAGTCGACAACGGCGTAAATGCCTTCGGTCTTCTTGTTGATCTCGTAAGCGAGACGACGACGACCCCAGACATCAACCTTGTCAATGGTTCCGCCATCGTTGCGAACAACGTTGAGGAACTTGTCAAGGCTGGGAGCTACGGTGCGCTCATCGATCTCGGGATCGAGGATAACCATAAGTTCGTACTGATGCATGACTAACCCACCTCCTTCGGACTAAAACGGCTGCAGACTTTCTGCAACAGGAGGGTTGTGCATGTGCTGCCGGCGCTGGTCCGGGGAATCCGGCACGCAGGCAACCTGCCCAGACTACCGGATGTTGGCAGCTTTTGCCACTGCGCTCCTACCGGTTCCGCCCTGCCCACCACTCCTGCAGCCGGCGGGTGGCTTCCGCTTCGCCCAGCGGACCGTCGTCGAGTCGCTGTTCGAGCAGATACCGGTAGGCCTCGCCGACCTCACGCCCCGGCTTCAGTCCGAGCACGGCCATGATCTGCTCGCCGTCGAGGTCGGGGCGCACGGCACCGAGCTCTTCCTTCTCGTTGAGCTCGGCAATGCGGTGTTCCAGGTCGTCGTACGCGAAGCCGAGCCGGTCGGCCTTGCGCCGATTGCGTGTCGTCACGTCGGCCCTGGTCAGAATGTGCAACCGCTCCAACTGGTCACCAGCATCGCGAACATAGCGGCGAACGGCGGAGTCGGTCCAGGCGCCCTCGGTATACCCGAAGAACCGTAGGTGCAGCTCGATTAGCCGGGACACCGCGTTGATCGTGTCATTGTCGAAGCGCAGGGCGCGCAGCCGCTTCTTGGCCAGCTTCGACCCGACCACGTCGTGGTGGTAGAAGCTGACGACCCCGCCCGGTTCAAGTTTGCGGGTGGCCGGCTTGCCAATGTCGTGCAGCAAAGCTGCGAGCCGCACGATCAGGTCGGGTGCCTCCAGGTTGCCGCGGGATTTCTCGTAGCCCATCGCCTGCTCGAGTACCGTCAGCGTGTGCTGATAGACGTCTTTATGGTGGTGGTGTTCGTCGATCTCCAACTGCAGGCCGGGAATCTCCGGCAGCACGATCTCAGCCAGTCCCGATTCCATCAGCACCTCGATGCCGGCGCGCGGGTCCGCTGATACGAGCATCTTCGAGAGCTCGTCGCCGATGCGCTCGGCCGACACGATACGGATGCTGTTGCACATCTTTTCCATCGCGAGTGCCGTGTCCAGATCCAGCGTGAAACCCAGCTGGCCGGTGAATCGGGCCGCGCGCAGCATCCGTAATGGATCGTCTCCGAAGGAGACCTCCGGGGTGCTCGGGGTGCGCAGGCGCCCGGCCAGCAGGTCGTCGATGCCACCGGACGGGTCGACCAGGGTCAGCTGCGGCAGGCGCAGCGCCATGGCATTGACCGTGAAGTCCCGGCGGAGCAAGTCGGGTTCGAGGCTCGTACCGAAGACCACGTCGGGTTTGCGGGTGGTCCCGTCGTAGCTGTCGGCGCGATAGGTGGTGATTTCCACGGTTTCACCGGCCAGGCTCGCTCCGATCGTGCCGTAGGCCCGACCAATGTCCCACTGTGCCTCGGAGAGTGGTATGACGAGCGCGAGAATCTGATCCGGCGTCGCATCCGTCGTGAAGTCCAAGTCATGCACTGGCCGATCGAGGAACGCATCTCGCACCGGACCGCCGACTAGAGCCAGCTCATGGCCGGCCGCCGCAAATGCGTTCGCCAGACGGGATACCGTGGGAGAGGCAGCCAGGTCGCCCAGTCGTGCGAGGGCTGCCGCGACGCTCTGCATATGCCCATATTAGTTGTCAGCGCGCGGCGCGCAGACGCGGTGCAGGTGGCTTCCGGCTGGCACGCCGTAGAATCCCCCTATGGTGGCCGAGTCAGATTCCGCGCATCGGCCCGCGCTTCCGGCTGCCGCACGCACTGCCGTGCGCCCGGCCCAGCGCACCAGCAGAGCACGGCGCTTGCGGCCGACGGCGGGGTTACTGGTGGGCATCCTCACCCTGGCCGCGCTGATTCTGACGCCAGTCAATGGGCTCTCTGCAGCCCAGGCCCAGGCTCCACGGACGGCGGTCGAAACCGCCACGACCGCCGCCGATTCGGTCGGGATCACCATATCCGGCACGAATTCCTCCGAGCTGTCGCCCGGCCAGGATCTGCTCCTGACGGTTGCCGTGCAGAACAATACCGATGCGGCCATTCCGATCGGCCGGGTCGATGTGTACCTCGCCGACCTCGCTCTCACGACCCGAGCGGCCCTCGAGTCCTGGCTCCGCCCGGACGCTGACGCCAATTCGGGCGATCAAATGCTGAGCGTGCCGACTACGCAAGCTATTCCGGCCGGTGCGAACACGAATCTGTCGATCACCGTTCCCGCTGCCTCCCTCGGCTTGACCGACCAGAATGCCTGGGGGGCGCGCGGTGTTGCGGCCATTCTCACGGTCGATGATGTCGTTCGCTCCGAGGGCCGGGGAACTTTTGTCTGGTCACCGGGCAGCGCCACCACCCCGGTCAGGCTGGCGTCGATCATGCCGATCACGACCCCAGAGAGCGCGACCGGCCTGATTACAGCCAAGGCGCTCGAGTCCTATACGAGTTCGGTCGGCCTGCTCTCACGCCAGCTCGATTCCGTGATCGACCTGCCCACGATGGCTATCGCCATCGACCCGCAGATCATCGCGTCCATTCGAGTTCTGGGCAGCAAAGCTCCCGCGTCCGCGGTGGCCTGGCTCGATCGCCTTGCCACGGCGAGCAACGACATTTTCCCGCTTGGCTACGCCGACGCCGATATCTCCCTGCAGGCCCAGGCCGGTGCGTCCACCCTGCGCGCACCGACGTCCTTCGCGCAGGCCATCGATCCGAGTTTGTTCGTCGTCCCCTCGAACACTCCCGTTCCTGAGACGACCAGCGACGTGCCGAGCGTCACCTCCCGCACATCCACTAAGACCACGCCGTCACCGACTCCGACGCCCGGCCCGACGGTGACGCCGGGCGAGACGGTCATTCCTACAACCAGTGACCTACTGGCCTGGAACTACACCAGCACGACGATCGGCTGGCCCAGCGCAGGCCAAGTCGCCAGCACCGACCTCGACGTGTTCGCCGCGAGTGGGCTGACCACCACCATCCTCTCCAGCGGAAATGTGGAGCAGTCCGACGTCTTCACCCCGAACACCGCGGTTACCCTCCCCACCGGGCTCGGCCTGGTCAGCGACAGCGCGCTGTCCTCGGCCATTCGTGCTGCCGCCGATGCCACGACCGACCATGACTGGCGGGTCAGCATGTCGGAAGCCGCCTCGCTGCTGGCAATCGTTTCGGCCGAGAACCCGAACTCGACGCGCACGCTGCTGGCCACGTTTGATCGCAGCAGTCCGACCCCCGCCAACCGGGTCGAGCAAACCATGGCCGCCGTGGCCGGTCTTTCCTGGGCGGATGCCGTCTCCCTTCAGGCGGCGCAGGAGTCCACTCCGGCCACCACCGTGACGTTCCAGAACGAGGCAATCGACTCCGGCAGGGTCACGCTGGCCCGTTCCCTACTCGACCGTGAGGGCGCGGTCGCTGACTTTGCCACGATCCTGGCCGATCCGATCGTGGTGACTTCCCCCCAGCGCCTCGACCTGCTGGCACTACTGGATACCTCATGGAACGTGCAGTCCTCGGCCTGGGCTGACCATGTCGCGGCCAGTCTGGCGTCATCCTTCGACCTCATGCATGCCGTCACCGTGACTACGCGCGGGCCGATCATCGTCGTCGGTAGCCAGGTCGACCTCCGCATCACCCTCAACAACGCCCTGGAACAGGCCGTGACCGTGCGCACCGAGGTCGTACCGTCGAATGGGCGCCTCGTTGTGGGCGACACACTCGAGACGATCATCCAGCCCAACTCCGCGCAGGCGGTGTCCGTGCCGTTGAGCGCTGCGGTCGGAAACGGTGACGTCGTTCTTCGGGTCACCCTGTTCACCCTGAACGGCACCCCCCTCGGCCAGCCCGCTCCCATCGACGTCACCGTGCGCGCCGACTGGGAAGGCGTCGGCGCGAGCATTTTTGCGATCCTGGTCGTGGGTTTCTTTGGATTCGGTATTTGGCGCAATATCATCAGCCGTCGGCGGGAACACTCCGCCGAGGCATCCGCTGGTGAAAATGCGGCGGGGCAGCTGGCGGTGACCCCCGATGTCTAACACCCCGACCAGCACGGGCGGCAGCATCGGCCGGGCCAGCGCCTTCCTGGCCTCCGGCACGATCGTGTCGCGCCTTCTCGGCTTCGTCAAGCTCATCGTGCTGGCCGGTATGATCGGCCAGCTCGGCGATAGCGCCGATGCGTTCGCGCTGGCCAATCAGCTGCCCAACACCGTCTACGTCATCGTCGCCGGCGGAATCCTCACGGCTGTTCTGGTGCCGCAGATCGTGCGTGCCAGCCAGCACCTCGACGGCGGTACGGCCTACATCAACAAGCTCCTCACCCTCGCCCTGTCGATTCTCGCGGTGACGACGATCCTCGGCACGCTGTTCGCGCCGGCCATCACTGGATTCATTGGCATTAACCTGCCGGCCGACCAAAAGAACCTCGCCATCGCTTTCGCCTACTGGTGCCTGCCGCAAATGTTTTTTTATGGCCTCTACACGTTGCTCGGGGAGGTGCTCAACGCGCGCAAAATGTTCGGACCATTCACCTGGGTTCCGGTGCTCAACAACGTCGTGGCGATCGCCGGCCTGTTGGTGTTCGGCGCCATGTACGGTGCCGATGCCTCCGGCAACCGAGCGGCCGGTGAATTCACCCCGGCCATGATCGCGGTCCTGGCCGGCAGCGCCACCCTCGGCGTGATCGTGCAGGCCGTGGTGTTGTTCTACTTCTGGAAGCGCATCGGCCTGCGCTATCGCCCCGACTTTCACTTTCGCGGCGTCGGCCTCGGAGCCGCCGGCAAAATGGCCACCTGGACCTTCGGCATGCTGCTGCTGACCACCACCGCCGGGATCGTCGAGACGCAGGTCGTTTCGCTCGCCACCGGTGAGGCGTCCATTGCGGTGCTCGCCACCGCCTGGCTCATCTTCATGTTGCCGCACTCGGTGATCACCGTCTCCGTCGCCACCGCCTATTTCACCCGCATGAGCGAGCATGCTGCGCTGGAAAAGTTCGATCTGGTCAGAACGGATGCGTCCTCCGCGATCCGAGGCACCACCCTGATCATCGTGCTCGCGACGGCCGTGATCGCCGTATGCGCGTATCCGTTCGCCGCGGTATTCGTGGCACCGTTCGAGCAGGTCCAGGGCATCGGAAACGTCATCATCGCCTTCATTCTCGGACTGATCGCATTCTGCATCCTGTTCGTGCTGCAACGTACCTTCTACGCCCTCGGGGACACCCGTACGCCGTTCTTCTTCACTCTGTTCCAGGTGGTGCTGATTGTGCTCGGGGTCGCGGGCTGCGCGGGGCTTCCGGTGGAGTGGATCGCGGTCGGGATCGCCCTGGTCATCACCGTGTCCGGCGTGCTCCAGTGCCTGCTGGCCGCCGTACTGCTGCGCCGCCGCCTCGGTGGCATCGACGGCCGACGCATCGTGCGCAGCCTGGTGAAGTACCTCGCCGCGGCGATCATTCCGGTCGGCCTGGGAATCACACTGTTGTTCATTCTCGGCGGAAACGTCGAGGACGGTTTTGCCGTCGCGTCCCGACTGACCGCCATCCTCTCCATGCTCCTCATCGGGCTCGTCATGGCCGCGGCGTACTTCGGCCTGCTCCTGGTCATGCGCAGCGCCGAGCTGACGGCCTTTCTCGCGCCCCTGCAGCGGCGCCTGGGCCGGTAAGGCCTTCGGTCCGGACACACGGCTCAGCGCTCCCTTGAGCGCCTCAGCATAGTCTTCCGCCAGCTGAACACCGCCTCGCAAGCTGGGAGGGCGTGGAATAGCATCCGATTAGGATGTGTTGTATCGAAATGTGAGGCGGGATATTGCCCGTTTCGCCCCCCCACTGCAAGGAGCGTGCGCGTGCGTCAGATCATCATCATCGGTTCAGGACCGGCCGGTTATACCGCGGCGATCTATGCCGCCAGAGCCAACCTCAAACCGCTTCTGATCGCCAGCTCCGTTGAGGCCGGCGGCGAATTGATGAACACAACCGATGTTGAAAACTTCCCGGGTTTCCCGGAGGGCGTGCAGGGCCCTGATTTGATGACCAAGATGCAGGAACAGGCCGAACGGTTCGGCACCGAGGTCGTCTATGACGACGTCGAGTCGGTCGACCTGTCCGGCCCGATCAAGACGGTCACCCTCGGCAATGGCGATGTTGAGCAGGCGCTCACGGTCATTTTCGCTACCGGTTCCGCCTACCGCAAGCTCGGCCTCAGCGACGAAGAGCGTCTGTCCGGGCGCGGCGTCTCCTGGTGTGCTACCTGCGACGGCTTCTTCTTCAAGGGCAAGGAAATCGCCGTCATCGGCGGCGGCGACTCGGCCATGGAAGAAGCAACGTTCCTGACCCGGTTCGCCTCCAAGGTGCACGTCATCCACCGCAAGGGTGAGTTGCGCGCCTCCAAGATAATGCAGGAGCGTGCCTTCGCCAACGACAAGATCGAGTTCATCTGGAACTCCGAAGTCGTCGGCATCACGGGCGCAGAGGCCGTCGATGGCCTGACCCTGCGCGATACCGTCTCCGGTACCGAGACCAGCCTCCCGGTCGGCGGCGTGTTCGTGGCGATCGGCAACGACCCGCGCACCCACCTCGTGCACAAGCAGCTTGACCTCACCCCCGAGGGCACCATCGCTGTCGCCGGCCGGTCGTCACTGACCAGCCAGCCGGGCGTGTTCGCGGCCGGTGATGTCATCGACTCCAGCTACCGGCAGGCCATCACCGCAGCCGGCTCCGGCTGCGCGGCCGCTCTCGATGCCGAGCACTACCTCAGCACACTTTCCCAGAACCTGCTGGCCTCGGCCAGCGAACCCGAGCTCGTTTAATTTACCCAAGAAGGAGATACACATGACTGCACGCGCTGTAACAGAGGCCAACTTCGACCAGGAAGTCATTAACAACGAGAAGACCGTGCTGGTGGACTTCTGGGCCGAGTGGTGTGGCCCCTGCCGCGCCGTCAGCCCGATCCTCGACCAGATCGCGGCCGAGAACTCGGACAAGATCGACATCGTCAAGCTCAACGTCGACGAGCACCCGGCCCTGGCCGCCAAGTACCAGATCACCTCCATCCCCGCGATGAAGGTTTTCCAGAAGGGCGAGGTGGTCAAGACCGTCATCGGCGCCAAGCCGAAGCCCCAGCTGGAGAAGGACCTGGCCGATTATCTGGTCTAACTGTTCACCGCACCACCCGACCCGCCCGGTTTCGACCGGGCGGGTTTTTTTGTGCCCGGTGCCACCCCATACGATGAAGTGAACAGCAGAACGGATGTGACGTGACAAATCAGGGTTCCACTGACGTCAGCGCTGTGCAGTCAAGTACTGTACAGGCCGGAAACAACCTCGACCCGTGGTACCACCACTACGCCGAACGAGCCGCGGGCCTGAAGGCCTCTGAGGTCCGTGCTCTCTTCGCCGTGGCCTCCCGCCCCGAAGTGGTGTCGTTGGCCGGCGGCATGCCGTACGTTGCGGCACTGCCCGAGGACCTTGTCATCAACGCCATGGACCGGGTCATGCGCGAGAAGGGTGCCACAGCCTTGCAATATGGCTCTGGTCAGGGAATTCCCTTATTGCGCGAGCAGATTCTCGACGTCATGGCGCTCGAAGGAATCAAGGCCAACGCCGATGATGTCGTCGTGACAACCGGCTCCCAGCACGCCCTCGAACTGGTCAGCAAACTGTTTCTCGACCCCGGAGATGTCGTCATCTCCGAGGGCCCGAGCTACGTCACCGCCATGGTGATCTTCAAGTCTTACCAGGCCGAGGTCGACCACGTTCCGATGGACGAAAACGGCCTCATCCCGGCCGCGCTGATCGAGCACATCGCTGCCCTCAAGGCAGCCGGGCGCAGGATCAAGTTTTTGTACACGATCCCAAGCTTTCACAACCCGGCCGGGGTCACCCTCAGCTGGGAACGCCGTCTGGAAATTCTCGAGATCTGCCGGTCGAACAACATCCTGGTCCTCGAGGACAATCCATACGGCCTGCTCTATTTCGACAAGCCAGCCCCGGATGCGATCCGCTCGCTCGAGCGCGACGGCGTCGTCTACCTGGGTACCTTCTCGAAAACCCTCGCCCCCGGCTTCCGGGTCGGCTGGGCGCTCGCTCCACACGCGATCCGCGAGAAACTCGTGCTCGCCAACGAAGCCGCCGTGCTCTCCCCCAGCTCGTTCACGCAGATGGTCATCTCGGAATACCTCTCCACGGCCGATTGGAAGGGCCAGATCAACACCTTCCGCGGCGTGTACCACGAGCGCAAGAACGCCATGCTCTCGGCGCTCGACGAATACCTTCCCGACCTCACCTGGACCGACCCCACCGGCGGCTTCTACGTCTGGGTCACCCTGCCCGAACAGCTCGATTCGAAAGCCATGCTGCCCCGCGCGGTGAAGGAACTAGTGGCCTACACGCCCGGAACAGCCTTCTACGGCAACGGTGATGGTCGCCAGAACATGCGGCTTGCCTTCTGTTATCCCACGCCGGACAACATTCGGGTCGGTATCCGTCGTCTCGCCACGGTGATTCGCGGCGAACTCGACCTGCTCGACACTTTCGCCGGAACGGGCGCGCTCGGCGCAGCACCCGACCGGCCCGGAGCCAGGAATCAGCGCTTCGCTGGCCCGCCAGCCAATATCTCCTAAATTCGCCACCTTACCCGTATGCAGCTAGGAAAAGTCCTGATCATGAGCGAATTCATCCCCCTGAACATCACCATCCTGGCCGGTGGCATCTCGCACGAGCGCGACGTTTCGCTCCGCTCAGGCCGGAGGGTAGCGGATGCCCTCACCGACGAAGGTCACACGGTGACGGTGCTCGACCCCGGAGCCAACCTGCTCACGACCCTCACCGAACAAGCTCCCGACCTCATCTGGCCTACCCTGCATGGCGCCACCGGCGAGGATGGCGCCCTGCTCTCCCTGCTCGAAACAACCGGGATTCCTTTTCTCGGCTCCCGCGGCCCGGCCGCAGCCCTCGCCTGGAACAAGGCCACCGCCAAAGAACTCGTGCTGCGCGCCGGCTTTGCCACTCCCCCGGCCATAGCGCTCTCGACCGAGACCTTTCGGGATCTCGGCGCCACGAGCGTTCTCGAGCATCTGGTCAGCGCGATCGGCCTGCCCCTGGTTGTGAAACCAGCACAGGGCGGCTCCTCGCAGGGCGTCACGATCGTGCGCACGCCCGCTGATCTGCCCCGCGCCATGGTCGAGGCGTACACCTACGCCGATACCGCCCTGGTAGAGGCATACGTGGACGGCACCGAGGTCACCGTGGCTGTGATCGAGTCCGGCGACGGCCCCACCGCACTGCCTATCGTGGAAATCGTGCCAGTCGACGGCGTTTACAGCTTTGAGGCACGCTACAACGCAGGCGAAACGGACTTTTACACCCCCGCTCGCCTCGCCGACGCGGTCTCGGCAGCCGTCTCCGACACCGCAGTGGCAATTCACACCCTGCTCGGCCTGCGCCACCTGAGCCGAGTCGACCTCATCGTCGACGCAGCGGGCACCCCCTGGTTCCTCGAGGCCAATGTTTTCCCCGGTCTGACCGAGACGTCCCTAGTGCCCCAGGCCATCGAGGCCGCCAAGCAGACCCTTGGCGCCACCTACTCGACCCTGGCCACCCACGCCCGCGCCGCCCAATAACCTCTCTCTCCTGCGTTTCACGTGAAACATCGCGGCACCACCTTCCCCTGATTGTTTAGCTGAGGGCGATGGCGGTCTCGGAAGGCTCGACCAACGGGATGGGCATTCGTGTACCTTCAGTCTGACCAGCCTGCGGAACCGAGGCCACACTCCCGTGCAACCACCGTTGTCGAGCTTGCCGAGATCGCCAGGCAGCAGTTTGACCGTGCCTACCGAATTCCCGAACACACACACGACACGCAAGGCATCGGCCATGTTTCACGTGAAACTCCAGTGACCACCTTGGCGCAGGTTCATTCCCCGAAAGTGCAGGCGGAATCAGGTCATGCACGGGGTGCGAGTTCTCGGTATTTGCGGCAAGTCTCTGCACGCTTTTCGTGAAGACTCTCCGCAAAGGCTGAATGCTCCAGCTGAAGCGCGCGTTACCGTACACCGCAGACCAGGCCGCCTTCATCGCAAAAATGCCTTTGCACAGCCATGACTTGATGTGATGTGATGTGATGTTGTTTCACGTGAAACACCACAACGGGATTCCCCAAACAACTCACGCGAGGACGATGGCGGTCTCACCAGGCTCGACCAACGAAAATCCCTCTCCCAACAGGTTGCTCGCGCGATGCCGATGGCGATCGCGGTGGCGGCAAAATTGACCAACGGATTGGGTACGTTTCACGTGAAACGTCGGTACGAGCTAGCTGGCGCTGAAGCCAGGCTCTCCCAAAACGGTCAGAATGCGATTCAGATCACCGATTGTCGCGAAATCTACTGTGATCTGGCCTTTTCGTGCGCCCAGATTAATCTTGACCCGGGTGTCGAGACGATCTCCGAGGTGTTCGGCGATCTCATCGAGGTGTCCCTGGCGCCGACCAGGCAACGGCTTCACAACAATTTTCCTGGGACCAGCCGACGCTGCCGCCTCCGCCGCACGAACCGACAGGTCCTCCTCAATAATTTTGTCGGCCAAGCGCAGCATGCCGGCGGGGTCCCCGACCGAGAGAATGGCGCGAGCGTGACCCGCCGATAGCACCCCCGCTGCGACACGCAACTGAACCGGTTCCGGTAGTTTGAGCAGTCGCAACGTGTTGGTGATCTGCGGACGCGAGCGCCCGATCCGGCTAGCCAATTCTTCCTGGGTAATGCCAAAATCCGCGAGCAACTGCTGATAAGCGGATGCTTCCTCGAGCGGATTCAGCTGCGCACGGTGCAGGTTCTCCAGGAGTGCGTCGCGCAGCATGTCCACGTCCGCAGTGTCGCGAACGACGGCCGGGATAATATCCAGCCCAACTTCCTTGGTGGCGCGCAACCGGCGCTCACCCATGACGAGTTCATACTTGCCGGGCTCGTCGGGCAACGGGCGCACCACAATGGGCTGCAGCACCCCGACTTCGCGAATGCTGTGCACGAGTTCGGCGAGGTCATCCTCATCGAAGATGGTGCGCGGCTGGGCCCGGTTGGGAACGATATCCTGCGGGTTGAGGTGCGCGAGGCGCGCTCCGGGCACGGGAATCAGCGCGGGGGAGGCATCCGCTTCAACGGTCACGGCGCGGGGAAAGAAGACGTCGACCGGGCGCGGAGCCGAAGCGTCATCCTGCACCGGAATGAGTGCACCAATACCGCGGCCAAGCCCGGTTCTCTTTGCCATCAGTATTGCTCTCTCTTGTGGGGCTTTTCGTTCGATTGGGGCTGATCTGCGCTTCTCGGTGCCCCCCGATGGGCCATTTCTGCTGCTGCTTCGAGATAGGAGAGCGATCCTGCCGAGTTCAGGTCGTAGCTGACGACGCTCTGACCGTAGCTCGGGGCCTCAGAAACCCGCACAGAGCGCGGAATTGCCGTATTAAGGACCTCTTTGGGGAAGTGATCGCGCACTTCCTTGGCTACCTGGGTCGCCAGATTGGTACGGCTGTCGTACATGGTCAGGAGAATCGTCGACACGACCAGATCCGGGTTGAGGTGTTTCTCGATCAGCTTGATGTTTTTGAGCAGCTGGCTCAGCCCCTCGAGCGCGTAGTACTCACACTGAATGGGAATGAGCACTTCTCGCGCCGCGACAAACGCATTGATCGTCAGCAGTCCCAGGGACGGCGGGCAGTCAATGAAGACATAGTCGTACGGCTCAGTCATTTCGGCGAGGTACAGGTCGAGCGCACGACGCAGGCGCTGTTCGCGCGCAACCAGGGAGACCAGTTCAATCTCGGCACCGGCCAGATGAATCGTAGCCGGAACGCAGAACAGAGCACCGAATTCGGGGCTCTTCTGCACGACCTCGATCATGGGCATGTCGTTAATGATGACGTCGTAAACGCTGGGCGTTTCGGCTCGGTGCTCAACACCAAGGGCGGTTGAAGCATTTCCCTGCGGATCAAGATCGATGACCAACACCCGGGCTCCCTGACGCGCGAGGGCCGCGGCAAGGTTGACAGCGGTCGTGGTCTTGCCAACCCCGCCCTTCTGATTGGAGATGGTCAGGACCCGGGTTTTCTCGGGTTTGGGCAGTTCGCCGGCAGCAATGACCTGGCGCCGGCGGGTCAGCTCAGCAATTTCGCGGGCGAGTGGCGGTGCAGCGTCGATCCCGGCCGCCTTGGCAACGCGCTGATCTTCAGCAGGATGTTTCACGTGAAACCTTTACGTTCGACGGTTGATGAGCCACCCGAAAGGGACCCCCGAACACCAATTCTTGCGGCATTCGGGACTAGTCCACTGTAGCCCGGATGACCCGGGTTACCTCCGGCAGCACGCCAGCACCAAGGGTAATGACCTCGACATCGCGCAGGCCGTACTTGCGAATGGCCTTCGCGGCGGCTTCAATTTCGCGCTGGGCACCCTCACCCTTCATGAGGATGAGCTCCCCGCCTGAGCGAACCAGGGGAGCGGTCAGTGGGATCAGCTTACCGAGAGCGCTCACGGCTCGTGCCGTGACCTGATCAAGCGGATGCTTCAGGCGCGCTTCCTCCGCACGCGCCCGCACTACAGTGACATTCTTCAAGCCGAGCACCGCCACCTGGTCGTTCAGCCAGGCGACTCGCCGTTCCATCGGTTCGATCAGAACGAAGTTCACGTCGGGGCGAGCGATGGCCAGAACGAGGCCGGGGAGGCCGGAGCCGGAGCCAACGTCGCCCACAAGGCCGGGGCGCAGCAGGGGCGCTACGATCGCGCAATTAAGAATGTGACGCGACCACAACCGGGGGAGTTCCAGCGGGCCGATCAAGCCCAGTATTTCTCCCTGATCAGCCAAATTACCCGTAAAAGCTCGGACCAGGTCGAGTTGGGCTCCGAACAAGTTCGCAGCTTCCGCCGGTTCCTTCTCGAGTTCAACGAGCTCAGGATCGGCAGTTCCCGGTGCGAGGGGTTCGGGCACGCGCACTCCCGGTGTGGCTGACTCCGACATAACGGCCGGAATCTACGCTGCGGTAATGACGGTATGGCGATCGCGGCCCTCGCCGGACGACTCGGATCGGTATCCGCTCGCCGACACGATGTCGTGCACAAGTTTGCGCTCGTAAGAGGACATGGCCGGCAGGTCGGCCTCGGTCGCGCCGGCTTCGATGCGGGCAATGGCACGGGCAACGAGCGCCGCCAGCTCAGCTTCACGAGCCTCGCGAGATCCGCCGATGTCGAGAATGAGACGGGAGAATGATCCCGTCTTGTTCTGCACCGCGAGGCGGGTCAGCTCCTGCAGCGCATTGACTGTTTCTGGCTTGGACAACACCCGCAGGTTGTCCGCGTCGGATGCCTTGACCGAGAGGTAGGCCCGACCATTCCGAGCATCAATGTCGATGTCTCCATCGAGGTCGCAGATATCAAGGAATTCCTCGATATAGTCCGCAGCGATGTCGCCCTCACGTTCGAGTTGATCGGTCGTGAGGGGAGTCTCGATGCTCGCGACGGAACCCGTTTCTGGAACGTCGGGGGACGGATCCGTTGCAGCAATACCACTGGGGAGCGCCGCGCTGTCGCCTTCGACAGCAGCGGCCGCCGTGATATCGACCTCAGCGTTGTTGACCTCGGTCAGGTCGATCTTTTCCGTCACGGTGATCTCCACTACTTTTTCGGGCCGGTTTGCTTCTTAGCGCGGGCCTTGCCGACCGGCTGCTGACGCTGTACCGGCTTGGCGGGCTCCTCAACCACAATGATGTCACCATCGGTCGCGATGAGCTTGCCCTTGCGGGCCATGCGCTCTTCGCGAGCTTTGGCGGCCTCACTGCCGGGCGTCGGCATGTTTCGGATCACCAGGAACTGCTGAATCATGGTCCAGAAGTTGGAGGTGAGCCAGTAGAACATGACGCCGAGCGGGAACGCGACACCGGAGAAAGCGAAGACAAGGGGGAGCAGGTAGAGCATGATGCGCTGCTGCTTGAACATGGGGCTCGCCTTGGTTTCCGGCGACATGTTCTTGGAGACGATCTGCAGCTGCGTGATGAACTGCGACGCGGTCATCAGCACGACCATGGTGGCCGCGATAATCATGACGGTGCCGTTGAAGGGGTCACCGGCCGTCCACAGCGACCACTGGGAGGCGAAGGTGTCGTGCAGGGGTGCATTTCCAAAGAGCGTGGCATTGCCGAAGCTCTCGGCGAGGCTCTGATTGAGCGGTCCGACGCCGGCCTTGGCGCGCTGGGCGTCGTTGAGCACCGAGAACAGTGCGAAGAAGATTGGCATCTGCAGCAACAGCGGCAGGCAGGAGCTCAGCGGGTTGGTACCCGTCTTCTTGTACATGGCCATGGTCTCGCGGGACATTGCCTCACGCGAGAACTGGTCCTTCTTGCCCTTGTACTTGTCCTGGATCTTCTTCAGTTGTGGGGCGACCTCGAGCATCTTGCGCTGGCTCTTGATCTGCCGCACGAAGATGGGGATGAGGGCGGCACGCACGACGAGAACGAGGCCGACGATGGACAGCACCCACGTGAGACCGTCGTCGTAGCCCAGTCCCGCGATTCCGATCTGGGAAAACAGCCAGTGGAAGGCTACGAGCAGCAGCTCGACCACCCATTTCAGAGGCCAGAGGATCGTACCTATGAGGTCCATACTGTGGGTTAGCCCTTTCCGTGGCTGGGTGCAACGACAAAACCGAACGACGTCAAACGAAAGCGACGCGTGCTTTTGAGAGGTACATCATCGATGCCGCCTTCAGACCACGGATGACAATGGCTCAGTCTCCGTGCAGCGAGGACGCTTCCCCACGCTAGTCCGTGTTCCTGAACGGCCCCCAGTGCGTAGGCCGAGCAAGACGGGTAAAACCGGCACACATCCCCGTAGAGGGGAGAAATCACGGCGCGATACACGCGAAGAATCAGCACGCCCACATTGCGCGGGAGCAGAATAATCGTCGCGAGTACGGGGGTCATCGGCCCGGGCTGCTTTTTCGCATCGGGAGGGGGCGAGACAGGGAACGTTGAACCTCGTCGTGCAGCGTCTGCCACGCGGCATCGCGCGCCGCAGGCAAAGCACGGATGACGACATCCGTTCCCGGCGTCACCGCGGGGAGCAGCTCGAACGTGACCGCCTTGAGGCGGCGGCGAACGAGATTGCGCCTCACGGCGTCACCCACATTCTTAGCGACGATGAATCCGAAGCGAACCGGGCCGACAGCATCCGTTTGAGCGGATCCGGGCCGACCGTCACTTTTGCGTATGTACAAAACGGTGTGCGCACCAACGATCCGCACACCGCGCCGAACGACGCCCTGGTAATCACTGCCGCTCGTGATGCGATTTACGTGAGCGAGCACGAGAACCTGGCGACCACGAGAACTTACGCGGAGAGTTCGGTGCGACCCTTGCGACGGCGAGCACCGAGAATGGCGCGGCCCGCACGGGTACGCATGCGCAGGCGGAAGCCGTGCACCTTGGCGCGACGGCGGTTGTTCGGCTGGAAGGTTCTCTTGCTCATAGTTCAATCTCCACGTATTTGAATCACCGCTGGCCAATTTCCCCTCGGCCAGAACAGCGGCGCGCACAGAAGTTGGAAGCCCGCGGGATGGGGTCAACTGATTAAAACTACGGCCTCGGTAACGTCTGGTCAAACTCAGCGCCCGAATCGAGTGATTCTCCACAATAATGACTCCAACGCAGAAACCGAACGTTCGGGCGCAGGAACTGCAAAATTAGCCTCCACGACCGGGATTGACTACCGTAAAGACAAGTTATCCACAGGATGGTGCCCTAAACCTGAGAATTCCACCGGTTTTATACACAAGCGGTGGATAACTTTGATCCAGTCCTGACGAACGTACCGGTACCACCCGAACGAAGGCGCGCCGGTCTTCACAGTTGAACAGAGTTATTTCGAACCACACAGATTGTAGGAACCATGGCAGACGTTGAAGCGCCGATAGCCGAAACCTGGCGGTCCGTTCTGACCTCCCTGGAGTCCGACGCCACGATTACGCCCATGCTCTACGGCTTTCTCAGTCTGGTCGAGCCGAAAGGTATCGCCGCTGGCACCTTCTATCTTGAGGTACCCAACGAGTTCACGGCCAGCATGCTCAATCAGCGGATGCGGGTTCCTCTGCTCACCGCAATGGGTCAGCTCGACGAGGCCACCGCGGTGTCGACGTTTTACGTCGTCGTGAATCCCGAACTCGAGCAGGAGTCGTTGCGCCCGGTTCAGCAGACGATGACCCCGCCCGACGTCATTACGCCGGCACCGCCGCAATCGGTGTTCGAGAGTGCTGCCCCCGCGGGGCCACACGAGACGCGACTCAACCCCAAATACAGTTTTGACAATTTCGTCATCGGGCAATCCAACCGCTTTGCTCACGCGGCCGCTGTTGCCGTGGCTGAAGCGCCGGCCAAGGCCTACAACCCGCTCTTCATTTACGGGTCGTCCGGGCTGGGCAAGACCCACCTTTTGCACGCGATCGGCCACTACGCCATGAGCCTGTATCCGGGCATCCGGGTACGTTATGTCAGTTCCGAAGAGTTCACCAACGATTTCATCAATTCCATCGCCAACAACCGTGGCTCGGCCTTTCAGGCTCGGTACCGCAATATCGACATTCTGATGATTGACGACATCCAATTTCTGCAGAACAAGGCGGAGACCCAGGAAGCCTTCTTCCATACCTTCAACACCCTGCACGACCACAACAAGCAGGTGGTCATCACGAGTGACCTGCCGCCGAAACACCTCACCGGTTTTGAAGACCGAATGCGCAGCCGCTTCGAGTGGGGTTTGATAACAGATGTCCAGGCTCCCGACCTCGAGACGCGCATCGCCATTCTGCGCAAAAAGGCCCAGAGCGAGAAGCTGCAGGTGCCCCACGACATTCTGGAGTTCATGGCGTCGAAGGTATCGTCCAACATTCGCGAACTGGAGGGAACACTGATTCGGGTCACTGCCTTCGCAAGTTTGAACAAGACTCCGGTTGACATGGACCTCGTTCAAACGGTGTTGAAGGACCTCATCACCCTGGACGAAGACAACGTCATTGCTCCAGTCGACATCATCACCAACACGGCTAATTACTTCAAGCTCTCGGTCGATGACCTGTACGGGTCGAGTCGCTCGCAGGCCATCGCCACGGCCCGCCAAATCGCCATGTACCTGTGTCGTGAGCTCACGAATCTGTCGCTGCCCAAGATTGGGCAGCTGTTCGGCAATCGGGACCATACAACAGTGATGTACGCCAATAAGAAGATCAGTGAGCTCATGAAGGAGCGACGGTCGATCTACAATCAGGTCACTGAACTAACCAACCGCATCAAGCAGGATCACCGGTACAAGTAAGCGCCAACGGCAAAATTTTCGGCCCCTCACGGCAAGCTCAGCTGAGTTTGACCCGGAGGGGTTGAATTTTTTTTAGTTTTCACACCTGTGGATAACCCTGTGGAATTAACTCACACAACCGGTCGTCGCCTGTAGAAACTCGGAGCTTCCCTGTAGAAACTTGTAATTACCAAGAGTTGCGCTTGCGCAAACGAATGACAAACTTCCACAGGTCGCCCACAAGTTACAAACGTGTAGTTCTCAGTACCTCAGCCGTTTTCACAGAGTTATCCACAGTTTCCACAACGGTTAAGAAGATTAACAAAAATTCTTTAACCAGATCTAGCCGACAACCTTGACTGCCGAAGCCACCGATGGGCCCCGGTACCGAACCGGACGGTGAAGCCAGCTAGCATTGAGGCCCAACCATCCGCTTTCGCAACGCTAAGGAATGACATCGTGAGATTTCAGGCAAATCGGGATGTCTTCAGCGAAGCAGTTTCCTTCGCCGTAAAACTTCTACCCCAGCGAACGACCCTGCCAATCCTCAGCGGTGTGCTCATCGAAGCCACGGCAACGGGCCTGATACTCTCGTCCTTCGACTACGAAGTCTCCGCCCAGACCGAGATCATCGCCGAAGTTGAAGAAACCGGCAAAATACTCGTCTCCGGACGTCTTCTGGCCGAGATCGCCAGCCGCCTGCCCAACGCGCCAGTACGTTTTTCCACGGAAAATTCCCGGATCAAGGTCAGTTGTGGTTCGGCGAGCTTCACCTTGCTGTCTATGCCGGTTGAGGAATATCCCAGCATTCCGCAGGTGAGCACCCAGTCCGGTCTGGTGCCCGCCGAAGAATTTGCCGCCGCAGTAGCCCAGGTGGCCGTCGCCGCTTCCCGTGATGATGTCACGCCCGTCATCACGGGCGTGCAGCTGGAAATAACCGAAAACAGCCTGAGCCTCGTTGCCACCGACCGTTACCGTGTGGCCGTTCGCGAAATCGACTGGGACCACGGAAGCAACACCACCGAGGGAACGATTACGGCCCTGGTGCCGGCTCGAACCCTGCAGGAAGTCGGCAAGACCTTCGGCCACAGCGGAACCATTTCGGTGTCGATCACCAACAATGACGACCGCGAACTGATTGCCTTCACCGCCAACAAGAAAACCGTCACATCACTGCTGATCAAAGGCAACTTTCCTCCGGTGCGTCGGTTGTTCCCCGAAACGGTCGACAACTACGCGGTCATGAACACAGCCGAGCTGATCGAGGCAACGCGCCGCGTGCAGCTCGTGCTTGAGCGTGAAGCAGCCCTGCGTTTCACCTTCGCCGCTGACGGAGTCACCCTGGAAGCGGTCGGTTCCGAACAGGCCCAGGCCTCGGAGACCATCGACGCGATTCTCTCCGGGACCGAGACGATCGTGTCGCTCAAGCCGCAGTTCCTCCTCGACGGACTCAGCGCAGTGCACTCGGAATTCGTGCGCATCTCATTTACGAAGACGGAAAACCCGAATAAGCCCGGTCCCGTTCTGATTACCAGCCAGACGTCGCGCGAGCAGGCCGGAGCGGACAGCTACAAGTACCTGCTCCAGCCCAACCTGCTGCTGCGCTAACGACGGTGCGGGTCACCCACCTCTCGCTCACCGACTTTCGCAACTACGCGACGGCCGAGGTTTCATTCAACGCCGGGCCTAACCTCATCGTCGGACGTAATGGTCAAGGAAAAACGAACCTGGTCGAAGCCCTTGGTTTTCTCAGTACGCTCGGCTCGCATCGGGTCTCGACCGATAAGGCCATGATTCGGGCTGGGCAGGACGCCGGAATCATCCGGGCGCGACTCGAGTACAACGGTCGTGACATCTTGGCCGAGGTACAACTCAACCGCACCGGACAGAATCGAGCGCAGGTCAATCGCTCGGTGATCAAGACCCGTGACCTGCCCCGTTATTTCTCCAGTGTGGTGTTCGCCCCGGAGGACCTCGCGCTCGTGCGCGGAGATCCCTCTGGTCGGCGTAAGTTTCTCGATCAACTTTTGGTGTTGCGGACCCCGCGGCTGGCCGCGGTTCTCAGCGATTACGACCGCGTGCTCAAACAGCGCAATACCCTGCTCAAGTCGGCGCGCTCTTCCGGTCTCCGCGGAAATCAGCTGTCCACCCTCGATATCTGGGACGAACGACTCGTCGAGTTCGGCTCAGAAATTATCGACGAGCGGGCCAAACTCGTGTATCTGCTCGGAGATCCTTTGCGCGCGGCCTATCGGGCCGTTGTGAATGAAGACCATGGGCCTGCCTTGGTGGCAAGTTTGAGCATTCTCGGCGCCGATGAAGACGTCGACGGGGCTGCGCTCGGCGGCATCGGCTCGGCGGCCGGACCGGGTTCGGTGGAATCCTCCACCACTGAGATCTTTCGTACCGCCATGGTAGGACTCCGCAAACGTGAACTCGAACGCGGTATAACCCTCGCTGGCCCGCACCGGGACGACCTCGTCTTCATGCTCAACGAGCTGCCGGCCAAGGGCTACGCGAGTCATGGGGAATCGTGGTCGTTCGCGCTGTCGCTGAAATTGGCATCCGCTCAGCTATTACGCCAGGATTCAGCGAGCGGGGATCCAGTGCTGATTCTCGACGACGTATTCGCAGAGCTGGATTTGGACCGCCGAGCCCGACTGGCCGCGGCGATCGGGTCTTTTGAGCAGGTTCTGATCACGGCCGCCGTACTGGAAGACGTTCCCCAGGCGCTGGTGGCGCACACCATCCACATTCACGCCGGCGCGGTCATCGATGGCTGACCAGAATGTTCCACGTGAAACACCAGAGAGCAGTGATTCACTGGAATCCAATGCCAGTGAAGCCAGCCAGGTTTACCTACGATTCAAGAGTATCTTTGGCGATCCGAACGCACGCCGTACCCGCGGACGCAAGCGCATCGCCCCGGCCGCCGGTTCGAGTGTGCCCTTTGGAATTGGACGCGATCCGCGTGGCCTCGGCGACACCATCAACTCGCTCACCATGCAACTCGGCTGGAATTCACCACTGGCTCAATCGGAACTGCTTGCTTCATGGATGCTGCTGGCCGGTGAAGAAACCGCCAAGCATTCCACCCCGGCGGGCATCGATGACGGCGTACTCACGGTGCACTGCGAGTCGACTGCCTGGGCGACACAGCTACGTCTAATGCGGAACGTCATCATGGAACACATCGCGACCCGCTACCCAGATGCCGGCATCCAATCGATTCGTTTCCAGGGGCCCAACGCCCCATCCTGGAAAAAGGGTCCCAGATCAATTCCAGGGCGTGGTCCACGCGATACCTACGGGTGATCCAGCAAATAAGGTCACCCCCTTGAACAAAAGGCGTCAAACGGCGATTATGGCCGGTTGGTCTCGCCTCATTTGGTAGACTGAATGGTCGCCCGTGCGATGGTCAGGAGCCTATTTTCAGATGACAGTTGAACCGACGCCCGAACGCACGTCCCCAGATATATCCCCAATAGTGGCGGAGCGGGAGCCGGAGCACGAATACGGTGCAGACGATATCCAGGTCCTCGAGGGGCTGGAAGCCGTTCGAAAGCGACCCGGTATGTATATCGGATCCACCGGACCGCGCGGACTGCACCACCTGGTCTATGAGATCGTTGACAACTCCGTCGACGAAGCCCTGGCGGGGCACTGCGACACGATTGATATTCGCATTCTGGCCGACGGCGCTATTCGCGTCGAAGACAACGGTCGCGGAATCCCCGTCGACATTCACAAGGCAGAGGGCCGTTCGACCGTTGAGGTTGTCCTGACTGTGCTGCACGCCGGTGGAAAGTTCGGCGGCGGCGGTTATTCCGTTTCCGGTGGACTGCACGGTGTCGGCAGCTCCGTGGTGAACGCCCTGTCGAGCCGCCTCGAGGTCGAGGTTCGTCGCCAGGGATTCATTTGGCGCCAGAGTTTCGCCAACGGTGTCCCCAACGCTCCCCTGGAACAGGGCGAAGCGAACGACGAAACCGGCACCACCATTACCTTCTGGCCGAGCGCTGAGACCTTCGAGACGATCGATTTCGATTACGAAACGCTGCGCGCTCGTTTTCAGCAGATGGGTTTTTTGAACAAGGGCCTGCGTCTCACCCTCACCGACGAGCGTGAAGCCCACCGCGATGACGACGGCACGGTCGTTAGTAACACCTTCAAGTACGATCAGGGACTCGTCGACTACGTCGAGTACCTCAACCGTGCCAAAAAGGCTGACCTCGTCAACGAAGAGATCATCTCGTTCGAGTGGGAAGACCACGAACGTAAGATGGCGCTGGAAGTGGCCATGCAATGGACCACGGCCTACACCGAGAGCGTGCACACCTACGCGAATACGATCAACACCCACGAGGGCGGCACACACGAAGAAGGTTTTCGCGCCGCGCTGACCACACTCGTGAACAAGTACGCCCGCGAAAAGGGCATCCTGAAAGAAAAGGATGACAACCTCACCGGCGATGACGTGCGTGAAGGATTGACCGCGGTCGTGTCGATCAAGCTCGCCGAACCGCAGTTCGAAGGCCAGACCAAGACCAAACTCGGCAACACCGAGGCGAAGTCGTTCGTACAAAAGGTCGCCAACGATCAGCTCACCGACTGGTTCAACCGCAACCCGAACCCGGCCCGCGAAATTATTCGTAAGTCCTTACAGGCATCGAACGCTCGTATGGCGGCCCGCAAAGCTCGGGAAACCGCTCGTCGCAAGGGACTGCTCGAGGGCGGCGGCATGCCGGGCAAACTCAAGGATTGCCAGAGCAAGGACCCCTCCTTGTCCGAGATCTTCATCGTCGAGGGCGATTCCGCCGGCGGCTCCGCCGTTCAGGGGCGCAACCCGGAGTTCCAGGCGATCTTGCCGCTGCGCGGCAAGATCCTCAACGTCGAAAAGGCTCGCCTCGACCGTGCCCTCGGTAACGCAGAGGTTCAGGCCATGATCACGGCCTTCGGTGCTGGGATGGGCGAAGAATTCAACCCGGACAAGGTTCGGTACCACAAGATCGTGTTAATGGCCGACGCCGATGTCGACGGCCAGCACATCACGACCCTGCTGCTGACACTGCTGTTCCGATACATGCGTCCGCTGATCGACCTCGGCTACGTCTATCTGGCCCAGCCGCCGCTGTACCGGCTCAAGTGGACCAACTCGCCGCACGAATACGTGTACTCCGATGCCGAGCGCGACGCCCTCCTTGCCGATGGCGCGGCCTCGGGCAAGCGGATCCCGAAGGACAACGGCATTCAGCGCTACAAGGGCCTCGGCGAGATGGACTACAAGGAGCTGTGGGAAACCACGATGGCTCCTGAATCCCGCACCCTGCTGCAGGTCACCCTGGATGATGCGGCATCCGCCGACGAAATCTTCTCCACCCTGATGGGTGAAGACGTCGAATCCCGACGCAACTTCATCCAGAAAAACGCGAAGGACGTGCGTTTCCTTGACATCTGATGACACCACGGGCAACTCCGACTCGAATACGCCCGAAGCAGTGACCCCTGAACTGAGTGCAGCGAACGCGGCTGCGGCGGCGGCCCACCTCGTGCAGCACGGCAAGATCGACCAGGTCGACCTGCAGCTGGAAATGCAGCGCTCCTACCTCGACTACGCGATGAGCGTCATCGTCGGGCGTGCGCTGCCTGACGTGCGCGACGGTATGAAGCCGGTGCACCGTCGGGTGATCTACGCCATGTTCGACGGCGGCTACCGCCCGGATAAGGCGTTCTCCAAGTGCGCCCGCGTCGTCGGTGACGTGATGGGACAGTTCCACCCTCACGGTGACTCGTCGATCTACGACGCGCTCGTGCGTCTGGTTCAGCCGTGGAGTCTGCGGTATCCGCTCGCCCTGGGCCAGGGAAACTTCGGTTCCCCCGGCAATGACGGCGCAGCAGCCCCGCGGTACACCGAAACCAAGATGGCGCCGCTCGCCCTCGAAATGGTGCGCGACATCGACGAAGACACCGTCGATTTTCAGGACAACTACGATGGCCGCACGCTCGAGCCGACCGTGCTGCCGGCCCGCTTTCCGAACCTGCTGGTCAACGGCTCGGTCGGAATCGCCGTCGGTATGGCCACCAATATTCCGCCGCACAACCTGCGCGAGGTCGCCGCCGGCGCCCAGTGGTACCTTGACAACCCCGACGCCACCCGCGACGAGCTGCTCGAAGCGCTGATTTCGCGCATCAAGGGACCTGATTTTCCTACCGGCGCTCAAATCCTCGGCACCAAGGGTATTCAGGACGCCTACCGCACCGGGCGTGGTTCGATCACGATGCGTGCCGTGGTCAGCATCGAAGAGTTGCAGGGTCGCACCTGCCTCGTAATTACCGAGCTGCCCTACCAGGTGAACCCCGACAACCTCGCGATCAAGATCGCCGATCTGGTCAAGGACGCCAAAGTAGCCGGCATCGCCGACATTCGGGATGAGACGTCTGGTCGCACCGGCCAGCGCCTCGTTATCGTGCTCAAGCGCGACGCCGTCGCGAAGGTTGTGCTGAACAACCTTTACAAGCACACTCAGCTGCAGGAAAATTTCGGCGCCAATATGCTGGCCATCGTCGACGGCGTGCCGCGCACGCTCGCCCTCGACGGTTTTATCTCGGCTTGGGTCGCGCACCAGATCGAGGTCATCGTTCGGCGCACCCAATTCCGCTTGAACAAGGCCGAAGCGGATGCCCACATTCTGCGCGGCTATCTCAAGGCGCTGGACGCTCTCGATGAGGTTATCGCTCTCATTCGTCGGTCGAATACGGTCGACGACGCTCGCGAAGGCCTGATGGCTCTGCTCGACGTGGACAAGCTTCAGGCCGACGCGATTCTCACCATGCAGTTGCGCCGCCTGGCAGCCCTCGAGCGCCAGAAGATTATCGACCAGGCCGCCGAACTCGAAGTGCAGATCGCCGAATTCAAGTCGATCTTGGCCAGCCCCGAGCGTCAGCGCACGATCATCAGCGAAGAACTCGCCGAGATCACCGCGAAGTTCGGTGACGACCGCCGCACCGAAATCATGTTCGGTTTCGACGGCGATATGTCGATCGAGGATCTCATCCCCGAAGAGGAGATGGTGGTCACCGTCACCCGCGGCGGCTACATCAAGCGCACCCGGAGCGATAACTACCGCAACCAGCACCGAGGTGGCAAGGGCGTCAAGGGCGCTCAACTGCGCGCCGACGACGTGGTCGAACACTTCTTCGTGACCACGACACACCACTGGCTGTTGTTCTTCACCAACACCGGTCGGGTCTACCGGGCCAAGGCGTACGAGGCGCAGGAATCCGGTCGCGATGCCAAGGGCCAGCACGTTGCCAACCTGCTCGCGCTGCAGCCGGGCGAGGAAATCGCACAGATTCTCGACATTCGTGACTACGGGGTTGCCCAATATCTGACCCTCGCCACTCGCGATGGACTGATCAAGAAGACCGCGCTTAGTGAATACGACACTAACCGCACCGGCGGCATCATCGCGATCAAGCTGCGTGAGGGCGACGAGCTCGTCTCTGCCCTGCTGGTCGAAGATGATTCCGACCTGCTGCTGGTATCCCGCAAGGGCATGTCGATTCGCTTCACCGCCACCGACGAAGCGCTGCGCCCGATGGGTCGCAGTACGTCCGGCGTGATCGGAATGCACTTCCGCGGTGAGGATACGCTGCTGGACGCATCCGTTATCAATGATGACGGCTACGTCTTCGTCGTCACCGAGGGGGGCTACGCCAAGCGCACCGCGGCAGACCAGTATCGGCTGCAGAATCGTGGCGGCCTGGGCATTAAGGTGGCCAAGCTCAACGACGATCGCGGCGATCTGGTCGGCTCGTTGATCGTGAATCCCGAGGACGAGGTCCTTGTGGTACTTGCCAGTGGCAAGGTGGTACGCTCTGACGTCGCCGAGGTTCCGGCCAAGGGTCGGGACACAATGGGTGTTGTTTTCGCAAAGTTTGCGAATGAAGACAGAATCATTTCCATCGCGAAAAACATTGAACGTAATCTGGTCGCCACGGATGAAAAAACCGATGAAATCACCGACGAAGAAGATGTGACGGATGCCGATCTACCAGCTGGTGCGGTCGACAGCAGTGCTGCAGACGGCGCTGTTCCTCACGCGGATTCAGGGAAAGTAGAGACACCGAATGAGTAGCGTCGCCGAAAAGCTCGCCAAGAAGTCCACTCGTAAGACCACAAGCAAGCAGGTTCGACTCAAACTGGTCTACGTCGACTTCTGGTCGAGCGTGAAACTGTCGTTCTTGGTGGCGGTGTGCCTGGCGATCGTCACCATCGTCGCTACCTTCCTCACCTACACCGTGCTCGTGCAGACCGAGGTACTGACCAGTGTCGATGAGCTGTACGCCACCGTGGCGGGAGAATCGGCCGACCTGGCCGCCATTCTCTCGATCGGCAACGTTATGGGCTTCGCGGTCGTTGTGGCCGTGCTGAACCTGGTCGTGATCACCGCACTCGGCGCCATCTATGCCGTTCTGTACAACCTGAGCGTCAAAATTACCGGCGGTCTGCTCGTCGGCTTCACCAACAACTAAGCTGCAGTCAAGCCTTTGTAGGCACGATCGAGGGCTGTTTCTCCGCGGAAATAGCCCTCACGCCCGAATTTGGGTAAATCCGCCGCACCGCGGCGTGACTCGATTTCAGGTTCCGGCCAGATTCCGATAGTCTTCAATCTGCCCAACAGGGGGATATAGCTCAGTTGGTTAGAGCGCTTCACTGATAATGAAGAGGTCCCAGGTTCAAATCCCGGTATCCCCACGCAGCACCAGATTCATCAGTTCTCACTCGCTATAAATAGGGTGAGAAAGCGGGGCCATAGCTCAATTGGTAGAGCGCCTGCTTTGCAAGCAGGAGGTCCGGGGTTCGATTCCCCGTGGCTCCACAATTCAAGGCTCGTCTACGGATGGGCCTTTTCTTGTACTTCCGGGGATTTTTCCCTACCAGGACTGGGCATTCGCTTAGCCGGCGTCGCGGCGGCGGTCACTGCGGGCCGCTACGGCCGTTAACGCGGCAGGGCCCGCATCCACTGGATGCGGGCCCTGCAAGCGGGTGGTGCTGCGGCGCTAGTCTTCCTGCGACGTGGCCGGTTCAGCCTCGTCATCGGCAACCCAGAGCTCGTCGTCGGCGCGGAACGTCTGCCAGACGGCGTAGGCGACGCCTGCAGCGGCGACGACGGCCAGACCGAGGGCGAAGTACGTTCCCGCCCCCACGCCCTTAGGTTCGACCACGACGGGCTTCTGTAAGCGGATGCGGCCCAGCGCGGCCCGCACGCGGGCGTCGCGCGCGACGTCGCCGACCGACAAAACCGTGCCGATGGCGGTACCGATGCCGGGAAGGACATCGTTCACCACGCGGCGTCGAACGCCGTCGGCGGCTTCCTGGGTGGCGTTCACGCCCGGGCGAACGTAGTGGTCGTAGCTCTCGCGAACGCGCGGAGCAACTTCTTCACGGGCGAGGACGCCGGCCTGGTGACCGGCCTGGCGAGCCAGCACGTTAGCGCGCTCCAATACCTCTTGTTGGTGGCTCCATAGTTCGTCTGCGCTTTTGCGCAGCCGAGTGAGTTCCTTGCGGCGCTTGCGTGACAGGCTCATCTGGACCCTCCATCGATGTCGTGTGTGGCGAATGTGTGTCTATCTTGCCACTGAGTGCCCATCTTGCCACTGAAACCTTGGCGCGCAATCGATGTCTTGCCAGCGAATGCACTGGGAACGCACCGGAAGCACACGGGGTCGAGCAGGGTGGGCGACGGTTGCTGTGCAAGAATCGGTGTATGTCTAAGCACACCGCTGTCGCCACCCTGAACACCACACTCGGACCGATCAAGGTCAATCTCTTCGGTAATCACGCGCCGAAGACGGTCAAGAACTTCGTCGGCCTCGCGACCGGCGAGATCGAGTGGAAGCACCCCGCCACGGGCGTCGCCTCCACCACGCCGCTTTACGACGGCACCGTTTTTCACCGCATTATCAAGGACTTCATGATCCAGGCCGGCGACCCGCTCGGCCAGGGTACCGGCGGTCCTGGCTACCAGTTCGACGATGAAATCAGCCCCGACCTCGACTTCACCCAGCCCTACGTGCTCGCAATGGCGAACGCGGGAATCCAGGGTGGTCACGGAACCAACGGCTCGCAGTTCTTCATCACCGTCGTGCCGACCACCTGGCTGCAGGGCAAGCACACCATCTTCGGTGCCGTTGAAGACGAGGACAGCCGCGCAATCGTCGCGAAGCTCGCGACCGTCGCCACCGATGGTCGCGACCGCCCGCTGGAAGACGTCATCATCCAGAGCGTCTCCGTCGAATCCGTCTAACCCGTATTTCAGACCAAAATGAGTGATCTGCCGGCCTCGGCGGCGAATTTTTGCTACCGCCATCCGGGGCGGCAGAGCTTCATTCTGTGTCAGCGCTGCGGGCGCACCATTTGCGCCGAGTGCCAGACCCAGGCTGCCGTGGGCGTTATCTGCCCCGAATGCATGAAACTGCAGCGCAAGAACGCACCCCGCATCAAACCCGCCGTGCTCACCCGGCTGACCGGGAGCGGTCAGCCCACGGTGACCTACGCGCTCATCGCGATTACCGTCCTCGTCTTCATCCTGCAATGGATCCCCGGTCTCGGGATCACCCAACGATTCGCCTACGCGCCAGCCCTCACCCTCATTGAGCCATGGCGCATGCTCACCAGTGTTTTTCTGCACTCGCAAGGTGGCCTGCCGTTTCACGTGCTGCTCAACATGTACGTGCTCTGGATCTTCGGTCCGATGCTCGAGGGGATGTTCGGCCGTGGTCGTTTCCTGGCGCTGTATCTGATCAGCGGTTTCGCCGGGTCGATCGGTGTTCTGTTGCTGGCTGCTCCCTACACCTACGTCGTCGGGGCATCAGGGGCCCTGTTCGGGCTCATGGGTGCCTTCCTGGTCATTCAGCGCGGTCTTGGCGGAAATTCGAAGCAGCTGCTGGTTCTGCTCGGCATCAACGTGGTCGTGAGCTTCATTCCGGGGATCGCCTGGCAGGCTCACTTCGGCGGCATAATCGGGGGCGCACTCATCGGGTTCGTTCTCATGCGTACCCGGCGACCGGCACAAAAGGGGCTGCAGATCGTCTTGATCGCGGGCGTCGCCGCTCTCCTCGTGGTGATCGGAGTCCTCAAAATTGTGAGCCTGCTCGCCCCGATCAGCTAACCACCCGGTGCACCGGGAAGTTATCCACAGGTCTATCCACATGGGGATAATTACACCGGTGTCATTACCCGCACTGCTGGATTCCGGCAGCCGGGCAGCATCCGCTTAATGACCGTTGCGTGGGCGGTTCGTGACTCGGCGGTGCGGCCGAACTAGCGCCAGCGCGTGGTCATCAGAAAGCCGATGAATGCGATTCCGAAGCCGACCAGAATATTCATGGCGCCGAGACCCGCGATGGGAAGCTGGCTGCCACTGACGTAAAACACGATGATCCAGGCCAGGCCGAGCAGCATAAAGCCGAACATGACCGGCTTGAACCAGACGGCGTTGGGCGCGTCCTCGTTCGAGCGGGCAACTTCGGTGCGGGCGGGCTTGGTGCGAGAATTCTTACGTGCCATGCTGCGATCCTAGCGTCTCCGCCTGTTTTCGTGGCTTTGACGCGGGGGCAGCGCACAACTCTGGTCAGTAGACTTGTTATATGTGTCCACAGGCAGACGATCGCACCGCGCCGGTGCCCGATGGGTCGGAGTCGCCCGGCGCTGGCACCAAACGTCGGCACCGCTCAAGTACAGCCCCGTCCGCCAAGGTCACACTCCTGGGCGTGCTCGGTGAACTACTGATCACGGCCAGTGCACTCGTGCTGCTATTTCTGGGCTGGCAGCTGTGGTGGAATGACATGATCATGGCCAATTCGCAGTCCTCGGCTGCGAGTGAGATCAGCCAGGACTGGATCGCCCAGGACACGTCGCCGACGTTCCCCGAAGCGACGGCTGATCCGACGGAACCGGACGCAGCCCGCGTAGCGGTGGACTACGGTGAGCCCGTCGTTGCCGCTGCACCCGGCAATGCTACGGCGTTCGCGGTTTTGTATGTGCCTCGTTTCGGTGCCGACTACCACCGCAGCATTGCCGAAGGCACCGGCCGTGACGTCTTGAACAGCAACCGTTTGGGCATCGGACATTACGCTGGCACTCAGATGCCCGGCGAAGTCGGAAACTTCGCGATTGCCGCGCACCGCAGCGCCTTCGGCGGTGGCATGCACCTGATCAACGAGCTGCAACTCGGCGACGCCATCTACGTGCAGACGGCCGACGGCTATTACACCTACCGGTACCGCGATACCGAGTACGTGGCACCGTCGCAGGTGCAGGTACTGGCATCCGTTCCCAACTATCCGGACGGAACCCCGGTCGACCGCATCATCACGCTCACCAGTTGCAATCCGCTGTACTCCACCGCAGAACGTATCATCGCCTACGGCGTGCTTGAGTCGTGGCAGCCACTTTCGGCCGGCGCTCCCACCGAGCTCGCACCGATCATCGCCGCTCAGGGCTAGGAGGCTCTTATGTACTCAGCACTGTGGCGTGTTCTACCCGGACCGATCTGGGTGCGCATCATTCTGGTCCTGATTTTGCTGGTGGCTGTACTGGCCGTGCTGGCCACCTGGGTGTATCCGTGGATCGATGGAATTCTGAGCAGCGAGGAAGCGACGGTAGACGGCCCATGACCCGAATTCTGGTTATCGATAATTATGACAGCTTCGTCTATACCCTCAACGGGTATCTGATGGAGCTCGGCGCGGACACCGACGTTGTGCGCAACGATTCCTTCGAGCAGACCGATGCAGCCGCTCGGATTGCCGACTACGACGGCGTGCTCGTTTCGCCGGGCCCCGGGAAGCCCTCAGACGCCGGTGTGTCCATCGCCGTCGTCGAGGCCGCGCTGGCGGCCAACCTGCCCCTGTTCGGCGTCTGCCTCGGCCATCAGGCCATCGCCGAGGCCTTCGGGGCCACGGTGACCAATGCTGAAGAACTCATGCATGGCAAAACCTCGCTCATCACGCATGACGGCAGCGATTTCTATGAGGGTGTGCCGCAACCGTTCACAGCAACGCGCTACCATTCCCTCGCCGTCGTTGCGTCGACCGTGCCGAGTGACCTGATCGTCACGTCGCGCACGCCGGGCGGGGTCATCATGGGATTGCGGCACCTAACCGCTCCTATTTTGGGCGTGCAGTTTCACCCGGAGTCGGTCCTGACCGAGGGCGGCTACCGGATGCTGGGCAACTGGCTCGCCCTGGCCGGCCTGTCGTCTGCCCAGGAGACCGCGAAGGGCCTGCACCCGCTGTTGCGCCTGAGCTAACTTCGCGCTTGGCTGTGGGTGGGAACCGGGCCCGGTGCAGACAGGGCGGTGCGGCTAGGAGCGGGCGCAGTAGGTCAGCTCGATCTCGGAGCGCTGGGGGACGTCTCCGGGGGCCAGTGACTGCGCTTTAATCGGGGAGCCGGACTCCTGGTCACAGGTGTAATCAGGCTTGGAACTCGGCGTGAGTCCGTCGGCGCTGACCAGATCGATCGCGGCAACCAGAGACTGGCCGGTGAGGTCTCCGAGGGTGACCAGGCCGCTCGACACGATGTAGTTGATGGTATCGCCGGCGAATTCGGAAGACGCCGCGGGCGGATCGGTGCGCAGAACGATATCGGCCGCCACGGTCGGGGAGTTTTCGGTGGTGACCGACCCGGAAACGAAACCGAGCGCTTCGATCGCGGCCTGGGCATCCGTTATGGGCTGATTGGTGACATCGGGAACCGCGACGGGCACCGGACCGGTAGAGACGAAGACCTTGATCACGTCGGAGGGATTGACGATGGTATCGGCCGGAGGATCCGTGCGAATAACCTGGTCGGCCGGCACTGTCGTGCTCGACTCTTCGGCACGCGTGGCCGCGAGGTCGAGGTCGAGGAGAGTATTTTGGGCGTCGTCATAGGTTTGCCCGGTGAGTGCGGGAATCTGGCGCGAACTGTCGGGCAGTTCCACTGAAGGCTGCAGATTGGCCACCCAGATCATGACCGCGACGACGATGACCACGACGCAGACGATTCCGGCCCAGACCCAGATCACCGGGGGACGACGCTGGGTGCGCACCATCGTCTGGTCTTCGGACAACTGTTTGAGGGCCAGCGCCGAACCGGTGATCGCCGTGGGCGCAGCCCCGAACAGGCCGGCACCAACCTCGTCGCCGGCCCGGTGAACGGGAATCTGGCCGGATCCGGCGGTCTCGACATCATTGCGAAACTCGACGGCGCTTTGATAGCGGGCGAAGCGGTCCTTGGCCAGGGCATGCAGCACGACCGAGTCCAGGGCCGGTGACACCTTGGGATTGAGCGCTGAGGGTTTCGCCGGCAGTTCGCTGACGTGTTGGTAGGCGACGGCCACGGGCGTGTCACCGCGGAACGGCGGCCGCCCGGTGAGCATCTCGAACAGCACCACGCCCGTGGAATACAGATCGGTGCGCGCATCGACGGACTCACCCTTGGCCTGCTCCGGCGAGAAATAGGCGGCGGTACCGAGGATGGCGGTGGTCTGCGCGACGGTCGTGGCCGAGTCGGAGATGGCACGGGCGATGCCGAAATCCATCACCTTGACCTGTCCGGACTTGGTGATCATGATGTTGCCGGGCTTGATGTCGCGGTGCACCACACCGGCGCGATGCGAGTATTCCAGCGCGGTCAGGACCCCATCGATGATGCGTACGGCCTCGGTCGCTTCGATCGGGCCCTCACGAATGATGTCCTTGAGCAGCCGACCGTCGACGTGTTCCATGACGATGAACGGAACCTGGGAATCGTGTCCGGCATCGTCGGTGACGGTCTCCTCGCCGGCATCGAACACCCGCACGATGGTCGGGTGGGCCATGCGAGCTGCGGCCTGGGCCTCTTGCCGAAACCGGGTGCGAAAGGCCGGGTCGGAGGCCAGGCTCGACTTGAGTAGCTTGATGGCCACCGTGCGACCGAGCCGGGAATCGGTGCCTACATGTACGTCGGACATGCCGCCACGGCCCAGGAGCGCCCCGACACGATAGCGGCCCGCGATCAAACGGCCAGAGTCAGGCACGAGCGCACTCCCCCACAATAAAACGGATGCCCGGGTTAGGCACAGTGAGCGCTACTTTACCGCACGGCATTGGGGAATTACTCCCCGACAGCGGGGTCGCCAGTTACGCTCACGTCTGCCGTTGGGGAAAACTCAGAGCTAACCTGGCCACAGAAATAGCGGAACTTGACCTTGAAATTCTCTGTTCCGGCGGTGATCGTGGCCGTCGTCGTTTCAGCGGTGGTGGGGTTGGCCGAGGTGATGATGGCGGCACCGCCCTCCGTTGCGATCTCATAGCCAGCCAAAGTCTGGCCGGCCGGGCAGGTCTGGGCGTTCCAGTTCACCGTGACAGTGCCCGCGGCAGCGACGGGCGAAGGCGTCGCCGTCGGGGCTGACGTCGGTGTGCTCGGCGTGGGGAACGCGCCGTAGACAGTCAGGGTCACGGTCGTCCCGGCCGGAACCGGCCCCCGGGGGTTGACTCCGTACACCGTGTCAACTTCTTCCTCAGACCCGGCCGCATTTCCGGGTTGGACGTCAGCCACGAATCCCATCTCAACGAGAAGGGCGGCGGCATCGGCGCTGGGCTTACCCACGAAATCTTCCGGATTGACCGACGTGTTCGCATTGGTGGGCGACGGCGTCGGCGACGGGGTCGCCGATGGTGTAGCCGACGGGGTTGATGAGGGTGGCGCTGACGTGGTCTGGGCCGGTGCCGGGGTCTCGTTGTTCTGCGTGAACAGGGCGATGAGCGTTCCGGTGAGCACGATCACCAGCAGCGCGACGAGGGCGATCAGCGGCCAGGTCCACGGACTGCGCTTCTTCTTCTCCGCTTCGGCAGCGGCCGCGGAGGCCCGCGTGATGGGCGCACCGGTGGCCGGCAGAACGGTCGTGGCCTGGTCGGAGCCGGCACCGGGCATGAGCATGGTGGCGCTCGTGGCCGAGAGGCCGCCCAGAACGGACGGCACGGCCACCGCGGCTGCAGCGACGTCACCGCGACGCAAAGCGGATGCCGCGCGCGCCAGGTGGGCAGCAGACGCCGGCCGGTCGGCCGGGTTCTTCGCCAGGCAGGCGAAGACCAGATTGCGTACCGGTTCGGACACGGTCACCGGCAGGTCGGGCGCTATCTCGTTGATCTGAGCCATGGCAATCGCGACCTGCGACTCACCCGTGAACGGACGACGTCCGGCCAGCGACTCGTACGCGACGATGCCGATCGAGTAGATGTCGGTGGTTGGCGATGCGGGGTGGCCGCTCGCCTGTTCCGGTGAGAGGTACTGCACGGTGCCCATCACCTGGCCGGTCGCGGTGAGCGGAACCTGGTCGGCGATGCGGGCGATGCCGAAGTCGGTGATCTTGACCCGGCCCTCCGGCGTGATGAGCAGGTTTCCGGGCTTGATGTCGCGGTGCACGAGACCGGCGGCGTGGGCGGCGTGCAGCGCGCTCGAGGTCTGCGCGACAATGTCGAGCACCTTGTCGGTCGGCAGAACGTGCTCGCGCTCGAGAATGGTCGACAGAGCTTCGCCGGGCACTAGTTCCATGACCAGGAAGGCGCTGCCGTCTTCTTCGCCGTAGTCGAAGACATTCGCGATGCCTTCGTGGTTGACCAGGGCCGCGTGGCGGGCCTCAGCGCGAAAGCGCTCGAGGAAACCGGGGTCGCCGAGATACTCGTCCTTCAAAATCTTGATGGCGACGCTTCGACCGATTACGAGGTCGGTGGACTTCCACACCTCCCCCATGCCGCCAATCGCAATGCGCGACTGCAGCTCGTATCGTCCCCCGAAGGTGAGGCCTGCTGTGGGTCTCATTTGTTAAGCACCGCCTCTAGTACTTTCTGTGCGACAGGTGCGGCAAGTTTGTTGCCGAACCCGGTTTGTCCTTCTCCTCCGCCGTCCTCGATCAGAACGGTGATGGCAAATTGTGGGTCGTCCGCCGGTGCGAAACCGGTGAACCAGAGGGTGAACGGATCGGTTGACCCGTTCTGCGCCGTGCCGGTTTTCCCCGCCACTTCGACCCCGTCTATTCTTGCATTGCTCGCGGCACCATCCTGAACGCCATTGATCATCATCGCGCTCAGTGTTGCGGCTGTTTTTTCGCTCATCACCCGCCCAAGTTCTGCCGGTTTGAAGGTTTGGATGGCGCTGAGATTGGGTGCGAGGATCTCCTGCACCAGGTTGGGCTGCATCACGACACCCCCGTTGGCGATGGCGCCGCTGACCAGGGCCATTTGCAGCGGGTTCGCCCGCACGTCGTACTGACCGAAGGCTGACTGCGCGGTCTGCGGATCGTCGAGCCCGTCGGGGTACACGCTCTCGGTCACGCTCAGGGGAATGCTGAAGCTGCTGTTGAAGCCGAACTTCTCGGCGGTCTCGCGAATGGCCGTGTCGCCGAGCGCGACGCCCAATTCGGCGAACGGGATATTGCAGGACAAACGCAGTGCTGTGGCGAGGGTGACCGTCTCACCAGCACCGCAGGTTGACCCGCTGGAGTTTTCAATCTTGCTCGTGGTGCCCGGCGCGGTGTACACGGCCGGGTTCGGAAAGGTGCTCTCCGGCGTGTAGTCGCCCGACTCCAAGGCGGCCGTCGTCACGACGAGTTTGAAGATCGACCCGGGCGGGTTGAGCGAATTGATCGCCCGGTTGATCAGCGGGTCGTTCTCGTCGGCCAGCAGGGCCTCGTAGCTCGCGGTGACCTCGGCGTTGTTGTGCACGGTGAGTAGGTTCGGGTTGAAACTCGGCTTGGAGACCATCGCCAGGATGCGGCCGGTCGTCGGTTCGGTCACGACGACCGATCCGGTGTAATCGCCGAGGGCATCCCAGGCGGCCTGCTGGGCTATTGGATCGATCGTGACCTCGACGGCTGCGCCCTTCGGGTCTTGGCCGGTGACTAGGGCGCTGATCTTGTCAAAGAACTGCGAGTTGGAGGTTCCGGTGAGTTCGGCGTTGAGGGCGAACTCGAGGCCGGTCGGTTCGCCGTTGATCGGAATGTATCCGGTGATCGGCGCATACAACTCGGGGTTGGTATAGGTGCGGAGAAATTTGTAGTCGTCGTCGGCCGGCATGGACTGGGCGATCGGGTCGCCGGCCACGAGGATGGCGCCGCGCTCGACCTGGTAGCTGTCGTACAGCGTGCGGGTGTTGCGCGGGTCGGCCGACAGATTGTCGGCCTGAAAGGCCTGCACGATCGACGTGGAGCTGAGCAGGGCGATGAACATCAGCATCACGACGATGCTGACGCGCTTGAGTTCGCGGTTCATTAGACCACCAGCCTGGGTTGATTGCGCACTGTGTCGGAGAGCCGCAGCAACAGGGCCACGATAATCCAGTTGGCCACGAGCGAGGAGCCGCCGGCGGCCAGGAACGGCGTGGTCAGGCCGGTGAGGGGAATCACCCGGGTGACGCCGCCGATGACGATGAAGCACTGCAGCGCCACAACGAAGGCCAGGCCGACGGCGAGAAGCTTGCCGAAATCATCCTGACCGGCGAAGCCGATGCGGAATCCGCGGGCCACGAATAGAAGGTACAGGGCGAGGATGGCGAAGATTCCGGCGAGCCCGAGCTCCTCGCCGAGGCTCGCAATGATGTAGTCACTCTGCGGTACCGGGGTCAGTTCGGGCCGTCCCTGGCCCCAGCCAGTGCCGAGCAGGCCGCCTTTGGCGAGGCCGAACAGGCCTTGCACGAGCTGAAAGCTGCCGCCCTCGGCTTCATAGACTTTGGGGTTGAGCGCATCGAGCCAGTTGGTGAACCGGCCGTTGACGTAGTTCAGGGTCTGGCTGGCCAGCAGGGCGCCGCCGAGGAACAGGCCCATGCCCATGATGACCCAGCTCGCCCGCCCGGTCGCGAGGTAGAGCATGACGAGGAACAGACCGAAGTAGAGCAGGGCGGTTCCGAGGTCGCGCTGGAAGATGATGACCGACATCGACAGGGCCCACACCACGAGAATCGGACCGAGGTCGCGCAAGCGCGGAAAGCGCGCGCCCAGAAACTTCTTACCGACCATGGAGAGACTGTCGCGGTTGCGCACGAGGTAGCCGGCAAAGAACACGGCGAGGGCGATCTTGGCGATCTCACCGGGCTGGAACGTGCCGAAACTGCCAAAGCCGATCCAGACCCGAGCGCCGCTGATTTCTTTACCCAGGCCGGGCACGAGCGGCAGAAAGAGCAACACCACACCGACGAGACCGAAAATGTAGGTGTAACGAAACAGCACCCGGTGATTGCGGATCACGAGCAGCACGACGATCGCGCTGAAAATGGCCAGGGCGCTCCACACCGTCTGGCGCACTGCGGCGCTCGCCCAGCCGCTGTCCTGGTCGGCGATGTCGATGCGGTAAATCATGGCGATGCCGATGCCATTGAGCACCGTGGCGATCGGCAAAATGAAGGGATCGGCGTCGCGAGCAACAAATCGCAGCACCACGTGCAGGCTGATGACCAGAACCGACAGGCCGGTTCCGAGCAGCACCAGGGTCGGGTCGAGATCGCCGAAAGCGCCAAGCTGCACGAGCACGACCGCGCTCGCGTTGATGAAGCAGGCGATCAGCAGCAGGAACAGTTCGAGGTTGCGCAGTTTCTGCGGCAGGTGCAGACGACGCACCGGCTCGGTTCCCTGACGCGCTTGCAGAGCGGATGCTTTACTCAACGACCGCACCCTTCAGCCGTTCGACGATGGCCTGCGCATCCGCGAGGGAGCCGGCACTGATGGTCTGCTCGACCTGCTGGCGGTCGTAGACGCGCAAATCGGACAGGTTGATGTCGGTGGCCTCGTACACACTGGACAGCTTGAGCGGGCCGATATCCTGCTGCACGCCCTGGTAGATCGCGACGGTCGAACCCTCGGAGCCGACGAAATAGCGGGTTTGGGTCCACTGGTAGCTCAGGATGCTGGTGCCGACGATCGCGAGTACGAGCAGAATAACGCCGAACAGCCAGGTGGCCTTGCGGCGGCGCGCGCGGCGGGCATCCTCTTCGATCAGTTCGGAGAGGTAGTCCTGGGAATCGGGTTCGAAGTGCGTCTCGCGTACCGGGTGCAGCCGCAGGGCCGGGATGCGCAGCGCGCGGTTGCGGCCGGGTTCCTCACCGAAGGCGAGCGGATTGGCCGCCGACCCGACAACGACGGGACTGTCTGTGCGCGTGCTGCCGTCGCCCGCGCCAATGTCAACGATGACGACGGTGACGTTGTCTGGGGCGCCGCCGTCGAGGCTTTCCTTCACGAGCAGGTCGGCGACATCCTGCGCGTTGGCGCCACTGGCCAGGGCGGAGGCTATGCCGGTGTGCGAGACGACACCGGTGAGACCATCGGAGCACAGCAGCCAGCGGTCGCCGTCGATCGTGGCCAGGATCGACGTGTCGATTTCGGGACTCGCCTCGACGTCACCGAGCACACGCATGAGCACGGAGCGGCGTGGATGCACCATGGCTTCGGCCTCGGTGATGCGACCGCTGTCAACCAGCCGCTGCACGAAGGTGTGGTCGATGGTGATCTGGGAGAGTTCGTTGTCGCGCAGCAGATAGATGCGCGAGTCGCCGATGTGGGCGATCGCGACCTCGTTCTCGAGCACCACGATGGCGCTGACGGTCGTGCCCATGCCGGTGAGTTCGGCATGCTCGAACACGGTTTCGGCCAGCTGGGCGTTGGCGCCGATCAGGGCGGCCTGCAGGGCGAATTCGGCGTCTTGGGCACTCGCATAGGGCTTGTCGGCCTCGATGATGCGTTTCGTGGCGATCGACGACGCGACGTCTCCGCCGGCGTGGCCGCCCATGCCGTCGGCGACCACGAACAGGGTGCGTCCGGCGTAACCGGAGTCCTGGTTATTGGAGCGAACCTTGCCGACGTGGGACGTGGCTGCGCTGTGACTTACCGTCGCCATGACTTACCGCCGAAGCTCGAAGCTGGTGGCGCCGATCTTCACGGTGGCGTTCAGGGGAATTTTGGTCGGCACGGTGACGCGGGTGCCGGCCAGGAAGGTGCCATTGGTGGAATCGAGGTCTTGCAGCATCCACTCGTCATGCCAGAGCATGAGTCGGGCGTGGTGGGTTGAGGTGTAATCATCGCGGATGACCAGGCTCGAGTCGGCCGAGCGGCCGATCGTGATGGTTTCCGTGCTGAGCGGAAACTCGGTGCCGGACTTCGGGCCGCTCGTGATGACGAGGCGCGTGGTGTGCTGGGCGGTGGCGAGTGCACCGTCGGCGGCCGGGCTGGCCCGCGCGATCGGGGCTGGTGCTGGGGTTGGTGCGGGGGCTGCAACGGGAGCGGCAGCGGCGGGGAAGGCTGCGGCGGAGGCCGGTACGGCGGCATCCGTTTTCAGGCGGCGTACGCGCTGGCCGAACAGGTCGCTGCGCAGCGCGTAGACGATGCCGAAGATGAACATCCAGAGCAGGAGAAGGAAGCCGATGCGCAGCACCAGCAGGGTCAGTTCGCTCACGTTCATGCGTTCGGCCCCCAGAATCCGCCCATGTCGTGGCGTTCGGTGGCGGGGTCGGTCGGTGCGGCCGCGCGCGGAGTCTCGTTGGAGGCCTGCGCGAGCACGCGGAAGACGATGCGGGTGCGGCCGATGGTGACGATCGAATCGGGTTCGAGGATGGCCTGGCTGACCGTGGCACCGTTGAGCTGGGAACCGTTGGTGGAGCCGAGGTCGCGCACCTGGGCGCGGGCGCCGTCCCAGATAATCTCCACGTGACGGCGGGAGGTGCCGGTGTCGTCGATGGTGATGTCGGCGTCGGAGCCGCGACCGATCACAGTGCGGGCCTTGACCAGCGGATGCCGGGTACCGTTGATGTCGAGCACCGGCGTCCAGGCGACACTGGTCGCTACCGTGCTGGAGTCGATCTGCACCAGACCCTCGCTGAGGCTGCCGTCGTCTTGCAGGGTGATCACAATGCCGCCGGTGAACTGGTAGCGCTGCTCGGTGCCGTGTTTTTGCAGCAGGGCGGTGAGCTCATCGATAAGGGTCACGCCGAGCGCGCTCATGCGCGCGTAATCGGTGTGGGACATGCGCACGGTGAACCGATTGGGCGCGAGAATGCGATCCCGCGCGACAACCGCGGCTTTGGTGTCGAGCTCACGACGCAGCGCGGAGGTAATTTCCACCGGCTGCAAGCCCGATCGAAAGGTCTTGGCGAACGCTCCGTTGACGGCGCGCTCCAATCCCTTTTCAAAGTTATCCAGTATGCCCACAGGTCTCCCGATCCGGTCCGTTTGGCTATGAGCATGTTACTTGTCTCGGGTGACAACCCGCCTTTGAGGCGCAAACGGCACGAACAGTCATACTACCTGCGGAGGGTCCTGGACCGAATTCGTGGCCCATTATGGGCATTCCTTTGGACTTTTTTGGAGCGGATGCGGTGCGCGCGGGCGTGCGGATGCGCGCGTGCGTATGCGGGCGTGCGGATACGGTGGGGGCTGGGCGGGTGGATCTTGTAGGTGCAGTCGAGCGGCGGCATCCGTTGGGAGTGCGCCCGATGTGAGTGCTTGCTCCGGTAATTACCGTAGCGGCCACCGATATCGGGCGTGATCACGCCCGATCTGGCCCCCACGGCCCGCGCGGCGCGCCGTCGAATGGCGCTGACCCCCCTCACAGTGTTAGCATTCCTAAGTTCGCGCGAGTGGCGGAATTGGCAGACGCGCTGGCTTCAGGTGCCAGTGTTCGAAAGGACGTAGGGGTTCAAGTCCCCTCTCGCGCACTGCGGATGTTTCAGGAAATCGAGAAATCATTTTCATGGAATCCAAGCGAATAGGCCGGTTGAGTAGAAATACTCGGCCGGCCTTCGGTATTTAACGATGTGATCGGGCCGGTCTGGAGCTTCTGCGGCGGCTGCGCGTTAAACGCAAAAATACCTGCGGTGGGCAGGTTAAAGGTTTCGGCGTGCAGTGGGAGTCGTGCTGGAGTCGAGGCCTGAGCGTTTGCTGACGTTGGCTAGGTCTTCGAAGTTCTTTGCCTTGATCGTTTTGTTGGCAGATCCAACCAGGCTGCGCATGCCGAAGTGCTCCCGGTGCTCCGGCGACTTGTAGGGAAATTTTTGCAGGTGCTTGACGGCGAGCCTGGGGTCTTGGTTTCGTTCGGCGGGTGCTCCGGCGTCGAGAGGGATTGTGACGCTGACAGCGTGTAGTCGGTTTGGCGACTCTTTTGCTACTGGCACGGTCGATAGCCATGTACGTGCCGGGAACGGGTAAAGGAATCATTGAGAACCGTCCTTGTTGGGCTGGCCTTTGGGCTTCATACGGTAGGCATCGCGGTTTTCCAGATAAGCCCTGTGGGGTTGGGTCGCCCGGTTCTCGAAATCAGGGTCGCATCGGCCGGAAGCATTCGCACATTGGTGTGTAGGAGTTGTTCGCACAGCCAGTCCAGACGCTCAAGATTGCGTTCAGACTTTCGTATGGCCCTTGGCGTTCATTGCTTCGCGAGCAACTTTGCGTAGGTCTTCGGCTTCAGCCGCTTGTTTCGGGGACCGGGGTACGGACAACACGGGCCATCGTGCGATTCGCTGAGCGCCACAGGCGTGGGTACCACGCGTCGTGGTCACCGGCGTGGTTTTGTATGCCGAGCAGGGCGAACTCTTCGGCGCGGAAGTGAACATCGAGGGTTTCTGTGATGCGGTGATAGTTGATGCCGTCGCCCAGTTGAACGTGCAGGAGCAAGTGAACGAGGACGGCTCGTAACGGGATGGTTGGTTTGACCCCCGCATTTGATTTCAGGCGTGCGTGCCGCCATTGGTTGAGTTTGGTGACGACGGCCGAGTTGTCGACTCAAAGTACCGGGCCGCGTGTCGCGCCCGTTAAGGCAACGGCGACGCATTTTTACGGTCGGTGCGTGACCCTCCGACCCGTTTTTTGCGTCGATTTTGATTTTGTCGCGGATGGTGGCCACGATCTCGCGCAGGTTGAAAGTTGGGGAGCAGCATGGTGACGGTGATTTGGGCAGCGACGGATTTGCGCGCGGTTCTCTGATTTTCTCGGTTCAGTCTTGTCTGCCGCGACATCTTCCATTGTGGGGATGCAGGGGCCTAGTGTAAAACAAACGATTGATTTATCACCTCCGGACAATGAGCTATATGAGGACAACATGGCAGCGGACGATGGACTGCATTTTCTTGCGAATCTCTATAAAGATTGGTCCGTGCGCATGGCTGTCGAACCGGCGTTGTCGCTTTCTGCCGTTCGGGAACTTTTTGAAGAGTGGCAGCGGCCGACCATGGAACCGGAAGATGTTTGCTTTCGAAGCGAAACCGTTGGCGGCGTCGACTGTGTGTGGGCAGTTCCGGCCGGAGCGGATCTCCGAAAAGTGGTCCTCTGGGCGCATGGCGGTGGCTTCATCGCGGGCTCAGCAGCCAGCCATCGTAAGCTTGGCGGTCATGTCGCGAAAGAACTGAACGTGACTGTTCTCCTTCTCGACTATCGGCTAGCCCCCGAGCACCCGTTTCCGGCGCAGATGGAAGACTTCACCACAGCGTATTGCGAGCTCCTCGACAGGGGCTTTCTGTCAGAGAACTTGACCTTGGGCGGTGACTCGGCAGGCTCCAGTGTGGCTGTTTCGACTGCGCTCAATCTGAGGGACCGCGGCATTCCGGGTCCGCGGCATATCATCTGCTTCTCTCCGTGGGTTGATGTCGAGTTGATGAGCCCGTCGCTGTGGACGAGCGGTGAGACGGACTATCTCGTTCCTAGGCCATCGGGTCCTGAGCTCGTCGCTATGTTCCTGGGCGGCATCACACCGGCGGACGATCCGTTGGCCAATCCTCTTTACGCTGACTTCGCAGGTTTCCCCCGTCTCTATATCAACGTGGGTTCGGGAGAGGCGCTGCTTGACGACGCCCGCCGACTCCATGAACGTGCACTCGCTGCCGGGGTTGATTCAACGCTCAGCCAGGTTGCCGACATGCAGCATGTTTTCCCCATCCTGGCCGGGCGGGCGACGGAAGTCGACGAGGAGCTCAAACGACTCGCGCAATGGTTTAAGGAAGAAGATGATTGACAGGTCGAAATATCTGCATCATGATATGAATCGTACAAACGATTGGTACATCTCAATGGTGAGAGCATAATAACTTCTCTTCGTGGTGGGCCCCAGCTATGAGGAGAAACTCATGACGTTCGAACTGCCTGACACCTTTGCGATCGTCGGAGCGGGCCCTGCCGGCCTCGTCACCGCCCGCGCATTCCTCAACTATGGGCTCAAGATTGAAATCCTCGAGCGCCACAGCCGTGTCGGCGGAATCTGGGACAAAAGCAACCCCGGATCTCCTGTCTACGAGAGCTGTCATTTCATCTCTAGTCGAGACTATGGGGGATTCATCGGCTACCCCATGCCCGCCACCTACCCCTTGTATCCCAAGTGGCACCAGATACGTGACTATGTTCGGGGCTTTGCCGATACATTCGGTCTGACCGCGTTTATCCGGACCGATTCAGACGTTGTCAGTGCCGTGCCAGTGGACACCGACGTCGGCCGATACTGGTCGGTCACGCTGGGCTCCGGTGAGACTCGAAACTACCGAGGCGTCGTTAGCGCAACGGGAGGTCAGTGGGTTCCGGTCATTCCCAAGTTCTCCGGGTCCGAACGGTTCACCGGCACCATCATGCACAGTTCGGAGTACGACGACATCGATGTCTTCCGAGGCAAGAAAGTGCTGGTGGTCGGCGCCGGCAATAGCGGCGTTGACATCGCAGCGGACGCGGCGTTCATGGCGGAGAAAGCTGTTCTCTCGACCCGTCGGGGATATTGGTTCCTCCCCAAGCTCGCCTACGGCGTCCCGGTGGGAGACCTCTTGCAGGGAAACATCCCCGATGAGAAACTGCCCGCGGAACTTGTCGGGCTGGATTCAGCGGGAATCATTCAGAAAGTCCTGGACGCTGTCGTGGGTGACGTCACAAACTACGGTCTGCCCGCGCCGGATCACCCATTGGGCGCGACGCACCCCATCACCAACTTCCAGGTACTGCACGCTCTGGCGCACGGCTTGCTCTCCTATCGCCCTAATATTCAGGAGATCACTCCAACCGGGGTGATATTCGAGGACGGCAGCTTCGAAGCGATCGACGTCATCGTCTTTTCAACGGGGTACGACAACAGCATTCCCTGGCTGCCCGAAGGAATGCTCGAGTATGAAGAGGGGCAGCCGAAGTTCCTGCTCGGGGCACTCGTCGACAACGTGGAGGGACTGTACGGCGCGGGAGTGCTGCACTTCGCGGGCAACACCTACCCGGTCTTCGATCAGCTCGTTCAGCTTGCGGCAGCAGACGCGAAGGCACTATTGTCTGGCGAAAATGGAGCTCGTCTCAAGGAATTACGGGCGTCATATCGGCCCAGCTTCAAGCACGACGGTACGTTCCTGGATGTGCGGCGCAACGCGAATCATGTCGATATAGAGGCTGTCAACACCTATCTCAAAGAACTGGAAGAGGACTTCGGGGTTCCCGTCCCGTACTTCAACACTCCTGACTTCTATGTGTAAGTTCGACGGATGGCCCGTCGAACCTGGGCTCTCGAAGGTGGCACGCGCATGAACCGGGCTCTGCCGATTCTCGACTGGGCTTTCTCACAACCGGACAAGGCATGCCTGGTCACCGATGAACGTTCCTACAGCTACCGCGAAGTCAGCCTCGCGATCCAACAGGTCGCGGCCAGCCTCATGAGCGCTGTCGGCATCGGGACGCGCGTGGGCCTGTTCATCGACAGCACGCCGAACTTCATCGTCTATCAACACGCGGTTTTCTATCTTGGTGGAATCGTGATGCCCCTCAATCGGGCGTTGACGGAGCCGGAAGTTGTCGAAGTCGTGACACTCGTCGGTCTGACGATCGTCGTGAGCGATACGCCGTTAGAGCTTCCTGACGGCGCAACAAACATCGTCGTCGCGGGGGAGTTCGATGTGCCGCCGCCGGGCGCCGTGATCCCCACCCCTGCCGTTCTTCACCCTGACGCTGGCGCCTGCCTCCTGCAGACATCGGGGTCGACCGGCCGTCCCAAGGGCGTGCTCCTATCCATGGGAAACCTCAGCTCCAACTATGACGCGACCTATCGTTGGATAGGCATCGGCAAGGAAGATCGCATTCTGCTCACCCTTCCGGTCTTCAACACCTACGCGCTGAACCAGGGCATTAATATGATGGCGATGACCGGTGCCACGCTGCGCTTGGTTCGTCGCTTTTCACCCGAGCGTCTGCAAGAAGTAATGAATGAATTCCTGCCCACATTCATCCCTCTCGTCCCCACCATGGTGACGCGCCTGCATCAAGCCGGCGTGCGCTTTGACGGTGACGTGCGGGTGGGTATCGGCGCCGCTGCGTCGCCGTCTCAAATCTCAGCCGATGCATGGTCGGTGTTTCCCAGAGCCCATATTTACTTCGGCTATGGATTGACGGAGGCCACCGCGATCGTCAGTACGAACCACGTGGGCACGAAAGAGAACAACACCGGGGACTATCTCTCAGCGGGCGCAGTCGTACCGGGCGTGCGGGTCACGATCCGGGACCCATCCGGTGAAGACGCCCGCGGCGAAGTTCTGGTTTGGGGTCGAGCCGTGTTCAGCGACTATGTGGGGACTGCTGAGCCGCGCCCCGTCGAAGATGGATGGTTGCTCACGGGGGATATCGGTCTCTTCGATGAGAAAAGACGATTGCACATCGTCGACCGAAAGCGGGAGTTGATCATTCGCGGTGGACAGAACATCTACCCCGGTGAGATCGAACGCGTCCTGTCGTCCCATCCAGCCGTGAGTGAGGCCGCAGCAGTCGCCCGCGCTGATGCCGACTTCGGCGAAGTCCCTGTTGTGTACGTCGTGCTGCGTCGCGGGGAGAACGTCTCCGGCGCGAAACTCCTGACGTGGGCGGCGGCCCGGCTTGCACCGTTCAAGGTGCCGGAGGATGTCTTCGTCATCGATGTGATGCCGAAGACTCCCACCGGCAAGATTCGCAAATTGGATCTGCGCCGAGGCAGGGAAGTGGAGAACGCCGTCAGCTGAGGGGAGAGCCCACTGCGGCCAGCAGGGCGACAACTTCTGGGGGCATGACGCCCGTGGTCGCAGGCCGGGCCAAGGCGAAGATCAACGGGCAGGACTGGTAGGACGCTGCGAGCCCCTCCATCAGCCAGGTGGGGGACTGCGCGGCGGCGAAGCGGATGGGGCCGCCCAGCGCTTTGGGAAATGCGAAACCTGCTGTCATCACCACGTCGATGTCGCTGGCGCGCTGAGCAACGCCGCTCGCGAGAACTTCTGCGGCTCCGACCAGCATGGAGGAGATGATGCGCTGCTGGATCTCGGCTGATGTGAAAAGGCGAGGCGTGATGCACTGGGCGGCTCGGCTTTCCGCGATGACCTTCGCGGTGTTTTCACTGGGTATTCCCCGTTTCGCTCCATCGGGATAGGCGTACCAGCCCTCGCCCGTCTTGGTGCCCAGATGGCCTTGTTCGCAGAGAGAATCGGCGATGGTCACGTAACGTTCGAGCGGATTTCGAGAGCTACTCAGACGTTTTCTTCGCGCCCAGGCGATGTCGAGGCCGGACATATCCGACACGGCGAAAACGCCGATGGGGAGGCCGAGATCCACCATGGCAGCGTCGACGTCCTGAGGTGTGGCGCCCTCTTCGACAAGGAATTCTGCCTGCGCTCGGTAGTCCGTGTAAATGCGGTTACCGATGAAGCCTTCACCGACCCGCGCCGGAACGCCGGTTTTCCCTAGCTTGCGAATAAGATCCGCCAGGGTGGACGCGGTGGCGTCGTTTGTGAAGCGTGTTCGGATGACTTCGACGAGTGGATTCTTCTCTGCGGGGTTGAAGAAATGAAAACCGGCCAGGCGCTCCGGATAGCGAAGGCTCTGGGAGATTTCATCCAAATTCAGATACGACGTATTGCTGGCCAGAACCACGGTGGACGAAACAACGGTTTCAAGAAGCCCCAGAAGGTCCTTCTTCACCTGCATGTCTTCAAAAACGGCATCGATGATTAGGTCAGCGGTGGCCAGATCCTGGACATTCAACGTCATGGTGATGGTGCCGTTGTTTTTTACGTCGCTGTGGTCCTGTGCCAGCGATGTCATTGCGCGGTCGAGTACCTCTGGGTTGGAGTCGAAGAGCGTGACCGCGAAGCCCGCCGTTCGGCATACCTGAGCGATCGAGGAGCCCATTGTTCCCGCGCCGGCGATTCCGATATGTGACAGTTGTGCGGCGGTCGCAGTTGTGCGGAGGCCTTTTGCGGCGGCTCTCGTGGCGAAGAATAGATACCGGAGGTTGATCGCTTCGGTGCCGGATCGCAGCTCGTTAAACGCTTGACGCTCGAGGGCCAAAGCCTCGGCTGAGTCGCGGGTGAGCGAGCCAATAGTGAGTTCGACCGCCCGGGTGATATTGGGGCGAGCGCGGCCCCGGCCGGAGGCTCTTTCAACGGCACGCTCAATGAGATCGGGCGGGTCAACGGGAGGGATCAGATCGAGGGTCCGTCGTTTGGAGGCCATGGTCCGTGCGGCGAAAATTGCTGAATCAAGGAGGGCCTCTGCGGAGACGATGCTGTCGACCAGCCCCATGCCGAGTGCCTCTCTGGCCGTGATGTGACGCCCGGATGAGATGAGGTCAATCGCCGCCGCGACTCCCACAAGGCGAGGGAGCCTGACGGTGCCGCCGGCGCCGGGGAGAATTCCCAGGGTCACCTCTGGGAGGCCCAGCACCGCCGTGGAGTCGGAGATTCTGGCGTCGCATCCCAGAGCGACCTCCAGGCCGCCGCCGAGAACGAAACCCGTGAGTGCTGCAACTACAGGGCAGGGGAGTGCTTCCAGCGCTGCGATGACGGTCGGGAGTTGGGGTGCCTCTATAGCGTTCTCGAATTCCTTGATGTCAGAACCTGCATAAAAATGTGCGCGCCCGCTGGCCAGGACGACCGCACGGACATCGGACATGGTCGCGACGAGTTCCAGCGCTGCGAGCAGGTGTCGCCGCAACAGGCTGTTGCCCATGTTCATGGGGGGACTGTCCAAGGTAATGATCGCCACACTGGAGCGTACGAGCATTGAGACGACTGTCATGTGGTGATGCCTCATCCTTGAGTTAGTTTCAATTCACCCGATCGATACGCGGTGCACGGATCATATTATCAAACAATCATTTGGTTGTCATCGTATGGAAAAACAAGTTCGAGATACCGACTAAACACCAAACAATCGGTAGTATGTCTTTCTAAGGACTAGAGGTATCGCGGCGCAGTCAGCCCTGGCTGAGAAATGGGTAATCATGAAAAAGAAACCATCTGAACGCCCCTCCGCGGAGGGGCGGAACAGAGACGGGAACGTCATCGCTGCAGCTATTTCCGTCATGTCGGAAAAAGGGTATTCCGGCACCTCAATTCAAGAGGTCGCCGATCGCGTCGGTGTGCTCAAGGGCAGTCTCTACCACTATTTCTCCTCCAAAGAAGAGCTCCTGTTTCGCATCCTCGACGAATCGCACTCGGAGTCAATGGTCATCGCCGACGCGGTTGCCGCTTTGGGCCTGGATCCGATCGACGAGTTGCTGGAATACGTGACGCGACAGAGCGTGTGGTATCTGGCCAACGTTGAACGCGCCAACATCTTCTTCACGGAGTCGCGGAACCTCACGGGGGAGCGGAAGGCGCTGACGAAAGACCGCGGCCTGCAGTTTGAACGGCATGTGCGTGATCTGATCACCGCGGCGCAGGAAAGCGGACAGATTCGCAGTCAGCTGGATGCGAGGCTGCTGACCCGCTTTGTGATCGGCGCGATGAACAACGTTCGTTTCTGGCCATCGCGAAGTGCGGGGAGCTTCTCGGACGAACAGCTCGTTTCCGCCCTTGTCGAGCTGACGTTCAACGGGCTGGAAGCCCAACCGGCCGCGCACGATTAGCGGTCGGCCGCCGGATGAGGGGCTGCCTCACTCTGGCCAGGGCGGCGCGTTCGCCTGACGTAACCCGGCTCAGGCGGAGGTGAGTTCCGCCGTGTCATAGAACGACCGGACGGCGGCGAACTTGCCGCCGATCACCGTCATGCAGTTGATGCCCCGAAGCGGGTATCTGATGCCTGCCGACGTGATGAGGACGGACTGCCACTCAAATGCGGACTCGGCACCCGATGTGGTTTCGTGCACGATAGCGACCTCAAGGCCCGGATAGAGGTCGCTCGCGTTTGCATAGAAGCCACGAATGGCGTCGTGACCCTGGAGGTTCCAACCCGGTGTCACAAAAGTTGCATCGTCTCGGTAGAAGGCCATTATGGCATCGAGATCTCGCGTGATTTCGGCATCCCAGTAGGCACGGGCTATGTCGAAGTTCGTTGACATGTCAGTTCCTTACGGTTGCGGACGTTGTCGCGTCGATGAGGGTGAATCCCACCAGCGTCGAGAGCTGACCCGCATCCAGATCATCGAAGATTTCGAGAATCCGAACGCCGGCAGGAATGACGTCGAACACGGCCACGTCCGTGTATATCCGTTCCACGCACTCGGCGCCGGTGAGCGGGTAGCTGCAGTTCTGCACGAGTTTGCTCTCGCCGGTCTTAGAAAAGAGGTCCATCACGACGTAGACGTGTTTCGCTCCCGCTGCCAGGTCCATCGCCCCGCCAACGCCGGGAATGGACGTGGTCGAGTTCGTGCGCCAGTTGGCAAGGTCGCCCCGCGCCGACACTTGATAGGCACCCATGACGCAGAAGTCGATGTGTCCTCCACGCATCATCGCGAAGGAATCGGCATGATGGAAATACGACGCGCCGATCTCTTCGGTGACGTAGACCTTTCCCGCGTTGGTCAGGTCCGCATCTTCTTGTCCGGGGAGCGCGGCGCCTCCCATTCCCAGCATCCCGTTCTCTGTGTGGAGAATGATCTCCCTGTCCTCGGGTAGATAATCCGCCACGAGTGTCGGTACGCCGATACCGAGGTTCACATAGGCGCCGTCGGGGATGTCTTTCGCCACTCGTGCCGCAATTTGGTGGCGCGAAAGCCTCATGATGTCACTTTCGGGTTGGTCGGGGCGTAGCCCGTGCTTATGAAACGGTCCACATAGATTCCGGGGGTCACGATGATCTCGGGATCCAGTTCGCCGAGTGCCACCACGTGATCGACTTCGGCAATGGTTACCTTGGCTGCGGCAGCCATCACGGGGCCAAAATTTCTCGCCGTCTTGCGGTAGACGAGGTTGCCCCAGCGATCCGCACGGGATGCCCGGATTAGGGCGAAGTCTGCATGCAGGGGTGTCTCGAACACGTAGTGTTCCCCGTCGATGAGGCGCACTTCCTTGTCCGCGGCCAGCTCTGTGCCATAACCGGTCTTGGTGAAGAAACCTCCGATTCCGGCACCCGCAGCACGGATGCGTTCGGCGAGGTTGCCTTGAGGGACGAGCTCGAGCTCAATCTTGCCGGCGAGAAAAAGTTCATCGAAAACAGTGGAGCCGATTGCTTTGGGGAAGGAGCAGATCACTTTGCGAACGCGGCCGGCTCCAAAAAGTCGGGAGATGGCGTCCCCGCCCGCCCCGGCATTGTTGTTGATGACCACGAGGTCGCTGACCCCGCGGTTCAGGAGTGCCTCTATCAGCGCGATGGGCTGGCCGGGAGGGCCGAACCCGCCGATCATGATCGTGGCGCCGTTTTCGATTCCCGAAACGGCTTCTCCCGCGTCGTGGACTTCTTTGTCAATCACCGGACACCTTCACTTCGTGTTCTTGGCTGGGTCTTGAGCTAGTCAACCATACGTCTGTTCGATAAACCAGAATCAGTATGTCGAACTTCGTATTGACAACAATGCTTGACCGCCTTGTTCTGGTGACCATATACTAAAACTGCCAACCGATTGTTTGATTCAAGCACGTCGGTCTTAATCCGGCAGACCGAGAATGGCAAAGGAGCCCACAGTGAGTCTTTCGTCCGCTGATATCAATAGCATCGTCGCAGCCCTCCACGAATCGGACTGGGATGAGGCCGTCGTGAGCGTCGGCGACGTAAAGATTTCCGTTGCTCGTAACGGCGCCCACCTTCCCGGCGGATCAACCGCGATGACGACTCCTGCACCGGTCGCGGAGCCGGTCGTCGCCCCTGTTGCGGCCCCCGCAGTGGCGGTTTCCGCTCCGATTCCGTCCTCGCCGGCAGCAACGGCACACGCTCCGGCCAATGCCACGGACTTCGCCATCACGGCACCCAGCATTGGGGTTCTGTGGCGTTCCCCCGAACCCGGCGCCACTCCCTTCATTGAGGTCGGTCAGCGCGTTGAGGTCGGGGACACGGTGTGCATCGTTGAAATCATGAAGCTGATGAACAACGTTGCCTCCACGGTTACCGGGATCGTGACGGCTGTGCATGCCGAAAACGGGGCGACCGTTGAATATGGAACACCCCTGTTCAGCGTTGACGTCACCGCGAACTGACCCCGTGCGCAGCATTCTGATTGCCAATCGCGGTGAAATCGCCGTTCGTATCATCAAGGCTTGCTTCGACGAAAATATCGAGAGTGTCCTCGCCGTCTCGGCCGCCGACGTTGATTCGCTCGGGGCCAAACTCGCAGATCGAATCGTCGTCATCGGGCCGGCAGCAGCGGGGGAAAGCTACCTCTCCGTTGAACGGGTCGTGGCAGCGGCGCGTCACGCGAACTGCGATGCACTCCACCCTGGCTATGGGTTTCTTTCCGAGCGGCCGACTCTTGTTGACGCCTGTGAAGAAAACGGGATCACGTTCATCGGGCCTCCGGCTGAGGTCATGCGTCGCGCGGGCGACAAGCTTCAGGCACGCGCGGTGGCGGAGTCCATTGGTATTCCCACGGGCAAGGGATCTCCGGGGCTGACCAGCGTCGAAGACGCGATCCGGACGGCCGAGCACTTGAACGCATACCCTCTCCTGCTCAAAGCGTCGGCCGGCGGTGGTGGACGTGGAATGACGGTCGTGAGGAATCCCGATGACCTCAGCCAGGGTTTTGTCCGGTCGAGCACCGAGGCACTGCGTGCCTTCGGTGACGGAACCCTCTATCTCGAGCCCTACATCGAGAAGGCTCGACACATTGAGATTCAGATCCTCGCCGACTCCCAGGGGACCGTCTGCCACCTCGGCGAACGTGACTGCTCAGCGCAGCGTCGATACCAGAAGATCATCGAGGAGGCACCCAGTGTCGGTCTTCCGGATGACCTCATCATCCGGATCAGGCAGGCTGCAGTTGACCTGGCGACAGCCCTCAACTATGTCGGGGCAGCAACAGCCGAGTTCCTGGTTGACGTAGAAAGAAACGCCTTCGTCTTTCTGGAGGTGAATGCCCGAGTTCAGGTTGAGCATCCCGTCACTGAGGCAGTATCGGGAATCGACATCGTGCGCGAACAGATTCGTATCGCCCAAGGCTTGCCCCTGTCGTTTTCGCAAGAGGATGTTTCTATTACAGGGCATGCCATCGAGTGCCGGATTAACGCCGAGAATTCTCGCAATAATTTTCTGCCCAACCCCGGCCTGATCGAGGAGTGGACGATGCCTCAGGGCACGGGCATTCGCGTGGATACCTACGCACACAACGGAGCTCACGTACCCCCTTACTATGACTCGCTGATCGCGAAGATAATCGTTCATGCGACCGACCGACAGCAGGCAGTAGACCTGATGGCCCGCGCGCTGGCCAAAGCGACCGTTCGCGGCGTCGACACGACAATCGACCTTCAGCTCGACATTATGCGTAACGAGACTTTCCGCACCCAACCCATCACCACCAAATGGCTCGAAGAATCATTTCTTCCGGCCCGGCCCGCAGCCTAAGCACGTTCCCTTGTCACCGCTCACTATGTGTGCATGCCCCGACGCTTCGAAGGAAATAGCATGAATGTCGAATTTGTAGACCAGACCCTGCGCGATGGAACTCAGAGCCTCTGGGGATTGCGGATGCGTGCCTACGATGCCGCAGATGCCCTGCCGTACCTGGCCAAGACGGGATTCGAGACCATTGATCTGACGGGCCCAGGTGTCTTCACCGTCCTCGTTCGGGAGTTCAACGACGATCCATGGGACACGATGGACTTCCTCGTCAAGGGCCTGCCGGGCAACAAAACGCGCTGCGGAATGCGCACCCACAGCGTGATGGGATTCGCCCGCGCCCCTGAATCGATCATCGACCTGTGGGTCCAAACGCTGATCAAGCACGGCGTTGAGAATTTTTGGATTTACGACTGTGCCTTCGACCTCCCGGTGATGAAGCGCTTGGTCGATGTGATTGCCGCGGCTGGCGGGGAGGCGCTCCCGTCGATCATGTACGGCTTGACCTCGATTCACGACGACGCGTTCTTCGCCGCCCAAGCAAAGGAAATGGCATCGTGGGCAGGAGTGCGTTCCATCTATGTAGAGGATGCGCCCGGCATTCTGAAACCGGAACGCGCAAAGACCCTGTTACCGGCAATCCGCGCGGCGGCTGGCGATATGCCTCTTGAGCTTCACTGCCATAACAACGCCGGGATGGCCCAGCACAACTACATGGTGGGGATTGAGAGCGGTTTTAACCGTATCCACACCGCGTCACGCCCTCTCGCCAATGGGGCATCTCTTCCGTCGACGGAGAGTATGGTCGACATCGTCGAATACATGGGCCACACCCATTCGCTCGACCGGAACATGTTTGCGCCCGTTGCCGAGAATTTCATTCGAGCAGCCAAGGCCGGAAACCACTTACTTGGAGTGCCTGCCGAGTTCGACCCCCGGATCTACGATCACCAGCTTCCCGGTGGCATGACGGGCACGCTCATCAACCAGCTCGGCAAGCATGGGATGGCTCACCGGCTGAATGAGGTCCTGAACGCGATCCCTCAGGTTCGTTTGGATTTCGGCGAACCGATCATGGCTACTCCGTTCTCCCAGTTCGTCGGAATACAAGCGGTGCTCAATATTGTTACGGGCGACCCCTACAGCCTGGTTCCTGACGAGGTCATCCACTACCTTCTCGGTCACTATGGGCCCATCCACGGCACCGTGAACCAGAACGTGCGCGACCGCGTTCTCTCCAGTGCGCGCGCCAAGCAAATTGCCCAGTGGGAGCGCCCCGAGCCCAGCCTGAAGGAGATTCGTTCGCGCTTTGCCGCCGGGATCTCGGACGAGGAGCTGCTGCTTCGCTACATGAACTCCGAAGATGAGGTGAACAAGACCCTCGCGGCGGGACCTGTGCGCAAGGACCCTCGCCGGAGTGCAAACAGGATCGTCGAGAACATCGTGGACTTGGTCGGAGAGAAGAGCACGGCCACAGCCTTCTCGGTGTCATCTCCTGACTTCAGCGTTCACCTCAGCAAATTGACCGGAAGCAAGTAAGGCCATGACCGCAGACTACGAAGCCATCACCCTCCTCGAGGAAGACAACGTCGCCTGGATCACGTTCAACCGGCCTGATCGGCTCAATGCCCTGAATGATCAGCTCTTGGAAGAACTAGGCCACGCGTTGGATTTCCTGGCAACGTCAGACAGCAGGGTCATCGTCCTCAGGGGCAGCGGCCGAGCATTTTCGGCGGGCTACGACGTCGGTTCGGACTCTAATGAAATCGGCTACGCGCACGAGCGAAGCCCGGTTGAAGACCGTGACCGTCAGCTCGCGAACATCGATCTGTTTCTGAAAGTGTGGCGCCACCCGCTTCCTGTCATTACCTCCGTTCACGGCTTCTGCATGGCCGGAGCGACGCAGCTCTGTGTGTTCTCCGACATCACCATCGTGGCTGAAGATGCCGTCATCGCCGCTTCCCCGGCTGTTCCCATCGGGGGTGGGTTCATCTCCCCGTTGTGGGCCACCATCGTCGGTCCCAAGCGCGCAAAGCTCATGAGCTTCGACGCCGGCCATCGCATCAGCGGTGTGACGGCTGTCGAATGGGGCTGGGCCACGGAAGCGGTCCCTGCGGATGCTTTGGATGAACACGTGCGAGCGCTCGCGGTCTCCATCGCTCGCACGCCGACGGCGATTCTGAAGCTCAAGAAGGAGGCCATTAATCGGGTTTCCGAACTTCAGGGTCTCGTCACGATCGGGCGGATGGGCGCCGAAACAGATGCGCTCCTCCATCTCACGCCCGAGGTTCAGCTCCTGCAGAACCTGATCAAGGAACGTGGCCTCAAGGGCGCCATCGCTCACTTCAACTCCGGCGAAATGAAATTCTAGCCAAGAACGGATCCCATGATTCCCGCATTCGATGACCTCCCTGAAATCGGCACCATCGGCATCAAGCACTCGTGGGGGGTCCTTCCCGTTTCGTTGGGAACGCTCGCGTTTCTGAGCCCGGCGGCGACGCTCGAGGCCAGCCATGCCGTCCGTACGGGGGAGACGATTTCTCTCAATGTTCCCTTCGACGACTTCGCACCGCCCCTCTTCGGCCGCCCCAGCCTGGGGCATCTCGTGACGGAGACCGGGAAGAACACGTTCGAAGACACCTTGAACGATTTCAATCCTCAGTCCGCATCACAATGGGACGGCCTAACCCACATCCGGGCCCGAGAATTCGGATTCTACGGTGGCATCACCGACGGCGACGAAGCCCGAACAACACTGGGAATGCACCACTGGGCCCAGCACGGCATCGTTGGCCGCGGATTGCTCGTCGACGTCGTTCGGTATCGGGCCGCGCAGAATATCGCGTGGGACCCGTTCGTGGAGGACGCCGTTGAAGCGTCTGAAATCGCCGACATCATCGCCTGGCAAGGACAGCATCTGCAGCCCGGAGATATCCTCTGTGTTCGCACCGGGTGGATGGGTGAATATCGACGTCGAGCTTCCACCGACGGAGATGTCTCCCGCGTCGGGGACCAGTTTGCCGGAATAGCGTCCACCGAGGCAATGGCGCGATTCCTCTGGGACAACAAGGTTGCTGCCGTCGCATCGGACAACCCCGCTGTGGAGAGCGCTCCTGGCGATCCTCGCAATGGCTCGCTTCACCGGCGACTGATCCCCGGGCTGGGCTTCGCCTTGGCAGAGCTCCTCGATCTGGATGCCCTCGCTGACAGGTGTTTCGAGCTCAACGCATACAACTTCCTCTTTTCCGCCGCACCGCTCCCCCTGACCGGGGGAGCGAGCTCAACGGCAAACGCACTCGCCATTCTCTAGACGAACGACCGCTGCTCTGGCTACTTTCGCTGCTCGGCGCGGTCGTTTGGCGCGCCTGCGTGTCTCCGCGATCGCGAACATGGCAGCCCATCGGGGTGTTGTCGCAAGCCGGTTCTGATCCGGCTTCCGCTCGTGAACCGGACACCCCGCGCGGGCCGAACGCACTACAGCCCCGGACCTTCAGGTCCGGGGCTGTAGTGCGTGGTGTGTGGTTCTTTACGCTTCCGCGGGGAACCGCTCGAAGATACCGGGACGACTGGACTGAACCAAGGGGTGCCCGTCCAGGGTCACGTCGACCACGAGCGAACTTGCGCAGCCCGGGCAGCTGTTTTCGCGAAGAACAACCTCTTCGAACTGCACACGCTTGCGAACGTTCGACTTGAGCTCCGCGAAACGGCCGGAAATCTCTTGTTCCTTCGTCACCGCCTGGGTGCGCCAGTTGCCCGTACTGGCGCCTAGGTCCTCGCCGCACATGTTGCAGGCCCAGCGCTCATTGACGATACCCAGAGGCGCGAAGGCCGTCGCGTTGCTCAGGATCGGGCGCTTCACTTTGCCGCCGATTCGCGCTTCACGGATTGACTCACGAAGAGCCATGGTTCCGAGCTCATCAACGCTGCCATTTTCGGCGAGCTCGACACCATAGACATCGTGGGCGACTCCAGCGGAGACGTAGCCGTCGGAGACGTCCGCACTCACACGGTGCGTTTCCCGCAGGAGCGGGTCACCGGCACCGCCGCCGCCGCCGTGGATAACGGTGTAGACGTCACCTCGGTTGAGCGTGAGCGACGCGGATTGCGTGGGGCCGGGGATGGAGTGTCCCTGAAGCGATTCTTCAGTGGGGTAGGTTCCCGTCTCCAGGAGATCAAGAATGTTCGTGTCGCGAAGAAGCTTCCACGTGCCGGCCGAACCGGCGAATCCGCCGGCAACGCCACGAGGAGGAACATAGGCGCTGTTCGTGTAGGCGCCGGCATTCATCCGGTCGCAGTGCAGGATGGCGAGACAGGTGTTGACGCCGTTGCCACCTCGGAACACTCCGGCACCACCGGTGTCGGGCTCCACGCGGCGCCAGAGGATCATTCCGGGCTGGCTCATCTCTTCAGCCTCAACGTCGGGCATGTCGCACCCGGCCATCGCCTGTGCGGCATAGATTTCCATGCCGTCGCCAACGCTTTGTCCCGCTCCGCCCGAGGACATACCCACGGACATCGAGAACGAAACAGTGGGGTTCCCTGTCCGGCGATCAACGCCGAAGGCGGTGAAATAGGTTTGATTCTGGGCAGGCTGTCCGGCAACACGAGCGCCGATGACGGGATTCTTGCTGAAGGAGCAGGCCTGGGAGAACACATCGATGAGCAACTTGTTGACGCGCATTCCCGTCTGGATGTGTGACATCGTGACGGGAGCCGGGGCCACCGCGTTGACAATGGAACCCTTGGGTCCCAGATCGAAGTGGACCGGACGCCAAATTCCGGCATTGATGGGGATGTCATAGGCCAGCTGCGCCAAGATCGTCGTCCAGGACTGGCCGAGAACCGACGGTTCGACACCGTTGACGAATGAATCCGTCTGAGGTCCACCGCGGAATTGCAGTGTTATCTCATCATCTTCCACGATGAGGCGGCAGTGAATCTCGTGGAGTTCTTCAATGCCGCGGGCGTCGAATTCGACCCAGTCGCTGCTGTCATACGTGCCGTCCGGCATTGACTTGATGATGGCACGCAGGCCGATCTCAGAGAGCCGCTTGCTCTCTTCGTTCAACGTTGTGAAGCGGTCAAGGCCGATTTCAGCCAATGTCGCTTCGAGACGGCGTTGGCCGGCGTTGTTGGCGGCGATCATGCTGCGAATGTCGTTGAGGACTGTTCCCGCCATGCGTACGTTATTAGCGATGAAACCTTCCCATTCAGGATCGATGGCGCCATCACGAGCAATTCGCGTTCCGGGGAACGCGAGGGATTCCGAGAAGGAGTCCACGGCACCCAGCGCGAAACCGGAAATGGCAGAACCGCCGATGTCGAGGACGTGTTCGTTCACATAGCCCCAGGCCACGAGCTTGTCCTCGAAGAAGAAGGGCATAACGATACCCACGTCGCCCTGGTGCACGGCGCCGGAGGTGTGCGGGTCGTTGCAGGCGAAGGCGTCACCGGGCCGAAGGTTGGCGGGGTCGACTCGACGCATAACGGCCTGAACGCCCAGGAGAGCGGTGCTGACGTGGAACGAGACGAATCCCGAGAACGCGAGCTGCTCACCGTTTGCATCCAGGATGCAGGTGCTGAAGTCTTTGGCGTCGGTGACGACCGGGGAACCCGATGTCCGCATCAGGGTGATGGCCATTTCGTTGGCAATGTTGCGAATCGACTTCTGGTGAACCTCGACATCGATTAGATCGTATTCGAGGGTTCCCTGCGTCTTTGCAGAATTCATGACTGTCTTCTCTCTGGTTCTTTACGCGGTGAGCGTGAAATTGAAGTACTGGTCACGGCCACATTCGGAGCCTTCGGGTACGTAGATTGTCGTATCTCCGACGTCAACGATGCAGGGGCCGTTGACCACGGCGCCGGGGATGAGGTCTGCTTCGGCGTAGATGGGGAGCACTGCGTCGCGTCGCTCGCTGGGCAGGAAGACGGAGCGTTCTCCGACAGGCTGCGGCGTGGGGGCTCCGACGACAACCGCCTGCTGACGCTCAGTCGGCTTCGGGCGGTGGTGGATGACCCGGGTCGAGAGGGTCATGAGAACAACAGGTGAGCCCTTCCATGCCGTTCCTTCGCCGTAGTTGCGCTCGTAGACGCGAGGGAAATCCTCCGCGAGGCGAGCAGCGTCGGCTGGAACGAAATCCACGTCCTGCAAAGGAACGGTGACTTCATATGTCTGTCCGAGGAAACGGAAATCACCGCTTCGTTCAACCGAGAGATCCTCTGGAGCAATCCCCTCGAGACCAGCGTCGTGCTTGGCCTGGCTGAGCATGACCGCCATGGCTTCGTTAATCCGATCGGCCTGGCTTGGGTCGCTGAGATCCCAGTTGACTGTTTGCTCGTACTGACGCACGTAGTCCGCGATCAGAACGCCATACGCGGAAAACGCCGAGGAATTATCGGGGATGACGATACTCGGGCAGCCCAATCGGCGGCAGATTTCCACGGCAAACAAGCCGAGCCCTCCCCCGTACGAGAAGAACGTGAAATCACGAGGGTGATGGCCTCGTTCGATGCTGACCACACGCAGTGCATTGGCCATTTCGATGACGGCAAGGTCATAGATGCCTGCTGCGGCTTGCTTGACATCCCAGCCCAGCGGATCCCCAATTCGGTTCTTCACAGCTGCTGACGCATCCGCAACGCTGAGCTGGTGGCGACCATTGAGGTAGTTTCCTGGATCGATCAACCCCAGGATGACGTTCGCATCGGTAACCGTCGGTTCTGTTCCGCCGCGTCCGTAGCAGGCGGGGCCGGGCTCGGAACCCGCGCTGTGCGGGCCCACCTGGGGAACGCCTCGTCCGTCGAGCCATGCCACGCTGCCGCCGCCGGCGCCGACTGAGACGATGTCCAACATGTTGATTCCGGTGTGAAACGGTCCGAATGTTGCCTGCTTGGCGATGGACGGCTCGAGGTTGGGGAGAACCGCCGTGTCGAAACTCGTTCCACCCATGTCACCGACGAAGATATTCGTCAGTCCGAGTCGGGCGGCAGCGTGCCGGGCCCCCATCACGCCGCCCGCCGGGCCGGATTGCATCAGGGTGACAGGCTTGGCCTGAACGGCCTCGGCGCCGACGGATCCACCGATTCCCTGAAAGAAGGTGAGGGTGCCGGTGAAACCCGCATTGCCGAGCTGTGTCTGCAGGCCTTCGACATATCGTGTCGTTGCCCGGTGTGACAGGCAGTTGAAAACCGCGGTCATGAATCGCGGATACTCGCCGACGACGGGGTGAACCTCAGAAGAGAGGGTGATGAAAATTCCGGGGATCTCTTCGAGAACAATCTCGCGGGTTCGCTTCTCGTTCGTGCCGTCGCTGAACGACCACAGGTAGCAAATTGCAATGGCTTCAACACCATTGTCGCGAAGACGACGGACGGCGGCACGGACTTCGACTTCATCGAGGGGAACGGCGATCTCGCCATTGCTCATCACGCGTTCACTTATTTCTTCAATGCAGTCCCGCGCAACGACGTCCGGCGGGGGAGTCTGGAGATGGTCGTCGTATTCAACGCGGCGGGCGCCGCTGGCCAGACGAAACGTGTCCTTGAATCCGCGTGTGATGAGCACGCCTACTTTGGCACCACGCAACTCGGTGATGGCGTTGGTGACAATAGTTGAACCGTTGATGAACGCATGGCATTGGGCCAGAACTTCATCGCGTTCCTGGCCGAGCTGGTTCGCTGCAAGCTCAAGCGCATTGAAGATGCCGACACTGTAATCACCATGTGTCGTGAACGACTTACTGCGTACGAGACCATTGGGCCCCGAGAGGACGAGGTCGGTATGGGTCCCCCCGACGTCGACTCCAACGGCATAGTCACCTTTTTCAACCAGCTGCGATTTCATAGTCCTTGTGTTCTCCATTTCATAGCAACGCCTCGCTGCGTCATGATCACATTTGCCCTGTTGCGCTTCGACCGCTTGCGCGGAAACGACGGGTCTGTGAGCTCTCGATAAGTGTCGCAAAGGCGAGATAAATCTGTCAAGCGTTTGTTTGAATTACTGTTTGTTTCCGGAGGGACGCCAGCCAGAGAATCCCGGCGTGATCGAGTAGAAACAATAGTTGACTTTCCACCATACGATTGGTAGAAATATCAAGTAGCCTGTGGGATCGTGCAGCAGGTCGAGCGTTGACCCCCTGTCCAACCCCGATCAATGAGGATCGAAAGGAGCTTCATGCCCTTCCGGCCTTTTGTTGAATCTGAATTTGATGGAAGAAGGACCTGATGGAAGAAGTTCTGCGGTTTGCACTGATCGGCCTTGGCCTGGGTGCAATGTACTCACTTGCCTCGCAAGGTCTTGTTCTCATCTACCGAGGTTCGGGTGTTCTCAATTTTGCGCAGGGTGCCGTCGGCATGCTCGGGGCCTACGTCTATTACGAGGCTCGCACGACGTTCGAGCTTCCCTTCCTGGTATCGGCATTGATCGGCATCGCCGCTTCGGGAATTGTCGGTGTTCTCGTGCAGGTCGTCATCATGCGCCGGCTCAAGAACGCCTCGCCGCTGGCGCGAATCGTGGCGACCCTCGGGATCCTGCTCACCCTGCAGTCCCTCGCAGTCTTGAAATACGGCGGCCGAACGACATTCGTGACGCCCGAGTTGCCCCAAGGCGTCATTCCCCTATCCGGATCGATAGTCCTTCCTTGGGACCGACTCATCATGGTCGTCATCGCCGTGGTCTTGACGGTCATCCTCTGGGCTGTCTACAAATACTCACGATTCGGACTCGGCACCTCAGCGGTGGCTGAAAATGAATTGGCGGCCTCGACCCTGGGCTGGTCGTCTGATCGCATCGCCATGATCAACTGGGCCGTTGGTTCCGCACTGGCCGGTCTTGCCGCAATCCTCGTTTCGCCCATCATCACCCTTCAGGTCTCGGTGATGACGAACCTTGTACTTGCGGCCATGGCAACGGCGCTGATTGCCGGCTTCCGTTCGTTCCCGATCGCACTGGTGGCAGGGCTCGTCATCGGCATGATGCAGACCGCTGTGGGACGCTTCTCAGCAGACATCCCGGGGCTGGCGGACTCGCTTCCCCTTGTCGCCATCGTTATCATCCTGCTGGTGCGGGGCAAGTCTCTTCCGCTCCGCGATTACATCTTCCAGAAGCTTCCCCTGGTTGGATCGGGACGCATCCGCTGGAGAATCGTCGTTCCTGTTCTCGTTGCTGCCGCAATCCTGATCATCGCCGTTCCGCCTCGCTGGCAGGATGCCTTGACCATCACCATTGCCGCGGCCATGATAACGCTGTCCATCGTGCTTCTTACCGGCTATGCCGGACAGATTTCGCTGGCCCAATTTGCGATGGCAGGTTTTGGCGCATTCATCGCCGGTCGAATGGTTTCCATTTGGCATGTCTCCTTCGAAGTGGCTCTCATCTCCGGCATCTTGGCCACCATTCCGGTCGGGATTCTCATCGCGCTCCCCGCGGTGCGAACCCGGGGGATCACCCTGGCCGTTGTCACTCTCGGGTTGGGCACGACTCTCGAGTTCATGGTCTTCAACAGCGACTTCTTGACGGGCGGCTTCTTCGGGACCCAAATCGGGCAACCCCTGCTTTTCGGCCTCAACATCAGCGCCATCGTTCATCCCGAGCGATATGGACTCGTGGCCTTGGGGCTCCTGCTCCTGATGACCCTGGTCGTGGGCAACATCCGTCGCGGCCGAAGCGGCCGCAAGCTCATTGCGGTGCGAACGAATGAACGAGCCGCCGCCGCACTCGGAATCAGCATCACGTCAGCCAAGCTGTACGCCTTCGGTGTCGCTGCCGGCATAGCGGCGTGCGGCGGTATCATCCTCGCGTTCCGCAGCGAATCGATCGTCTTCGGTTCGACCTTCACGAGCTTCAACTCGATTTCGGCTGTGGGCTGGGCGATGATCGGCGGAATCGGATTCCTCCTCGGCCCGCTCTTTGGTGCAACGCTGGCTCCGGGATCCATTGGTGCCGCTCTCCTGAACGCAATCCCGGGAGAGTTCAGCACGTTCCTGCCTCTCGTGAGCGGTGTGCTGATCATCTTCTTCGTGATCCAGAACCAGAACGGTGTTGCCAAGGAAATGTCGACTCTGTTCAAGGGACTTCTGCCCAAGCTGGCCCGTGATGCCAAGGCGCATTCCTCCAAGGAGCTGATGGTTCCCAACGCAGCTTCGGTGCGCGTCAGCCAGAAGGTATTGGAAGTCAGGAACCTGACCGTTCGATACGGCGGAACGGTCGCCGTGGAAGGCGTGACCCTGACGGTCCGCCCTGGCCAGGTTCTCGGCCTGATCGGGCCCAACGGTGCTGGAAAGACCTCCATCATCGATGCGATCACCGGTTTCGCCCCGCAGACCGAGGGCGATGTCATCCTCGATGGAGTCAAGATGAATGATCTCTCGGCCATGCGTCGAGCACGGGCCGGAGTCAGCCGTTCATTCCAGTCTCTTGAGCTTTTCGAAGACTGTACCGTTCTCGACAATCTGCTTACGGCTGCCGATCCATTCGAGTCGGGTTCATACTTCCTGGAGATCTTTCGGCCGAGCAAACCGCGACTCTCCCCGGCCACAATCGAAGCGATCCGTGAGTTCGACCTCGCTGATGAACTCGACACGGTGGTTGAGAACCTGCCCTACGGCAAGCGTCGACTTGTCGCTCTCGCCCGCGCTGTTGCCATCGAACCCAGCATTTTGCTGCTGGACGAGCCCGCAGCCGGATTGGGCGATGTCGAATCGGCGGAGCTCGCAGAAATGGTTCGAAAACTTGCAAAGAACTGGGGCATAGGAGTCCTGCTCGTGGAGCATGACATGAACTTCGTCATGGGTCTGTGCGACGAGATCGTTGTCGTCGACTTCGGAAAGAAGATCGCCGAAGGAAGCCCCGCTGAAGTTCGCGGGGACAGCCTTGTTCTCGAGGCCTACCTCGGAGCTCCCTCGTCGGAAGAAATCACGGAAGGAATGAATCGATGAGCGCACTTGACGTTATCGGGATGAGCGCTGGATACGGCACCCAACCCGTTGTGGAAAACATCAACCTGACCGTTGAATCGGGAACCGTCACCGCTCTCTTCGGGGCAAATGGTGCGGGAAAGTCAACCACGCTGAAGGCCATCAGCGGGGCCATCGGTGTCCTGGCGGGAAGTGTGGCGATTAACGGCAGCGCAACCACAGCCCCTTTGTACCAGCGTGCACGCAATGGGCTCTCGTATGTCACGGAAGAACGGTCCGTTTTCAAGGGGCTGACCGTTGAGGAAAACCTCCGAGTGGGCGGTGTAGACATTCCCACCGTGCTCGCGCTCTTCCCAGAACTTGAGAAACGTTTGCGTATTAAGGCCGGACTCATCTCGGGAGGCGAGCAGCAGATGCTCTCGCTCGGTCGGGCCATGGTGCGAGGACCCAACCTGATTCTGGCCGACGAACTGTCACTCGGCCTCGCCCCGCTCGTCGTGACACGCCTCTTCAAGGCGTTGCGCACTGCGGCGTCTGAGACAGGGTTGGGTGTTCTCCTCGTTGAACAACACGTTCGGAAGGCACTCGACTACGTTGACCACGTCTACGTCATGAGGCGCGGGCGAGTCGAACTAGACCTTCCGATTGCCGAGGCGAAGAACCGCATTGAAGACATTGAGAACGCCTATCTCTCGGCCTGACGAGCGACCGGCCCGGCCGTTGGGCTGCGGACCGAGAACCATCCCGTCAGCTTGCTGACACACGCTGATATTCTCAGCCGAGTCAAACAGAGTGCCTCGGCACAGACGCCATAATTACATCGTCGTCAGGAGAGGACATGGCAGAGGCCTACCTCGTTGGAGGAGCACGAACGCCCGTCGGTCGTTATGGTGGGGTGCTGGCGGGGGTGCGTCCGGATGACCTCGCGGCGATCGTGGTGGCGGAGGCGGTGCGTCGTGCCGGGATCGATCCGGCCCTGATTGACGACATCATTTTCGGCGCTGCCACGCAGGCCGGGGAGGACAACCGTAATGTGGCGCGGATGGCGGCTCTCCTGGCCGGTCTGCCCGATCACGTGCCGGGGATCACGGTCAATCGCCTGTGTGCGTCGGGTTTGTCGGCGATCACGATGGCGGCGCAGGCCATTCGCGCCGGCGATGCCGACGTGATGGTGGCCGGCGGTGTGGAATCGATGACGCGGGCGCCCTGGGTTCAGGGTAAGCCGGACCGGGCGTGGGCGAAGCCCGGTGCGCAGTTCGATACGTCCATCGGGTGGCGTTTCATCAACCCGAAGTTGGCGGCGCGGGATAAGGCCACGTTTTCGATGTCGGAAACGGCGGAGGAGGTCGCTCGCATCGACGGCATCACCCGTGATGAGGCGGATGCCTTCGCCCTTCGCAGTCAGCAGCGGGCGGCGGCGGCGATTGATGCCGGTCATTTCGTGGACGAGATCGTCGGCGTGCCGACGAAGGCCGGCGAGGTGCTCGTGGATGAGGGCCCGCGCCGGGATACGAGCCTGGAGGGGCTCGCCGGGCTGCGCCCAATCGTCAGTGGCGGTTCTGTCGTGACGGCCGGGAATGCCAGTTCGCTCAATGACGGGGCTTCGGCGGTCGTGGTGGCGAGCGGCGAGGCGGTGAAGCGTTATGGCCTCATTCCTCGCGCCCGCATCGTGTTCGGTGCCAGCGTGGGTCTCGCGCCGGAGATCATGGGGCTGGGTCCGGTTGCGGCTACCCAGAAGGTGCTCGCTCGAACGGGACTGCGGGTGGAGGACCTGGGCGCGATCGAGCTGAACGAGGCCTTCGCCACCCAATCGCTGGCGTGCATCCGGCGCCTCGACCTTGACGAGGAGATCGTGAACCGCGACGGCGGCGCGATAGCCCTCGGGCATCCGCTCGGATCGAGTGGGGCGCGACTCGTCGTTACTCTCCTCGGACGCATGGAACGTGAAAACGCCCGGCATGGCCTCGCCACGATGTGTGTGGGCGTCGGCCAGGGCTCGGCCTTGATCCTGGAGCGTGTCTGATGACCACAATGGGACTCGAACTCGCCGCGACGAGAACCTTCAGTTCTCCAGAGGTTTGGCTACAGCAACTCCGCTTCTGAGGCGGAAGCCCGACGCAAGGGACGGCTGCCTTCGAGGCCGGCCTGAATTGCCTCAACAGCATCTCCCACGTCACCGCCGACGCTAACTGACTGGCATCTTTGGGTTTCTTCCCTTCGATGGTGGGATTCTGCGTTCTTGCGGTTCGCCCGAGGATGGTAGCCGCATCGTGAACTGTGCAGGGTCCGGCGGCCTTCATGAGGTGGTGGCCGGCCTGTCCCTCTGTCGTTCCCAACCCGTCGCACTCCGGACGCATTCCGCGACCGGCTCGCCGTGATCGGTCACTTCGCCCAGGCAAGCCCGGAAAATTGCCGCTAGCGAGAAACTGTTCCGGTCAGTGCGGCAACGGAGCGCAGCACGAGCGGTGTCGCTGCGAACCAAGCCGCAATCATGACCACCAGTGATCCTGCGAAAATCCAGAACCCCAACCATGTTGTGTTGTCCTGGGAGGCATACATGTGATTGAGGTTGCGCAGCGCACCTGTTGCGAGTACGAGTGTCACGTGAAGGATCGTGAACCCGGCGAACCAGAGCATGACGGGAAAATGAACTGCTCTGGCCATCGCCAGGGGGAACGCGGCGTTGATTCTTCGGGCACGCTGTGGCCAGGCTGAAGACATCCGGAGCCCGGTTGCGATCGCCAGGGGCGCGGCGACGAAGATTGTCGCCGAGTAGCTCAGAAGCTGAAGACTGTTGTAATTGACCCAACCGTTGTCAGTGGGCCAATTCAGCGATAAATACTGAATGCCCACGGAAACAGCGTTCGGAAAGACGTCCCAACCCAGGGGGACAACTCTCATCCATTGGCCGGTGACGACGAGCAAAACAATGAAGACAATACCGTTGAGAATCCAGAGGAAGTCCAGGCTGAGGTGTAGCCACAGCATGATGCTGACTCTTAGCGGTGCCGATTTCGTGCGGAAGATACCGGAATTGCGTCTGGTCCAATAGGCCGCGGGGCGACGCTCGGTGCGTACCTGCCATCCCGATCGAATGATCAGCAGGATAAAGAAGGCATTGAAGAAATGTTGCCACCCCAACCAGACGGGCAGGCCCACCGGAGCGTTGGCGGGTAAGGAGGAATGCCCGGGGTAAGTCTGCATGAAAGAACGCACCTCGGGTACGTCGCGCACGGCCTGGGCGCCGAGAACTGCGGCGAGGAGAAGAAGGACACTTAGCAGCGCTAACCCGGCGGCCTTGACCCATCGGCGGCGTACCGGCTCCCGCACCTTCAGGGAGGAGCTCAATGCCGGAGCCGATGCAGGGCTTCAATGGTCTGCGGAATGACCGTGAAGATATCACCCACGATGCCGAAGTCGGTGAAGTCGAAGATAGGGGCGTCGGGATCTTTGTTCACGGCCACGATGACCTTGGCCGTTTGCATTCCGGCCAGATGCTGAATTGCGCCGGAGATACCCAGGGCGATGTAGAGCTGGGGTGACACGATGGTTCCGGTCTGGCCTACCTGCAGAGAATGCGTGACGTACCCGGCATCCACCGCGGCGCGTGAGGCCCCCACGGCTGCACCGAGAGCGTCGGCGAGTTGCTCAACGAGGAGAAAGTCTTCCTTCGAACCGACACCGCGTCCGCCGGAAACCACAGTTGCGGCCCCACGAAGGTCGGGCCGGCCCGAATCGGTGGGTGCTTCCGTTCGGGATGTGATCGTGGCGGCGGCAACGCCTGTGAGGGACAGGGTGATGGTGGTCAGGTCGGGAGTGTGGGCCGTGACCTCCTCGTCGATCGAGCCCTGTCGGAGCGTTATGACAGCCGGCCCGCCGTGGATGGACGACTCGACGTCGAAGGCTCCTCCGAAAACGGAGTTGCGGGCAACCACTCTGTCGTTGACGAGCGCGATGTCTATGGCATCGATTGTGAGGCCTCCACCGATTCTGACCGCGAGTCTTCCCGCAATCTCACGGCCTTCGACGGAGTTCGTCACGAGCACAGCGGCTGAGGTATCGAAGTGGGAGAACGCTGCCGCGAGGGACTCCACTGCAGGAGTCGCCAACAGGGAATCGGTCTGGGTCGACTCCGCGATGAAGACATGGTGAGCTCCGAGATCGCCAAGCTGTTTCACGTGTTCGCTGTGGTCGCCCGGCGTGGTGCTGAGGACGGCGACGGGAGTTCCGAGTCGCGTCGCGGCGGCAAGCAGCATCTTCGCGCTTCCGCGAATCTCTCCCGACGGAGACACTTCAATCAAGGTCAGTGCAGTTGACACGGTGTCATTCCTTATGTTTGATCGAGGTTTGGCGGGGTTAGACGAAGCGCCCGGCGGCAAGAAACTCTGCCAGTTCGACGCCGGCATTTCCCGAGTCGACAATCTTGATTCCAGCGGTGCGTGCGGGGCGACGCGTGACGGTCGTTATCGTCGATCGGCCGGTTGACCTGAATGAGGTTTCCGGGTTGATGCTCAGGTCGGAGAGGGAGAGGGTTGCCAGGGGCTTCTTCTTCGCCTTCAGGAGGCCCTTGAAACTGGGAAAGCGAGCGTCAGGGGATTGTTCCGTCACCGAGACGATGGCAGGAAGCCGTGCTGTCACGGTGAGGGTCCCGTAATCGGTTTCGCGTGAGCCGTTGACGACATCGGCGGCTATGTGGACCTCGGATAGCGATGTCAGGTGAGGCACCGATAAATGCTCTGCAACCATGGCAGGGATTACGCCCCCGCGGCCATCGGTTGACTCGTTTCCTGCAATCACCATGTCGAAGCCCGCGTGGGTAATGGCAGCAGCAAGCACGCTTGACGTCCATGTGACATCGGCACCGGCGAGGGCGTCGTCCAAAACGTGAACCGCCGAATCCGCGCCCATCGCAAGGCAGTGGCGCAGCGCGACTGCGGCGGAGGCGGGGCCCATGGTGAGAACGATGATTTCTGCGCCGGTCTCGTCTTTGTGTCGGAGGGCAACCTCCAGGGACCGATCACTGATCTCGTCGATGATGTTGTCGGGTGCGGAACGATCAAGCGCCCCGGTCGCTGAATCGAGGGATCGTTCGCCCCAGGTATCGGGAACCTGCTTCACGAGCACAATGATCTTCACGGGGCACTCTTCCTGCTGTTTGGAGGACGGATGATGATGAGATGCTCGTTGTTCAGGGACAAGAAGCTTGTTCTCCATTGAACACCACGTATGTCGAAAAATCAATCAATCGTTTGTTTTATTCTCACGCTTTTGAAAAGTTGTCAGGACAGCCGCTCGATAACCATGGCCATGCCCTGGCCACCCGCAACGCACATCGTCTCCAGACCGAATTGCTTGTCATGCCACTGCAATGAGTGGATGAGCGTGGTCGTGATCCGCGCGCCGGTCATCCCGTAGGGATGACCGATGGCGATGGCCCCACCGTTAACGTTCACCTTTTCGAGCGGGATGCCCAGCTCTCGGTAGGAAGGGATGACCTGCGCGGCGAAGGCTTCGTTGATCTCTACGAGATCCAGGTCCTGGGCGCTGAGCCCAGCGAGGGCTAACGCTTTCTTACTCGCCTCGACGGGGCCGAGGCCCATGATCTCGGGGGAAAGCGCGGAGACGGCCGTTGAGACTATCCGCGCGAGGGGCGTCAGGTTCAGTTCTTTTGCCCGCTGAGCACTCATGATGACGAGGGCCGCCGCCCCGTCGTTCAGACCGCAGCAATTACCAGCCGTGACAGATCCACCCTCGCGGAAGACGGGTTCCAACCCGGCTAGTTTCTCCATCGTCGTGCCGGGACGCGGTCCGTCGTCGCGGCTGACGACGGTGCCGTTCGGAAGCGTGATGGGTGTGATGTCGAGGTCCCAGAAGCCAGATAGACGCGCCTGCTCTGTCAGCGCCTGGCTCCGAAAGGCGTACTCGTCCATTTCCCGACGCGAAACGCCTCGAATGCCCGCGATGTTCTCGGCTGTCGTTCCCATATCGACAAATGCATTGGGCATGTCCCCGGTGATCCTGGGGTCAACCCAATCTCCGGGCTGCGGTGTTCCGGAGGTGAAGGCACTGTTGCCGTACTGAGGGTCATCTGGGTTTCCGTCGCGGATGCGGGAGACCATCTCGACGCCGGCGGAGATGAGCACATTGGCTTCACCCGCTCTGATGGCGTGCATGGCCATACGCGTCGTTTGCAGGCTGGACGCGCAGAACCTATTGACCGTCGTCCCGGGGATGTCGTCGTAGCCCATCAAAAGCGGAACAATTCGGCCGAGGTTGGCGCCCTGTTCCCCTCCCGGGAGGCCGCAGCCGAGGAGGAAATCCTCGATGGTGGCAGGGTCCAGCTCGGGGATCTGGGCCAGGGCGGCGATCGTGATCTGCGCGGTGAGGTCATCACCGCGGATCTCGGTCAGTGATCCCTTGAAGGCGCGACCAATCGGCGATCGAGCTGTGGCGACGATGACGGCTTCAGGCATGTTCACCGAGCGCCGTGACCATTTCTCGCAGGGTGATGAGGTGGCGCAAGTAAAAGTGAAGACCCATCTCCCAGGTGAATCCGATGCCTCCGTGAACTTGAATCGCCAGCTCAACAGCGCGGATGCTGAGGTCGAGCGAGTAGACAGCACTGCGATGCGCGTTGGCGGGATCCAGGCTGCCCCAGACGACGGCGGTTTCCGCCTGTTCGGCGTCCATGTGGGCATTCGATAAGTGATGTTTGACAGCCTGGAACGAGCCGATCGGCTTACCGAACTGCATGCGCTGCTTGGCGTACGTCACGGCATCGGCCACGGCGCGTTTGGCGATACCGCTGCCCTCCGCAGCCCACACGACAGATATTTCACGGGCGGCCTCCGCAGTGAACGTTGTGATGTGCGATGAGTGGGCGGCTCGCAGACTGGGAGCGAAAATGTCACTGGCGAGGCTCTGCACGGCAACGAGGGAGCTCGTCTCGGAGATGAAATCAGAGACCACGTGCATGTCTGCGATCTGACCAAAAGGCACCATCCCGGTGCCCGCGGAGAGAGCGCGTGTGGGAATGCTGAAGGTGACGGGACCATCGTGCTCGGCTGCGCTGGCGGAGTGGCGCTTCGCCATGATCGTGGTCAGCAGAGGGAGCTGAACGGTGATTTCTCCCCAGGCCTTGGCGATTTCCACAAGGTCGCGAAGGGTCGCGGACTCGTCGTCCTCGGTGACGCCGACAAGGTCCCAGCCGGCATCAGAAATGTCGCTCCAGGCGAGAGGGGACTGCCCTTCGATATAGGAGGAGATGTTCGCCTGGTCCGTGGCCTTGACGAGGGCTGAACGGATCGCTCCGGCGGCAAGCAGACCGATCTCGCCCGGACGCGTGGTGAGAAGTGTCATCGCGGCAACCCCAATACTCGTTCGCTGATAATGTTTCGTTGGATTTCATTGCTTCCCGAATAGATCGAGGAGGCGCGGGTTTCGAGATACTGCAGACGCCAGTGATCCGATGTTTCGGGGGTCATGTTCTCGAGTCCGAGAATGGAGGTTTCTTGCCACAGCTCGCTCCACAGCAGCTTCAAAATGGATGTCGCCCGGAAGAAATCCGGTGAGTCGAGCTCAAGGTCAACCGCTTTGGAGACCTGCCAGTGGACCAGTTCGACCCGAATGTCCAACTCGTCGAGTTGCTTTCGCAGGTCTGGCCGGTCACCGAGCGTCGCGAGTAGGAGATCCATGTCGGAGCGAATCTCGACATAGCGGCTTGTCGCTTCGACGCCTCCGCGTTCATTCATCAGGGTCGTCATGGCGACTTTCCACCCTGAGCCTTCCGTGGATACCCGGTCGGCGTCGGCGACAAAGACGTCATCGAACTGGACCTCGGCAAAGTGTGTCAGTCCGGAGGCTTGTTTGATCGGGCTGATGTTCACGCCGGGCTGCTTCATGTCCAGCAGGAACATGGTGAGATTCTTGTGGCGGGGCGCGCTCGGATCCGTCTGGGCCAGAAGGAGGCAACGATGGGCCATCTTGGCGAAGCTGGTCCAGGTCTTCCGGCCCGAGATGAGATATCCGCCGTCGACTTTGACTGCGCGGCAAGATACGCCGGCGAGGTCTGATCCGGCATTGGGCTCGGAGAATCCCTGGCACCAGATCTCATCCCCGTTGAGGATCTTCGGCAGGAAGCGCGCAAGTTGCTCATCCGTTCCGTGGCCGATCAGGCTGGGTGCCGTCAGGATGCGGCCGATGCGGGCCAGCCCGTCGGGGGCCTGAGCCTGGGCGGCGAGATCGTGGAAGATCACCTCTTCAACCATGGAGAGCCCCTGGCCACCGAATTCCTTCGGCAGGGAGAGTCCGGCAAACCCGCCGCGGTGAAGCTGACGGTCCCACTCGTGTCGGATCTCGTCCGTTTCCTTCTCGCTCAAGCTGCCTCTGTGTTCCCTCCAACGCGCGGGGACGTTCTCTTGGAGCCACACGCGGGCGGCGCTGGTGAACACTTCCCTCGCATTGCGCTCTTCTGTGGTGGGCATTTGTACTCCTTTTAATTCAGCCAAACGATTGTTTGAATATTACACCCGGATTTCCTCCCGTGACTAGTGCTGCGGAAGAAACCTGGGAAATTATTCGGCCCTGACGGTTGTGGTTATTGCGGAACAATCGCGAGAGGCCGAATGGGGGAGCCGGTCCCTCCGCCGATGCGCAGTGGTGTTGCGATAAATGTGAATTCAGAGACGCCAGCCTTGCCCAGTTCTTCGAGGTCCATGGATTCCATGATGGGAATTCCCATTTCAACCAGGTTGTGAACGTGCACGGGCAGGTTGATGATGGCGGAAGAAGGCTTGTGCTCGTAATTCATGGTGTCGGATCCCGTTGCGAGAATGCCTTTCGCACTGAGCCATTGAGCGCCCTCGAGGGTTACTCCGGGCAGTCCCGTTGAAAGCCCGATGTAGCGTTCGGAATCCGCCCAGTACTTCATCCAACCCGTGCGGATGAGCACGATTGATCCGGGGATGGGGAGAGTGCGACCGGTGAACCACTGCTCCAGTTCCCTGGGGCCGAAGCTGTCGGCCGGGGTGAGGTCGCGACCAAAGAGCTCAGGGCCGTTGACAAGGTAGCCCGGACCAATGATTGGTGGCATCTCCTCGATGCTGCCGGCGTCGAGGCCGCCCAGCCCTTCGGCGCCCATGAGCACGTCGCGACACCCAAAGGTCATGCCGTCTTTCGACACATGACCGAGGGCGTCAATGTGCGTGCCGACGTGAGCGCCCATGGCGATCATCTCCATCGCGGCAGAGACGCCGTCACGGTATCCGTGCCCGCCATGCGTTTTGGCCATGGCGAAAGAGTAGGGCGGGTGGTGGGGGTGTCGAGCCATACCGTTTTCCAGACGTACCGCAAGGTCGAAGACGCGAACTCGTCCTTTCAGCGTGATGTCGAGTTCGGTATCGAGAAATGATCCGGACCAGTGGGTCATGGGGTGGTCTCCGTTTCGGTAGTAGGGAGGAATTGAGAGATCTCGATTTCCTCGGTGAGAGTGGTTGTGAAATATATTCTTCCGTCGGTGACAACCCGACTCAAGTGTCCCCAGGCCAGCAGGAGATGGGCGTAGGCAACGACGCGCGACACAACGAATCCGAACCAAGTCGAACCGGGGTCGGAACGGCTCAGCTGGGAAACCAGTTCCCCGGCGGACTGAGGTTCGTGGGCCGCCTTCAGTAATCGGTTGCAGACCTCGGTGTGTTTGGTCGCCTGTCTGGCGAGTGCGGCGGCAACGCCCCTGAATGGCTCCTCGTGTCCGGGGAGGATGAGCGTGTCTTCGGGGATGGTCCGTCGGATAAGGTCCATGGATGCAATGAACCCAGCGTAGGGATTTGCGTCGGGCTGGTCGGACATGACGGCGACGGGAGGCACGAGCCGGTCCGACAGTTGGTCTCCACAGATGAATATGTGGTCTTCGGAGCAGTGCAGGCCAGATGCAAGAGGGGAGTGCCCGGATAGCGGGAGGATTTGAAACGTCCGTTTCCCCACTCTCACCGGATCACGAGGTCCGATCGGAATGTAGGTTTCGGGAAGGGGGGAGATCATCGACATGTTCTGAAAGCCTTCAGCAAGCCATCGGTCAAGCACTGGGACGGCGGCGCCATGGGCCAGCAGGTAACGCCGCTCCCGGGCATCGCGAGCGTGACGTGTCTGATCCGCTTGACTCGCTCCGCGCTGGTGCTCCTCGTCACTGATCAGCAGGGTTGCTCCCGTACGGCGAGCGAGCCAGCCGGCCATTCCGAGGTGATCGTTGTGCCAGTGCGTGACAAGAATACGAGTGATCGGCTTGGACGCCAGCGGTCCGGAGATGAGGGAAAGCCAACTTTCTCGGCTGGCCGTGCTGTCGACTCCGGTGTCGACAACGAGCCAAGCGTTACCGTCGTCAAGAACGTAGATGTTGACGTGGTGAGGGGCGTAGTGAAGGGGAAGGCGCCCCCAGAAGATCCCGGGAGCGATCTGGGTTAGTTCGCCGTCGCGGGGCACAGCAAAGGTGTTGGGCGCAGATACTGTGTCATGCACGGATCCTCCTGAAGTGATGGCGTGAGAGACAGCTTGACCCAGACATGCACTATCCGTCAATCGTTTGTTTGATTAAGTGCTGAGTCTGCCGGTTCGCCTGGCCCGAGATCACCGGAAAAGAATTCTCTTGACACCTGTTAGAGGGGGTGGTAGAAAATAAATCAACCAATCGTTTGCTTGAGCAACTGGATGGTTGTCGCTTATCCCACAGCATCCTCACCCCCATCGGGAAATGAGCGACGTGACTCAAACCTCGCGGTTCGGCCCGCACCACATTTCAGCTCAAGGAGGAGCTCAATTGATCAATTTCCGTAAATCCACCCAGAAGCTGGGGGTCGTAGCGGCTGTCGCCGTTGCCGCCCTCATGCTGTCCGCTTGTAGCTCCGGTTCCGCCATCGATGGCAGCGCGTCCGTGGCTGGCGCAGCGGTCGGCACCCCCATCAAGACAGTGACGGTAGCTGCCGCCGACTGGAACGGCCCGACCTACGAGAACATCTTCGTGGCCGCAAAGGCATACGAAAAATGGATCAACGACCAGGGTGGTATCGCCGGACACCCGCTCGAAGTCACCGTGTGCGATGACAAGGGCGACCCTACGCTCACGGCCGCTTGTGCTCGCGACGCCATCGCCGCGGGTGCCATCGCCGATGTGGGTTCCTTCAGCTACAACGCATACGTCAACGTTCCCATCTATGACGCCGCGAGCATGGCCATCCTAGGCGCGTGCTGCAACCTTGCCGCCGCTGAGTACACGAGTCCGAATACATTTCAGATGGGCAACAACCCGGTGCTGAACCCCGCCGGTGTTGCTCGTGCGGTTCAGGACGGGTGCGAGGACATCGCGGTTCTTGAGCTGGACATCCCGGGCGTCACCGACGACACGAACATCATTTTCAGCAATATCGCCAAGGCGTACGGCTACGAGAAGGAACTCAAATTCATTCGCGTTCCCCTCACCGCCACCGACTACAGTTCCGTTGTCGCCCAGGCCACTGACGGCACTGACTGCATCAGTATGTTCCTCGGAGAGAACAATATCTCGGGCATGATGGCGCCGTTCGCTCAGTCCGGCGGAACGCAGACTCTGTACGGAGCACAGGGAAACCTGAACGCCGTTTCGACCAAGGGATATGAAGAGCTTGCCGGCGTCAAGAACAGCGTTGTAACCGGCGCTTACATGCCTTTGAACGACGCCGTCTGGGACGACTTCCGTGGAGCGCTCACGGCCAACGACGCTCCGGACACGTTCGACTACAGCTCCCTGGGAGCCTTGTCAGCTTGGTCTGGATACAGCGCCTTCACACAGATCGCCGAGTCGATCACGGGGGACATCACGCCGGAGAGCTTCCTCGCCGCCGCTTCGACAACCGTTGTGGACAACGGCGGCATGACCCCTGTCATCGACTTCTCCAAGACTTGGGATGCCTTCGACGGCCAGTACGCACGGTCCTTCAGCCGGCAGGTGACCTACATGAAGATCGACGGCACTCCCGTTGACGGTGGCGGATGGATTGACCTTTCCGGGCCCATGCAGGGACTGGCACCGTAACGCGCGGGGCATCGTTTGCCGATGAACTGGCGAACGACAAGTTGTAACGAAACATAGCCACGGGGCCTTCGCTCGGAGTCGATCAGTCAGAAATGATTGCTTCTCCGAATCAGCGAGGGCCCTCCGTGCATCAGCCCTCAACGATAGGAAGTAGTGAAATGAATCGTCTACAAGGCAAAGTCGCACTCATTACCGGGGCAGCTCGCGGCATGGGCGCAGAGCATGCACGCCTCTTCAGCGAGGAAGGCGCACGCATTGTCATCGGCGACATCCTTGACGCTGAGGGGCAGGCCCTTTCTGCCGAGCTGGGAGACAACGTTGTCTACGTTCATCTGGACGTGACGAAACCGGACGACTGGATCCACGCGGTCGACACGGCCGTCCAGCGATTCGGCGGCCTCGACATCCTCGTGAACAACGCGGGCATCGCAGAGTTCGCGCCCATCGCGGAGACCTCCATGGCCTTGTGGGATCGAACCCTCGCGGTGAACCTCACTGGCCCGTTCCGCGGAGTCATGGCAGCCCTGTCCGAACTGAAGAAATCAGGACGTGCGTCCATCATCAACCTGTCATCCACGGCAGGCTTTGTCGGCTACGAAGGGCTCAGCGTCTACAACGCCTCCAAATTCGGAGTCCGTGGACTGACGAAATCCATGGCCCTGGACCTGGCGAAGCACGGTATCCGCGTGAACTCGGTACATCCTGGCGTCATCAAGACCCCGCTGTCGGAGGGACTCAGTGAGAGCCCCAGCCATGTTGCCATGCGCCGTATGGGCGAGCCACGAGAGGTCTCCTATCTCGTGCTCTTTCTTGCCAGCGATGAGGCTTCGTTCTGCACGGGCGCTGAATACCTTGCTGACGGCGGGGAAATCGCCGGCCTAGCTAACAACGCCATCTTGTCGCGCCACACCGTCTGACGGCCGCACGCGGGTGCGCTCAAGCCAGACAAATTCGAAAAACACGAATGTTGAAGGAGCAGAACCATGGCACGTTTAGCTGGAAAAGTTGCACTGATCAGTGGGGCCGCACAGGGAATGGGCGCCGCGCACGCGCGCACCATGATTCGGGAAGGAGCCCGTGTCGTGCTCGGTGACATCGGAGATGCCCAGGGTGAAGCGCTCGCCGATGAGCTCGGAGTTAATGCCAGATACGTTCATTTGGATGTCACCGACTCTGAGGACTGGGACCGGGCCGTTGCGGTCGCGGTTGAGAGCTTCGGGGGACTGGACATCCTGGTGAACAACGCCGGAATCGCGGAATTCGTGAGCCTGGAAGACACGACAATGGAGCTGTGGGACCGGACGATCGCAATCAACCTCACCGGTGCTTTTCGGGGGATCCAGGCGGCCCTGCCCGCACTGAAGCAATCCGAGCACGCATCCATCATCAATATCTCCTCAATCGCCGGATTCGTCGGGTTTGAGGGTTTGGGCGTCTATAACGCTTCGAAGTTCGCTCTGCGCGGGCTGACCAAGTCGGTGGCCCTCGACCTCGCGGCCGATGGTATCCGAGTGAACTCGGTGCACCCCGGTGCTGTCAGGACACCGATGACTGTGGGACTGAGCCCTAACCCCAGCAACACGGCCATGCATAGGCTAGGAGAGCCTGAAGAAGTCTCCAATCTCGTTCTCTTTCTCGCGAGTGATGAATCTTCGTTCTGTACCGGAGCGGAGTACCTGGCTGACGGTGGCGAAGCAGCGGGCCTTTCCAATCTCATACCTCTGTCGCGGGTTGTCGTCTAATCCGGCACGTTAGCCACGGGACCTGCTGGCTGGACTTCCCTAGGCAAAGTCGACGCGCGCCGATCATCTCCGATCCGCTCACCGCACCCGAGGTGAACGAGATCTGAGCGGCGATCGTGGAGGCGATGCTGGGCACCTCGGCTGGGATCGGCGAGGTGCCCGCCAGCTGATACGAAGTTGATTCCAAGCGAGGTCTCTGATCCGTCCGCATATGATTTCAGCAAATCGAAACCGCTAAACAATCAGGTCGTCGGCGGCCTCAGCCCGGTTGGACTGGAGAAGCCCAAGAACACGTCAGTGAGCAGCCACGTATGGCGTCGGAACCGGGAGGCTGGCTTCCTCGCGGACCCGGCGAGAGAAACGCTCTATCGACTTAAGGGCCGAAACAACATCGGCCGGCCGCACGTCGAAAGGCATCGCGTGAATGGTCTCGCCTTTCTCGGTAGCCGCACTGGCGACCAATGCGAGTTCCTGGGAGCTTTCCACCGTCAGCCCGACTTCGGTGAGAGTTGTGGGGAGGCCCACTCGAGTGGTGAACTCGATGAAATCCCGGATGTCGCCGGTTGGTGCCCCCTCAAGTACCAGCTGCGTGAGTGAACCGATGTTGACCTTCTGCCCATGAGCCAGTCCATGTGTTTGCGGTACCGCCGTCAGCCCGTTGTGGATGGCGTGGGCTGCGGCTAGACCACCGGACTCGAACCCCATGCCCGAAAGCAGAGTATTCGCCTCGATGACTTTCTCGACTGCCGGGGTTACGAGGTGATCGCGTACAGCGTCGAGAGCTGGCAGCGCGTTATCCCAAAGGACATCCCAGCTAAGTCGGGCCAGGGCGGTGCCGGTGAGGGTAGGAAGACCCCCGGCCATCGTCAGCGAGTTTGAAGCTGCCGTTGCCCGTGCCTCAAGCCAGGTGGCCAAAGCGTCGCCAACTCCCGCTGCGAGAAAGGCCGCCGGGGCGTTGGCAATAATCTGCGAATCGACAAGGACGAGGTCCGGGTTGCGAGGAAAGAAGCGGTACTCCTCGAATGCACCTTCTTCGGTGTAAACCACGGCCAAGGCGGAAGTCGGCGCATCCGTGGAAGCGACCGTTGGTACGGTCACCCACCGGATACCTGCGAGAAATCCGGATGCTTTGACCGCGTCGATCGTACTTCCGCCGCCGACGGCGACGACGACGTTCGCATTCGTGCTCTTGATCACGGCAACGAGGCGATTGATCTCTCTTGCAGACGGGATTCCACGGAACGTTTCTCGGGTAACAGGCAGCCCAACCGTCTTCAAGGATGAGGTTACATCGTGCCCCACGAAACCCCAGACGGCATCATCGGCGACGATCAGGGGTGTGTCTCCGATGGGTGCGAGGAACTCGCCCAGACGGGAAATGGCTCCCGGCCCTTGGACGTAGCGCCCCGGGCTGATGACTGTGCGGATGGGACTTATTGCGGACATGTGGGGCTCCTTGACGTCGTTGTCGATGCAGGCCAAATGGCGGTCCCGGAGCCTTTTTTCTGAACCCCGGTGTGACGAGAGTATTAGGCCGATGGAGTTCCGAGTGATGGCGACTATCTCAACTTGAGACGGGCACTGCGCGTTGTTGCAGCCCCGCGGTTTCGTCCAGTCGGGAGTGTGGACCCGATTTATACGATTGTGTCGTCTCGGATCATGGTGGAGAGGACGTCGCAGCGGCGGCGGGCTCCGGAATGAAGGCTTGGCTGTGATGTTTGCCTTGGGCGATCTTTCGGGTGCAGCCATTGTGTGAGACTGGTGCGTTGAGCGCGGCGAATACGGCGAGAAACAGCGCGCGTTTGAGGCCTACGTTGCCTCGTCTTGAGGGATGTTGTTCAGTCGTGGCGGGGGAGTTGAATTCCGTATTGCGCCAGTTTTCGGTACACGGTGGCGCGACTCATTCCCAGCTCGGCCGCCGCACCTTCTGAGGTGGCACCGGGTCTACTGAGCACGCGCACGATCTCGTCGCGCTCAAACGCCTTGATGCGCGAAAGGTGCTGGCCGCGGGACAGTATCTGTGGCGGAAGGTGGCGCACGTCGACTAAATCGGTGCGGCTCGCGGCCTCTCTGACGGCCTGAGCGAGTTCCTCGACGTTTCCCGGCCAGGCATAGTCGGTGAGCGCGCGTGAAGCGGCGGTGGTGAAATCGACCTCGCGGCGGCGTGCCCGCCAGGCTAGATGGTTGGCGAGGGGGAGGATGTCGGCCGCCCGCTCACGCAGCGGAGGCACCTGCACCACCGTTTCGACAAGGGTGCGAAGTGGCAGCGGAATGGCATCGAAATGCTCTGCGGACACTGGGCAGGCAGCCGCGTCGGAGGTGCGCTCGCCGACCAGCATCGCGCGCAGGTGCTCGGCGGCGGGAGAGGAGAGATCATCAACGTCGCACAGCACGAACCCGGTGTTGGGACGGCTGAGCTCGGGTGTCCAGACCGAGAACCACGAATCCGTGTCGCGCGGCGCTGGGGCGCGTACGGCAAACAGCCGGTCGTGAGGGTACACCTGCCGAACGGCTTGGGCCAACAGCGTAGCTCGTCCCGAACCTCGCTCGCCCACCGCTGCAACCATACGGCCCGCGGTGAGGGCTTCGACGGTGCGGGTGACGGCATTGTTCCAGGCGTCCGACAGATCGCGCAGTGGAGCGTTCCCCGACTGCTCCCGTAGACCCTCGATGCGAAAGACCTGGCCGCGCGATACCCGCCGCGGGTGGTGGCCCTGCGATCGAGCGAGCATGAGGTTCGCGGTCGACGTGGCAGCCGTCTGCGCCAGCGCGAGCAGCAGGTCAGAGCCTTTCTCCGACCAGGTCGTCAGGTTCACCGCCCCCTCGAGCCGACCGCTCACCGGGTCGAAAACCGGGGCAGCGGCACAGCTGTACAGGCGCAGGCTCAGCGTGTAATGGTCTTCCGCGCGCACGAGGGTGGGTACTCGATCGGCGAGGGCGAGGCCGAGGCCATTAGTGCCCGCCTGCCGCTCGGAGTACGAGAATCCTGGTGCTAAGTGCACATCGTCGAGCGCGAGCAGCAGCTGGCGGTCTCCGCTGAGTCGGTTGAGCACGAGTCCCTCCGCATCGGTGAGCATGAGTCCGACCGGTTCGGACGAGAGGGTGTCGTGCAGTTCTGTCAGGACCTCACGCCCACACTCGACGAACAGCGATTCGTCGTCGTACGTGCCCGAGAACATGGGCTGGACGTCGTCAAGGGAGACGCCGTAGTCTTCACTGCGCCGCCACGAAGCGAGAAGGCGGGGGGAGATCGCCGCCATCGGTGCGTTATGCACGTGTACACGAGAAGGAAGATCGTGAGCGTCCATCAGCACCTTTGCGGTAGTCGGTCAACATCAGTTTAGGTCTTCCCGCCACCGAGGTGCCCAGACCGATCTCAGAATGAGACGGCGCCATCGCTCCGCTCCGGTAGGCGTCCGTTAGCGTGACGTAGGTAATCACGATTCCCGCATGCAGCAAAGGAGCAGGTATGTATCAGAAGGATGGCGAGAGCTACTTTATTGTCGACGCCCATGTGGCGCTCTGGGACGCGCGCCCCGAGAATCAGCGCAACATCCACGGCAAGCAGTTCATCGACTGCTTCTACGATTACCACGCCAACCTGTCCCCAGCTTCGGAGAAGTGGCCATATGAGGAGTACCTCTATCAGGGCGGCGAGCGTTTCATCAAGGACATTTTCACCGACGGCTACGTCGACCACGCCATTTTCCAGCCTGCCCACCTCGGCGAGTTCTACAAGACCGGCTTCGGGCAGACCGAAGAAGCGTTCGCGCTCACCCAGGCGAACCCTGGGCGGCTCACCTACAATCACAATTTCGACCCACGCAACGGCGAGGCCGGCCTGGACCAGCTGCGCGCCGACGCCGAGCGTTTCAACTTGAAGGGTGTGAAACTTTATACCGCCGAGTGGCACGGTGACTCCCGGGGCTACAAGCTCAACGACCCCTGGACCTACCGTTACTTCGAGTTGTGCCGCGAGCTCGGCATCCGCAACATCCATGTGCACAAGGGGCCGACAATCCGCCCACTCGATCGAGATGCCTTCGACGTGGCCGATGTCGACCACGCAGCGACCGACTTCACCGACCTCAATTTCATCGTCGAGCACGTGGGCCTGCCCCGCCTCGAAGATTTCTGCTGGATAGCCACGCAGGAGCCTAATGTGCACGGGGGGCTTGCAGTAGCGATGCCCTTCATCCACACGCGCCCGCGCTACTTCGCCCAGATCATGGGGGAGTTGATCTATTGGATTGGCGAAGACCGCATCCAGTTCTCCTCCGACTACGCGCTGTGGACCCCGCGCTGGCTTATCGAAGCCTTCGTGGACTTTCAGATCCCGGAGGACATGACGGAGTACGCTCCCATCACGATCGAGCAGAAGCGAAAGATCCTCGGGCTTAACGCGGCGAAGATGTACGACATTCCGGTGCCGGTCGAACTGCAGTTGCCGAGTGCAGAAGAGACGGCGACGGGGCCGCGTCAGCCCGAACGGGCCGATCTGGCTGCAGTGTGATGGGTACCACGACGATGCCAGCCGCAGTGGCGGCCACTCTGCACTGGGAGGCAGGAGCACCAGAGCCGCTCACGGAGGGCGACGTGCTGCGGGCTTTGGATTCGGTCATCGACCCTGAGCTCGACGAGCCCATCACCGACCTCGGATTCGTGCGCTCGGTGACGCTGACGGGTGCGAGCGTTGAGGTTCACCTGCGTCTGCCCACGTCATTCTGCGCACCGAACTTCGCGTATTTGATGGCGTCGGACGCCAAGGACGTGCTCACAGCACTCCGCAATGTCGGGGTGGTGACAGTCGAGCTCGACGACCACCATGACTCCGACATCATCAACAGTGGACTGGCAGCGAACGCCGGCTACAAGGGAACGTTCCTGCACGAGGCAGAGAGTGATCTCGATGAATTGCGGGCCACGTTTCAGCGCAAGGCCCACACCGCGGCGATGGAACGCTCGCTCACCGCGTTCCTGCGCGCTCGGCCTGAACTCGCAGAGACGGCGGTCGCAAACGTGGTGTTGGGCGATTTGCCCGACGACTCGGCGAAGGCTGCCTTGCTGAGGCGGCGGGCGACGATCGGCCTGAGCACCGTCGATTCCGCATCGGTGCTGGTTGACGACAGCGGATCACCTTACCCTGCAGTATCCGTTGCTCTCGCCCTTCGCCGGGCTCGCTCGACTCGTATCTCGATCGACGGCAACGCTCATTTCTGCCGGGGTTTGCTCGCAACGCGGTATCCGGGCTCCGAGGTCGATCAACTACCCAGGGCAGAAGAGAATTTCTTTCCCTTGTCTTCAGTCATCCGCACGCACAAAAGGAAAATTGCATGAGCACCATGAGAGCCGTTCAGGTCGTCGACTACCACCAAAACCTTGTAATGACCGAGGTTCCAAAACCTCAGATCACCGGTCCGTTCGACGTGATCGTGAGGATCGGAGGCGCAGGGGTGTGCCGCACGGACTTGCACATCCTCGAGGGACAATGGGAGCAGAAGTCAGGAATCACCCTCCCGTACACGATCGGCCACGAGAACGCGGGATGGGTCGACGAGATCGGCAGTGCGGTGACGAATGTGGCTGTCGGCGACAAAGTGATCGTGCATCCGCTCATCACCTGCGGGTTTTGTCGTGCGTGCCGATCCGGTGACGACGTACATTGCACCGCGAGCGCTTTTCCAGGGATCGACACCCACGGCGGCTACGCCGAGTACCTGAAGACCTCGGCTCGTAGCCTCGTGCCTATCGCTGATTCACTCGAACCGGCGGATGTTGCAGCGCTCGCCGACGCGGGCCTCACCGCCTATCACGCAGCGGCCAAGGCCGCCCGGCACCTGCGCCCCGCCGATCGGTGCGTCATCATTGGGGCGGGCGGGCTCGGGCACATCGGCATCCAGGTGCTGAAGGCGCTTACGGCGTCGGAGCTGATCGTCGTCGACCGTAACCCGGCCGCGCTCGAACTCGCGATGTCGCTTGGTGCCGACCACGGGGTGATTGCCGACGGATCACACGTCGATCGCGTTCTTGAACTGACCGGTGGCGCCGGGGCTGAGGCCGTGATGGACTTCGTCGGCGAGGGCGGATCGACAGCGGAGGGCATTCGCATGCTGCGCCAAGCCGGCGACTACTACGTCGTGGGCTACGGCGAGAACATCGACGTGCCCACGATCGACATCATTTCGAGCGAGATCAACTTCATCGGCAACCTCGTGGGTAGCTACACTGACCTCACCGAGCTAATGGTGCTTGCTGCACGAGGCCAAGTCACACTGCACACGACGTCCTACGCTCTCGACGACTTTCAGCAAGCTGTCGACGACCTCGGGGCCGGGCGCGTGCGCGGGCGCGCCATACTCATCCCCTGACACCGGGTGGGATGTAATGGGCGCGGTTTCACTATTGTCGGGCGATCGCGAGCACATCGCTGTCGGCCGTCGCAAGCCAGGTTGCGCGCTGCAGAGAGACGAGATGTTCCAGATGGGCGGCAGTCTCGGCCAGAGTGGCTCGTTAGCCGTGTGGATCCAGGCTCTCCGGGCAGCGTGAACGGGTGATTCTCTGTGCCATTTTCCACAGGCTGAGTGAGGGAAGTGTTCCAGCGTTCTGGAGTACGTCCTCGGCTCGGTCGACGTGATGGTCACGCAGCGAGGTGCTGCGTTCGGCGACACCGAGGAAGGTATACTCGTGCGCCGGACAGGCCTAGGACCCATCTCACGAAGTCCACGGATCCCAAAGCGACGTCCTCGTTTGTGGCGCCGGAATTTGAGCCCGTGAGACGGGGGATTCCCGCGTAATTTCGTACAAGGCCTCGAGATCGGAAGATGGGGAAGGGGAAATCGACCGCTTAGGAACCCTGCTTCGCAGAACCTAGAAGGGCACTGACAATGCGTATTAGCCTCATCCAAGTAGCCAGCCCCGACAACGAAACAAGCAACGAGCGCCGTGACAGAGTATCAAAAATGGTGCTCGGAACCGACGCAGATTTGGTGGTTCTGCCTGAACTATGGGCTGCGGGGTACTTCAACTTCGATCGATACTCTGAAGAGTCCGAGCCGTTCGAGGGCCGCACAGTCACTGACGCCGCCGCGTGGGCTCTCCAACTCGGATGCTACGTCCATGCGGGAAGCTTCATTGAACGGGGCTCCAACGGCGGCTACCACAACACTGCAGTCCTGCTCAGCCCTGAAGGCGGCGTAATTCACTCGTACCGGAAAATCCACGTCTTCGGCTACGAATCCCGTGAAGCTGAACTATTGTCGCCCGGAACCACAGTCACAACGAGCCCATCAAGGTTGGGTCGGATCGCGGCTACTACTTGCTACGATCTCCGATTCCCGGATCTGTGGCGATCGCTCGTAGACTCGGGAGCAGAAATTGTGGTGACCCCCGCCGCTTGGCCTCTGACCAGACTCTCGCACTGGCGCCTCTTCACAGCGACACGCGCCGTCGAAAGCCAAATACTGATGATCGCCTGCAACGCAGTCGGCGAGCAGCAGGGGGTGGTCCTCGGCGGCCATTCCTCGGTCATCGATCCCTGGGGAAACATCCTCCTGGAAGCACGAGACCGTGAGGGGGTCTTCAGCGTAGACGTATCCGACGACATCGTGAAGTCCGTCCGTAGTGAATTCCCGGTGCTCGGCGACCGTCGCCCGGTACTCCCCTGAAGAGCAAAGAAAGTAATCTATGAAATTCCGACCTCGCCAACTCTGCTGAGCGTAGCTCTGCCCAATTACACAATTCCACGGGCACCGTCGTAGACTCTGCCGAACGTGATCAGGCTGCCGTTCAACGCCACATCGATGAGCTTGCCGCCATGGGCGTAGCCGCGCCACCCCGAGTCCCTATGCTCTACGCGATGGCGACTAATCCGTTCCAATTTGGGAAATCGTGTCTGCCTCGGCCGAGCAGGCTCTGGTGGAGTTGAGCCCGTTCTCCCCCGGGCCAGTGCGGAGTGGCTCCTCACCGTCGGTTCCGACCGTACCGACAAGGCTATTGAGCGCGAAAGCATCCCTCACTTGAGGGAGAGGCCTGGGGAACCCTGCCTCTCTTCGGCCATCCGCCTCCAGAGCGAACGGCGTAGCCTGAATCCACTGGTCGACCTGAGATTTTTCACGGCGCGTTAAACCGAGAATGCCACTCTGACCAGCGAAAATAGTTGTTAGTAAGACAAATTATTTTACGCTCAGGGAGACATCTCGTAGATGCAACTTTCTCACACTCACCGGGGCGGATTCCATGGACGATATGGCCATGCTCCGACACGGTGCTCTCCGGAAACTGGTCAAGGGAACTTACGCACCGTCGACGTTGGGATCCTTTCTGCGGGCGTTCACCTTCGGCTACTCCGGTGTTCGCGGCCTCAACAACCGTCGACGCCGACAAAACCCACCGCCACCATGCAATCATCGAAAATTTGGACGCCGATATGAAAGCGTCGGCGATGGCGCACTTCCCGTCCAGCGTATTCACCGCCAACGCCGCCTGACTCGTGCTGGCCTGCATCGCGTTCAACCTCACCCGCGCCGCCGGTACTCTCGCCAGTCCCGCCCTCGGAAAAGCTGTCACCGCGACCGTCCGCCCCAAACTCATCAACGTCGCTGCGAGGATCTCCACCGATTGGCGACCTCAGTCCAAGTCCACCGGCGGCAAACCGGCGCAACGGCCGGAGATTGCGGCGTAGGTCAGGATGGTGCCACGAGATAATCACCTTGTCTAGTGTGGATATATGAGTCATTCGATAGTGCCGACCACCACTTATCTTCAGAAGCTTCAGGCCGACACTGCGCGGAGGATGCAGACCTCGGTGCCGGTGCCATCGCGGTTCGCCGGGGCCCCGGAGGAACTGGTAAGCGTTGTCGAAGCCCACGTCGAGGCGCTTGCTAAGGATCTGCGGGACGTCGTTCACAGCCTGCACGCCGACCCGGAGACCGCGTTTCTTGAGCACCGCAGCGCCGCCTATTTGGTGGAGCTGCTCGGTCGCCACGGGATAGCCGCACAGCTCGGCGTGCACGGGGTTGATACCGCAATTCGCGCCGAGATCGGGTCGGGCGACGGCCCGGCCATCGCGATTCTCAGCGAGTACGATGCTTTGCCTGACGTGGGGCATGGCTGCGGCCACAATGTGATCGCAGCGGCCGGAGTCGGTGCCTTCCTCGCGCTGGCGAACACACTCATTGAGAATCCCAACGCATTCACGGGCCGGGTGGTATTGCTCGGCACCCCCGCTGAGGAAGGCTTCTCGGGCAAGGAGGTGATGGCCAGGCACGGTGCCTTCGATGGTCTCGACGCCGCGATCATGGTGCACCCCTACGGTTACGACCTCGCCGACCAGGTGTGGCTCGGCCGCCGGGTGCTCACCGTGACGTTTACGGGCGTCGCGGCGCACGCATCCGCTCAACCTTTTATGGGACGCAATGCCCTCGATGCGGCAACCTTGGCGTATCAGGCCGTTGGCCTGCTGCGTCAGCAGCTGCCGCCGGTGGACCGCGTGCACGCCGTGATCAGCGAGGGGGGAACTCGGCCGAGCATAATTCCTGAGCGGGCGGTGCTCGAGTTCTACGCCCGCTCCAAATTCGCCGAGACCCTCAAGGACCTCAGCGAACGGCTGAACGGCATCGCCCGAGGCGCGGCCTTGATGACCGGAACCAGCGTCGAGGTCGACTGGGATGAACACGCTCCCACCCTGCCGGTGCGAACGAACGACGCGCTCACCGAACGGTGGGTCGCTGCCCAGCAGCGCCGCGGCCGCCAGCCGCTGCCGCTCGGTGTGGTGTCGGAAACCATCGCAGCGTCGACCGACTTCGGCAATGTCAGCCATCGCATCCCCGGTATCCACCCACTGATCAAGATCGCGGCACCAGACGTTGCCCTGCACACCCGAGAATTCGCGGCGGCTTCAGCAACGGATGCCGCCGAGCTCGGCGCCCTCGACGGAGCCTGCGGCCTCGCGCTCACCGCCCTCGACTTTCTCTGCGACGCCGAGCTGCGCCGGAGCGTGGCCGAGGAGTTCGCGGAGCAGGGCGGCGCGATCGATGTGCCGCACTTCTTCGACTGACTCCTCATTCACCGATCAACGCGAAGCAAGGTGGGCCCCATGTCTTCACAACCGTCCCTAACCCGGCGCAGCGCCCTGATCGATCGTGTTCTCGGCGGAATCGAACGCGTCGGTAACAAACTGCCAGACCCGTTCATTCTCTTCCTCCTGCTCTTTGGCATCACGGCGGTGGCGTCGACCGCGATGGCGTGGGCAAATGTCACGGTGCAATTGCCCGGAACCGACGAGATCACGATGGTCAAGGGCTTCTTCACTGCGGAGGGGCTCACCTGGTTCACCCAGAATATCGGGGTCAACTACCTGGGCTTCCCGCCGCTCGCGACGGTGCTGCCCATCCTGCTCGCGGTAGGTGTAGCCGAGAAGTCCGGTCTGCTCGCGGCGCTGATCCGCAAGGCCTTCGGATCGGCGCCGCGCTGGTCACTGCCCTATGCCGTGGCGTTCGTGGGGGTCGTTGGATCGATCATGTCTGATGCGGCCTTCGTAGTCATCCCTCCGCTGGCCGCAATGGTATTCAAGGCAGCCGGCCGGCACCCGGTGGCTGGGCTGCTCGGCGGGTTCGCGGCCGTGGGTGCCGGCTACTCGACCTCGCTGTTCGTGACGAGCCTCGACGCATTGTTCGCCGGAATCACAACGTCTGTGACGCAGAACCTGCCCAACGCCGGTTCCGCCGTTACCCCGGTGTCGAACTATTTCTTCAATGTGGCCTCCGCGCTCGTACTCATCGCCCTGGCCGGCTTCATCATCGACAGAATCCTCGAACCGCGTCTGGGCCGCCAAGGGATTGCTCGCGAAGAGATCCTCGACGATGACGCCGTGTTGGTTCCCACCGTGATGAACACGCGACTCACGGACACCGAGAATCGCGGCCTGTTCTGGGCGTTCGTGGCCGGCGTCGTGGTCGCCGGAGTGATCCTCATCGGCGTGCTCTTGCCCGAATCCCCGTGGCGCAACGAAGACGGCGAGTTCTTGCCGCGCTCGCCCTTGTTGAGCTCGATCGTGTTCATCGTCTTCGCCATGTTCGTGATTCCGGGTCTGGTATATGGCAAGATCACCGGTTCCATCGCCAGGGGCAGTGACGTGCCCCGCGTGATGGGGCAAGCCATCAAGGACATGAGCGGATTCCTCGTGCTCGCGTTCATCCTCGGCCAGTTCATTGCCCTGTTCAATTTCTCCGGAATCGGGAGTTGGCTCGCCGTTGCAGGAGCCGGGGGCCTTGAGTCCATCGGCCTCACCGGATTTTCGGCCGTCGTTGCCTTCGTACTGCTCGCCTCGCTGCTGAACCTTTTCATCATTTCAGGCTCGGCGATGTGGACGCTGATGGCCGCCGTGTTCGTGCCGCTGTTCGTGCTCCTTGGCTACGAACCCGCGTTTATCCAAGGTGCCTTCCGAGTGGGAGATTCAGCCACCCAGGTGCTGACGCCCCTCAACCCGTACATGCTCGTGCTGCTCACGATGCTGCGCAAATACGAGCCACAGGCGGGGCTCGGTACCATAATTGCCCGCATGCTGCCCTTCGCTGTCACGTTCTGGCTCGCCTGGGTAGCCGTGCTGAGTGTCTTCTTCTTTTTCGACCTGCCGATGGGCCCGGGCAACGGCATCATGATTCCGCAGCAGTGACAACGCAAGACCCAAGGAATACGCCGCGCCGGAGCCTCCTTAAGTTCATTGCAACCGAAAGGATTTACATGACTTCCAGCCTGCCCACGGTCTATGCCCTGCACGAGAACCCCGAGTGGTTTCCACCGTTCACCCGGGCGTTTAAAGCAGAGGGTATGGAGGTGAAGGAATGGCTGCTCACCGACGGGGTTCTCGACCTGGATTCGGTGCCGCCGGAGGGAATCTTCTGGTCGCGCATCAGCGCATCCGCTCACACCCGCGACCACGGAATGTCGAAAGACTACGCGCGCGCCGTACTGGCCTGGCTCGAGGCCCACGGCCGCCGCACGGTGAATGGCCGGCGCGTACTCGAACTGGAGATGAGCAAGGTCGAGCAGCTGGTCGCGCTCAAGGCCGCCGGTATCGACACCCCGCGCACCGTGGCAGCGGTGGGCCGCGAGCAAATTCTCGCCGCGGCGCAGGACTTTGCCGCCCCGTTCATGACCAAGCACAATCAAGGCGGCAAGGGCCTGGGGGTGCGCAAGTTCGACAGCCAGGACGAGCTCGCCGAGTATGTGGCCTCCGACGAGTTCGAGGAGCCGCAGGACGGCATCACACTCATTCAGGAATACATCCAGGCCAAGGAGCCCTTCATCACCCGGGTCGAGATCGTGGGGGGCGAGTTCATCTACGCGGTCAAGGCCGATACCGCGCGGGGCGGCTTCCAACTCTGCCCCGCGGATGCCTGCGCCATCGACCCCATCACGCGCGAGCTGATCATGCCTCCCGGCGCCACCATCGCACCCGTAGCCGGTCAGCAGCTGTTCAGCCTGCGCGAAGACTTCGACCACTCAATCATCGAGAAATACCTTGAGTTCGCACGCCGCAACGGCTTGGAAGTCTGCGGCATCGAGTTCATTGAAGCTGAAGACGGCCGTGTGCTCACCTACGACGTGAACACCAACACGAACTACAACGCGCTCGTCGAGGCCGAGGCGCCTCGCTCGGCTCCACTGGCCCTGGCCGGCTACCTCAAGGGGCTCGCGACCGGCCAGAAATAAGCCGAGACGGTCGAACCCGCGCCGACGCGCCCGTCACGGTCGGCAGCGGCGGCCGCCGCTCCCGCGGTCACGCCGCGCCACGTGGTGGCTTCAGGCTATGAGATGACGCCGAGCGCGGTGAGCTTTGCGTGCAAGGCGGCGTCGGTGGGCTCGACGACGTGGGTGTTGTCGGGGAAGGCGATGACCGGAATCTTGGTGAGGCCGCTAATGGCCTTGGCCCGGTCGGCACCACCTTCGACGGCCTCAAGGTCGACATAGTCGTAGTCCACGCCCAGGGTGTCGAGCAGCTTCTTGGAGCGACGGCAGTCGCCGCACCACTCGGCACCGAACATAGTGATGTGCTGGCGCTGGCTCTGGACTGTGGGTGCGGCTGTGTCAGTCATTCTCTGAGTCCAAAGGTGTCACATCCGCTTATGCCGAGTGCGGCACTGCGCGACCGGGCAGGATTTGTGACCTACCGCGTCAGTGATCTACACCCCGGCCCGAGGGACAAGTAGCCTTGCGTGGACGCCGCGGCAAACCGCCCGCGCGGGAACGGAACAGGATGACGACGGGTGCCTCCCGGGCGAGTGCATTTCAGGCGAGTCGGTGGTTGCGGCTGGTCTGGATCGTGCCTGCGATTCTGGTGGCACTGGCCCTCGTCGCGCTCGCAGCCCACGGACTGCGTACCCTTCCATCCATCGAATCCTTCCTGCGCAGCTATCCCGGCGTCTCCACCCACCCGGCGGCCACCCCGATCGGAGTGCCGGCCTGGCTGGCCTGGCAGCACGGGCTCAACGCCTTCTTCATCCTGTTCGTCATTCGCACCGGCTGGCAGGTGCGCACGACCAAGCGCCCGTCCATTTTCTGGACGCGCACGAACACCGGTGTGGTGCGCACCAGGAATCCCCCGATTCGGATCACCCTCGACCTCTGGCAGCACATGGTCTTCGACACCCTGTGGGTGATCAACGGCATCCTTTTCTATGTTCTGTTGTTCGCGACCGGGCAATGGCTCAAAATTGTGCCCACCAGCTGGGACGTCTTTCCCAACGCCGTGTCTGCCGGCCTGCAATACGCCTCGCTGAACTGGCCGACCGACAACGGCTGGGCGTACTACAACGCCCTGCAACTGCTCAGTTACTTCACGGTCGTGTTCGTGGCAGCACCCATCGCGCTCGTTACCGGCCTGCGCATCTCTCCCGGGCTCTCCGCCCGGTTTCGGCCCCTGGACCGGGTCTTTCCCCTGCCCGTCGCACGCAAGCTGCACTTCGCGGCTCTTATCTTCTTCGTGGCATTTATTGTCGTGCACGTTCTGCTCGTGCTCACGACCGGTGCCCGCGCCAACCTCAACCACATGTATGCGGCACGCAGCGCCACGGGCTGGCTCGGCGTCTGGATCTTCGTCGGCTCGATCCTGCTGACGGTTGCAGTCTGGGTAGGGGCGCGCCCGGTCGTGGTGCGCGCCATCGCCGCGCGCAGCGGGCGCATCATTCACCGCAAGCGCTAAACCGCAAGCGCTAGGCGGTCCGGGCCTCGGCCTCAAGAACGTCCCGGCTCAGCAGTGCGGCGCCCGCGACCGCGGCGGGCATCACGATGACCGCCGCGCCCGGAATCAGGAACAGCAGGTAGGTGAGTACGCCGAAACCGAGGCTGCGGGATCGGCGGGCGCGCAGCATCCGTCGTCGCTGGCTGAGGGTGAAGCCACGGGCGTCGAAGGCGAATCCGGTGAGTTCAAGCGCGAGGATCCAGCCGCCCAAAACGGCCCCGAGAACGAGCGCGAGCAGCTGACCGAGACCGGGAATCAGGCCGCAGATAAGCAGCAGCAGAGCGACCAATGCCGCGAGGGCGATGAGTCGCACTGCGTCACCGATCGACCATAGCAGGCCGCGCTTCGCTTCGACCGGCGCGTCGCCGAGGCTGGTCTCGACCGCGCGCCAGATGCGCTCGTAGAAGGGGTCGCCGACCAGCAGCGTCACGGCCACAAAGGTGTATGCGAGCAAGAGGATGCCGGCCGCCGCGACCGCAACGCCGGTCACGACCCGCATCCCAGTGCGCCACGGATCATCCCACCCGCTCGCGAATGGACTGATAGCGACGGCAATCGTCTCGAGGTTGACCAGCACCACCACGATCCCCGCCAGATAGACGAGGCCGACGATGAAGGCGGGCAGGGCGCCGAGCAGCATCAGGCGGGGTGAGGTAATCCACATTCTGAGGCCGCGACCGAGAAATGCGGCTCCGGCGAAGAACTCGATCCTGGCGGGTGGACGGGTCATAGGTGTGGGCGTGGTTGAAGGCGGCACCCCCACACCCTAACCCGCCGCCGTGAAAGCCAGGCGGATCCCCGCGGGGACCCGCCTGGCTTAGGCGAGCTGCGGAAACCCGAGGTCGATCTCGGAGCTGGCCGGGTCAGGCCAGCGGGTCGTGACGACCTTGCCCCTGGTATAAAAACGGATGCTGTCTGGCCCGTACATATGCGCGTCACCGAACAGCGAGTTCTTCCACCCGCCGAACGAGAACGATCCAACGGGCACCGGAATGGGCACGTTGATGCCGACCATTCCCGCTTCGATCTCGAACTCGAACTGCCGGGCAGCCCCGCCATCGCGGGTGAACAGGGCGACGCCGTTGCCGAACTCGTGCTCGTTGACGAGCGTCACGGCCTCGTCGAAGGTGTCAACGCGCACGACCGAAAGCACCGGGCCGAAGATCTCATCGTCATAGACCTGCATTCCGGGGGTGACATGGTCGATCAGGCTGACGCCGAGAAAGAAGCCGTCGCTGTCGAAGTTCTGGGCGCGGCCGTCGACGACCATCGTGGCGCCGGCTGCCTCAGCGCCGGCCAGGTAGGACGCGACCCGGTCGCGGTGTTCTCCGGTGATGAGCGGTCCCATTTGCGAGACCGGGTCGGTTCCGGGACCGACGGTGAGGGTCTTCATGCGCTTTTCGATCGCGGCGACGAGGTCGTCGGCGATGCCGCCGACGGCCACAAGCACGCTCACGGCCATACAGCGCTCCCCGGCCGATCCGTACGCGGCGTTGATGGCGGCATCCGCTGCCATGTCGAGGTCGGCATCGGGCAACACGACCATGTGGTTCTTGGCCCCGCCGAGTGCCTGCACCCGCTTGCCGTTCGCGGCTGCCCGGCTGTAGATAGATTTCGCGATCGGAGTGGACCCGACAAAGCTGATCGCCCGGACTTCCGGGTTGTCGAGCAGCTCGTCGACGGCCTCCTTGTCCCCCTGCACGACGTTGAGCACCCCGGCGGGCAGTCCGGCTTCCGTGAAGATCTCGGCGATGAAAATAGCCGATGAGGGGTCTTTCTCGCTCGGCTTGAGCAGCACGGTGTTGCCGCAGGCGAGGGCGCTGCCGATCATCCAAAGCGGCACCATGGCTGGAAAGTTGAACGGGGTGACGCAGGCGACGACGCCGACGGGCTGGCGCACCGAGTGCACGTCGATCCCGTGCGAGACCTGCTGGGAGAAGTCGCCCTTGAGCATGTGGGCGAGCCCGGTCGCGAACTCGATGTTCTCGAGCCCGCGGGTGATCTCGCCGGCCGCGTCGGAGAGCACTTTGCCGTGCTCGCTCGTGAGAATCGCCGCGAGTTCACTGGTGCGCTCGGCGAGCAGCTCGCGCACCTTGAAGAAGATGGCGGTGCGCTTGGCTAGACTGCTGGCCCGCCACTCCGGCAGTGCCGCCCTAGCCGCCTCGATCGCGTCGACGACGACAGCGCGGGAGGCCAGGACCACCTGCTTCTCCTGCACGCCAGTTGCCGGGTTGAACACCGGGCCGAACCGTTCAGCCGACTCGACGCGCTGGCCGTTGATGTAGTGGGGAATTGTTTGCATGGGGGTGCTCTTTCTGATGGGTGACGTGGTTCAGGCGCTCGGCTGCAGGGTGCCGTCGACGAGTTTGACGATCATCGAGCAGTCCTTGCCTCCCTCGCCCTCATCGATCAGCCGCTGAAACAGCTCGGCAACGTGCTCGCCGATTTCGAGCGGGGTGTTGGTCGCACGGGCGGCCGCTATGGCGAGGCCGATGTCCTTGCTCGCGAGCGCGGTGGTGAATGTGGGGGCGAAATCCTGGTTGGACGCGGCCGTCGCGACGACATCCTTGATCGGATACCAGGTGCGCAGCGCCCAGCTGTCGCCAGAAGAAACGGATGCGATATCCCAGAACACCTGCTTGTCCAGTCCCAGCCGCTCGGCCAAAACGGCGCCCTCGGCGGTCGCGGCCAGGTTGATGAAGAGCATCAGGTTGTTGCAGATCTTCGCAGCCTGACCGGTCGTTGCTGCCCCGGTGGGGATGATGTTAGCCGCCATCGGCTTGATAAACGCGGTCGCGTCGGCCACCGCGCCGGCCTCGCCGCCGATCATGAAGGTCAGTGTTCCGGCCTTCGCACCGCTAATGCCGCCGGAGACCGGGGCATCGACGAACCGAGAGCCCGCCGCTGCTGCGGCATCGTGCAGCGCCTGGGCGGTCGCGATGTCGATGGTGGAGGAATCCACCAGCAGAGTTTTCGTGTCAGTGTTGGCCAGCACGCCGTCGGCACCGAAATAGACCGAGCGGGCATGCTCCCCCTTGGGCAGCATGGTGAAGACGACATCAGCCCCGGCCACGGCCTGGGCAATGCTGCCGACGGCGGTGACGCCCCCCGTCACTGCGGTGGCGACGGCATCCGGATTCAAATCGAACCCGCGTACCTCGTGGCCGGCGGCCACCATATTGGCTGACATGGGTCCACCCATGTTGCCCAGCCCGATCCAGGCGACTACTGACATGTGAAGCTCCTTTGCTTGTGTTCCTCCACCCTCGCAGCCGGATAGAGTGCAATCAAGGCAAAATTTCACAGGGAGTATGTGCGCAGATGCACAGCCTCGAAGGGACCATTCCGTGAGTTCATACCAGCTTCCGAGCCCGAACGACCTGCTCGTACTGCTCACCGTGGCCCGGCTGGGCCGGTTCAACGCGGTCGCCGAGGCACTCGGCACCACCCACACGACGATTTCGCGGCGCATCCTCTCGCTCGATCGCGAACTGGGCGGTCGCACGCTCGAACGCAGCCCGCACGGCTGGGAGCTCACCGAGCTGGGGCGGCACGCGGTCAGCGCGGCCGAAGCGATCGAAGATCGGCTCGGCGCGCTCAGCACGGCGATCAGTCAGACAGATCCGCTTTCCGGGCTGCTGCGCATCAGCACGATCGACGGATTCGGGGCTGAGGTCGTCACGCCGGCGCTCGTGAAGCTGCAACAGAGTCACCCGCGCATCAACATTGAGATGTTCAGCGCCACCCGCAAAGTGAGCCAGAACCGGTCGGGGGTCGACCTGGAAATCGTGGCGGGGCGCAACGACGTCAACAATGCACAGGCGGTTTTTCTCACCAACTACTTTCTGCGGCTGTACGCGAGCCGCGGCTACCTGCTCGCCCGCGGTGTTCCCGCGTCGCTCGACGATATTCCGTCGCACGGTTTTGTGTCCTACGTCGAGAGCGCACTGCTCGTCACCGACCTCGGCTACCGGTCCTCTGAGCTGCCCGAACCCGCCACGACCTTTCAGGCGACCAGCCTGTTCGCGCAGCTGGAAGCCGTGCAGGCCGGCGCCGGAATCGGCCTGCTGCCCAATTTTCTCGTACACGACCGGCCCGAATTCGTGCCCGTCCTGCGCGACGATTTTCAGCGTCAGCTGCCGATTTGGGCCGTGGTGCGGGCCGAATCGCTACGCTCCCCGGTGGTGCGCGCCGCGATCGAGGCCATCTCGCTCGAGATCGCGGGTCGACCGGCGGCCTTCACCGATTGACCGGGCGAGCGGATGTGCGTCACTCGCGCAGCGAGATGGCCCGATCGACGAGATCGGGCCATCGCTTCGTTCCGCCGAGCTAGCGGCGACCGGCCCCAGCCAAATCGGCGGCGGCGGCGCGATCGGCCGATTCGGCGGCATCCGCTGCATCAATGTCGTGCAGCGAGAGGCCGCGCGTTTCCTTGAGGGTCAGCACAACGAGGGCCGTCAGGAGGCAGGCTGCCGCGAGGTAGATGGCCACCGGCACCGAGGAATCGAAGGCGGAGAGCAGGCTCACGGCGATGATCGGGGCGATCGAGCCCGCGATGACCGAGGTGACCTGGTAGCCGAGCGAGACGCCGGAGTAGCGCATGCGGGTGGGGAACATCTCCGCCATGATGGCGGGCTGGCCGGCATACATGAGGGCGTGGAACAGCAGACCCAACATAATCGCGACGATAATGATGAAGTCGTTCGCGGTATCCATCATGGGGAAGGCGAAGAAGCCCCAGGTGCCGGCGAGGACGGCACCGAGGAAGTACACCGGGCGGCGGCCGACTCGGTCGGACAGGTGGCCGACGAGCGGAATGACACTGAAGTGCAGGGCGTGGGCGAGGAGTAGAAGCAGCAGTACCCGCGAGGTGTCCATCTCGACGATGATCTTCAAGTAGGTGATCGAGAACACCACCACCAGGTAATAGAGGATGTTCTCGGCGAAACGCAGGCCCATTGCGGTGAAGACGCCGCGCGGGTAGCGACGGAAGACCTCGACGATGCCGAAGCCCTTGTCGCCCCCCATGACCTCTTTCTGCGCCTTGAGAAAGATCGGCGCATCGCTGACCTTGGTGCGAATGTAATACCCGACCAGCACGATCACGGCGGAGAGCCAGAACGCGACGCGCCAGCCCCAGCTCAGGAAGGCCTCATCGGAGAGGGTCGAGGCGAGTACGAACAGCACGCCGGTGGCCAGTAGGTTTCCACCGGGCACAGCGGCCTGGGGCCAGCTGGCCCAGAATCCGCGCGACTTCTCCGGGCTGTGCTCGGCGACGAGCAGCACGGCACCGCCCCATTCGCCGCCGACCGCGAAGCCCTGAATGAAGCGCAGGAGCACGAGCAGAACGGGCGCGAGGTAGCCGATCTGCTGGAAGGTCGGCAGACAGCCCATCAGGAAGGTGGCGACGCCGACGAGCACGAGGCTGAACTGCAGCAGTCGTTTGCGGCCGAACTTGTCGCCGAAGTGTCCGAACACGATGCCGCCGATGGGGCGGGCCAGGAACCCGACCGCGTAGGTGGCGAAGGCGGCGATGATGCCCTCGAGCTCACTGCCCGCGTTGGGAAAGAACAGGGTGCCGAAAACCAGGGTTGCCGCGGAGGCGTAGAGAAAGAACTCGTACCATTCCACGACCGTGCCGGCCATGGAGGCTGCCACGACCTTTTTCAGTCCGGACGTCTGTACGTCCTGTCGGGAATTGGATCTGGTCGTGCTCATGGGATTCCCCCTCGTGTCGTCATTGACACAACGTGCGTGCACGTCGTCTGGCTCGTCTTAGCTTGCGCTTCGCACTGCTGACTGTCAAAGGCGATTCGCACAGGGGCGCCGTGCAGAAATGCACACGTGGTCTGAGGGAACGAACTCGGCAACGGTATTCTCAAAGGAACAAACAGTGAGGTGGGAACAACCGTGACGCACGCGCATCCGTTGCACGTCGACGTGGAGGTGCCGTGCCTGTGCTGCCTCGCGCCGCAGCCGTTTCACTTCACCGCGCTGAGCGACCAGGTGGTCTGCGCGCAGTGCGTGCACCACATTGGGGCTGAGAAGAGTGAGCGTCGCGACGCTGAGCACGTCAAGCTGTGGGCCGCTCGCTGGGCGGTTTCCGAGTCCGCGCACGAAGAATATATCGCCGAAACGGAGGCTCTCCTCGTCGCCCGCGACATTGATCTGACCGCCCTGCGCGCCCAGGTCACCGAGCTCAGTGCCGTCGTGGAAGGTCAGTTCGCGGACGGGATCGACGGAGTGCGTGCCCTGCTGCAGAATGATCTGGTCAAGCGGGCCGAACGCAATACCGAGCTGGCCCGGCGCCAGATTGACTGGGCGATGGGCGGCCTCTGGCGCATCGCTGGGCTGCACCACGACGACCCGGCTCAGCCGGCGAAGTGCTCCTGCGGACGCACGGCCGGCAGCTGCGCGGAGAGCAGCGCAATCGACGCGCTGAGGCAGGCGCTAGGCGACTGGGAGAAGAAAAACGTGCTGCTGCTGCAGGGTGGCCGCCGGCATGGACTGCCGGCGGACCACCCTGCGGTGCTGAACCAGCGCATCCGCTGAACCAGCGCATCCGCTGAACCAGCGCATCCGCTGAACCAGCGCATCCGCTGAACCAGCGCATCCGCTGAACCAGCGTGCTGCGCTGTGCAGGTGCGCGGGCTAGTGCCCGATCGGAACCGGCGCGTCGAGCGGCGGACGCCGTACCAGGAATGCTGCCGGAATGGCGAACAGCGAGATGATCGCACCGCACAGGAACGCACCGCGAATACCGGCGGCCGTCGCCGACACCTCGTTGACGCCCTGCGCGATCAGCGCGGCCGACTGCGAGGTCATGACGGCGATGAACAAGGCTGTGCCGATGGCGCCGGCGAGCTGCTGGACCGTGCCGACGACCGCGCTGCCGTGGGAGTACAGGCTGGGCCCCAGGGAGCCGAGACCCGAGGTGAACAGCGGTGTGAACAGCAGGGACAGGCCGGCGCTCATGCCGATGTGGGCGACCATGAGCATCCACGGTTCGGTGGTCTCGCCCATCCTGGTCATCGCCCAGAACCCGCGCTGACGAGGATCGACCCGGGAACCAGCAGGATGGTCGGGCCGCGACGGTCGTAGATACGGCCGACGAACGGCGCGAGCAGGCCCATGGTCAGCCCTCCTGGCAGCAGCAGCAGCCCGGTAGCGAGAGCGGTCATGCCGAGCACGTTCTGCATGTACAGCGGCAGCAGAATAATGGTGCCGAACAGGGCCAGCATGCTGATGCTGAGCATGGAGATCGACAGGGTGAACGTGCGCGAGGTGAACACGCGCAGGTCGAGCAGGGCACGATCGGTGCGCTGCAACTGCAGTTGGCGCAGCACGAACAGGGCCAGGGCAACCAGGCCGATGCCGAGCGGCAGCCAGCCGGCCATTGCTGCGCCGCCCAGGTTGCTCAGACCGTAGACGAACCCGCCGAAGCCGAAGGCCGAGAGGATGACCGAGAGCACGTCGATCGGAATCTGGCGCGGCGTGGTCACGTTCTGGATCCGTGAGGCGCCCAGGACGAGGGCGCCGATGGCGATCGGCAAGACCAGGATGAACATCCATCGCCAGTCGAGCACGCTGAGGATGATGCCCGAGATGGTCGGGCCGATCGCCGGGGCGACCGAGATGACGATGGAAATGTTTCCCATGGTCTTGCCGCGGGAGCTGGGTGCGACGAGGGTCATCACGGTCGTCATGAGCAGGGGCATCATGATGGCCGTTCCGCTGGCCTGCACGATGCGGCCGAGCAGCAGCAACTCAAAGCCGGGAGCGAGCGCGGCGATCAGGGTGCCGGTGCTGAACAGGGTCATCGCGGCGATGAACACCGGGCGGGTGTTGAAACGCTGAATGAGAAAACCGGTGATCGGAATGACCACGGCCATCGTGAGCATGAACGCCGTGGTCAGCCACTGCGCGGCGGTCGCCGTGATGCTGAGGTCGTCCATGAGGTGCGGCAGGGCCACACCCATGATGGTCTCGTTCAGAATGACCACGAACGCCGAGACCAGCAGCAGTCGAATCACCAGCTGGTTGCGCTTGGCATCGGCATCGGGGCGGCGGTCCACCGTGGTTGTGGGCACGCTGGCTGTTGTGGTCATAACTGGTCCTGACAGTGGTACGAAAAGGATATGCATAAAACGACATGCGAAAATTAGCGGCCGCCGCCCCCGAGCCGGCTCGCTGTGTGCGCCTCTAGGTGCAGCGTTTTGCAGGGTGTGAATTATTCCTGGGCACGCGAATTAGCCACCGAGAACCGGGTGAGGCGCGCGATTTAGGCCAGGCGGAGCTTGAGATAGGGCGCGGTGCGGCTGGTCGGGTGGGCCGCCACGGTCGCGGGGGTGCCGGCCGCGATGATTTGGCCGCCCTGGTCGCCACCGGACGGGCCGAGGTCGATCACCCAGTCGGCGGCGGCGATCACGTCCATCTCGTGTTCAACCACGACGACGGTGTTGCCGGCTTCGACCAGGCGTCCGAGCTGCTGCAGGAGCAGCTCGACGTCGGCCGGATGCAGCCCGGTCGTCGGCTCGTCGAGCAGATAGAGGGTGTGGCCGCGGCGGGCGCGCTGCAGCTCGGTCGCGAGCTTGATGCGCTGGGCCTCGCCGCCGGAAAGCTCGGTGGCTGGCTGCCCGAGTCGCAGATAGCCCAGGCCCACCTCGCGCAGGGTTTCGAGGCTGCGCGCGGCGACGGAGACGTCTTCGAGAAAGTCGAGTGCGGCATCCACTGTCAGGCCGAGCACCTGGGCGATGTTCTTGCCGCGGTAGGTCACCGCGAGGGTCTCGGGGTTGTAGCGCGAACCCCCGCAGTCCGGGCAGGGCGCGTAGCTGCCCGGCAGAAAGAGCAGTCCGACCGCCACGAAACCCTCACCGAGGCAGGTCTCGCAGCGGCCGCCGGCCACGTTGAACGAGAACCGTGACGCGGTGAAGCCGCGCGCCCTGGCGTCGTCGGTGGCGGCAAAGGTGGCTCGAACGGCATCGAACAGGCCGGTATAGGTGGCGAGGTTGGAGCGCGGGGTGCGGCCGATCGGCTTCTGGTCAACCTGCACCAGGCGATCCACGGCTTCGAGGCCGGTGACCGCGGCGACCGGGCTCGAGTCGAACTCGACTTCGGTATCGGGGTCGCCCAGATCGAGCACCGGAACGTCGTCGGGGTCGGGGTGCAGGTGTCGACCGACGGCCTCGGCGAGCACCTGGCTGACCAGGGTGGATTTGCCCGAGCCGCTGACGCCGGTGACGGCCGTCAAAACCCCGAGCGGAATCTGCGCATTGAGACCCTGCAGGTTGTGCCGGGTCACGTCGTGCAGGCCCAACCAGCCAAGCGGATGCCGCAGCTCTGCCCGCGCCACCGGCTCCCGGTCTGCGGCAAACAGGTACCGCCGCGTGACCGAGGCGTCGACCTCGGCCAGCCCCGCGGTCGGCCCGCTATAGAGCACCTCGCCGCCACCCTCGCCGGCCCGAGGACCGACGTCGACGACCCAGTCGGCGCGTCCGACGACGTCCATATTGTGTTCGACCACGAAGACGGAGTTGCCCGAGAGCTTGAGCTGCTCGAGCACGAGCAGCAGCGGCTCGGCGTCGGCCGGGTGCAGACCGGCCGAGGGCTCGTCGAGCACGTAGATCACCCCGAACAGGCCAGAGCGCAGTTGGGTGGCGATGCGCAGCCGCTGCATCTCGCCCGGCGAGAGCGTGGGGGTCGAGCGGCCGAGGGCCAGATAGCCGAGGCCCAGTTCGAGCAGCACATCGATGCGGCGCAGCAGGTCCCCGGCCAGGGTGACGGCCACCTCTGACACAGAGTCGCCCGACACAATCGGCCGCAGAACATCGGCCAGAGCCTTCATCGGCAGGGCGTTGAGCTCGGCGATCGAGTGACCGGCCACGGTGACGGCGAGGGCTTCCGGCTTCAGGCCACTGCCACCGCAGTCGGGGCACGGGCCGGTATCGACGTAGCGCAACACCCGCTGCCGCACGTTCGGGCTCTTGCTGTCGGCGAGGGTGTGCAGTACGAAACTCTTGGCGCTCCAGAACCGGCCCTGGTAGGGCTTGGCGATGCGGTCGCGCTGCGGCACGACCTCGACCACCGGCTGTTCCTCGGTAAACAGAATCCAGTCCCGGTCGGCTCTGGACAGGTCCTGCCAGGGCAGGTCGATGTCGTAGCCGAGCACCGCGACGATGTCGCGCAGGTTCTTGCCCTGCCAGGCACCGGGCCAGGCCGCGATGGCGCCGTCGCGAATGCTGAGGGTGGGATCGAGCACCATCGATGCTTCACTGACCGTGTGCGCCATACCCAGACCGTGGCAGCGCGGGCAGGCACCCATCGCGGTGTTCGGTGAAAAGGAGTCGGATTCGAGGCGACCGGCAGCATCCGCTGGATATATGCCGGCACGGGAATACATCATGCGGAGCGAGTTAGACAGCGTGGTGACCGTGCCGACGCTCGAACGGGAACTCGGTGTACCGCGTCGTTGCTGCAGGGCGACCGCCGGGGGCAGGCCGGTGATCTCATCGACGTGCGGGGTATGCCCTTGTTGAATGAGCCGACGGGCGTAGGGCGCTACCGACTCAAAGAAACGGCGCTGAGCCTCGGCAAAGATGGTGCCGAAGGCGAGCGAGGATTTGCCGGAGCCCGAAACGCCGGTGAAGGCCACGATGGCGTCCCGGGGCACATCGACGTTCACATTGCGCAGGTTGTTCTCGCGGGCACCGCGCACCCGCACGAAACCCTCGGATTGATTTTCACTAAGCATCCGAGCAAGTGTAGTTCGCTCGATTGGGAACCGCGCGGCTCAGATCGAGGTGGCGTCCTCGACCTGACCGACGAGCTCTTCGATGATGTCCTCCAGAAAGAGCACACCGGTCACGGTGCCGTTTGCGTCGAAGGACGTCGCTACGTGCGCTCCGAGGCGTCGCATCGACGCGAGCGCGTCTTCCAGCTCGCTGTCACACGACACGGATGCGAGACGACGCAGCCGTTTGCTCGGTACCGGCTGGGTGAAGGTGTCGCCGCTGGTGAGATCCATGACGTCCTTGAGGTGCAGGTAGCCGGTCGGCTGATCGTCGTCGTCGGTGAGGATGTACCGCGAGAATCCGTGCTGGCTGACGGCCCGCTGAATGTCGGCCGGTGAGGCCGTGGAGGGCAGGCAGACCATCGATTCGATCGGCACCTGCACGTCGGACACCTTTTTCGCCGTGAACTCGAACGCGGCTGTGAGCGTGCCGGAGGCATCCTGCAGCATGCCCTCGCGGGTGGACTGCTCCACGATGCTGGCGACCTCGTCGAGGGTGAACGCGCTCGTCGCCTCGTTTTTGGGCTCGACCTTGCACAGGCGCAGCACGCCGTTGGCTAGCCAGTTCAGGCTGAAGATGATCGGGTTGAACACCCGAGCCACGAACACGAGTGGCGGCGCCAGAATGAGGGCGGCCTTTTCGGGAACGGAGAACGAGATGTTCTTCGGAATCATCTCGCCGAAGACAACGTGCAGAAAGGTCACCAGAATCAGCGCGAAGCTGAAGGCGATCGTGCTGATCATGCCCTCGGAGAGGCCGGTGCCCGCGAGCGGGTATTCGAGCAGACCGTGAATGGCCGGCTCGGAGACGTTCAGAATGAGCAGTGAGCACACCGTGATACCCAGCTGGCTGGTGGCGAGCATGAGTGTGGCGTGTTCCATGGCCCACAGGGTGGTCTTGGCAGCCTTGCTGCCCTGGGCGGCGAGCGGTTCAATCTGGGAGCGCCGGGCGGAGATGACGGCGAATTCGGCGCCGACGAAGAACGCGTTCACCACCAACAGGACGACGAGCCAGATCAGTCCGGGCAAGTACGCGGTTAAATCGGCGCTACTCATGGATCAGGTCTTTCTGAATTTTATTGACGATGCGGTCGTGCGGGGTGGCGAGGCTCGGATCGGTCTCGGGGTCGACGGGCGTGTAGCGGACGCGGTGAACGCGTACGCCGTCGACGCGGTCGATGCGCAGCACGCCGCCCTCGATGGCGACCTCGTCACCGAGTTCGGGAATGCGATCGAGCTGATCGGCGAGGAATCCGCCGACCGTGTCGTAGTCGCCGTCGGTCGGGACGGTGACGCCGGCCCGGTCGAACAGCTCGTCGGGGCGCCAGGCCGCGTCGAACACGACCGACCGGCCGGAGCGGATGACGCCGGCCTTGGCCCGGTCATGCTCGTCTTCCAACTCGCCGACGAGTTCTTCGACGAGGTCTTCGAGGGTGACGATGCCGGCGGTTCCGCCGTATTCATCGGCGACCACGGCAATCTGGAACCCCTGCTGGCGCAGAGCGGCGAGCAGGGAATCTACGCCCATGGTCTCGGGAACGCGCAGGGCCTCCACTTTCAGGTCAGCGGCCGTCACCGTGGCCCGCTCATCCAGTGCAACGGCGAAGGCCTGTTTCACGTGCAATACGCCGACGATGTCATCGGCGTTCCTGTCGATCACGGGGAACCGTGAGTAGCCGGTGCTGGTCGCAAGACGCACAACGGCCTCGGCCGTGTCGGTGACATGAACAGAGGCCATGCGCACCCTCGGCGTCATGACATCGGCAGCAGAATGGTCGGAGAACCGCAGGGTGCGGTGCAGCATGGCGGCGTGGTCGTCGTCCAGCACCCCCTCGAGGGCTGAGCGGCGCACCAGAAAGCTCAGCTCTTCGGCGCTACGGGCGCCGGAGAGTTCTTCTTTCGGCTCGATGCCGAACCGGCGAATGATCGCGTTGGCCGTGTTGTTGAACAGCAGAATGACGGGTTTGAACACGGCCGTGAACACGGTTTGGGCCGGCACGACGATTTTCGCGGTTGCCAACGGCACGGCGAGGGCGAAGTTCTTTGGAACGAGCTCGCCGACCACCATGGAGAACAGCGTCGCGAGCGAGATCGCGATTATCGTTCCCAGCAGCGGCACGATGCCGGCCGGTACGCCCGCACTTGTCAGCGGCCCGCTGAGCAGGGATCGAATGGCCGGTTCGAAGGTGAATCCGGTCAGCAGCGTGGTGAGGGTGATGCCCAGTTGGGCGCTCGACAGGTGCGTCGAGGTGATCTTGAGCGCCTTAATAGTCGGACCGAGTCGCTTTTCGCCGCGATCGCGGCGAGCTTCGAGCTCATTGCGGTCGAGCGTAACCAAGGCGAACTCGGAGGCTACGAAAATTCCCGTTCCGACGGTGAGTAGGAGTCCTACGCCCACCATGATCCACTCATACATGTTGTGCTCCTCTCAGATCGAGAGGCATGTCGGTGGTGGCGGGCGAGGGTTTATGCGAGGGAGGGTCTTCCATTGTGCGTCTAAACCTATAGGCAGATGCTGACAAAACGCCGGTTCGCCGCGTTTCGGCCGTGACAGGGCCTGGGTGCTGGGGCGGTCACCTCGGGCCCGGCCAGCCGGGAATTCAACGCGACGAGCACCCCGCCGGCCAGCGGAACGGCGTAGTGGGCGATTAGCATCTCGGGTATATTCGGCGCGAGGAATATAACCCGGTCACCCGGCGTGATACGCGAGCGGATGGCGTGGGCCAGCTCCTCGGCGGCCTGCGCGAACTCCAGGTAGCTGTAGCGCCGAGCGCCGTAAACGATCGCATCCTTGTTTGGGAATACTTCGGCGCTGCGCTGGAGAAATCGCATCGGTGTGAGCGGTGAATCGTTGCGCGAGCTGGTCTTGGTATCAATCACGCGGGACTCCTGTGTCCGGAAAGATGCACCGAAGTGGGGCTAGTGGAAGGCGCTGACCCCGGTGAGGTCACGGCCGATGAGCAGCGACTGGATGCTCTCGGTGCCCTCATAGGTGTGGATTGACTCGATGTCAGCGAGGTGCCGAATAACGTGGTTTTCGAGCAGGATGCCGTTGCCACCGAGCATGTCGCGGGCTAGCGACGCGAGCGAGCGCGCCGCCCGGGTGTTGTGGAATTTGGCCAGGCTGGCCTGGATCGGGCGCAGCGTTCCGGCCGCGTCGAGTTCGGCCAGGCGCATGCAGTGCAACTGCATCGAGGTGAGTTCGGAGAGCATGAGAGTGAGGCGTTCTTGCACGATCTGAAAACCGGCGATCGGCTTACCGAACTGCACCCGCTGCTGGGCATAGTTGAGGGCGGCTTCGAACACCGCAGTGGCGTGTCCGAGAGCCGACCAGGCCACACCGAGCCGGGTCGCGAACAGTACGACAGCGGTGTCCTTGAAGGTGTGGGTGCCCGGCAGGACGGCGTCCAGCGGAATGCGCACGTCGGTCAGCGTGATGCGGGCCTGGTGCACGGCCCGCAGGGAGCCCTTACCGAGCATCGTCTCACCGTGGTAGCCCGGCAGGGACTGATCGACCAGAAATCCGCGCACGTTGCCGTCGTCGTCGCGGGCCCAGACCACGGTCACGTCGCCGACCGAGCCATTGCCGATCCACTTCTTCTCGCCGTTGATCACCCACTCGTCACCGTCTCGGTGGGCGGTGGTCTCCAAGGTCACCGAATCCGAGCCGTGGTCCGGTTCGGTCAGGGCGAAGGCACCGAGCTTTTCGGCCCGGGCCAGCGGCACCAGCCAGGTGGCCTTCTGCTCGTCGCTGCCGAACATGGCGATGCTGCGCAGGGCGAGCCCGCCCTGCACGGCCACGACGGTGCCCATCGAACCATCGCCGCGGGAGATTTCCATGTTGACCAGGCCAGCCGCGAGCGGAGACATGGGAGTGAGGCCCGGACCTTCGACGCCGTCCGTGAGCAGGTCAAGCGCGCCGAGGCGGCGAGCCAGGTGCAGCGGGTACTCCGCTTTGTCCCAGGCTTCGCTCAGCTCGTCGAGCGTCTCCACCGCAAAGGTACGTGCCCTGCCCCAGAAGGCCCGATCCGCCTCGGGAACATCGGCGAAGACGCCGTAATAGTCGGTGTCAAGCGGGGCGGACACATCGTAATCGGGCATCATTGCCTTTCGCAGCAGCGGGTGTGACTACAGTTCTACCTGACACTGAGTTTCAGGTCAAGTGACACTTAGTGTCACATGCCGCCCGATTGGTACCGGCCCGCGATCGCCCGGGCGACGTCGTCGGGCAGGGCGGAGGCCGGAAACACCGCGACCAGCAGCTCGCTGTCCGGGGTGGCCGCGGCCACGCCTCCGGGGGCAAAGCGAGTGCGTACCGCCTGCAGGTGGGCGGCCAGTCCTGCCGAATCCAGCATCCGTTCTGTTCCGGCAGCGCGAATCATGCGGCGCAGCTCATAATTGTGCGTGGCCGTCACTGCCGCAGCGAATTGAATGGCCAGCACCGGATCGACCTGCGGCAGCCGTTGCCGCAGATAGGCCGAAAAGGTCTTCTCATAGCGCGACACCATGACCGTTTCCCGGTCGCGCAGAACGGATGTCTGGCGCACCACCCGGTCGCGCACCCGCACGACCTCGAGGCGCTCCCGAAATCGCTCGAAAACAAGCGCGGCAGCGTCGCACACGGCCAGCCACGGGTCATCGTGTTCGCGGGTGAAATACTCGCCGATCTGCTCGAGCAGCTCATCATGATCGGCGAAGATCACGTCGTCCTTCGACCGGAACTGTCGAAAAAAGGTGCTGCGGGACACCCCGGCGGCGGCGGCGATCTGGGCCGCGCTGGTGGCCTCGTATCCCTGGGTGTGGAACAGGCCGACGGCGATGTCGGCGACGGCGACGCGGCTGCGGGCATCCGCTTGCCGGGAGCCGGAAACCGGGGCGAGGGCGGTGAGTGCGGCTGGTGCAGACGGATCAGACATGGTCTGGCGAAATTAGCACGGAACGGTGGGCGGCCGTCGCGCCGCCGCGAGAAGACGGTCGGGGCCCGGGCCCGGAACGCGGGAGACGGTGGATGGACATACCGGCGTATGCACAAGGTTTCCATAAGGCCCGCACAGCACTCTTGCAGCGTTCGCTCATCCTGAAGAGATAGGTACGTCATGAGCAGGTTCGAAGGTAAGGGAATCGTTCGCAGCAACTGCAATTCCAGCGGAATGCGAGGTAATCCACCTTTCCAGGACAGTGCAAGACCCAAGCGGGTTCTCGGCAAGCCCATGCGCATACTCGCCGCCGGCATGGCTGCCGTGCTCTACACCGGACTCGGCCTGTCGGCCGCCCTCCCGGCCCAGGCCGCCGTCGCCCCGGTCGGCCAGGGATTCGCCGTGACGGCCTCTGACCTCGCCTACATTCTCAAGCAGATCAAGATTGCTGAAGCCCACGTGGCCAACACCACTTCGACCACCGGCCCCTGTGGCGCCCTGGTCGGAACGGGCCCCAACCAAATCGCCAGCCCGTTGCTCTCGCTCGGCCTGCGTACCGTCGACGGTTCCTGCAACAACCTGCAGCCCGGCCAGGATCAGTTCGGCGCCGCCGACCAGGTCTTCCCGCGCCTGGCGACGCCGGTCTTCTCCGCAGCGGATGTCACTCCCTCCGGCTTCGGACCGCCGAACCCGACCTCCTACGCCCAGAAAAAGGGCCTCGTCTTCGACTCGGAGCCGCGCACGGTCAGCAATTTGATCGTCGATCAGACCTCGACCAACCCGGCCGCCATCGCTGCCGCCGGAAACCCGGTGCGGACCCAGGGCAATGAGGGCGTTGTGGCCTGCACGACCGACCCGAGCCCGGACGTGCCGTTCGGCGTTCCCGCCGGCTGTATCCCCTCCCACGAGACGCTGTTCATGCCGAATGTGACGACCGACGTCGGCCTCTCGCCGCCATACAACTCCCTGTTCACCCTGTTCGGCCAGTTCTTCGACCATGGCATTGACCAGACGGTCAAGGGCGGCGGCACCGTCTTCGTGCCCTTGCAGGCCGATGACCCGCTGGTCGCCGGGCCGGACCACGTGTTCGGCAACGCTGACGACCTCGACCCGAACCTGCGCTTCATGGTGCTGACCCGCGGCCAGAACCAGCCCGGAGCCGACGGCGTCGCGGGCGATAACCCGTCCACCCCGGCCGATGAGAGCGCCGACGACATTCGGGATGCCCTCAACACTAACTCGCCTTGGATCGACCAGAGCCAGACCTACTCCTCGCACGCCTCGCACCAGGTATTTCTGCGCGAGTACGTCACCGAGGGAAATCGACCGGTTGCCACCGGCAAGCTGCTCGGCGGACCGGCCGGACCCACAGCTGGCGGTATGGCCACCTGGGCGACCGCCAAGGCCCAGGCCGCGAACGTGCTCGGACTCCTGCTCGTCGACCAGAACGTCACCAACATTCCGATGTTGGCAGTGGATGCCTACGGCAAGTTCATCCCGGGACCGCTGCGCGGAATGCCGCAGTATGCCACCGCGACCGGCCTGGTCGAGGGTGACCCGGCGAACCCCGTGGCCGTTCCGAGCAACGTGCTGTACTTCAACACCCCGTTCCTCACCGACATCGCGCACAACGCGGAGCCGAAAGCCGGACTGACCCCGGACGGTAACTCGACTGCATCCGCTGACTTCGCCAGCCAGCCGGCCGGAACCTACGACGATGAAATGCTCAACGCGCACTTCATCGCCGGAGACGGTCGCGTCAACGAGAACATCGGCCTGACCGCCATTCACCAGGTCTTCCACTCGGAGCACGACCGCCTGGTGGACGATATCGAGAACACCCTGACCAACGACACTTCTGCCAAGGGCGTTGCGGCCCTGGCCGAGTGGAAGCTGGCCAGCGGAGCCGCCGGCTGGAACGGTGAACGCCTGTTCCAGGCGGCCCGTTTCGTCAACGAGATGGAGTACCAGCACCTCGTGTTCGAGGAATTCGCGCGCAAGGTGCAGCCTGGTATCAACCCGTTCGAACCGTTCGCGTTCACCCAGACCGAGATCAACCCGGCGGTCAAGGCGGAGTTCGCCCACGCCGTGTACCGCTTCGGTCACTCCATGCTGACCGAGACGATTTCGCGTCGCAACGAGGACAAGCCCGGCGTTGACGGCCTGTTCGGTACTGGTGATGACGTTCTGGGCAGCCAGAACAACATCTCTCTGCTCGACGGGTTCCTCAACCCGCCTGCGTATACCGACGGCGGACCGGAGGGACAATTAACCTCGGAGCAAGCCGCCGGCAGCATCATCATGGGCATGAGTGACCAGGTTGGTAACGAGCTCGACGAATTCGTCACCGATACCCTGCGCAACAACCTGCTGGGACTACCGCTCGACCTGGCAGCGATCAACATGACCCGTGCGCGTTCTGAGGGCGTGCCGCGGTTGAACGTGTTCCGCCGCGACCTGTTCAACAGGACCAACGACGGGGCGCTCAAGCCCTACACGAACTGGATCGACTTCGGAGAGAACCTCAAGCATCCGGAATCGCTGATCAACTTCGTGGCCGCCTATGGTCAGTTCCCCACCATCACGGGCGCGACCACGCTCGACGGCAAGCGCGACGCCGCGCGACTGATCGTGAGCCCCGATGCCCTGGCCTTGGAAGTTTCTCCGGACGGGGCCATGGACTTCATGAACAGCACGGGAGCGTGGGCCAACTCGGGCACGCACTCGATCACCGGTCTCGACGAGGTCGACCTCTGGGTCGGCGGACTCGCGGAGATGACCACGCCGTTCGGTGGCCTGCTCGGCACGACGTTCAACTACGTGTTCGAGAACCAGATGACCGACCTGCAAAACGGTGACCGGCTGTACTACCTGGCCCGCACGCCCGGCATGAACCTGCGCACCCAGCTGGAGGGCAACTCGTTTGCTGAATTGATGATGCGCAACACGAACGCGCATTCGCTCAAAGCGGATCCCTTCGCCACGGCCGACTGCAAGTTCGAGCTGAAGAACCTGGCTGGAACCGTCGCAGGCTTCGCGGCTTCAGGCAACACCGTCGCCAACGACCCGCAGTCCGAGTGTGACGAGACAGCGCTGCTGATTCGCATGCCCGACGGCACGATCAAGTACCGTGCCCGCAACACGGTCGACCCGACCGGCATCAACGGCCAGGCGGTCTACAACGGCACCGCCCAAGTGGATCGGGTATTCGGCGGCAACGACAACGACACCTTTTGGGGTGGCCTCGGCAACGACGTCATCGAGGGTGGTGGCGGAGCCGACGTGGCTCTCGGCGGTGAAGGTGACGACATCATCACCGACCTTGCCGGAGACGACGTGCCCAAGGGTGGCCCCGGTAACGACGCGATCGACGCTGGTCCCGGACTCGACATCATCATGGGTGGCGAGGGCAAGGACTTCACCAACGGTGGAGCCAATGCCAACGAAACCTTCGGCGGCGCCGACGACGACTTCATCATTCTCGGTGAAAGCCTCGACGCGGCCTTCGGTGACGGTGGCGACGACTGGGAAGAGGGCGGCAACCAACCCGACCTCATGATCGGAGACAGTAGCAATCTGTTCTTCCTGGACGACTCACAGAAGCCCGGTCACGACTTCATGATCGGCCAGGGCGGCGATGACGACTACGACATGGAGGGTGGCGACGACATTGGCGTTGCCGGTCCGGGAATCGAAAAGAACGCTGGCGGGTCCGGCTACGACTGGTCGACCGGCCAGGGTGACCCGCAGGCGCAGGACGCCGATCTGGCCCTGCCGATCGCGCCCCTCGACATTCTGCAGGTCGGTGTGCGCGACAAGTTCAATGAAGTCGAGGCACTTTCCGGCTGGAAGCTGAATGACATCCTGCGTGGTGACGACATTGTTCCCGGTGCTGTGGGTGGCGGCGGCTTCATCGGCTGTGACGTTCTGGACCAGGCCGGAGTTGACCGCATTGCGGGCTTCGACGCGCTGATTCCGGAATTCACGACCACGCTGGCATCCGTTGTCGCACTGTCGGCACAGGGTGACTGCCCGATCCTGACCGGCCCGAACGTCTGGGGCGCCGGCAACGTGCTCCTCGGCGGCGGCGGAAGCGACCTGATCGAGGGACGAGGAGCCGACGACATCATCGACGGTGACGCGTACCTCAGCCTTCGACTGAGCGTTCGGACCAACCCGAACGATCCGGCGACGGAGATCGGCAGTGCCAGCATCAACGGCACGAACCAGAGTGCAATGACCAGCCAGTACCTCTCCGACGGCGCCGGTGGGCTCACCGGGCCGACGCTGCAGGAAGCTGTCTTCGCCGGCGCGGTCAACCCGGGCGACATCGTGGCTGTCCGCGAGATCCTGTACGGATCTGGCGGAACCGACACGGCGCAGCTCTCAGGACTGACCAGCGATTACGAAGTCACCACCACCGGCGGCGACGGCACGCTCGGGTCTGCCGGATCGACCACAACGGTGCACGACAACCGCGGTACCGACGGTACAGACACCCTGCGCAACATCGAACGCCTGCAGTTCAGCGACACCGTGGCTCCGGGAACCCCGACCATCGGTGCTGCCATTGCCGGCAACGGGCAGGCAACCGTGGACTGGACCGCGTCGCCGACCGGCATCGCCACCAGCTTCTCGGTGAAGGTGCTCGACGCGTTCGGAGGCCAATTCGGTGCACTCCGCACCGCAGCCGGAACCGCGTTCAACCTGGTTGTCACCGGGCTGAACAACGGCTCCAGCTACACCTTCCAGGTATCGGCGACCAATGCGGAGGGGACGAGCGCATTCTCGGCACCGTCCAACGCGGTGACTCCGTCGGCACCGGTGGTGCAGGTGGTCGCCGATGCTCCGACGATCGGAACCCCGGTCGCCGGTAACGCCCAAGTGACCGTGAACTGGACGGCCCCGACGCCGGTGGCCAACCAGGCGACAATCACGGGCTACCGGGTTCGCACCTACGAAGGAACGAGCGCCACGGTGTTCCGAACCTCGCTGGTCGCTGACGTCTCTACCGTCACGATTACCGCTCTGACCAACGGAACCGGGTACACCTTCGACGTCGCCGCGATCAACGCGGTCGGCACCGGAGCGGCCTCGGCCCGGTCAGTGGCAGTCACCCCGACCGCCCCGGTGGTGCAGGTGGTAGCTGGAGCTCCCGTGATCGGAACCCCGGTTGCCGGTAACGCATCGGCGACAGTGAACTGGGCCGCCCCGGCACCAGTGGCCAACCAGGCACCGATCACGGGCTACCGGGTGCGCACCTTCGTCGGAACGGGAGCAACGGCTGTTGCCACCGCGACGGTGGCCAACGTCACCAGCACGGTGATCGGGTCGCTGACGAACCGTACCGGGTACACCTTCGATGCCGCCGCGATCAACGCGGTCGGCACCGGAGCGGCTTCCGCTCGTTCGGTCGCGGTCACACCGCGCACGGAGTTCGTGCTCCCCACGGTGATCGCACGCACGCCGGCCTCCGGTGCTCGCTCGGTCAGCCAGACCGGAAATCTGACGGCAACGTTCAGTGAACCTGTCGCTGGGGTCAGCGGAACGACGTTCGTGCTGCGGCTCGGTACCACGGTGGTTCCGGCGCTGGTTTCGTACAATGCCACGACTCGGGTCGCGACGTTGAACCCGAGTGCGACTTTGCTCGCCGACCGCAGCTACACGGCTACTCTGTCGGGCATTCGGGACGCGGCCGGCAACACGATGGCGACAAGTACCTGGTCGTTCATCACCGGCCCGGCTCCGACGATCACCACGAGAACTCCCGCTTCGGGAGCCACCGGGGTGCGCCGGAACGCCAACGTGCTCGCGACCTTCAGCGAAGACATCACCGGAGTCAGCGCGACCACGGTTCAGATCACCCGGGTCTCCACCGGCGCGGTTGTCACATCGGCGGCGGCGTTCAACGCCACCACCAACGTGTTGACGATCAACCCCTCGGTGACCCTGACCTCCAATGTTCAATACCGGGTGACCATCACCGGTGGTACCACGAGCGTTCGAGATCTGATCGGAAACCCCCTGGTGACGAGTACGTGGACCTTCACGACCGGCACCGTGCTCTAAGAACGACCTGATCCGCTTCACCCGGCCGGCGACTGAATCCAGTCGCCGGCCGGTCCCACCACTACAGCTGAACAGCACAAAGCCTTGAGGAGAGAAATGACATCACGCAGGGAAGTTCTCCAGCTCGGCGCCTTCGGTGCGCTTGGTCTGGCCAGCATGGAAGGGAATGACAATGACGTTCCGATCGTGCCGCCGCCCACTCAAAGCCAGCTCGCCCCCGCGAACATGCCGGTGCCCTACGCCGGCGTCTTTCGCCGCCCGCCGGTGCTGGCCCCGTACCAAACCGGTTTCGACGAGGGTGACCCCGACCGCCCATTCGCCCGGTACGCACTCACCCAAAAACTTGGCCAGGCGCAGTTTGTGCCGGGCCTGTCGACCACGATCGCCGGCTACAACGGCATCTTCCCAGGGCCGACCATTCGGGCTAGGCAGGGCACCCGGTGCGAGGTGCGCATTCGCAACGCACTGCCGGCCAAAGGCCTGCTACATCCCAGCGCCTTCCGCACCGTGACCCACCTGCACGGCTCGGCGTCGCTGCCACAGTACGACGGCTATGCGAACGACTCGACGGCGCCCGGCAACGTCAAGACCTACCGATATCCGAACTGGCAGAATGCCCGCACTTTGTGGTACCACGACCATAATCAGCACCTCACCGCCCAGAACGTCTATTCGGGACTGGCCGCGTTCTACCCCCTGACCGACAGCTATGAGAGTGCGCAACTCCCCCAGGGGGAGTTCGACGTACCGCTGATGATCTCCGACGCCATGTTCAACGCCGACGGATCGCTTGGATACAACGACCGGCTGCACAGCGGCCTCTACGGCGACATCATCCTGGTCAACGGGGTGCCGTGGCCGACCATGAAGGTCAAGCCACGCATCTACCGCTTTCGCGTGCTGGTCGCCTCCATTTCGCGGTCCTATCGCCCAACCTTGTCGACCGGCGACCCGGTCTACATCGTCGCGACTGATGGCGGGATGGTGCCCATCGTTCAGCCCGTCGCCTCCTGGCGCCACGGCACGGCAGAGCGGTACGAGATCCTGATCGACTTTCGCAAGTATCGGGTCGGGCAAAAGATCGGCCTGCTGAATCTGAGCAACAAGAACAACGTCAACTTCGTCAACACCAACAAGATCATGCAGTTCGAGGTCGGTGCTGATTCCGGGTCGAACCTGGGCGGCATCACGTCGATTCCGGCAACGCTCGATGACGGCGGCTCTGTCAACCCGCACCAGGGCGGGATCGCCACGATGAGCCTCACCCCTGCCATGGCCAAAGTCAAACGCAGCCTCAAGGTGGAGAAGGTGAATGGCGTCTGGAAGATCAATGGCACGACCTGGGACGACGTCGTGGCCTCCCGCTTCACCCAGTTGTTCGCGAACCCGCAGCCTTACGATGTCGAGCAGTGGACCATCACCAACGGCTCCGGCGGTTGGTTCCACCCGGTGCACATTCACCTGATCGATGCCAAGATCGTCGGCCGAAACACCAACGGCGGCAAGCCGTTCGTCTGGGAAACCGGGCCGAAGGACGTCTTCTACGTCGGCGAGAACGAGTCGATCACGGCGCTCATGCAGTTCGATACCGGGCCGGAGGCCGGCGGCCGCTACATGATTCACTGCCACAACCTGGTGCACGAGGACCATGACATGATGGCGCAATTCGCGGTGGGAGACTCCCGGGTGAACGACCCGATCTACTCCGATCCCGCCTATTTGGACACGATGCCGATGAATGCCTACCCGCCGGTGTACCTGCCGGGGCTGCCAGCCGGCACCTGATGGTTCACGCGACCCGTCCGACCTCGGCGGTGCGGCTGCTCGCTCTGCTCAACGCTGGTTTACTGGCGGCTGGAGTGCTGAGTGGCTGCACGGCTTGGGCCTCGGCCTCGGCCCCGCCTGGCACGACCAGCACCTCGACTAGGCCAGCCGCGGCATCCGCTTCACGCAGCGAAATTGGCAATGGCCGACCCCTGGTCAACTACGACGGACCACTGGTGCAACGCCGGGTCGTACTCGCGATACATACGAAAGCGGATGCCGATCTGCCCACGTTGCGCGCCGGCGTGGACCAGCATGCCGACGGTGCCAACCTCAGGCTCGCCGAGATTTCCCCCGATGTGTTGCCGGCCGGGGTGCTGGAGCAGGCCGTGCCCCAGCTGACCCTGCTGCTGCCGGCGGGGTCGACCGAAGACGACGCGCGCGGCCTTATCGATGCATCGACGGCCACCCAACCCGCGCAGTACTTCGTGCTGACCGTTCTGGTGCACGATCTCGTCTTCGAGGTGGACGCGACCGACCCGGGGGCGTTGGCCGATGCTATTGCGCGTGAAGGCATCCTCTCTGATGCTCTGGGAAACTACGAGACCACGGCTGGCACCGACACCTTGGGCGTGAGCTACCTCGGGACACTGTTGGGCGACGAAATGGTGGACTCCGTGCGCAGCGCGATGGCACGCCCGGCCGGCACCACACCCCGGCGGGTGGCTGTCCTGGCCGGCACTCCCGGCGGGGCGGGCGTTGACATCGCCGCCGAACCGATCCCACAGCCGGTGGTCTTGGCTGGCGGAACCTCGCATGAGGTGGTGAGCGATGCGCCGGTGGCCGGGGCCGAGGTTGACTCGACACCGTTGGGACCGTGGCTGGCCTACTGGATCGGACTCGCGGTGGTGCTGGGCGTGACGGTGCTGCTCGCCGGTTGGAGTCTGGTGCAGCGGCGGCGCGGGCTTCGGGCTAGCGCGTTCGAACCGGAACGACCCGATCCAGAGTAGCCATGACGGAGGTACCGCCGCCCACCCAGGAGCGCACTTCGAGGGTGCCGCCGGCGACCTCGATGGTGTCGCGCATGATGCGCAGACCCATGTGATTCTCGGGTGCGTCCGCGGCCATGTCGAAGCCGCAGCCGTTGTCATGGATGAGCAGGATGGTGCGATCGGTATCTTGCATGAGCGTCAGCTCGACGGTGCCGGCCTTGGCATGCTTCACGGTGTTGGCGAGCACCTCGCGGGCCACCCGATAGAACATCGCCGAGCGGTCCCGGTCGAGATCGCAGTCGGGGGGAATATGCAGTTTGACCTCGATGTCGTGCTCGAGCAGCGGGGCGGCCAGCCGGGTGAGGGCGGCCGGCAGTCCGAGTTCGGCCAGATCGGGTGGGTAGAGCTCGGTCGTCATAGCGCGCAGGGTGCGCACGTTTTTTTGCAGGATGGCCTTGGCCTGGCCGAAGAGCGCCCGATTCTCGGGGGTGGAATGCATTTCCTCGGCTTCGAGGGCGTAGGACAGGCCGGCCAGATCTTGAATGACTTCGTCGTGCAGATCACGGGCAATGCGCTGGCGTTCCAGGTCGGAGGCGTCGATCGCGTGCTGCAGGAGGCGGCGTTTCGTTGACTGGTGACCCTGGATGCGCCGGGCCAGCTGGATCGCCGGCACGAGCTGGGCCATTTGAAGGGCTCCAAGGGACAGCAGGAAGGTGGGAATCAGCCCGACCACGAGTGCGTTTTGCTCGTCACGGACCCCGTCGTCATTGAAGTACGCCTCCAAAATTACGACCTGACCGTTGGCCGCCGTGGTGCGCACGTGCACCTCGACCAATTCGCCGGCCTGGGATTCGTGCGCGTTCTCGGCGCCGTCCTGCACGCCGAGGTTTGCATGCCCCTTGCCTCCGGCCAGGAGTTCAGGGGCAAAGCTCGGCAGGTCGAAGACCTGGCCGACCAATGCCGGGAAGTCGGAGTACACGATTCGCCCTCCGGAATCCCAGACCTTGATGCGCACAATCGATCCGTCGGAGATGCGGGGAGCCAGGCGGTCGTCCAGCCGACGGGTCGATCCGGGCAACCCCGCGAGGAGGTCGTCGGTAATGAGCGGTCCGATGGAATAGTCGGCGAGGCGTTGAGCCTGTTGGATGGCGTTGTCCATGGCGTTGCTCATGGATTCAGCGCGAACCCAGAGTGCGGCCGGCACGGCGATGATCATCATGGCGATGACGCCGACGGTGATGAACCGACCCACCGCCGACCGCACCTCGGAACGTTCGTCCGACCGGGTTCGGTCGAGGCGGCTGGGCTTCGCCGCCGAGTTAGACATGCTGGGCGGGAACCAAGCCCAGTCGAGTGGCGATCACGACGGCCTCCAGTTGTGAGTGTGCGCCGAGCTTGCCGAGGATGGACTTGACGTAACCCCGGCAGGTGTTCTCCGAGATGCCGAGGGTCTTGGAGTTGGCCCGAACGTCGGAACCCTCTCCCATGAGGCGGAGCACGGCGAGCTCGCGCTTGGTCAGCTCGGGAAACGGAATCTCATCGTTGTGCTGTCGGCGTCGGGCGCTGAGCAGGCTCACGAGCGACGGATGCACGATGAATCCGCCAATCCGAGCGTGCCGGAGGGTATCGAGCACCGTGGCGAGCGAACCGTCCTTGGGCAGGAAGGCGCAGACGCCGATCGCCGCGGCCTGTTCGAGGGCCTCGAGGGCCGGGTCGCCGGTGAGGATGACGATGCGGGTCTGCGGGGCGCGCGCCAGGATGGCCGCGGCCGCGACGAGCCCACTGCCGTCGGGTAGGTGATAGTCCATGACGACGACGTCGGGGCGCAGCTCCAGACACGCGGCGATACCGCTTGCGACGTCGTTGGCTGATCCGACGCTGCACAGGTCAGGCTCGCGGTTGAGGGAATCGGTGAGCAGTTCAGCGAAGGTCGTGTGATCGTCGACGATGAGAATGCGAATCTGGGCGGGCGGCGGCGGTTGAACGGCCGTTCCCTGGAAGTAAGGTTCGAGGGGGGACATTTGCGTGGTCATCTGCGGAGACCTCTCTGCCCTGTCCCGAGCTGTGTTAGCTCGATAGACGAAACCAGCATCTGCAGAACCTGAAATTCCGTCGAGTCCTGCTGTTTTTGTCCCCCATGTGATACTACCCGGGAATCAGGCGCGAGCGACGGCGCGGCGCAGGAATGACGTGATGACATCAGTGGCCTCTCGGAGGGAATCCGGGACCGGCTCTGGTCGCGGAAGTGTGCTCGTGCGGGGGTGAGAATCGGGTGCTGGCACTCCCAGGTGTTCGTGCAGCACGAGAAAAGCCGAGAGCACGTCGGCAAGGTCGCCGTCTTCGGTGGCCGTCGCGTGCAGCAGACGCAGCTGGGCTGAGCGCAGAATCTGGCCGGGTGCGCAGCCCAGTTCGCTCTGCATGGCATGGCGGCACCGGTCATAGGCCTGCAGGCCCTGGGCGTGGCACCCGGCAGCCTCCAGCCCGAGGATGAGGGCCGTCCAGGCTCGTTCATTGAGCGGGTCATTGGCAATCGCGAGGTTGGCGAGATCGACGGAATCGTCGATCCGGTGCAGAGCAGCGGCGGTTTCGGACGCCAGAACGCGGGCGACGGTCAGCCGGGACTCGTGCAGGTCCCGCGCCTCCGATGCCCACGCTGCGACCAGTTCATCGCAGAGCAGTGGGGCTTGGGCGAGGTCGAGGGCGCGAAGTAAGAAGGGGTAAGCCAGCTCGGGATTGGTTTTCTGGGCTCGTTGCAGCAGATCGTCGAACTGTTCAAGGTCGACATCGACCAGGTCGCGGTCCAACACATAGCCGCCAGTCGTCGTCTGCAACGGCCCGAACTTTCCCGCACCGGGCTGCAGGTGGCGGCGCAGCACGCTGACATAACTTTCCAGGGTGGGCAGGGCTTCGGCTGGAGGGTTTGCTCCCCAGAGCAATTCGATCAGGTGGTCTTTCGACACCGGGAGGCCAACGTGTACGAGAAGAATCTCCAGGATCTGGCGTGGTTTCGGTCCGCCGAGTTCGTGGGCGTGCAGAACAACGGGGCCGCATCGAATGGTCAGGTTGCCGAAGAGTTGAACGCTGAGGTGTGCGACGGGCGCGCTGGCTGGCTGCACTCGGGTGTCCGATTCCATTGTCATAACGACCTCCACTGTTGGAATGCGACAATGATGCCTGTTTGCCCAAGCCGGGGTAAGCCGCGGGTGGACTAGGAAATTACCCCCAATTTCGGGGATCATTTCAGGAGTTGCTATGATGCCCGGTTCCGAGGGACAGGCTGGCACCCTGAGGCCCGTCCAGGACGAGGGCAATGACCTGATTGGGGATTTCGAAAACGAGGGTCGCTTGAACGGATGCTCCGCTCTGCTCCGCCGGGTCGACCCAGAGCGCGGTGGACCGCGCGCCGAGTCCGGACAGGGAGTAGTCGGCGGCGCGAAAGGCGAGGCCGGAGGCATCCGTTTCGGTCAGTTCGAGCAGAATGCGCACGCGGTGGGCCCCGGGCTGCACCGGGCTGGAGAGCAGATCGGCGGCGGTAGCCGGCACCCAGCCATCGGTTTCGAGCGGGATGATCGCGCTGATACGGGCGAGTCCGCCGGGCACGGCGGCCGTATCGCCGAACGGGGTGCTCGGCTTCGTACCGGTGAGCAGCAGCACGCCAGCCAGGGCAGCCATCACGAGCCAGGCGATGGCCAATGGGATCAGAATTTTGCGGCGGCGTTGGAACAGGGTGCGAGGCGAGGGACGCCTGTGCCGTGTGGTGCCCGGATGCTTCTCCCCGTCGTCGGGACGCACCAGACGCAGCGTTACATTCGCGGGAGTCATGTGCGGAATTCTGACCGCGGGACCATGGGAAAACCCTGCTCCGGTCTGGTTTGTCGCGGATGGGCTGGCGTGGGCGCGCCCGTCAAGGACGGGATCGAGGTGCTCGGCTACGAGCACTGGAGCGCCCTCGACAACTACGAGTGCGCGAGCGGATTCCGGCCGACATTAGGGCTCATCGAGGTCGACCACGAGACGTTCGTTCGCACGCCCAAGCCGAGCCTGGCCTGGCTGGCTGGGTCGCGCGGGCGAACGGGCTGGAGTAGCGAAGGTCCTTCGCGACCGGTCGTTCACAACTGCTCGCGGCGCCAGCGATCCGGGCACCGGCGACCCCGGAAGCGGCGACCGTGGGAGTGCCCGGTGGGCATCCGCTTGTCGAAAATGACCGTCATCAGAGCACCCGCGGCGGTAGATAGACCGAGCTGCCCAGACGGGTGAACTCGGCCGACTTCTCGGCCATTCCCGCCTCGATGGCCTCGAGACTGGTGAGGCCGTTCTCTTCGGCGTACACCCGAACATCCGCTGAAATACGCATGGAACAGAACTTGGGACCGCACATGCTGCAGAAGTGGGCGGCCTTGGCTGGGCCGGCCGGCAGCGTCTCGTCGTGAAAGCTCTGCGCGGTGTCCGGGTCGAGCGAGAGCGCGAACTGGTCGGTCCAACGAAATTCGAACCGGGCCCGACTGAGGGCGTCGTCGCGTTCCTGGGCGCGCGGATGCTGTTTGCCCAGGTCGGCGGAGTGCGCGGCGATCTTGTAGGTGATCACGCCGGTTTTCACGTCGTCGCGGTTGGGCAGGCCGAGGTGTTCCTTGGGCGTGACGTAGCAGAGCATGGCGGTGCCGGCCTGGGCGATGATGGCCGCGCCGATCGCGCTCGTGATGTGGTCGTAGGCCGGAGCGATGTCGGTGGCGAGCGGGCCGAGCGTGTAGAACGGGGCCTCCTCGCAGAGTTCCTCCTCGAGCGCCACGTTTTCAACGATCTTGTGCATCGGAACGTGGCCGGGGCCCTCGATCATCACCTGCACTCCGTAGGACTTCGCGACCTTCGTCAGCTCACCGAGGGTGCGCAGCTCCGCGAACTGGGCCTCGTCGTTCGCGTCGGCGATCGAGCCGGGGCGCAGGCCGTCGCCGAGCGAGAAGGTCACGTCGTAGCGGCGCAGAATCTCGCACAGCTCCACGAAGTGGGTGTAGAGAAAACTCTCCTGGTGGTGCGCGAGGCACCAGGCGGCCATGATCGAGCCGCCGCGCGAGACGATTCCGGTCACCCGGTTGGCGGTCAGCGGCACGTAGCGCAGCAGCACGCCGGCGTGCACGGTCATGTAGTCGACGCCCTGCTCGCACTGCTCGATCACGGTGTCGCGGTAGATCTCCCAGGTGAGTAGCGACGGGTCGCCGTTGACCTTTTCAACGGCCTGGTAGAGCGGAACGGTGCCCACCGGAATGGGCGAGTTGCGCATGATCCACTCCCGAGTGAGGTGAATGTCCTTGCCGGTGGAGAGATCCATCAGGGTGTCGGCGCCCCAGCGGGCCGCCCAGACCATCTTCTCGACCTCTTCGGCGATCGACGAGGTCACCGCCGAGTTGCCGATGTTCGCGTTGATCTTCACGGTGAAGGCCTTGCCGATGATCATCGGCTCGCTCTCCGGATGCTTGTGGTTGGCCGGAATGACGGCCCGGCCGCGCGCCACCTCGTCGCGGACAAGCTCGACCGAGACGCCCTCGCGCGCGGCGATGTAGGCCATCTCCGGCGTGACAATGCCGGCGCGGGCCCAGACCAGCTGGGTGGCAGCGCCATCGATGGGCAGCGGATGCTCCCACCCGGCCCGAGTCTGCGGCAGCCCCGTCTCGAGATCGATGGTGGCCGTCTCGTCGGTGTACGGGCCGGACGTGTCGTACAGGTCGAAGTGTTCGCCGTTGCTGAGGTTCACCCGGCGAACGGGAACTTCGAGTCCGGGCCAGTCCTTTACCGGTTCGTAGCGTTTGCTGCTGCCCTGGATCGGGCCGGTCGTGACCGTTTTTGACATGGTTGTTTCATCAATTGTGCGCATTGGTTTCGAACTTCCTACGCCGGCATTACCCGGACAGGTTCAACGGTCGACGGCCCTGGCCGTCCTCTCAGCTCGCTGGTGCGCGCTCCCGTGGTTGGTGTGTCTTCTGACTCCTTCACCCTAGCGCTGGTTGCGCGCTCGGGTCCTACCGGGGTCGCGGTCACCGCGCCCGTTGGGGGCCATCGCTCCGGGCATCGCTGGCGCTATGACCGGGAACTGGCGCCCGAGTCTGCGGGTGCCAGGCATAGCTGGCGCTGGGCATCCGCTTAGCGAGCGAGGGCGGCCAGCTCGACGCGGGTCGAGGCACCGACCTTGCGCAGCAGGTTGGCCACGTGAAACTTCACTGTGTTCTCGCTGATGGTCAGGGCCTGTGCGATGGCCTTGTTGCGCGCCCCAGAGGCGACGAGTTCGAGCACGCCGCGTTCGCGTGGGCTGAGGCCCCAGGCCGCGGCGGTGGTGACGGATGCCGTGGGCGCGTCGAGCGGCAGCGACACGGCCATCTCGGAGCCCCAGCCGGCGGTGGCCTCCACGTTGAGTGTGCCGCTGAGCGCGACGACGCGGGCGGCGAGCTGACGCACGCTCGGAACCTCGGCATCGAGGTTGCCCGGACCGTCGTCCCGAATGCGGATGAGCAGGTTACTTCCGTCGCAGTCCCACTGCACGCGCACCCGCGCGACCCCGGCCTGTTCGACGAGGGCGAGCACGGCGCCGCGAACGATGGCGCGGGCTTCGTGGGCGACCTCGCCGGGCAATGCCCGACCGTTCACCGGCGGCTCGATGAACTGCACGTCGAGGTCGCCGAAGCGCACGAGCGGGCGCAGGTCGTTCCTGAGACGTTCGAAGGCGCGGGCGACGGGTTCCTCGGTGAGACTGCGATCGAGGTCGCTCACCGCGCGCAGGGCGACCATCGCGGCGGCGGCGAGTTCGGTGGCCTTCTGTCGGGCGGCGGTGTCACTCGTGCTGCCGGAGCGCAGCACAGCAAGCAGGGATTCCAGCGTGGTGGCGTGTGCGTCGGTGAGGTCGGCGATGAGTTTGGAACGTTCGGCGGCTGCGCTGCGCGCTGTTTGAACCGGGGAGTTTGCGGGGAGCGTCGAGCGTTTTGCGGTCGTGGCGGATGACGCGGCCGGTTCGGCTGCTCCGGTAGCAGCATCAGACCGGAGGGCGGCGGCCGTGCTGCGCGCAGCGGCCTCAGTGGCGGTGGCGCGCACGCCGGGGTTAGATGGAGCGGAAGTCATGCCCCCAGCCTACCCGGGCCATCCTCGGAGCCCACCCAGAGCCATCCGTTTGGGTAGGAAAACCGCTCGTTTGGCGGGCAGCATTCCCACTCGAAGGAGTGGAACATGGAATCATGACCGAAACGACAACCACCCCACTGGCAGCGGATGCCCTCGGCCTCATTTTCGCCGAGAACGGCCGCGTCGTCGAGGCGCTGCAATCGGCATCCGCTTCAGTACTGGATGAGGCGGCAACCCTGCTCGCCGCGGCACCCCGGGTATTTGTGCTCGGTGCTGGCCGCTCCGGGCTGGCACTGAAGATGACCGCGATGCGACTCATGCACCTCGGCCTCGACGTGCACGTGGTGGGCGAGGTGACCAGCCCGGCGATTGTGTCGGGTGACGTGCTGCTGGTGGCGAGCGGATCCGGAACGACGGGCGCCATTGTGCGTGCCGCCGAGACGGCTCACGGCGTGGGGGCGAGCATTCTCGCGCTGACCACGGCGCCCGAGTCGCCGCTCGGGCGGCTCGCCGCGGTGACCGTGGTCATTCCCGCGGCTGCCAAGCAGGACCACGCCGGGCAGGTGTCGGCCCAGTATTCGGGCGGCCTGTTCGAGCAGTCGGTGTTGTTCGTCGGCGACGCCCTGTTTCACACGCTCTGGAAGGCGAGCGGTTCCACGGCCGAACAGCTCTGGCCGCGTCACGCCAACCTCGAATAGAGCGCGCACCCTTTCCAAGAACTTTCCACTCTTAAACACTAATAGAAAGCAGAATCCCATGAAGCTTCAGGTAGCTATGGACGTACTGACCACCGAAGCGGCGCTCACGCTGGCTGCTCAGGTTGCACCGCACGTCGACATCATCGAGCTCGGCACCCCGCTGATCAAGGCAGAGGGCCTGCGCGCCGTCACCGCGATCAAGAACGCGCACCCCGACAAGATCGTCTTCGCCGACCTCAAGACGATGGATGCCGGCGAGCTCGAAGCCGACATCGCCTTCGCCGCCGGTGCAGACCTCGTCACCGTGCTCGGCACGGCCGGGGACAGCACCATTATCGGAGCCGTCGCCGCCGCGACCAAGCACGGCAAGGGCATCGTCGTTGACCTCATCGGCGTTGCCGACAAGGTCACCCGCGCCCGCGAGGTCACGGCGCTCGGTGCCCAGTTCGTCGAGATGCACGCTGGACTCGACGAGCAGGCCGAGCCCGGCTTCTCGCTCGCCACACTGCTCAACCAGGGCGAGACCGCCAAGGTTCCGTTCTCCCTTGCCGGCGGCGTGAACCTGTCGACCATCTCTTCGGTGCAGCGCGCCGGAGCAACGGTCGCCGTTGCCGGCGGAGCAATCTACGGCGCCGAAGACCCGGCCGCAGCTGCTGCCGCCCTTCGCGCCGCGATTATCTAGCCCAAGCGCTTAATCTGGTGCCGTCCCGCGTCTGCGGGGCGGCACTTTTGCGTTAGCGGCACTATCGCGTTAAGCGGATGTCCCTGCCCGGGTGACGAGAAATCCGACCGGGCCCGGGCCTGGTCGATGGGGCACTCCTGCACGCATGGGCCCACATTCCGTGCCCCGGCCTGTCGGTGGGCGCGGCTAGGCTGGTGGCGCCCAGACTAGTTGGCGGCATCGTCGCCGCGAGAGGACGCCACCCATGACCAGCAGCCACGCATGAATAGCACCATTTTCGACCGGGCCCGGCCAGCGGCATCCGTTGTTAAAGCCTCGCTCACGGGAACACGCCAAGGCTCGTTTTGGCTCGAGGAGCTCGAGCCGCGTACCGGCTATCCAGCGCTCACCGGCGACCTGCGCTGCAACCTCGCGATCGTTGGCGGCGGCTACCTCGGACTGTGGAGTGCGGTGCTGGCCAAGCAGCAAAACCCTGATGCGAGGGTGCTTTTGTTGGAGGCGCGCACGGTCGGCTGGGCGGCATCCGGTCGCAATGGCGGCTTCTGCGAGGCGAGCCTGACCCACGGTGACGACAACGGGCGCAGCCGCTGGCCGAAAGAGATCGACCGACTGACCGAACTGGGCAACGAGAATCTCGACGAGATCGAACGAGCGGTGGCAGACCTCGGCATCGACTGCGATTTTGAACGCACCGGATCCATCGACCTCGCCATCGAAGAGCATCAGATTGAGTGGCTGCGCGAAGAGACGATCGGCGAAAACGTGGTGTTTCTCGACGAGTCCGCAGTGCGGGCCGAGGTCGCGTCACCGACCTATCTCGCCGGCGTCTGGCACCGGCGCAGCACCGCCCTCGTGCATCCGGGCAAGCTCGCCGCCGAACTGGCGCGCGTGGCGACCGACCTTGGAGTGGAGATCTTCGAGCACTCGCTCGTGCAGAGCGTGGACACGGCCCGACGTCTGCCGGCCCAGGGCGCCCGGGTAGTGACCACGGGCGGCACCGTGACCGCGCAGAAGGTCGCGCTCGCCACCAATGTCTTTCCCTCGCTGCTCAAACGCAACAAACTCGCGACCGTTCCAGTCTACGACTACGTGCTAATGACCGAACCGCTCGATGCGAGCCAGCTCGCCGCGATCGGCTGGCAGAATCGGCAGGGCCTGAGCGACCTCGCCAACCAGTTTCACTACTACCGACTGAGCGCCGACAACCGCATTCTGTTTGGCGGCTACGACGCCGTGTACCACTACGGGCGAAAGGTGCGCAGCGGCTACGAGAACCGACCGGAGACCTTCGAGAAGCTCAGCAGCCACTTCTTCACGACGTTTCCGCAGCTGGCCGGCGTGCGCTTCAGCCACAAATGGGCCGGTGCGATCGACACGTCCACGCAGTTCTGCGCCTTCTTCGGGCAGGCTCGCGGCGGGCGCATCAGTTATGCGGCCGGCTTCACCGGCCTCGGTGTTGGTGCCACGCACTTCGCCGCCCAGGTCATGCTAGACCAGCTGGCCGGCCGCAGTACGGAGCGCACTGAACTGGCCATGGTGCGGGGCCGTCCGCTTTCGTTCCCACCGGAGCCGCTCGCATCCGCTGGAATTCAGGCCACGCGCTGGGCACTCAATCGTGCCGACCACAATCGGGGCCGCCGCAACGTGCTGCTCAAGGGGCTCGATGCCGTGGGCCTAGGCTTCGACTCGTAGCCGGGACCGACTATTTGCCGATGGGACCTGGCAGGCCCTTTTCGGCCAACACGGCGTCGGCCTCTTCCGGCCGACCGAGATCAGTGAGTATTTCGGCGCGCACTTCACGGGCATAACTGTAGAGTTCCGCGTCTGAGATTTCATCCTTCATCATTTACCCCTTCCAGGTGGCTGGCAAGCGAGCGACCACCAGCTGCGCCAGGTCCCTATCATCTTCTTTTGCTTCGTCTTCTTTCGCGAGCTTGCGCAGCGAAGCGAGGCCGGCGATGCAGGCAGCGACGAACGTTCCGTCCCAGGGAATGATCCCAAATAGGTAGAACTGCTCGGCTTCGAAGGTCATGGTCCAGAACATAGCGGTCAGCGACCGCGTCCAACAACAACGACCGGGTCATCCAGGCTCCGGTCCCGAAATGTCAGACAAGAGGATGCCGCACCTCGGCGGGCCTGGACCGACCAGCGGATGCCGCGCCGCGGCTAGTGCGGCGCGACTGCGGAGCTGCCGTCGAGCATCCGCTTGCGTGCCACGCTGCTGAGTCGCTCGGCCAAGAGGACGACGATGAGAATCATGATGATGATCGTCATCGCGGTGTCGAACTGGCGCAGTTGGAATGCCACGTTCAGCTCGACGCCGATGCCACCGGCTCCGACCAGGCCGAGTACCGCCGCGCCACGAATGGATTTTTCGAGGCAGTACAGGCTGGTGCCCGTGAACGACGGAAACGCGGTCGGGATGACCGCACAGGCCATGACGCTGATGCGGTTGGCTCCGGTAGAGCGCAACGCGTCGATCGGACCGCGGTCGAGCTCTTCGATGCGTTCCGCGAAGAAGCGGCCCGCGAAACCGATCGTATCGACCATGATCGTCAGGATTCCGGCGATCGGTCCGAGACCGACCGACACGACGAAAACCATGGCCCAGACCAAGTCGGGCACGCTGCGCATGACCGTGAGCAGTGATTTCGCGGCCACGTGAATCATGCTGTGTGGTGTGGTGTTTCGCGCAGCGAGCAGAGCGATCGGCAGGCTGAGGAGCACGCCGAGGGCCGTACCGATGATGGCCATCTCGATGGTTTCGAGCATGGCCTCCGCGAGGTTTGGCACGCGATCAGTCGCCGGTGGAAATCCGCGCGAGAGAAAATCCCACGTGCGCGCCGGGGCCATGAGTAGCCGTTCGGGGCTCAGATCGAGGCGGGACACCCCGTGAATGGCGAGTCCCGCGAGCACCAGCACGGCCAGAAATGCTCCGCCGTGGGGGCGCCGAAACCGGCTGGGTGGCGCGCTGGTGACGCGCGTCGGCCGGGTGGTCATGATCATCGATTCACTCCTGCTTCGTCGTGCTGCGAGTTCTCGGCGGAATCAGCCTGCTCTGAGTCCTCGGAATACAGCCCGGCCAAATCGGTCCGAGACAGATCACGCATGTGCCCATCGAGCAGCAATCGGCCGCGTTGCAGTGCGACCACGCGGTCGCCATACGCCTCGGCGAGTTCCAGCTGGTGCAGGGTACAGACGAGCGTCAGACTCTTTTCTGCCACGACCTGCCAGAGCACGTCCATCACTTCCCGCCCGGCCCGGGGGTCGAGGGCGGCCACGGGTTCATCCGCGAGCACGATCGTTGGGCGTTGCATCAGCATCCTGGCGATCGCGACGCGCTGGCGCTGCCCACCGGACAGCTGGTCAGCGCGGCGCGAGGCGAAGGGGGCCAGGCCCACGCGTTCCAGACAGACCATGGCCTCGTCTCGCACAGTGCTGGACGAGGTCCAGGCGAACCAATTTCGTGGGTTGTCGGTGCGCCCGAGAGAACCGTGTCCGACGTTCGACAACACGCTGACCTGGTCCACGAGGTTAATCGATTGAAAGACCGTGCCGACCCGCCGACGTACGTCGCGCAGTTCTCTCGCCGTGGCTCCGGTCACCGCCGTTCCATCGAGGGAAATAGCGCCGGCCGTTGGCTCAATCAGACGAGTCAGTGCCTTGAGCAAGGTCGACTTACCGGATGCGTTGTGCCCCAGCAGCACGATGGCCTCACCCTGGTCAACGGTCAGGTTGATGCCGTCGAGGGCTTCTGTTCCATCGGGATAGCGATGACTTAGATCGCGCACGCTGATCATGGGTGTGGCGTGGGGGACAGAGGTGCTGCGTGGGCTGTGCTGCCGGCTCACTCGGGGAGCTCGGCGAAATCGGCGAATCCAGCCGCTTCGAAGGCCGCGCGCGTCGGGTCGTAGTCGGCATCCGTGGCGACCTGGAATTCGGATTCGAGGTACTTGTCACTCTCGCCGGTCGCGGTGATGGCGTCGAGAAGCACCTGCTGGTTTTCGGTCAGGGTCTCTTGAAGCCAGGTCGCGCATCCGCTGCCGAGAGCGCTGCGGGCCACGAACAGATCGTTGGGCAGGTCGGGTCCCTCGGCCAGCATTTTGATCGATCCGGCCCCCAGTTCCTCTTCGATCTCCGCGAAGTCGCTCAGGCCGGTGCCGAGCGCATCGCCCTCACCGGCGCCGAATGCCGCGATGCGGGTCGCGCCGAGCGGAACGACGTCGACGTTATCGCCAGCGACGAGGCCGGCGTTGGAGAGCATTTCCAGCGGGCCCAGGTGACCGGAGGTGGAACCGACCTCCTTGGTGATGACCGTGGAGTTTTCGAGGTCGGCAAGCTCCGTCACGGTGGAATCGGCGCGGGTCACGATCATGGAGCGGTAGCCGGGGCGGGTGATACCGACAACCGGGATGGCGTCCGCTTCCTGCTTCAGAACGACATATTCGGCGGGACCAGTCAGGAGCAGGTCGATCTCGTCGAATTCCAGCGCGGTCGACGCTGCGGTGCGGCTGGAGATTGGGTAAAACTCAACGTTCTTGCCGGTGGCTTCTTCAAATGCCGTACGGAATCCCTCGAATTCGACGACGAGAGTTTCGAGTCCTTCCACGCCCGTGTCGCTGAATCGAAGCGTGTCGGGGCACGAGTCCGCGCCGGTCGCGGCGAGAGGCTGGTCACTCGCGGTACTGGTTGCGGCGCATCCGCTCAAGGCCAGAATGCTGACGAGGGCAAGGGCGGGAATGGACCTGTGGCTAGCTTTGGATCGCAAAAGATGGAGCCTAACTGGTTGTGACGCGGCGAGAATAGAAGAACCCGAGAGTATTCGCCGCTCGGGTTCTTCAACACGCTGTCATTCCCCGGTCACCAGCCGTTTACCTCCCGGTGAACACGAGGCAAATGCGAGGTGAACCGCGTGGGGGTTCCGCCTGGTTCGCGATGGCCTCAGCCGAGCAGCAGCTTGCGGAGCTGGTCGGTCGAGTGCACGACCGCGGTCGCCGCCTCGGCCTCGGCTGGCGAGCCGTAGCCCCACTCCACCAGAATCGCCGGAATGCCATTCGCCTGCGCGCCGATGGCGTCGTAGCTGCGGTCGCCGACCAGGACGGCGCCGCCGGTGTCTACGCCGGTCGCGGCCAGGCGGGCGAGCGCCTCTGCGACGATGTCGGCCTTGTTGCTGCGGGTGTCGTCGGCGGAGGCACCGACGGTGGCCGTGAAGTACTTGGCGAGGTCGAAGTGCGTGAGAATGGCGATCGCACTGAGCTCGGGCTTGCTGGTGGCCAGGGCGAGCGGAATTCCGGCCGCGTGGATACGTTCGAGCAGGCCGGCGACGCCGGGAAAGACAGCCGTGTCGAGCGCGGCGGCGCCGTGGTACTCGGCGCGGTAGACGGCGATGGCTTCGACGGCTTCGGCGGGGGTCATGCCGGCGTATTCCTGAAAGGCGTCGAACATGGGTGGGCCGACGTAGGCGAGCAGTTGGGCAGCGGAGGGCACCGGGCGGCCGAGCAGCGTAAACGTGCGGGCCAGAGAGCTGGTGATAGCCGGGGCGGAATCCGTGATGGTTCCGTCAAGGTCGAAGAGAATGGCGCTCCAGGTGCGCGTCAATGTTGCGTTCATTCGGCATAGCCTAGGCGGTCAGCCGAAAAAGTGTCCCATTTACCCATTTTCTCAGCATTCGTACGGTTAGTGAGGCGCTAGCCTTTTCGTTCCCCCTCACAAAGGAATCCGTATGACGCTGTCTCCGCCCGACCGCCTGATCTACGGCTGCATGGGACTCGGCGGCGACTGGACGCCCGGGCCGGTCACCCCGGCCGCGATCGATCAGGCCGTCGCCGCGGTCGAGGCCGCGCTGTCCATCGGCATAACGGTGTTCGACCACGCCGACATTTACCGCTTTGGCAAGGCGGAGCAGGTGTTCGGTGAGGTTCTGAAACGCTCGCCGGGACTGCGCGAGCGCATCGAGATTCAGACGAAGTGCGGCATCCGCTTGGATGCAGAGCACGCTCCCTACGACCTCGGGGCGATCGTGGCGCGCGTCGACGACAGCCTCGCGCGCCTGGACGTTGACTACGTCGACACGCTGCTGCTGCACCGGCCCGATCCGTTGCTCGAACCGGCCGTTGTCGCTGCGGCGGTGACCGACCTGCACGCCGCCGGAAAAATTCGCGCGCTCGGCGTCTCGAACATGTCGGGAGCGCAGATCGCGTTCCTCCAGCGCGAGATCGACCTGCCGATCGTGGTGAACCAGCTTGAGATGAGCCTGCTCAAGCGCGACTGGGTCGACAGCACGGTGCTGGTCAACCACCCGGACGGCGCCGACAACACCTTTCCGCACGGCACGCTGGAGTACTGCGCGAGTAATGGGGTGCGGCTGCAGGCCTGGGGCGCGCTCGCGCAGGGCCGGTATTCCGGGGCGCCGGGCGCGGCGGCCGAGGAGGCGGCATCCGCTTTGGTGCAGACGCTGGCCGAGGCGAAGAACACGACCCGCGAGGCCATCGTTCTCGGCTGGCTGATGCGACACCCCGCGCACATCGATCCCGTCCTCGGATCGAGCGATCCGGCGCGCATTCGGGCCTGCGGGGATGCAGCCGCGCAGGCAGCGGCGATGACCCGCGACGAGTGGTTCGCGTTGTACCTTGCGGCCCGCGGGCGCCCGCTGCCCTAAAAGAGTTTCGAGGCCGTGTCGTCGAGGCCGCGCATGGCGTCGTAGTCGAGGAGCAGACAGCGGATGCCGCGATCCTCCGCCAACTTGCGGGCCTGCGGTTTGATCGTCTGCGCCGCAAAAACCCCACTGACCGGCGCCAAATGCGGGTCGCGATTCATGAGTTCGAGGTAGCGCGTGAGCTGCTCCACCCCGTCGATATCGCCATTTCGCTTGAGTTCTACCGCGACAGATCGGCCGGCGGCATCCTGCGCGAGGATATCGACCGGCCCGATGGCGGTCATGTACTCACGGCGCACGAAGGTGAAACCCTCGCCGAGCAGATGAATGTGCTCGGCCAACAGCTTCTGCAGGTGCGACTCCGCGCCGTCCTTGATCAGGCCGGGGTCGATGCCGAGCTCGTGCGCCGAGTCGTGCTGCACCTCGTACACGCTGACCACGAGCTGGTCGGCGGTCTTGCCGTGGGTGACCGTCCAGAGGGCGGTGATTCCGGCATCCGCTTGATCGCCGTCGGGCTCGGAGATGGCGATCGAGCAGGGTGGGCTCATCCAGTTCAGCGGTTTGTAGGAGCCGCCGTCGGAGTGCACGAGCACGCTGCCATCGGACTTGATCATCAGCAGACGGGTGGCCAGCGGCAGGTGCGCGCTAAGACGCCCGGCATAGTCAACGGAGCATTTCGCAATTACAAGGCGCACTGAACGAGTTTATCCTGGTCGCCTTCGGCCTCTCATCGGCACGGGCCTCGGCGACCGCGCTCACGGGCCTCGGCGACCGCGCTCACGGGTCGGGCGGCTCAGAAAACTCGCATTGCGATCTCGGCCGGGGCGGCGAGTAGTGCCGTTATCTCGTCGTCGAGTCGCACCAGCGTGATCGAGGCACCGGCCATGTCGAGCGAGGTGCAGTACTCGCCGACATAGTTACGTCCCACGGTCATGCCCAGCGCGGTGAGCCGCTTGTGGATGATCCCGTAGAGAATGTACAGCTCACTGATCGGCGTGCCGCCGAGGCCGTTCACCATCACGGCGACCCGGTCCCCGCTGACGAATGGCAGGTCGGGAACGATCGCGCTGAGCAGCTCGTCCACGATCTCGTCGGCGGGCATCCATTTGGCCCGGCGTCGCCCCGGTTCGCCGTGGATGCCGACGCCGATCTCGATCTCGTCGTCGCCGAGGGCAAACAGGGGTTCCCCCCGGGCGGGAGGAGTGCAGGCCGTCAGCGCGACACCCATGGTGCGGGTGACGGAATTGACCTTTTCGCCGATGCGCACCAGCTCGTCGAGGTCGGCACCGGACTCCGCCGCGGCTCCAACGGCCTTCATCACGAAGAAGTTGCCGGCCACGCCGCGGCGGCCGACGGTGTAGGTGGAGTCCTGCACCGACACGTCATCGTCGATGAACAGCGTGCGCACCTGGATGCCGTCGGCGCTGGATGCCTCCTCGGCCATCTCGAACGCCATCCGGTCTCCGGTGTAGTTGTTGACCAGGAGCAGCACCCCCTTGTCGGAGGCGAGGAGCTTGGTGGACTCGATAATGAAGTCGATCGGCGGGGCGGCAAAGACGTCTCCAGGGCACGCGCCGTCCAGCATCCCCTTACCGACCGTCATCACGTGGGCTGGCTCATGACCGGAGCCGGAGCCCTGAATGATGGTGACCTTGTCGTGGTTGGGGGCATCCGCTCGATGGATGAGGTGATACTCGGGAACGTAGCGCAGGGTGTCGGGGTTCGCGAGCGCGATGCCCTCGAGCATCTCGGGAACGAACTGCTGGGGGTCGTTGATGAACTTCTTCATGATGTCTCCACGTCGTTGTCGGGATCGGATGGTTATCGGTGGGCTAGTTGGCCCAGGTTCGGGCGAGGCGCTCGACCAGCACAGCAATGGCGATCGCGCCAGCGTCGGGCGATCCCACGCTGCGCTCGCCGGTGTAGCTCGCGCGCCCGCGCCGGGCCTGGAGCAGGCTCGTGGCTTGTGCGGCCTCCCGAGCGGAGACCGCCATCTTGCCCAGAGCAGTCTTGGCGTCGTCGCCGGCCGCAAATGCGGCCTCGAGCGTGTCGACGGCGGGCACAAAAGCATCGAGCAGGGTTTTGTCACCGACATCGGACTTACCGCGGTACTTGATCCCTTCGATGGCCGCGCGCAGCGCGGTGATGGTGTCCGCCGGGCTGATCTCGTTTCGGCCCTTGAGCGCGGTGCCGGCGCGCAGGAATGCCGTTCCCCAGAGCGGCCCCGACGTTCCCCCGATGGTGCTGGTGATGACAATCGCGATCTTGCTCAGGAATACCCCGGGGTCCGTGCGGTCAACGCCGTCCCAGCCGGAGAGCACAACCTCGAAACCGCGGGCCAGAGAGTAGCCGAAGTCCCCGTCACCGACAACTGAGTCAAGTTCGCCGAAGTATTTCTCGTTGACGAGGGCCTCCTCGGCGATGGAGCGCACCACGAATTCAGTCGCGTTCAGGGAACTGGTCATGATTCTTCCTCCTGGTTGGGGGCGCGCAGCAGCATCGAAAGGTCGCCCAGCGTCACGAAACCGTTCGGCACCACGCCGGCAGGAGAGCCCAGCACGGTTGCGAGTTCGCCATCCGGGTCGCCGAGCGAGGTGACGACGAGGGCAGCACCGTCAAAGTTCTCATCGACGGTGTAACTGCTCACTGTGACGAGGGTGCGCAACCCGGCAGCGCGGGCGGCGCGCAGGCCGTTGTTGCTGTCCTCGATGACGATCGCCTCGTCGGTGCTCACGCCGAGGTGCTCCAAGGCATAGGCGTAGATGTCCGGCGCAGGTTTCTTGGCGGCCACGATGTCTCCCGCGAATACTTGGAACTGCGCGGCCAGGGACTCGCCCACCGCGTGGGTCAGCACTGCCCGCACGGAGGGTTCGGCCGAGGTTGAGGCGACCGCGAGCATCCAGCCGGCAGCAGCCGCCTCGGCGACGATCCGGGCGATCCCCGGGCGGGCGGGCAGCGCTCCGACAGCGATCAGGTCGGTGTAAATCTGGGTCTTGCGCCGATGCCAGGTGGCGACGGTTTCTTGTTGCCGGGCCGGATCGGCGGGAAGATGGGCCGCCTGAACGAAGTCCGGCGTGAGCAGGCTCGTAAGGCGTTCCTTGCCACCGCCGATCAGCAACTTCTCGGCGTAATCCTCCTCGCTCCAGTGCACGGGCAGTCCGAACTCCGCGAAGCTGGCGTTGAAGGCGGGCAGGTGTCCGTGGCGTTCGGTGTCGGCGAGTACGCCGTCGCAGTCGAAGATCAGTGCCGGCATCGCTTACCAGGCCTGGCCGGCCGAGCCGAACGTGCGGGCCAGGCCCGTTGTGAGGTCGACGACATCGCCACTCACAGCGCGAAAAAGCGTCGGCGGGTCCCATTTGTCGGCCTCTTCGGCGAACCGCAGGTTGGCCAGGGTGGATTGCAGATAGGTCACCTTGAGGGCGGTAGAGATGTTCACCTTGGAACAGCCGCGCTGGATCAGGTCGTGGAATTGGGCGTCCGTCATTCCGGTGCCGCCGTGCAGGGCGATGGGTATTGGATGCGCCGCCACCAGATCGCTGACCCGGTCGAAGTCCAAAACGGGTTTCGATTTGTAGACGCCGTGGGCGTTGCCGATGGACGGAGCGAAGACATCGACGCCGGTCGCTTCAATGAACGCGAGGGATACGTCAAGGGTCTGCCGCGCCGCGGTCTGATCGGAGCCGACACCGTCTTCGACGCCGGTGATGGATTCAATCTCACCCTCGACATGGGCTCCGTAGCCTCGGGCCTCCTTGACCACCTCAATGGTTTGGCGCTGGTTCTCGGCCACGGGCAGCTGGGACGCGTCGAAGAGCACCGAGTTCCAGCCGATGGCCAGGCACTCGCTGATCACGTCACGGTCGGGGCAGTGGTCGAGGTGCAGGGCGACGGGCACGTCGATGTCGGCGGTCATGGATTGCCACATAGCGAACAGCACCTTCGCGCCGATCGAGCGCACGGTCTTGACCGACGTCTGCACGATGATCGGCGAGCGAACTTCGACTGCGGCAACCAGCACCCCCTGCATGGTGAGGTCGTTGAACACGTTGACAGCAGGCACGCCGTAGCGGGCATCGAACGCCCGGTCGACGATTTCCTTCAGGGAAACAACTGGCACGACGGCCTCCTTTGGCTTCGTCCCACGTTAAACCGGCACGCGCATCGCGCGCTATCGGGGAGTCCCCCCATTCGCTTTGGGGGAAATCCCTGGTCGTCGTCGGCATCCGTTCAGGAATGATGCGGATGGGCCAGCCCGGCCAGCATTGTGCGGTTGGCTGCTCCCGTCTTCCTGAGGATCGTGCCGACGTGTTTTTCGACGGTTTTTACCGAGATGCCAAGTTCCGTACCGATCTGCTTGTCCCGGAGTCCTCCCTCCACCAGCCGGCGCACCTCCCGCTCGCGGGACGTGAGGAGGGCGGGATCGGCCGGTTCGCCCCACATTTCCAGTAGGGAGCGCGACAGAACAGCATCGCCGGCAACGGCCGAGTCGACCGCTCGCACGAGCGAATGCCCCTCGGCGGATCGGTTCAGGAACCCGCGGGCGCCAGAGTGGGCCGCGCGCCGGATTCGTTCGTCGTGTGGGTCTCCGACCAGGAGCACGACGGCCGTGCCCGGACTGGTGCGAGCCAGCGCCTCGATCAGGTCGGTGTCTGGCAGGTCGGTGCCTGGCAGGTCGACCAGATCGATGTCAGTGACCACGACGTCGGGCTGCAGATACCGTGCCGCAGCGAGGGCGCCGGCAGCGTCGCCGCACTCGGCGATCACCTGGATGCCCGTCCCCTCCTGCGTGAGCAGGTGGACCAAGCCGGCGCGGATCACCGGTCGTTCGTGCATGACGAGCACCCGAGGGGGGTGTGTCTCGGTCAGGCGCCCGATCGATACGTGCGTCGGTCTGCACGGATCGTCGCCGCCCGGCAGCCCGAATCTGTGGGCCAGCGCTGCACGCTCGGACGTGTGAAACTCGGCCAGATTGATGTTGACCTCGATGGCCACGGTGTGCAGACGGAAGTCGGCGATGGCGGCGGCCGCCTGAGCGGCGAAACGTTCGAGTATCCGGGCGTCCTGGCTGGTGAAGAGGCGCTCGGAGGTATTGGCAAAGACCACGCAGGCGCCGATGACCCCGGAAGGAAGCCTGATCGGCACGCCGATGACTGGGCGCTGGTAGCGGGCGTCGTCCCGGCCGAGATGACCGCCCGGCACTTTGGAGTACTCACTGAACACAACGGATCCACCGGCTCGCACGACTGCTCCGGTGACGCCTTCATCCAGTGAGAAGACTTGGCCAGCCCGGCATTCGTCGCCGAGGTCGACCTCTTTGCGGTAGACCTGAGCGGTCTCATCAATAGTGCAGATCGATCCCATGGCGCATCCCAGCAACTGGGCGGCGCGCAGCAGGATCCGTTCCAGCAGAGGTCCGAGCCCCGTATCACCGGCCGGCCCCGTAGCCAGGAACAGGGCTACTTCATCGCCGGGTTCATCGGTCTGCGATCGAGGGGCATTACGAGGGGTCGGCAGGTGAGTCGGGGTCGGGCCCATCGTCTTCTCGTCTCTGAGTGTGCAAGCCAGCCTGGTTCCGTAGACAGCACTTCACCCTATGGGTCTGTCCCCCCTTGGCGCTAGCGGCGGGTGCTTCGATGTGGCGAGGAACCACACCAGCCGACGTAGCCTTCTGTGCCGTGACTCACGCGGCGTGGGGCCGTGCCGCCGGGGCGGCCAGCCCGGCCAGCACCATCAGCACCAAAACCAGGTACAGCGCGTTGAGGATTCCCCAGGCTTCGCCGAGCAGTCCGAGCACGGGCGGTCCGACCAGAAAAGCACCGTAGCCGATGATGGCGACGGCGCTCACCCGCGCCGCAGCGTTCTTGGTGTCGTCCGCGGCCGCCGACATGCCCACCGGAAAACCGAGCGAGGCGCCGATACCCCAGAGGATTGTACCGACAAAAACGAGCGGGGTGTTCGGCGCGAGGATGAACAGTACGAGCCCCGCGATGCCGATTCCGGCGCAGGCCCGCAGCACGAGCACCCGGCCGAACCGGTCGAGCAGGGGGCCACCGATCACGCGGCCCACGGTCATCGCGGCCACGAATACCCCGAACACGATGGCGCCGTCGGTGTTGCTGAGGCCGTGTCCATCGACCGAGGCGAGGGCCAGCCAGTCGTTCGCCGAGCCCTCGGCGAATGTCATGCCGAGCACGATCAGCCCGATCAGCAGCAGTTTGCGATCACGCCAGACGGCGAGGCTGCCCTGCAGGCGCGCGCGCCAGGCGAGGCGCGGGGCATCCGCTTCAGTATCGATTTCGATGGCGGCCGGTAGGAACCGCACGGCCACGAGAACGGTGCCCAGAACGAGTGCGGCCATGACCAGCAGATGCCAGAACACCGAAACCTGCCAAGCGGATGCCGCGGCGCCGCCGAGCGCGCCGACCACCGTGCCGAGGCTGAAGCAGGCGTGCATGAGTGGCATCAGAGTGCGGCCGATGGCCCGCTCGGCGGCCGCGCCCTCGACGTTCATCATGACGTCGAGGGATCCCATGCCCACGCCGAACACGGCGAGGGCAGCGAACACGAACGGGGCCGAGGGCGCGAGGCTGACGCCGACGCCCATGAACACGAGTCCGGTCGCCGACAGCGAGATGCTGACCAGCATGGCGCGGCGTGCGCCGAGGCGGGCGAGCAGGCCGGCTGCGATCAGCAGTCCGACGACCGAACCGGCCGAGAGGCCGAAGATGAGGATGCCGACCTGCGCGGTATCGAGGCCCAGGCCGTCGCGGACGGCGGGAACCCGCGCCATCCAGCTGGCCAGGCCCAGTCCGGAGACAAAGAACGCTGCGAACACGGCGTTGCGCCAGCCGATCAGGCCCGAGCGTGTGGCGGTGGTAATCACGGGGGAGTTGGTCATCGGGCTCCTCAAGTGGCGGGCGGGAGGCCTCGACAGCGGGTGGGTGGGAACCTTAACGCTACAACGAGAAGTTCCCACAGAGGGTGGAGATGGCACTGAATGCTCAGGGTGACCTCGCTTGCGGTGGTTCTCGTTTAGGACCTGCCTGACACCGGCGCATGACGCCCGAAGGCCCCGCCGATTGGCGTTGCTCAGCGGGTTAGCGTAGCCTTACCTTAGTCAATCAAACCCCGTCCTTGGAGTCACATGCGCATCCCGCTCTCCCTCGCCGCCCTCGTTGCCGGCGCCACCGTTCTTGCCCTCGCCGGGTGCACCCAAGCCGCCGAGCCAACGGCAGAAGGGGCCACGAGCGACGGAGCCTTCACGCTCTACTCCGGTCGCGACGAAGCGCTCATCCAGCCGCTCATCGATCAGTTCGAAGAGACCAGCGGCATCAGCGTCGAGGTTCGTTACGGCAACACCGCCGAGCTCGGCGCGTTGCTGCTCGAGGAGGGCGACGCCACGCCCGCCCAGGTCTTCCTCGCGCAGGACGCCGGAGCGCTCGGTGCTCTCGCCAACGCCGACCTGTTTGCCACGCTTCCCGCCGAGACGACCGACGCGGTCCCGGTCGGATTCACCTCGACCGACGACACCTGGGTCGGCGTCACCGGCCGGGCCCGCGTGATCGCCTACGATAGCGAGGCGATGAGCGCGGCCGAGGTGCCAACATCCGTTGACGCCTTCACCGACCCGGCGTGGGCCGGAAAATTCGGAATCGCGCCGACCAATGCGAGCTTCCAGGCCTTCGTCACCGCCTACCGTGTGCTGAACGGCGAAGAAGCAGCCGATGAGTGGGTCGCCGCCATCGCCGCGAACAGCCCGGTCATCTTCGACAACAACCGCGCCATTCTCGCCGCCGTCAATGACGGTGTGATCGAGGCCGGACTGCTCAATCACTACTACTGGTTTGCCATGGCCGCCGAGACCGGCGAAGAAAACATGCGTGCTCAGCTCTCTTACCCCGAAGCTGGAGACGCTGGATCCATCGTGAACGTGGCCGGGGCCGGCCTGCTCGCCGGAGCAGCCGAAGACGCCGACGCGCTCGAATTCATCGACTACCTGGTCGGCGCGAAGGCGCAGCAGTACTTCGTGGATGAGACATTCGAGTACCCGTTGATCGCTGGCATCGACGCCCCGGCTGGCCTGCCGGCGCTCGACTCGCTGGTCAACCCCGACCTCGACCTCGCCGACCTCGACACCCTCGAAGACACCCAGACCCTGCTGGGCAAGCACGGCCTGATCTAATATTAAAGCAGTGAAGGCGCGGTTGCGGGCTCAGGTCGGCAGCCGCGCCCTACCCTTTACCAAAGCGGATGCCCCGGCGCCTGCCCGGTCTCGGAGCGCCAGCCGCTGCGGAGAGCTGCGCCCGACCCCACCGGTGGCCGCTCCCCGAGCCGCCCGATCACCCGGGCCGCGCGCATGACCGAACTACTGATCCCGCCGCCGGAAACGGCCGCGACCCGCGCGCCAGCCCGGTACCGCTTCGGTGCCCCGCCCTGGCTGCTGGCCGTCGCTGCGCTCTGCGCCGCAACGGCCGCCATCCCGCTGGTCTACCTGGTGGTGCGCACGACCGAGGCCGGTCTGACCGAACTTCTCGATACCCTCGTGCGCCCGCGAGTGCTGCAGCTCACGATCAACACCGCGCTGCTCGCCGCCGCCGTCACCCTGTCCGCTCTCGTGCTCGGCACGATCTGCGCCTGGATCCTCACTCGCATTCGCTTGCCGTTCCAGCGCACGCTCCTGCTGGTCTCGGCGCTGCCGCTCGCGGTGCCGAGCTACCTCGCCGCCTACGGCTGGCTGGTGTGGTTTCCGCACCTTAACGGCTTCTGGGCCAGCTGGTTCGTCATGACCATGGTCTGCACCCCCTACGTGACGCTGCCGGTCGCGGCGGCGCTGCGCGGGGCATCCGCTGATCTGGAATTGGTGGCCCGCACCCTGGGTCGCGGTCCGCTGCGGGCCTTTGCGGCGGCGACCTGGCCGCAGATTCGCCCGGCCGCGATTGCCGGCGCGCTGTTGGTCTGCCTCTACTCACTGAGCGATTTCGGGCTCGTCTCGATGCTGCGTTTGCAGACGCTGACCTGGGGAATCAACGCCGCCTACGGCGCAAGCTTCGACCGCAACCAGGCCGCGCTGCTCGCCCTCGTGCTCGTGGTGCTCGCCCTCGTGGTCGTGGCCGGCGAACGCCGCAGCCGCCGTCAGGTCGCCAGCGTTCCCGGCCGCAGCACCATGCCTTCCCGCGCGCCCGGCCGCAATGGGCCCTTTTACGTGGCAGTGCTCGTTGCCGCGCCGCTGGCCGGGGTCGTGGTTCCCGTGGTCGGGCTGCTCAGCCGGCTGATCGAGGCCGAAACCCTGCGCGCCATCGACGTTCCCCGGCTGCTCGAGGCCGTCGGTTCGACCCTCGGGATCGCCCTCGCTGCCGCCGTGGTCGCCGTGCTCGTGGCGCTGCCGATCGCGGCGCTCGCGGCCCGCTACTCCGGTCGCCTGGTCGCCGTGATCGAGGCCGTTGGGTTTCTCGGCCACGCCCTGCCAGGCATCGTCGTGGGTCTCTCGCTCGTATTCTTCGCGCTCGCCGCGGTTCCGATGTTCTACCAAACCTCCGTCGTGCTCGTCTTTGCCTACGTCGTTCTGTTCATGCCGCGGGCGATTGGCAGCGTGCGCAGCGGTATCGCGGCGGTGCCGACGAGCCTCGGCGACGTCTCCCGCATGCTCGGCCTGTCACCGTTTCAGGCCTGGTGGCGGGTCACCGCGCGCCTCGCCCTGCCCGGCATCGCGATCGGTGCACTGCTTGTGGCCATCTCGGCCATGAAAGAATTACCAGCGACGCTGCTGCTGCGGCCGACGAGCGTGTCCACGCTCGCCACCGAGTTGTGGAGTCGCACGGCACTGTTCGAGTTCGGCGCTGCGGCGCCGTACGCTGCGGCGCTCGTGCTCGTGGCGATGGTGCCCGCGGTGCTGCTTAGCGGCATCCGCGGCACAGCAAGGGAGAACTAGTGGGCTGGGTAACGATCGAGGCGCTCCGCGTCGCCTACGGTGACCGCCGAGTGCTTGACGACGTCAGTTTGCGCATTCCGCGCGGCTCGCTCGTGGCCGTTCTCGGTCCAAGCGGATGCGGCAAGACCACGCTCCTGCGCGCCGTCGCGGGTTTGTTGCCGGTCGCCTCCGGCACCATCAGCGTCGGTGGACGCCTCGTCACCGGCCCCGGCGTGCAGCGGGCGCCGGAGAAACGCGGAATGGGCTGGGTCCCGCAGGATGCCTCGCTGTTTCCGCACCTCACTGTCGGCGAGAACATCGGCTTCGGGCTGCCGCGTACGAAGCAGAACGACGATCTCTACTGCGAACCGGGCGAGGCTCCGAGCCGAGTCGCCGGGCTCCTTGCCGGACTCAGGCAGCGGGGGCGCGCGAACCGCACAGGACCGGCCTCGCTGAGGGCCGGTGCGGCGCTGCCCGCGAACCCGCGCACAGTTTCGTTGGCGCACCACCCAGTCGCGCCGGGGCACAACCACCTCGCACCCGCACCGATCACACCCGACCGCGATCGCCAGACCAGCCGCGCGGCCCGCATTGCAGAGCTCGCCACCCTCGTTGGCCTGGCCGAACTCGTCGATCGCGCCCCCTCCCAGCTCTCCGGCGGGCAGGCCCAACGGGTCTCGCTGGCACGGGCGCTCGCCCCGCGGCCCGACCTGATGCTGCTCGACGAGCCGTTCGCCGCCCTCGACCCGCTGCTGCGCTCCGCCCTGCGCACCGAGGTCGCGGCACTGCTGCGCGGCCAGCACAACACGAGCCTGCTCGTGACGCACGACCAGGAGGAGGCGCTGTCGCTGGCAGACTTCGTCGCCGTGATGTGCGGCGGCGAGATTTTGCAGTTCGGCACGCCAGCGGATGTCTACGAGCGCCCGGTCAATCCGTGGGTCGCCGGCTTCGTCGGCGATACCGTCGAGCTCGACGGTTTGTGGCGGGGCGGCCGGGTCGAGTGTGCCCTCGGCTCGCTCGCGGCGGACTGGATGGGCGCGCAGGCAGTGCCAGCGCAGTCGTCGGGTGCGCCGAGGGGTGAGCGGACCGCAGCATCCGCTCCCGCCGACGGAACGGGCGTGTGCGTGCTGCTGCGTCCGGAATGGCTGACCCTGGGCGCGCGGGGTTCGGCCCAGCCAACAACGGATGCCGACGTCGTGGCCATCGCCTACGCCGGCCACGATGCCCTGGTCACTTTCGCCCTCGCTAATTCGGAGAAAACGGTGGTGCGCGCGCGCATTGCAGCGCCCGACCTGCCCCAGCTCGGCGACCGCGTGACGCTCGGTATCTGCCAGAACGCCCTCGCCTACCCCCTTTTTAGGTAGATATAACCCCCGTTCCGGGGCGCATCGCCACTCGCTCAGGGCGCTGCTGATTCGTGCATGCGGGCTTGCCGTACCGCGCGCGCGAGCAGGAAGCGTGCGCGGCAGGCGGTTAGTGGGCCCCGACGACCATCCAGGCCAGGCTGCGGGCGCGCAGCGACAGCGTCACGGCACGGGCACCGAGATAGCCCAGCGCGAACGCGGCCATGAGCAGCGCGAGCCCGGCCTCGCCCGCCGGAGCCCAGACCAGTACAGCGGCGGCCAGTGGCACGAACACGGCGAGGTTGAGCAGCCCGGTCAGGGCGAGATAGCGGGCGTCGCCGGCGCCGATGAGCACGCCGTCGAGCACGAATACGACCGCGCCGAGGGGAACGGACGCCCCGAGCACGATCAAGGTCAGCGGCAGCAGTTGAGTTACCGCTGAGGCATTGGTGAACGCGTGCCCGAGTACCCCGCTCGTGCCGATGACGCCCAAGGCGAGGACGAGTCCGGCCAGCACGCCCCACTCCAGGCAGCGGCGCAGCACGGCGCGAACCTGTGCCACATCCCCGGCACCGAGGCCGCGGCCGACGAGGGCCTGGGCGGCGATCGCGAGGGCGTCGAGGGCGAACGCCAGGGTCGCGAACAACGTCATCGCAATCTGAAAGGCAGCGAGCTCGGGCGAGCCGAGCTGGGCGGCAACGAACACGGCGAGCAGCATGGCGGCGCGCAGGCTCAGCGTGCGCACAAACAGCCAGCCGCCGCTCCTGGCACCCAGCAGAAGCCCAGCCCGGTGCGGGCGAAGAGGGGCGCTGTGGCGTCGGGCATGCCGGGTGACCACGACGAGGTACACAGCGACCATGCCCCACTGCGCCACAACGGTGCCGACGGCTGACCCGGCGATGCCCCAGCCGAGCAGGTAGATGAACACGTAGTTCAGTGCGATGTTCGCGCCGAAACCGATGCCGGCCACATAGAGCGGGGTGCGGGTGTCCTGCAGGCCGCGCAGCAGGCCGGTTGCCGCGAACACCAGCAGCATGGCGGGCAGGCCGAACATGGAGATGCCGAGGTAGGTGGCGGCATCCGCTGTCACGGCGGATTCAGCGCCGAACGCCCCGACCAGCGCCGGGGTGGCGAGCAGGCCGCCAGCCGCGAGCGCCACGCCGAGGCCGAGGGCGAGCCAGAGCCCGTCGATGCCGACCGACACCGCCCTCTTGGAATCGCCCGCACCGAGCCAGCGAGCCACGGCCGGGGTCGTGCTGTAGGCGAGAAAAACCATGAGACCGATGATGGTCTGCAGCACCGCGCTGGCCAGGCCGAGTCCGGCCAGCGGAGTGGTGCCGAGGTGCCCGACCATCGCCGAATCCGCCAGCAGAAACAGCGGCTCGGCCACGAGCGCGCCGAGCGCGGGTACGGCGAGACGCAAAATGTCCCGGTCTATGGGCTGCGTGCGCAAAATATTGATGCTTCGACTCTACGGCGGTCCGCGCATACGCCACCCGCGCATACGCCACCCGCGCATACGCCACCCGCGCATACGCCACCCGCGCATACGCCACCCGCGTATGACCGCGCCCGAAATCGGTGTGCGCTACCCCGGTTACCGCAGCGCTCATTCGGATCGGGCGCGGTCATCCCGGCCCTTCCAAGAACGCCCACAGTGCTCCACGGATGCTGACTGCTCAATGTGCGAAAACGTCTCAAGTCAGCCCCGGCAACCCGCTGCATTGTTAAGAAAGCCGAATCTTTCATCAACGGCGACCACTTATCGGGCCTCTCCCGCGCCCCATCCCGCTATGTTCGTCCCAGGAGCTTCTGCCGACCGTGGACGCTTCGGGCACGCGCCGGGAACATCATTTTTGGCCCAGGTGCCCGCGTTCACCCCGCAAGGATGTTTGCCGCCTCAGGACGATCGTGCGGACATCCGCTTCGAAAGGCCCCACTATGCCGAATCCCCAACTGCACCCCGAAACACCCAGTATCGGCGTCGTCCGCGAGAGCGGGGCGGATGAGCGGCGAGTTGCCCTCGTGCCGCGCGCCGTCGCGTCCCTCGTCGCGAAGGGACTCGACGTTGTCGTTGAATCCGGCGCGGGGGCAGAGGCCCTCATGGGTGACGACCTCTACCTCGAAGCCGGTGCCACCCTGGGCGACGCCTGGAGCGCCGACATCGTGCTCAAGGTCGCCCCGCCCACCGACGCCGAGATCGCTCGGTTGAAGACGGGCGCGACCCTGATCGGGTTCCTGGCACCGCGCAATGCGGAGAACAAAATCGCCGCCCTGCAGAACGCCGGCATCGTTGGCTACGCGGTCGAGGCGATCCCGCGCATCTCCCGGGCTCAGGTCATGGACGCCCTCTCGTCGCAGGCGAACGTCGCCGGCTACAAGTCGGTTATCCTCGCGGCGTCGCTCTCCACGCGGTTCTTCCCGATGCTCACCACGGCCGCCGGCACGGTCAAGCCGGCGAGCGTGCTCGTGCTCGGCGTTGGCGTGGCCGGGCTGCAGGCTCTTGCGACCGCCAAGAGGCTCGGCGGTCGCGCAACCGGCTATGACGTGCGTCCGGAGGTCGCCGACCAGGTGCGTTCGGTCGGAGCCCAGTGGCTCGACGTGGGTATCTCAGCTGCCGGTGACGGCGGCTATGCCCGCGAACTCACCGCCGACGAGCGCGCCGAGCAGCAAAAGGCGCTCGAGGCCGCGATTTCCACCTTCGACGTCGTGATCACGACGGCGCTGGTTCCGGGACGCCCGGCACCGCGGCTCGTGACCGCTGCCGCCGTGCACGGCATGAAAGCGGGCAGTGTCGTCATCGACATGGCCGGGGAGACCGGCGGCAACTGCGAGCTCACCGTTCCCGGCGAGACCGTCGTCATCAATGGTGTCACGATTGCGTCCCCGCTCAACCTGCCCTCGACCATGCCCGAGCATGCGAGTGAGCTCTACTCGAAGAATCTCACCGCCCTGCTCGAATTGCTCGTGCCGGGCGGCCGACTCGACCCCGACTATTCCGACGACGTGGTGGCGCTCTCCTGCGTTACACGTGACTCAGTCTCGAACAGGAACTAACCCATGGACTCCTTTCTGGCGAACATCGCCATCCTCGTGCTCTCGGGCTTCATCGGCTTCGCGGTCATCTCCAAGGTTCCGAACACGCTGCACACCCCGCTCATGTCGGGAACCAACGCCATCCACGGCATCGTCGTGCTCGGCGCCCTTGTCGTGCTCGGCACCGCGCACAACCCGGGCCTTCCGCTGCAGATCATCTCCTTCGTGGCCATCGTGTTCGGAACCGTCAACGTCATCGGCGGCTTCGTCGTGACCGACCGGATGCTCGCCATGTTCAAAACCCGCCCAGTCGACACCAACACCAGCACCGCGACCGACGGGAAGAACTGACCATGGACATCCTCGTCTACGCCCTCTATATCGTCGCTTTCGCCATGTTCATCCTCGGGCTCTCCGGGCTGACCGCCCCGAGGTCCGCGGTGCGCGGCAACAAGATCGCTGCGGCCGGCATGGCCGTCGCCGTCGTCGCGACACTGATCCACATCCGCGAGACCAGCAGCTGGCTGATCATCGTCGCGGCTCTCGTGGTGGGCGTGATCCTCGGCATCCCGCCCGCGCGCAAGGTGAAGATGACGGCAGTACCGCAGCTCGTCGCGCTGTTCAACGGAGTCGGCGGCGGAACCGTCGCGCTCATCGCCTGGGGCGAGTTCATCGAAAGCGACGGCTTCACCGGCCTGCACGCGGCCTCCGGCCCGGTGCTCCCGCTCGTCATCGCCTCCCTGTTCGCGGCGATCATCGGCTCACTGTCGTTCTGGGGTTCGATCGTCGCCTTCATGAAACTTCAGCAGATTCTCCCAGGGCACCCCCTGTCGGTCGGCCGCCTGCAACAACCGCTCAACGCGATGTTGTTTCTCGGCGCCACCCTCGCGGCCGTCATCGTCGGGATCGGCTCAACCACCACCGGCGCTGACCTGGTTTGGTTCGTGGCGATCCTCATCCTGGCGGGCATCCTCGGGGTTATGACCGTGCTCCCGATCGGCGGAGCCGACATGCCCGTGGTCATCTCGCTGCTCAACGCCCTCACCGGTCTCTCCGCGGCGGCGGCCGGGCTCGCGCTCAACAACATCGCGATGATCGTCGCCGGCATGATCGTCGGAGCATCCGGTACCATCCTCACCAACCTCATGGCCAAAGCCATGAACCGGTCGATTCTGTCCATCGTCGCCGGCGGCTTCGGCGGCGGCGGCTCCAAGGGTGTTTCGGCCACGAGCACCGGTGACCAGCACGCGAAGTCCACTTCTGCGGCGGATGCCGCCATCAAGCTGGCCTACGCCAACCAGGTCATCGTCGTGCCCGGCTATGGGCTCGCCGTCGCCCAGGCCCAGCACGCCGTGAAAGACATGGCCAAGGTGCTCGAGTCCCGGGGTATCGAGGTCAAGTATGCGATCCACCCGGTAGCCGGGCGTATGCCGGGGCACATGAACGTGCTCCTCGCCGAGGCCGACGTCTCCTACGACGCCATGAAGGAAATGGACGACATCAACGGCGAGTTTTCACGCACGGACGTCACCATCGTCATCGGGGCCAACGACGTCACGAACCCGGCGGCGCGCAACGACCCGAACTCGCCCATCTTCGGCATGCCCGTGCTCAACGTGACCGAATCCCGGTCGGTGATCGTGCTCAAACGTTCCATGAGCTCGGGCTTCGCCGGCATCGAGAACCCCCTGTTCTTCGCGGCCAACACCACGATGCTCTTCGGCGACGCGAAGAAGTCCGTCGCCCAGGTGACCGAGGAACTCAAGGCGCTGTAGGGGGCTCTTGTTGCATGACGGGGCCCAATGCTGAAATCACGCGCTACCGTGCCAGGATCGCCAGTCCTGCCAGAGTTGAGCCGTCCACCAGTGCACGAGCGCGAAACAGGTGATCGGCGGCCGCCAACCCGGGTGCCGCGCGCATCCACTCGTAGAAATCGTCTTCGCCGAGCGGATGCCTGCGCGCTCGCCCATCACAGCCCACACGATCCCGCTATACGGCTGCCTGTCACCCCGCCCGGATAGGCTGGAGGCATGACTGAGCTGGCGACTGCATCCGGAATCAACAGACACGAACTTGACCCGGAGGTGCGCCCGCAAGACGACCTCTTTCGGCACGTGAACGGCCAGTGGATTGCGCGCAGCGAAATTCCCGTCGACAAGGCCCGCTGGGGCTCCTTCATGATGCTCGCCGAAGACGCCGAAAAGGCCGTGCGCGAGATCATCATCGAGGCGCAGACCGCGCCGGAGGGCAGCCTCGAACGCAAGTTCGGCGACCTCTACACAAGCTTCCTCGACGAAGAGCGCATCGAAGCGCTCGGCGCGACACCCCTGCACAAGGACCTGGCAGCGGTCGATGCCGTCACCACCATCTCCGAATTGCTCGCCACCCTCGGCCGCCTCGAGCGTGGCGGAGTCGCCGGAGCCTTCCACCTCTACGTCGACAACGACCCGGGCAACCCCGAACGCTACCTCGTCTTCATCGCGCAGGGCGGCATCGGCCTGCCTGACGAGTCCTACTACCGCGAAGAGAAGTTCGCTGATATTCGCGCCAAGTACCAGCAATTCCTTGAGCGGATGTTCACCCTCGCCGGTTTCGCCGACGCCGCCGGCCGCGCCGCGCGCGTCTTCGAGCTCGAGACCGAACTCGCGTCGCACCACTGGGACAAAGTCAGCACGCGCGACAGTGAGAAGACCTACAACCTGCGCACCTGGGACCAGGTCTCGGCGCTCGCTGCCGGCGCCGATGTCGACCTCTGGTTGGAAGGCCTCGACGGCCCGTCCGGTGCTCTCGCCGAGGTCGTCGTGCGCGAACCGAGTTACATTGTCGGACTCGCGGCGACGCTCACCGAGGACCGTCTGGAAGCCTGGCAGGACTGGCTGCGGTGGCAGGTCATCCGCTCGAGTGCTGCGTACCTGTCCGGTGAATTTGTCGAGGCGAACTTCGACTTCTACGGTCGCACTCTAAGCGGCACCCCGCAGCTGCGCGAGCGCTGGAAGCGCGGTGTCTCGCTCGTCGAGGGTGCCCTCGGTGAGGCCGTCGGTCGCATCTACGTGGAGCGCCACTTCAAGCCGAGCGCCAAGGCGAGCATGGACGTGCTGGTCGCGAACCTCGTCGCCGCCTACGAGAACAGCATCAGCACCCTCGACTGGATGACCGAGGAGACCCGCGGGAGGGCGCTCGAGAAACTCAGCAAGTTCACGCCGAAGATCGGCTACCCGGTGAAATGGCGCGACTACTCGAGCCTGGAAATCAGCGCCGACGACCTGATCAGCAATGTCAAGGCCGCTGGCGAGTTCGAGTTTCAGCGCGAGCTCGGCAAGATCGGGAAGCCGCTCGACCGCGACGAATGGTTCATGACGCCGCAGACCATCAACGCCTACTACAACCCCGGATTCAACGAAATCGTCTTTCCGGCCGCCATTTTGCAGTTTCCGTTCTTCGACGAGGATCGCGACCCAGCCGCCAACTACGGCGCGATCGGCGCGGTCATCGGCCACGAGATCGGCCACGGCTTCGACGACCAGGGCTCCAAGTACGACGGCGACGGCCGCCTCACCGACTGGTGGACCGCCGACGACAAGGCCGCATTCGAGCTGCGCACGACCGCACTCATCGCCCAGTTCGAGGGCCTCGAACCGCAGGCCATCCCCGGAAACACCGTGAACGGCGCGCTCACGATCGGCGAGAACATCGGCGACCTCGGCGGGCTCTCCATCGCCTGGAAGGCCTACCTGCTCTCGCTCGATGGCCAGGACAGCCCGGTCATCGACGGCCTCACCGGGCAAATGCGCTTCTTCCTGTCCTGGGCCCAGGCCTGGCAAATGAAATTACGCGACGCTGAGGCCATCCGCTTGCTGGCCATCGACCCGCACTCGCCGAACGAGTTTCGCTGCAACCAGATCGTCAGCAACATTCCCGCGTTCTATGAGGCGTTCGACGTTTCCGAAGCGGATGCCCTCTGGCTCGCCCCCGACAAGCGCGTCACGATCTGGTAGCGGTACTGTCCGCGGCGGGCATGCCGAGGCCCGAGTGGGGTGTCATGATCTGGCCTTCTCGCCTCGGCCAGTTCGCGCGTCCCCCGTCTGGGTTAGGGTTGGCCGTGCGCCTTGATCGGCCAGAGGCTGGCCTTGCGCCGTTTGCCGCTGTAGTCGCTGGCTGAGCAGAGTGACTCAGAGCAGATTGACGCAGTCCGGGTTTGTAGCGATCGGCAGCACCGAGGGAGGAATGAGCCAACGATGGTCTTGTCCAGCGGTTCTGGTTCGAGCGGCGGCGGGCATCGGTCCGGCCCGAATGTGGGCGATACCGTCGCCTCAGGTTTGATGCGTTCCCGCCACGCCGCAGCGCCCGGCGGCAAACACCGCGGCGCCGAGACTCCAGAAAGCTTCGCTCGCGGCTTCGCCGCCCTCGGCGACCTCGCCCTGAACGGTGTGCAGGTTTCGGCCCGGGCGACCGACCTCGCGACCGGGCGGGTCTTGTTCTCGGTCGACGACCACGTTTCCATGCCGACCGCGAGTATCGGCAAGGTGCTGCTGCTGATTGAGGTGGCCGCGCGGCTGAAAGACGCCGAGTTCGGTATGGCCACGATGCTCGAGCGTACGAATGTCGATGCCGTGAGTGATTCCGGCGTCTGGCAGCACCTGCAGGTGGCCCGATTGGGCGTCGCGGATCTCGCCGCCCTCGTCGGGTCGACGAGCGACAACCTCGCGACGAACGTGCTCATTCGCGCCGTCGGGCTGCACTCGGTGCGTGCCCGCACCGAGCAGCTCGGCCTCAGCCGCACGGCGCTGCTCGACCTGGTGCGCGACAAACGTGGCCCCGATGACGCACCGCAGCTGTCAGTGGGCAGCGCCAAGGAACTGACCTGGCTGTTCACCGCGCTCGCCCGCGGCGAGATCGTGGACGCCGAGACCAGCGCGCGCGTGATTGGCTGGCTGTCGCTCAACACCGACCTGTCGCTGGTCGCGAGCGCCTTTGGGCTCGACCCCCTGGCGCATCGGGAGAGCGATCACGGTCTGCTCATGGTCAACAAGACCGGCACGACCGCCGGGGTGCGCAGCGAGGTGGGTATCCTGCGTGGTCCTCGGGCCGGTGCGACCTACGCCGTGTCGATGGCATTCGACGACGCCCTGCTGATGACCCGCCTCGCGGTGCTCGAGGGGATGCGCGCGGTCGGGGCGGACCTGCTGGAGTACGTGCACTAGCTCCCGCCAAGTTGTGCCATCGTGTACGGGACGGGCATTGACGCCCGTCACCGGAGCGAAGGAGCTATGCCATGGCGGTTATCGGATGGATTGGACTCGGACACATGGGCGGCCCCATGACGGCGAACCTGGTGAAGGCGGGGCACAGCGTGCGCGGCTTCGACCTCAACGCCGAGGCCCTCGACGCTGCGGTCGCTGCCGGCGTCACCCGCGCGACCAGCATCCAGGACGCCGTTGACGGCACCGACGTCGTCTTCACCATGCTTCCCAAGGGTGAGCACGCCCGCGCGGTGTACTTCGGCGAGGCGGGAGTCTTCGCCCATGCCGACCCAAAAACGCTCCTGGTGGAGTCGTCGACGATCGACATCGAATCATCCCAGGCCCTGCACGACGCGGCGAAAGCTGCGGGTTTTCGCCTTGTCGACGCCCCGGTCTCGGGTGGCATCACCGGTGCTGAGGCCGGCACGCTCACCTTCATGATCGGTGGCGAAGCGGATGCCGTAGCCGACGCGACCACCTACATCCAGCCAATGGCGGCGCACATTATTCCGACCGGCGGGGCCACGACCGGCCAGGCGGCGAAGATCTGCAACAACCTCATGCTGTTCATCAACCTGGCCGCGACGTCCGAGGGGGCAGTTTTGGCCGATCGGCTGGGACTGGACCCGCAGGTTTTCTGGGATATCGCATCCGTTTCATCGGGCGACAGCTGGGCGCTGCGCACCTGGTATCCCGTGGCTGGCGTCGTGCCGTCAGCGGCCGTGAACCGCGACTTTTCGCCGACCTTCACCGCCGAACTTGCCAATAAGGACATCGGTCTCGCAATCGCGGCGGCGGAAGCCACCGACACGCCGCTCGAGATTGGCAAGCACGTCGCCGAGCTGTTCCAGCGCCTGGTCGATCAGGGGCAGGGCGGCAAGGACTGCTCGATGATCGTGAAGCTCGTCGACGGCACCCTGGCCTGACGCTTGCGCCGAGCCGTGAGTTTCATACCCCTTCAAACGCTTCCACGCGTTGAGACCCACGGGACGGCGGGTTGACCGTGGCGCATGAGTGTATCTGGGTTCGTTCAGGTGTTGAGCGCATGGAAGCCTTCCAGAAAGCCGAGAAAGGAACTCAGGCCGACGACGACGGTCAACGTGGTCAGCACCGCGGCGGCCATGGCCCAGTCGGTGCGGGTGAGGGGAATACGCCGCCAGGTGCTGCGCGGGGTCAGGCCGAGGCCGCGCGACTCGAGGGATTGCGCCATCCGCTCGCCCTTGCGAATCGATAGCACCAGCAGGGCGAAGGCTGCCCGACCGTATTGACGGAGGCCGCGAGGCGGCTTGCCATGGGGGCGGAGGGGAGCGCGCACCGCGTGTGCCTGGCGGATGGTCTGCCACTCGCGCGGCAACTCTTCGAGCATACGGTAGCCGGCGAGCACGGCGTAGGTGAGGCGGGAGCCGAGCCGGGCGTGCTGGTGCAGGCTGGTCATGAGGGCCACGCCGTCGGTCGAGAGCACAAAGCCGATCGAGAGCACGCCGATGACGAGGGTGCGCAGGGCGAGGGCAGCCCCCACGAGCAGTCCCTCGGTGGTGATCCGCAGCACCCCGGACTGCCAGAGTACGTCCCCCGGCCGGCTGAGCGCGTTCACGATCAGAAGGCCGAGAGCAAATGCCAGAAATGGAATATGTGCGAGAACGAATACTTTCACAGGAATGCGAGCCGTGACAGCGACCGCGCCGAGAGCGAGCAGGTACAGCACCAGTGGCGTGATCGGATCGAAAACAAACATCAGCACGAGGGAGACGACGAACAGAAGCGCGAGTTTGACGGTCGGGTTGCGCCTGGCTAGGGCGCTGACGGGCCGTCGTGTCGGGGGAGCATCGATGTCGATGAGTTGAGCAGTCATGTCGTCGCGCCCACGGCAGCGTCGAGCTGACCCAGCACGCGGCGAATCCGCGCGTCAGAATCGAATTCCTTGAGCAGGTGCCGAATCAGCGTGGGCAGCTCGAGCCCGGCCTGCTTCAGTACCTCGTCCCACCGCAACACCTCGAACACGGGCCCGTCGGCGATCACCGTATGGTCGGCCAGCACGATCACCCGGTCGGCGAGGGTTGCCACGGTTCGCAGATCATGACTGGAGAAAAGGATGCTGCGGCCCGCGTCGGCCGCCTGGCCGAGCGCTGCCAGGGTGGCGATGGTGTCCCGGCGATCGAGGCCGAAGGTGGGTTCGTCGGCGAGCAGCACCGGCCGATCGTGCGCGAGCATGGCGGCGACGCTGAGCCGCCGCTTCTCGCCGCCGCTCAGTCGATACGGGCTTTGATCGGCGAGGTGGGTCAACCGGTGCCGGTGCAAAATGGCCTGAAGCTCGTCATCGCTCAGGCTCGGCAGCCCATGCCGAATCTCGCCGCGCACGGTGTGCTCGACGAATTGGTGCTCGGCATTCTGAAAGATCATGCCGGGTCGGGCGCCGGTCACGGTGCCGACCGATGGCCGGTGCAATCCCGCCAAGGTCAGCAGCAACGAGGTTTTGCCCGTTCCATTGCCGCCGAGCAGGGCCACGATTTCGCCGCCCCGCAGGGTGAGGCTGACGCCGGCGAGAACCGTTGTGGCGGTCCCGTTCGGCGCGCCAACCCCGCGATCAATGACCACATCCGTGGCGGTCAGAACGATCCGGCCGAAGTCCTGCCGTCGCCCCAAGGCTCCGGCCGGCTCGCCGAGTGACCGGAGGCCGGCGCGCACGCCCGCTTCGCCGAGCCCGCCGGCGCACCCGGTCACGGCAAGCAATTCGGTTTCGAGCGGAAGCCAGCATCCGTTTTGATTGAGCGAGCGCCCATGCTGGGCGAGCACGTCGACCGTGGGGCCATCGGCAATGACGGTTCCGGCCTCGCCGAGCACGAGTGCGCGTGGCGGCAGCCCGGCGATTCCCGCCGTGCCCGTGAACTCGTCGATGCGGTGTTCGACCAGCACGACGGCCGGCCGGTAGGTGTCGACGGCCGAACGGATGGCGCGGCGCACGGCGCCCAAGCCCGCCGCGTCGAGCATCGAGGTGGGTTCGTCCAGCAGGAGCACGGCCGGTTCGGCGATGAGGGTGGCGGCGAGGGCCACGCGCTGGCCTTCGCCGCCGGACAGCTGCCCGGTCGACCGATGTCGCAGCATCCGTGCCTGAACAGCGTCAAGGGCGCGATCGATGCGCGCCGAGATAAGTGCCGGGTCGACACCGCGGTTTTCGAGCGGCAAGGCAAGCTCCTGTTCGACGTCGGGCAGACAGACCGACGACGCGGGGTCCTGCGCGACCACGCCGACGAGCCGGGACAGCTCGACGACGGAGGTTTCGATGCTGAGCGTCCCTCCCATGCGCACACTGCCGCCGAGCGAGGCTACGACCGAATGCGGAATGACGCCGGTGATGGTCTGCAACAGGGTGGATTTGCCCGAACCGGAGGCGCCGAACACGATGAGCTGCTCGCCCGGCGCGAGGCGCACCGACACGTCGCTGAGCACGGCCTCGGGCCGACGCGGGAATCGCACCGACACGTCCTGCAGTGTCAGGATGTCGGTCTCAGGCACGGGCGAGGCGATCGCGGCCGATCGCGAAGTTGTCGACGACGCCGGTTTTGTCGAGGGCATCGACGATGAGTTTGGCCAGCAGCCCGCCGAGAAACACGCCGGAGATCAGCTGAATAGCGAGGCGCAGCAGAAAGATCTCCTGGCCGTACCAGCCGGAGCGAAATGCCGAGTAGAAGAACACCAGCCCGGCGCCGAGCAGCCCCGAAAGTGCGTAGGTCAGCCAGCTGTAGTTGCGGTAGCGAGTGAGGGCGAACGGAATCTCGCTGCCCGCGCCTTGAATGGCGGCGGCGACGAAGAGCAGCGGCCCGACCATGGAGCCGAGAAAGACGACCTCGATCACCGACGCGATAACCTCCGCAAAGATGCCGGCGAACGGCCGTCGCACGATGGCGATCGCGATCGGGGCGACGAGCAGCCAGGAGCCGAGCAGAAAGTGCTGCGCGAGGTCGCCGGCCGGACCCATCGTGATCGACAGGGCGGTCCAGGCCTGCACGAATATCCAGTACAGAAAGCCGAACACGACACCGAGCACGACGACAAGCACGAGGTCTTTGAGGCTCCAGTGCCTTTTCTTGGCGGATGCTGTGGGCATGGCTGTTTCTTTCTGGTCGGCGTCAGGACGCATGGGAGTTCAGGCTCGGGCTGTTGAGGGACAGGGTCGCGTGCGTCGCCACGTGCTGCACCGTTCGGCCGGCCACGATCCAGCCGGCGGCGATGACCTGCAGCACGAGGGCGAGGTCGCCCTCGAGCCGGGTGACGAAGTGCTCGCTGTGTACCGTGAGCCCGGAGGCCTTGGCGGTCTCGATCGCGGCGTAGATGTCGCGCATGTGATCGGCTGAAGCAGAACCGGTGCCGTCATCCAGTGGATACAGTGCCCATTCTGCGACGGCGTGTACGCCGGTGGGGGTGAGGTTCACGACCTCGGCGAACAGCCCGCCGGTGGGTGGCAGCGTGCAGGTGACTTCGCCGGGGCAGCCGCGGGAGAATTGCACGGTTGCCGTGACGTGGGCTCCGCTGCGGCTCGCACCGGCGACGACCTGGCTGACGTAGCGCAGCAGGTCGGGTTCGGCGCCGGACAGGTAGGTGCTGACGACGCCGGTTTGAAGTGCGAGCCCGGTCGAATCTGCCTGCTGGAGCGCGTCGAGAATGACGGCGGCGTAGTCGTCGCGCATGACGGCGAGGGTGAGGCGCGCGCCAATGCCGAATTCCGCCGGTGTGGCTGTGAAGGTTTCTGGAATGATCGTGCCCATTTCTTTCGTGGGGGCACGGGAAAGACGAGTCAGCCTCCCTGCGCTGGCATGATCCAGATCAGGTTCGACGGTCGAAGCCTCTGCAGCTTCCTCTCAGCCCGATTAATCGGACTCCCGTGTTGATACAACGAAAGTATGGCATGCCGTGGCCGGGTCGCGGGTGCCGAGGCTGGCCCCCTGCAGCCGCCACCGACACACCACTGGAGGTTGGGCAGCACGTGCAGCAATTGTTCCAGCGCCTGATCGACCAGGGCCAGGGCGGCAATGTGTGTGACGACACCTGTGCCGGTCGGCGACGGCGTACTGTGCCCCGCCGTGTCGCTAGCCCGCGATGATGAGGATGCTTGCGGCGATCACGCTCCGGGCACGATTTGTGCACGACGGTGTTATTCGTTCGGATACCGTAGACCGATCTTTGCCCGGATGGCATCCATCGTGCGCATGACCGTCACCGATTCCTCGGGAATGATCAGGGGGCTACCGTGATTGCCGTCTCGGATGACGCGTTCCACTTCGGCCGCTTGAAACTGCATGCCACGTCCGGATACTGCCTGGTCATAGACGTCGACAAGTGAATTCCTTGCGTCGTAAAGCGACACCGTGGTTGGTGCGTACCAGGTGTCCGCGATTTCGATGCGGCCCTCGGTGCCAAGGATTGTGGCTCGGTTAGGGCCTCGCGTCTCGAGTGATGAGAACGATGTCGACATCGCGCCGTTCTCGTGCGTGAGGATCGTCGCGACCGACGCGTCAACTCCTGATCGGGTGAACGTTGCGTGAGCGTCGATGTCGACGGGGGCACCAAGGATATCGTGCGCGAAGGAAACAGGGTAGATACCGAGGTCCAGGAGCGCACCGCCGGCTAGATAGGGGTTGTTGATGCGGTGAGTGTCTTCACGAGGAAGGTTCTGCGTGTGGTCGGCGTGGAGGGAACGGATCTCCCCGAGGCGGCCCGCCGCGATCAAGTTGCGCACGTGTGCCATGTGCGGGAGGAACCGCGTCCACATGGCCTCGACCACGACGAGGCCCATTTGCAGGCCGAGTTCGACGACGGTGGAAGCCTGGGCTTCCGTGAGAGTAAACGACTTCTCGACGAGGATGTGTTTGCCGTGTTCGAGCGCGAGCGTTGCGTTTTCGGAGTGCAGGTTGTGTGGCGTTGCGATGTAAATCACGTCGACGTTCGGGTCGGTAGCGAGGTCCTCATACGAACCATGGGCCTGGGGAATCCCATGGGTTGCCGCGAAAGCCTCGGCTGACGCGAGAGAACGCGACCCGACGGCCGCCACCCGGTGGCCGTGGGCGATCAGGTCTCTCGTGAACGCTCCGGCGACGCCCCCCGTTGCGAGGATCCCCCAGCCAATCATCCCGTCAGATCGTGGGAACGGGTCCCTCATGCTCACGGCGCCGTCCGGTAATCGAGGACTACTTGCAGCGCGGCCTCTGGCGACGCGTCGAGCATCGTGAAGGCGGCAGGAGCGTCTTCCGCTGGCATCGTATGCGTAATGAGCGAGGTGACGTCGAGTTGGCCGTCGCTCACCAGTCGGAGCGCCGTAGTTGACATGCGCAACTCGTTCCAGCGGTGCTGAAGCGTTGGTGAGACACCGGAAATCTGGGATCCGATGATGGAGATGCGGTTGTGGTGAAATTCGTTGCCGAGGTGAACGGGGGTCGCAGCGCCCTGAAAAAACCCTCCGACAACAACGCGCGAGCTGTAGGCCGCGGTGCGTACGGCCTCTTGAAGTGCATGGTAACTGCCACTCATTTCGATAACCACATCGGCCCCACGATTTTCCGTGAGCTCACGGACTCGCTCGGCGACGTCGTCGGCGGCCGGGTCAAGCGTGAGGGAGGCGCCGAGGCGCTCGGCGAGTTCTCGGCGCCCCGGGAGCAGGTCGACGGAGACCACGCGCCCTCCGTTGAGCCGAGCGAGTTGTGCCACGATTTGTCCGGGAACGCCGGCTCCGAAGACGACAACGGTCTCGCCGACGTGTATGTCGGCGTCGAGTACGGCATTGAGAGCGATCGCTCCGATCTTCGCAAAGATGCCTGCGACTGGATCGAGTCCGTCCGGCATAAGGCGGTCCATGACCCACGTCATGGGGCGGACGACGGAGGACCGGTGGCCCCACGTTCCCCAGACGACGCGGCCAATCAGCCCCGCGTCCACGCCGTCGCCGACCTCTGTGATGGTGCCAACCTCTTCATAACCCCAGGCATCGAGCGGGTAGGAGTGCGTCGAGTCGCCCGGTACGAACAACCGGCGGCGAGCATCCCATTCGCTGTTCAGGTACGGGTTGCTGCCGCGGTATGCGGTGAGCTCCGTGCCGGCGGAAATGCCGGAATACATGGTTTCGAGGCGCACCTCGCCGGCGCCAACGGGAGCGTCCTCAAAGTCGATGACTTCTGCCAGGCCGGGTGAAGTAAAACGAACGAGCCGTCCCATGTTCAGTTCCTTTCGGTTGTGAGGTTGGTGAGTATGTCTGCACGATCGACGGCGACAAGTCTGAAGAGCAGGGCTTGTTCTGGATAGAGCATGGGCGCGGGGAGCCCGATGCGGCCGAGGACGCTTCCGGAGAGGGCGATGGGGTCCGTCCACCACGACGGTGCCCCGCCTTTCACTCGCATGAGAGCCGAAGCGGACAGCTCAATCGGTTCGATGCGGTAGATGGCTTCGTCGCGCAGACCGGGGATTCGGATGCGACCGGGGTGCACAGCCACACTTGTGGCGAGTGCGACGAATGAGATGACCGCGCGGTCCTGGTCGGGGGCGACGTAGCCGTGTGCCCAGTACGCCTCATCGGGGTAGTCGCTGTGCACGGCAGTGCCGGTATGGATGAGTTCCCGCTCTTGTTTGTAGAGGTCAACCCAGGCCGCGAGCTGGTCAAGTTCCGCGCTTGATGCGTCGCGGAGGTCCCACTCGATCCCAAAATGCCCAAAAAGCGCCGTGGCCGCGCGGAACGCGAGCGCGTGGGTGCGGTGGGTCGTGTGCGCCGTCGCTGCGCCGACGTGCGACCCCACAAGCTCCGGGGGCAGGAGCAGCCCCGTCCAGCGTTGGATCTGCTGGCGCTCGAGGGCGTCAATGCAGTCGCTCGCCCACACGCGCTGCGTGCGCTCGAGCACAGCGAGGTCGACTCGACCACCGCCGGAGGAGCACGACTCGATCTCAAGTCCTGAATGTCGCCGATGCAACTCGTCCATGAGCGCGTACGTCGCGAGGGTCTGCGCGTGAACGCGTGGAGTGCCTGTCACGCGATCACCAGCTTCCACGAGGTCGCGGTTGTGGTCCCACTTGATGTAGTCGATGTCGTACTCGTTTACCAGGGCACTTATCGACTCAAGAATGTAGTCGAACGCCGCAGGGATCGTGAGGTTGAGTACCTGCTGCGAGCGGCCCGCGATGGGGAGTCTGTCTCCCGGCGCGAGAATCCATTCAGGGTGCGCTCGGGCGACGTCTGAGTCCTCGTTGATCATCTCAGGTTCAAACCAGAGCCCGAACTGCATACCGAGGGAGCGCACGACCGTGACGAGGGGGCCGAGTCCGTCCGGCCAGACGTCGCGGTCGACTTGCCAGTCGCCGAGCCCTGCTCGATCGTGGCGGCGGTGAGTGAACCAGCCGTCGTCGAGGACGAATCGCTCCACGCCTACGCGTGCACCGAGCTCGGCGAGCGTCGTCAGCGAGTCGAGGTCTTGGTCAAAGTACACGGCCTCCCAGGTGTTGAGGACAACCGGCCGGGGGCTCACCGGGTGCGACGCTCTTCCACGAAGATGCTCGTGGAACGACGCGGCGATGTCATCAAGGCCGTTCCCATACGCCGCGTATATTGCCGGCGACGAATAGGAGGCACCCGGCTTGAGGATCATTTCGCCGGGCAGAAGAAGTTCACCGCCGCCGAGCACACGCGATCCGGTGATTCCGAGCTCGGCGAAGGTGGCGTGATTGCCGCTCCAGGCAGTGTGAACTGCCCATACCGCGCCGGAGCGGAAGCCGAAGCCCGGTGTGCCGGCTGCGAGAAGGATGCTCGAGTCCGAGCCAGTGCGACCGCGCCGTCCTTCCCGGAGATGCGTGCCGACCACGAAGGGATGGCGTTGGGGAGTGCGCTCTCGGAGGTGCCGACCCGCGAAGTCGAGGAGCTCGCCGGCTTCGGCCGGGACAGGGAGAACGACGCGGAGCGCGTCGACCGAGTAATCGCTGTCCTGTGCGATATTCGTCAAGCGCGCCTCGAGACGGAGCAGCCCGGACGGCAGGAGCGTAATCGTGGTTGTGAGCTGCAACTCAGCGACGGTATCGGTTGCCTCGGCCACGAGGGATTGAATCGTGCCAGCCGATCCGTCGATGCGCCAGCTCGACGCGGTGAACGCCGTCGAGAAGGATGTGCCACTTCGATGCCCCTCCAGACCGGGGGTTCCCATCCATCCCGCTGATTGCTCGGGGAGCAGTGTCGGCGACCGGCGGGACTCAAGCAGATCGGCCCCACCCTGGGTCTCGGCGAGGGAGCGGAGGAAGGCCTGGTCGGTAGAGGTCGCAGCGAAGGGAGCGCCCCAATGGAGGATGCGCGGAATGCCGGAGGACACGTCGATCGTTACGCACGTTCCGCTGGCCTCGAGCGTGACCAGCTGCGCCACGTCTACTGCCGTCGATACACTCATCCGTGCCCCCTTTTCACTCTTTTAGATTCCATGCTGAAACTATTAAACCAAAGTATGGCATACTCAAACGGCGCAATCACGGCCGCCTAAGTGGCAAGTTGGATAATTCTTGAAGAAGATCGGAGTTTGGCGATGGACGGTGTCGAATCCGACGTCAGCTCGCTGCTGTCCGCGCCGTCGAAGGCCGTCGCGATTGAGGTTCTCGTGCATGGCGCCCAGTCTCGAGCGCGACTCGCGCGCCGTATGGGGCTCTCGCCCGCGACCCTCACGCGACTCGTAAAGCCTCTGCTCGAAGGGGGCGTGCTCATCGAGTCGGGCGCCGTGCGTTCTCCCGGTCGAGGCCGTTCTTCCCTTCCCCTTGATGTGGTCCCTGACCGGTACAAATTCGTTGGCGTGAAGCTCACCGAGGAAGCCATCTACGCCGTCGTCACTGACGTACGGTCGCGCATCATCGATCAGGTTCGTGTGCCGCTCGGTTCCCGTGACGTGTCGGATGTCGTGACTGCCGTGCGCGACATTGTCATGGACTTCCAGTCGGGCATGGACCAGCCCCTCGATGCTGTTGGCGTAACGGTAGGCGGCCGGGTCGATGAGGGTGAGATTGTTGCGGATTCTTCCTTCCTCCAGTGGCGTGATGTGCCCTTTCGCTCGCTATTGGGGGCGGCCCTCAGGGTTCCCGTCTACCTGGATAACGACGTTGTCGGCCTTACCAAGGCCCAGCAATGGTTCGGTCATGGCAAGGGGTACTCGAGCTTCGCTCTGCTTACTGTTGGTGCCGGAGTTGGGTATGGCCTCGTCATCAATGACCTGATGATTCCGACTTTTCTAAACCCTCTTAGCCACTATCCCGTTGATCCGTCGGGACCGCTGTGTCCGCTCGGGCATCGGGGCTGCATGACGGCATTCTTGTCCTCGAGCTCGATCACCGCGGCGGTGTCTGCCGCACATGGCCGTTTCATCGAATACGACGATGTTCTCGAGATGGCCAGGTCTGGGGATGCGCCAGCTGTTCGTGTCGTCCAGGAAGCCGCTCGCGCCCTGGGCCGTGCAGCATCCGCTATTACGGCATTTACCGGTGTGAAGCGCATCATTCTTTCGGGCGAAGGGGTTCACCTCGCCGATGCCGCGCGTTCGAGCGTTGACGAGGGGCTGTCTGAATATGACACCGATAGTCCCCTCCACAGCGAACTCATTGTGCGTCCTATGGACTTCCCCGAATGGGCAAGAGGCGCGGCCGTTATTGCTATTCAAAAAACGTTTCCTAGAAGTTCACCCGGTGGTACTGCGGGCAGCGAAGCAGGCGCCCCAGCGGAGCATTCGACAGCTGTAATTGACTCTGAGTGACCATCTGGCCTGCATTGGGTGCTTGCAGGGAAGGCCTGCGCGTGACCGTTTTCGTTTCATAATGAAACTATATCGAGAGACCAAACGGGCGTCTGCGGTCAAGCGCAAGGCGTCGATTTCGTCCGCGTCATTCCTTCTCGGCGAGCCGCAGCGTTCGCGCCGTCAGCTCGTCGATCGTTATGCGGTCGAAGTCGCGCACAGCGCTGCGCACGCGCACGGGTTCGCTGATGAGTAGGGACTCCGGGATGGCGGCCGAGCCGTGCAAGGCACCGAAGACGCTACCGACGGTGGCCGCGTTGGAGTCGGTGTCCCGGCCGCCCTCAATGGCAATGCCCACCGCGCTGAGAAAGTCCTCACCCCAAAGCAGCCCCGCCGTAATCTGCGCGGCGTTGTTGATCGTGTGCACCCAGCTATAGTGCCCGAGCTCCCGGTCGATCGTGTCGAGTGCGACGACGTGGGTTGTGCCCTGATCGTGGAGGTCAAGCATCCGGTGAAGCGCCTCGGCAAGGCGTGATCCGCTGGGCACCACGGCGAGGGAGCATTCGAGCGCTTCGCGAGCGGATGACGCCGCGAACGCCGCCGCTACCAGGCCCGCCGCCCACATTGCTGCGTACATGCCGTTTCCGACGTGCGAGAGTCGGGCGTCGGTGATGGCGAGTGCGGCGGCCGGCCCAGGATCCCCGGGATGAATGTAACCGTAGACGTCGACGCGAATGAGGGCGCCAATCCACTCCCGGTACGGGTTTCGGTGGGTCGCTGTGGCGGGCGGGGTGAGGCCGGCGAGAAGGTTGCGGTAAGTGGCGCGCTCCGCAGTGTATGTCTGAGTGAACGGCATGCGGTCGAGCCAGAGAGCGGCGAGCTGGTCGGTGGTGAACTCGCGGCCATGCCGTTCGAGCGTGAGCATACCGAGGATCGTCCAGTCGATGTCGTCATCGCGGGGAACCTCCTGGAACCGGCCCTCGGTTGCGATGGGAGCGGAGGGATGCAGGTGGGCGACACCGTCGGGCAGTGGGTTCAGAAGCGGGAGGTATCCGCGGAGCGGCCAGTGACCCGCGGCACGTAGGTAGATCTCCACCTGGGTTCGATCGAGACCCTCGATCGGCTTGCCGAGCGTGTTACCGACCGCCCGCCCGAGCCACGCGCCGCGAATCCGGTCGGGCAGCACCGCCGCGTCGAACCCGGTGCGGGGTGCAGCGTCACAGAGTGCGTACAGCACGTGCTCCTCCCGGGGCTCGTAGTACGGCCAGTCCGGCAGGGGCCGCAACTCACCGAGCCGAATCTCGACCGCCGCGAGGTGTTCCAGATCACCGGCCGCTGCCGCCCGTTTGGCTTCCTCGAGGAGGTCCCCGACGGGATATCCGCTCACCTGTAATTCTTCCGCCTCGTCAGGCACGAGATCCCGGGGATCGAGTACGTTGTGCATTTCTTAACCTTTCACTGCGCCGGAGAGGAATCCCTCGGTCACCTGACGTTGCAACAAGATGAACAGGAGCACGACCGGCAAGATTGTAATGAGCGCCCCGGCCGCCAATGGTCCGATGTCGACGGACCGACCGCCGACGAAAAGATACAGTCCCGTGGTCAGCGGGCGGTATTCGCCGCTGGGCAGGTAGAGGAGGGGGACGAGAAAGTTGTTCCAGTTCTGCAGGAACGTGAAGACTGTCAGGGTTCCGATCCCCGGGGTGGCCAGCGGCAACATCACTTGCGCGAAGATGCGTGCCTCGGAAGCGCCGTCGATGCGGGCAGCCTGCTCGAGCTCATCAGGCAGGTCAGAGAAGAATGCGCGCATGAAAAAGGCGCCGAAGGCGAGCCCGGTCGTGCTGAGCACAAGGATCGTGCCGACGAGAGTGTCGAGCATTCCCATGGTGCGGAGCTGAAAGTACAGCGGAATCATGTAGGCGAAGAACGGCACGAGCAAGCCGAGCACCACCGCGTAGAACAGGATGTTTCGACCGGGGAACGGCAACCGGGCGAACGTGTATCCCGCCATGGTGGAGAGCGCGACTGTGATCACGGTGCTCGGGATCGTGAGGAGCACGCTGTCGAGCAGGTGTGAGCCGAACTCACCGACGGTCCAGGCTTGCACGATGTTCTCGAACGAGAACGACGAGAAGAGGCCGAACGGATTGACCTTAACATCCTGCTCGGTTTTGAGCGCGGTGGAGAGGATGAGGATCACCGGGAACAACGACAGGAGCGAAAGCACAACGAGCAGCAGGTGGTGCGAGGCGCGAATCGCGCGTCGGCGGGGCGAGAGGCGGATCCTCGAAATACTCATACGGACTCCTGCAACGAGAGCCTACGCTGCAGGCGATTGAGTGCCACGGCGAAGGGAATGGCGAGCACGGTGATGACGAGCGCGAGCGCCGTGCCGTAACTGATGCGGTTGAGCTGAAAGGCATTGCTGTAGGCATAGGTGCCCAGAACTTCCGTCGCGTTCGATGGGCCGCCACCGGTCATGATGAAAACGATGTCGAAGACACTGAATCCGCCGACGAGCGTCAGCGTGACGATCATCAGGAATACGGGCATGATTTGCGGGAGAACGATGTACCAGACGCGCTGTAGCGAGTTGGCACCGTCCATGCGTGCTGCATCGAGCAACTCCGCATCGACGTTGCGCAACGATGACAGCAGCACGACGAAGACGAACCCTGTCGTCGCCCAGACGGCAGTCACAAGGACTGCATACAGGGCGGTGTTCGGGTTGCCGAGCCACCCTGTCGCGAGTGCATCGAGCCCGACCGATCGAAGCAGCTGGTTGAGCCAGCCACGCATCGGATCGTAGATCCAGCCCCACACCACCCCGGCCGCAACGGCGGGGAGGATGTACGGAATGAAGAGCGCGACGCGGTACAGCGTGCTCGCCCGGCGCACCGTCCACATCAGCAGGGCCAGCGCAAGTCCGATGACCACCGGTGCTGCCGTGCCGAGAACGATCCAGATGATGTTGTTCATGAACGCTGGGCCGAGTGCGGGATCGGTGGCGAGTTCGACGAAGTTTCCGAGGCCCACGAACGCCGGCGAGGGGTCGACTCCGTTGTAGTCGAGCATCGAGTAGTAGATGGCGTTACCGAGGGGGAAGAGGAAAAAGACGGTTACGAGCACGAGCAGCGGTGCCACAAGGGCGACGCCCAGGCGGGCCTGCGCTCGCCTGGTGACGCGGGGTGCTGAGTGACTTCTGGTCGGTGGATTCATCGTTCTGTTCTGTCTCTTCCCCCTCACGTTCGTTAGTTTCGTGCCGCTGCTTCGAGTTCCTCGGCGACCTGCTCGGGAGTTTTCTGCCCGGTGAAGAGTGCCTGGAATCCGTCGTACATGGTCTGGTTGAAGAGATCACTGGCGACCACGTCAATGTTCGTTCCCAGGTCACTGCTGCCTGCGGCGAAGGTCGCGGTGTCTTCGATCACCTGGGCGAGCAGCGGCAAAACTTCGAGATCCTTGGTGTCGATCGGGAACGCAGGGATGGTTCCGAGACTTTCCACCGCCCACTGGCCGTGCTCCTCCGAGACCAGGAAGTCCACAAATTTGATGGCCGCCTCCGGGTTGTCGGTGTTTGCGGACACGAGTGGACCTGACCCCAGGCCAGCCGTGAAGATTCCAGCGCCGTCTTCGCTCGGGAACGGGATGTAGCCGACCTCGAAGTCGGTGTTGGCCTCGACCTCCGGGATAAACCAGCTACCGGTCGGCAACATGGCCGCCTCTCCGGAGTAGAACAGTGCGGCACCGCCGTCGTAGGAGATTGCAGTGGGGAACTCCGGCAGGTAGCCCGCGTCGTTGAAGCCGGCCCAGAGCGCCAGCGATTCGACTACCTCGGGCGACGTCCATGAAGCCTCACCGTCGATCAGGTCGGCGACACCCTGAGAACCCACTCGGCTCGCGAGCGTCATGCTCAGCAAGTGCCCTGCCTGCCAGCCTTCCTGGTCACTCACCGCGAAGGGGATGACTCCGGACTGCTTGATGTTGGCGGCTGCAGCTTCGAGGTCGCCAAGGTTTTCGGGCTGGTCGATGCCGAGGTCATCGAAGATCGTTTTGTTGTAATACACCCCGACGGTTTCGATGTCGCCGGGAACTCCGATTATTCTGCCATCGACGGTGACGCGGTCCTTCGCGAAGTCGTAGATCTGCCAGTCGTTCTTCTCGTAGCTCTCCGTCAGGTCATACAGGAGCCCCGCGTCGGCGAGGCTGCCGGCGAAGGTCGGACCCGAGCCCCAGTTGAAAACATCCGGCCCGTCACCCGACTGCAGTTGAGTCTGAAGAACAGTGCGCATCGTGTCGAAGGGCATCGCATCGATTTCGACGAGGATGCCGGGGTTTCGCTCCTCGAACTTCGCGACTCGGGCCTCGATCATCGGCAAGAACTCCGGGTCCTCCTGCTGCTCGACCAGGTAGCGGAGGGTGCCGTCGCCCTCACCCGAAGAGGCAGTCGAGCTAGCCGGTGTGCATCCGCTGAGCAGCAGCGCGAGTGCGCCGAGGCCTGCGACAGCGGCGAGTGAATGTCGAGATGTCATTGTTATCCTTCGGATGTTGCAAGCGGGGGCGAACGGATGTTCGATTGCCCGGGCAACCTGCGCCGATAGTTTTGATGAGAAACTATAGTTGCCGGTTCAGGCTCTACATTGTGACTCAATTCTTCCCGGATCGGGGAGATTTGACATTAACGGGGGATGAATAGTTCTGCACTAAAACTATTTGGTAGCCGGCGAACCCTTTTCGCAGTATCCCCGCACCCCCCTCGCCGTCGAGATTCACTGCCCCTGAGTCCCGCCTCAGCCGGAGTCCTGCTCTCGATCCAGCAACCCGCGCGATTCTGAAAACGGCAGCAGCGGCATCCGCTCGGCGCAGTCGGATGACGCCACCGGGTTCGATGAATCCACCATCGAACTGGGACTGCTCGCGGTGCCGGGCGGCGACATTAGCGATGCCGTGGCCAGCGCCCGGGAATTTCTCGCAATCATCGAGCCGGGTGGCGCATCGGAACCCGGACCCTTGCTCTCAACCCGGCTCTTCCTCGAGGCGATCACCTGGTCGATGGTGATCCTATCGATCGTGATCCGGCTGTTCGCGCTCTGTGGCGACCGAGCTGAGTGACAGACTATTTTTCGGCCGGTACCTCCACGTAGCGCGGACTCTTCGGGTTCATGACGGAGTTCCGACGACCGTAGGCGAAGTAAATGACCAAGCCGATCACGAGCCAGATGGCGAAGCGCAGCCAGGTTTCCCAGTGCAGTTGGGTGATCAGAAAGAAGGATGCCAGCACACCGAAGGCGGGGACTATCGGCATGAATGGCAGCCGGAAGGTGCGCGGAACATCGGGCCGGGTGCGGCGCAGCACGATGACGGCAATGCAGACCACAACGAACGCCGCCAGGATGCCGATATTGGTCAGATCCGCGATCAGACGAATCGGGAAGACTCCGGCCAGAAATGCGGAGGCGATGCCCGCAATCCAGGTGACGCGTTGCGGGGTGCCCTTCTTGTCGGTGCCCGAGAACCATTTGGGTAGCAGACCATCACGGCTCATTGAGAACCAGACCCGGCTGACGCCGAGCAAGAAGGTGAGCATCACGGTGAGGATGGAGACGACGGCAAAGGCCGAGAGGATGGTGGCGATCACCGGCAGACCCACCGACTGGAAGGCGACGGCGAACGCGGCCGTCGGGTCGATGTCCTGCCAGTTCTGCATGCCTGTGAGTACGAGGGTAGCCAGCACGTACAGCACCATGGCAATGGCCAGGGAAAGCAGAATCGCCTTCGGCATGTGCTTCTTGCCGTCCTTGGCCTCCTCGGCCGCGGTGCTCATGGCGTCGTAGCCGAACACCGCAAAGAACACCGTGGCCGCGCCGGTGAAGACGGCGCCGAATCCATTGGGGAGGAACGGGATGTAATTCTGGGTGTTGATGTAGAAAAAGCCGAGCACGATGATGGCCAGAATCAGCAGCACCTTCAGGCCAACCGCGACGAGTTCGAAGCGGCCGAAAGTCTGGGTGCCGCGGCTGAGGATGAACGTGACGAGCAGACAGACGATGATCGCCGGCAGGTTGATCAGTCCGCCGTCGAGGGTGTCGGCCGTGCCCTGCATCCAGATCGGCACCTGCACGCCAACCCCGGACATGAATTCGGTGAAATAGCCCGAGATACCGATGGCCACCACGGCCACGATGGCAATGTATTCCAGCAAAAGGTCCCAACCGATGAACCAACCCACGATTTCGCCGAGGGCGACATAACCGTACGTGTAGGCCGACCCTGCGCGCGGGATCATTCCCGCGAACTCGGCATAAGACAGGGCGGCGGCGGCGCTGGCCAGGCCAGCGATAAGAAACGAGATGAGTACGGCGGGGCCGGCGCCCTCGCCGTCGGGGCCGCCGTTGGCGACCAGGCCGGCCAGGGTGAAAATGCCGATGCCGATGATGCCACCGACGCCGATCGCGGTGAGCTGCCAGAGTCCGAGGCTCTTGAACAGTCCGTTCTTCTTGGATTCATCGCCGACATCGTTGATGGGCTTTCGCCGCAAGACAGAGTGGGGATTCTGAGCGGACATGACGCCTCCATTGGCTAATCGGCCTGTCCCCGGCTCGCGGGGCACGAAAATAACCTATACCTTCGGTTTGCCGGGGACGAGGCGGCCTGGCAGCCGATCTAGCAGCAGCGTCCCTGCGGGTTCGCATCCTGACGGTCGGTCTGGTCGCGCCAGAATTCCCGCTCAGTCATAAGCGGATGCGGTGCCGCGCCGTCAGTACCGTCATCAGCACCGGCCGCATGCAGCGCCGCGTGGTGCGCCACATATTTCTCGTAGGCATCCTCGCCGAGGATCCCCTTGAGGTACCAAACCACCCCGCGGGCGCCCTTGCGGACGCCCGCCAGCAGGGTCATCAGTGACCCTTGATTTTGATCTTCTTGTGCACCGGCAGGGCATCCCACTCGGCCTGCAGCACCTTCTCGGGCGGGGTCATGATGAATCCAGCCGGGGCGTAGGTCTGCGACTGCACGGCGTCATCTTCACTCGTCGCACTGGAGTTCTTGCGGTACGCGTTCCAAGTGGCCTGAAGAGCCGTGAGAATCACGATGATCGCGAGCACCACGAACACGATCGACAGCACGCCCTGCACCATCGTGTTGCGCACGACAGCTTCCATGGCTTCGACGCTCGGTGCGGTGCCAAAGCTCGTCTCGCCAGCGGCGAGGGCCTCGGAGAATGCGCGGTTCTGCGCGAAGTAACCGATGCCCGGGGTGGTCGAGAAGATCTTCAGGAACGACGCCGAAATCGTGACGACGGCAGCGAATCCGAGCGGAAGCGCCACGACCCAGAGGTATCTGAACAGTCCACGCTTGGCGACGATGGCCATGCACACGGCCAGCGCGATCGCCGCAAGCAGCTGGTTGGCGATTCCGAACAGCGGGAACAGCGTGTTGATGCCGCCGAGCGGGTCGGTCACCCCCATCAGCAGCACTGCACCCCAGGCGGCGACCATGATGGCCGTGGCGGCCCAGGCGCCAGGACGCCAGGAGGTGTTCTTGAACTTCGGGAAGAAGTTGCCGAGGCTGTCCTGCAGCATGAAGCGGGCGACGCGGGTGCCGGCATCCACTGCGGTGAGAATGAAGAGTGCTTCGAACATGATGGCGAAGTGATACCAGAAGCTCATCATTGACGTGCCACCGACGAGCTGCTGCATGATGTGCGAGAGGCCGACGGCGAGCGTCGGCGCGCCGCCGGTGCGGGAAACGATCGACTCCTCGCCGACGTTGGTCGCCATGTCGGTCAGCATGTCGGGCGTGAGGTTGACGCCGGTCAGGCCGAGGCTGTTCACGAAGGCGACCGCACCCTGCACGGTGCCGCCAGTGAGGGCGGGCGAGGAGTTCATGGCGAAGTAGATGCCGCGGTCGATCGACAGCGCGGCGACGAGGGCCATGATCGCGACGAGCGACTCCATAAGCATGCCGCCGTAACCGATGAAGCGGGTCTGGCGTTCCTTCTGAATGAGCTTCGGCGTGGTTCCCGAGGCGATGAGCGCGTGAAAACCCGACAGGGCGCCGCAGGCGATCGTGACGAACAGGAAGGGGAACAGCGTTCCGGCGACGACCGGACCGGTGCCGCTCGATGCGAATTCGCTCACGGCCGGCACGCTGATTTCGGGACGGATGATGACGATCGCCACGGCGAGCATGCCGATCGTGCCGATCTTCATGAAGGTCGACAGGTAGTCGCGCGGGGCGAGCAGCAGCCAGACCGGCAGGATAGCGGCGATAAAGCCGTAGAGGATGATGCCCCAGGCGATGGTCACCTTGTCGAGCAGCAGGTAGGTCTGACCCCAGTCGGTGCCAGCCACCACGCCGCCGCCGATGATGGCGGCGATGAGCAGCACGAAGCCGATGATGGATATTTCGGTGATCTTGCCCGGGCGGAAGAAGCGCAGGTAGCAGCCCATGAACAGCGCGATCGGGATGGTCATGCCGACCGAGAAGACGCCCCACGGGCTTTCGGCGAGGGCGTTCGTCACCACGAGGGCGAGGATCGCCACGATGATGACCATGATCACGAGGGTCGCGATGAGGGCGGCGGTGCCGCCGATCACACCGAGTTCGTCGCGGGCCATCTGGCCGAGCGAACGACCGCCGCGGCGCATGCTGAAGTGCAGAATCAGGTAATCCTGTACCGCGCCGGCGAGAACGACGCCGACAATGATCCAGATAGTGCCGGGCAGGTAGCCCATCTGCGCGGCCAGAACGGGGCCGACCAAGGGGCCGGCGCCGGCGATGGCAGCGAAATGGTGGCCGAACAGCACGCGACGGTCGGTCGCGGCGAAGTCCTTGCCATCGGCCTTGTACTCGGCCGGGGTGGCGCGACGGTCATCCGGGCGAATGATGTGCTTCTCGATGAACTTCGAGTAAAAACGATAGCCAATGAGATAGGTGCAGATCGCGGCGAACACGAACCAGATCGCGTTGACGGTTTCACCGCGCACGACGGCGAGCATGACCCAGCTGAGGCCACCGAGCAGTGAAATAGCTGACCAGATCGCAATTTTTAGGGGCGTCCAGTGGCGATCGTGGGCGTCAAGTTCCTCTGGATCCAGAGCGACCGCGAGGTCGTGCGGAATCCGTTTCAGAGCGGTCGGTGATTCGGTCGTGTTGGACGCGGCGCCCATTTCTCCTCCTTGAGCCAAGGCAAATCCTGTGAATCTGCCTACTAACGTTACCTCCGCGCGAGAAAGGCTCCGAACCAGAGCGGGAACTCGGGTCGGATCGAGCGCGTAAAATGGATAACCGGGCATTCGCTCGCATTCTGCGCCTTCGACCATTGGAGCCACCGTGGCCGCACCCACTCATCTTGATTCCGTCATCGCCCTCGCCCGCCACCGCGGCTTCGTTTTTCAGGCCGGCGAGATCTACGGCGGTTCCCGCTCCGCCTGGGACTACGGACCCCTCGGCGTTGAGCTTAAGGAAAACATCAAGAAGCAGTGGTGGCGTTCGATGGTCACCAGCCGAGACGACGTCGTCGGCCTCGACTCCTCCGTGATTTTGCCTCGCCAGGTCTGGGAAGCATCCGGTCACGTCGAGGTTTTCAGCGACCCGCTGATCGAGTGCACGAGCTGCCACAAGCGTTTTCGCGCCGACCACCTCGAAGAGCAATATGAGGAGAAGAAGGGCCGCCCGCCCGAAAACGGCCTCGACGACATTGCCTGCCCGAACTGCGGCAATCGTCACATCTGGACCGAGCCGCGTGCCTTCTCCGGCTTGCTCAAGACCTACCTTGGCCCGGTCGATGACGAGGCCGGTATGCACTACCTGCGCCCCGAAACCGCGCAGGGCATCTTCGTGAACTTCGCCAACGTGCTGCAGGCGTCGCGCTCCAAGCCTCCGTTCGGCATCGGCCAGATCGGCAAGAGCTTTCGTAACGAGATCACCCCCGGAAACTTCATCTTTCGCACCCGCGAGTTCGAGCAGATGGAGATGGAATTCTTCGTCGAGCCCGGTACGGACGAGACCTGGCACCAGTACTGGATCGACACCCGCATGAAGTGGTACACCGACCTCGGAATCAACCCCGAAAACCTGCGCCTGTTCGAGCACCCGGCCGAGAAGCTCTCGCACTACTCCAAGCGCACCGTCGATATCGAATACCGCTTCGGCTTCACCGGCACCGAGTTCGGTGAACTCGAGGGCGTGGCGAACCGCGGCGACTTCGACCTGTCGACGCACGCCAAGGCATCCGGTAAAGACCTCTCCTACTTCGACCAGACCAAAAACGAGCGCTGGACGCCCTGGGTGATCGAGCCCGCGGCCGGCCTGACCCGCTCGCTCATGGCCTTCCTGGTCGATGCGTATGTCGAAGAAGAGGTTCCGAACAATAAGGGCGGCGTCGACAGGCGCACCGTGCTCAAGCTTGACCCGCGCCTGTCGCCGGTCAAGGCCGCCATCCTGCCGCTGTCGCGCAACGAGAAGCTCTCCCCGATGGCGCGCGAGCTCGCCGCGAGCCTGCGCCAGCTCTGGAACGTCGACTTCGACGACGCCGGCGCCATCGGCCGTCGCTACCGTCGCCAGGACGAGATCGGCACCCCGTTCTGCATCACGGTCGACTTCGACTCGCTCGACGACCAGGCCGTCACCGTACGCGACCGCGACACCATGGCGCAGGAGCGCGTGCCGCTCGCCGAGCTCGAGGCCTACCTCGCCGCGCGCCTCCGCGGCGCGTAGCGTTCAACCAACGGATGCCGCGACTCGGTCTCGAAAACCGCGCCGCGGGCATCCGTCGGGCAGACTGTAGAGCATGAAAGCGGTCTATTTCGAAGAATTCGGCGTGCTTCCGGTGCTGCGCGAGGTGCCAGAGCCGCTGATAAGTGCGGCGGGCGTGATCGTGCGGGTCGAGGCGACCGGACTCTGCCGCAGCGACTGGCACGGCTGGCTCGGCCATGACGCCGACATTGCGCTGCCGCACGTTCCCGGCCACGAACTGGTCGGCGTGATCGACGTTGTCGGGCCGCTCGTGCGCCGATTTCGGGTTGGTCAGCGCGTGACGGTGCCGTTCGTCTGCGCCTGCGGCGAGTGCCCGGAGTGCGACGCCGGCAACGGACAGGTCTGTCGCAACCAGACCCAGCCCGGATTCACCCACTGGGGTTCCTACGCCGAGCGGGTCGCGCTGCACAACGCCGACGTGAACCTCATCGCCATCCCCGATGACCTCGACGCCGGCGCTGCCGCGATGCTCGGCTGCCGGTTCGCCACCTCGTACCGCGGACTCGTGCACCAGGCACGGCTGCAGGCGGGCGAAACCCTTGTGGTCGTCGGCTGCGGTGGAGTCGGCCTAAGCGCGGTCATGATTGGGCAGGCGCTCGGCGCCATCGTCATCGCCGTCGACATCAATTCCGACGCGCTCGAGGCGGCGAGCCGGGTGGGAGCTGCTCACGTCGTCAACTCGGCCGAACTGCCCGACGACGAGGTGGTCGAGCGCATTCGGGCGCTCGCATCAGGGGGTGCAGACGTGAGTCTCGAGGCGCTCGGCCGGGAGAATACGGTGGCCATCGGAATCCGTTCCCTGGCAACGCGTGGGCGGCACGTGCAGATCGGCCTGCTGGCGGACGACCCGCGGATACCGCTCGGCACGGTGATTGCGCGGGAACTGACTGTACTCGGCAGCCATGGCATGCCCGCCCACGACTATCCGGCGCTGCTGGACCTTGTGCTGAGCGGCGGGTTGCGCCCTCAGGACCTGATCAGCCGCCGAATCACCCTCGCCGAAGCGCCGGCGGCACTCGCCGCCATGTCCACGCCCGGTGCGGCCGCCGGAGTCACCCTGATCGAGGTGACCCGGCCGATCTGACCCTCGAGAATTGCCTCGTTTGGCCCCCTGAGACCGCAGCGCCTGGCCCGTCGGTATCAGCAGGCGGCGCTGAACGGATGCTCAGGGCTGGCCGACACCGTCGGCCGTTCGGGAAAGCTAGGAGGCGATTGCACCGGCATCCGCTGCGCCGGTGGCGGGTAGCGTCACGTCGATGCCGAACAGGGCGTCGAGGCCCCCGAGGTAGGCGTCTTGCTCGCCGGCGCGGGCGAGCTCGCGGGCCCGCACCATGGGAGTGTGCAGCAGCACGCCGGCCAGGTGGCGCAGGGCCGACTCGGTCGCCTCGCTCGAATCGCCGCGGCTGCGGGCCCGGGCGATTTCGGCGTCGCGCAGCTCGAACACGTAGCTGCGTAGCGCCACCACGGCCGGGGTGAGGCTCTGCTCTTCGGCAACGTCGGAGAACTTGCGGGCCGCCTTGCCGACGATTTCCCGGGCTTCGGTCGTGGCGTTGAGCTCTTCGAGCGGGGCGTGGATGCTGATGGTTTCAAGGTCGAGCAGCTCGACGCCGGGTACCAGGGTCACGTCGGGGGCGACGTTGCGGGGCAGGCCGAGGTCGATGATGAGCTGCGGCGGCGCCTCTGGACCGGCGTCGGCCGGGCAGATGCGGGTCGGAGCATCGGCGGTGGCGCCCGAAATGGCGAACGGATCAATGCCGATCTCGGCGCGGCCACGACTGATCAGGGCCGCATCGATCACGTGGTCATCGCGCAGGGTACAGGTGACGACAACGTCGGCACGCGCCACCTCGGCAGCGAAATCCGCAGCGGGAACGGCTTCGATGCCGTGCGAGGTCGCGAATCCAACGGCGCGCCCGGACGGCGAGTAGACGCGAACGTTCTCGGCTCCGCGGTCGCGCAGGGCGGCGAGCGAGGCGCCGGCGTAGCGGCCGGTACCGACGAGCAGCACGCGGGCACTCGACCAGTCGCTGACCCGGCTTTCGGCCAGTTCGAGGGCGAGGCGCACGATCGAGCGGCCGGCCGAGCCGATGCCGGTGCGATTCTTGACGCCGCGAGAAGTTTGGGAGGCGCGCTGAAACAGACGCTCAAGTTCGGGGCTCGTGGTGCCATCGGCGCGAGCCTGTTCCAGTGCGCGCCGCACCTGGCCGGCGATCTCGACCTCGCCGACGACGACCGATTCGAGGCCGCTGGTCACGGCGAACAGGTGCTCGGCGACGCCATTACCGTGCACGAGGGTGAGATTGTCACGCAGGGTGTCTTCGGCGACGCCGGTGCTCGCGCTCACGGCTTCGATCGCCGCGTACACGGCGGGCAGCGGCGACACGCCGTAGGGTTCATCGAGATCGAGGTAGGCCTCGAAGCGGTTGCAGGTCGCGACGACGACGGCACCGCTGAGCCGACCGTGCTGCGCGACCATGCGGGTGGCCGCAACGCTTCCGCCGACAGACAATTTCTCCAGCACATCGAAGGTGGAGTTTTTGTGACTGGCCGACAGAAGAATGAGCACTAGCCAATTCTACGACTTATTGCTGTACGCTCCCGGCGCGCATCGTCAGGGATGTTTGAGAGGATGGGGGGGATGATCCTCGACGCGCAGCATCCACTCTCCTCCGGCCTCACCGCCGACTCCCGCCTGATTCAGGCCTATCAGGGCGTTCGACCCGACGTGACCCCGGTGTGGTTCATGCGCCAGGCCGGGCGATCACTGCCCGAATACCGTGAACTGCGCGTCGGTACGCGCATGCTCGACGTGTGCCTCGACCCCGAACTGGCGAGCGAAATCTCGCTGCAGCCGGTGCGGCGCCACAACGTCGACGCCGGAATCTTCTTCAGCGACATCGTCGTTCCACTCAAGCTCGTCGGTGTCGATGTGACGATTGTGGCCGGCAAGGGCCCGGTGCTCGGCAAGGCCGTGCGCACGTCAGCGGATGTCGACGAGCTCACCGCCCTGGATCCCGCGATTCTCGATGAGGCTCTCGCGCCGATTCGCGACGCCGTGGGCCGCGCGGTGTCCCAGCTCGGATCGACCCCGCTGATCGGTTTCGCCGGCGCGCCATTCACCCTGGCCGCGTACCTGGTCGAGGGCGGTCCGTCGAAGGATCACATCCACGCCCGCACGCTCATGCACGCCGAGCCCGAAGCGTGGGCGCGGCTCATGGCCTGGACCGCCGATGTCACCGGCCGGTTCCTGCGCGCCCAGGTGCTCGCCGGCGCGAGCGCTGCCCAACTGTTTGACTCGTGGGCCGGAGCCCTGTCACTGGTCGACTATGCGGCATCCGTTGCGCCAGCTTCGGCGGCAGCGATCGCGCACGTGCGCGACCTCAGCTACAGCGTCAACGGCGCTGATCGCAATGTACCGATCGTGCATTTCGGCGTGGGCACCGGCGAACTGCTGAAGGAAATGCACAATATCGGCGCCGACGTCGTGGGCGTCGACTACCGGGTGCCGCTCGATGAGGCCAACCGCCGACTCGGCGGAGCTGTTCCGGTACAGGGAAACGTCGACCCGGCCCTGCTGACGGCGCCGTGGCCCGTGCTCGAAGCGCACGTGCGCGACGTCCTCGAACGCGGACGCAGCGCACCCTCGCACGTGCTCAACCTCGGCCACGGCGTTCCGCCCGACACCGACCCCGACGTGCTCACCCGCCTGGTCAGCCTCGTGCACGACGTCAGCGCGGCCGAGTAGGAGCCAGCATGACCAGACCAATCGACGTTGTCGTCATCGGCGGGGGAGTGGCCGGCCTGGTCGCCGCCCGCGAATGCGCCCAGGTCGGCCTGGCCGTGACCGTCATCGAGACAACGGATGCCGTCGGCGGTCCGGTCGCCGGCCACGTTCTCGACGGGCTCACCCTCGACAGCGGCGCCGAGAGCTTCGCTGTGCGCGGAGGCACGGTCGCGTCATTCATCGAGGATCTCGGCCTCACCGACCAGGTCGTGGCCCCCAATGTCGCCGGGGCCTGGCTGCACTTGCCGGCCCTCAAGCAAGCGGATGCCGCGATGAGCGTTCCGCTCCCCAAGGCCGGCGTTCTAGGAATCCCCGGTTCACCGCTATCCGACGACGTGCGCCGCGTCATTGGCTGGAAAGGGTCGCTGCGCGCTTACGCCGACCGACTCATGCCCGTGCTCACGATCGGCCGCGAGCACAGCCTCGGTGACCTCGTGAAGAAGCGCATGGGCCAGCGCGTGCTCGACCGGCTGGTGGAACCCGTCGCGTCCGGCGTCTACACGACGAGCGCCGTCGACCTCGAGATCGATGTGGTCGCCCCCGGACTCAACCGTGCCCTCACCACGGCCGGCTCCCTCTCCGGCGCGGTCTCGGCCCTGCGTGCTGGCGCCCCGGCCGGGTCCAACGTCGGCGGCCTGCTCGGCGGAATGGCCAGCCTGCCCGCCGCGATCGTGGCCGCCCTGCAACGCCACGACGTGGCGATTCTGACCGGAACCACGGCCACAGCGCTGGCCCGCTCGGGCACAGACGACGCGCCGACCTGGTCCGTCACCGTCACCCGGCAAGCGGATGCCGCCCCGACCGACCCCGCTGCCGAGCGAACCACCAGCACCCTCACCGCCCGTTACCTCATCATCGCGACCCAGGGCGCGCAGGCACTGCGCCTGGTCAACCCGCTCGGTGACCAGTTCGACGCCCTCGCCGAGCTCGACTGGCCAGCACCGACTGCCGTCACTCTCACCACGCTCGTGCTCGATGCGCCAGCCCTCGACGCGCACCCACGCGGCACCGGCGTGCTCGTCTCGGCCGATGCCCCCGACGTCACCGCAAAAGCGCTCACCCACGTCACGGCGAAGTGGGCCTGGGTCGCCGAAGCGGCCGGCCCCGGCCGCCACGTCGTGCGGCTGTCTTACGGCCGTGCCGGCCAGCCCAACCCGACCGACGACCTGAGCGACAAGGAGCTGCAGGCCCTCGCCCTGCACGACGCGAGCGCCCTGCTCGGTGTGCCACTGGCAGCGGCCGCGGTGCGCGCTTTCGCCCGCACCGAGTGGCGCGACGCCCTGTCGCCGGCCACCCTCGGTGCTCCGGAACGCGCGCAGCAGGTGCGCGAGGCCGTCGCCGCGACCCCCGCAATCGAGATCACCGGTGCCTGGCTGGCCGGAACCGGCCTCGCCTCGGTCATCCCACACGCACTCGAGGCCGGCGACCGCATCCGCCACGCCGCCCTCGGCCTGACCATCACCGGGCCGGACGAGTAGTCCCGGTACCGAACCGCGGAGATCCTCGTCTTGAACCGCGAATGCGGCCCGATTCGCCGGATTCTCCGAAGTTATGCACGGGCCCCCGAACGGTGGGCGCGCGGGTGCCCCAAACTGTGCACTTCCTGTATTGATACGAGCACTACGAGACATACCCGGGCATCACCCGAGATCGAAACGGCGAACCGGGTTACTCTGGGGAGACCTTACGAAAGTGGAGACTCAATGCGCGGAAAGCTTCTGTTCATCACGGGCGGACTCGTTGGCTATGTGCTCGGTGCACGCGCCGGCCGCAAACGTTACGACCAGATCGCCGCCGCCGCCAATGACCTCTGGAACGCCAAACCTGTGCAACGCCGGGTGACCGAGGTGCGCGACGCCGCGCTCGAACTCGTCGGCGACGTTCCCGTGACCCTGTACAACGCCGGCAAGAAGGCCGTCACGCAGGCTGTCGCCAAAAAGAAGAAGAACAAGACGGCGGCTGCCCAGACCTCGACAACGTCAGCGAAAGCGGATGCCGCCGCCCCCGCAACCACGGCCAGCACCACGACGAGCCGCACGGCCGCCGCGAAGCCGAAGGCGACCGAGAAGCCGACACCGACGGCCAAGGCCAAGCCGGCGGCTGACGACGCCCAGTAGCTCGTAGAATTCGGACACCCGTTACATCGCCGGGCGCGACACCCCGACGACACCCGAAAACAGGGAAGGCAATTCGTGACTAGCAGTGGATTCAACCCGAAGAGCAAACGTCCGTTGCTCGCGCTGATCGGGGAACTGCCCGGCCAGATCAGCGCTCTCGTGAAAGCCGAACTCGATGCCTTCAAGGCCGAGTTCACGGCCAAAGCCAAGAATTTCGGCATCGGTGCCGGCCTCTTCATCGTGGCCGGGGCTTTTCTGTTCTTCGCGCTCGGGGTGCTCGTTGCCCTCTTCGTGATCTTGCTGGCCCTCGTGCTGCCGCTGTGGCTTGCCACGCTCATCGTGCTGGTCGTGCTCCTGCTCATTGCCGCACTCCTCGTGCTCATCGGCGTCAACCGGGTGAAGGCGGCAACGAAACCCGACCCAGAGGGCGTGCACGCGAGCATCCGTCACGACGTTGATGCATTCAAGGGAGTTGGCGAATATGACCACAAATGACCTGCGCGCCGAAGCCCGACACGCTCGCGCCGAGCTCGCCTCGACGCTCGATGCGATCGAGTACAAGCTCAATATCCCCAAGCAGCTGCGCATCAAGCGCCGCCGCCTGACCCACGCCCTGTACCAACTCGGCGAAGACAGCCCGGCCGCCCTCATCAGCATCGCCCTCGGTGCGGCGACCGTGGTCGGTGTCATCGTCTGGTTCGGCGCCTCCGCGGTGGCCAAAAACCGGTAGCAAGTGGGGTGGGTTCACAGCAACCGCACTGCTCATTTTGGTACCGGGGGCAATTCAGAGCAAACTAGACCCATGACTCACCCGGCTGCCGGAGAGGCAGTAACCAGCGTTCAGCCCACCACTCCCACCGATACCGAGGTAACCGCGGCTTCGCCGCAAGGATTCACCCTCTTTACCGTGCTGCGAAGAGACCCGCACAACCCCGATGATCTCGACGGCCGCGATGTTCCGCACGCCGTGAACGAGCTCGACGACGTGGTGGCCTTGATCGAAGCCGAGGGCGTCACCGTGCGCGGCTTCTACGATGTCTCCGGCCTCAAGGCCGATTCCGACGTCATGATCTGGACCCACGCGCCCGAGGCAGAGACCTTGCAGTGGGCGAACCGTGAGCTGCGCCGCAGCCGCCTGCTGAAGAGCCTGTTGCCAACCTGGAACGCCATGGGCGTGCATCGGGACGCCGAATTCAACAAGAGCCACGTGCCCGGATTCCTGCGCGGAGTCGAGCCCAAGGCCTGGCTCACCATCTACCCCTTCGTGCGCAGCTTCGAGTGGTATCTGCTGCCCGAGACTGAGCGCAGCGCCATGCTCGCCGACCACGGCCGCAAGGGCGCCGCCTACCGCGGTGCAATCGCCAACACCGTCTCCGCCTTCGCCCTCGGCGACTACGAATGGCTGCTGCCGATCGAGAGCGACGAGCTCACCGAGCTCGTCGACCTGATGCGCGGCCTGCGCGACACCGAGGCGCGTCGCCACGTGCGCGAGGAGATCCCGTTCTATACCGGACGCCGCATCTCCACCGCCGAGCTGGTCGAGGTGCTTCAGTAATGACCGCGTACGACGCAGTGCTGCTCGCCGGTTTCGGCGGACCCGAAGGCCAGGACGACGTGATTCCGTTCCTGCGCAACGTGACCGGTGGTCGCGGCATCCCGGAAGAGCGCCTCGAAGAGGTGGCCACCCACTACCGCCACTTCGGCGGTGTGAGCCCGATCAACGACCAGAACCGCGTGCTCAAGGCCGCTCTGCAGGTTGAACTCCAGCGTCGAGGCATCGACCTGCCCGTGATCTGGGGCAACCGAAACTGGGCGCCCTACCTGAAAGACACGATCAGTGAGGCCCACGATGCCGGTCAGGATCGCCTGCTGGCCATCGCGACGAGTGCCTACAGCTCCTACAGCGGATGCCGCCAGTACCGTGAAGACTTCGCCGCAGCCCTGACCGACACGGGCCTAAACGACAAGGTCCACATCGACAAGATCCGCCAGTTCTTCGACCACCCCGGCTTCGTCACCCCGTTCATCGTCGGTGTCACCCAAGGACTCCAGGATGTCGTCGCGGCCATGCCCGGCATCGACGTCGACTCCGAGGTCGAGATTCTGTTCTCGACCCACTCGATCCCGATGACGGACGCCAACAAGAGCGGCCCGGCCGATCGCGGCTTCGGCGAGGGTGGCGCCTACGAGGCGCAGCACCGCGCCGTCGCCCAGGTCGTCATGGACGCCCTCGTGGAACCCGAAGACGCGTCCACCCCGCTCAAAACGCAATGGCAGCTGGTCTACCAGTCCCGCAGTGGACCGCCCAGCATGCCGTGGCTCGAACCCGATATCAACGATGCGATCGCCCTGCTGCCGGCCCGCGGCATCCGTGCTGTGATTATTGTGCCGCTCGGTTTCGTGAGCGATCATATGGAGGTCATGTGGGACCTCGACAACGAGGCCATGGAAACCAGTGCGAAGTTCGGGATTCACGCCGTGCGCGTACCGACCCCCGGCATTTCGCCCGACTTCGTCAGCGGCCTGGGCGACCTGATCGAGGAACGCCTCAACGACACCCCGGTCGAAGACCGTCCGGCCAAGACCACGCTCGGCCCCTGGTACGACGTCTGTCGCCCCGGCTGCTGTGAAAACGTGCGGCTCGGCTTCAAGCCGGCCGTCGCGGGAATGGCACCATGACCGTCATTCGAGTAGGTACCCGCGCGAGTGCCCTCGCCCTCGCGCAGACCCAGACCATCGTCAACCGCATCGCTGCGTCGGCCGGCGTCGAAGTTGAAATCGTGAGCGTCACCACGCACGGCGATACCTCCACCGAGCCACTCTCGAGCCTCGGCGGCACCGGAGTGTTCGCGAGCGCCCTGCGTGAAGCCCTGCTGAATGACGAGTGCGACGTCATCGTGCACTCGTTCAAAGATTTGCCGACCGAGGCCCACGCAGGCTTGCGCATTGGCGCAATCCCCAAGAGAGCGGATGCCCGCGACGTGCTGGTCGCGCGCGCCGGCTTCACCCTCGATACCCTTCCGGAGGGTGCCCGCGTCGGTACGGGTTCGCCCCGCCGCGTCGCCCAGTTGCTGGAGCGTCGCCCCGACCTCACGATCGTGGACATTCGCGGCAACATCGACACTCGGATCGGGCGCGTCGCCGAGGGCGACCTCGACGCCGTCGTGCTGGCCGCGGCTGGCCTAGGTCGTCTCGGTCGTCTCGAATCCCTCGCGCCGGAGTTTCTCGAGCTGTCAGCCTGGCCGACCGCTCCCGGCCAGGGTGCGCTCGCGATCGAGGTGCGTGACGGCAAGCCGGAGCGCCTGCTCGGCGTGGCACTCGCGGCGATGAACCATGGCTCTACTCAGGCGACAACCGCCGCCGAACGCACCGTGCTGGCCCGACTGGAGGCCGGTTGCGCCGCGCCGATCGGCGCCACCGCCGTGGTCGACGATGGACTGCTCTTTCTCACCGCAACCGTGTACAGCCCGGATGGATCCCGCAAGATCACCAGCTCGCACGCGGCGACGCCCGATTCCCACTCCGCACCCCATCTCACCGAAGCCGCGCTCGATGTGGCCGAACGAGTGTCCATAGATCTTCTGGCCGGTGGCGCGGCCGAGTTCGCTCCCCTGAAAGTGACTGAGTGACCACGTGACCAATCGACTGACCAAGCCCCTCGCGGGCTGGCGTGTTCTCGTTCCGCGCGGCGGCCCCTGGGGCGACCAGGTCGCAGCGAACCTGCGCGCCAAGGGCGCACACCCGATCGTCGCACCGATGATCAACTTCGCCGCCACCGATGACGCCCCGGCTCTGAACGCGGCGCTGACCCGTCTGGCCGCCGGGGATTTCGACTGGATGACCATCACCAGCGCCACGACCGTCGACGTACTCTCGTCGCACCGCGCGGTCGTCGCCCCGGGAACTCGCATCGCCGCCGTCGGTGAGACCACGGCCGCCGCACTCATCGCGGCCGGCTACCACGTGGACATCGTGCCCTCCGAAGACAACTCCGCCCGAGGACTGCTCGAGGAATGGGAAACCGCGACCGCGGGGGTTATTCCGTTGCGCGTGCTCACCCTGCGCAGTGAGATCGCCAAGCCGCTGCTCAGCGAGGGACTGCGCCGCGTCGGCCACGACGTTGAATCGGTCGTCGCTTACCGCACCATCGGTGTTCCGGTCAGCGACCAGGTGGTCGCCGACGTTAAGGCTGGGCTCGTGCACGCCGTACTCGTCACGAGCGGCAGCGTTGCTCGTCAAGTGCGCGAACAGTTCGGGGACATTCCCGAACGCACCCTGGTTGCCTGCATCGGCCCGCAGACCGCCAGGGACTCCCGGACCCTCGGACTGCGCGTCGACGTTGTCGCCTCGGAGCGCAGCGCCGAGTCACTCATCGATGCACTCGTCGATGCAGCACTCGCGGGGAGCACGCCAGCAGCCTGACCCAGCGCGGTAACGAGCCTATAACGAAATGCACAGCCGGGCGGCGTAGTGTAAAGGGGTGACCAAACCCGTTATCCGCCCACGACGACTGCGCACCAGCGGCGCGCTTCGTCGCCTGGCCAGTGAAATCCGTCTCCACCCGGCCGAGCTCGTGCTCCCCATGTTCATTCGGGAGGGCAACGAGCAGCGGCCGATCAGCTCGATGCCCGGCGTCGTGCAGCACAGCATCGACAGCGCCCGTCGGGCCGTGGCTGAGGCGGCAGAAGCTGGTGTCGGGGGCATCATGCTGTTCGGAGTGCCAGAGGTGCGCGACGCGACCGGGACCGGCGCGACCGACCCCAACGGCATCCTCAACCTGGCCACCCGTGCTCTCGTCGACGAGATCGGTGATGCGCTCGTGGTGCAGACCGACTTGTGCCTGGATGAATTCACCGACCACGGCCATTGCGGCGTGCTCGCCGCCGATGGCCATGTCGATAACGACGCCACCCTCGAACGCTACCGCGACATGGCGCTGGCCCAGGCGAGCGCCGGTTCCGCGCTGCTCGGCCTCTCCGGCATGATGGACGGCCAGGTCGCCGCCGTGCGCGAAACCCTCGACTCCAATGGTTTCGAAGACACCGCTGTGCTGGCTTACTCGGCCAAGTACGCCTCGGCCTACTACGGCCCGTTCCGGGAGGCCGTCGCCTCGACCCTGGTCGGCGACCGCCGCACCTACCAGCTCGACCCGGCGAATCGACGCGAGGGCGTACGCGAAGCCCAGCTGGACATTGACGAGGGCGCCGACATCGTCATGGTCAAACCGGCCGGCAGCTACCTCGACGTGCTCGCCGAGGTCGCCGCGATGAGTGATATTCCCGTTTGGGCATATCAAGTCTCTGGCGAATACGCCATGATCGAAGCCGCAGCTGCGCAGGGCTGGATCGACCGGCGCCGCGCCGTCGAAGAGTCGGTACTGAGCATCCGTCGGGCCGGTGCCGACGCTGTACTTACCTATTGGGCCGTTGAATTGGCCACCTGGCTCAAGGAGGAGCGAGCATGACCGACACACTGTCAACCGAAGTGCACCACGTGGCCACCCGCAACGACGAGCTGTTCGACCGAGCCCGGAAGGTCATTCCCGGGGGGGTGAACTCTCCGGTGCGGGCCTTTGGCTCGGTCGGCGGCACTCCGCTGTTTCTGGTGAAGGCCGCCGGCGCCTATGTCACCGACTCCGACGGTCGCGAATACGTCGACCTCGTCAACTCCTGGGGACCGGCCATTCTGGGCCACGCCCATCCCGAGGTCATCAAGGCCGTTCAGGATGCCGCCGCTCTCGGCCTGTCCTTTGGCGCCTCGACGCCCGCCGAGACCGAACTGGCCGAGCTCGTCGCCGAGAGGGTCGGCGCGGTCGAAAAGCTGCGCCTGGTGTCCACCGGCACCGAGGCGACCATGACCGCCATCCGACTGGCCCGCGGTTTCACCGGTCGTGACCTGCTGATCAAGTTCGCCGGGCACTACCACGGCCACTCCGACGGCCTGCTGGCCCAGGCCGGTTCCGGCCTCGCTACCCTCGCCCTGCCCGGTTCGGCCGGCGTCACGGCCGCGACCGCCGCGCAGACCCTCGTGTTGCCGTACAACGACCTCGATGCCGTGCGCGCCGCCTTTGAGGCACACCCGGGGCGCATCGCCGCGATCATCACCGAGGCTGCCGCCGCTAATATGGGCGTCGTCGCGCCGGATGCCGGCTTCAACGCGGCCCTGTCGGCGATCGCGCACGAGAACGGTTCCCTGCTCATCCTCGACGAGGTGCTCACTGGTTTTCGAGTGAGTCGCTCGGGCTTCTGGGGACTCGAGACCAGCAGTCTCGAGTCGGCCGGTGAAGAGTTTTACACGCCCGACCTGCTCGCCTTCGGCAAGATCATCGGCGGCGGCCTGCCCGTTGCTGCCCTCGGTGGCCGGGCCGATGTGATGGACTTTCTGGCACCGACCGGCCCGGTCTACCAAGCCGGAACGTTGTCGGGCAACCCGGTCGCGGTTGCGGCGGGCATCGCCACGCTCAACCTGCTCGACGAGAGCGTGTATGACCGGCTCAACGCGACCGCCATCATCCTCTCTGAGGCTGTTTCTGCCTCGCTTGCCGCCGAGGGTGTCGCGCACCGGGTACAGCGGGCCGGCAACCTGTTCAGCTTCGTGTTCGGCGAGGAGGCGCAGGGTTCGGCTCCGCGCACCTACGCCGATGTACAGCGCCAGGAGGCTTTTCGCTACGCCCCGTTCTTTCACGCCATGCTCGATGGCGGCGTCTCGCTGCCGCCGAGCGTGTTCGAGGCCTGGTTTGTCTCCGACGCACACGATCAGAGCGCGATCGGGCGCATCTTCGAGGCGCTGCCCGCCGCGGCCAAAGCTGCAGCGGCAGCCCAGCCAACGGTCTAATTGAGCACACGCTCCCGGACCGGCCGGGAGCGTGTGCTTCAGTTGGAGAGTTCCTGCGCTGGGACATTACTGCTTTATTCGCGTCAGACAACGAGTTTTCGGGCCGGACCGGGCAGACTGGGATAATGGCTTCCCTGAGCGTGCATTCCGACCGGCTCGAGATCCACTTGACGCGCACGGAAAGAACGCTCGCGCTGCGGCGTGACTCGATTGTGGTGCAGCGGGAGAACATCCGCTCGGTGATCATCACGGAAGATCCGTGGATCTGGCTGCGCGGCATCCGCTCACCGGGATCGATGATTCCGCTCGTGCTGGCGGCCGGAACCTGGAAGTTTCACGGCGGCAAGGACTTCGTCTCGATCAAGCGTCACCGCCCGGCCGTGGTGATCGACCTGGTCGACGAAGAATTCGCCCGCGTCATTCTCACCAGCCAGCACGCGGCCGACTTCGTCGACTCGCTGAAACTCCCCGCCTGACCCACTCGGGCTTGGCGTGGGCGCCATTGTCTTTGCGGCACCAACTTAGGACAATGCCGTGCGCCCCTGTGCCATCAGGTGTTCTGCTGTGACAACATCAGTGACAAGTACGTTGACCCATCCACCAGAAATAGCGGCATGAATGGCCTTATATTTGCTGGGGCCACCGGCCACCCCGAGCCTTCGGTCGGTATTACGCAGCTGCTTGAGGGTCACCCCGATGACAAGTTCATCGAGCTCTGACATTACCGGCTCACCATGAGCATCGATGAAGCGGAGATTTACTTCACCAACAGCTCCGAGCGACTTCGCGAGATCAAACTGCTCCTGGCTGAAGAAATTGCCTCCGGCCTCCAGTGGCGGTACGATTTCGCAGTTTCCGATACCCATCAAGGCGATATCCATCTCGTCTAGGGCGCTCAAGGCTGCCCGAGTATGGAGGTCCTGCCCGAGTATTGCCGCCTTGACTTCCCGGGACGACACCACACCGGGGACCCGCAAGAATAGGGCGGCGGCTCCGGTGAGATGGGCCAAACGCTGAGTTGCACGAGTTGCTTCGTGCTGGAGCGTTGGCGGACCGACATCTCCCAGCATTTCCACGACTCGCGTCGCGGCCAAACGTTGCAGGGGTTGTAGAGCTGACGTCATTTCTCGAAGCGATCGGCTCCAGGAAGTGAAACCTATCGTTTTTGTTTCTAAGGGCATGATGCGCAATATCGATGCCACAGCGTTTCCGAGGTCTTGGGTCAGGCGCGCCTCATCGTCATCGATCACGTCCACCACGTGAACTTCATCGATACCAAATTCTTGCTCGAGGGAGTCTTCGAGGTCCACGTGCAAACCTGGAGGGATCACGACGATCGTTCTGATTACATTAGCCTCTTCGGCGGCGCGCAGCAGCCGCGAAACGCGGGCCTGCGACACGCCGAGCAGGCTCGCAATCTCCGTTTGACGCATGTTGCGCGTGTGATAAAGCCTCGCGACTTTGGTGATCAAGCGTAGGTGCTCAACGTCGGCGCCACTGTCGTGGATCAAATTGTTCCTCAATCATTCTGGTCACCCGGGCCGTGACATTCCAAGCCTCGATGTGCCAGACGAGTTTCGCGCTTTGATGCCCAGTTTCTCATTTGACACCTTCAACACCGACCCATATAGTTTCGATGAACGGTGGATTTTCAGTCCAGGCTAGCATAAATATGTTGGCAACATTGTTCGAGTTCCGTTCGTCCTCGGAGGACGAGTCATGAACCATGATGTTTCAAGGAAGAAACGTAATGATCAAACGCAATTTTGCTCTGCGCATCGCCGTTGCGGCGGTGGGGGCTGTTGCTGCAGCCTCCGTATTCTCAGCCTGCAGCCAAACGGTCACTCCATCCACTACGGAGCCCGCCGCTGGCGGAAACAAAACCATTGGAATCGCAGTGGCCGACCAGAAATCTCTGTTCTATGTTGCCGCCGTCGACGGAATGGAGCAGGCGGCAAAGGAGGCTGGTTACAAGCTGATCACGCTGTCGGCCAACAACAACTCCAGCCAGCAGGTGAACCAGGTACAGGACCTGATCACTCAGCAGGTCGGCGCCATCATCTTTATCGCTCAGGACGCTACTTCAGCCGCTGCGGGAGTAAAGCTCGCCAACGATGCGGGCATTCCGATCATTGCTGTTGACCAGAAGCCTGAATCGGGTGATGGAAAACTGGCCACGTACATTGCAACGGACAGCGTCAAGGCCGCCGAAGAACTGTGCACCTGGCTTTTCGATCAGATCGGTGGCGCTGGAGACCTGGCAATTCTGCAGGGGCCGCTTGGAGCCACGGCCGAACTGCAGCGCAGCGAAGGCTGCGACAAGGCGCTGGCGAATTATCCAGACATCAACGTCGTGGCGATGGAATCGGCAAATTGGGACGAGACTGAGGCCTTCACCGCCGCGCAGAACATCCTCACCGCGAACCCCAACCTGAAGGCATTCTTCGGCGAGAGTGACGCGATGGCCATGGGCGCCGCCAAGGCAGCCAAGCAGGATGGCCGCGAAGGACTGTTCTTCGTCGGAATCGACGGGTTCCCGACCATGTTTGAGGCCATCACTGGCGGACTGACGCAGGCCACCATGGCCCAGCAGCCTTACCTCATGGGTCAGATGTCCGTCAAGAACGCGGTCCAGATCGCGGAGGGAAAGACGGCCGACGTTCCGGAACTTCAGTACATGGACACTGTCCTCGTCACCAAAGAAAACGTCGCGGACAACGACCCGACGAAGTTTTACGGGCCCGACTTCTAAATAGAACGGGTGCGTGTGGGGCCGTCCCGAAGGTGAGGGCCCCATACGCACCACTGAGCTTTGACTGCAACGAGGTGGAACACGGTGACAGAAGTAGTATCCGACACCCTGTATTCGGCGGACCGGGTGTCCAACGCGAATGGTTCCTCGGCGGGCTTGGTTTGCCTGGGGCTGTCGAAGAGCTACGGCGGAACATCCGTCCTAACTCAAGTGGATCTTTCCCTGACCCCCGGCAGTGTGCTCGGGCTGGTCGGGGAAAACGGAGCGGGAAAGTCGACGACTTCGTCCATCATCGCGGGAATGGTGCGCCCCGACGGGGGCAGCATGACCATCGACGGAGAGATTTACGATCCACAGTCGCCTGCCGATGCCCTCAAGGCCGGGGTGGCGCTCATTCACCAGGAAATTCGGATGGTTTCCGAACTGTCGGTTGCCGAGAACATCTTCTTGGGTCGGCTCCCGATGCGGCGCGGCCGTGTCGACCGCAAGCTCATGAATGAAGAATCCCGCAGTATCCTCAAGCTTCTTGGCTCTGACACCGATCCCCGGCGTCAAGTAGCTGGCTTGTCGATAGCAGCCCAGCAAGAAATCGAAATTGCGCGGGCGCTAACTCGCGAACCGCGATACATCATCTTTGACGAACCCTCTGCTTCCCTCGGCGAGTCCGAAACCGAGCGCGTGTTCGACCAAATTCGTATTTTGCGTGACCAGGGCGCTGGAATCGTCTATATCTCCCACCGGTTGGAAGAAATTCGCACCCTCGCGGATACCGTCGTGTGCCTGCGGGACGGTAAGCGGGTAGCCGCGTGGGAAACGGGAGACGTTTCGAAAGAAGACATTGTTCGAGCAATGGTTGGCCGAGACTTTGTCTTTAGCCACCTCGCGCCCAAAGACGCCACCACTGAGGTTGCGCTCGAAGTGCGCGGGCTCGGTCGAACCGGCGTCTTTGAGGGAATTAACTTTGCGGTAAATCGTGGAGAAATTCTCGGGTTTTCGGGCCTCGTCGGCGCCGGTCGCACCGAGATGGTGCGAACGATCGCCGGAGCCGATCGACATGACGCCGGGGAGATCCTGGTTGACGGTACTGCCGTCAAGATCCGCGGACCGCGTTCAGCGATTAATGCCGGCATCGCTATGGTCCCGGAAGATCGCAAGGGTCAGGGTCTTAACCTGGACCGCACCGGCGCCGAAAACATTACCTTGCCCTGGGAGCCCAGCCTTACAACGGGTGGAATAATGACCGTTCGCACGGTCAACGCGACAGCGAATCTGCAACGGGAATTTCTCGACATTAGAAGCAAGCTCGACATTCCGGTTGGTTCGCTGTCGGGGGGTAACCAGCAAAAGGTCCTCCTCGGAAAATGGCTCGTCACGCGACCGCGTGTGCTGATTCTCGACGAACCAACCCGCGGCGTAGATGTTGGCGCAAAAATGGCCATCTACAAGACGATTCGATCGTTGGCCGAACAGGGTGTTGCCATCATCGTCATTTCTTCCGAACTCGAAGAAGTCCTCGGTCTCTCGCACCGTGTCCTCGTCATGTCCGGCGGAAGGCAACGCGGCATCCTCGACCGCGCCGACGCCACCCCGGAAGCCGTGATGGCGCTCGCGCTGATCACCGACTCGAGTGACGATGCCCAACCCTCGAACCAACCCGGCAGCTCGCCACAGGGAAGAAGTGAATCACAATGACGCAAATCAATAACGAGCCCCGCACGTCCGGTGCGGTGGACAGTGCCGCCGCTGCGCCCTCCGACCTCGGCACCGGGTCGTGGAAGTCAACCGCCGGAAGCAAGATGGCGTCGGTTATGGGCAGTGTTCCGGGCCCCCTTATCGGCCTGATCATCATCTTCATTGCGCTGTCATTTCTTTCCCCGTTCTTTCTCACACCGCGCAACCTGCTCAATATTCTGAGCCAGGTTTCAGCAATCGGCGTGATGTCGGTTGGTGCTGTCCTGATTATTATCATCGGGGGCATCGATCTCTCCGTCGGCTCGGTGGTGGCTTTGAGCTCCATGTCGATGGCGTGGCTATTCCGAGTTGCCGAGCTCCCCTTTGAAATTGCCCTCGTCGGCGGACTGGTTGTCGGCGCATTGATCGGATTGATCAATGGTCTTCTGACTGCATATGGAAAGCTTCAGCCGTTCATCGCCACACTCGCAACGATGTCTGCGGCTGCGGGCCTCGCCCTCTTCCTCACGAATGGAAACCCGGTCAACGGGTTCCCGCAGTGGTTCTTGGCGATTACCTCAACCAGTTTCATCGGCATCCCGATTCAGGGAATTGTCCTTATTCTGATCTTTGCCATTACGGCATTCTGGCTCCGGTATCGGCCGAGCGGTCGAGCGCTTTACGCCATTGGTGGAAATGAAGAGGTAGCACGACTTTCGGGCCTGCCGATCCGACGGGCCAAAATAGCCGTTTACGTGATTGCCGGGATTCTCGCGGCGATTGCTGGCCTCCTCGTTACATCGCGGCTCGACTCCGCCCAGCCGACCGCTGGAGTCGCCGATCTGCTTAATGTGATCGCCGTCGTGGTAATCGGCGGGGCGAGCCTGTCTGGCGGCTCCGGGAGCATGCTCGGCACTTTCGTCGGCCTCCTGATCATCGGAGTGCTCAACAACGGGATGTCGCTTCTCAATGTCTCCCCCAACCTCCAGCCCGTTGTCGTCGGCTTCGTCATCGTTGCCGCAGTCATGACGGATCGACGCACTAGCCGGAAGAAATCATGACTTCATTCTTAGACATCTCGGATCCCACTGATCTAGACAGCTTGCGTCTGGTTATTGCCGCTGCTCCCGGCGCGGACGAACTGGTACCGCTGGGGCTGCGGCTTCTGGACATCTCGCCGCTTGCCACCGACAGAATTAGCGAGGTGGTCGGCGAGGAACTGCGCCTGGCCGGTCGGGTGAGCGCCGGGGCCAAGGTTATTATCCTGGTGGACTCGACGACGATCCTGCGTGATGGCGAAGACTTGAAAGCAAAAATCGCCGACCTTCTCGTCGAAAACTTCAGTGTGGAAACCTACGTTCTCGGCGATGACGCTCATCTGCTGGCCAACGAGGCGTCGCTGGATCTGGCCACCGAGGCGGTCCGTTCCGCGGAGTGTGTTGTCACCATCGGCGGCGGCACGATCACCGACATCGGCAAGGTGGCCACAAATCGAAACGGCGACATCCCCCTCGTCGTCGTGCAGACGGCCGCGTCGGTAGACGGCTTCACGGACAACGTGTCCGTCATTCTCAAGAACGGCGTCAAGCGCACGGTCCCGTCCCGATGGCCCAACGCTGTTCTTGCCGACACGGTGACGATCGCGGGCGCTCCTCGGGCAATGAACACGGCCGGTTTCGGCGAAGTTCTGTCGCTTTACACGGCCCCGGCCGATTGGTACCTCGCCTCCCTCTTCGGTCTGGATTCGACCTTTCACGAAACGCCCCGCGACCTATTGCTGGCATTTGCGGGTGACGTCAGCGAGTGGGGAAACGGTCTTTCGGATGGCGACAGCGCCTCGGTCGAGCAACTCACCCGAGTCTTGGCCATTCGGGGAATCGGCACCGGCGTTGCCGGCACGACCGCGTGCCTGTCCGGGGTTGAGCACGTCATCAGTCACATGCTCGACATGTACTCGGGATCGCACCACCTGCCCATCGGTCTTCACGGCGCGCAAGTGGGGGTGGCTTCCCTCATCGGAGCGGCCGCCTGGCAGCTTCTGTTCGAGCGCCTCGGCGAGGGCGCACCGGCGCTGGACTTCCCCACCGATGATGAGCTCGAGCTACGCGTGCGCTCCGCGTTCGACTGGTGCGACCCGACGGGGGAAAAGGGCGCCGAGTGCTGGGCGGGTTACAGTGCGAAGCTCGCGGATTGGCGCGAGAACAAGCCTCGCGCGCTAGCGGTCCTGCAGGACTGGAAAGACTACGAGCCGGTATTCTCGGGATCGCTGCCGACGCCGGACACGCTCTCCAGCGGACTTCGCATCGCCGGGGCGCCCTCCCAGCCGGCACAGCTCGGCGAGTGGGTCACCGCCGATGTCTGGAAATGGGCCGTACTCAACTGCCTCTTCATGCGAGACCGTTTCACGGTCGTCGATCTGCTCTTCTTTTACGGCTGGTGGACCGCCGAAGATGTTGACCTTGTCATTGCTCGGGCCGCCAGCGCATCTGTAGCGGAAGGCTGATGACCCAAGATGTTGTGGTGTCCGTAGATTGCTCGACCACGGGCGTCAAGAGTGTGGTGTGGGATTCGCAGGGACGGCTCGTCGGTGAGGGCCGGTCGTCCTTAGATCTGAGTATTCCGTCCATCGGTTACGGCGAACAAGACCCGCGTCAATGGTGGAGTGCCATGTGTATTGCCGTCACCGAGGCGGTGCGAAACGTGGACGCGCATCGGATCGCATCAATTTGTGTCACCCACCAGCGCGAAACGTTTGTCTGTTTGGATGGCTTCGGAGAGCCTATTCGCCCCGCCATGCTGTGGTTGGACGCCCGGGCAACCTACGAAGTAGAGACCGCAGGCACCAAACGCGTGCACGACATCACGGGTAAACCACCGAACACAACGCCCGCGTTCTATAAGCTGCTCTGGCTCCAGTCGCACGAGCCAGAAACGCTGCGCCAGACCAAACACGTCGTCGACGTGCACGGATACCTCGTCCATAAGATGACGGATCAATGGCTCACATCCGTGGCCAGCGCCGACCCTCTCGGGCTGGTGAACCTGAACACGGCGGACTACGACGATGAGTTGGTGAGAGAAGCGGGACTTCACCGAGACCAGCTCAGCACCCTGGTTCCGCCGGGAATGGTCTTGGGCGAACTGAGCGCGGCGGCGGGATCTGCGCTCGGTCTCCCGGAAGGCCTGCGCGTGATATCGGGCGCCGGCGACGGACAAGCCGCCGGACTGGGTGCGGGCATCACCGAACCCGGTAGGGCCTACCTCAATCTCGGCACCGGGTTGGTAGCGGGCACCTACAGCGACACCTATTCACCGAATTCCGCCTACCGTGCGCTCACCGGGTCTATTCCGGACACCTTCACGTTCGAATCCTTTATTGGTGCCGGAACCTACATGATCAACTGGTTCATTGACACATTCGTCGAGAAATCTCCAGACGTCCACGAACCCGCTGGCACCATTGAGAAGCGCCTGGAGCTAGAGGCTGCGCACATCGCTCCGGGGTGCAACGGTCTGCTCGTGGTCCCTTACTGGAACGGGGCACTGACCCCGTACTGGGACCACAACGCACGCGGAATAATCCTCGGCCTGACCGGCATCCACAGTCGAGCGCACATTTATCGCGCGGTACTGGAGGGTCTGGCTTATGAACTTCGCCTCTGTTTCGATCGAGTTGAACTTGGTCTGTCGGAACCGATCTCACTCGTTGTAGCCATGGGAGGCGGCACCCAAAGCGCGTTGTGGTGTCAGATCCTCGCCGACGTACTGCGGCGCCCCATTCTCATCTCGGGACAGCAGGAGAGCACGTGCCTGGGCGCGGGAATGCTGGCGGCGGCCGGAGCTGGGATCTATCCCACAGTGCGGGAGGCCAGCTCTGCAATGACCTCCTTCGGTAAACGGTTCGACCCCAATGAAGACCTGGCGGAGACCTACGACCGATTCTTCGCGGTTTATCAAGAAATTTACCCATCAGTGCGCCCCGTTTTTTCTGCCCTCAAGAAAGCCCTGACATGATCACATCGACACACGCCAGCGTCGAATCTCTGCGAACTTCTCCCCTTCGTATCTACCCGGCTTACGTCTTCGACCTCGACGGCACCATTTACCTCGGCGATAAATTGCTCCCCGGTGCTCGGCGACTGATCGAATACCTGCAGGAACGCGGGAGCCGGACGGTTTTCCTGTCGAACAACCCCACGCTCGACCCGGGAATGTACGTGGAAAAGTTCGAGCGTCTGGGCCTGCAGATTAACGAATCAGACGTGGTCAATTCTGTGGTGAGTATTGTGGCCTGGCTGCAGCGGGAGCATCCGGGCGCCGTGGTATTTCCGATCGCGGAAGCACCCCTGATTCGGGCCCTCGGGAACGCCGGAATTCGCATGTCCGAAGATCCCCAAGAGATCGACATCGTCATCGCCAGCTACGACCGCACGTTCGATTACCGAAAGCTTCAGATCGCTTTCGACGCCATTTGGCAATTCGGTCGCGCCATCTTGGTCACGACCAATCCCGATCGATTCTGCCCATTCCCCGGCGGCCGCGGCCAGCCCGATGCGGCGGCCATTGTCGCAGCGATCGAGGCGTGCACGGGCGTCAAGAGTCAGGCCAATGCGGGCAAACCGGATCAGATCATGATCGACACCGTGATCGAAGCGCTCAAAATGGATGTCCGTGACTGCATCATGGTCGGCGACCGTCTGTACACGGATATTCAAATGGCTCTCAACGCGGTCATGGATTCCGCCCTCGTGCTCACCGGCGACAGTTCAATCGCCATGGTGGAAGAGCGTGAGAGCGATCAGCGACCATCCTTTGTGCTCGACCGGGTCGATCATTTGATTCCGACCCAGCTTCGAGACGAACTCGGTTGGAATATCTAGCGGTCGCCTTGCGTCGCCAACATAGACCCGCGTAGAATAGTCAATCACAGGCAGTATATATATTCAGGCTCTCTGGATGTTGAGTCCAACGCAGGCGTTGGTGAAAGGCGGTTCCGATGGCAGATTTGTCACGCGATACTCTGCTCGAGATGCAGAGGCGCATGTTGCGGATTCGAGCGTTCGATGAGCGAGCCTCGAAGATGGTCAAGCGCGGTCACATCCCCGGCACGGTGCACACCAGCATTGGTCAAGAAGCTCAGGTCGTCGGGGCGACTATGGCCCTCGGCGACGGTGACTACATGTCCGGGAACCACCGCAGCCACGGCCACCCGATCGGCAAAGGCTCACCGCTGGGTCCGCTAATGGCCGAACTCGTCGGCAAGGCAACCGGAGTCTGCAAGGGCAAGGGCGGCTCCCTTCACCTGGCCGACTTCGCCGTGGGAAGCCTCGGCGAGTCGGGAATCGTCGGTTCCTCGATTCCTATCGCCACCGGCGCAGCGCTGTCGTCGAAAGTCTTGAACAACGGCAAGGTTGCTCTCGCGTTCTTCGGAGATGGGGCAGCCAACCAGGGCGTCCTCTACGAGTCGATGAACCTCGCTGGCGTATGGAAGCTTCCCATGATCTTCCTATGCGAGAACAACCAGTATGCGCTGAGCACTCCCGCGCACACGGTTACGTCCGGCGTCATCGCCGAGCGTGCGGCCGGCTTCGGAATGCCGGGTATCCGGGTCGAAAATGGCCAGGACATCCTCGCCGTGTATGAAGCAGTGAGCGCAGCGGTCGATCGCGCTCGTGCTGGCGAGGGCCCCTCGCTCGTTGAAGTTGTGACCTACCGCTACAACGAGCACTCCGAAGGCCTTCGTCTCAAGACGGACTACCGGGACGCCGACGAGCGCGCCGCCTGGCTCAGCAAAGATCCCATCGTTATGTTCCGCGAGTACCTTGAGGGCCAGGGATTCGATCCGGCACAGCTGGACGAACTCGAAGCCGATGTTCTCGCCGAGGTGGATGCTGCCGTCGAGTTCACCAACCAAAGTCCTTACCCCGATCCGTCAGTAGCCTTTGACGATCTCTATACCGACAAGGAGGTAGCGGCATGAGTGTAATGAGTTACTTGGGCGCCATCGGCGCCGCACAACGCGAAGCCATGGACGCTGATGAACGCGTCGTCATTATCGGCGAGGATGTCGAAGCAAACGTTTACGGCACCACCGGTGGCGGAAAGTCCCGCAGCGACAAGGGTGACTTCCTACAGATGTACGGAAAGAACCGGATCCGAAACACTCCAATTTCGGAAGAGGGAATTGTTGGCGCCGCCGCGGGCGCCGCTATGACCGGCCTGCGGCCAATCGTTGACCTCTCCTATTCCAGCTTCCTGTACATGGCCATGGACCAGTTCGTCAATCAGGTGGCCAAGAACCGGTACATGTTTGGTGGACAGGCTTCTATGCCGGTCGTCTTTCGCTCCGCCATGTTCTATGGCATGAATACGGGAGCTCACCATTCTGACCGCCCGTACCCGATGTTCATGAACGTGCCAGGGTTGAAGATCATCGCGCCGTCGAGCCCGTCAGATGCCAAGGGACTGCTTCGCGCCGCAATCGATTCCGACGACCCGGTGCTTACCTTCGAGGCCTGTCTCTTGTGGGGAACGAAGGAAGAGGTCGACGACAACGAATTCTGGATACCCCTCGGTGTCGCTCGCACTGTGCGTGAAGGTACCGACGTGACCGTGGTCGCCATTTCAGGTTCCGTTCCGGAGGCAATTCTTGCAGCAGAGGATCTTGCCGCCGAAGGCGTTTCGGTGGAAATTATCGACCCGCGCACGCTTGTTCCCCTCGATCGGGACGCCATAGTCCGTTCGGTGGTAAAAACTGGTCGCCTCGTCGTTGCCGAGCCCGCCCACCGCACGTGTGGTGCCGCCGCTGAGATCAGCGCCATCGTGGCTGAGGACGCGTTCGACGCCCTTCGAGCGCCGATCGTTCGCGTTACGGCTCCCGACATGCAGATACCGTTCAGCCCGTCGTTGGAGAGCCAGATGTATCCGACACGACTGACCATCGCCGCCGCGATTCGTCGTGTTCTCGATCTGGAACCTGCACTTACATCAGCGTCAATCATCCGCTGATTTACCGCACGAGCGCTTAAGAAAAGAAGGAAATCGCATGGCTAGAGTGGATGTTCTGTTGCCCCAGTGGGGCATGGGAATGAGTGAAGGCACCATCGTTGAGTGGCTCAAGAAGGTGGGAGACAAGGTTCAAGAGGACGAGCCTCTCGCGGACATCGAGTCGGAAAAAGTCGAAGAATCTCTCGAGTCGCCGGCTACTGGAACGCTCATCGAAATCCTCATGGCGGAGGGTGAGACCGTTCCGGTTCGCACCGTTATCGCGGTCATCGAGACGGACTAACCATGGCGGGCGGGCGGGGTGCGCAGTCAGGCCAACTTTCTACGAAAGACAGCAAGGAACTCATGTCGAACGAAGAAGTACAAGCGTCGCCACTTCCCGTGGTGCCATTTGATCTCATTGTGATCGGGGCTGGGATAAATGGCCTTGGCATAGCTCGGGACGCCGCCTCCCGCGGCCTGCGTGTGGCCGTGGTTGAACAAGACGACTTGTGCAGCGGTGTTTCAGCGTGGTCTGGACGACTCATTCACGGTGGTCTGAGATACCTTGAGCACAAGGATTTTGCCTTGGTGCGCGAATCGCTCAAGGAGCGAGAGCGCCTCTTCAAACTGGCGCCCCACCTTGTCCGTCCCGTTCCGTTGCTCATGCCGTTCTACGCAAAGAATAAGCGTCCGGCATGGTTGATCCGGCTGGGCATGATCGCCTATGACGTGTTGTCGTTTGATAAAACGCCGCCGAATCATCGCATCCTGTCCCGCGAGAAAGTGCTCGCGCGCTTTGGCGGAATGGAAAAAAAGGGGCTCGGCGGTGCGGCGCTGTTCATCGACGGCCAGGTTGAATACGCCGAACGCCTGTGCGTTGAGCTCGCCATCGCCGCGCAGGCAGATGGCGCCGTCATCCTGACACACTCCAGGGTGGACTCGCTCCTGTCGCGCGGTACGACCGTAACCGGCGTGCGCTACTCCGACGCTGCGACCGGTGAAAGCCGTGAAATCTATGGTTCCGTGGTTATGAATGCGGCGGGGCCCTGGTTGGACTGGGTGTTGAACGCCACGCCAAAATCCAATCTCGCCCAGACTGAGAAGCAGCTCATTGGCGGTTCAAAGGGCAGCCACATTATTGTTGACGCCTTCGAGGGCGCGCCCACTGACGTGGTCTACTACGAGTCTCAGTCCGACGGACGCCTTGTTCTGGTCATTCCGTGGATGGGGCGCTTTTTGATCGGGTGCACCGACGCGTTGTACGAGGACGAGCCGGGAACCGCGCGTGCGGAGTCCAATGAGGTTGAGTACCTCCTCGCCGAGGTGAACGCACTCATTCCGCAGGCGAAGCTCACCGTCGACGACATCCTCTTCACCTACAGCGGTGTGCGTCCGCTGCCGTATGCCCCCGGGGTGCCGGAGTGGAAGATCCCCCGGAGCCACGTCATTCATGACCACGCTGGTACTGGGCGAAAGGGCTTGTTCTCCGTCGTTGGCGGCAAGCTGACCACGTTCCGTCAGCTGGCCGAAGATGCCGTTGATATCACGTACCGCAGCCTGGGTCGACCGCGAACGAAAACCAGCACGCGGGATATGCCATTACCCGGCGCACGCGTGGCGAACTGGCCGGAATTTCAGAAGGCATTTATCGCTGCACCTGGCCTGGACCGGGAAACCAAGAAGCGACTCCTGAAAATTTACGGAGTTCGCGCGGATTCCGTGTTGGATCTCGTCAGGGCGGATGCCTCGCTCGGCGAAAAATTCGACCCACTGTCGAATGCGATCGCGGCAGAGCTGGTCTTTGCGGTGAAGTATGAAATGGCCAAGTCGCTGACGGACGTGTATGCACGACGCACCCTCATCGCTTTTGAACCCGATCACGGATTGGCTTCGGTATCTCGGGCAGCCGACATTTTGGGCGAGACTCTGGGCTGGGACGCCCAGCGGCGCGCGGTGGAAATTGCCGGCTACGAGAAGTGGCTGGAACATCTTGCTGTGCCCGGCCGCGCCCTGAAATCGCAGTCGAATGGTATTGCTGCGGCCGGCACCGGTTCAGGGGAAACCACGTGAGCAAGCACTATGTTCTTGCGCTAGATGAAGGATCCAGCAGCGCGCGAGCGATACTCGTTGATCCTGACGGTCGAATCGTAAGCGAATCCGCGACACCGATTAAGGCACGTTTCCCCTCTACGGGTTGGGTCGAACTTGACCCGTGGGACCTGTGGAACGCTGCGAAGGGGGCCATGGACCGAACCATGGCCCAGGCAGGAGTGACCGCTTCCGACATTGCCGCGGTCGGCGTGACTACCCACCGTGAAACCTGCCTCATCTGGGACCGTCAAACCGGGCAGCCGGTCTATAACGCAATCATGTGGATGTCGAAGCAGACAGATGACATCGTCGCTCGGTGGTCAGCCGACGGCCTCGATGGGCAAATCCGCGCCCGGACGGGGCTGCGCAACGACTCGTTCTTCTCGGCTGGCAAGCTGGCTTGGCTCCTCGAGCACGTGCCAGATGTGAGAAGGCGGGCGCAGCTGGGAGAACTAGCCGCTGGCACCGTCGAAACTTGGTTGTTATGGAATCTCACCGGTGGGCGCTCCCACCTGACGGATCCCAGTTCGGCTTCGCGTACCGCCTTGTTTAATATTGGCGAATGCAAGTGGGACGAATGGTTGTGCGCTGCGTACGGTATCCCGATGGAGTTGCTGCCTGAAGTCGTGCCATCCGACTCCTGTTTTGGCTATTTAGATGCTGCCGTGCTGCCGGGCGGCCACGCGGCGAGTGTTCCGGTAATGGCCATTTTGGCGGATCAGCAAGCCGGACTCTTTGGCCAGGCATGTCTGGAAGCCGGATCCGCGAAGAACACCTATGGAACGGCGGGTGTCCTCACGGTCAACGTCGGCGATGCACCCCTAATCGTTGACGGTATGACCAGCAGCGTCGCGTGGACGCTTGGCGGTCGAACGACCTATGAAGCCGAGGGCGTCGTTTTTCATAGCGGTCAAACTTTGCACTGGCTTCGCGACAAAATGCGGGCGATTGATTCTTCGGAAAGCAGCGAAGCGCTTGCTGCCAGTGTTCCCGACAATGGCGGCGTGTACTTTGTTCCGGCATTTGCCGGACTCTGCGACCCGCACTGGGACCGGAACGTTCGGGGTGCGATTGTTGGGCTCACGCTAGAAACTGGCATTGAGCACGTCGTCCGGGCGGCCCTAGAGGCAATGGCCTACCAAACTCGCGACAACATCGACGCCCTAGCCCGAGGTGGTATGCGCATACCCACCCTCAAAGTCGACGGTGGGGGGATTGCCAATGATTTCCTCTGCCAATTTCAAGCAGACATCCTCGGCATAGCCGTGCATCGACCGCATGGACTCGAACGCACTGCCCTCGGCGTAGCGCACGTCGCTGGATCCGGCGTTGGCCTGTGGAACGGGGCGGACGACATCGCTGCGTCCTGGCGAGTCGAGCGTGTATTTGAGCCAGCCATGTCGGAGACGCGGCGTGAGGAGCTCTACGCCGGTTGGCAGGATGCTGTCACTGCCGCCCGCGGGTTGCCCCTTCGCAAACCCTCCTCACAAATACTTCCCGCAGACAACCAGCCGCTGCTGGTTGCGCGCTAAAAATATCCCCAACACGAACGAAAGAGGAATGACCATGGGCAAATTTGACCCGGCAGAAATAGTTGAAAGCGCCCGTCGCGGAGGCTACGCCGTTGGCGGTTTCAACATGCACAACGTCGAGACAACACAGGCGCTGCTCCAGGCGGCCGAATTGGCGGATGCCCCTGTGTTCATGCAAGTGGGGCGCGCGGTAGTGCCACACATGGGTCTCGCCGAATCATTTCGGATGACACAGCGCGAACTGAGCAAATCAGACGCCCAAGCCGTCATTCACCTTGACCACGGAACGTATGACGAAGTTTTCGAAGCCCTGCGGCTGGGCTTTGACTCCATCATGTTCGACGGCTCCCACCTGGACTTTGAAGACAATATCAAAGCCACGAAGTATGTCGTAAAAGTTTGTCACTCATTCGGCGTTCCGGTGGAAGCTGAACTGGGCAAGATCCCGGATGCGAATACGGCCATCAACTGGCCGGACTTCTACACGAGCGTGGACGAAGCTGAACGCTTCGTCGCTGAAACCGGGGTCGACTTTCTGGCAATTTCGGCCGGGGTTATGCACGGTGTGACGGCTACGGAGCCGTTGCCCCTCGACATTGAACGCATTGCGCGCATTCGCGACGTGACCGGCATCCCCCTGGTCCTTCACGGCGCATCCGGCGTTCCGCTCGATGACATTCGTGCTGCGATCGCTGCGGGGATTAACAAACTCAATGCCGACACCGACCTGCGTCATGCTTTCCGCCGCGGTATAGAAGAAACCTGGGCACTAGGCGATCGTCAGTTAGAAGACGGAATGGCTGAAGGCCGGCGTCAAATGATCGAAGCCACCGTTCAGAAGATGCGCGAGTTCGGCTGCGCAGATCGATCGCAGAACCAGAATCTCGCCCAGGCAGTCACGGCATGAGCGACACAACGGCTGCGCCCGTCGGAGTGACAACGCCGCTGAAAGGGATCCGGCGCACAGCTGCACGTCGTATGGTAGCGGCGTGGGAAGCGCCAGTCTTCCACCTGACCATCGAGATTGATATGACGGAAGCTTCGAAGGTAAAGCAGGTTGTGCCGGAAGCGACCGTCACGGACGTCCTGGTCGCAGCAGCAGCTCAGGCGCTTATTGCAGTGCCAGCACTTAACAGCTACGTCGGTGACGATGAAGTGACCGTTTTTAGTGAGGCGAATGTCGGCGTCGCCGTGGCCACCGATAAGGGCCTCACGGTGCCGGTAATCCACGGTGCTGATCGCCTGACCATGACTGAGATCGCGGCACGCCGTCGTGAAGCTGTCGATCGCGCCCGCACAGGAACCCTGGTCAGGGACGACATCACCGGCGGAACCTTCACCATCTCCAACCTCGGGATGATGGGAATCGATCGATTCGATGCAATTCTTAACATTCCGCAGTCCGCGATCCTCGCTGTCGGGGCCACAAAGAAACGACACGTCTGGACCGAGGCGGGTGGCGAGTGGCTACCGATCGCGGAGTTCACTTTGACCTGTGACCACCGCTCAGTAGACGGAGCCACCGGCGCAACTTTCCTAAAGGCATTCAGTGATGCCCTCACCACTCCGATTGCCGTTTAGCCAACTCCCGCCGCTCGGATGAGTCGTCTGTGTCTGGAGTGACGACTCGCGGCCCGGAACCAGCCAATCTGCGAGAATCACGTATGGATGCATTGCTCGTCACTCACAGCGTCGGACACGGCGCAGCTGGGGATCTGGACGTATCTCTGCGAATGCTCAAGTACGTCGCGGCGAACCCAGAAACCCCCCGGCTGGTTCGGGTCTACCAGCCGGAGCCGACCGTTGCTTTCAGTCGACGCGAGAGCTTGCTCCCTGGATTCCCTGCTGCGGTGAGCGCAGCTGCCAGCCATGGCTTCACGCCTGTGATACGACCCGCCGGAGGACGAGCGGTTGCGTACGATGAATCATGCCTAGTCGTTGATCTCGTGAACGTTGAAGATGGTGCGTACGGAGGTCTCGATAACGAAGCTCATTTCAAGACGGTAGGGAATCAGTTCGCTGATGTCCTGCGAGAGTTGGGAGTGGATGCGCGGGTGGGTCCCGTGCCGGGCGAATACTGCCCCGGAACCTACAGTGTTAATGCCCGCGGCCAGGTGAAGCTCGTGGGAACGGCGCAACGCGTGACACGTGGCGCACGCCTCATGAGTGCCTCAATTCCCGTCGCTGAAACTGGTGCACTCATCGACGTTCTGGTCGCGGTGAACCGTGAGCTCGACTTCGCCTGGAACGAACGCACATTCGGGTCGGTGCTCTCTGAAACGAGCGGAATGACCGCCGGCGATGTTACCGACTCCATCGTTCGGGCGTTTGCTGGTCATCGGAGCGGCGAAATTCAGTATCACGTCTTAGCGAATCGCCTGGAATCATGATCCACGAATGAATTCAGGGGGCGAAACAGTCGTTGCTTCTGGCGTGGCATTGGTCAGCTTGGATTTTTTTCTTCGTCGCTCGGTAGGTAATCGGCAGAACGCCCACGGGAGCGGGCGACAGCCGATCGCCAGCGTTCTCTGCGTACGAGAGATTGCACTGGGTCCATGCCGGGAAGGAAGACTGAGGTTTCGCGGGGGAGTCGTGCGCATTCGTCGGCGCTCCATAACCCCGACGAGATGCCCGCCAAATGGGCGGCCCCGGTAGCTGAGAGCTCCGCGATATTGCTACGAATGACGTCTCGTTGGCTAAAATCTGCTTGCAGCTGCATGAGCCAATCGTTCTGTGACGGACCTCCATCGGTGAGTACGGTCTCTATTCGTGCACCCAATAGCTGTTCGACGGCCTCGAATAGAGCTTCCGTCTGAAGAGCCACCGATTCGAAGGCTGCACGGGCCAGCTCAGCGGGTTTGGTTCCAAGACCAAACCCACAAATCACAGCAACCGCTTTCTCGTCCCAATAAGGGGCACCCAGGCCTGCAAAAGCAGGTACCAAGTCCACACCTTGGCTCGTGGAAACTGTCTGGGCGATTGCACTCAACTGTCCGGGGCCCATTCCCAGCAACTGACCCAACCATAGGAGAGTGGCGCCGGTGGAAAGAATTGTGCCCTCGAAAGCGTATACCGGATCAGGGGTGGCCCACGCGATGGTGCGCACCAAACCCCTCCCGTCGGCAGGGTCTGGCGCGCCCGGTTGGAGCAATCCCATGACCGAGCTGCCGCTGCCATGCGTCGCCTTGACTTGTCCAGGGCCTCGAACCCCGTGAGCAAAAAGAGCCGCGTGAGAATCGCCCAGTACTGCGTAAATCCGAGTATCCGCAGGCAGCACTGGCACACCCACAATGGGGCCAGTTGGTTCGCTTGATGCCGCGAGACGCGGCATGCACTGGAGAGGAATCTGAAAAAGCTCGAGGAGCTCGAGATCCCAGCTCGCTGACTCGAGATTCAATAGTTGAGTGCGGCTCGCGTTGCCGAGTTCAATCCGATGTTCCCCGGTAAGAGAATGAACAAGCCAGGAGTCCACGGTGCCGACTGCAATACGACCGGCCATCGAAGCGGTTCTATCAGGGTCGATCTGGTCAAGCAGCCATTGGATTTTCAGAGCCGAAAACATGGGGTCAAGCGGGAGCCCCGTCTTGTGGCGCACAATGTCGCCCCAGCCCAGATCCTCGTATTCCGCTACCCGACTTGCTGTTCGACGGTCTTGCCAGCCGAGCATGGGGCCAAGTGCCTTGCCGGTCTCCCGGTCCCAGACAACGGCCGACTCGCGTTGGTTGCTCAAGCCGATTCCGCGAATGTCGACGTCACCATCCAGCCCTGCGAGTGCCGCAGTGATCGAACTAATAACACTCGACCTTATTTCCTCAGCGTCCTGTTCGACCCAGCCGGGTCGGGCATCTACCCGGGATACCTTGACGGAAGCACGACTAAGGATTCGCCCTTCTCCGTCGACGACGATTGTCTTCGTTGAGCTGGTTCCTTGGTCCACGGCCACAATTGCCGGGAGAACAATCTTGGTGCTGGGTGACATGTTGAACACCTATTCATCATTGAATGCAAGTTTCCAAGGCTCACATGACGTGTGCAACTTGTCAAAGATTCGCCGGAAGTGAATTACTTGATTTTGTACAGAGCTCTGGTCTCGTCCGGGGTTGCAATGGGGCGGCCCACCTCACGGGCGATTTCCTGGGCCTGCTGAAGCAGCTCAAGGTTCGTGGGGTTGCGGGCCGGATCGTAGAAGAGTTCCAGTCCAGTCTTAATGTGGCCCCCGAGCTCGATGGCCCTGCGGAGGATCGAGGTGTCGTCGAGTGCCCCTTGGCCCCAGATCGAGATGTACCAGGGGTGCTTCACCTTCGCTTCCTCGATCATCGAGAGGTAGTAATACAAGCTCTCCAGAGTCGGCTTCATGCCGTTCGTTCCGATGGGTTTCGTAGCGGTCAGACCATAGTCTCCGATGAGGTAGAAATCCCACATCGATCCGGGCGTGGAGAGCCCGTTGTTGACATAGTGCATGGCGTGCCGGAGGTGCCCTGGTTCGTAGACGCCGAAGACCATGGGGGTATTGTGCTCGCGCAGCATCCTGATTTGGCTGGCAACGCGCTCGTAGTTGAAACCGAATTCGGGGCCGATGAGGTAACCATCGGCATCCGTTTCTGTAGCGAAGAGCGTGAGCCCGGTGTCGACACAGGCGATTCGAACGTTTGCGTTCTCGACGAGGAAGGGTACGTGCTGAAGCCCGTTCTCGTCTCCCTTGAGGCGAAGGTTATTACAGGTGGTGGGGTACCAGGTGATGTCGGGATGTTTCTGCAGCACCTTGTCCCAGGTGCGCATGTAGTCCTTGTACGCGTCTTTGCCCATGAGATCGAAACTGGTGTTGTGTGCGTGGATCGCGCCCGCGCCGGCCTCCCAGCACCGAATAGCATCTTCCGCAATTTCATCGTAAGAAATTGGGGTGTTCGGGTTCATTTCTTTCGTGCGGATGCCGTTGATGTGAGACTCGATGATGACCGGATAATCCCAGTTCGGCTTCATATCTGCATATTTGTCGAGGGCAGTGCCCATGGTTCACTTCTCTTTCTCACGAGGGCTGCATGTGCAGCGATTTGATGCCTTCGCAAAGCCGAACAACGACGTTCGGTTCCCGTCCGCAGACTGTAGCGCAGGTGCTGGAGCTCAACTTCGAGTCGACCAGCCTTTCGCCGAACCGCATGAATAGACGAACGAGCGCAACTTCTCAGTTGGCACGATTCGTCGCCACATATACCCCGTCGGGATGTAAAGTGAATATACACGCAAATGCTGAATATAAAATTCGACACGTGTCCTGCACTGAACAAGGAGGTTCAAGATTGTCAAATTCTTTTGATGTTCGTCCGTACGAGATCCGTATCCCCGATGCAGATCTTCACGACATGATGGAGCGGCTGAAGCGGACACGCTTTCCGCAAGACTTCGCCAACGAAGATTGGCGGTACGGATACAACACCGAGTATCACCGCACTCTTATCGACTACTGGATCAATGAGTATGACTGGCGTGCTGTGGAGCGCCGGATGAACGAGCTGCCACATTTCAAGGTCGACCTGATGGGCGTTCCCCTCCACTTCATCCACGTGCGCGGCAAGGGCCTAAACCCGAAGCCGCTGCTTCTCCACCATGGCTGGCCCTGGACTTTCTGGGACGTTCGCAAAATCATCGAGCCGCTGACCGACCCGGTGAAATTCGGCGGTCAGGAGTGTGATTCGTTCGATGTGGTTCTCATCTCTCTGCCCGGCTACGGGTTCTCCTCGCCACTGACGGAGACGGGGTGGAATTTCTGGAAGACCGCCGATCTCGAGAACGTCCTGATGAAGCAGGTGCTCGGGTATGAGCGCTATGCCACCGCTGGGGGGGACTGGGGGGCGCTGATCGCCCAGCAGCACGGGCACAAGTACGAATCCGACGTCATCGGCGTCTACACGCACTTTCCCGCTCAGTTGTCGCACTACCTCGCGGAGCATCCCGACCAGCCCGAGGGTGTCGAGTACGACCCTGCTCTGGGACTGCCGGCTTCGAGCGAATATTCGACTGACGAAGCAGGCTGGTTTGAACGCGGCAAGTTGTTCGTCGAGAATGAGAGCGGCTACGGGGAGCTCCAGTTGACGAAGCCACAGACGCTTGCGGCGCTCGTCGCCGACTCCCCGGCCGCCCAGTTGGCTTGGATTACGGAGAAGCGGTATTTTTGGGGCCTCGCGGAACGTGGTAGCGGCACGGAGGCATTCGAGGGTGTCTGGCCTAAGGAAGACTTGATCACGACCGCCGCGGTGTACTTTCTCACGGGAACAGGCGGAACGTCTTCCCGGTATTACTGGGAGTGCCGCGGGAACCCGTGGACGCCCAGTCATGACCGGGTCCCCGTCGTGGGAGTGCCGACCGCGGTTTCGATCTATCCGGGCGAGATTTACAAGCCGCCGAAAACCTGGACGGAGAAGTACTTTAACCTCCAGCAGTACCGGGTGCACAGCAGCGGTGGCCACTTCGCGCCTCTGGAGGAACCGGAAATCTACGTGGCCGACGTTCGGGATTTCTTCCGAACTCTGAGCTGACGCCCCAAGAAGAGCTCCCCACGTCGGAGCCGAATTATAACGGTTCGGTCACGTGTGGGGCATTGACCGAAAACTTCTTGCATGTGCACGTCCACTCGCATAATGTCACTATGAATCAATACCGATCTACTGAATAAAAATGCAGTAGAACTAAATATAGGAGTCAAAGATGTCTCTCAAGAACAAACGCGGCGTTCTCCGCCTCGCGGCCTTCGCGGCTGTTGCTGCGCTCGCACTCGCCGGGTGCACGTCAACCGCAAGCGGAGCCGACAAGGCTTCCTCTGGGCCGATTGCTAAGGAGGACCTAGTCCTCGTTGCATCCGTGATCAACACCACCAACCCCTACTTCATCGCCAACATTGAGGGAGCGAAGGCCCTCTCCAAAAAACTGGACATTCCTCTCGAGATCATTGACTCGCAGGGCTCGTCGCAGACTGAAATCTCAAAGATTCAGGCGATTTTGGCGCAGGGCAAGAAGGTCGTGATGTTCGTCAACACCGTGGCGAGCTCGGACGCCCCGACAATCGTGGACGCCGTGGAGCGTGCCGGCGGTTTCGTATCGATCTGGTGGAACAAGCCCGACGACTTCGAGCCCTGGGACTCGGGCGACAACTTTGTGGCCTTTCAGAAGCACGCTGGCGTGGACTCAGGCCGCTGCAACGCTAAGGCAATCGGTGATTCGCTGGGAGGTAAGGGCAACGTGATCATGTTCCCTGGCGTGGAGGACAGCACGACCAGCGCGACGCGTGTCGCCGGCTTCGAAGCCGAGATGCGTGAGAACTACCCCGACATCAAAATTCTCGAGAAGCAGGCTTCGAACTGGGACCCGCAGCTCGCCAACCAGAATTCCAAGGACCTGATCGCGAAGTACGGGGATCAGATCAACGGCGTCTGGAGTGCCGATGACGGCATGCAGCTTGGCGCGATCCAGGCCTTCGAGGACGCGGGTTTGCTGGACAAGGTCAAGTTCGCCTCCGACGGTCTGTACCCCGACACCGTGGAAATGATGAAGAACGGCTACGGCAACAACGCCATTGTCGGGGAAACCTTCCACCGCGGCTACATGGCCTCCGCCATCGGCCTCTACACGGCCTACCTGGCCGCGACCGGAGAGATCGTCCCGTCCGAATTGCCCAAGGAGAAGCGCACGAGTTTCTTCGACATCAAGTGCGTCACGCCCGACACGCTAGACGACTACCTTCAGTACGACGGTCCCGATGCTGCAGCTAACTTCGTTGATGAGCTCATTAAGACTGGCCCGTGGGACACCGAGCCGGCGACTCTCGTCGGCGGCGGCGGACCAGAGGTCCTGCCCACGTCGTAGTATTACGGCCAGCCTGTTCCCGGCCCTCGTCAACAGACGAGGGCCGGGAACAGGCGCATCACCATTATGTGATCGGTATCTGCGAGGAGAATTTTCATGGTTCACAAAGTTTTAGCGGAACAGGGCGCGGGAGGCATAAATACCACCGCGATCAGGATCCGCGAATCCGGTATCGAGCGCCGCGCTCGGTTCCGGGGTCTGGCCGAGCCGCTGAGTCTACTCGTGGCTCTGGCCGTCCTTATCGGTGTTTTTTCCCTGTTTAACGAGCGTTTTCTGACGGCATCCAACTTTCAGAACGTGCTCACCCAGTCCGCCATTCCCTTGATCGTTGCCGTCGGCGCGACCCTGGTCATCCTTCTCGGATCCATCGACCTGTCCGTGGAGGGGGTCATGGGGGCAACCGGAATGACCTGGATCCTCCTCAGCGCCAACTCGCGTGGAGGAGCGGACCTGGGACCATGGGCTTGGGTCATCGCCCTCGGCGTGGCCGTCGTGCTGGGTGTCGCCAGCGGCCTCATTTTCACCGCACTAAAAGTGCCCTCTTTTATCGTCACCCTGGGAATGTGGTACGTAGGGCTCGGAATCGCCACAATGCTCTACGGGACCGACCTTCTCCCTCGCCTCGAAGACGAGGCGCTCAGCGGCTGGACTTCGCACATTACCCTCGGTCTGCCTAACTCCTTCTGGGTGGCGCTGATCGTTATTGGCCTCGGCATACTCGTTCTACGCAGTACCCGAATCGGCCGGGTAACTCTTGCTATTGGAAACAGCGAGACGATCGTGCGCTCGGCGGGCCTTCCCGCTTTCCGCGTCAAGGTTGCCGTCTTCGCCATTGCCGCTGTGCTCAGTGGCCTCGGCGGAATCCTTGCCACCGTCCAACTCGACATCGGGTCGCCCACCGTAGGCTCCGGTGTGCTCTTCATCGTCATCCCTGCGGTTGTCATCGGAGGTACGCACCTCGGCGGCGGAAAAGGGGGAATCCTGCGCACCGTACTGGGCGTGTTCTTGCTGACGATCCTCAATAATGGACTCATCCTCTCCGGCGTCGAATCGAGCTATCAATCGGCCGTCACCGGAGTGATCCTGGTCGCAGCAATCGTGTTCGCAGCGTGGTCTCAGCGCGACAGATTGCGGGTGGCAAAGTGAGCGACGTGACCACAACTCCCGCAGTGCTTCACCTGGACGCAGTCTCTAAAAGCTTTGGATCGAATCATGCCGTTCGCGGTGTGTCCCTCAGCATTCGATCCGGTGAGGTCATCGGCCTTATTGGAGAGAACGGCGCTGGCAAGTCCACGCTACTAAAAATACTTTCGGGCAACTATCGGCACGATGGAGGAACAATCGCGGTAAACGGACGGGAAGTCCAGTTCCGCGGACCAGCCGATGCCTTGCGCGCAGGGATTGGGGTCGTGCACCAGGAGCAATCACTGTTCACGAACCTCACCGTCGCCGAAAACATCGAGGTCAACACCCCAATCGGCCGGGGCGGGATCAACCGGTTGGGGCTATACAACTGGCGACGCCTCCACGCGGACGCAGCCAAGGCGCTCGACCTCATCGGATCGCACTTGAATCCGAGAACGCGGGTCAGCGACCTGTCATTCGTTGATCGCCAGATGGTGGAGATCGCACGGGCGATCCGGGTAAGTGCCTCCAGCCACACGACTCCTCTCGTGATCCTCGACGAACCGACCGCGATTCTGGAGAGAACGGAGACCGAAATTCTGGAGAGGGAAATCTCCAAGCTTCGCAACATCGGCTCGGTAATCTTCGTCTCGCACCGACTCGACGAGGTCATGCGTATCTGCGATCGCGTCGTCGTCATGCGCGATGGCGAGTTGATCGCCGACCGACGAGTCGATGACGTGACCGAAGAGGAACTATTCCGGCTCATGGTCGGTCGGGAAACTCATGCCGCCGTTCGAGACCGCCACAGTATTGAGCCGGACAGCAGCCCGGTCATCTCGATCCACGATCTCACGAAGGCCGGCGCCTATACTGAGGTATCGATCGATGCCTACCCGGGTCGCATCCTGGCCATTCTTGGTACCAGTGGTTCCGGCCGAGAGTCCGTAGCGCGAGCGATATTCGGGGCAGAGGGCTTCGATTCCGGATCCATCTCGATCGCGGGTTACTCCGGGCACCACTTGTCCATTAAGAAGGCCGTCGCCCTTGGTGTGGGCTACGTTCCCGCGGAGCGCAAGACTGAGGGAATGGTCGGGGAAATGCCGGCGGATCAAAACATCACGCTCACGCATCCAGGTTCCGCCGCCATCGGGCCGTTCGAGCTTCCCCGACGCAGGCTGTCTCTGGCACGTATGTGGTTTGAGAAGCTGGACATCCGGCCTCGGGAGCCCGAGCACATGCTTCAGGACTTTTCTGGCGGTAACCAGCAGAAGGTCGTCCTTGCCAAGTGGTTGAACTCTTCGGAGCTGAAGGCGCTCGTACTTGACCACCCACTCCGAGGCCTCGACCCGGGCGCGGGTGAGACAGTCAAAGCGCAGATCCGGTCGGTATGCGATGACGGAACCGCGATCATCCTCATTCCCGACACGATCGAAGAGGCGCTTGACATCGCCGACGACATCGTGGTGATGCGAGACGGTCGGATCTCAGGCGTCTACGACCTTGGGCACGATAATCCCGCCACTCTGGACCTGCTCGAAAGGATGCTGTGATGTTCAAGACTGACAGCGAGACAACGAAGATCGCCGTGCCTGCCCGCGAAAAGTTGCAGTCTATGAAGCGCATCGGAGGCTGGCATGCGATTGGCCCGATTGTCATTTTCCTTGCGATACTCGCCGTTGTTGCGATCCTCACGCCAGCATTCATCGGGAGCGGAGGGCTCGCGGTAATCGCGTCGTCGTCGGCCCCCATCCTGTTGCTGGCACTCGGGCAGGCCATGGTGCTCAACGTCGGGTCGATCGACCTGTCGAATGCCGCGATCGGGTTGCTGGGCGCAATTCTTCTTGCACTCACGCTCGGGCCCGTAGCGGGACTATCTCCGATCATCGTGCTCCTGGCCACCACCGCCTTTGGCGCCGTGAACGGTCTGATCCTGGCATACGCGCAGGTACCGTCCTTCGCGCTGACACTGGGCACGTTGGGAATTTTTCAAGCAGTCGCGCTCGTGGTCAGCGGCCGGACGACCGTCTACGTCGCCAGCAACGGGGAGGGCGTCCACTCGTTGTACGAAAGCGGGATCGCCAATGTGCCGATGACGTTCTGGATGGGCGTCCTGCTTGCGGTCGCTCTCTGGGTGCTTCTGCGGTACACCCGCATCGGCCGTGGAATGACGGCCATCGGAAAGAACGAATCCGCAGCGATCTTCTCCGCGGTGCGAACGCGCGCGCTCAAGGTACTCGCCTTTGCTCTCTCCGGGTTTGCCGCCGGACTCGCCGGCATCGCGATCATCGCGCAGGCGGGGTCAGCGTCACCCACCGGCCTGGGCAGCGACCTGCTGCTGCCCGCCATCGCCGCAGCTCTAATCGGAGGAACGTCGATCTCCGGAGGTGTAGTTAATCCGCTCACAGTGATTTTCGGAGCGCTGACCATTGCCCTTGTTCCCATCGCGACGACCGCGGTCGGCATCGAGGCCCAAGCGCAGAGCCTGGTCTACGGCGCGGTCATCATCGCGGTGGTTGCCCTCACCATGTCGCGCAACAAATCAAGCATTGTTAAGTAATTAACGTAACGAACAAGCGCAAGTAACAAACGCAAGTAACAAACGAGAGGGAACACACATGCCCACTGTGGACATCATGGAAGCGACCAACTCTGGCGTGCTTAAAGACCTCGAGCCCCGCGAGGTTTTCCGATTCTTCGAGGTGCTCACGAGCATCCCGCGAGGCTCGGGTAACGAAGAGCAGGTCGCCAACTGGGTTGTGGATTTCGCGCGCTCGTGTGGACTCGAGGCGACGAAGGATGACCTGCACTGCGTACTCGTGCGCAAGCCCGGTCAGGGCGGCCTTGAGAATGCAGCACCGCTAATCCTGCACGGCCACTTGGATATGGTCTGCGAAAAGGCAGAGGGGGTCGAGTTCGACTTCGTGAAACAACCGCTGAGCCTCCTCGTCGACGGCGAGTACATCTCGGCGGCTGGAACCTCTCTGGGCGCGGACAACGGAATCGGAGTGTCCTACATACTTGCGTTGCTTGAATCAAAGGACATCCCTCATCCGCCGCTGGAGGCAGTCCTCACCGCCATGGAGGAAAAGGGCAAGGTGGGGGCCGGACAATTCAACGTCGGGCAACTTGTTGGGCGCCGCATGATCGATTTTAACTGGATCACGGACGAGGAGATCCTCGCGGGGTGCAGCGGCGACGTGACGTTCACCGTTGATGTCCCCGGTGAGTTTGAGCCAGTGCCTGTTGACTTGACCAGTGCGCGCTCGCTTGAGGTGCGCGGGCTCAACGGCGGTCACTGCGAATTCGACATTCAGCTGGAGCGGGCGAACGCTCTGCAGGTGCTGGCTCGTGCGGTCCACAAATTGGCGGGTGCGCACGAATTGCGCATTAGCAACCCGTTCGGAGGTGCCCAGAACAGTGCGATCCCGGCCGACGCATCCGCTGTCATCGTCTTCGGAGACGCAGACACTGATTCGATCGAGGCGCTCATTGCCCAGCTAGACGGCGAGCTCAAGAGAGAGTACGAGCTTTCTGACCCTGCTATTCGCGTCGAGCTCAAGAGTGCAATACGCCCCGATAGTGCATTTTCACGCGGCGCAGGGCTGCGGCTCATGTCCATTTTGCGCCTCATTCCTCATGGGGTGATCAGTTGGAACCTTCACGTTCCCGGTCGCGTAGAGACGTCGAACAACCTCGGAACGGTGCGGCCGACTCCTGAAGGTGCGCGCGTGATGTCGACGGTCACGTCTGCCCTCACCTCCCGGAAGCACGAGTTGGTCGAGCGAATACAGGCGCTCGTCGCGCTCGCCGCCGGTGGGGTCGTGTTCGAACTCTACGGCCTCGACGCTGCAGAGTTCCCGTATCGTCCTGACTCGGAGCTGCTCGCAGCGGCATCCGAGGCCTATCGTGACGTGCTCGGCAAAGAACCCAACATTGAGGTGTCACAGTGCTCACTCGAGCTGGGCATGTTCAGCAAGCGGGTGCCGGTAGCCGACATCATCTCGATCGGCACTGAGCTTCAAGCCCTGCATTCGTCAGCGGAGCGGGTGAACCACAAGTCCGTGGAGCGCGTCTGGCCGTTGATTAAGAGTGTCGTGTCGCGACTGGGATAGGCACGCGCCGGTAGCGCCGTGGGGCTGCAGCTAGCTGACGTCCTTCTTCCAGCTCACGGCGTACCCGATGACGGTGGCCACGAGCGCGTAGCCGAGCAGCACGAGGCCGCCCTGCCACCAGTCCAGGGGCGCTGCGCCGGCCGGGTTCATAACCGTGAAGATGCTCGCGCCGACCAGGGCGTCGGAGGCGGCACCGGGTAGAAAGTTGCCGATCTTCGCGGTGACCTCGAGAAAAGAGGCCGCGAGCCGCAGCAGAGGTTCGACGAACTGGGTGAAGGCGAGCACGATCACGATCGAGGCGACCTGATTGGGCACGAGCACGCCGAGACCGACGCCGATCGCGGCCCACAGGGCCATGGCGAGCACCGAACGAGCTACCAGGAGCCAGGTCTCCGAATCGAGTAGCAGCGCATCCACACCGAAAGCACTCATGACGCCGCCGCCGATACCAACGGATGCCGCCAGCGCGATGAGACCGAATGCCGCGCCGACCAAGAGGAGTGTGACCGTCTTGGCGCCGAGCACGACCCCGCGGCGTGGTATCGCCAGAAACGTCGGGGTCAGCGTCTGGTGGCGAAACTCGCCGGTCGTCGCGAGGGCACCGATCAGCACCGGAAAGACGTAGCCGACCGACGATGCGAAGCTATAGATGATGGGTGGGAGACTCCCGAAACCGCTCAGCGCGCCGCCGCCGGTATTTACAGTATCGGGGCTGATCACACCGGACTGAAGCCCGGAGAACAGAGCGGCGAGGCCGCCGGCCAGCAGCCCGATGTAGCCAAACAGTACGAGGGCGAGTATCCACCAGAGGCGAGTGGTGAAAATCTTGGCGAATTCGGCCGCAATGGACCGCAGGAACGAAGTCATAGTGAGTGGCCTCCGCCGACGAGGGCGAGAAACGAGTCTTCCAGGCCGGCTTTCTGCCGATGCAGCACGCTCAGTTCGACCCCGGCTTCGAAGGCGAGGTGGCCGAGCAGGGCCGGGTCGCTGGTTGCCGCGATGAGTCCGGTGCGGCCGGTCGTGAAGGTGATGCCGGCCGCCGTGAGTGCGGTGGCGAGGTTCTCGCGGTCGGGAGAATCCACGATCGTCTGGGCCGCGGCATCCGTGTCGAGGCTCGACAAGGGCCCGAGGTGCACGAGCTCGCCGCGGGCGATGATGACGACATCGTCGACGCTCTGCTGCACCTCGGAGAGCAGGTGCGAACTGACCAGAATGGTGCGTCCTTCGGCGGCCATGTCGCGCAAAAACCCCCGAATCCAGCGGATGCCCTCCGGGTCGAGCCCGTTGATCGGCTCGTCGAGAACCAGTACGCCCGGGTCGCCGAGCAGGGCATAGGCGAGGCCGAGGCGCTGACGCATGCCGAGCGAGTAACCGCCGACGCGTTGGGCGGCATGGGCGGCGAGGCCCACCTGGGTGAGCACCTCCAGCACCCGGGTGCGCGGCAGTCCGGCGGCGATGGCGTAGACGCCGAGGTGGTCGCGAGCAGAACGACCCGGGTGAAAACTCGCCGCTTCGAGGGCGGCCCCGACCGTTTTAAGCGGATGCGGCAGGTCGCGATAGCGCACGCCGCCGAAGGTGGCCGTTCCGCTGCTCGCGGCGACCAGCCCGAGCAGAATACGCAGGGAAGTGGTCTTTCCGGCGCCGTTCGGTCCGAGAAAGCCGGTGACCCGGCCGGGTTCGACTGTGAAGGACAGATCGTTGACCGCGGTGACACCGCCAAAGCGTTTGCTGATGTTCGTGAACTCGATGAGCGCGCCGGTAGGCATCCGACTCCCCTCTGTGCTGCTTCAAGAAATAGTGCTCCCAGCCTATTCCCCGTTTGGGTGTTTTCGGCTGCCGACCGGGGATTATTTGGTGAGGGCATGCTGTTCGCAGGTCGGAGCAGCCAGCGCAACGCACTCGGGGCAGACCACGAGTTGCTCCCGGCAGGAGGCGTCCCGGCAGTTGCGCATGTTCGTGGTCGGTGCCGCGCAGACCTGGCAGCTGCCGAGTACGGCAGCCTCTGGGGCGAAGTCGATGGACATCCGCTGGTCGAAGACGTAGAGCGAACCCGACCACAGGCCTTCGTTGCCGAAGGTCTCGCCGTAGCGCACGATGCCACCGTCGAGCTGGTACACCTCGCCGAATCCGCGCGATTTCATGAGACCGCTCAGCACCTCACAACGGATGCCGCCGGTGCAGTAGGTCACGACCGGCTTGCCCTTGAGATGGTCGTATTTACCGCTGTCGAGCTCGGCCACGAACTCGCGGGTATTGGCCACATCCGGCACGACCGCGTCCCGAAAATGGCCGATCTCGGCCTCGAACTTATTGCGCCCGTCGAAGAAGACGACTTCATCGCCCCGCTCGGCGACGAGCATATTGAGCTCGGCCGGTTGCAGCTTGGTTCCGCCGCCGATGACGCCGTTCGCGTCGACGCGCAGTTCGCCGGGGGCTCCGAAGCTCACGATTTCGTCGCGCACCTTGACCACGAGCTTGGGAAAGTCGAGGCTGTGGCCGTGCGAGTCGAGCCCGGTGCCCTCGCTGAACTTGAAATCGATGTTCTTGAACGCCGGGTAGTCGCGGGTCCTGCGAATGTACTTCTTGATCGCCGGCAGGTCGCCGCCGACCGTGCCGTTCAGGCCGTCCTTGGAGATCAGGATGCGCCCGCGCAGGCCGAGCCCGGCGCACAGGTCGCGTTGCCAGAGCCGCACAGCGTCTGGATCGGCCAGGGGAGTGAAGATGTAATAGAGCAGAATCTTCGGAATGGCCATGAGCCCATTTTATTAGGGGCGCGTAGGCTGGCCGCACAACAAATAGGAGGCCCCTCGTGACCGTAGATCCGCTCGCCCGCTTCGGCGAAGTGCCCCAGTTCTCTCTCACGAGCGCCGACATGACCGACGGCGGCCCCCTCGCCGCGCCCCAATACGGTGCCGGTGCCGGGGGAGCGGATGTCTCCCCCCAGCTGGCCTGGACAGGCTTCCCGCCCGAGACCCGGAGTTTCGCCCTGACTGTGTACGACCCCGATGCCCCGACCGGCTCCGGGTTTTGGCACTGGGCGGTAGCGAACCTGCCGGTATCGGTGACCGAGCTGCCCGCCGGAGTCGATGCCCTGCCGTCCGGCTCGCTCGTGTTGCCGAACGAGCAGCGCCTGACCTCCTTCTCCGGTGCCGGACCGCCGCCGGGAACAGGCACCCACCGCTACCAATTCATCGTGCACGCCGTCGACGTTCCCATGCTTGATCTCGACGCGCAGTCGACGCCGGCCGTTCTCGGCTTCAACCTGCACTTTCACACGCTCGCGCGTGCGGTGCTGGAGGCGACCGGGGTCGCGGGCGGGGCATCCGCTGCCTGAGTTGAAACCGGGAGTTTACCCCATATGGGGTAACTCTCAGCGGGGATTCGGGGGAGTCGACATAACCTCAGGTGATGAGTTACACCAGTACCGCATTCGACATCGTTCGTCCCACTCCCTTCGCAGCACACCCCTCGACTTCGGCGGGCACCGCCCGCGCTGACCGCCGCGCACCGGCCTGGCTGCACGGTATCCGTTTGCACGCGGACGGTGTCACCGTTGATCGGTCTACGCATCGGGAGACGGGCATCCGTCGGTTGCCGGTCTGGGCTTGGCGCGCACTCATGTTGCGCCCCGCGACACCGGTGCACAAGTTCAATCTGCACCCGATCGACTCCGTGGAGTACGACCTCGATATCGACTACATCGGCGACGGGCAGAAGATTCACCGGCTCGACGTCCTCGTGCCCAAGCGCACGGATGCCGTAGCGGCGCCCCTGCCGGTCTACGTGTACTTTCACGGTGGCGGCTGGACCTCGGGCGACAAGGATCCGCTGACCAAATATTGCGCAAGCCAGGCCGCTGAGGGCATGATCGTCATCAACGCCAACTACCGCATGGCGACGCGGTTTCAGCTGGGCCACATGATGCAGGACGGCAACGCGGTGCTCGACTGGGTCGCCCGCAATGTCGCGGCCTATGGCGGCGACCCGACGCGCATCGTGCTCGGTGGCGATTCCGCGGGCGGCCACATCGCCGCGCTGCTCACGGCCGCCGCCTATGCGCCCGAACTCGCCGAGCACTACGGCATTCGTCCCCCGGTCACTGCCCGCCATCTGCGCGGTCTGGTGCAGCACTGCAGCATTGCCGACTTTTCGGTGCTGTTCGACCGCGGATTCGTCTTGAGCCTCAATTTCGTGCGGATGCTGCTGCCCGAGCGGGGCCGCGGGCTGCACCTGCGCACAGCTGCCCGGTTCATGTCGCCGATCGAGTGGCTCGACCGGGGCTTTCCGCCGGTGTTCGTCACGACCTCGGAGCGGGACTATTTCTATCGCGCCAACCTTAACTTCATCGAGGCGCTGCGGGCGCGCAAGATCTGGGTGGACACCCTGATTTACGGACGTCGCAGCGTCAACACCAAGCACACCTGGCAGCAGGACGACTCGCATCCGGAATCGCAGGAGGTCTACCGCCGCCTCGGCGCCTTCGTGCGTGCAGTCGCGCCGCGCGCGGTGGTCGCTGTTTAGGACCGTGCGCCGGTCGCGGCGAGCACCCCGCCGAGCCCGATCATGATCACGCCGCCGGCCGAGGAGAGATTCTCGACGCGCTGCGGTGATTTCGCGAACCAGGTCCGCGCCGTGCCGGCCGCGAGAGCCCAGGTGCTGTCGCCGAGCAGGGCAAGCACCACGAAGACCAGCCCAAGCACTGCCAGCTGCAGCGGCACATCGCCAGCCCGATAGTTCACGAACTGCGGCAGTACCGCGATGAAGAACACGAGCGACTTCGGATTGCTGAGCCCCACCACGAACCCCTCGAACACGAGCCGCCACTTGGTTTTACGCGCCACGCGGGCCTCGCTCATCCGGGCCACCTTGTGCCGGTTTCGAATAGCCTGCACCCCGAGATAGATGATGTACGCGGCACCGGCGAACTTCACGATCGTGAACAGCAGCACGGACTGGGTCACGATCGCGCCGAGTCCGAGCGAAACCGCGATGATCACCGGAATCAGACCGAGAGCGTTGCCGAGAACGCTGAGAAAGCCACCGAGGCGTCCGAGAGCGAGCGAACGCCCGATCACAAACAGCACGGTCGGGCCGGGAATGACGATGAGCGCGATCGACGCGAGGGCGAACGTCAGCAGGGTGGGCAGGGAAACCATGTTTGAGCATATCGTGCAGGCAAGCTGGTCTGGAGAGATGGATGCTGGCGCTCACCCACAACGGATTGCTCGCCTGCACCGCGGCCTCGCTAGCATCGGTGTCGTGCATATGTTCTTCAGAACCCTCCTCCATGCCCTGCTGTCGCAGTTCGGCCCCCGGCTCGGTCACTTCGACGTGGCGCGCACCAACTTCGTGACGCTGCCCACCGACCAGGACATTTTGCGGCACATGAACAACGGCGTCTACCTGTCGATCATGGACGTGGCCCGCTTCGACATGCTGCACCGCACCGGCGTCTGGACGATCTTCAAACGGCAAGGCTGGTATCCGGTCGTCGTGTCGGAAACGATCAGTTTTCGCAAGTCGCTCAAGCTCGGCCAGAAGTTCACGGTCGAGTCGCGCATCATCGGGTTCGATGAGAAAGCCGTGTACGTCGAGCAGCGCTTCGTACGACCGGATGCCGATGGCACGCCCGAAATCTACGCCCACGGTCACATTCGTGGTCGCTTTCTCAAGCGCACCGGTGGAATCGTCACGATCGACGAACTGCTCGAGGCCATCGGCGTCGCCCCCGACAACGTGAGCGTGCCCGACTGGCTGCTGGAGTGGGCAGCCACCGCGGCGGTCCCGCCCACGCGCGCTCCCGCCCCCAGCATTTGGAACTAACCGCGCGGATACGGTGACGTCGGGGGAATCCATGCTCGCAACGCTAGGGCGACTTGACTGCGGGGCGCTTGGTCTTTCCATGAAAATCGACCTCTTCGGCTCACGTGCGCCAGGGTGGTTCCGGGCTGGGCGTATTGGCCCGGTGGGTTTGGGCTGGTCGCCAGGTCTGAGACGGGTCCCACAGGACGGGGCCGAGTAGTTGGGGTCGGCCGTGGATCATGCGGATTGTCCAGCCGCTGATATCGATCATGTGGTGGTGGTACCAGCACAATAGGATCCCGTTGTCGATACGTTGCTAATACGACCCCAACCTTGGCCTGTGGCGAGGTATGATGCGCCTTCGGTGCCTAATTCGTTGCCTTCAATCGCCCTACCGGGCTCCCGAGTTACGCTGCTTATTCAAGCTCAGGCGGGCTTTCTGAGCAAATGTGATCCCTTTTCGCTCGCCCATAGCGAACGCTCTTTGTCATTATTCAGGAGGTGGCGAAACGGGTGGCCATCATCATTCAGGATTTGGTGTGGCCCACGAGGCGGATGTTGCTGGTGGGACAGCGCCCCGGCCCTCGAAGGTCATGCTGGCCAGATACTCCTAAATTCTGACGGTCGCACCGCCCAGGAACTCCCGAATGGTGAAAGGGAAAGGGGCCGGGATGCTGGCGGCATCCGATCCCCGCCAGTCGCGCTACTGCTTGTTGAGTGGCAGCAGGATTCCCTTCACCGACGGATCGGTCGCGAGGAACTTCTGCACGGCCGGGTCCTGGAAGGCCGCGACGAGCTTCTTGATGTTGTCGGTGTCGGCGTAGTCGCTGCCGATCGTGAGCTGGCCGGCGAAGTCGTCCGGTGCGGCGGGGGCGAAGATTTGCTGCTCGAGCGGGATCTTTGCGGCGAGGTAGTACTCGGTGTACCCGGCGGCGGCATCGATGTCGGGCAGCGCGCGCGACTGGGCGGCGAAGTCGAGCAGCACGAACTTCAGGTTCTTCGGATTCGACGCGATGTCGTCCTGGGTCGCGGTGCCGGCGGTTGCGCCGTCTTTGAGGGTGATGAGCCCGGCGTTCTCGAGCAGCCATAGCCCCTGTGCCTCGTTGGCGGGGTCGGAGTAGAGCGAGATAGTGGCGCCATCCGGGATATCCTCGACGCTGTCCCACTTCTCGGACCATAGCCCGAAGCCCCACCGGAAGACCGGTGTCGCCGCCGTCTCCCGGAAGTCGGGGTTGGCCTCGAGCACCTGGCTCAGCCAGAGCTTGTGCTGGTAGATCGTGCCAGCGACCTCGCCCTCGCTCACCGCGCGGTTGATCGTGTTGCTGTCGGAGAGTCCCCTGAAGGCGACCGTGACCCCATAGTCGGCGGCCACGTTCTTGGCGACGAACTCGACGAGGGCCTGCTCGGCCGCGTTGCCCTCCGCCGTCGCGATGACGAGCGTGGCGCCCGCGACCTCGTTCGGCGAGACGCTCGGATTGAGCAGCGGGATGCCGATCGCGGCGGCGACCGCGACGACGGCCACCGAGGCGCCGGCGATCCAGGGCCAGCGGCGGCGCGTCTTGAGCTCGAAGCCGTGCGGCTCGTCGGGGTCCTGCGAGGTGGGTTTGGTGATCGTGCCTTGGGACATGGTGTTTCCTTTCGAGGTGCTGGAGTCGTGGTGACGCAGTGGCGTGAACGGGCGGGTGGCAGGGTCGAGCGGATGCCGGGTGGGGAGGCTCATGCCAGGCAAGGGTGGTTCGACGGAAGCGTCCCCGCGCTCAGCGTGGGACGGGCATCGACTTCGCGCGCCTCGGCTGGCGCTCGCGGGCGTGCGGCGTCGCCAGTCGCACGAGCCGGTCTCCGAGCAGCTGCACCGTGGCGACCGTCGCGACGAGGATGATGATCGTCGCGAGCATGACGGTGTTGTCGAAGCGCTGGTAGCCGTAGGTCACCGCCACGTATCCGATGCCGCCGGCGCCGATCGTGCCGGCGATCGCCGAGTACTCGATCATCGCGATCGTGTTGATCGTGAGCCCGCCAATGATCGCGGGCAGCGCCTCGCTCAACTGCGCGGTGCGGACGATCTGCAGAGGCGACGCACCGGACGCCCTCGCGACCCGCACGAGCGTGGGCGGTACGCCACGCAGCGAGTTCTCGACAATGCGGGTGAAGAACGCGATCCCGGCGATCGCCATCGGCACGACGGCCGCGGCGATGCCGATGTTGGTTCCGGTGATGAAGCGCGTGAACGGAACGATCGACGCCATCAGGATGAGGAACGGCAGCGACCGGCCGATGCTGACGATCCAGCTGATCGACTGGTGTAGCGCGGGGTTCTCGACTAGGCCGCCAGGCGCGAGGTTGTGCACGAGCGCGCCAAGCGGCACCCCGACCAGCACGACGATGACCATGACGATGCCGACCATGATGAGGGTGTCGATCAGCGCCGGGAACACGAGCGCCGGGATCTCGGCGATCGGCACGTTGTTGTTCGTCGGAAGGGCCGTGCGGATGCCGGTGGCGAGCACGCTCAGGGCAGCGCTCATGCAACACGCTCCAGTGCGGGCACTGTGGACGAGATCGAGGCCTCCGGGGTTGTGTCGCCTGCCGCAGCCGGGGCGGACGCATCCGCGGACGTCGAACGCCCGCCATCCGAGGACCTCGAAGACTCCTCCGCCGACCGGTCGGCCAGAGCCGCAGCCTCCGGATCCTCGGGCACGGGCCGGGCATCCAGCCCCAGGCGGCGGGCAGTCTCAACAAGCAGGGCCGGTTCGACCGCGCGCACGCCGATGTTCGCGTGCCCGACCGTCTGGCCGGCGACGGTCTCGATCGACGCGCCGAGCACGGAGACCGGGGCGTCGAGCTCGCTGGCCAGCCGTAGAACCCAGTCGGCCGGCACCGCGCCGGAGGTGTAGCTCACGAACCAGTGCGTCTCGCCCAGCTGCGGTGTGGCGTGCGGGCGGGCCGGGCGGAGGGCGCGGCCGAGGGCGGATGCCGGGTCGCGCAGCAAGTCGACGATGCGCCCGGACTCGACGATGTGGCCGTGGTCGAGACGGGCGACGGCGTCCGCAACCTGGAGCACGGTGTCCATCTCGTGGGTGATGAACAGGATGGAGAGGTCGAGGTCGTCACGAAGCTCCTTGAGCAGGGAGACGATGGATGCCGTCGACTCGGGGTCGAGGCCGGATGTCGCCTCGTCGGAGAGCAGCACCTGCGGGCGCAACGCGAGCGCGCGGGCGATACCGACGCGCTGGCGCTGGCCGCCGGAGAGCTGGTGCGGGTAGTGTCCGGCGCGGTCGGAGAGCCCGACGCGGTCGAGCAGTTCGGCGACGCGGCGCTTCGCCTCGGCGGTGGTGACGCCGAGGTATTCGAGCGGTAACGCGACATTCTGGGCGGCCGTGCGACGGCTGTAGAGGCCGTCGGACTGGAAGATCGTTCCGATGCGGCGGCGGGCCGCGCGCAGCTGGCGCTCGCCGAGCTGGGAGAGGTTCTCGCCGTTGACAAGCACCGAACCGGACGTGGGCCGCTCGAGCAGGTTGACGCACTGCGCGAGGGTCGACTTGCCGGCGCCGCTCGGTCCGACGACGGCGAAGATCTCGGCGGCGTCGACGCGGAAGTCGAGCCGGTCGAGGACGACCGTCGCTTTGGCGCCGTGACCGTAGACCTTGGTCAGTTGTTCGATGCTGATCATGGCCGTGAGCCTATTGTCGGCGCGGCGCGGCGCCTAACCGCGGCGAAACAATGTTGCGTCGCGTGACGATGTGTGACGCGAACGACTTCCGCTGGTTGAGCAGGTCTCGGAGCGATCGTCTCGAAATCAGAAGATGCGGCGGGGTTTCGACTCGTGCCAGAGCGCGTTGCTCAACCAGCAGAAAACAGCCCGGGGGTCGTGGTGGTCTCGGTACGAAAAGTTTCCAGCGGCGCTTGGGTTTGCGGCTGGGGTCGATGCTCGCTGGTGGGGCGAACCAGCGCACGTTGTCGACGACCTGCACCCTTCAGCCTCTATGGATCACGTGGTGGTGGCTGGGGCCGGGCAGCGTGCCGTTGTCGATGTTGGTTAGTCCTCCTTCGTGCCAGGGGAGGACGTGGTGGACTTCGGTCCAGCGGGCGGGGATGGTGCAGCCGGGGATGATGCAGCCGCCGTCGCGGGCGGCGATCGCGGCGCGTTGTTTGGCGGTGAAGCAGCGGATTTTGTCGCCGAGGTAGAGCACGTCGCCGTTCTCGCCGAA
>NZ_SOFE01000008.1 GCF_004402405.1 Cryobacterium levicorallinum
CGAGCAGCCGCTGGGCATGCCGCAGGGAGATCTCCCCAGTGCGGAGAGCATCGAGGGTCTCGGGCCGGGACTCGACCAGCACCCGGCTCTCCCGCAACAGGCCAGACGCGGTCCCGGCCGGGATGCGCAGCGCACAGGCCATTTCGGCGACCAGGCCCTGCTGAGCGGCGAAGGTCGCATCCCAGTCGTGCTCATGCTGCGGACCGGCCTGCGGGCGGCCGGTCTCGGCACTGTTGGTGGTGTAATCCCACGCCTCAGTCAAGACCTCAGCCTTACTCGCCTGCGCCCACGCGATCACCTTCTCCAGGTAAATCACCCGGTCGACGAACTGCGCCTGGTGCCGCTGGAACGGACTCAGCACATCCGCGGGGCTGTCGTCTTCCGAGTCGGGTTGGTCCGGGTCAGCCTCAACCGGGTCAGCGTCAGCCGGGTCAGCCTCGCCACGGTCAGTGTCGGCAGGGTCAGTGTGACATTCGTCAGCGGTGCATCCGTCAGCGGTGCACCCGTCCGGGATGAAATCGACCGGGAGAAAATTGTCCGCGAGGTAATTCGTATAGAGGAACTCCTCGCGGAGGTCCTCATCGAAGAGGTGCTCGGGCGGCACCGCACCGAACACCTCGGTCAGATCGAGGCCTGCCGGAATGGTCGGGCCGTCAATCAGCTCCGGGCGGCCAGCCACCGGGCTCACTGCTGCCGGGCTCACCGGTTCCAGGTCGAGGTCATCGTACGGGGCGCAGTCTCCGAGCCCCTCGGCAATTTCAAACCGCCAATCAGCCTGACACTGCGCCCAGAACACCTCGAACTCGGCACGCTCCTCGGGTGTGGACGACCAGTAGCCGTGAGCCGCGAAGAACGGATCGACACGGCCCGGCTGGGGAGTATCGCCGCTCTGGCTCATAGAAGAAGTATACCAAAACCATGCGCCAGAGTCGAGAGATTCTCAAATATGTTTGGATTTCTGTGCGAATATGCATTCGGGCAGACCGCGCGTTGTCGAGACCGGCTCAGGCCAGTCCATGGCGGTCTCGGCAAGCTCGACCAACGACAAATGGCCAGGTTCTCCAGACCACTCTGGCCAGTCCACAGCCGTCTCGGCAAGCTCAACCAACGACAAATGGCCGGGTTCTCCAGACCGCTCAGGCCAATCCACAGCGGTCTCGACGGGATCGACCAATGGAAGTCGCCGGGTTTCGCAAGTTGCCATCGTTGATCCCTGGGGGCCTCGATAGGCTCGACCAACGGGGGATGGCCAGGTTTCGCAGGCCACCCGCGTTGGTCAAAGGCGGTTTCGACGCGTCCGACCGGCAGCCGCTCACCTGCTTCGCGCAGCAGATGACCGGCGCCTCCGACTAAAACGTCGGCGGCGGCCGAGGCGGCGGCATCCGTTCGTGCAGCAGTCGCCGCGTTCGTCAGGTCCTTAATCTGAAACAGGTCCCCGAATCCGTGAAACGGCAGGCTTCCGCCTCAGGACGCTAGTAGAGCAGGGCCGTCAGCCGGGACCGAGTCGGCGGGACCCTGGGGTCATCCTGGCCGATGACCTCGAACAGTTCGAGGATGCGCTCGCGAATAGCGTTGCGGCCGGGAGCCGGCTGGGCCGGGAACAGGCTCAGCAGTCGGTCGAAGGCGTCCTCGATGTGCCCACCGGACAGGTCGAGGTCGGCGACCAGCAACTGCGCGTCGAGATCGTCGGGAGAAGACGCGGCACCGTTCCGAATCTGGTCGATCGTTTTGCCCTGCAGGCGGGCCAGCAGGCTGACCTGGGCAAGGCCGGCGACGGCCATGGTGTCATTCGGGTTCTGGGCGATCGCCGTGCGGTATTCGCTCTGCGCGGTGGCATAATCGCCGGCCTCGATCGCGGCATAGGCCTCGACGTGGTGCGGCGGCAGGGGCTCTTCGACGACCTCGGCCGGTTCTCCGTCTGCGGCGGCGGCCGGCGCCTCGGCCGTGCCGGTCACGCCCTGCTGGGCAGCAAGTTCGAGCACGCGGCCGAGCACGTCGCTGATCTGCTCCTCGGCCAGCGGACCGTTGAACAGCTGTACCGGCTGGCCGGTGATGACGGCCGCGACCGTGGGCACCGACTGGGCCTGAAACGCCTGGGCGAGTTGGGGGTTGGCGTCGATGTCGACGCGGGCCAGTACGAATCGGCCCGCTAGATCGGTGATCAGCTTCTCCAGCACGGTCATCAGCGCCGTGGACGGTTCGCTCCGCGAGGCCCAAAGACCGACGATAACCGGAACGCGCGAAGACAGCTCGAGCAGCTCACCGAAGTTCGCGTCGGTGCCGTCGAGCACGAGGCTCGGCACCGGCACGACACCGGCGGGCACGCCAGCAGCCGCTGGTGCCGCTGCGGCACCGGGTGTTGCGGGCGCTGCCGCCTGGCCACGGTTGACGAGCGAGGAAAGGTCAACCGCTCCGCGCAGGTTGGATCCGGACGGGGGCAGGTTGGTCATGGAAGCTCCGCAGATTGGGTGAGGCCCTGGGCAAAGCCCAGGAGGATGATTTTGTCGCTCGATCCGGCCGTCGGCACGTAGAACAAAAGCTGGTCGCTGTAGGTGTTGAGAATGCCCTTGGACGACGACGAGATTCCCGACAGTGCCTTGCTAGCAGCACCGCTCGGGCTGACCGTGGCACCGTCGTTGATCGGTTTGACGATCTCGGTCTCGTTGACGCTGACCGCCACGATGCTGCCCGAGTCGTTGGTGGCCAGGGCGACAGTGCTGCCGTCCCCCGCCGCCGTGCCGAATTCGATCGATGCGGTGGCGGGCAGGGTCGCCTGCCGGTCGGCGCGACTGGCGTCAAACTGGGCGCGGAAGGCATCCACTTCGTCTTCGAACAGGTCGACGGACGGGCTCGCAGCGCCCTGCAGGAGCACATCGGCGTAGGCCGCGGCCAATTCGTTCGGCGGCAAGAGCAGGAGTTTGTTGTCGGGGGCGATCGCCGGCGCCCCGATCAGGGCCGGAGCAACTTCGGGCACCCGCGCAGCCGGCTCAAGCTGGAAGGCGTACTCGATGAGGTAATTCGCCCGCGGTGATTCCTGCTGCAGAATAATTGCGGTCGGTGGAATCTCGGCATCCGTTTCGTTCTGAATCACCGTCATCACCACTCGCGGCCAGGAATTCGTCTGCTGCGGCAGCGTGAAGGTGAGTGGGGCTCCCGGCAAGGCCAGCAGTGGCGACACTGTCGCGTCGACCGCCCGAATCGCGTAGTTGGCCAGGCGCTGTTCCAGCGCGGGTCCGGTGAACCGGGTCGCGAGAGTGTCCGCGTTGAGGGTCGCATCGGCATCCGCTGTCAGGAGCGAAATCTCGCCCATGATGATTTCAAGCTGCGGGACCGTGACGGCCGGCGGTGCCAGCTCGGCGGCCGCTTCGACCGAGTCGGTAGACACCGGAGTCGGGGTCGGGGTCGCTGTTTCCGTCGTCGTTGCGCTGAAATCCGGCCAGAGATCGGCCGAGCATCCGCTCAGAGCGAGACCGGACACCAAAATCATCGGCAAGATCGCGGTGCGACGGGCAATACCGCGGCGCGACGAGGTGATCTGACTGGCCTTGATGGCCTTCGGCCGGGGTGCGCGCGGCAGCCGCGGCAGGCGCGGTCCGCGCGGAACGTTGCGGCGCGGTCGCCGGGACCGGCGCAGGTGCAACAGGGCCAGCAGGTACAACACGAGTCCGAACAGCAGCAACAGGGCGCCACCGGCAAGCAGCGGGCCGGCCCACGGGGTGGAATTATCCGATGCCCACGACAAACGGATATTCGCGGGCGCCGGTTCGACTCCGTCCGAAGCAACGAGCACCGAGATGCCCTCCGGGAGGGTCTGCGTGGTCGTCAACGAATCCGTGTCGCTGACCTCCTCGAGCCACAGGTCGGAACCGGCCGGATTGACGATCAGGGGCTCGGCAGCATCGGCGGCAACCGGCTCATCCGAGCTGTCGTCGTCCGTGTCGGGTTCGACGGCAGCCGTGACAGTGGAGGTCAGTTCGCCCGTTTTTTCGCTCAGCGCCACGGTGGCGTAGGCGTCATCACCGATCCAGGCGGCCACGTCTTCGGAGCGCCCGTAGGCCAAAAAGATGGGTCCCTCGCCGCGTACGTTGATCGTCTGGCTCCCCGGGGAGGCCGCGAGGGCGCTCGGGTCGATCACGGTGTACAAAGTCTCGCCGGTGGCGGTCGAGGTTAGTGAGCTGAAGGCTGGTTCGAGCAGGATAGTTCGCTGCGCGATGCCGAGCACGATCATCACGGCGGCAAGCACGAATGCCACGATGGCTAGAACAAAACGCACGTATCACCCTTCAGCAATTGAGCTGGTTGGTACTGTTCAGTCACTTTGGCTGAACCACGTGACTGAAAGTCCTCAGACACGATTTTCAACGTTACTCCGTTCGCCTGAAAGGAGCCTAATAGCCGTTCAGCCTCCATTTGGCAGCCGGCGCGTACCGCGCGGGGCACCAACACACTAAAATTGGTCGGGTGCCCCGTAATGCACGATCCATTGAGGGGCCGGGCCCCGCGTGTAAGGAGTACAAGTGTCTGACGACGACGCCGATTTCACCCAGGTCTTTCGTGGCTATGACAAGGATGAGGTCGCCAAGGCTGTTCAATCCCTGCGCCGACAACTCATCCAGGCCAATACCCAAAATGCTGAGGCCGGCCGCGAGGTCAAACGATTGGCCGCCCGCATCGATGACCTCACCGCCGAGATCGAAGAGGTCGGCAGTCCCACGTTCTCCGGTCTGGGCACGAAACTGGAAAACACCCTTCGCGTCGCCGAGGAACAGTCCACCCGCGTCATCGCCCAGGCCGATATCGACGCGGAGAAACTGCGCGCCACGACCAGCGACGAGGTCGAGCAGCTGCGACGGAATTCCACTGAGCAGGCCGAGCGCACCCTTTCCGACGCCGCCGTCAAAGCTCGCCGACTGCTCGACGATGCTCGCATTGAAACGGATGATTTACGCGCACGTACCCAGGACGAGCAGGCGAGGGTCATGCAGGACACTGCCCGGGACGCCTCGCTGATTCGCGGCTCTGTCGCCACCGAGGCGGCCGAGGCCCGAGCCACAGTGAAACGTGAGGTGTCAGCCATCCGCTCTGAAGCGGATCGCGAAGCCGCCGAGGTGCGCGTCGTCGCGCAGCGTGAGGCCACCGAGGCTCGCGAAGAAGCGGCCGGCCTGACGCGCGAAACAGAACTTATTCGCGCCGAAGTAGCGCTGGAACTCGACCAGCAGCGCGCGACGCTCAACCAGGAAACCGACCAGGCCCGCGTAACACTGGCTGCCGAAACCGACCAGGCTCGTGTGGATCTCGCGCGCGACACCGAAGAAGCCCGCCTGAGCCGCGCACACGAAGCCGAGCAGGCACGCACCCTGCTCGCCGCCGAGGTGGAACAGGGCCGCATCGACGTGGCCCGCGAAATCGAGCAGGCCCGCGCAGTCGCCGAGGTCGAAAGCGCGCAGGCCCAGACTGACCTCGCCCGCGACCTCGAGCGCAAGCGCGTCACGGCCGATCGCGAGATCGAGCAGGCACGTGCCGCCCTGGCCGCCGACGTGGAACAGGCCGGCGCCGACCTGACCAGGGACAACCAGCAAGCCCGCCTCGAGGCCGAGGCCGAGGCCGAGCAGGCCCGCATCGACGTACAAACCGAGCTCGCCGCGACCCGGAAGACCGGCCAGCACGAGGCCGCCCAGCTGGCCAGAGAAATCGACCAGGCCCGAGCCGACTTCGATGTCGAGCTGAAAGCCCGCCGCGACGAAGCAGAGCAGGAACACCTCACCTCGCACCAAGAGGCGGTGGCACTGGCGCAGAAATTCCAGACGGATGCCGCCGGGCAGCTCGCCGAGACCACTGAGCGTACGCTCGAACTGCGTACGCTCAACGAGCAGCTGGACGCGGGAGCCCGGGCGGAGGCCAAGGCCAACAAGGACCACGCCGACGAGACTGCCGCACGCATTCTGCACGACGCCCAGACCAGCGCTTCGGCACTCGTCGAGGATGCGACGACACGGTCGCGTGCCCTGGTCGCTGACGCGGAAGATCGCATGGCGCAGATTAGAATTGAGCGCGATGCCGTGGCAGGGTACTTTGAAAGTCTGCGCAGCGTTTTGACCCAGGCAGAACGGGTCGCAGCCGAGTAATTCCCTACTCCTGGAGACGACCCGTGAAAATTCAGAATGCGTTTAGGTTCGGACTCGTCGGCACCCTGGGCGTAGGCCTCGGCTTGTTGATCATCACTTCGGTGATCACCCTGCAGACGATCATCATCTACGTGGGAGCCGCGCTATTCATTGCGCTCGGCCTCGACCCGGCCGTCTCCTGGTTGGAGAAGAAGCGGTTTCCCCGCTGGGCGGCCATTCTGACCGTGGTCGCCGCCGTGCTCGGTGTGCTCACCGGTGTCGTGTTCGCAATCGCTCCGATCATCGTCGACCAGGTCTCCAAGCTGTCCCAGCTCATTCCGGATCTGGTCAAGGCGGTGAACAGTTCAACGTTTCTGAGTGATCTGCAAGAGCAGTTTCCCGGCCTCGACATCACGGGGATCACCAAGACCGTCACCGATTCTCTGGGCGGCAACCTCACCAACATCACGACCACGATCGTTCAGTCGGGCCTCGCGTTTGTCGGTGGCCTGTTCGGTGCCCTCATCATTCTCATTCTCACGCTGTACTTCACCGCCTCCCTCAACAGCATGAAGCGCGCCACCTACCAGCTGGTTCCCGCTTCAAAGCGGGAGCGCTTCACCGATATCAGTGAGCAGATCACCACGGCCGTCGGCCGCTACATCGTGGGACAGGCCGCGCTCGCCTCGGTGAACGGCGTGCTGAGCTTCATCTTTCTCTCGATCATCGGCGCACCGTTCCCGGCGTTGCTCGCCTTCATCGCTTTTCTGCTCTCGCTCGTTCCGCTCGTCGGAACCATCTCGGGTTCGGTCATCATCGTGCTGACCTGTTTGATTCCCGAGATCGGCAGCTCACCCCAGACCGCGCTGGCCGCCGCCATCTACTACCTCATCTATATGCAGGTGGAAGCATACGTTCTCAGTCCAAACATCATGAGCCGCGCCGTGTCGGTTCCGGGCGCTGTCGTGGTGATTGCGGCCCTGGCCGGCGGCAGCCTGCTCGGCATTCTCGGCGCGCTGATCGCCATCCCGGTCGCCGCGTCGGTCATCATGATCGTCAAGCAGGTCGTCATCCCCCGCCAGAACGAGCTCTAGCTGCTACAACCGGCTTAGGACGGGTCGCGCAGGCCGTCCGTCCATTCGATGGGTAGTGGCAGCGCGGCGGGGTTAACGGTGGCGACGATCTCGCTGAGAACCCGCCGGGTCAGGTTTTCGCCGACCCAGAGGTGTTTGCCGCCCTCGACGGCGACGAACCGAAGGCTGGGCACACTCGCGAAGCGCAAGCGAGCGGCATCCGGTCGCAGGTAATCGTCGAATTCGGGAATGACCGCGACCAGCTGCCGCTCATTCCCGGCCCACGCGGCCAGTTCGGCCTTCGTCGTGCGGTGCAGCGGCGGGGACAGCAGAATGGCACCGCGGATCGGGTGCTCCAGCCCGTACTTGAGGGCGAGCTCAGTGCCGAAGGACCAGCCGACCAGCCACGGATTGGGCAGCTGGCGTTCGGCGACGAAGGCCATCGCCGCGGCCACGTCGGCGCGTTCGGTGATGCCCTCCCCGAAGTCACCGCCACTGGTGCCGCGCGGCGACGAGGTCCCGCGGGTGTTGAAGCGCAGTACGGCCAGATCGGCCATCGCCGGCAGGCGGTTGGCCGCCTTGCGCAGAATGTGCGAGTCCATGAATCCACCGGCCGTGGGCAGCGGATGCAGCGTCACGAGCGTCGCCACCGGCGTACGCCCGATCGGGGTCGCCAACTCCCCCACCAGGGTGAGGCCATCGCTGGTTTTCAGTTCAATGTGCTCGATGCTGGCGGGCAGTTCGATGCCGCCACGAATGCCGACCGGCAGGGTCACGGACGTCTCCTCGATCATTTGATTCTCCAACAGTGAGTGTGCCAGTGCCGCCGGTTGGCCAGGTCGGCCGCATCGCCGAGCACTCCGTCGCCGCGCCAGGCGACCATGTGCGCCGTACCGGGCGCGATGTCGAGGGTGCAGCCGGGACACAGATAGGTCTTCGCGGCCTGCATGGCCGGCACCGGTTGAACGTGCCACAGTCCGTCGCGGCGCACCTCGCTGCGGCGCCAACCCGCCAGCAGGTCGTTCAGGTCAGCACCTTCGCCATCGTCTCGCGGAGCGCTCTTGCGGCCTCGGGGTCGATTGCTGCGCGCCATCACAACAGTCTAATTGCTGCCCGACGACGCCGTAAATCAGAAGGGTAAGCGCTAATACCAGCCGGAAGCCTGGGACTTGGCCCAGGCACCGCACGGGGTGCCGTAGCGGCCGGTGATATAACTGAGGCCCCACTCGATCTGGGTTCCGGCGTTGGTCGCCCAGTCGTCACCGGCCGTGGCCATTTTGGAGCCGGGAAGCGCCTGCGGGATGCCGTAGGCTCCACTCGAACTGTTCTCGGCGTTCACACGCCAGCCTGATTCCTTCTGCCACAGCGAGACCAGGCAGTTGTACTGGTCTTCGCCCCAGCCGCGACCCGCGACAGCATCGTAGGCGTAAGCCTGAGCCGAGCCGGGATCCGGCACAGCGGCAGACGGGGCGGTGACGCTTCGCTTCTTTTCCACGGCGACGACCACCGGAACTGGCTTGGGCTTCTCGGTGACGGTGAAGCCGTCGCGAGTGATGGTATTTGTGTAGCTGCCGGCCACGAGCACGGCCTGGGCCGGCCCCTCGTCGGTGGTGCTGCCGGCGAGTTGAAAGTAGGGGGATGCAGTGGCACCCGAGTAGGGATCGACGACGGTCACGAGCACGAACGCGAAGGCGGCGGTGAATCCGAACAGAAAGTGAGACGGCTTGGCCCGACGCCGAGTTCGACGAACCGGCGGCCGCGCCTTGGCCGGGACGGATTCGATTCGTTGCAGATGCCTACCCATTACTAGATGACCCTAGCCCACATCTTTGGTAACGGCCAGATAACGGTCACCAAATCAACGTACCGCCAGCATCACGTCGACGACGCTGTCGAGCACCAGATCGACCTGGCCTTCGCGGTATCCGCCCCGTTCAGGGCGAAAAACGGCGGTTCGTACTTCGTCGACGGTAAGCTCACGACCGTCCAGAAAATACTTCACCAGTTTGTTTGCGAACCGATCGACATCGACCCGTTTGTAGCCGACCGCGAGCACACTGGTACGGGTGAATCGATGCCCGGGCGCACGGCTGAGGCGGGCAACAAGTACCGTGGCCGCATTCTCGGCGCCGACCGTCCAGGCCTGCTCTCCCCCGGTGCGCGAGGCGTGATCGCGTTCCCGGGCGGCAAAGGCGTCCTCGAGTCGCTCCAGTGCGGCGTCGACATGTTCCGGCGAATATCCGCCCTTGTGCATGGCGAAGGCGGTGTGTCGAATGGCTTCGGCTGTCAAGGTCGCGCCGGTTCGCTCGGCCTCCGCGGCTGCCTTGTCCGCGACGCTGGTGTGGATGGCCTCGGTCCCCTTCGCGCCGGTGTCGGCATCCGTTTCACTGTCGGTCAGGTCGTGCCGATCGTAGGCGCGTCGGGCCGCGGCCAGAAAAGTATCGACCTGACTCACGTTGTAGCCGAGAGTTTTCTTGGCCACTCGGGGAAATATGGTGCTCATAGCCTCATTGTCTCGGTTGTGCTGACGGGGAGCGAATCGGTTCGGCTCACGCAAAGACCAGGTAGAGGGCGTAGGCCGCGGCGGCCGACGGGAGGATCGAGTCCAGCCGGTCCAGAAAACCGCCGTGCCCGGGCAGCCAGGAGCTCATGTCCTTGATCCCGAGGTCGCGTTTGATCAGCGATTCGGCCAGATCGCCGAACGTCGCCGTGAGCAGAATCACGAGGCCGAAGACCAGGCCGAACCACCACTCCTGATCCAGCATGAAGATGGACAGCAGAACGCCGGCGATCATGCAGATCAGGCCGGCACCGATAAAGCCTTCCCAGGTTTTCTTGGGGCTGATCGAGGGTGCCATCGGATGCTTGCCAAAATTGAGCCCGCTGACGTAGGCCCCGGTATCGGCGGAAATAACCAGGATCAGGAAGGCGAGCGCCCACCACTGCCCCTCGGGCTGGGCGACGAGTAGCACGGCGAAGCTCGCCAGGAACACGACATAGACCTGAATCAGGATGCCGCCGCCCACGTCGCCGACAATAGACCGGGCCGGGGCGCGATGGGACGGAATCACCAGAAGCGCCAGCCGCCACAGGGCGATCAGCACGATCCCGCCGAGCATCACGAGCCACTGGCCGGTCGCCTCGCCGTAGAACGCGGCCGGGACGATCGCGACGGCAGAGATGAGGACCGGGATGCGCGGAACATTACGTCCCGCGTGCCGCAGCGCCTGGGCCAGCTCGAAGGCACAGAAGGCGACGATCACGACCGCGAAGATCATGAACAGTTGCTTGACGATGATGAGGCTGACCAGCATCGAACCGCCGAGCACGAGCCCGATCAGTATCGCGAGAATGAGGTTGCGCCCGGTACGGGCTTCAATGCGCTCGTTGGTGGCATCGAGCTGGGCACGCGTCGCCTGCACCTGCCGCTCGAAATCAGCCTTGGTAGTTTGCACCTGACGTTCAAAATCGGCCCGCGTCGTCTTCACTTGCGCCCGAAACTCGGCACGACTGACACCGTGACCGCGCTTGGGCGGCTGGTCGTTCCCGGGTTTCTCGGTCATCTGAAGGCTCCCTAGATCTCGAGGAGTTCGGCTTCCTTGCGCTTGAACGCGTCATCAATGCCGTCCACGTGGCTCTTGGTGATCAGCTCCAGCTCTTTCTCGGCCCGACCGACCTCGTCGTCGCCGACCTCGCTCTTGAGCGCGTCGAGCTCATCCTTGGCCTTGCGACGGATGTTTCGCACCGAGATGCGGGCATCCTCTGCCTTGGCCTTGACGATTTTCACGAATTCCTTGCGGCGTTCCGTGGTGAGCTCTGGGAGGGTCGCGCGAATGGTGGTGCCGTCGTTGCCGACGTTGGCGCCCAGGTTCGGAGTGTCGCGAATGGCGATCTCGATGTCGCGCAGGGCCGCCTTGTCGTACGGGCCAATCAGCATGGTGCGGGCTTCCTGGTTCTGCAGGGAAGCGAGCTGCTCCAGCGGGGTCATGGTGCCGTAGTAGCTCACCAGGATTTTCGCGAACATCTGCGGGTTGGCACGTCCAGTGCGCACGGTTCCAAAATCATCTTTGGCGGCCTCGAGGGCCCGATTCATGCGCGCAGTGGCGTCGGAAAGAACATCCGCGATCACGGTGACTCCTTTATTGGTGGTGGAATAATTCTAGTTGGAGACGCGCGTGCCCAGATCGGTGCCCAGAATGGCGGCGGTGACGTTGCCTTCCGGGGCCATGCCGAAGACCTGCATCGGCATGTGGTTGTCCATGCACAGGCTGAAAGCGGTGGAGTCGACCACCTTGAGCCCGCGCTGCAGCGCCTCGAGGTAGGTGATGTGGTGGATCTTCTGCGCATCGGGGTTGGTGCGAGGGTCGTCGGAATAGACGCCGTCGACACCGTTTTTTGCCACGAGCACAACGTCAGCATCGATTTCGAGGGCGCGCTGGGCAGCGACGGTGTCGGTGGAAAAGTAGGGCAGTCCGGCGCCGGCACCGAAGATGACGACGCGGCCCTTCTCGAGGTGACGCTCGGCGCGGCGCGGAATATACAGCTCGGCGACCTGGGTCATCGAGATCGCGGACTGCACCCGGGTTTCAGCGCCGGCCTGCTCCAGGAAGTCCTGCAGGGCCAGAGCGTTCATGACTGTGCCGAGCATGCCCATATAGTCGGCGCGGCCACGGTCCATGCCGCGCTGGGAGAGCTCTGCGCCGCGGAAGAAGTTGCCGCCGCCGACGACGATGGCGACCTCGACCTGCTTGGCGCCCTCGGCGATTTCACGGGCCAGCGAGCTGACGACATCCGGGTTGACTCCGACGGCGCCGCCGCCAAAAGCCTCACCCGACAATTTCAGAAGCACTCGTCGTTTCTTGACGATAGCGGTGGGCCTGACCGGTACAGAAAAAGTACTGGCCGGGCTGTTATGGGTGTGCGTGCTGGCCGTGTCAGTCATGGCGTGCGGGGCCTTCCGAAGTGGGGTGTTACCAAACTACCAAGAGCGTGCGCGTACCCCAGGGGGCACACACAAAAACGGAGGCCGGATTGCTTTCGCAATCCGACCTCCGTCATTCGTTGTTAGGCGCCGACCTTGAACCGGGCGAAGCCCGACACGGTCAGTTTTGCATCGTCGAGGACCTTCGCAACGGATACCTTGTTGTCCTTGGCGTAGTCCTGTTCGAGCAGGGCGACCTGCTTGAGGTACGCCTTGACGCGTCCCTCAACGATCTTGGGCAGTGCCGCTTCCGGCTTGCCCTCGTTCTTCGAGATCTCGGTGACGATCTTGCGCTCGGTCTCCACCAGGTCAGCAGGAACATCGCTGGCCGCGAGGTACTCGGGGTTGGCGAACGAGATGTGCTGGGCGACGCTGCGAGCGGTCTCCACGTCGGCTCCAGAGAAGCCGAGAACAACGCCGACCTGCGGGGGCAGGTCCTTGCTGGTCTTGTGCAGGTAAATCGAGAACGATTCGCCGGTGACGGCGGCAACACGGCGAAGTTCGAACTTCTCGCCGATGATGGCCGCTTCGCCGTCGATGAGCTCGGCAACGGTCTGGGTGCCGGCCGTTGCGGCCAGTCCAGCCTCAACCGTCGTCGCGCCAGCGGCGGCGATCGCGTCGAGCACCTTGTCGGCCAGAACGACGAACTTGTCACCCTTGGCGACGAAGTCGGTCTCGCAGGCGAGTTCGATCATGTACGCGGTCGTGCCGACTTCCTTGGCAGCGACGAGTCCCTCAGAGGTGGAACGGTCAGCGCGCTTGGCGTTGCCCTTTGCACCCTTGAGACGCAGGATCTCGATGGCCTTGTCCATGTCGCCGTCGGCTTCAACGAGGGCGTTCTTGGTGTCGACCATTCCGGTGCCGAGGTTCTCGCGGAGAGCCTTGACGTTTTCGAGTGTGAAGTTTGCCATACCGGGTTCCTTACTTGGTCTCTTCGGCGGCAACGGTCGGCTCATCGGCGACGGCAGCCAGTACGGCGGCAACGTCGGAGTCGGCGACAGCGTCGGCGATGGTGACGGAGGGCTCTGCAACGACGGCCTCGTCGGCGACGACGGTAGCGTCGGCAACCTTCTCGGTCTCGGCAGAGGACTGCGCGGGGGTGGTTTCGGCGTCGGAGGCCTGAAGCAGTTCAGCTTCCCACGCGGCGAGGGGCTCAACTTCAGCCTCCGGCTTGGCGTGGCGCTGGATCAGGCCCTCGGCTGCAGCGTCCGCGATGATGCGGGTCAGCAGGCCAACGGAGCGGATGGCGTCGTCGTTGCCCGGGATCGGGTACTGCACGTCGTCGGGGTCGCAGTTGGTGTCGAGGATGGCGATGACGGGGATGCCGAGCTTGCGCGCCTCGTCAATAGCGAGGTGTTCCTTGTTGGTGTCAACAACCCACAGCGCAGACGGGGTCTTCGTGAGGTTGCGGATTCCGCCGAGGCTCTTGTGCAGCTTGACGAGTTCGCGCTTCTTGATGAGCATTTCCTTCTTCGTGAAACCGCTCTTGGCGGTGTCTTCGAAGTCGAGCTCTTCGAGTTCTTTCATGCGGGCCAGACGCTTGGAAACGGTCTGGAAGTTGGTGAGGAGTCCACCGAGCCAGCGCTGGTTGACGTAGGGCTGGCCTACGCGCTGCGCCTGCTCTGAAATGGATTCCTGGGCCTGCTTCTTGGTGCCAACGAAGAGGATGGTGCCGCCGTGGGCAACCGTCTCCTTGACGAAGTCATAGGCCTTGTCAACGAACCCGAGCGACTGCTGCAGGTCGATGATGTAGATGCCGGAACGCTCGGTGAAGATGAAGCGCTTCATCTTCGGGTTCCAACGGCGGGTCTGGTGCCCGAAGTGCACGCCGCTGTCAAGCAGCTGGCGAATGGTTACGACGGCCATGTGCCGTACTCCTGTTCTGATGCGCGCTCGCACGCACACCAATCGGTTTGTGCGATGATCGGTCGATCATCACTCCTGGTACCCGGCACATGTCCGCCCTGTACCTGCAAGATTCGCTGTGCATGAATCTGGCTGTACGGGACCGATTGGACATGGCGGCCAAATGGGCACGCGTAGTCAGCGCACGAAGCGCTGCTGTGGATAGCGTATCACCGTCGGCCGGGTGGTCGAGACCGGACCGTAGGAAAACAGCTCCTCCACCGCAGCGGTCCTTATGTCCTCTGCACGAATGCGCCCACGAGCTGTTCGCCCGAGGCGCCACCCGGCCAGGCTGGCCCCATGCATACGTTACGCAATCTCGCGATTCGCCGCCTGGCGGCATCCGCTGTGATGCTGCTCATTCTCCTCGGGAGTCCGTTTGCCACGGCGAGCGCGGTTCCCCCGGCGGTCGTGACGCCGGGAGTGGATGGCTGGCGCTGGCCGCTCCCGGAGCCGCACCGGGTGATCGCCCCGTTCATTGCGCCGGTCATGCCCTATGCTGCCGGTCATCGCGGCATCGACCTGACGGCGCAGACCGGCGATACCGTGCTGGCTCCGCACGACGGCGTCGTATCATTCGCCGGCGTGGTCGTTGATCGACCGGTGCTCTCCATCACCCAGGTCGGTGATCTGATCACAACGGTGGAGCCGGTGTTGGCGCTCGTGGCCGAGGGCGACCGGGTGCAGGGCGGGCAGCAGATCGGAACTGTGGCGACGGGCGGTCATTGCCCGCCGGGCTGCCTGCACTTGGGGGTACGCCTGCACGGGAACTACGTGTCGCCGCTGCTCTATCTCGGCGGCTTGCAGCGAGCCGTGTTACTTCCGGCCGGCCCGTGACGGTGCGCCGTACTGGCAGGTCAGCGCGACGTCGAAACGAGGAACCAACGCTGGCGGTCAGGCGCGGGGGTGTGCCAGTCCGTAGCTGGCCTTGAGCCGTTCGGCGGAGACGTGCGTGTAGATCTGGGTGGTGCCGAGGCTGACGTGTCCGAGCAGCTCCTGCACGGCCCGCAGGTCGGCGCCGCCGTCGAGAAGGTGGGTGGCCGCGGTGTGTCGCAAGGCGTGGGGACCCGCCGGACCGGTTCCGGGAACCTCGGCGAGCAGGGTGGCAACCAGTCGGTAGACCCCGCGTGTGCCCAGACGCTGACCCTGGCGGCCAAGAAACAACGCGGTGGTGCCGGGTGCTGTGGCGCCGGGCGCTGACGTCGGGCCCGAGCTCGACGCGTGTTCCACGAGCGAGCGGCGGGCCTGGCCGAGGTAGTGCACGATCGCACGCTGCGCCGGCACGCCGAACGGCACCACGCGCTCCTTGGAGCCCTTGCCCGTGACCCGCACGGTCAGCCGGTCGAGGTCGACGTCGGCGACGTCGAGTCCGACGAGTTCGGAAACACGCAGGGCCGAAGCGTAGAGCAGTTCGACGATCGCCAGATCACGCGCGGCCAGATCACGCACGGCAGGTTCGCGATCGATGCGGGTCCCGGACTCGGCGCCATCTGGCCTACCGCCGGCCTCCACTTCCCCGTGCGCGCGGGTCGTGAGCAGTTCAAGCAACTCGTTCATCTGGGTGTGGGTGATCACGCGGGGAAGCGTGTGGCCAGGCTTCGGCGAGCGCAGGCGAGCGGCCGGATCCACGCTGTCGTCGCGGGCCCGCGCCAGCCAGGCGGTGAAGCTGCGCGCCGACGCCGACCGACGGGCGAGCGTCGCGCGGGCGAGGCCGGCCTGGGTACCCACCCACAGCCATTCCCGGAGCAGCTCCAGGGTCAGATCAGCGGATGCCGCGCTACCACGTTCCGCAGCAAACGCGGCCAGCTGCGCCAGATCGGTGCGGTACGCCCGAACGGTGTGCGCCGAGTAGCCACGCTCCGCGCTCAGGTATCGCAGAAACGCGTCGATGTCGTCGGTCAGGGGCACGGGTTCAGTTTCGTCTCGGCAGCGAGCGTCCCGCGCGCGACCCGCGGCACGGGGGCAGAATTGGCGGGCCGAACGGCATCCGTTCGTGGTCGAGTTGGTCTGCTGGCGCTGGGACACTTCGCGTGATCATTGTTGGCGGGAAAAGGCTTCGAGTCGGGCTTCGGGTGACAGGATGGCCAGTCGATCGACATAGTCGGCCGGAAAATGGGTGGCCGTATCGAAGGCGCCGATCGGTACCTGCGAGTGCGTGATCTGGTCGGCGTAGACGTGCAGCAGGTTGACGGTGCGGCCGCCTTTGACGCCGGTCAGTTCACGCTCGGGAGCGCTGAGATCCATCGTGTAGCAGGTGGCCGCGGCCACGGAGACTGGAATTCCGGCGAACAGGCCCTGGGTCGCATAGTGCAGGTGACCACCGAGAATCGCGCGTACGTCGCTGCCGTCCAGCACCGCCGCCAAGCGCGGCTGTTCCTGCAGTTCGAGCAGGCTCATCAACGGCAGCGGGGTGGGAATCGGCGGGTGGTGCAGCGCCAGAATGGAGCCGTGACGGGCGGGCGTGCTGAGCACCGTGCGCAGCCACTCCAGCTGCGCGTCGGTCACCTCACCGTGGTGATAGCCCGGCACGCTGGTGTCGAGGGCAATGATTCGCAGGCCGTCGAGGTCGTGCACCTGGTCGACGGGGTCCTGGTCGACGGGGTCCTGGTCGACGCGGCCTTGGTCGACAGTGCCTTGATCAGCTGCGCGCGCCGCTTCGCCCGGCTGATCCTGCCCGAGTAGGACGCTCCGAAAAGCGGCGCGCTGGTCGTGGTTGCCCATCACCCAGATGACCTTCGCTTGCCACTGGGCCGCGACGGCTTCGACGATGCCGCGGATGCGGCGGTAGGCATCCGCTTCGCCACGATCGGCGACATCACCGGTGATTATGAGGGCATCGGGGCGGATGCCCGACCGGTGCAGCTGTTCGAGGGCACGATGCACCGTGGTGTCGGTGTCGACGGTGCCGTACAGCGCCGCGGCATCCGCTAGAAAATGGGTGTCGCTGAGGTGAACCAGAATCTTGTCGGCGGGCGCATACTGGCCCCACTGCATGCTCGCCATTTCCCGTCCCGTCGTTGGGATCCACCCTACGGGCTGCCACCGACAGGCCGGTCACCCAGGGCTATCACGGCGGCATGTCTGCCCACCCGGACTCCTACACCCAGGCTTTGGACCGTGCACTGTTGCACGCCCAAGCTTTGCTTACGTCACTCCCTTCGCGGAACCCGGACTGATGGCACTGCCGTCCGGCCGCTTCGTCGGCTGGGTGATTGGGGGGACCCTGCCCGCAGCCCTCGCCGCCGACTGGTTGGTGACCGCGTGGGACCAGAACGCCGGAATGCGCTTCGCCACTCCCGCGACTGCCGTACTTGAGGAGAACGCTGCGGGCTGGATCCTCGATATGCTCGGGCTTCCTCTCGGATCCGATGTCGGATTCACGACGGGCGCGACGATGGCCAATTTCGTCGGTCTTGCCGCGGGTCGGCAGTGGGTTCTGGAGCATCCGACCCGATTGGTGCAGCGATCGACGTGGCGAAGCGGCAGGGAGCCTGGGTGCACGTGCACGGGGCTTTCGGCCTGTGGGTAGCGGCCGACGGCACGCCGGCAACATTGGCCCGGGCGACCCGTTCGAGAAGGTGCCGGAGCTGTCCCGTCGGGCGCGAGGCGTTCCAGTCTGGGCGGCGCTCCGATCCCTCGGTCGTGATGGCACGATCGCGCTGGTCGACCGTCTCGCGGCCGATGCGCGTGCCCTGGCCGATGGACTGCGGTCGATGCCGGGGGTCAAGGTCCTCAACGAGGTGGTGTTCACGCAGGTGTGCGTGAGTTTCGACCGCGACGCTCGCACCCGGCGGGTGACGCAACAGCTCATTGCCCACGGCTCAGCGTGGATGTCGGGGTCGCTCTGGCACGACCTTGACATTCTGCGCATCTCGGTGAGGAACTGGTCGACGGATGCCGCGGACGTCGCGTTCTCCCTCGCCGCCGTGAAGCGAGCCTGCGCGACCATGGACGGGGCCGAGGACATAGCGGTGGTCCCGGACTTGGAGGCAGCGATGGGCGCAGTTGTGGACGCAGCCAACGACATAGTGCAGCGCCGGCCGGACGCCACGTGCCCTGCTCCGCACCCACACCCGCACGCGATCCATAGCCCCGCAACGGACGATCGAAATTGACCCTGCGGATCTAACGGCCGCATCCGACCACCATCCAGTGACGCCGCACGCCCGGCCACGGGAGCGCCGCTCCAGCCGGCTCCTGGTAGCCCCATACGCGCCTTACGCGCGGCGCACCCAGCCAGCCTCGCGTTCCTGGGCGGCCCCGTCGAGGTCGAGGCCGCCCAGGGCGCCGCGCACGGCCGCACTCGACAGCCCGGCTCGGCGTGACAGGTCGGCGACCGTGCGCGGCGAGCGACCGCTGAGAGCATCAAACACGCGCACCTGGTCGCTCGTGCGGGGAATCGGACCGGGGCCCGCATCGGTGTTGGGCCCCGCTTCCAGGTGGAAATTGGCCAAGGGCACCTGAATCGACCGATCGCCGACCAGCTCGGCCATTTCGGTCGGGTTGGTCACGCACACCGCGGCGAACTCCCGGATGAGGCGGTGGCAGCCAGCCGAGGTCGGGCTCGTGATCGGGCCGGGCACCGCGCCAAGCGGGCGACCGAGCGCGGAGGCATGGCCGGCTGTGTTGAGCGAGCCGGACCGCCAGCCGGCCTCAAGCACGACCGTCGCCGCACTGGACGCGGCGATGAGCCGGTTTCGTTGCAGAAACCTCCATTTCGTGGGTGCTGCGCCGCAGGGAAGCTCGGAGACGACCGCGCCGGAGGCCACGATGCGGGTGAGCAGGGAGTCGTGGCCACTCGGGTAAAACCGGTCGACTCCCCCGGCGAGAAAGGCCACGGTCAGACCGTCACTGGCCAGGGCGGCCCGGTGGGCCATCCCGTCGATGCCGTACGCGGCACCGGAAACGATGGCGAAGCCACGGTCGACCAGCCCCGCCGAAGCTTCCATGGCGATGTGCTCGCCGTATCCGGTGGCGGCCCGCGCCCCGACCAGTGCGATGGAGTTGGGCAGCGCGGCGAGGGCACCGGGTCCGCCACGCCACCACAGGGCAAGCGGGGCGTGCTTCTCGAGGTCATTGAGAGCCGCCGGCCAGAGGGAATCCGTGGCCAGCAGCAAACGAGCCTCGACGCGGGCCGCCTGTTGCAGCGAGCGGATGACCTCGGTCGAGTTGAGCCGCGGGCGCCAGCGCTGCAGCCCCTGGTCTAACGCGGCCTCGAGTTCGGCGCTGGTGTCGGCATCCGCTTCGCTGAAATCGATGGACGGACTCACTGCGAACAGCACACTCGGGCCGACCGTCGTGTCGCCGGAGAGCGCGTCGCGCACCAGGGCACCGAGGCGCACCGGGCTCCACGCCTCGAGAATAGCGGTCAGGGCGACGCTGGCACCGAGGCTCGCCACGAGCACTCCCGCCATGCCGTCGCCCGGCTCAGCGATGCCCGACCACGCGGCGCGGGCGAACACCTCGGCGACCATTGCGGTCTCGATTTCCATGGCGGCGCCGTTGGTCGTGCCGCTCCTGTCTGCACCGTCGGCCCGATCTGCACCGACGGCCCGATCTGTGCTATCGGCTACGCCTGCGCTGCCGGCCAGACCTGGTGTCTTGGCGCTCGAAATCGGGACCAGGTTCTGGCCTGCAGCCGCGGTGCCGTCGCAGGTCTGCGGTCCGTCACCGGCCGCTGGCATCCCACCGCGCACACCGGCGGTGAGTGCCCTGACCCGGGATTCGTCCAGACCAAACAGCTTCATGATGTCATTCCTTTGCGTAGGTAAAGGGCTTGACCGACCTGGTCGGCGCCGGGACTGGTGAGACCGTCGTAGTCGGCGAGGGTCCAGGCGATGCGCAGCACCCGGTCGTAGCCGCGCATGGTGATTCCGCCACGTTCGAGGGCGCGATCCAGGCCCGCCGTGCATGCCGGGGCCAGCCGCACCGGGGCACCGCGCAGCCACGGGCCGGGCACCTGGGAGTTCACGGTCCACGGCGTGCTGCCCAGCCGTTCGGCTGCTGCAGCCCGAGCGGCCACCACCCGATCCCGGGCGCTAATGCTCGTGACGCGCTGGGTGCCGGCGGCGAGGCGCAGCTGGGCGGCGGTAATGCGCTTGACGTTGAGTTGGATGTCGATGCGGTCGAGCAGCGGACCGGAGATGCGCGCAAGATAGCGGCGGCGCGCGTTCGGCGGGCAGGTGCAGCTCAGGTCGCCGGCCCCGTACTGCCCGCAGGGGCACGGATTGGCCGCCATCACCAGTTGGAAACTGGCCGGGAAGTGGGCGACGGCATTGGCCCGGTGGATGCTGATCCAGCCGGATTCCAACGGTTGGCGCAGCGCGTCAAGCACCGGCGAAGCGAATTCGGGGGCTTCATCGAGAAACAGCACTCCGTGCGAGGCTTGCGAGGCAGCACCGGGACGAATCTGCCCGTTGCCGCCGCCGACCATGGCTGCGGCCGTTGCGGTGTGATGGGGCGCTTCCCACGGCGGCCGGGTAATCAGGGCATCGCCGAGTCCGAGACCGCTGAGCGAGCGCAGGGAGCTGACTTCGAGCGAGCTGGCCGGGTCGAGATCGGGCAACAGCCCGGGCAGTCGGGCCGCGAGCATTGTCTTGCCGGCGCCGGGCGGGCCGAGCAGAAAAACGTGGTGCCCACCGGCGGCGGCGATCTGCAGCGCCAGGATGGCGTCGTCGTTGCCGATCACGTCGGCGAGGTCGGGTTCGGCAGCCAGACTGCTCGGTACGGTCGTCGCCAGGATCGGCTCGACCGGAATCGTCGGGAGGTTTGCCCCATGCCAGATCGCCGCATCGCGCAGCGATGCGACGCCGATCACTCGAATATCGGGAACGAGTCGCGCCTCCGCCTCATTGCCGATGGGTACCATCACCGTCGTGTGACCGAGGCGGGCGGCGGTCATCACGCCCGGCAGGATTCCCGGGGTCGGTCGCAGCCGCCCGTCGAGGGCAAGCTCGCCGAAGTGCACGACCTTGCCCACCGACACCTGCGAAATGGTGCTGTCGGCGGCGAGGCAAGCCAGGGCGATCGCGAGGTCGAACCCGGCACCGTGTTTGGGCAGCGCGGCCGGCGACAGATTGATGGTGAGGCGGTGAACAGTGAGGGGGCATCCACTGTTGGCGGCCGCAGCACGCACCCGCTGGGTCGCCTGGGACAGGGCAGCGTCGGGCAGGCCGATCAGAATCATGCCGGGCAGTTGCGCCGAGATATCGGCCTCGACCTCGACGAGCGCTCCGGTCAGGCCGAGCAGCGCCACGGCATGGGTGCGGGCGATCCCCATCAGAACACGCCCTCGAGGTGTTCGATGACCGGTTCGCGGCCCCGCGGGGCGATCACGGCGATGACGTCAAGCCTAATCTGGCGCGGCCACCGCTCGGCCTGCACACACCAGGCCGCGGCGAGGCGGCGCATGCGGGCAAGTTTTTTCACGGTGATGGCTTCAAACGGATGCCCAAAGCTCAGGCTGCTGCGCGTCTTCACCTCGACAAAAACCACCGCAGAACCGCGTTGTGCGACGAGGTCGATCTCTCCCTCGGCGCACCGCCAGTTGCGGGTCAGAATTGTGTAGCCGGCACCCTCCAGAAAGCGAGCGGCCTGCTCTTCACCGAGTTTGCCGACTTCGTCTTTGCGCGCCACGAGTGCCTCCGAGAACCAGAGTGACCGCTCGCGGGGCGCCGTGGCCGGGCCGCCACCGCATTGGTCCAGAATGCGGCGATCCGGGCGCTGTGGAGGAGGCTACCCGCAGCAGGAGCAGGCTGCGTCGGGGTGCAGAACAGACCGGGGCGGCTACTCGTCCTGCAGCACGAACAAGCGGCGCACGACCTCGCCGGCGACGAGCGCATCCAGGCTCTCGTTGAGGTCGGCGAGCGGACGCGTATCGGTGTGCAACAGCTCGACCGGCAGCTTGCCGTCGCGCCAGAGCTGCAGGTAGGCCGGAATGTCCCGGCTCGGCACGGCGTCGCCCATATAGGAGCCGAGCAGCCGGCGACCGAGCCCCGCGAACTGCAGCGCGGGCGTTGTGATGGTCTGCTCGGGGTGCGGCAGGCCGACCGAGACGAGCGCGCCGCCGCGGGTGAGCAGGGCGAGGCTCGCCTCCATGACCCGGGCGCTGCCGACCGCCTCGATGGCGAGATCAACACCGTCGCCGGCATGCGTGTTCACGAGCTCCGCTGCTTGCTCGGGCGATCCGGCGTGGTCGGCGCCGCACCGCACGGCGAGGGCTTGTTTTTCGGGCAGCGGATCGATGGCGATCACGGTCGTGCCGTCGACCTGCGCGGCGGCCATGACCGCCATCAGGCCGACCGCGCCGAGACCGAACACGATCACCGACTGGCCGGGCGCGAGGGCGCCGGTGCCCAGCACGGCGCCGATGCCGGTCAGGGCCGCGCAGCCGAACATTGCAGCAACCTCGAACGGAACATCCTGGTCGATCACCACGACGGATTCGCGGGCGACGACGGCGTACTGGGAGAACGCCGAGACGCCCAGGTGGTGGTTGATACGCTCCCCCGCTCCGCCCACCAGCACGGCCGAGCCGTGCAGCAGGTCGCCGGTTCCATTGGCCTCGGCGCCGCGGTGGCAGAGTGCTGGCCGCCCGGCCCGGCAGGCGCGGCAGTCGCCGCAGCTCGGCACGAACACGAGAACGACCCGGTCGCCGAGCTCGAGATCATCGATGCCGTCGCCGAGACCGGCAACGGTTCCCGCGGCTTCGTGGCCGAGCGCCATCGGCAGGGGGCGCTGGCGCGAACCGTCAATGACCGACAGGTCCGAGTGGCAGAGGCTGGCCCGTTCGATGCGCACGAGCACCTCGCCGGCGCGCGGGACCGGCACCGGAATCTGCTCAAACGTCAGCGGGCGGCTGTCGGCGTAGGGGCGCGCCGAGCCCGCTTCGCGAAGAATCGTGCTGAGCATCATTGTTGGAGTCATTCCTTCAACCTATCGCCAGTGGCCACGTACGCTGGGCTTATGACCACGCTGCGCAACCGGGTGACCGATTTCACAATGCGCGCCATGAATGGTGTGCACCGGATGCTTCTGGCCCTCACGGGCGGACGCCTCGGCTGGACCATCGGCACCATGCAGACCGTTGAACTGCACACGATCGGCCGCAGCAGCGGGCTTCCTCGGTCGACGATGCTCACGGCGCCGATTCATGAGAGCGGGCGGTATGTGCTGGTGGCGTCCAAGGGCGGCGACGACCGGCATCCGTTCTGGTACAGCAACCTCGTGGCGCAGCCGGACGTAGACCTGACCATTCGCGGGGTGACGCGGCCTTTTCGGGCGCGCACCGCGACATCCGCTGAGAAAGCCGCGCTGTGGCCGCGCATCGTGGCCGCCTACCCCGGCTATGGCGCCTACCAGGCAAAAACCGACCGCGACATTCCCGTGGTCATCTGCGAGCCGCGCTAACCCGGTGTTGAGGTTACGCTACGCGAAAGCGGCGGCGGCGGGCTTCCCTGCTTACCCTCGATGTCTGAGCGAGGAGCGGGTGACCCGCCGACTCCGCGGACCGCCAGCGGAACGCGAGCACATCCCCCGGCCCACCTTAGGAAGCTGGGCCCGTGATAGATCATGGGCCCACTTTCCGGGCCCGGGCCCGGTGCAAATCACATTGCTAGGCGACGGGCTCGAGGGCCTCAGCGGCGAGGATGGCCGGGAAGATGGGCGCGTGCACGCCGGCCATCTCCTCGAGTACCCGAATGACCTGGCAGCTGTAGCCGAATTCGTTGTCGTACCAGACGTACAGCACGGCCTTCTGCTCGGTGACGATGGTGGCCAGCCCGTCGACGATACCGGCGCGACGCGAGCCGAGAAAGTCGCTGGAGACGACCTCGGGCGAGTCAATGTAGTCGATCTGCCGGTGCAGCGAAGAGTGCAGCGACATGGTGCGCAGGTAGGTGTTGAGTTCGTCCTTATCGGTGGCTCCGGCCAGGTTGAGGTTGAGGATGGCCATCGACACGTCGGGCGTGGGCACGCGAATCGCGTTGCCGGTGAGTTTGCCGGCGAGCTCGGGCAGAGCCTTGGCGACGGCCTTCGCCGCACCGGTCTCGGTGATCACCATGTTGAGCGCGGCCGAGCGACCACGGCGGTCGCCGGAGTGGAAGTTGTCGATCAGGTTCTGGTCGTTGGTGAAGGAGTGCACCGTTTCGACGTGGCCGTCGATGATGCCGTAGCGGTCATTGATCGCCTTGAGCACCGGGGTGATCGCGTTCGTGGTGCAGGACGCAGCGGTGATGATGCGGTCGCTCGCCAGGATGTCGCCGTGGTTGATGCCGTGCACGATGTTCTTGAGCGCGCCCTTGCCCGGCGCGGTCAACAGCACCCGGGACACTCCGGGGCATTTCAGGTGCTGCGACAGGCCTTCTTCGTCGCGCCATTTGCCGGTGTTGTCGACGACGATGGCGTCGTGAATGCCGTACTGCGTGTAGTCGACGCTGGCCGGGTCGCCGGAGTAGATCACCTGGATGAGCGTGCCGTTGGCGAGGATGGTGTTGTTCTCTTCGTCGATGGTGATCGTGCCCTCGAAGGGGCCGTGCACCGAGTCGCGGCGCAGCAGGCTCGCGCGCTTCACCAGGTCATTGGCGGATCCGCGCCGCACGACGATGGCCCGCAGACGGAGCCCCTGGCCACCACCGGCGTGCTCGATCAGGATGCGCGCGAGCAGTCGGCCGATCCGGCCGAACCCGTAGAGCACCACGTCGGTGCTGGAGCGACCGTCCCGTCCGTGCTGGCCGACCACATCGGCGAGTTCGCCGCGCAGGTATTCCTCGAGGGTGACTCGGTCGTTCTGCTCGCGAAAGCCGAGGGCGAGGCGGGCCAGGTCGACCGAGGCAGCACCGAGACCCAACCCGTCGAGGGCCTGCAGAATCGGCAGCGTCTCGTCGAGCGGCAACTCAACATCCGCTATATGACGCGCGAAGCGGTGTGCCTTGATTAGGCCGATGACCGACTTGTTGACCAGGCCGCGCCCGTAGACGCTCGTCACCACGTTGTTGTCGCGGTAGAGGCGGCCGATCAGGGGAATCATCGCCTCGGCGAGAGCCTCGCGGTTGCTCCACGTTGCACGGGCACGATCAGCGTCCTGGATCACAGGGTTGCCTTCCTTAACCTTCATTAGTCAGTATGGCGATATCCCCGGCCACCCAGGGCACCGGAGTCGTTCCTTACTCGTCGAGCGCAAGTTCCTTGGGAAGTTCGAAGTCCTTCGACGCGAGCTCTTCCACGTTGACGTCCTTGAAGGTCAGCACGCGTACCGACTTCACGAACCGGTCGGAGCGGTAAACGTCCCAGACCCAGACGTCCTTCATAGTCAGTTCGAAATAAAAGTCGTGCTCAGTGTCACGGCGCACCAACTCGACCTCGTTCGCGAGGTAGAAGCGTCGTTCGGTTTCGACAACGTACTGGAACTGGCCAACGACGTCTCGATATTCCCGGTACAGGGCCAACTCGACCTCTCGGTCGTAGTCCTCGATTTCGTCTTCTTCCATGGTGACCTCATCTTACAATGAGATTTTCAGCCACGATTTTCGATGTAAAGGGCTCGGTCCGAGCAGGTCGATCGCGCTCATGTGCGCCGCGCTGCCATAGCCCTTATTCGACGCCCAGCCGTAGCCAGGTTCGTCATCGTGCGCCGCGATCATCAGACGGTCGCGGTATACCTTCGCAATAACGGATGCCGCCGCGACCGACCCGCAATCCCGGTCGGCTTTGATGCGGGTCACGACGTTCAGCGGGGTGGCCAGCGCCTTATTCAACCAGTCGTCACTGCCGTCGAGCAGCACGATGCTGCCGGCCACGTCGACGCCCTGCGCATACAGGTCGGACAGGGCACGCTTGCCGGCCAGGCCGAGGCAGGCGATGATGCCGAGTTCGTCGACCTCCGCGGCCGAGGCGAGTCCGACAGCCGAGAACGTCGCCCAGGCCGCGGCGAGCGGCGCAAGAAGTTCGCGGCGCGGCTCGCTGAGCATCTTCGAATCGCGCAGTCCAAGGGGCATGGTCAGAACCGATGCGTTCACCGCGGCGAATCCGACGGCCACCGGCCCGGCGAGGGCACCGCGGCCGACCTCGTCGCACCCGATGACGAAGCTCGCGCCGCGGTGCAGCAGGTCGAACTCCACGTCGAGGGTGGGATCAGATACTGCCACTACTCGGTGCCCTGCTCGGCCTGCTCGACCTCGCGGAAGACGTCGGGGTAGTCATCGAGCCAGGCCCAATGGGCCAGCGGCCAGCTCACGACCAGAGCCCGCCCGACGACGTTCTCGACGGGCACATAGCCCTGACCGGCGGTCTCGCCGTTGAACCGGGAATCCTTGGAGTTGTAGCGGTTGTCCCCCATCATCCAGAGCGAGTCGTCCGGGATGGTCACGTCGAAGTCGATGTCGGAGACCTTGGCCTCGCCGGCCGGCAGCAGCACGTAGGCGGATTCGTCGAGCGGAACGTCGTTCACACTCATCTGGCCGAGGGCGTTGCAGCAGACGACGTGGTCGCCGGGCAGGCCGATGACCCGTTTGATCAGGTGGTCGTTACTGTCGGGGGCAGACAGGCCCACGACCGAGAGCAGCCAGTCGGCCCCGGCAACGATCGGGTTTTGCACGATCTCGGCCTGCGGCAGCAGCCATCCGCCCGGATCTTTGAATACGACGACATCGCCGCGCGTGATCGGGATGAGCTCGGGTTCGAGCTGGTTCACGATGATGCGATCGTCCACCTGCAGGGTGTTCTCCATCGACCCGGACGGGATGTAGAACGACCGAATCAGAAAGGTCTTGATCAAAAACGAGATCAGCAAAGCCACCACGAAAATGATCAACAGGTCGCGAATGAACAGCAAGACGCTGCGCTTCTTGCTGGGCGCCTTCGTACTTCGTGCCATTTTGCTTCGGGACCTCTTCGACTCTGACACCCGATGATCGGACCTGGAGGTGAGCACTTCATCTGTCATTTAACCGCCTGAGCTCCCCATCAGTTTAGGTGATGGGGAGCTCAGTAAGAATCCGGTTGAACCTTGGGTCAGCGCGAAAGTTAGCGCTTTTCCTTGATCTTGGCCTTCTTGCCACGCAGGTCGCGCAGGTAGTACAGCTTCGCGCGACGAACGTCACCGCGGGTCACGATCTCGATGTGGTCGATGACCGGGGAGTGCACCGGGAAGGTACGCTCGACGCCGATCTGAAAGCTGACCTTGCGAACGCAGAACGTTTCGCGCACGCCTTCGCCGGAGCGGCCGATGACGACTCCCTGGAAGACCTGGATACGAGAGCGGGTTCCCTCAATGATGTTGACGTGAACCTTGACGGTGTCGCCGGCACGGAAGTCAGGAAGATCCTTCTTCAGTGATGGGGCGTCTACCGCGTCGAGAATATGCATGTTGTTTCGCTCTCTGTACCCGCCACAGGTCGACTACGCTAGGTGCTTCATTCGAAGCAATCAGTATGAGTTGTGCGCCGCACAAAGCAGGTTCCCCTGTGGCAGAGTCCTGCAGCGGCACAATCGCCTATTCTGCCATGAACGAGGCCCGGCTGCAAAGTCGGGCTCGATTGAGTTAGATGCGGTCGCGCTTTTCTTCGATGACGATGACCTCCGGGGTGCCCGTACGGCCAAAGCCGGGCGTTGGCCTGGTCGTCTTCGGCGACACATGGGGCAGTGGATGCCCCGGCGCGGCCGGTGCAGACTGCCCGCGTGCCGTCTGCTCCACCAGGTCGACCATCGCGCGCATTCGACGCTTGGCGGAGTCGAACAGCTCCCAGAGTGCAAACCAGAACACGGCCAGCCCGCCGACGATGACCAACACGCTGAGCCAGCCGGCGGCATCCGCGGAAAAGGGGATCGCGATGATGAGGGTGTGCCAGAGGGTGAGAACGCCGACGTCGGCGTAGGAGACGGCGCGGGTTTCGCGCACCTCTTTGCGCGCAAAGAAAAGGAGGGCGACGAGGAGAAGCCCGAGGCCGATGAGCACGGCTCCGAAGAAGATGCCCAGAACGGCCCAGGCGCCCGATCCAAAGATCGAGGACCCGACGAGGAGCCAGAGCGGCAGGGCTCCGGCGGCAATGAATTGCCAGTGGTAGAAGGCGCGGCGGATGATCACCGCGCCAGTTTATCGACGGCGGCTGGGGCTTTGCTTGGCGTTCGCTGGGGGCAGAAGATCGGGTGGCATCAGGTCGGGGCGCACCCGTTCGGTGCGTTCGATCTGCTGCTGACGGCGCCAGGTGCTGATGGCGCCGTGGTTGCCGCTGAGCAGCACGGGCGGTACGTCGAGGCCGCGCCAGCTGGACGGTTTGGTGTAGCTCGGGTATTCGAGCAGGCCGTCTTCGTGAGATTCCTCGACGAGGCTTTCCGGGTTGCCGACGACGCCGGGGATGAGGCGTCCGATGGCTTCGATCATGGCCATCACGGCAACCTCTCCCCCGTTGAGCACGTAGTCGCCGAGGCTAACCAGGCGCACCCGGCCGCGGGCTTCATAGTGGTCGACGACGCGCTGGTCGATGCCCTCGTACCGGCCGCAGCCGAAAATGAGGTGCTGCTCGAGCGAGAGTTCGCGGGCCATCGCCTGGGTGAACTGAGCGCCGGCCGGGGAGGGAAAGATGAGGATCGGGCCGTCGTCGGCGGCGTTGACGGCGGTCGGCGTTTCAGTTGCGGCAGCCTCGGTCGCTACGGCCGCGGCGTCGGTCGCTACAGCTTCGGTCGCTACGGCCTCGGGAGCGGCGCCGAGGATGGCGTCGAGGGCTGCGCCCCACGGTTCGGCCTTCATGACCATGCCGGCACCGCCGCCATAGGGAGTGTCGTCGACCGAGTGGTGCCGGTCGTGGGTGTGGTCGCGCAGGTTATGCACGCCGAGTTCGATCAGTCCGCTCTGGCGAGCCTTGCCGAGCAGCGACAGATCGAGCACATCGAAGAATTCGGGAAAAATGGTGACAATGTCGATGCGCATGGTCAAATTCTAGAAGAGTCCGGCGTGCGCTTTCGCCTCAAGGTACCGGCCGACGACCAAATCGACCAGCGGAGCGGGGGCTGGTTCGCCCGGCACCAGCAGTGGAGAGGTGACCGACTCGGCACCGGCGCTCTGGGCGCGGGTCAGGTCGAAGAAAAATCCCGGTGCCATCAAGTAGGTACTCACGGTGACGCTGTCGCTGCGGAGGCGGGCCTCGGTGACGGCGCACGCCAGTCGGGGCGAGGCGGCGGACAAAAAACCGACCGTGACGCGCACGCCGAGGCGCTGCGCCAGCATCTCGCCGATTCGGCGGCAGTCCTCGACCGCGCGTGTGTCGCTGGAACCGGCAGCGGCGAGGACGACCTCGCGGCCGGGCTGGGCGGTGAATCCGGCGGCGGCGAGCCGGTGCTCGAGCACATCGATGAGGCGATCATCGGGGCCGAGGGCCCGGGAGACGGTGGTCACGCGGCCGGGCACGCGGGACTCGCGTTGCAGATCGACGTGCACGTGATAGCCGGCGGAAAGCAGCAGGGGCACCACCACTGCGGCGCGATTCGGGCGCAGCGCGCCGAGGCTGGCCGCGATATCCGGTTGTTGCACGTCAACGAAACCGCCGGTCACGCTCAGATCGGGGCGCGCGAGCGCGACGGCATCGACGAGGGCGGCAATGGCGGCCTGCCCGTCAGCAGAACTCGTGCCGTGCGAGATGGCGACGAGCGCGGCGGGTAGTGCCGTCTGGGGCGCGGCATCCGCTTGATTGCTGCGGGGTCGATCCGCTCGCACCTGGTCGGTGCGAGCCTGGGGGGCGCGAGCCGGAATGGTTCGCACCTGGTCGGTTCTGAGTCGTTCGCCGAGCAGGGTCATGCGGCACTGAGTAGTTCGGGGGCGTGCCGTTTAGTCTCGACGGCGACCTCGATGAAACCGCCGACCACGCGGGTTTCGTAGGTGTTCAGTACGAGCGTCGGGTTGGTGAAGCATTCTCCGGTGCCGAGATCATAGACCTCTTTGTGCAGCGGGGAGGCGATGGTGGGGCGGTCGCCCTTGGAGCCGACGATGCCGCGGGCCATGACGTGGGCCTCGGTGTGCGGGTCGCGGTGGTCGACGGCGTAGATTTCGGTGGGCGAGAGCAGAAACAGGGCGATCTGGTTTTCGCGGATGAGGGCCGCTTCGCCCCAGCTGAGTTCCAGATCGGCCACGGCGCAGGCGCGCTCCCAGACCAGGGTGGGGCGGGTCAGTGCAACGGTAGGGCGAAACTCGGCGGTTGTCATCGTCATGGTGCGCTCCCTGGGTTGTCGCGTTTGTGCGTTGATCCCACGGTAGGCGGGCCATATTTCAACCAGACGCCCCCTATGTTTCCTCGCCGTGAAACTCGCCTCACAGCGGGGGTGCGCCGCTGTGGGGCTTTCGACCAGCACGGGACACACGAGCGACACGAGGGGGAAACTGCCCCGAACTACGCTCACAATTGCCCCGCTTCGAAAGGATGCTGATGCCAGCTTCGAATGAAACCGCTTCCGCGTATTCTGCCCCAGACCCTGCAACAACCGCTGGGACTGCGACACACGCCGTCACATCGACGAGCAAAGTGGATGCCGCTATTCCCGCTGCCGAGACGCCGCGCCGGGTCATCGTGATCGGCGGCGGACCCGCTGCCCACCGCCTCACCGACGCCCTGCACTCCCGCGACACCGAGCACACCCTGTCGATCGTCGTGCTGGCCGAGGAGAACCACCGCCCCTACGACCGGGTCGCGCTGAGCCAGCGGCTCGCCGGAATGATCGACCTCACTCTGGAGCCCACCGCGCCGTGGGACAGCGAACGGATCGCCCTGCGCATCAACGAACGCGCCACCCGCATCGACCGGGTCAACCAGACAGTCACAACCGGGGCCGGAGCCGTGCTCGAGTATGACGACCTCGTGCTCGCCACCGGGTCAAGCGCGCCCGTTCCGGAGATGCCCGGTCGCGATCACATTCGGGTGTACCGCACCGTCGACGACGTCGACGCCCTCGTCGACGAACTCGCCGCCCTCACGGCCTCACTCGGCCGCACCCCCAAGGTCGTCGTGGCCGGCGGCGGATTGCTCGGCCTCGAAGCGGCCGGCGGACTGCACAAACTCGGCGCCGAATCCGCCATCGTACACTCCGGCGGCTGGCTGATGTCGGCCCAGCTCGATGAGGGCGGCGGACAGGCCCTCGGCCGGCTCATCGTGGCCCAGGGCATCGAGCTGCACCTCGGCACTCGGGCCCGCACCATTCTCACGAACGACGACAACACCGCAGTGACCGGCCTGCAACTCGGCAACGGCCGTACGATCGCCGCCGATATGGTCGTCTACGCGATCGGCATCTCCCCGCGCGACGAGCTCGCCCGGGACGCCGGACTCGCCGTCGGTACCCGCGGCGGCGTCACGATCGGCAACGACTGCCGCACGAGCGATGCGAATATTTGGGCCATCGGCGAGGTTGCCAGCTGGAACGACCGCTGCGTCGGCCTCGTCGCCCCGGCCAACGCCATGGCCGAGGTCGTGGCCGACCGGCTGCTCGGTGGCAGCGCCGAGTTCACAACCGTCGACGAGGCCACCAAGCTCAAGCTCTCCGGCGTCGACGTCGCGAGTTTCGGCGACGCACTTGCCACCACGGCGGGGTCGCTCGAAATCGTCTACGCCGACCCGGCCCGCGGCCTGTACCAAAAGCTCGTCATGACCGACGACGCCAAGACCCTGCTCGGCGGCATCTTCGTCGGCGACGCCACGCCCTACTCGGCCCTGCGCCCCATGGTCGGCCGCGAGCTCAGCAGCGAACCCGCCGCCTACCTCTCGGCCGCCGGCACCGAGGCTCCGGCCGGCGACGAACTGCCCGACGACGCGCTGGTCTGTTCCTGCAACATGGTCTCGGCCGGAACGGTGCGGAGCGCCGTGCGCGGCGACGATGTGAACAATGAACACCAAACGGAAGCTTGCACCGAACTCGGCGCGCTCAAGGTGTGCACCCGGGCCGGCACCCAGTGCGGGTCGTGCGTGCCGCTGGTCAAGAAGATCCTCGAGGCCGAGCTGACGGCATCCGGTCAAACCGTGTCGCACGCGCTGTGCGAACACTTCGAGTTAAGCCGGCAGGAACTATTCGAATCGGTGCGGGTGCTCGGCCTCACGTCGAGCGATGAGATCTTCTCCCGCTTTGGAACCGGCCGCGGCTGCGATGTCTGCAAGCCCGCCGTCGGCTCGGTTCTGGCCAGTCAGAACACCGCCTACATTTTGGATGCCGGCCGCGGCACCCTGCAGGACACCAACGACCGCGCCATGGCCAATATGCAAAAAGACGGCACCTACTCCGTCGTTCCGCGCGTTCCGGGCGGCGAGATCACTCCGACCAAACTCGCCGTGATCGCGCAGGTCGCTCTCGATTTCGACCTTTACACCAAGATCACCGGCGGCCAGCGAATCGACCTGTTCGGTGCGCGGTTGGAGCAGCTGCCGGACATCTGGCGAATCCTGGTCGACGCCGGATTCGAATCCGGGCAGGCCTACGGCAAGGCGCTGCGCAACGTGAAATCGTGCGTCGGGTCAACCTGGTGCCGATTCGGAGTACAGGATGCCGTCGGCCTCGCGATCCGCCTGGAACTGCGTTACCGCGGGCTGCGCGCGCCGCACAAGTTCAAGTTCGGGGTCTCGGGCTGCGCCCGCGAGTGTGCAGAGGCCCGCGCCAAGGATGTCGGCATCATCGCGAGCGACAACGGCTGGAACATGCATGTCGGCGGCAATGGCGGCTTTCAGCCGGCCCACGGGCAGCTACTCGCGACCGACCTCGACGAAGAAACCTTGATCAAGTACATCGACCGCTACCTGATGTATTACATTCGCACGGCCGATCGGATGCAGCGCACCGCCCGTTGGATGGAAGACCTCGAGGGCGGCCTGGAGCACGTGCGCGACGTGGTTATCAATGATTCGCTCGAATTGGCCGAGGAACTCGAACAGGCCATGCTCGCCCACGTCGACAACTATGAGGACGAGTGGGCGGCGACGCTCGCTGATCCGGAGCGGTTGCGCCGGTTCCGTTCCTTCGTGAACGCGCCGACCGAACCCGACCCGAGCATCGTGCTCGTTACGGAGCGTGACCAAATCCGGCCGGCGACCCCGGCCGAGCGAGCCTCGTCGAGTACTGTTCTCCTAAGCGGAAGCCGCATTCCTGTACGAAAAGAGTAAGCAAATGACAGCCCAGAATTCCCGAACGACTGGGTCAGTCAGCACCGGATCAGTCACACTCGTGGGCGGGGGCCCCGGCGCCGCCGGACTGCTGACCGTCGCAGCAGTGACGGCCATCGCTCAAGCGGATGTCGTGTTGTTCGACCGTCTCGCCCCGAACGACGAACTCGCCCTGCTCGCGCCCCACGCGGTCCTCATCGACGTCGGCAAGCGCGCCGGCAGCCATCCGGTCTCGCAGACCGGCATCGAAGAACTCATTGTCGAACATGCCCTGGCTGGCAAGCGCGTGGTGCGGCTCAAGGGAGGCGACCCCTATGTCTTCGGGCGCGGCAGCGAAGAAGTTCTGGCTTGCCACCGCAACGGCATTCCAGTGACCGTGATTTCCGGCGTCACCAGTGCGATCGCCGTTCCGGCGGCGGCGGGAATCCCGCTCACCCACCGCGGCATCAGCCACGCGTTCACCGTGATCAGCGGCCACGCGCCGCTCACCGACAACGAGCTCGAGGGTCTCACTCTGCTCGGCAGCACCATCGTCGTGCTGATGGGAGTCGGCACGTTGCCGACCCTGAGCCAGGGCCTGCTCCGCCACGGCATGCCAGTCGGCATGCCGGTGGCGATTATCGAGCGCGGCTTCAGTGCCACCCAGCGCACGACCGTGAGCACGCTCGGGACGGTGCTGGCCGATGCGGCCGCGGCCGGCGTACGCAGCCCCGCCGTGCTGGTCGTCGGCGAGGTCGTACGCCTCGCGTTCAGCGGTGACGCGGCCGCGAACGACCTCGTGGCCCGCGCCGCCGAATTTTCGGTGACCGACTGATGGCGGCGACGAACGACGGGGCCGAGGCTGCTTCGGGAGGCGAGCCGGCGGAATCCGCTTCGCAGCTGCCGGCACCGGACCGGCAGGCGCAGCACGTACGCCTGCCGGGAGCGACCGAGCCCATTGAGGTCGCTGCCCCGTTTCTGCAGCCAAACCAGCTCGAGGGATTTCGCATCGGCGTGACCAGTGATCGCCGCTCAAGCGACCTGATCGACGCCTTCGAACGACGCGGCGCGCGGGTCGTTCACGCACCGACGCTGCGCATCGCCCACTCGCAGCAGGATGGCCCGCTGCTCGACGATACCCGCACCATGATCGCCGCGCGGCCCGATCTACTGCTCGCGACGACCGGCTACGGCGTACGGCGCTGGTTCGAGGTGGCCGAGGCCGACGGAATCGGCTCCGAACTGACCGATGCGCTCGCCGACACCACGATTCTGGTGCGAGGGCCCAAGGCCCGCGGCGGCATTCGCGCAACCGGGCTCAATGACTCTGGAATGAGCGATTCAGAGACGACCGCCTCGCTCGTTGACAAGGTTTTGGCCGAGTATCCGCCGGGACTGACCATCGGAATTCAGGTGCACGGGGCCACCGATGAGGTACAACTCGACCGGCTGCGCGCCGTGCATCAGCGTGTGCTCGTCGTGGCGCCGTACCGCTGGATTGCCATGGACGACAGCGACGCGCGCGTCTACAAGCTTGTCGAGGCCATCTGCTCCCGTCAGCTGGACTGCGTCACCTTCACGAGCGCCCCGGCCGTGCACGCCCTGTTCACCGCGGCAGAGGGAATGGATGTCTACCCCGAGCTGATTGCAGCGTTACAGACTCAGGTCTGCGCGGCCGCCGTCGGACCGGTGACCAGTGCGCCGCTGATTGCCGCGGGGATCGCGCCGATTCAACCGACCCGGTTTCGCATGGGCGCGTTGATTCGCCTGGTTTGCGAACACCTGGAACAGAACATGGTCGAGCGCATCGAAACCCAGAACGGACTCTTGCAGTTGCGTGGTTCGATCGTGCAGATCGGCGAGGAACGCGTGCAGCTTCCCCCGACGGCACTCGCCATTCTGCGCGCTCTCGTGCGGGCGCGCGGAGCGGTCGTCTCCCGCGAAGACCTCGCGCTGGCCGGCTACTCCGACGATCACGCCATGGAGGTATCGCTCAGCCGCCTGCGGCAGACGCTCGCCGTGCCCGGACTGGTTGCAACCGTGGTCAAACGAGGCTACCGGCTCAACGTGTAGGCCGGGCGGTACCACTCGTGACCGGCGCCTCGCCCTGCGCGGGAACTGCGCCAGTACGCGGGAGTTGCGCCTCCCGCGCAGCGGCGCAAGTCCCGCGCCCTGTGAATGGAGCGCGTTACGGGCGGTCGGTCTCGAGAGCGGATGCCGCGGCATCCGTTTCAGAGACCGGTTCGGCCACGGCGTCGGCTGCAGCATCGGCCGGGTCCTCGGGCAGCTCTTCGAGCAGTCCGGGCGGCGGGGTGATGGTGACGATGCCGGCCTTCACATCGACGCTCGGCACGATGGCCTTCACGAAGGGGATCATGACGTCGCCGGTGGGCGTCTTCACGATCAGCAGATCTTGCGCGGGCATGTGCTCGAGGCGACCGATGGTGCCGATGCGCACACCGTCACGCATGACGGCGAGCCCGACGAGCTGGTGGTCGTACCAGGCGTCTTCTTCATCCGACTGCTCGGCGACGTCCGCGTCGATCCAGAGGATCGCCTTGGCGAGCGTTTCTGCCGTGGAGCGGTCGGGAACATCCTTAAAAAAACCGACCGCGTGCTGGTTATACCAGCGCAGCTCGACGAGTTCAATCGTCTTGCCGTGCCAGGCCGACCCGGTCGGAACCTGCAGGGTGAACACGGCGCCCGGGACGAAACGTCGTCCCGGGTCATCCGTGAACAGTTCGAGCTTGATTGCTCCCTTGAGGCCGTGAGCCTTAGTCAGGCGCCCCACCCGTAATTGCTGGGTGCGGTCCTTCTCGCTATCGTTCACCGTCGTGTCGTTCACTGAACTAGAAATCGGTGTCGACGACGTCGACACGTACGCGTCGACCATCGGCCAGAGCCGCAACGAGGGTGCGCAGGGCCTTGGCTGTGCGACCGGCACGACCAATGACCCGGCCGAGATCCTCGGGGTTCACACGAACCTCGAGCACCTCGCCTCGGGGCGAGTTCTTTTCTGCAACGTGCACATCATCGGGGTGATCAACGATCCCCTTGACGAGGTGTTCGAGCGCGGGAGCAAGCAACAGTTACGCCTCTTCGGTTGCTTCGGCAGCAACCTCGGGGGCCTTGACGACCGGCTTCTCGGCCTTGGGCTTGAGAACCGGCTTCTTCTTCTCGTCAGCGACGAAAGCGACCTTCGGTTCCTTCACCTTGACGGTGTTCTTAGCGTTCTTGTCGCCCTTGAAGATGCCCCAGTCGCCCGTGAGCTTGAGGAGTGCAGCAACCTGCTCGGTCGGCTGAGCGCCGACGCTCAGCCAGTACTGCGCACGCTCGGACTTGACCTCGATGACCGAGGGCTCCTCCGTGGGGTGGTAGATGCCGATTTCTTCGATGACACGACCGTCGCGCTTGGTGCGCGCGTCGGCAACGACAATGCGGTAGTACGGTGCACGGATCTTGCCCATGCGCTTCAGACGGATTTTGACAGCCACAATTCTCCAGTGTTAATTCGTTGTTTGGCGAACCTTGGGCCGTGAGCGTGGGGGCACACTCGGCATAAGCTCTATAGGATCACGTTGCACCGAGATAGAGGGTCGGGCACAACGGATCGCGACTAATCATTCTGTCAGAGATTGCGGGCATTGTGATAATCGGACCTCAACGACTTTTACCGGCCCACTCAAGGAGCCCCCGTGCCACTGGAATTCGCCCGATCCGCCCGATCCACCGTGGGCATCGAGTGGGAGGTCGCCCTCGTCGACCGCTCGACCGGCGATTTGGTCAATATCGCCGACGTAGTGCTCGACGCCCTGCGCGGCCCCGACGGCTCGGCCCACCCAACGATCACCGGCGAGCTGCTGCTCAATACGGTCGAGCTGGTTTCGGGCGTGCACACCACCGTAGGCGGTGCGGTAGCGGATGTCGCCGACCAGCTCGGCGAGGTGCGCCGCGTGCTTTCGGGACGCGAGGTCGACCTGATCTGCAGCGGATCGCATCCGTTTGCGCAGTGGTTCGACCAGACCGTCACCGACAAAGCCCGCTATCACAAGCTCATCGACCGCACCCAGTGGTGGGGCCGCAATATGATGATCTGGGGAATCCACGTGCACGTCGGCATCGAGGACAAGGCCAAGGTCATTCCGATCATGAACGGCCTGCTCACCTACGTGCCACACCTGCAGGCGCTGAGCGCGTCGAGCCCGTTTTGGGCCGGGGTCGACACGGGCTATGCCAGCAACCGCTCGCTCATGTTCCAGCAGCTGCCGACCGCTGGATTGCCCTGGGACCTGCCCGATTGGGAAGCCTGGGAGCGCTACGTCGACGACATGGCCGTGACCGGCATCATCGAGGACGTCACCGAGGTGCGCTGGGATATTCGCCCGTCGCCGCGCTGGGGCACAATCGAGATTCGAGTCTGCGACGGCGTCTCGACGTCCGTGGAGCTCGGCGCGATCGCCGCGTTCATCCAGTGCCTGGTCGAGTGGATGTCCACCCGCCTCGACGCGGGGGAAGACGTTCCGCGCATGCAGCCGTGGTTCGTGCGCGAGAACAAGTGGCGGGCCGCCCGCTACGGGCTCGACGCCGAGATCATCCTCGATGCTGCGGGCGCCGAATGCCTGGTAACGGATGATGTGCGTCGCCTCATCGAGACCCTCTCCCCCGTCGCCGAGCGGCTCGGCTGCCTGCCGGAGCTGCTCGGACTGCACCGCATCATCGATGAGGGCGGGAGCTACCAGCGGCAGCTCGCCGTCGCGGCCACGCATGACGGCAGCCTGCCGGCGGTGGTTGCGGCGCTCAGCCACGAGCTCGCGGAGGGGCTCGGGAGCTAGCGCGTTGGCTGCACGCGCGCCCAAGCCGTGCGGTCGCCACGCGCCGGTTCGCTGCACGGGCGCCCCTTGTTGGCTCGCGCGCGGCGCACACCAGCCGCGCAAGCAGCGCGGGGCCGCGCAGCAGCATCCGCTCGGGTCAGGCGTTCTTGCTGTCGCGCCAGGCCAGCCAGTCGGTGGCCTGGCCGAGGTCGTAGTCGGGGCCAAAGATTCCTACGGTGAACAGGCGCGTGCCGAGGTCGTAGAGCGCGTCAGCGTCGTCCACCGTGCGGCCGCGCAGCTCGGTGGAGATCTCGATCTCGCTCAGGTCGCGGCCGACCTCGTCGCACCAGGCGCCGAGTACTCCGAGCTTGTGCTCGAGCACCTCGGGGTTGGAGAACGAGTGCCAGATATCGGCGTGCTGGGCGACGATGCGCAGGGTTTTCTTTTCGCCGCCACCGCCGATGAGCACCGGGATGTCGCGGGTGGGCGGCGGGTTGAGCCTGGCCCAGCGGGCCTCGATGCGGCCCAGGCTGGCATCGAGGGCGTTCAGCCGAGTGCCGGGAGTGCCGAACTCGTAGCCGTATTCCTGGTAGTCGCGCTCGAACCAGCCCGCGCCGGTGCCGAAGATGAAGCGACCGCCGCTGATGTGGTCGATCGTGCGCGCCATGTCAGCCTGCAGGTCGGCGTTCCGGTAGCTGTTGCAGTTGACCAGGGCGCCGAACTCGAGGGTCGTGGTCTGCTCGGCCCAGGCGGCGAGGATGGTCCACGACTCGAAGTGCAGACCATCGGGCTCGCCCGTGAGCGGAAAGAAGTGGTCCCAGTTGAAGGCGATGTCGGCGCCTCGGGCCTCGACCTCGGTGAGGGTGTCGCGAATCTTGGAGTATTGGGCGTGCTGCGGGGCGATCTGCACACCGATGCGCACGTTGTGGTTCGCCGTCGAAGTCATGCGTCCAGCCTAAGACCGCCCACGGTTCGTGCCCCGGCGCCCAGGCCCCCGGCCTCCAGGCCTCCAGGCCTCCAGCGCCGACCGAAGGCCACTGCACGCGCACAACTCCTGCCATTTCTTCGGCGATCACCGCAGATCCCAGTAATTTGCACGGAACGGGCTTCTGGCGCTCACGATTTGCAGGAGTTACGCGCGGTCCACGGACTCAGCGAGCAGATTGGGCCCACCTTCTGCGACCGGGCCCGGGCCCGGAAACTGGGCCCATGATCCATCAAGGGCCCGCTTCCGTAAGGCGGGCCCGGCCCACCAAAGGCTTTCCCCAAACGGATACTACCGGCCGAGCATTTTCTGCAGCGCGGCCATTTCCTCTTCGGTGGGGCCGCCGGCCTTGCCCTTACCCGGCTGGGCGCCGGAGCCGAGGCCGAAACCGGAGCCGGCGGCATCCGCTTTGGAAGACTCACCGGCAGACTTAACGCCCGAGGCAATCGCGGCGTTCTCGGCAGCGCGCTTGGCTGGGTTGCCCGACTTGGAGCCCTTCTTCTTGGCCACCTGCTTGGGCTTGCCGCCGTAGCCGGCACCGGGAATGGGGCCCATGCCGGGGATATTGGGCATACCACCCTTGGCGACTGTCTTCATCATCTTGGCGGCCTGTTCGAAGCGCTGCACAAGCTGGTTCACCTCGGTGACGGTCATGCCCGAACCCTTCGCGATGCGCATGCGGCGCGATCCGTTGAGCAGTTTCGGGGTGGTGCGTTCAAGCTTGGTCATCGACTGGATGATGGCCTCGGTGCGCACGATCTCGCGCTCGTCGAAGTTCTCGAGCTGCGCCTTCATGGCGCCGGCGCCGGGCAGCATGCTCATCATCTTCTTGATCGAACCCATGTTGCGCAGCTGCTGCATCTGGCCGAGGAAGTCGTCGAGGGTGAAGGAGTCGGTCGCGAACTTCTCGGCGACCTTGCGGGCCTCGTCCTCATCGAAGGCACCCTGCGCCTGCTCGATCAGGGTGAGGATGTCACCGAGGTCAAGGATGCGACCGGCCATGCGGTCCGGGTGGAACGGCTCGAAGTCGTCGAGTCCTTCACCGGTCGAGGCGAACATGATCGGGCGTCCAGTGAGCGAAGCGACCGACAGGGCGGCGCCACCGCGGGCGTCACCGTCGAGCTTGGTGAGCACGACGCCGGTGAAGTCGACGCCGTCCTGGAAGGCCTTCGCCGTGGCGACGGCGTCCTGGCCGATCATGGCGTCGATGACGAAGAGCACCTCGTCTGGATCGATCGCCTTGCGAATGTTGGCGGCCTGCTTCATGAGCTCCGCGTCGACACCGAGACGTCCGGCGGTGTCGACGATGACGACGTCGTGAACCTTCTGCAGGGCGTACTTCACGCCGTCGCGGGCGACCTTGACCGGGTCGCCGACACCGTTTCCGGGCTCGGGCGCGTAGACGGCGACACCGGCCTGTTTAGCGACGACCTCGAGCTGGGTGACCGCGTTGGGGCGCTGCAGGTCGGCGGCGACGAGCAGCGGGGTGTGGCCGTCTTTGGCGAGCCACTTCGCGAGCTTGCCGGCGAGGGTGGTCTTACCGGCACCCTGCAGGCCCGCGAGCATGATGATGGTCGGCGGCTTCTTGGCGAATTCCAGCCGGCGCTGCTGGCCGCCGAGAATCGTAATGAGCTCGTCGTTGACGATCTGCACAACCTGCTGGGCCGGGTTCAGCGCCTTGCTGACCTCGTCGCCGAGGGCGCGCTCGCGCACCTTGCCGGTGAAATCCTTGACGACCTCGAGGGCGACGTCGGCGTCGAGCAGGGCGCGACGGATCTCACGAACGGTGCCGTCGACATCCGCTGCGCTGAGCTTGCCCTTGGTGCGGAGGTTTTTGAACGTCTCGGCAAGACGATCTGAGAGGTTTCCAAAAGTTGCCATGATGCGTTTAGTTTAACCGGTGGCTGCTGCTACTTCGAAACGGATGCTGAGGCGCGGTTCCGTCAAATTCGGGCGAGCGTCAGTTCTGCGCCGCCACACTCGGTGCAATCAGCCGCTCGACCGCACGAACGACGTTGGCTCGGCGAACCGCGATTGCCGTCACGTCCGGAGGAGGGCCCCCGTGCGCGAGCACCGCCCCGGGCTCGTGAACCCAGGCTGAGGCGATGCCGAAGATGAGCGTCATGAGCTGCACCGGTTGCCAGGAAGCATCGACCCGACCGGCTGTCTGTGCCAAGCGGATGCGCCGCACCTGTTCGTCCCGATAGCCCAGCATGACCTCGAGGGCCGGCAGCCAGGTACCATCGGTCTCGAGGCGGGCCCAGTCGATCATGCGCAGGTGGTCACCGTGCAGCATTCCGTGATCGAACAGCGCTCCGGCGAAGGCCGGCACGTCATTGTCGGTGAGCACGGCATCGCTCGCGAACTCGCGCAGGTTGAGCTCCAACACCTCGAGGAACAGCTGCTGCTTGTCGGAGTAGTAGGCGTAGAGGCGTTCCTTGCTCGCCGCGGCGCTCTTGGCGATGCGGTCGATGCGGGCCCCGGCTAGTCCGTAGGCGGCGAATTCGGTGCGCGCCGCCTCAAGAATGCGGGTCTGGGGGTCTGCTCCGTCGCGTGCCATGTTTTCACTATAGTTTACAAAACAAACTAGTTCGTTCGGTTTGCACGATAGAGTCATTGTTATGCCCGGTATCAGTACAAACCAGTCCAGTTCTGCCCCGCCCGCGTCGGCGGCCACCGCGCCCCACCCACGAAAGTGGTTGCTGCTGGCCATCGTGGCGCTCGCCCAGCTCACCGTCGTACTCGACGGAACCATCGTGAACATCGCGCTCCCCCAGGCACAGACCGCGCTCGGCATGAGCGACGGCGAGCGCACCTGGGTCGTCACGCTGTACTCGCTTGTCTTCGGCGCGCTGCTGCTGCTCGGCGGGCGTATTGCCGACTTCTGGGGCCGCAAACGCTCCTTCATCGTGGGCATGGCCGGGTTCGCCATTGCCTCGGCCCTCGGCGGCGCCGCCCAGAGCACCTGGGAGCTACTCACCGCCCGCGGCCTGCAGGGCCTGTTCGCCGCGCTGCTCGCGCCAGCCTCGCTCGCCCTGCTCACGGTCAACTTTCCCGGCGGCAAGGACCGCATCAAAGCCTTCGCCGTCTACGGCGCGATCGCCGGCGGCGGCGCGGCGGTCGGCCTCATCCTCGGCGGCGTGCTCACCGAGTACGCAAGCTGGCGCTGGTGCCTCTACGTGAACGTGCCGATCGCCATCGTGGCGATTGCGGCCGCCATCCCGGTCGTTCGCGAGAGCAAGGCACACGGAAATACCCGATATGACGTGCCGGGGAGTATTCTCGTGGCACTCGGCCTCGGATCCCTGGTATTCGGCTTCGCGCAGGCCGAGAGTGGGTGGGCCAGCTCGCCCGTGCTCGTTTGCCTCCCGCTCGGACTGGTGTTGCTCGTGCTGTTCGTGCTGGTGGAAAAGCGGTCGAATCATCCGCTGCTGCCGCTACGCATTATGGCAAACAAGGTACGCGGCGGAGCCTTCCTCACGGCGCTGCTCTCGGGTGCTGCGCTGCTCGGAGGGCTGCTGTTTCTCACCCTGTACTTTCAAATCGTGCTGGGCTACACCCCGATTCAGTCCGGGCTGGCTTCCCTGCCGATGACCGCGACGATCATGATCGGTGCCGGCGTGCTGTCGAAGTTTCTGGCGCGTACCGGCGTGCGCATTCCGATGACCGTCGGACCGATCGTCGGCGCGGCCGGGCTGCTCTGGATGACTCAGATCACGGTGAACGGCAACTATTCGCTCGAGGTGCTGCCGGGGCTCATTCTGCTCGGCGCCGGACTCGCCATGATCTTCGTGCCGCTGCAGAACGTGGCTCTGTCGGGAATTGCCGAGCATGATGCCGGTGCGGCGAGCGCTGCCGTGACTGCGATGCAGCAGATCGGCGGTTCGCTCGGAACCGCCCTGTTCACCGCGCTGTACACCGCTGCCGTGAGTTCGTACCTGATCGGTAAGGTTCCCACCGAAGTCGTTCAGCTGGGCGCTCTCGTGAGCGGATACCAGTCCGCCTTCCTGTGGGCGGCCATCATTATCTTCGCGGCGGGGCCCATCGCCTTCTTCCTGGTGCGCCCGCGCAAGGAAGACCTGCTCGGCGCGGGGCAGGCCGCACACCTCGGGTAGCCCGGTTCGGGGCTGCCGGCGCTCACCTGGGCCCACCCTAAGGAACCGGGCCCACGATAGATCATGGGCCCGGTTTCCGGGCCCGGGCCCGGAAATGATGGGTTAGCTGTCCAGGGTTACCTGGACGGTGTCGCCGTGTACGTCGATTGTCACGACTAGCAGGCCGTCGGTGTCGTCGGGGCTGATGGCGTATTCGAGCACCGCGAAGTGCGCTTCGCTGCCGGCGCGGTGCGGGTGAAAGCCGATGCGCTGCAGGCGCAGCGAACGCAGGAAGTCAATCTGCTGGTCGCCGGAATCCCAGATGATGGCGTTTTCGATCGCTTCCTGGTCCATTTCGTCGAGCTGCTCGGCGATGTACTGGCTGGTCACGGAGACCTCGGCCGACAGATCAGCGACGAGGGATTCCCGCACCTGGGAGTCGAGGTCCTCCATCGACCCGATCATGGCCGCGGCGATATCGAGCGCTTCGGCGGTGACCGAATCTTCGTCGGGCGAGCTGAGGTCGATCTCGACGCTCTGGTCTCCGAGCTCAGCCGACTCCGACCAGTACACCTCGCCCTCGTCTTCGTCCCCGAGAATTCCGAAGAAATCGTGTTCGATGCTCATAGTGCTCCTCTTAAATTCTTCATCAGCCGACGAGTTTTTGCGCGAACACGTGCGGGGTGAAACCGGTGAGGTCGTTGATGCCCTCACCCTGCCCGACCAGCTTGATCGGAATGCCGGTCTTTTCCTGCACGGCGAGCACGAAGCCGCCACGCGCTGAGCCGTCAAGTTTGGTCAGCACGAGCCCGGTCACCCCGGCGTGCTCGATGAACGCCTCGGCCTGGGCAAGCCCGTTCTGACCAGTCGTGGCATCGAGCACGAGCAGCACCTCGGCGATCGGTCCCTGCTTTTCGACGACCCGACGAATCTTGGTCAGCTCGTCCATCAGTCCGCCCTTGGTCTGCAACCGCCCGGCGGTGTCGATGAGCACGATCTCGATGCCCTCGTTCTTCGCCTTCTCGACCGTCTGAAAGGCGACGGAGGCCGGATCCTGGCCGGTCATCTGCGGCTTCACGATCTGCGCCCCGGCTCGTTCGGCCCAGGTCGCCAGCTGCTCGACCGCCCCCGCCCGAAAAGTGTCGGCCGCGCCGATAACGACGCTGCGACCGTAGGTGTGCAGAAACTTGGCGAATTTGCCGATCGTGGTGGTCTTCCCCACGCCATTGACGCCGACGACGAGCACGATGGCCGGCCGTTCGGAGAGGGTCAGGGTGGAGTCGAGAACGGACAGCCGCTCTTCAATTCCTTCGCGCAGCATCCGCTGTAAATCGGCAGGGTCGGTCGTGTTGTACTTGGCGACCTTGGCACGCAGGTCGGCGATGACCGACTCGGTGATATTCGGGCCGAAATCGGCCTGCAGCAGGGCGTCCTCGAGGTCGTCCCAGGTCTGCGCGTCGATGGTCTTCTTCGTGAACATTCCGCGCAGTGCGCCGGAGAGGGACCAGGGGGTGCGTTCAGCCATGTCCCTAGCCTACGGGGGCGCCGCCGCCTTGCGCGCGGCGAGCGGCACCAGCTTGTCCCCGTGGCAGCAATGGCCGGTGAGCGGCACCAACCAAGCGGATGTCCGCGACACCACTCAGGCGCCGCCGTCATCCACTGCCCGGAAGGCGCGCCGAGTACCCGGCGGTCTGTGTGACGCTGCGTGACAGTGTGTGACAGCACGTGACCCTCGGCTGCGACATTGCACCGTGGTCGCAGTAGCGTTGGCGGGGTCGCTGCGATCGAAATCATTGGAGCGGCGCCGCAAACCGAGGGAGCCGACGTGCCGAACGAAACCGAGACGGTGCCCACCGTCACGACGGGGGCCGAGAACGCTCCGGCGGCAGCCACCAAGCTGGCAGCAGCTCGCTCGCCGCGGCCATCCACCCGTCCGAACGGCCAGTGGAAGATCGACGGCACCGAACCGCTCAACGGCAACGAGGTCTGGAAACAGGTCGACAATGGCCTCGCCGTGCGCGGCCGCATCGAGCAGATCTATTCCAAGCAGGGTTTCGACTCGATCGACGGCACCGACCTGCACGGCCGTTTTCGCTGGTGGGGCCTCTACACGCAGCGCAAGCCCGGCATCGACGGCGGCAAGACCGCCACCCTGGAACCGGAAGAGCTCGAAGACCGCTACTTCATGCTTCGGGTGCGCATCGACGGCGGCCAGCTCACGACCGAACAGGCCCGTGTGATTGGTGAGGTGTCCCGCGACTTCGGCCGCGACACCGCCGACCTGACCGACCGCCAGAACATTCAGCTGCACTGGATCCAGATCGAGGACATGCCCGAAATCTGGCGCCGCCTCGAAGCCGTCGGACTCGAAACCACCCAGGCCTGCGGTGATGTGCCGCGCGTGTTCCTCGGCTCCCCCGTGGCCGGCATCGCCGCCGATGAACTCATCGACCCGACCGAGTCGATCAACGAGCTTGCCCGCAAATATCTCGGCACCGACGAATTCGCCAACCTGCCGCGCAAGTTCAAGACCGCCATCACCGGTCACCCCAGCCAGGACGTCGTGCACGAGATCAACGACATCGGCCTCGTGGCCGTGGAGCACCCCGAACTCGGCATCGGCTACGATCTCTGGGTCGGCGGCGCGCTCAGCACCACCCCGCGTCTGGCCGAACGGCTCGGAGCCTTCGTCGCTCCCGACCAGGTGTCCGAGGTTTGGCGCGGCGTCGTCTCCATCTTTCGGGACTACGGCTACCGCCGCCTGCGCGGCAAGGCCCGCCTCAAGTTTCTGCTCGCCGAGTGGGGCACCGACAAGTTCCGTCGTATTCTCGAAGACGAATATCTCGGTTATACCCTGCCCGACGGCCCTGCCGCACCGCGCCCGAAGACGCAGGGCGACCACATCGGTGTGCACAAGCAGAAGGACGGCCGCTTCTACATCGGGCTGGCCCCCTTCGTCGGTCGTATCTCCGGTCAGACCCTCACCCGTGTCGCCGACCTGCTCGAAGCCCACGGTTCGAGCCGACTGCGCACCACGCCGCACCAGAAGCTCGTCGTGCTCGACATCGCCGAAGAACACGTCGAACCCCTGATCGCGGCCCTCGACGAGATCGGGCTGTCGGCCCGCCCGAGCCTGTTCCGCCGCTCGACCATCGCCTGCACCGGCATTGAATTCTGCAAGCTAGCCATCGTCGAGACCAAGCAGACGGCAACGGATGCCATCCTCGAGCTGGAGAAACGGCTCGCCGGAATCGATGCCCCGCACCCGATCAGCCTGCACGTGAACGGATGCCCCAACTCCTGCGCCCGCATTCAGACTGCGGACATCGGGCTCAAGGGCCAGCTGCTGCCCGACGGCAACGGCGGGTCCACCCCCGGCTTCCAGGTGCACCTCGGCGGCGGCCTGGTCTCCGCTGACCGTGACGAGGCCGGCCTCGGCCGTACCGTGCGCGGCCTCAAGGTAACCGCCGAGAACCTCGCCGACTATGTCGAGAGCCTCGTGCTGCGTTTCCTGGCCGCCCGCACCGACGACGAAACCTTTGCCCAGTGGGCGCACCGCGCCGACGAGGAGGACCTCAAATGAGCGCCATCAATCTGAACGCGGTCAAACAGGCCGCGGCATCCGTTGCCCGTGACCTGCCGCCGCGCCGACCTGCCGCCGAACTGCAGGCCCTCGCCGAAGCTGGCTCAGCCGAACTCGAAGCGGCCGCAGCAGCCAACGGGCGCGAGGCCACCGCTGCGGAGGTCGTGGCCTGGGTCGCGCGCAACTTCGGCGCCGACAGTGTCGCCGTCGCCTGCTCCATGGCCGACGCGGTACTCCCCGAGATCGTGTCGAAGCAGCTGCCCGACGTCGACGTGCTCTTTCTCGATACCGGCTACCACTTCGCCGAAACCTACGAGACCCGCGACGCTGTCGCCGCCGCCCTTCCGGTGACTGTCGTTGACGTGCTGCCGCTCACGACAGTTCCGGAGCAGGACGCCCTGCACGGCGCCGAACTGTTCGCCCGCGACCCCAACTCCTGCTGCGCCATGCGCAAGGTGGAACCGCTACAGCGTTCGCTCGGCGACTACGAACTGTGGTTCACCGGTGTGCGCCGCGACGAAGCCCCTACCCGCGCCAACACGCCCCTGGTCACCTGGGACGAACGCAATGGCCTGGTCAAGGTCAACCCGGTCGCCGCCTGGAGCTACGACGAACTGATGGATTACGCCACCGAGAATCACGTGCCGGTGAACGTACTCCTGTCGCAGGGCTACCCCTCCATCGGCTGTGCCCCGTGCACCCAGCCCGTCGCGGCGGGAGCCGATCCCCGTTCCGGCCGTTGGGCCACCCTCGAGAAGACAGAATGCGGGCTCCACCTATGACTACCACGACGGCACACCGCCTTTCCGAACTCGACGTGCTCGAGAGCGAAGCCATCCACATTATTCGTGAGGTCGTCGCCGAGTTCGAGCGGCCCGTGCTCATGTTCAGCGGCGGCAAGGACTCCGTCGTGGTGCTGCACCTCGCCGCGAAGGCCTTTTGGCCGGGCAAGATTCCCTTCTCGCTGCTGCACGTGGACACCGGCCACAACTTCCCCGAGGTGCTGGAGTTTCGCGACAAGACCGTCGCAGCGCACGGGGTGCGCCTCACGGTCGCCAAGGTCGAGGATTACGTCGCCGACGGCCGTCTCGCCGAACGCGCCGACGGCACCCGCAACCCGCTGCAGACCCTCCCGCTACTCGACGCCATCGCCGCCGGCCGGCACGACGCTGTCTTCGGTGGCGCCCGCCGCGACGAAGACAAAGCCCGCGCCAAGGAACGCATCCTCTCCCTGCGCGACGAATTCGGCCAGTGGGACCCGCGCAACCAGCGCCCCGAACTGTGGAACCTCTACAACGGCCGCCACACCGTCGGCCAGCACGTGCGCGCCTTCCCGATCAGCAACTGGACCGAACTCAACGTCTGGCGCTACATCGAACGCGAAAACATCGAGCTGCCCCCGCTTTACTACGCCCACGAGCGTGAGGTCTACCGCCGCGACAATATGTGGCGCTCGGTCAGCCCGGTCAGCCTGCCCCGTGCCGACGAAACCGTCGAAACGCGCACGGTTCGGTACCGCACGGTGGGTGATATGAGCTGCACCGGTGCGGTCGACTCGACCGCAGCATCCGTCGCCGATGTCGTGCGCGAAGTGGGCGTTTCCACCATCACCGAACGAGGCGCAACCCGCGCCGACGACCGCATTTCAGAGGCCGCCATGGAAGACCGCAAGAAGGAAGGATACTTCTGATGCGCGTCCCCATCTCCGCGGTCGGCGTCACCCTGGCCGTGACGCTGCTGCTGAGCGGATGCTCCGGCGCGGCCTCCGCCACCGGGCCGGTCCAGGAAATCCGACTCGGCTACTTCGACAACCTCACCCATGCCCCGGCCTTGGTCGGCATCGAGCAGGGATTCTTCGCCGACGCCCTCGGCGAAACGACCCTGACCGCCCAGGCTTTCGGTGCCGGTCCGGCCGCGATCGAGGCGCTCAGCGCCGGTGCTATCGATGCCGCCTACGTCGGTCCGAGCCCGGCCATCAACACGTTTGTTCAGAGCAAGGGGCAGAGCGCGGTGATCGTGGCGGGTGCCACAATCGGCGGCGCCGCCCTCGTCGTGCGCGACGGCATCGACTCCCCCGCCGACCTCGCCGGCACGACTCTCGCCTCCCCTCAGCTCGGCAACACGCAGGACATTGCCCTCCGCTCCTGGCTCGAGGACGAGGGTTACGAGACCAGCACGACCGGTGGCGGCGACGTGACGGTCACCCCGACCGACAACGCCCGCGCGCTCACCCTGCTGCAGAGTGGGCAGATCGACGGCGCCTGGCTGCCCGAACCTTGGGTCTCTCGGCTGGTGCTCGAAGCGGATGCTCACGTGCTCGTCGAAGAATCATCCCGGTGGCCGAAGGGCGAATTCCCCACGACCGTGCTGCTTGTCGGTGCTGATTTCAATCGCGACCACCCGGAAACGGTGCGGGCGCTGCTCGAGGGACACACGGCATCCATTGCCTGGCTGAACGAGCACCAGGCCGAGGCGGCCGGCGTGATCAACGCGAAGCTGACCGCCGACACCGGCAAGCCGCTCGCCGACGCGGTCATCGAACGCGCATTGGTCGGCCTGCACTTCACCAATGACCCCCTGGCCGGCACTTTTCCGGTCTCGCTGAAACGAGCAGTCTCTGCCGGCCTCGCAAAAGACGGCGACCTCAATGGCTTGTTTGACCTGACCCAGCTCAACGGCATTCTCGCCGCAGCGCAAGGCGCGCCTGTTTCGGCCGCCGGACTCGGAACGGAGTAATCGCATGACCCTCACCATTGACACCCAGGACCTCACCACGGAAGCCGCCGTCGCCGCCCCCGAAGGCACCCTGTTCCGCTTCGCGACGGCCGGTTCGGTCGACGACGGCAAGTCCACCCTGGTGGGCCGGCTGCTGCACGATTCGAAGGCGATCCTCGCCGACCAGCTCGAAGCCGTCACCCGCACGTCCACCGAGCGTGGCTTCGGCGGCGAGAGCGGTGGCATCGACTTCGCCCTGCTGACCGACGGCCTGCGCGCCGAACGCGAACAGGGCATCACCATCGACGTGGCCTACCGCTACTTCGCGACTCCCGCCCGCTCGTTCATTCTCGCCGACTGCCCCGGCCACGTGCAGTACACCCGCAACATGGTCACCGGCGCCACCACAGCGGATGCCGTCATCATGCTCATCGACGCCCGCAAGGGCGTGCTCGAGCAGACCCGCCGGCACCTCAGCGTTGTCGCCCTGTTGCGCGTGCCGCACGTAATCGTCGCGGTCAACAAGATCGACCTCCTCGATTACAACGAGGCCTCCTTCCGTGAGGTGGAGGCGAGCGTTCGCTTGGTCACCGCCGAACTCGGCCTCGGTTTTGACTCGCGTGCGGAGGTCCACGTCATTCCGGTGTCGGCCCTGGTCGGCGACAACGTCGTCGACCGCTCCGAGCGCACCCCCTGGTATGCCGGTCCGAGCCTGCTCGAACTGCTCGAAACCCTCACCGTGATCGACGACCTCGACGATTCCGGGCGCGCCACCGAGGCGTTCCGCCTGCCGGTTCAGCTCGTGCTGCGGCCGCAGGGCGCGGTCGTCGTCTCCCCGGAACTGGCCGATTCCTACCGCGACTACCGGGCATACGCCGGGCAGGTCGCGAGCGGCAGCATCAAGGTCGGCGACATGGTGAGCGTCGAGCCCGGCGGCGGCACCAGCACCGTCACCGGTATCGACTTCGCCGGAGTGCAGCTCGACGAGGCCTTCGCGCCCCAGTCGATCGCGCTGCGCCTGGCCGACGACCTCGACATCGCCCGAGGGGCCGTCATCGCGGCCGCAGGCAGCCTGCCCCCGGTCACCCGCGCCCTCGAAGCCGATTTGTTCTGGCTCGACCCGCGTCCGCTCGCACCGGGAGCCCGCGTGCTCCTGAAGTTCGGCACGACCGTCGTGCAGGCCCTGATTCGCGAGGTCACCGGCCGCCTCGACCTCACGACCCTCGGCGTCGAACCCGCCACCAGCCTGGCCGTGAACGATATCGGGCAGGCCAACATCCGTTTGTCGCGCGATTTGCCGGTGGAACGCTATGCGCAGAATCGTCGCTCCGGGGCGTTCCTCGTCATTCACCCGCAGGACGGCGCAACCCTGGCCGCCGGTATCGTCACCGCGCCGGGCGAGCCCACCCGCGCCGGCGACGGCTCGGGTGCCGGGTCGGACGTGTCGCCGTGACCTCCCTGACCAGCGTGTCTGTCGCCCCGGCCCCGACCGCGCTCGAACCCGTCGCGATCACGATCGATGGCCTCGGTAAGCGCTACGGCACCGGTCCGCTCGTGCTCGATGACATCAACCTGTCGATCGAAGCCGGCCAGTTCGTCTGCCTGCTCGGGGCAAGCGGATGCGGAAAGTCCACGCTGCTCAACATCATTGCCGGCCTGGAGAAACCCACCGAGGGCGCCGTCACCGTGGCGAGCGGCAAGGCCGCCGTCATGTTCCAGGACGCAGCGCTGTTTCCGTGGCTGACGGCCGGCCGCAACGTGGAGCTGGCCCTGAAACTGCGCGGGGTTCCGCGCAAGGACCGCCGAGCGGATTCCCTCGAACTGCTCGACCTGGTCAACCTCGCCGATGCCGCCGACAAACGCCCGCACGAACTCTCCGGGGGTATGCGGCAGCGGGTCGCCCTGGCCCGCTCGCTTGCGCAGGACCGCAAGGTGCTGCTGATGGACGAACCCTTCGCCGCGCTCGACGCCATCACCCGCGACCTGCTGCACGAAGAACTCGAACGGGTCTGGCGCCAGACCGGCCGCACGATCGTGTTCGTCACCCACAACGTGCGCGAGGCCGCACGGCTGGGACAGCGCATTCTGCTGATGTCCTCACGCCCAGGCCGCATCGTCAACGAATGGACCATCACCGACACCGGCTCCCGCCGGATCGAGTCCCCCGAGGTCGCCCGCCTCGGTGACGAAATCACTGACCAGCTGCGCGAGGAGATCCGCCGCAATGCCGCTTGATGCTCGCACCGACACCATTCGTGGCGGAGCAACCAACGACCCGAGCCACGACGAACTGCGCCGCCTCGAAGCCGGTTTGGATTCGCTGCAGGCCGTTCCCGAAACGCCCCGCGGCGCCTTTCGCCGCACCCTCGACGGTGTCCTTCCCCCGATTCTGCTGCTCATTGCGCTGGTCGCGGCCTGGCAGGTTTACATTCTCATCGTCAAACCCCGGCCCGACCTCACTCCCGGCCCCTTAGACGTATTCGATTCCCTCGTGAGTGCCTGGTCGAGCGACCGCCTGCAACTCGCGGTATCGACGAGCCTCGAGCGCGGCGGTCTCGGCTTTCTCATCGCCATCGCCATCGGCACCCCGATCGGGCTGCTAATCGCGGAGTGCCGCCCGGTGCGGCGTGCGCTCGGACCGCTGCTCTCCGGCTTGCAGGTGCTCCCCTCGGTCGCCTGGGTTCCCGCCGCGATCATGTGGTTCGGCCTCACCGACGCCACGGTGTACTTCGTCATTCTGATGGGCGCTGTCCCCTCGATTGCCAATGGGCTCGTCTCGGGCGTCGACCAGATTCCACCGCAGCTGCGCCGCGTCGGCACGGTACTCGGCGCCTCGCACCTGCAGATGGCGACCCTCGTGGTGTTGCCCGCCGCCCTGCCCGGCTATTTCTCCGGCCTCAAGCAGGGCTGGGCCTTCGCCTGGCGCTCACTCATGGCCGCCGAGATCATCACCATGGGTGGCACGATCGGCTTCGGTCTCGGTTCCATGCTGCACCAAAGCCGCGAGCTCGCCGACCTGTCCGGGGTGCTCGCCACGATCCTGGTGATTCTGTTCGTCGGAATCCTGGTGGAACTCGTGATCTTCGCCCCGATCGAGCGTCGCCTGCTGCGCCGCCGCGGACTGATGGCCGCTGGCCTGCGCTGACCCGCCCGCATCCACTCTTCTTCCCTTTGTTTGAAAGGCTCCTTATGACCCCCGCTCCCTGTGCACTGCGCGTTGCCATTATCGGCGCCGGCCCGGCCGGAATCTACGCCGGCAATATTCTCAACCGACTCGTGCTCGAAACCGGTCACACCGTGGCCATCGACCTGTTCGATGCGCTGCCGGCCCCCTACGGACTCATTCGCTACGGCGTCGCCCCCGACCACCCGCGCATCAAGGGCATCGTCAAGTCGTTGCAGGAGATGCTCGACGCAGGCATCATTCGTTTCATCGGCAACGTCACCTACGGCACCGACCTGACCCTGGCTGATCTGCGAGAGCACTACCACGCGGTCATCTTCGCCACCGGCGCCATTCTCGACGCCCCGCTCGTCATTCCCGGCATCGACCTGCCCGGCTCGTTCGGCGCCGCCGACTTCGTCTCCTGGTACGACGGCCACCCCGATGTGCCGCTGGAATGGCCGCTCGACGCGACGGACGTGGCCGTCATCGGAAACGGCAACGTCGCCCTCGACGTGGCCCGCATCCTGGCCAAGCACGCCGACGATCTGCTCAGCACCGACATTCCCGCCTCGGTCTACGCCGGGCTCGACGGATCCCCGGTGACCGACGTGCACGTGTTCGGCCGCCGCGGGCCGTCACAGGTGAAATTCACCCCGATCGAACTGCGCGAACTCGCCGATATTCCCGACGTCGACCTCGTCGTCTACGCCGAAGACTTCACTCCCGATTCGCACAGCGAACAGCTCGTCGCCAGCAACAACCAGGTCAAGATCATGACCCGCACGCTGAACGGATGGCTCACCAAGGCTCCGCTCGGCGCCTCACGTCGCCTGCACCTCCACTTTCTGCACTCGCCGGTCGAGGTCTACGGCGATGGACGAGTGGAAGGCATCCGCTTTGAACGTACCGAACACACCGGAGACGGTGGCGTGCGGTCGACCGGCCAGATCGTCGACTACCCGGTGCAGGCCGTCTATCGCGCGGTCGGCTATCGGGGCAGCGCTCTGACCGAGGTGCCGTTCGACGCCGTGCGCGGCGTCATTCCGAACGACGGCGGGCGGGTGCTTGATGCCGCCGGCGAGCCTCTTTCCGGGCTCTACGCCACCGGGTGGATCAAGCGCGGCCCGGTCGGCCTGATCGGCCATACCAAGGGCGACGCCCTCGAGACGGTGACCCGGCTCGTGGCCGACCTGCCCGCGCTCGTCTCCGGCGAAACGGCTGACGAATCAGCGGAGGCGATTCTGACCCTGCTGGCGGAGCGCGGCGTCGAGTTCACGACCTGGGCGGGCTGGCGCACCCTGGACGCGCACGAGCAGCTGCTCGGCGCGCAGGACCTGGTCACTCCCGGTCGGGAGCGAGTCAAAGTCGTCTCTCGGGCCGAACAGGTTGCGATCTCTCGCACGGAAGCGTTGCTGACACTGTGACCTATGTGATTGCGCTGCCCTGCGTCGATGTCAAAGATCGTGCCTGCATCGACGAATGCCCGGTGGACTGCATCTATGAAGGCGAACGCTCCCTCTATATTCACCCCGATGAGTGCGTCGACTGCGGCGCCTGCGAACCGGTCTGCCCGGTCGAGGCCATCTACTACGAAGACGACCTGCCCGAACAGTGGGCCGACTATTACAAGGCCAACGTCGAATTCTTCGACGACCTCGGCTCCCCGGGCGGCGCGGCCAAGGTCGGCGTGCTCGCCAAGGACCACGCGGTGATCAGCGCGCTGCCGCCACAGGGGTAACGGCGCGACTGATATTCTGCACGCTATGGATAAGGCTCGGGCTTGAGGCCGGCAATGTGGGTAGCACTGCTCATTGCAGGAGCACTTCTCATCGCGCTCGTGATTCTGTATGCCGCAGGCTTGCTCGGCAACGAAGCGGTGGCGAATGCCGCAACAGCATCCGCTTAGGTCGGAACCGCTTCCAGGGTGATGACGGCGAGGAATCCCCGTCCGAGAACTTCCGGGGCTGGATCGTCGCCGCGCACGGTATCGAGGGCACCCAGCTTGGCCTCCTCGCCGCCGGCGGTCACGACGGCGTACCCCTTCAGCAGTAGGGCGAATTGGTCGTCGAACACCGGGTGGGCGCGTTTCTTCGACAGCTCGACGATCGACAGAAAGCCCTTGAATGCTCCGCGCCTCGTCATCACATTCAGGTCTCTGGTATCGCCGACCGGCAGGGCGCAGCTCGTCGCGCTGTCACCGGAAAACCGGAATGGCCGGTATTGCTCCATGGCGTGCTCTTCGCCATCGACGATCACGACCATCAGCTCGCCCTCGATCACCGTGAGGATGCGGTCGACCCCTGGAAAACTCGAGAAATCACCGGCCGCGGTCACGTCGGCGATGCTGATGCGCCAGTCGAAGTCCACCGCGCCGGCGGGGAAGGACGCCACCTCGCGGGTGGTCCCTCCGCCGTTACGCCAGGGGGCGGGTCGAAGAGAGTCAAGTCGAATAATGTGCATGATTTCAGGCTCAGGTTAGCAGACGGCAGACGCCGAGCGGTCAGGACGCCGCCGGTTCCCGGTCGCGCTCTCGTTGGTCAGCACGAGTCCCCACGCGCTGACCGACGACGGCGCTGACCCCGTCTTGCCGCATACTGACGCCATAGAGGGCATCCGCTATTTCCATGGTGCGTTTCTGGTGCGTGATGACGATGAGCTGGCTGGTTTCGCGCAGATCTTCGAAGATGGTCAGCAGCCGGCCGAGGTTGGCGTCGTCAAGGGCCGCTTCCACTTCGTCCATAATGTAGAACGGGCTGGGGCGGGCCTTGAAAATGGCGATCAGCAGAGCGACCGCGGCGAGGGAACGTTCACCGCCCGAGAGCAGCGAGAGCCGTTCGATCTTCTTGCCGGCCGGTTTGACCGACACCTCGATGCCGGTCGTCAGCAGATCATCGGGGTCGGTGAGCCAGATACTGCCGCTGCCGCCGGGAAACAGCACCGGGAACACCTCGGCGAAGGCCGCCTGGGTGTCGTCGAAGGCGTCGGAGAAGATGGCCTGCATCTTCTCGTCGATGTCGGCGATGATGGTGAGCAGGTCGCTGCGAGTTTCGGTGAGGTCGGTGAGCTGTTCGGTGAGAAATCGGTGCCGCTGCTCGAGCGCGGCGAATTCTTCGAGCGCGAGCGGGTTGACCCTGCCCAACTGGCCGAGCTTGCGTTCGGCGGCCGCGAACCGCTTCTGCTGTTCAGCCCGATTAAAGCGGATGCCGTCGGCTCTGCGGCCCGCGATGTCGCGATCGCTCGCGGTGCGGTTGTCGCTGTCGCGCTCACCGGCAGCGCGTTCACTGGCCCCACTGGCGTGCGGGGTGCTGTCGGCGCCTGAGTCGTCAGAGACGATCATGCCGTCGGTCGGGATCAGCTGATCGGGCCCGTACTCGGCCACAAGCACGTCTTCGGTCAGGCCCAGTTCGCTGCCGGCCCGTTCGAGCAGAGCCGAGAGGTGCAGCTTCTTCTCGTAGATCTCGAGTTCGAGACCGTGCACGTTCTCGGTGATCGCGGCCAGCCGCTCACGCCAGGCGCTCTCGTCGAGGCGAAGCTGCTGCAGTTCGGTGTTCTGACTGGTGCGTTCGGCCTCGGCGCTGGCCAGACGCAGCCGGGCCTCGGCGACCGAGCGGTCGGCCGCGGCGAGCACGGCCGGGAGCGCCTCGGCAACGCGGGAAGCGGCATCCACTTGGCGGCGGCGAATGACGGCGCGCCGGGCCGCGGCCTCGGCGGCCGTATGCTCGGCCGCGAGCTGCTCGGTCAGGGCGACGACGTGTGCCTCACCGGCCCGCACCCGTTCGCGGGCCGTTTCAACTTGGAGGCGAGCTTCCACCTCACGATCCCGGGCGACCTCCAGCTCACGGTAGAGCGCATCGCGCACGGTCGCATCGAGGAGGGGTCGTGGCCGGGACTGGGCGGTGACCAGCGTGGCGGACGCCTCGGCGACGACGGCTTCGACCTCTTCGACGGCGCGGGTCGCGAGTGTCAGGGCGGCGCTGACCCGGGCGAGGTCGGCGGTCGCGGCGTCGGCCTGCACCGTGAGGCGGCCGCGGCGTTCCGTCTGAGTGGCGAGCTGCGTTTCGAGGGCGCGCACGGCCGCCCGCGCGCTGACCGACTGCTCTTTGTGCGCGTGCAGCAGGGTACGCTGATCGCCGAGGTCGAAGCGCACCCGCTCGATCAGTGCTGTGACGGTGGTTAGCTTTTCGGCGGCGGTGTCGCGTTCGGCGACGAGTTCGAGTTTGCTCGGCCGGGCGCCGGATCCGCCGCGCACGACCCACGGGCCCAGCACCTCACCGACGAGTGTGATGATCGTCACGGTGTCGGTCAGCTGGGCGGCGCGGGCTACGGCGAGATCGTCGGCGATCACGGTCTGGGCGAGCAGAGCACGCACTCCGGCCGGCCCGTCGACGACCGACGTCGCCCAACGGATGCCCGCGCCCAGATCAACGCTGGAATCAACGCCCGGAGCCAGGGTGTCGGCACCGTCCGCGATGAGGAGTTCGACCCGGCCGAGATCGTCGGTGTGGGCGTGGCCGATGGCTTCCAGTGCTGCCTCGCGGTTGTCGGCCAGCACCGCGTCGGCGAGAGACCCGAGCGCGGCGGCGATCGCCGCCTCGAACCCGGGTTGCACGCGCACCCGATCGGCCACCAGGCCACGGATACCGGGGAGCTGCGCGCCGAGGAGTGCGGAGGAACCGTCTTTCTGGTCGAGTGCGAGGGAAAATGCACCCTGCCGGGCCGCCTGGGCGTCGCGCTCGCGTTCGTGCTGGTGCAGCTCATCGCGCAGTCGTTCCACGTCGGCCTCGACGCGCTGCACTGCGGTCTGCGCCAGTGCGAGTGCCTCGGACAGGTCGTCGGAGTCTGGTTCTTCGGCGGCCTCGGTCACGGCCGTTTCGAGCTCGGCCAGCTGACTTTGTGCCTTCTCGCTGCGATCGAACGCCGCGTCGAGGGCGTTCTGCTGCCGTAGTTGTTCGCCGCGTACAGCGGCCAGCCGCGACCGGGCCGTCTCGGACTGGCCGGTCAGCTGCGAGATTTCGAGATCATGCCGGGTGACGAGCGCAGCCTGAGCGGCGATGTCGTCGTCGACGGCATCCAGCTGCGACCGTGCCGCCGCGCTCTGCTCCCGGGCGGTGCCCCAGGCCGTCTCGGCCGTCCCGATGCTTGCGCGCAGTTGTTCAACCTCGGCAGCAGCATCCGTCAGCATGGCGGGCGTGACGCTGAAGGCCGGACCGGTCGGCTCAGCCTGCGAACCGAGCAGGGCCAGTCGCTGGTTGGCGAGAGTGAACAGGCCGCGCAGGCGTTCCTGCACCGACTCCAGGCCAAAACTGGTGCGGCGGGCCAGATCGACGGCGTCGCCGACCTGGGCCAGTTCGAGCCGCTGCACCCGACCCTGCTTCTGCGCGAGCTGCTCCTGCAGCACGACCCGTTCGGTGTGCCGTTCGCTCTCGGTGTGATTATGGGCGTCGAGCGCGGCGCGCAGCAGCACAACGTCGTCAGCGAGCAAGCGCGCGCGGGCATCGCGCACCACGGCGGCGATGGTCTGCGCCTCGCGGGCGATGTCGGCCTGACGGCCGAGCGGTTTGAGCTGGCGGCGAATTTCCCCGGCGAGGTCGCTCAGCCGGGTGAGGTTGGTCTGCATGGCGTCGAGCTTGCGCAGCGTTTTCTCTTTGCGACGTCGGTGTTTAAGAATGCCCGCGGCTTCTTCGATGAAGCCGCGACGCTCTTCGGGGGTCGCACGCAGCACGGCGTCGAGCTGACCCTGACCGACGATGACGTGCATCTCCCGGCCGAGACCGGAATCGCTGAGCAGCTCTTGCACATCGAGCAGCCGACAGGTGCGCCCGTTGATGGCGTATTCACTCGCGCCATTGCGAAACAGCGTGCGGGAGATGGTGACCTCGGAGTACTCGATCGGCAGGGCGCCGTCGGAGTTGTCGATGGTGAGGATGACTTCGGCCCGACCGAGCGGCCCGCGCGTCGATGTGCCGGCGAAGATGACGTCTTCCATCTTGCCGCCGCGCAGGGTTTTCACACCCTGCTCCCCCATCACCCAGGCGAGCGCGTCGACCACGTTGGACTTGCCCGACCCGTTCGGGCCGACCACGCACGTAACGCCGGGCTCGAAGGCGAACGTCGTCGGCTGCGCGAACGATTTGAACCCCTTGAGGGTGAGGCTCTTCAGATACAACGGGCACCCTTTCGGTCGGTCGGCCGCGAGTCCTGGTCTCGGGGCTGGTTCAACGGTACCCTGCGCCACCGACAGCGGCCGGGACATCCGCTTATTGGGAAGAGTTGCGTGCAGAACCGCGGAGACGTTTCGGCGGCCTCGGCACTCAGATCGGGGCTGCGGGCGAAATTATCCGCGGTTCTATGCGGGGCCGGCCGCACGGACTGGTGCTGTTCGGATTACTGTGGCGCAGCATGAGCGACTTCTCAATCGACGAACTCGTCATTCCCGCTACACCGCACGCGCCCAGCTGGCCCGACTTCGTGGCGGTGGCCGCGCTGCGAAACCTCGTCGAGGCTGAGGGGTTTGGTACGAACGCACTCAACTATTCGGCTGCCGAGCTGCTGCCCGGATGGCTCAATCCGAAATACGACCCTAAGCGCATGTTCGTTGCTCGGGTTGAGGGCACAGTGGTGGCCCGCGCCACCTATGAAACCCTGCTCGACGCAAACGACGACCATGCCTGGCTGGGCGTGCAGGTGCTGCCAGCCTGGCGCAGGTGCGGCATCGGCACGGCCCTCGCCGACCGGGTCGAACACCTTGTCGGGACCGAGAATCGGCACGAGCTGATCGTGTACACGGTGTCTGCGGATACCCCCGGAGAACGCCTGACCGCACCGATCGGCTTCGGGTCGGTCCCACAAGACAACGCCGAGGTGCGTTTTCTGCTCGCGCGCGGCTACCGGCTAGAACAGGTCGAGCGCGGCAGCCGACTCGCACTACCCGCCGACGAGGGCGTGATCCGCCGCTTTCAAGCGGATGCAGCAGCGCACGCCGGCGGCGACTACACCGTTCACTATTGGAGCGCGGGCACTCCCCCGCGCTGGCGCGACGACCTCGCCGTCCCCTATACCCGGATGAGCACCGACGCCCCGACTGCGGGCCTTACGGAACCCGAAGACGTCTGGACCGCCGACCGGCTGGTCGACGAGGAGACCTCCCGTGGCTCCAGCCCCCGGAGAATGCTCACCGCCGCCGCGCTGCACGAGCCGAGCGGTCACCTGGTCGCCTTCACCCAGCTGTCGGTACCGGCCGAACGCGAGCGGTCCGTCAGCCAGGAGGACACCCTGGTCTTGCGGGAACACCGCGGGCACCGCCTCGGCATGCTACTGAAGACGGCGAATTTGGAGTATCTTGCGCAGGAAAGCCCGGGGCATCCGTCGGTGACGACCTTCAACGCCGAAGAGAACCGGCACATGCTCGTGGTCAACGAGGCGCTCGGCTTCGTGCCGATGGGCTATGAGGGTGCCTGGAAACGGGTCGTGCCGGCCGAAAAATGATCCGGAAAACCGAGGGCTCCGACCGGCAGTCAGCGCAGGCGCTGGCAGCGCGGGCAGAAGTGCGAGCCGCGGTTCATGAACTGCTCGCGCACGATCAGGGTCCCGCAACGGGAGCACGGCGTGCCCTGCCGACCGTAGGCCTCGAGGCTGTGCGCGAAGTAGCCGGACTGCCCGTTCACGTTGACGTACTGGGCGTCGAAGCTGGTGCCGCCCTCGGCGAGGGCACGCTGCAGAATGGTGCGCACGGCCGCGAGCAACGTTCTGGCCTTCGCCGCCGACAGCGATGCTGCGGGCTGCTCGTAGTGGATCCGCGCGGCAAAGAGCGCCTCGTCCGCGTAAATATTGCCGATGCCGCTGATCAGGTTCTGGTCGAGCAGCGCCCGCTTGATGCCGGTGTTCTTGCGCGCGAGAGCGGCGAAGAAGGCGTTCGAAGCAAACGAGGGGTCGATCGGGTCGCGAGCAATGTGCGCTACCTGTGAGGGAATGCGGTTCTGCCAGGCGGCATCCGCTTGGGGCTGACCCGAATATCCGCCCGGCAGGCTGTCACGGGTCGGGCCCATCGCGTCGACGGCCATGCTGCCGAAGATGCGCTGGTCGACGAAATTGACCCACAGCTCGCCGTGGGTCGGGTGTTCCAGCGTCAAGCGGATGCGCAACATGCGATCCTCCGCGGCACCCGGTGTGCGCAGCAGCACCTGGCCGCTCATACCGAGGTGAACGACCAGGGCGCGATCGCTGTCGAGGGGCAACCAGAGGAATTTGCCGCGACGCACGGCGGCGAGAATTCGCCGCCCCGTGAGCTGCTCGGCGAAGGATCCGGCCGCCGGAACGTGCCGACGCAGGGAGCGCTCGTCGAAGATTTCAACCCCGGTGACGAGAGCGCCGGTGACGGCCGGCTGGAGACCGGCACGCACGACCTCAACCTCGGGGAGCTCCGGCATAGAAGTTAGAGCGCGTTGAGCTGGTCGATTGCGTCACGAGCCGCAGCCATTTCGGCGAACTTCTTGCTGGGGCCGACGCCCTGGGCGGTCACGGCCGAACCAATAACGACCGTCGCGACATACACCTTGGAGTGGTCGGGGCCACTACCTTCGAGTGTGTACACGGGAACGCCGACGCCAGCGCTCGCTGCGAGCTCCTGCAGGCTCGTTTTCGGGTCCATCGACACACCAAAATGGCCAGGTTCAGCCAGCAGTGGCTCGATCAAGCGCAGCACGAACGCGGTGGCAGCTTCGCCACCGGCATCCAAAAACGTGGCGCCGATGAGCGCCTCGACGGTATCGGCGAGAATGGATGCCTTATCGCGGCCGCCGGTGAGGGTCTCGCCCCGACCGAGCAGAATGTAGTCGCCCAGGCCGAGGCCGCGGGCAATCTGCGCGAGAGCGGCCGTGGACACCAGGCTGGCCCGACGCTTCGCGAGGTGACCCTCGTCGAGGTTCGGGTAGGTACGGTAAAGCATGACCGTGACGGCTTGCCCCAGAATCGAGTCGCCGAGAAATTCCAGGCGCTCGTTTGTGGGAATGCCGCCGTTTTCGTACGCAAAAGACCGGTGGGTCAGAGCTAGCTCCAGAATCACCGGTTCAATCTGCACGCCGAGGGTCGCCAACAGGGGCGACCGCTCGGTATTAACTCTTTTCATCGACCGAGTTCTGGTCTGGAGAGAAGAGGCGACTTAAATGTCGGCGACTTTACGGCCCTTGTATTCCATGAACAACGGAGTGCCGGTGGAGTCGGTGACAACCTTGGCACGGTGCGGCAGGCTGTAGACAACCTTGCCGCCCTCCATGGTCTTTACGAGGGTGGGAGGCGTGGCCTTCCACTGCGCGCGACGCGAGTGGGTGTTGGAACGCGACATCTTGCGCTTCGGTACTGCCATGACTACTTCTCTTCTCTGTCTGAAACATGGATGTCCGCATCCATGTCTTTGTCTGTGGAAGCCGTAAACCCCGCAAGCGCTGACCACCGGGGATCGTAGCTCTCGTCGGAAACGAGTTCGGGCAGTTCGGCAAGCGGCAGCCCGGTCTCACTGTCAAGACCAGGGCAATCACGCCGACATACCGGCTGGAACGGAAGTGATAACACTACCGCGTCCCGGATCAAAGATTCCAAATCGACATGGTCGTCCGAAATCTCAAACTCGAAGGCTTCCTCCTGAGGATAACCGAAAAGCTCGGCAAAATGAACTCGGACCGGCAGGTCGATGTCTTTCAGGCATCGACCGCACTCACCGAGTGCCCGCGCATAGACCTCGACGCTTACCAGAATTCCCTCGTGCATCGCCTCGAGGCGCAGCTCAGTCGACAGGGTCGACCCGGCTTTCACCGCCACGAGGCCAGCGCCGAGGTCGTCGGGTACGTCAATGCCGAGGTGGCGTTCGTGCATGGTGCCCGGGCGGTTAATGAGGTCACGCACGTCGACCGTGTACGGCGTCTTCTTGAACTTAGTCACGGTCGTAAATTCTACGCTTTCTGCGTGGGTACTCCGTTCAGGGGGCGATCGGGGCGGCTCGACGTTCCCCGCGCAGCACCGCTCCCAGCACGGTGAACAGCGATCGCGGCGCAAACAGGGCTCGCAAACGGATGCCGACACTCGCGCCGACGTGCAGCCCGCGCACCACCAGGGCCAGATCGTCGACGAGGGTTTCCGCTTGGCCCGACGATCGGTCAAACCGGGACCGTTCCACCGCCAGCAGCACTCGTTCGAGCGCTGCCGCCGACGCCGGGTCGAGGGGGCCGAGCCGCTCCAGGCGCACGGCGAACGCGCGCGGCGTCTCGGTGACGCGCACAGGCACCCCGAGATCGAGACTGGTGTGCTGCACTTCGAGCCAGGCGAGGCTCGCGCCGGCATTTTTGGAGCGGATGTGGCGCACCCGCCAGCGCCGCAGCATCCGTCTCGCCGCACCCGGAACCAGAAGCAGGAGCAGACCCAGTGCGCTGAATCCGACGATGCCGAGCCGGTTACCGGCGTCGCCGGTTTGCGCCGACGCGCCGCGTTCCAGGGCGGAATCGTCGGCGAGCCGATCGGGGCTCAGGCCTGGTGCGTTCGTGGAGCCGGGCGCACCGGGCTCGGTCGACGGCGTGCCGGTAACCTCGGCCTGCTCGTAGTTGGGCACGATGCCCCGGCCAGGCGTCGGCTCAAATTTCACCCAGCCGATGCCGACGAAGTACAGTTCCGGCCAGGCGTGCAGGTCGTGCGAATCAACGTTGTAGCGGCCCAGCCCCTGTTCGAGATCCTGCGACTTGACGCCGGGCAGATAGCCGAGCGACACCCGCGAGGGAATGCCGAGGGTGCGGGCCATCGCGGCCATGGTGGCGGCGAAGTGCACGCAGTAGCCGCGCTTGGCTTCTAGAAACTGCCCGATCACGTCGACGCCGCCGCCGTCGTAGCCGTCCTCGACCGGGGCATCGGTGTCGTAGGCGAAAACGCTGCTGCGCAGGTACTTTTGCATGGCGACCGCCGCGTCATAGTTCGACGTGGTGTCGGCTGAGACTCGCCGGGCCGTCTCCTCGATGATGGGCGGCGAGTCTACCGGCAGTTGCAGGTTGCCCTGCACGCTCGCCGGAAAGTTCGTGCTCGAACTGCGCAGTTGCAAGGCCGTTGGCTTGAGCTCCAACGCCGACACCGTGTATTCCTGGCCGACGGTGTTCGAGGAACGACTGGTAATCGCCCGGGTGCGGCTATCCCAATACCATCGGCCGCTCAGCCCGTCGATGCTCGTGGCACGGGCCGGCGCTGGCAGCCATCGGCTGGTGACGCCGTCGATGACGACCGTGGTCGATGCCGGGGCGGTCTCCACGTTGGCGTCGAGACCGAAGGGTCGCGGAATGCGATCGACGGTGTTTTGCACGTCGGCTGCGTCGATGCGCGCCGTCCAATTCAGGCCGATCACTTCGTCGAGGGTCAGTAGTGTGAAATAGGGCTGCTCGGTGCCGGTCGAGGTGTAATGGAAGGCCGGACCGGCCTTGGGCCGACGCAGATCCTGCCCCAGGTTGATCATCGGGCTGACGCCGCTGCCGAACAGCAAACCGCCGGACCGGGAGGCGACCAGTCCCCCGACAGTGAAGGCCGGGGCGACCGTGCTCAGAATCAGGGCGCCCACGATGGTCAACGATGCCACCACGATGGAGCCGCTCATCGGTCCGGGCCCGCGTGGCCGATCCGACCGAAAGGCGCGGGGCGCGTGCGGTCCGGCCGGTGCATGCCGGGCTTCCCGCACGCGGCCAACGTAGACGTCCACCCGCAGCAGCAGCAGAAAGGCGGCGGCCGCGGCCACGAGTGCGGCGAGATCGGCACCGTCCTCGATGATGAAGCCCGGAATCAGCAGCGGCACGAGCGCCACAGCCGCGCCGACGGCCGGCAGGCGCAGGGTCACGGCGAGCAGGTCCATCAGAATAGCGATCAGTCCCGTTCCGCCGGCGAGCAGAAAGAGGATGCCGACGGTCACCGCCGCCGGCGTGCTCTGCTGGGCAACTGACTCTCCCCCTGCGGCAATCAATCCGCTGAACGTGCCCACCGTTTGTGGTGTCGGAATGAGCCAGAACAGGCCGGATCCGCCGCCGAACAGCAGCGTCAGAGCGCCCAGCAACACCACCGTGTTCGCCAACGGAACGACGGCCCTCGGCAGGCCGAGACGGCGGAATACGGAAGAACCCAGCAGCACGGCGCTGGCGACCACTGCACAGACCCACCACCAGGCGGTGCCCCGCAGCAGGGGGCCCAGTGCCGCACAGCACACGAGCACCAGCACGAGCTGGGTCAGGGCCAGCGGCCAGCGGGCGGCACCTCGACCGCCCCGCCGGGCACGCGGTCGGGGTTGGGCTGGGGTGACTCCGCGCAGAGCGACCGGCTTCGTCGCCAGGCTAGTCATGAACGGGGCCTCGCTCCCGATTCACGTCGTTCCACACGGTTTCGAGGTCATCGATGCTCGCGACCTCCAGGCAGCGCCAGCCGGCTTCCTGCAGCCGTTCGCGGGCGACAGCGACGACGGTGCGTTGCACGAACGTAATGGCGGGATCGCAGTGACGGGCGAGGGCGACGAGGTCGTCGACATCCGCTTCAGACAGGCTGACCAACAGTGCAAAGGTCGGCAGCGACGACTCTGCGCCGCGCAGGGCCGCACGCACCGGCACTCGTCGTGACGCCGCCAGGCGCGCGCTGCGACTTGGCCACGGCACCGGAACGACGCTCGCTAGGCCCTCCAACAGGGCCCGATCGCCGCCGAGGGCACGATAACTGGCCGGCACGTCGCCGTGCAGCCCACCGAGCGTCTGTTCGCCGCCCGGCACCAGCTGGCTCGCGCCGAGTTCGATGACTTCGAGCCGGTAGCCCGCGTCTATCAGGTGCACCCCAACGGATGCCGCCAGCTCGACCTCGAGTTCGAATGCGGCCACGAGATGCGGCGGTACCCGACCGGGACCCAGGCCGGCGGCACCGGCCAGGGTGGTATCGAGCACAATGCGGGCCTCCGGATTGCTGCGCTGTTCCTCCTGCCGCACCATGATTTCGCCGTGCCGCGCTGTGGCCGGCCAGTTCACGCGGCGCAGAGCATCCCCGGGCCGGTACTCACGAGCGATGAGTTCGTCGGAGGTTTGGATGGCCTGGCGCAGCAGTTCCCGAATCGAACCGTCATTGCTGGTCTGGGCCAGTCCCCCGCCGGGAAGGAACATGACCCGCGGTGTGACGATCAGGTCATGCGGCTCACCGAACAGACGTAGGCCGTGCGCGAAGCCGAACGGGTCGTGACGGGACACCCCGAGGGGTCCCACCGCGTAGACACCGCGCTGACGCGGCGAGAGTGCGTATTCCAGCCGCACGCTGTCACCGGGCGCGCCTCGCCGACTCACCAGCGGCAGGATGGCGGCGGGCGGCGTAGTGATACCGGGCGATGGGGTATCGCCCCAGCGGGCGCCGCTCAACGGCCGCGCCGAGAGGTTGCGCAGATGCAGCGACACGACGCTCTCGCCGCCGGCCGACAGGATCGGCGGCCGGAAGGTGCGGGTCACTTCCACCCGCGCCGGTCGCACGGACACATAGCCGACCGCGATGAGCGGCGCCACGATGAGCATGCTGGCCACGAACAGCAGATCCCGGCTGTTCACGACGACCGCGTTGGCGAAGATCACGGCTCCGACCATCAGACAGACACCGCCGCGCCGGGTGAGCCGGGAGGTCAACCCAGCGGTGAGCCGCTGCAGCCAAGCCGACCGCTCCGAACCACCTGCCCCGCGCGCGGCCATGAGCTAGGGCTGTCCGGTGGAACCGACCGGTTTGGCTGGAATCCCGCGTACGGCCGGCAGCACCGGCCCTGACCGCCCCGATGCCAGCACGGCCGTTTTGGGTACAGCGGATGCCGGGACAGCGAACGCAGCAGCTCCCACCGGAACGGGAGTGTCGCCCAGGATTCGGCGCACGATGTCGTCGATGACGGGGCCGCTGTCCTGGTGGTGGTGGCCGAGGGCGCGGCTGGTCGGAACCAGCCGGTGGCCGAGCACCGCCACGGCCAGGGAGTCGATGTCGTCGGGCAGCACGTAGTCTCGTCCGTTCAGGGCGGCCTGTGCCTTGGCCGCGCGAATGAGCTGCAGGGTCGCCCGCGGGCTGGCCCCGAGGCGCAGGTCCCGATCATCGCGTGTGGCGCGCACCAGATTGACGGCATATTCCTTCACGGCGCCGGAGGCGAATACTGCTCGGGCGGTGTGCATCATGTCGCGCAGGATCTGCCCCGAAACAACAGCGGAGATCAGCGCGAGCGGGCTGTTGGTATCCCGCGAGTCGAGCATGGCGAGCTCGGACCCGATGTCGGGGTACCCCATGGAGATGCGCGCCATGAATCGGTCCCGCTGAGCCTCCGGGAGGGCATAGGTGCCCTCCATCTCGATCGGATTCTGGGTGGCGATCACGGTGAACGGCAGCGCGAGCGGGTAGGTGACGCCGTCGACGGTGACCTGGCGTTCCTCCATCGATTCCAGCAGCGCCGACTGCGTCTTTGGGCTCGCCCGGTTGATTTCATCACCGATGACGATGTTGGCGAACACCGGCCCTGGCTTGAATTCGAAGCGACGTTCGGCCTGGTTGAACACCGAGACGCCGGTCACGTCCGAGGGCAGCAGGTCGGGCGTGAATTGGATTCGCCCGACCGTGCAGTCCACGGAACGAGCCAGCGCCTTGGCGAGCATGGTCTTACCCACACCGGGAACGTCCTCGATCAGCAGGTGTCCCTCGGCCAGCAGCACGGTCAGGGCGATCTGCACGGCCTCGTGCTTGCCGTCGATGACCGTCTCGACGTTGCGCATGATCGCGCGCCCGGCGGCCTGAAGCTCGGTGAGGTCAACGCCCGACTCGGTGGTGAACGGCGCAGTCCGGAGCTGAGCGGTGTCGGCTGGCGGAACCGACGCTAAGTCCTCAGAGGAGCGAGCCGGCTGGCGGTTCATACCCGCGACCGCTCCAGATACTGCGCCACGGCCCGCGGCACATACGGCGAGACGTCGCCGCCGAGGCCGGCCACCTGACGGACCAGCGAGCTGGAGACGTGGGCGTTGGCCGGATCCGGCAAGAGGAAGACCGTCTCCACGGCGGCCAAGTTGCGATTGACAATCGCCATCGGCGTCTCATAAGCCACATCCACCTGAGAGCGGATGCCTTTCACCAGCACGCTGGCACCGACATCCATGCAGTAGTCGACGAGCAAGCCCATACTCCAGCTGGCGACCACGATGTTGGTGGGGAGTCCGGCTTCTTTGATGGCCTGTTCCAGCAGCGACACGCGCTGACTGATCGGCAACAGGGCCGATTTGTCGGGGTTGTGCACCACAAGCACATGCAGCTCGTCAAACAGGCCGGCCGCGCGATTGATCACGTCCAAGTGGCCCAGTGTGACGGGGTCAAATGATCCAGGGACAACGGCGATCCTGCGCATGCTCACACCCTACTGCCAGAGACTGACGGTGTGCTGCCTGGTCGTGCGCTTCTAGTGGGCATATTCAGCCTTTCACGAGCCAGGTGCGCTCGGATTCGTTCAGTCGACGGGCAATCGCGTCGCGCAGGGCCGGGTTGGTGTGGATGCCCGGATCCCCCGAAACGAGATGGAAGGCGGCTTGTCGCGCCTCGGCAATCAGGTCGCCGTCCTCGGCCACCCGAAGAAAACGCAGGGACGTTCCCTCGCCGGATTGCATATCGCCGAGCACATTACCTTCCCGGCGGAGCGCCAGGTCGAGTTCGGCGAGCCGAAAACCGTCGAGGGTCGCGGCGACATCACCGATGCGCTGGCGGGAGGGCGAGCCGGTGCGGGAGTTGGTGACCAACAGGCACAGCCCGGGCACGCCGCCACGTCCGACCCGACCGCGCAGCTGGTGCAGTTGGGAGACGCCGAAGCGTTCAGCGTCGAGCACGACCATGGCCGAAGCGTTGGGCACGTCAACGCCCACCTCGATGACGGTCGTCGCGACGAGAACGTCGATCTCACCGGCGGCAAAGGATTGCATGATGCGATCCTTTTCCTCGCTCGTCATGCGCCCGTGCAGGGCCTCGATGCGGTACCCGGCCAGGGGCGCAAATCCACGCAGCCTCTCGTGCACGGTCTCAACGTTGGCGAGCGGAGTCTTCTTGTCGTCCTCAGACGCGGGTGCCAGTTCGGCGTCTTCTTCAACCTCGGCGGGCGAAATTGCCGGGCAGACCACGAATCCCTGTCGACCCAAAGCGAGCTCTTCGGCGAGCTTGGTCCAGATGCGCTGGAACCAGTCTGGGTGATCGGCCAGCGGCACGACGATGCTCGTGATGCCCTGGCGCCCGGCCGGCAAAATGCGGATGGTACTCACGTCGAGGTCGCCGAACACCGTCATGGCAATGGTGCGGGGAATCGGAGTGGCCGTCATGACGAGAACGTGCGGTGGCTCGGCGCCCTTCAACCGCAGGGTTTCCCGCTGCTCGACGCCGAATCGGTGCTGTTCGTCAATCACGATCAGCCCAAGGTCGAAAAACGTCACGGTGTCGCTGAGTAGCGCGTGGGTGCCGATCACGATGCGGGACTGGCCGGACACTGTGCGCAACAGGGCCTTGCGCTTCTGCGCGACTGGAAGTTTGCCGGTGAGCAGGGTCGGCATGAGTTCGGCCGCGAGATCGGGGCCGAGCAGGGTCGTAATCGACCGCAGATGTTGCCCGGCCAGCACCTCGGTCGGGGCCAACAGAGCCGTTTGGCCACCACTGTCGGCCACGGCGAGCATTGCCCGAAGCGCGACCACGGTCTTGCCCGAACCGACCTCGCCCTGCAGCAGGCGGTTCATCGGGCCGGACTGGGACATGTCGCCTGCGATCTCGACCGCGCAGATCTCTTGGTCGACCGTGAGCACGAACGGCAGCGCGGCGTCAAAACGTTCGAGGTACCCACCGGGCGTTGGTACCCGCGGGCGGGTGCGACGCTCCCTGGCCAGGCTGTGCCGCTGCATCAGGGCGCACTGCAGCACCCAGGCCTCGGTGAACCGAAGGGTGTTTTGGGCGGCCATCCATTCGGCCGGATTGTCGGGGCTGTGGATCCAGCGGATGGCCTCGGTGTGGGTCAGCAGGCCGTGTTCGGCCCGCAGATCGTCGGGAACAGGGTCGGGCAAAGTGTCCATACGCCGCAGGACAAGGTCGATCATGGTCTGCAGACTCCAGCTGGTCTCCGAAGCCGTTGCCGCGTAGATCGGAATGAGCGGCTTGTGCCTCAGCCGAACGGACGGATCGTCGCGGGCCTCTTCTTCTTCACTCTCAAAGGTCTTGTACGCCGGGTTCGCCAGCTGGCTCTGGCCCTGATACCTGCCCACCTTGCCCGAGAAACTGCCACGCAGACCGGGACGTAATTGGTCAAGCCGCCACTGTTGGCTCTTCTTACCGAAAAACGTGAGGGTGAACTCGCCCCCGCCGTCAGAAATTACCACCTCAACGATCGTGCCCGGCTTAGACGACATGCGACGTTCTCGCACCGAAACGATATCGGCGATGACGGTGATGTTGGCTCCGGGCGTGACCTGATTCAGGGGCCGGAGTACCTCGCGGTCGGCGTAGTCGCGCGGGTAATGGCTCAGCAGGTCACCGACGGTCTCCATGGCGAAGGCCTTGCGCAGCGCGGTAGCCCGGGCCGGGCCGAGGGCGATCTTGAGGGTGGTGTCGAGGGTGAGCGGTTTGAGCTCGGGCGCCGGCAGAGAAGCACCATCGAATTCGGGGCCATGGGCAGCACTCGAACCTGTCATGGTTCCATGGTAAACCGGGCCTCCGACATTGCGTCGTGTGCGGCCACACGGGAACGGCTGCGGCTAGGCTCGGGAGGGTTATGACGCGAATTATTTCCGGGTTTGCCGGCTCTTTGACCCTGGCCGTTCCCAAGTCGGGCACGCGGCCCACGAGTGATCGCGTACGGGAAGCTATTTTCTCGGCCCTCGACTCGCGGGACGCCGTCTACGGCATGCGTGTGCTGGATTTGTACGCTGGGTCGGGCGCCCTGGGCCTCGAGGCTGCCAGTCGCGGAGCGCGAGTGGTGACGCTGGTCGAGAACAGCTACGGCGCGGCGGCCATGTGTCGCAAGAACGGCGAGGCCGTACAGCGGTCTGCACCGAAGGGCACCGACCTGAAGATTGCGGTTTCCTCGCAGGCGGTCCAGTCATTCTTAGCCGCTACGAAAGAGGGCTTCGACGTCGTGTTCATCGACCCTCCGTATGACCTCAGTGAGATTGAGCTGGGCCACAACTTGAGCGCGCTCGCCCCGTTGTTGGCCGACGACGCGCTCGTGGTACTCGAGCGCAGCTCACGCTCGCCCGAGCCGGAGTGGGGTACGGGACTCGAGCTTGAACGCCGCAAAGACTATGGCGATACGACCGTCTGGTACGCGTCGCCCGTCGAGCAGCCTGCGCCGTAGTTCGAGCGACGGCCAGCACGATTCTCGTACCGGGCGCCGTCACAGTCGATCTAGCCGGCGGAACCGTCCCAGCCGCGATAAGGGTCCCAGCCACCCTGGTCGTGCGGCGCCCCGTCGACGGTGATCGAGCCGGCCGGGAGCGCAATGGATGCCGCGGTGACGATTCCGAGGCGGCGAAAACCGCGCGGCAGTGCCGTGTCTGGCCCGAAGGTGGCCAGCAATCCGTGGTCTTCGCCGCCGCCGAGAGCGACCTCGATGCGATCGCCGAGGCAGGCGGAATCGAAGTCGATGGCCACACCACTGGCCCGGGCGATGCGTCCGGCGTCGATAGCGAGGCCGTCAGAGACATCGAGCATGGCGGTAGCGCCAGCCACGGCAGCGATCGGACCGCTCGTAATGGGCGGCACGGGAGTCAGCTGGGCGGCGACCTCGGCCGGGTGCGTGAGCTTGAGCGCATTGGCGCGAGCGAGGTTGGGCACTCCGTCGTCGTCGACGCCGAGGCGGAACAGCAGCTCGAGGCCAACGCCGGCGTCGCCGAGCCGCCCGGAGAGCGCCACTGTGTCGCCTGGGCGCGCGCCCGAGCGCACGACGGGCGCGCGCCCTTCGAGGTCGCCGAACGCCGTCACAGCGAGGGTCAGCGCGTCGGACGCCGACAGGTCGCCGCCGACCACGCCGCAGCCGGGGGCGAGCGCCTCGCAGCAGTCTCGCAGCCCGTCAGCGATGCCCTCGAGCACCGACACCGGTGTCGATGGCGGAGCCGCGATCGCAACGACCAGGGCGGTCGGGCGAGCGCCCATGGCGGCAACATCGGAAAGATTGGTCGCTGCAGCTTTCCAACCGAGGTCGTGCGGTGTCGACCAGGCCAGGCGAAAGTCGGGACCCTGAATCATCATGTCGGTGGTGACGACGAATCGTCCGTCGGGCGCCGAGATGACCGCCGCGTCGTCGCCGGGGCCGAGCAGTTCGGCTGCCGCGGTCGGCAGCCGGGGAAAGATTCGTGCGAGCACGGCGCCTTCGCTGAGATCGGCGAGCGTTTCCGAAGCGGATGCCTTCAGCTCGGGCGCACGCGACGGGTTGACCGCTGCAGACGCAGCCGACTCCGGCACGGAAATTTTGGGCGATTGCGATGCTGAAACTGGCGCTGCCGAGGCCAGTCGGGATGGCGTCGCAGGGGCGGGACGCGGGGCATCTGCAGAAGTCGTCATGTAAGAAACGGTAGCCTTAATGCGATGCCTCACCCATTCCTGCTCCTGCGCTCAATTCCCGTACGTTCCGTCGCCGTCTTCAGCGTGCTCGCGAGCTCGCTGCTGCTGGCCGGTTGCGCCGCTGTCGTGCCGTTGACGCCGGCCCCCGATGCCACCAACGTGGCCTGTGCCGACGTCATCGTGCACCTGCCATCCAGCGTCGCCGATGAGGCGGCCCGCGAAACGAATGCGCAGGCGACCGGCGCCTGGGGTGACCCGGCCGCGGTGCTGCTGCACTGTGGCGTGACGGTGCCGGAACCCACGACGCTGCCGTGCCTGAACATCAACGGCATCGATTGGATCGAAGACGACTCCGACGCCCCGACCTACCGGTACACGACGTATGGTCGCAATCCGGCCATCGAAATCGTGATCGACTCTGAACGGGTGAGCGGGTCGACGACGCTCATCGACGTGTCCAACGCGGTCGGATACGTGCCGGCGACTGGTGCGTGCGTCGGCGCGGAAGATCTGGATCTCCCGACTGATGGAGCCACGAGCGCACCCTAGCCTCTGAGCGGAGGTCTCGCGAAGCCGCGTACCGCAGACCGGGTCGCGCTGGTCGATGGCCAGCTTAAGTGCAAAGCGGCTAAATACGACGTCTGGATGGCTCTGCTCCGAGCGCGGCGGCGGGTTGGTTGCCTTTACTTCGCGCTGCGCGGGAGTTGCGCCGCTGCGCGGGATGCCCAACTCCCGCGTACTGGCGCAGTTCCCGCGCGGCGAACTGCGCGGGAGTTCTGGCCAGGCCACAACTCCCGCGCAAGCAGCCTAATACGACGGATGCCGACGGACTCGGCGGGTCAGGAGCCGTGGCGGGCGTGGGCTATGGCCACAGCGATGAGTTCGTCGATCAGCTTGGGATAGGTGTAGCCGCTGGCCAGCCAGCAGCTCGGGAACATCGAGATGCTCGTGAACCCGGGCATGGTGTTGATCTCGTTGATCACCCAGCCGGTCGCGGTGAGAAAGAAGTCCACGCGGGCCAGGCCGGCGCCGCCGATCGCCTCGAACGCGGCAATGGCCAGCCGCTGTACCTCGGCCAGTTCCTCGGGTGCCAGCGGCGCCGGGCAGACCAGGTCGACGCCGGGCGCGTCGAGATACTTCGCGGCAAAATCGTAGAAGTCCCGGCCGGTCACCACTACTTCGCCGGCCGTGGAGGCGCGGGTCGGTTCCCCCGGGCGCCCTTGCAGTACCGCAATCTCGAGCTCCCGGCCGACCAGCCCGGATTCAATCAGCACCTTGTTGTCTTCGGCGAGCCCGACCGTCATGGCCTCGGTCAGTTGGTCCGGGGTCGACACCCGGCTGACGCCGACGCTCGATCCGGCCCGCGCCGGCTTCACAAACGCGGGCAGGCCGAGCTGTTCCAGGGCCGCATAGGCCAAACCGGGAGCCGTTACCCAGTCATCCGCTGTGATGGTGCGCCACGGCGCAACGGGCAGGGCAGCCTGTTGAAAGACGGTCTTGGCGAAGTGTTTGTCCATGCCCAAAGCGGATGCGAGAACTCCCGACCCGACGTAGGGCAGGCCGAGCAGATCGAGCATGCCCTGGATGGTGCCGTCCTCACCGAACGGTCCATGCAAAATCGGGAATATAAGGTCGACCGGGCCAAGCGTTCGCTCACCGGACGCGTCGACGACAGTCAATTCCCGGCTGGACGCGCTCTCCGGCCACCGCACGCGGGTGCCGTTGTCCGCAACGACAGGCAGCGCTGAGGCGTTGAGGGCAAACTTGGCGGGGTCGTTTTCTTCGAGCACAAAGGCACCGTCCCGGGTGATTCCGACCGGGATGACGGTGTACGCATCAGGGTCGAGGGCTGCCAGCACCCCTCCCGCCGTGGCGCAGCTGATCGAGTGTTCGCTGGAACGCCCCCCAAAGAGAAGCACCACCGTGAGCTTGTCCATCGTCAAGTGTCCTTTCGCCCTGCGGTTCGCCGGAGTCAGTTGTGAGGTGCGGCGCAATGTCGCGGGGATTGAGCGTGCCGTCGAGTACCTGACGTACCTGTTCGACGATGGGCATCTCGACGCCCTTGGCGCGTGCGAGTTCCAGAATCGGCTTGACCGAGGCGAGGCCTTCGGTGGTCTGCTGCATCTGCTTGACGACGTCGTTAATGCTGTAACCCTGGCCGAGCAGCCGGCCCGCTGTGTTGTTGCGCGACAGCGGCGACTGACAGGTGGCTATGAGGTCACCGAGGCCAGCCAGTCCGGCCAGAGTCTCGGGCTGAGCGCCGTAGGCGACCGCGAAATCGGTCATTTCGACCAGACCACGCGTGATGATCGAGGCCTTGGTGTTCTCGCCGTAGCCGACGCCGTCGACGATGCCGATGGCGACCGCGATGAGGTTTTTCAGCACGCCGCCGAACTCGGTGCCGATGACGTCGGTGTTGACGTAGGAGCGGAAGTAGCGGTTGGTTGCCAGTTTGGCCACGGCCTGCGCCGTTTCCAAGCTCGCCGAGGAGACGACCGCGCCGGTCGGCTGTTCCTTGGCGATTTCCAGCGCGAGGTTGGGACCACTGATCGCCGCGATGCGATCGGGGTCGATGCGGAGCACCTCTTCGATCACCGAACTCATGCGCATGCCGGTTGCGCGTTCGACACCCTTCATCAGCGAGATGATGATCGCGTTCTCGGCCAAATACGGTTCAACCTGCTTCAGGTTTTCGCGCAGCGACTGGCTGGGCACCGAGACGAACACCATTTCCGCTCCGGCCAGCGCCAGGTCAAGACGGCTCGTGGCGCGCAGCCCGACGGGCAGGTTCACCCCGGGCAGGTAGTCGCTGTTGCGGCGCGCTTCGGAGATTTCCCGGGCCAACTCGGGGCGGCGAGCCCACAGAACGACATCGGCACCGCTATCCGTCAGAATTTTGGCGAAGGTCGTACCCCAACTGCCCGCGCCGAGCACGGCCACCCGGGTGCCTGGTTGAATCTTCGGCGGCTGGGGGGTTCTAGGCTTCAAAACGACCGGTCTCTTTCTGGTTGTGCTCCGCCGGATTCCATCGTTTGACCGGGGCCTTCTCGCCGCGCAAGTCTTCCAGCAACGCAGTGATGGCGAGCATTACGACGGCGGTCGCCTCGTTGAGCGTCGCCGTGTCGAGGCTGCGTCCCCGAAACTGCGCGAGGTCGATCGGGTCGCCGATCTTCACTGTGATGGTCTTGCGCGGAAACAGGTGCACCTTCTTGGAATACCGTTCCATCAGGTGCTGCGTGCCCCAGTGCGCGGCTGGCACGATCGGAATCCCCTGTTCCAGCGCGATGCGCACGGCGCCGGTCTTGCCGCGCATCGGCCACAGATCGGGGTCACGGGTGAGTGACCCTTCCGGGTACACCACGACGATCTGGCCCTTATCGGCCAGACGCTGGGCGGCCTTGACCGGCTCACTCCCGCGCACCGATCCGCCGCGCTGCACCGGAATCTGCCCCGATTTGGTCAGCACCCAGCCGATGACCGGGATCTTGAAAACGGATTCCTTCGCCAGAAACCGAGGCAGCCGCCCCAGCTTCCAGGCCACGACCCCCATGACCACAGGGTCGATCTCGCTGTAGTGGTTCGGCGAGAACACGAACGCGCCGCTCCGCGGAAACTTGTGGGCATCGAGAATCTCGTAGCGGGCGGCGAGGTTCATCACCGGCAGAATCAACCCGGCGAGAATCCAGAATGCCGAAGGGCTGCTCTTCTCCGAACGAATTTTGGCAGTCGACTCGGGAGTTGCGGGCACGTCGTTATTTTCAGGCACGCGCCTATTATCCTTCGAGATCGAAGTCCGCCCCCAAAAGCCGCAGCTTGCCGATGAAGTTTTCGTAACCTCGGCTGATGATTCCCACGTTGCTGACCGTGGACGTGCCGTCGGCCGAGAGCGCTGCGATCAAGTGGCTGAAGCCGCCGCGCAGGTCGGGTACGACGATATCGGCGCCGTGCAGCTTGGTCGGTCCGGTGATGACGGCGGAATGGTTGAAATTGCGCTGACCGAACCGGCACGGATGGCCGCCGAGGCATTCCTTGTGAATCTGAATGGTCGCGCCCATTTCGACGAGGGCGTCGACGAAGCCGAAGCGCTGCTCATACACGGTTTCGTGCACGATCGACGTGCCGTGAGCCTTGGTCAGCGCGATGACAAGCGGCTGCTGCCAGTCCGTCATGAAGCCGGGGTGGACATCCGTTTCAATAATGACGGGCTTCAAATCGCCGCCGGGGTGATAGAAACGGATGCCGTCGTCACAGATATCGAAAGCGCCGCCGACCTTGCGGAAAACGTTGAGGAAAGTGATCATTTCGGGCTGGCGGGCGCCGCCGACGAAGATGTCGCCGTCGGTGGCGAGGGCCGCTGCAGCCCAGCTGGCGGCCTCGTTGCGGTCGAACAGCGCGCGGTGGTTGTAGCCGAGCAGGCGTTCGACGCCCTCGATGCGAATCACCCGGTCGGTGTCGACCGTGATGATGGCGCCCATCTTCTGCAGAATGTTGATGAGATCCATGATCTCGGGCTCGATCGCCGCGCCCTTGAGCTCGGTGATGCCGTCGGCCCGCACCGCGGTGAGCAGCACCTGCTCGGTGGCTCCGACGCTCGGGTAGGGCAGTTCGAGCTTGGCGCCCTTGAGTCCGTTCGGCGCCGACATGCGGATGCCGTTGGGCTGCTTCTCGACGACGGCACCGAACTTACGCAGCACTTCGAGGTGAAAGTCGATCGGGCGGTCGCCGATGCGACAGCCGCCGAGATCGGGGATGAACGCTTCACCGAGGCGATGCAGCAGCGGGCCGCAGAACAGGATCGGGATGCGCGAGGAACCGGCATGGGCGTCGATCGCGGCGAAGTGCGCGCTCTCCACGTCAACCGGGTCGAGGACCAGGGTTCCGGGTTCGTCGCCCTCGGTGACCTTGACGCCGTGTACCTCGAGCAGCCCGCGAACGATCCGAACATCGCTGATATTCGGAACGTCCTTGAGCACGCTCGGGGTCTCACCGAGGAGGGCGGCGACCATGGCCTTGGTGACGAGGTTCTTCGCCCCCTTCACCTCGATGCGGCCGACCAGGGGAATTCCCCCTCGAATGGTGATCTTGTCAGCGGTCAGGCCGACGGATGCTCCGTGGTTCGCAGCGCTCCCCCGCTCATTCGCGTCGTCGTGGTTTCGAGCGTCGTTCAACTTCTTCGCCTCGTCGGTTTCGCTACTATCTGTTTCGCGCAGAGTGCTCACAAGTTACCTGTCCTGGTGCAAATTAGTGCAAATGCAAATTACATCAAATTAATTCTGGAAGATTCGGGGGAAAGGGCGGGAAGGGTGCGGGGCAACCAGGATTCGCGTTTGGTTTCAAATTCACTGATTCGCGCTTCGTCACGCAGGGTCAGCCCGATGTCATCCAGACCTTCGAGCAGCCGCCATCTAGTGTAATCATCGATTTCAAAATTCACCGTCAGATCGCCAACACGCACGGTTTTACTGACCAGATCCACGGTCAACTCCACGCCCGGATCGCACTCGACCAGGTTCCACAGGGTTTCAGCATCCGCTTCGCTGATCTGGCCGGCGAGCAAGCCCTGCTTGCCCGAGTTGCCGCGAAAGATGTCGCCGAAGCGGGGGCTGAGCACTACGTCGAAGCCGTAATCGCGCAGCGCCCAGACGGCGTGCTCCCGCGAGGAACCGATGCCGAAGTCGGCGCCGGCGATGAGTACCCGACCGCCCTGGTACTCCTTCTTATTGATCACGAATTCGGGGTCGAGGCGCCAGGCTGCAAACAGGGCGTCTTCGAAGCCGGTGCGCGTGACACGCTTAAGGTGCACGGCCGGGATGATCTGGTCAGTGTCCACGTTGGATCGGCGCAGCGGCACCGCGATGCCGGTGACGGTAGTGAATTTCTGCATGTTGCTTAGTCTCCATCCTGAACGAGGTCCCACGGGCTTGAGAGCGTGCCGCGAATGGCCGTGGCGGCCGCGACGAGCGGCGACACCAGGTGGGTACGCCCGCCCTTGCCCTGTCGTCCTTCAAAGTTTCGGTTACTGGTCGACGCGCAGCGTTCGCCGGGTTCGAGCTGATCGGGGTTCATGCCGAGGCACATCGAGCAGCCAGCGAAACGCCATTCGGCGCCGAAATCGAGAAAGATCTGGTCAAGCCCCTCGGCTTCGGCCTCGATGCGTACCCGGGCCGAGCCAGGAACGACCATCATGCGCAGTCCCTCCGCTTTGCTCTTGCCCTTGATGATCTCGGCGGCGGCCCGCAGGTCTTCGATCCGACTGTTGGTGCAGGAGCCGAGGAAGACGGTATCGACCCGAATCTGCTTCATCAGCGTTCCGGCCGTCAGGTCCATGTATTCCAGGGCCCGTTCGGCCGCCGAGCGCTCATTGGCGTCGACGATTTCGGCGGGGTTCGGCACCGATCCGCTCAGCGAGACGCCCTGGCCGGGGTTGGTACCCCAGGTCACGAAGGGTTCGAGCTCGTTGGCGTCGATGATGACCTCGGCGTCGAAGCTGGCACCCTCATCGGTGGCCAGGGTCTGCCAGTACGCGACGGCCGCGTCCCAGTCGGCGCCGCGCGGTGCGTGGGCGCGACCCTTGAGGTAGTCATAGGTGACCTGGTCGGGCGCGACCATGCCGGCGCGGGCGCCGGCCTCGATCGACATGTTACAGATGGTCATGCGGCCATCCATGGAGAGAGCGCGAATGGCCTCGCCACGGTATTCGAGCACGTAGCCGGCTCCGCCGCCGGTGCCGATCCTGGCGATCACGGCGAGGATGATGTCCTTCGCGGTGACCCCGGTGCGCAGTACGCCGTTGACGGTGATCGCCATAGTCTTGAACGGGTTCAGCGGCAGCGTCTGGGTCGCCATGACGTGCTCGACCTCGCTCGTGCCGATGCCGAGCGCCATCGCTCCAAAGGCTCCGTGGGTGGAGGTGTGCGAATCGCCGCAGACCACGGTGATGCCGGGCTGGGTCAGGCCGAGCTGCGGGCCGACGACGTGCACGATGCCCTGCTCGATGTCACCAAGCGAGTGTAACCGTACCCCGTATTCGGCGCAGTTGCGACGCAGCGTCTCGATCTGGGTGCGGCTGGTCGGGTCGGCGATGGGCTTGTCGATCGCGAGCGTGGGTGTGTTGTGGTCTTCGGTCGCGATGGTCAGATCCGGCCGGCGCAGCGGCCGGTTGGCCAGGCGCAGTCCGTCGAAGGCCTGCGGGCTGGTCACCTCGTGCAGCAGGTGCAGGTCGATGTAGATCAGGTCGGGGGTTCCGTCTTCACCCTTGGTGACGAGGTGCTTGTCCCAGACCTTCTCGGCGAGCGTGCGCAGGCCGGCGTCGGAACTAATGGTCGAAGTGGGTATTACGTTGGTCATTTTGAGCGTCTTCCTCACGAATCGATGGCAGCCACGCCGAACGCCGCGACGAGGGAGGCCTCAGTACAGGGACTCGTCGCGGCAGATAAGAAGTCGGTTCAGCACCACGGATTCAGGGTAACACCTCCCCCGCAGGCCCGGTTCGCGCTGCTCAGCTGACCGTCGACTCCACGTAGACGACGCTCACGTTGTCACGTCCACCGTGTTCGATCGCAGCATCGACGAGAATGTCGGCCATGCTGCGCCCGTCAACAGCCGAGTGGATGTTCGTGGCCAGCAACCGCGCAATCGTCACGTCGTCGAGTTCCTTGGTCAGCCCGTCGGAGCAGATCAGGAACGCCTGCTCCCCCGAAGCGGGTAGCAGCCAGACATCCGCGTCGACAAATTCGTCGGCGCCGATGGCCCGGGTGATGACATTGCGTTCCGGGTGCTTCTCGGCATCCGCTCGAGAAATCAGGCCGGCATCGACCATCTCCTGCACTGCGGAGTGGTCGATCGACAACTGGGTCAAAACGCCATCGGACCAGGTATAAACCCGGGAATCCCCGACGTTGAAGGCCATCCAGTGATAACCGACCTCGTCGCCGGCATCGACCAGCGCGATCCCGGCCAGGGTCGTTCCCGACACAGCGGTGCCCGAGTCGCCTTCAGCGCTGAGATCACGCACGGCATCGTTCGACGAGTGGATGGCATCCAGAATGCGCTCCGGGGTGGACGGCAGGTCGCGGGCGATGTGCTCGTCAAACACGCCCAGCACGGTCTGACTGGCGACGTCACCCTGGGCGTGTCCGCCCATGCCGTCGGCCACCAGAAAGACCGGAGACTGCGCGAGAACGCTGTCCTCATTTACCTTGCGTACGTTGCCCACCTCGCTGCGCACGCTGAACACGAGACTGGCGGTGCTGCTGGAAAATTCGATGGTGCTCTGTTGATTCAGAGTCATGAATCCTCCGTTCGCCGCCATCTGGCCTCGTTCAATCATTCCCCAGCGTTGACCGAAATCTCTTCGGCGAGCGTGTGCCCACGCTTGAGGGCATCGTGACGGGCCTTGATCAGGCTCGCAATCGTTGCCACGGCCATGCTACCGATGATCACGCCGAGCGAAGTCCAGGTGTCGATCTCGGGTGCCCACAACATGGGGTCGCCGCCGTTGATGAAGAACACCTCGTTGGTGTGCATCGCGTGCAGCACGAGCTTGACGCCGATGAAGCCGAGGATGACGGCGATACCGTACTTGAGGTATTCGAGGCGTTCGAGCAGTCCGCCGAGCAAAAAGTACAGCTGCCGCAGGCCCATCAGGGCGAAGAGATTGGCCGTGAAGACGATGAACGGGCTTTGGGTGATGCCGAAGATCGCCGGAATGGAGTCGAGCGCGAAGATGAGGTCGGTCGTACCGATCGCGATGAACACGATCAGCATCGGGGTGAAGACCTTCTTGCCGTCGATCAGCGTGCGCACCTTGGAACCGTCGAATTCCGAGGACATGCTAATGCGCCGACGGAGCAAACGGATGACGCCGTTTTCTTTCTCTTCGGTTTCTTCCTCCGACGAGAACGCCTGCTTCACCGCGGTGTAGAACAAGAACGCGCCGAAGATGTAGAAGATCCAGGCGTAACTCTCGATCAGCTGGGCACCGAGCAGAATGAAGATTCCACGCAGCACGAGGGCGATGATAATGCCCACCATCAGCACTTCCTGCTGGTACTTTCTCGGCACCGAGAACCGGGCCATGATGATCACGAAGACGAACAGGTTGTCGATCGACAGGCTGTACTCGGTAAGCCAGCCGGCCAGGAATTGGCCGGCGTGTTCGGCGTCGCCCAGCACCAGCATCAGGAGCGCGAAGATCAGCGCGAGTCCCACATAGAAACCGACCCACAGGCCGGCCTCTCGCATGCTCGGAACGTGCGGGCGCTTGTAGACGATGAGCAGGTCGGCGACCAAAATCAGGGTCAGAACGACGAGGGATCCGGCTTCGAACCAGAGAGGGAGAGCGAGTTCCACGGGGGCCTTTCAAGAAATGACGGGAGTCAGGTGTTACAGAACCCGAAAGTCTCTCCCGCACCGAAAGCATCCGTTCGGAGCCCATCGATACCACCGCGACCGGGGCCCCGCCAGTGCGGCCCGTATTGACGATCGCGACATAGGACCCGATCGGGCCCAGAGGGATACTCCCCTTCGCTTGCAAAATTCTAACAGTGCGCTGGTCGCGCCCAGCACTCGACCCCGGTCGCCGCGGCGCCACCTATAGTTGGACCTTATGACTATGGACCGGGTTCGATGACGGCCGCTGGCCCCCCGCGCGAGTATCTCGACTGGTCCGAAAACGGAGTGTCGACCTCCGCGCTCTGGCGATCAGCCAACGGCGCCCCGGCCCCGAAACGTGTCGTGCCGGTTGACGACACCATCACAGCGGATGCCGCCTACCGGCTGGCCTCACAGGGTGTCGCCCTGCTCTGGACCGGCGATTTTCAGAACGCCCGCCAGATTCTGACCGCTCTGGAACACCGCACCCGGCCCCGCCCCGACAAAACCCAGCGCACCACCGCCGAACTGTTCTATCGCTACCGGCAGAACCGATCGCACCGGGCGCGCATTCTCAGCCTGCTGCTGGTCCCGCTGGAGATCGGCAACATCATCGGACTGCGCCGGGCTCCCGACGTGGTCGCCGCCACAGTGGATGCCTATGGGAGCATCGCGGAGGCATCCGTTGTGTCGCTGCACGAGGTGCTCGGCACGATCGGTGCACACCAGTGGCGCACCAAGGGCATTCGCGTCGCCGCGCTGAACGCCTCGATCTACCCGCACTACGGCACTTTCTTTCCGGTGCGCAGCGAATACGTCGATCTCGTGGCAACGGCTCCGCTGGCCGCGCCGCGGGTAGCCTTCGACATCGGCACCGGCACCGGAGTGCTCGCGGCGGTGCTGGCGACGCGGGGCGTACCACGGGTGATCGCGACCGATCTCGAGCCGCGCGCCGTGGCATCCGCTCGAGAAACGGTGTCCCGACTGGGGATCTCCGGGCGCATCGAGGTGCAGCTGACCGACCTGTTTCCCGAGGGGCGTGCCGATCTGATCGTCTGCAACCCGCCGTGGATTCCGGCGACCGCGCATTCCCTGCTCGACGCTGCCGTCTACGACCCCGGCTCGCGCATGCTCAAGGGCTTCCTGGCCGGCGTGATCGACCATCTGGAGCCGAACGGTGAGGTCTGGCTGGTGCTCTCCGACTTTGCCGAACTGGTCGGGCTGCGCACTCGCGCTGACCTCATGACCGTGATCGACACCGCCGGCCTGCGGGTGATCGGTGCGCTCGAAGCGGCCGCCGTGCACTCCCGGGCGACCGACACGAGCGACCCGCTGCACGCCGTGCGCCAGAGCGAGGTCACCTCGCTGTGGCGTCTTCGTACCAAATAGACCGCTTAAACAGAAACACCCGGCCCCTTCAAAAGAAGGAAGCCGGGCAATTGTGACCCCAGCGGGATTCGAACCCGCGTTACCGCCGTGAGAGGGCGATGTCCTAGGCCGCTAAACGATGGGGCCGTTTTTGCAACTTACCGAGTATGCCACACGGACCAGCGCAGTTCCAAACTGAGCGCACACGGCGCGTCGCGACAGCACCAAAACAGCAATCACGACAGCGGATGCTGTTGCGCCACGACTCGAATCGCGGTTAGCTCGGGGACATGAAACTGACCAAGCTGGAGCATGCCGCCCTGATCCTCGAGCTCTCAGGCAAGAAGCTCTACATCGACCCCGGTTCGTTCACCACGGCGCTGACCGGCACGGCGGGCGCCGTAGCCGTCGTTATCACCCACGAACACGCCGACCATTGGACCCCGGAACAGCTGGGCCGGATCGTCGAAATGAACTCCGACCTACGCATCTTCGCGCCGGCCGGAGTCGCTCGGGCGATCGCCGCCTTCAATGCCGATCTCAAGGTGACGACGGTGCAGGCCGGGGACGTGATCGAGGTCGCCCCGTTCACCCTGCGCTTCTTCGGGGCGACGCACGCGATCATTCACGAGTCGATTCCGGTCATTGACAACGTTGGAGTGCTGGTCAATGACGAGTTCTACTACGCCGGTGACGCCTTCACGTTTCCCGAAGGGGTCACGGTCGGCACACTCGCCGTTCCGGCCGCGGCGCCCTGGATGAAAATCAGTGAGGCGATGGACTACGTTTTGGCCGTCCAGCCGAAGCGCAGCTTCACGACCCACGAGATGCTGCTATCCCGGGCCGGGAAAGACCTGTCCAATGCACGAATCCAAGGTGTCACCGAGCAGGGTGGCGGCGAATTCTTCGCGCTGGAACCGGGAGACAGCCTCGATCTGTAGCTGCGACAGGGCACTCCCCCTCAGCAAATTTGCAGCTACTGCAAATTAGAGTGCAGTTACTGCATTTTTTAGGATCTAGCACCGAACTGAGGGACGCCCGATGGACTCCGAGTGGGTAATTGATGCGCAGGGCCTGGAGAAATCCTACGGCTCTGGCACGAGCCGGTTCGACGCGCTGAAGGGCGTGTCCGTGCAGATCGCGCCGGGCGAGACCGTGGCGATCGTCGGCAAGAGCGGGTCGGGCAAGTCCACCCTCATGCACCTGCTCGCGCTACTCGACGAACCCGACAAGGGAACACTGCAGGTCGGCGGCCAGGACGCCAAGTCGCTGTCCAAGCGCGCCGTCAACGAACTGCGCAATAAGGAATTCGGCTTCGTCTTTCAGCAGTTCTTTCTCACCCCCAACGTGAGCGTGCTCGACAACATCATCCTCCCGCTCAAGATCGCCGGTATGGGCGGCAAGGAACGCCGCCGCATCGGCATGCAGGTTCTTACGCAGCTCGAGCTCGCCGACAAGGCCGGCAACAAGGCCACGACTCTCTCGGGCGGGCAGAAGCAGCGCGTCGTCATCGGCCGCGCCCTGGTCAATTCGCCGCGCGTGATCTTCGCCGACGAACCGACCGGCAACCTCGACACCGCCACCGGCGCCGTCGTCGAAGACATCCTGTTCGAGCTGAACCGCAGCCAGGGCATCACCGTCGTCATCGTCACCCACGACGAGGATCTCGCCGCCCGCTGCGACCGCCAGATCTACATTCGCGACGGACTCATCGTCTCCCAGCTGGCCGCCCACGCCCCCGCAGCACACAGCACTGCAGCAATGAACACCGCCGGAGGCGCAGTATGAGAACCAAAGACCTCGTCGCCACCGCGATCTCCAATACCTTTCGCAGCAAGCTCCGCACGACGCTGACCGTGCTGGCCATCTTCGTCGGCGCCTTCACCCTCACCCTGACCAACGCGGTCGGCGCCGGCGTCAGCCAGTACGTCGACGCCCAGGTCGGTGCCCTCGGCTCGCCCGACGTGTTCATCATCACCCAGGCCAGCGATGCGACCGCCGCCGGCGACGGCCCGGTCGAATATGACGCCGAGAGTTCCGCGTCGGTCTCCAGTCGGCAAGGTCCCCCCGGCACCACGACCAAGGCACTGACGGATGCCGACCTCCGGGCGATCGCCGAAACGTCCGGCATCGAGTCGGTCGACCCGATCCGCTCGGTGCAGCCCGACTACGTCGAATACGACTCGGGCACACCGTACGAGTTCAGCATCAACGCCACCTCGGCGGTGACCACGGCCGACCTCACGGCGGGCGCGCAGCTCGACGGCAGTGCCGAGGAGGCGCAGCTGGTGCTGCAGGACACCTTTGTGATTCCGCTCGGCTTCGCCTCCGCGGATGACGCGGTGGGGGCATCCGTTTCTATTGGGATCACGGACATTCTCGGCGAGAAGCACGTGGTCGACGCCACCGTCGTCGGCGTCTCGCTCGAGAGCCTGCTCGCTGCCGGGGCCGGAGCCAACGATGCCCTGATCGCCGAACTGGCCGACGCGCAGTCCGGCGGCATCGACACCGCCGTCACGAGCTACGGCGTGGCCGTCGCCCACTTCGATACCGCGCTGGCCGCCGAGGGCATCAGCGCGCTCAAGGCCGACCTCGCGACCGAGGGCTATTCCGCCAGCACCATCGAGGACCAGCTCGGCGCTGTGCAGACCGTGATCAACGGCATCGTCGGTGTGCTCAACGCCTTCGCCGTGATCGCCCTGATCGCCGCGGCATTCGGCATCATCAATACCCTGCTGATGAGCGTGCAGGAACGCACCCGCGAGATCGGTCTGATGAAGGCCATGGGCATGAGCGGTGGCAAGGTTTACACCCTGTTCAGCCTCGAAGCCATTTTTATCGGGTTCCTCGGCAGCGCCATCGGGGCCGGTGTGGCCATCGGCCTCGGCTCTGCGCTGAGCGCCGTGCTGTCGCAGGGCTTCCTCTCCGGGTTGCCCGGGCTGAACATCCTATTGTTCGAACCGATGTCGGTGGCCTTCGTCATTCTGCTGGTCATGGTGATCGCGTTCCTCTCGGGAACCCTTCCGGCCCAGCGAGCCGCCAAGCAGAACCCGATCGAGTCGCTGCGCTACGAGTAGCGCCGGCAATCCGATAAAGCACACCGATGAACCAGGACGAGTCATGATCGACACCCCCACCACCTCCACTCGCCCGCGCTCCCGCGAGGACAAGCACCACGCGACGAGCTTGCGCGTGGAACGGAGCGCGGTCAGCCTCGTCCTGGAACACGGTTTCGACAACGTCACGGTGGATATGATCTGCACCGCGAGCGGCATCTCACAGCGCACCTTCTTTAACTACTTCAAGACGAAGACGGCCGCCATTATCGGTGCCGAACCACCGACCATTGACGAGGCAAGCGCTCGCGAGTTCATCGCAGCGCCGGGAGACGACCTGCTGCCGGACGCGCTCGCGCTGATGAGCGCGATGGGGCCGCCGGACGGCATCGACGAGCAGCTCTTCACCGACCGAATTCAGATCTTCGGCCTGCATCCGCAGCTCCTGCAGGAGCAGCTGGAACGGATGAGCCGGGTCACCGATGAGGTCGCTGAGCTCGTCTACCTGCGACTAGCCCGAGGGGTCGACACAGACACCGAAACCGACGCTGACCGAGTCTTTCGACACGGCCAGGCCGAGTTGCTCACGCACGCCTTGCTGGGCGTGCTGCGGTTCATGGCGCTGCAGTGGATTCCCTGCCCCCAGTTCGGAGCGACGGCCGACACGAGCCAGGAGGATGGTCGGGAACGCCCCACCCGGCTGACCCTGGCCGAGGCGCTGGACCGCACGGTCACTCTCCTCCGGCAGACGCTGAGCATCCCGGGTCTATAGGAGCTGACCCTGCTCGGTGTCGGATTCGACCGGAAGCCACTTAACGAGAGCCGCGCGCAATTTGGCCAGGTGCAGCGGCCGCATGAGGTACTCGTTCATGCCGACCCAGCGCGACTGGTCAGCATCGCTGCCGCGCACCGCGCTCGCGGTCATGGCCAGAATCGGCATCCGCGTACCGGGCGGCTCGGCCGCCCGGATGGCCGAGGCCAGCTCGTAACCGTTCATCTTTGGCAGGTGCAGAGCGGTGATTACCAGGTCGTAGTCGCCGCTCGTCCACCGCGCGAACGCGAGCGCACCGTTGTCGGTCACATCCGCGTCGTAGCCCAGCAGGTTCAGCTGCCACAGGATGAGCTTCTGATTGCTCAGGTTGTCCTCGGCCACGAGGATGCGGATCGCGCCCGGTGCGCGAACCGCAGCCCGGCTTTCCGGGGAGGGCGAGGCATCCGCTTCTGTGCTCGCCTGCTCGAATTCGTTCCCGCGCTCGAGAACATTTCGGGTGAGCGATCCCGCTTCGTGCGACGCGACCGCATCGTCCACCCGCGGCATGAGCCAGTTGATCGCGTCCTGAAGCTCCTGATAGTGCAGGGGCTTGGTGATGTAGGCGTCGCAGCCAGCGGTGCGGGCCTTTTCCTGGTCTCGGCTCATGGCCATGGCGGTCAGCGCAATCACCGGGATGTCGGCGGTCACCGGGTCGTTCTTCAACTCGGTGGTGGCGGCGAAGCCATCCATTCCCGGCAGCTGGATGTCCATGAGAACCAAGTCGGGAACTTCGACCCGGGCCAGCGACAATCCACTCTCGGCATCGACCGCTTCCAGTGTCGAATACCCGGCCCGTCGCACCAACAGCTTGGCCAGTTTCATATTGATCGGGTTGTCTTCAATAATCAGAATCCTGGCCACTATTCATCACCCAGATCCAGGCCCGAACTTAGCGCTCGCTTCACCTCGGCTATGAACGCCGTTCGATTGAAGTTCTCGGTTCCCAGCACGCGCACGGACTGGGTCGGGTCGCTGTCGGCGGGGGCCAGCTCCTGATTGGTGAGCCGCTTACCGGTGACCACGAGCACGGGAATGTGTTCGGTATTCGGGTCACTCTGCAGGGCCAGGACCACCTGATAACCGCTAAACCCTTCCATCATCAGGTTGAGCAGCAATAGGTCAGGATGCAGGCGCTGCGCCATCTCGATCGCATCATTCTTGGTGAACGCGCGTTCCACGGCGTACTCCGGGCGAGTCAGGAACCGGGCAATCACATCAACGGTTTCGGGATCGTCATCGGCCACCAGAACCCGCCGCGTGCGGAGCGCGTCCGGGCCGAGACCCAGCACGTTCAACGATTTCCGCAGAGCTGCCCGACTGATCGGTTTCTCCAACACGGCCGCCGCACCGTGGGTCAGGGCCAGGGCCACATCGGTATCCCCTGCGATAATCACGATGGGAACCGCCGCCAGATCCGCGAACTCGTGCAGCCGAATCAAGAATCCCCACCCGTCCATTCCCGGCAAGCGGATGTCCAGGGTGATCAGGCTGAGTTGTTGGTGCGGAGCGAGGGCGAGGCCTTCCTCGCCGCTGGGGGCGACGATGACGCGAAACCCCTCAGCCTCGAGCAGCAGCCGCAGTACCTCTGCGCCCTTGGCGTCATCCTCGATGACGAGGGCAACGTGTTTCTCCGACTTCACTTCCTGTTCCTGCTGCTCCTGCGATTTGGCGGCCGGCTGGCCGGTCGTGGTCGAATGCACCGGCCGGTCGGGTACAACCGGCGTTACCGCTTCCGGCTCGGCCGACTTTGGCGCGACGGCAGCCGGTGCCGGGTTAAACGGATGCGGCTTGGGCCGGTCGGTTGCGCCCGCCACCTTGCTCGCCGGTGCCGACTCGCGATCGGTGGTCCCCGTCAATTCGTCTCCCGGCGCCGACCAGGCCGGTGCGACCTGATCGGTGGCTCCCAACGGCACCCACACGACAAAGGTCGAGCCCTCGCCCTCGGCGCTGGCCACGGCCACCGTTCCGCCCTGAATCCCCACCATCTCCTTGACCGTGGCCAGACCGAGGCCGGTGCCCTCGAACCGTCGGGCCAGGGTGCTGTCGATCTGGCTGAAGGCGAGAAAAAGTTTCGACATATTCTCGGAGGAAATGCCCATACCAGTGTCGTCGACGCGAATTTCGAGGAAGTCCAAAACTGTGCTGACGGGCAGCGGAAAATCGTGCACGGGCCACGAACCGGCAATTTTTCCGACGGCGCTCCGCGGCACCCGTTTGGCCATCAGGGTGACATTCCCATAGTCGGGCGTGAATTTGACCGCGTTCGACAGAAGATTATAGACAATTTGCTTGGTTTTGCGCATATCGAGAAGCGGCACGCCGAGGTCTTCTGCACCCTCGAAGCGCAACTGGATATCGTGGGCGGCCGCTCCGTCGCGCACAATCAGCAGGCTCTGCTCGAGCAACAAGCGCACATCAACGGGTTCCAGCTCGATCTCCATCATTCCAGCCTCAACCTTGGACAGATCGAGAATGTCATTGATCAGATCGAGCAGGTGATGTCCACTGGTGAAGATATCTCCGATATAGTCCCGCTGGGAATCGCTCATATCACCCATGAGCCCGTCTTTGAGCGCCTCGGAGAACCCGATGATCGCATTCAGGGGCGTGCGCAATTCGTGCGACATCGTCGCGAGAAACTCCGTTTTCATCCGGCTGGCGTGTTCCAACTCGATGTTGGTCTCCTTAAGCGCCCGTTCGAACCGCTTCCTCTCGGTCACATCCCGGGCAGATGCGAACACGCCCTGAACGACCCGGTCGCGATCGTAGAACGTTGCCGCGTTGTAGGAGACATCCGTTTCATCGCCGTTGAGCGCTTGCACCGTGAGCTCGTAGTCGTTGACCCGGCTCTCGGTGAGGGCCCGCTGAATTGCCGTGTCGGCCCGGGCCGGGTCGGTGAAAAAATTGCGGCAGGGCGCGCCAATGAGTTCGTCCCGCGTTCGGCCGGTCAGTTCGATCATCTGCTGATTGACGTCGGAAATGATTCCCAGGGTGTCGGTCATCATGAGCGCGTCGATATTCGACTCGATCAGTGAGCGCGTATAGAACTGCTGGTCGCGCAACCGCTGGTCCAGCACGGATTGGGCGACCTCCACCTGCTTACGCGACGTGTTGTCGGTAGCGATCAGCAGGTAGCCGATAATGGCGGCGTCTTCATCACGCAGCGCGGTGACCGAGACGATGGCCGGAAACCGGCTGCCATCCTTGCGAATCTTGGTGATTTCATAGATGTCTTCAATACCGCGACTCGCCTTATAGACGAGTGCTTCGAATCCGGGCTGGATCGTGGTGCCGAACTCCAGGCTCAGCTGGGCCGCCCGCATAATAATCTCTTCCGGATCGTGAATCTCGGCCGGAGTGATCTTGTTCACCACTTCCTCCGCCGTATAGCCGAGCATCCGCTGCGCACCGACGTTGAAGATTTGGATGACGCCCTGGGCGTCGGTGGCGATGCTGGAGAAGTTCGCGCTGTTGAAGATCGCGTCCTGCAAACTCACCGTCTGCTGCAGCAAATTCTTCGCCAGGAGCGCCTCTTGCGCTACCGCGCTGTCTCCACCGGGAAGGTTCGCCTTGACCGTAGCTGCGGAATCAGCGGCGGCGGACGGCCGGGAATGATTCTTGCGGTTGTGGGGGGTCATAGTCATCACGCCTTCCGTGATCTATAGAGTGCGCTGTGAGCGTGCGGTGCGGGAACGCTTCACGGTATGGCAGAACAGGCTCGCGGTCGGCAACCTCGCCTCGCTGGATTGCCGCGAGTCGACCGGGGGAATTTCCCTCACTTAAATCTATATCACGAATCGTCAAAATGACCCCCCATCGGGGGTAGTTAAGCTGGTCGGGTCACGCCAGGTGCTGTGCTCATTCGGCACAACGCGCCGAGAAACCCACATCTGGCATCCGCTTGAATTACAAAATTTCACTCTGCCCTGATGAGTCCAAGAACGTCTGATCGGACTTTTTGCCCACGAGTGCAATCCAGTGTCGGTCCACTCGCGCTACTCAGCGCTCCCGCGGTGGAATACCGACGAGAGCCCGTCACCGGTTAGTCCGAAACACCATCCGGCCGGCGCTTCCCGGGCAGCCCTGAACGAGTCTTGGCAACGGTCGAGGGTCGAACTAATTTCAGAAGCAGCAAACCCCGATAAGGAGGTATCGATGGCCGAGTTCTTACCCATCCAGCCGTGCCTGTGGTTCGATGACACGGCCCGCGAGGCAATGGAATATACGTTGACGTGTTCCCTGATTCGCGGATCAATTCGATCGTCGAGTACCCCGACGCTGCGCTCGACGAACACTTCGCCGGAATGACCGGCAAGGCGCTGAACGGTTGATTCACCCTGAACGGAGTGGATTTCGTTTGTCTAGACGGCGGGCCCGTTTTCACGTTCAACGAGTCGATCTCCTTCGTGGTGTTGTGCAAGGACCAAGGCGAAATTGACGCGTACTGGGCCAAGCTCTCCCACGTGCCCGACTCTGAGCAGTGCGGCTGGTGCAAAGACCGATTCGGTATCAGCTGGCAGATCATCCCCGAGAATATGGCCGATCTGACTCGCCGACCCGAGCAGATCGGCGTGATGACGGGCCAGAAGAAGATTGTGATCGCGGAACTCGAGAACGCCTGAGCATTTCGTTTCCCGGTACTCATCGCTCAGATCCAGAGCGGATGCCTCGGCGGCGAGAGTCGCGCCGGCGATGTCGCCGTCAGCCGGCGAGCGAAATACCTTCTTGGATTCGATCCAGCATTTGTTCAGGGCTCAAGATTGCGGAACTGGAATTGCAGACGAACCGAGCCATCGAGCGGCAGCACGAGAGTTGTGTTGTGGTTGTCCCAGGCGTTGGGGATGAGAAACATGCGATCCCCTCCGACAATGAGGAGTCGCAGCCCCCAATAGCGGAACCGAAACGTCTCGTCGGCCGACGCGGGCAGCTCGATTTCGTTCACCCGCTCCTCGTCCGGGAGAAAGAGCCGCTCCTCGGTGTCGACAATGACGCTGGGAAGGTTGTCAGGGCGCCGCGCCTGTTGCTGGGCGAGACCCAGGCCCGACCACTGCGCGACCGTGGCCGTCGCCCAGAACACGCAGGCGGCGACCGCAGCCCAGAGCAGCACGACGACGCCCGGAGGCGGGCGGTGACTCGCACCGGCTGTGCGAGCCAGGAACCGCACGGTACCCAGGGAGTACGCTGCGATCGCGCCGCCCAACGCCAGGACGAGCGGAGTGACGAGGGGGTAGTAGCCCCATCCGGCGAGGAGCGGAGAGGCGAGGAGCGCGACGACCCCTATTACCAGGATGACCAGGCCGACGACGACGCCCCGCCTCACCGCAGCCGCACAGCCGGCTCGGCTCGAGCGACGTCGGATCTGCGCGTGCCAGGCGATCAGGGCTGCGCCGACCAGCGCGAACACGAGAAGCGGCAGCATGAGCGGCTGTGGGCTGCGCATCACGTAGTCTTGCGTGCTCAGGCCGATGACGTCGACGTCAACGTCAATGCCGAAGTAGTCGTACTGGGCCCGAGACGAAACGTAGCCGAAATAGAAAAGCAGGGCGCCCAGAAGCGTCGCCGGAGCGATGATGCTGCCGAGAACGTTCAACCGGCGTTCGAACTGTGCACCACCCTCCTTCTCCCCCGGATCGGGCATCAGGCGGGTCCGCTCAGAGTCGCTCCCAAGCTCTCATCCGCGGGAGGTGCATCGGCGACGGGAGGCGTGTCAAGGGGGATGCTGAGGGTGCTCTCGGTGACTAACGCGGATAAAAATTTCGCGCACTCAAAGGTCTCACCCTCAGCGCAGATGACCTCGCCGGCGATGCTCACGTCCAGCTGCACATCCGGCGAACTCGGCTGTTTGCCGGTCGGCGCGATCGCCAGATCGCAGGTCTGGTTGGCGACGTCGAAGATGAACCCGATGCACGGCGGATTCTCGCCGCTGCATCCAGAATCGGCGAGCGCGTAGGCGTCGTCCGTGAAGGTGGCACCGCTGATCCAGATCTGCACATTCTCCGGAATCCTGAAGTTATCCTGTTCGACGATTCAGTTCACCGTTACGCAATTGTCGGCAAACGTATTTTCGTCAAAACTCACACTGCCACCGATTGAGAGTTGCGCGAGCCCGACCGATATTTTGCTTCCGCCGGTGTCGGGAGGCGGCGCCGGCGACGACGACGTGCTGGGAGCTGGGAGCTGACGAGCTGGGGGCGTTTGGGGTGACCTCAGGCTGCTGAGGTTGGGCGACGGCCCACCCCGTCAGGGCCGCCCCGACAAGGGCGATCTCGACGAGAACGACGCCGATGACTGAAAAAGTTCGTCGTGCATCCATGACAACCTCCCGGTGGAGGGTGACGACGAAGCGAAGCGGATGCCGGCCGCGTTCACTCCGGAACGCCACTGATGTTGTGAGTATCCCCCCAGACTGGCTTGCGGGCAACGCCTGCACGACCCGAGGGTGACCAGGTCTCAAGGCTGGGGCGTCCGTTCACGTTGCTCAGGATTCGCGTCCGGAGAATTGGCCGCCTTCGATCCTCAACGCTGCCAGGTTAGGACCTGCTCAAACGTCCACGCTTGACTCCGTACCGCAGGTATCTCACGCGACGACGCATATGCGCCGATATGGCGGTCCCGAGCGAGTCTGCCGCCACTCCTCGAGCGGGCGGTGTCTGGAAAAGAAGAAATGCCCCTGGTTTCCGCGGAAACTCAGCGGCTAGTGCTGGGGTACCTGGACTCGAACCAAGAACAAATGAACCAGAATCATCCGTGTTGCCAATTACACCATACCCCAATGCCTAATCCGAAGATCGGGCCGAGTAGTAGCCTAGCCCACTTGGGCTGGAGAGGCCAAACCGAGGTGTCCCCCGGCGAGTCGAAGCCCCTCCGACCCCGCGGTCAGGCGGCCGTCACTACCGCCAGCGCCCGATCGAGGCGATCCAGAGTTTCAGCCTGCCCAAGAATTTCCATCGACTCGAACAGCGGCGGGGAGATCTTGCGACCCGACAGTGCGACGCGCAGCGGTCCAAAAGCAACACGCGGCTTGAGTCCCAGGCCCTCGATGAGGGTCTCGGCCAGCAGCGTGTGCACACGGTCGGTGGTCCATTCCACTGCAGGAATACCTTCGAGGGCGGTACGACTTGCGCCGAGAATGTCGGCGGCGTTCTGCGGGAGGGAGGCGAGGGCATCCGCTTCGAGAATGAGGTCGGCGCCGGTCACGAAGAGAAAACCGAGCATGGCGGGCGCTTCGCCGAGCAGCGCGATGCGTTCCTGGATGAGCGGGGCGCCCTGAGCGAGCAGGGCCAGGTCGGCGGCGCTCGGGGTCTCGCCGAGCACGCCGGCGGTCACGAGGTAGGGAACCAGGCGGGCGGCGAAGTCGTTCGCTTCGAGCTGGCGAATTTGGTCGCCGTTGATGGATTCGGCCTTCTTGAGGTCGAACCGGGCCGGGTTCGGGTTGACGTTGACGACGTCGAACGCGGCCGTGAACTCGTCGATCGTGAACACGTCGCGGTCGTGCGAGAGCGACCAGCCGAGCAGGGCGAGGTAGTTGAGCAGTCCTTCGGGGATGAATCCACGGTCGCGGTGCAGAAACAGGTTCGCTTCGGCGTCGCGCTTGCTGAGCTTCTTGTTCTTCTCGCCCATGACGTAGGGCAGGTGACCGAAGCGCGGCACGAAGGTGGTCACGCCAATGTCGATGAGCGCGTGGTAGAGCGCGATCTGGCGCGGGGTGCTCGAGAGCAGGTCCTCGCCGCGCAGAACGTGCGTGACGCCCATGAGCGCGTCGTCGACCGGGTTGACGAAGGGGTACAGCGGATGCCCGTTCGGCCGCACGACCACGAAGTCGCTAAACGAGCCGGCCGGGAAGGTAATCTCGCCACGCACGAGGTCATCGAAGGAGAGCTCGGTGTCCGGCACCCGCAGGCGGAGCGCCGGGGAGCGGCCCTCGGCCCGGTAGGCGGCCTTCTGCTCCTCGGTGAGATCGCGCTCGAAGTTGTCGTAGCCCATTTTCGGGTCACGTCCGAGGTCGCGGTTACGCTTCTCGATCTCTTCGCCGGTGACGAAACTCTCGTAGATATGGCCGCTCGCCTTGAGCTGCTCGATGACTCCGCGGTAGATGTCGTAGCGCTCGGACTGGCGGTACGGCGCTTGGGGGCCGCCGACATCCACGCCTTCGTCCCAGTCGAGCCCGAGCCAGCGCATCGCCTCGACGAGCTGGAGAAAACTTTCCTCGCTGTCGCGGGCTGCGTCGGTGTCCTCGATGCGGAAGATCATCGTGCCGCCGGTGTGCCGGGCGTAGGCCCAGTTGAACATGGCGGTGCGGACGAGGCCGACGTGCGGCGTTCCGGTTGGAGAGGGGCAGAACCGCACGCGAACGTCGGTTCCGGTGGCGGTAGAAAACGGGTGTGCAGTGGTGTCAGACATTACTCATGATTCTAGTTGGGCGATCCCGGACCTACTTCTTTCCGGGCCCGGGCCCGGAAAGCGGGCCCATGATCGAGCATGGGCCCGCTTTCGTAAGGTGGGCCCGGCGCACGCCGCCTAGACGACCGACGAGATCGCGACCAGCGCGCGCAGCGCAGCGGCCAGGGCTGGTACACGCTCGGCTCCGGCAGCTGTCACGGCGTGCAGGGTGCGATGGTCCTGCCCGGATGTGGCACGGATAGAGGCGCCCGCGCGCCGGCCGACCGACTCGATCGCGAGGGCAGGAAGCAGCGCGACCCCGATGCCGGCCTCGACCAAGCCAAACACGGCGGCGGCGTTGTCAGTCTCATAGCTGATGCGCGGGGCGAATCCGCGGCGATCGCACAAGTCGAGCAGGTGGCCGCGGCAGCGCGGGCACCCGGCCACCCAGTTCTCGTCGGCGAGGTCGCCGAGGTCGATCGGTGCGGCAGCACCGGCCAGCGGATGCCCGGCCGGCAGCACCAGCATCATCTCGTCTCGCCGCAGGGTCGCCACCCGCAGCCCCTGGGCGCTCTCCCGGTGCGGATCCACGCGGTCGCCCGGGTAGCTGAACGTGATGGCCAGGTCGGCCCGATTCTCGCGCACGGCGGCGACGGCCTCTGGCGGTTCGGCCTCGAGGTAGGTGATGCTGATCTGGGCATGCTGCTGCTTCATGCGCGCCAGCAGGCTTGGCACGAGGGTAGCGGATGCCGACGGGAAGGCCACGAGACGCACCAGCCCGGTGCGCAGCCCCTGCAGCTCGGCAATCTCCCCCCTGGCTGCATCGAGCGCTGTGGCCACGGTCACGGCGTGCCGCGCCAATACGAGGCCGGCCTCGGTCAGTCGCACTCCACGGCCGACACGTTCGACCACGGCGAGCCCGAGCCGCTTCTCGAGCCGTTTGAGCTGCTGGCTCACTGCCGGCTGGCTGTAGCCGAGGGCGGCGGCCGCGGCGGTGATGGACCCGAATTCGTGCACCGCCCCCACGACCCTCAGTGCGTTGGCGCCGATGTCGGGGTTCTCGCCGGGCAAATGGATCATGTCCTCAATCATAATTCTTAGTTATGCAATGCATCAGATACTGGCCGTTGTCGCATGCATTCTCGATGGTCACACTAGAAACATGAGCCCCGCAGCAACGAGCACCAGCAGCCCCACCGCCAAAACGGCCACCAACCCGGGCGCCGGCAAGACCGCTGACACGAGCACGAGCACGAGCACGAGCACGAGCACGAGCACGACGACGGTAACCCTCCTCGAAGCCCGCGCCCGCTACGCCTCGGGCCGCGGCTACCTCGCCGCCTGCACCCTCGGACTGCCCACGATCGACACGATCGCCGCGATGCGCGCCGATACCGAGGCCTGGGCCGGCGGTCAGGCCTGCGCCTCCCGCTACGGTGAGGTCGTCGAGCGCGTACGCGTCGGGTACGCCGATCTGGTGAACGTCACAGCCCACAGCGTCGCGATCGGCTCGCAGACCTCAGTCATGGCCGGCCTGATCGCCGCGAGCCTGCCCGACGGTGCCGAAGTGGTGCTGCCCCTCGGTGACTTCAGCTCGATGGTGTTCCCGTTTCTGGCCCAGGCGCACCGCGGCGTGACCGTGCGGCAGGTCCCCCTCGCCGATCTGGCCTCGAGTCTCACCGCGAACACATGGCTGGTCGCCTTCTCGCTCGTGCAATCCGCCACCGGAACTGTCGCCGACAGCGACGCCATCCGGGCCGCCGCACGTGTAACAGGTACCTTCACACTCTGCGACACCACCCAGGCCGCCGGGTGGATGCCGGTCGACGCCTCCCAGTTCGACGCTACTATCTGCCACAGCTACAAGTGGCTCTGCGCCCCGCGCGGCGTTGCGTTCTTCACGGTCGCCGAGACTTTCGCCGCACAACTGCACCCGATCAATGCCGGATGGTATGCGGGAGACGACCTGTGGGCATCCTGCTACGGTCCGGCGATGGCGCTTGCTGCCGAGGCCCGCCGGTTCGACGTATCGCCGGCCTGGCCGGCCTGGGTCGGTGCCGAACCGGCCATCGACCTGTTCCGCCGTCTGGATATGACCGAAGTGCGCGCCCACACTGCGGGGCTCGGTGATGCCCTGAGTGACGGTCTCGGCTTGCCTCGGCTTGATCAGGCCATCGTCAGCTGGCCGGATGCCGGTGGCCGCGACCTCGCTCGCCTCGCCTCCGCCGGAATCACCGCCTCTGGCCGCGCCGGTCGAGCCCGCGTGGCGTTCCATCTTTGGAATGATCGGGACGACGTGGACGCCGTGCTGGACGCGCTGCGCCGCGGCTAGGTACAGCCAGGCAACGCTGGGCGTACGTTCCCTGTCGGCGACGTCGAGCCCCTGGGCCCGACGTCGCCCGCCGTTATGCTTTCTCAGCGACGGCCGCAATAATCGCCTCGGCGAGGGCGCCCGATGAGGCCGGGTTCTGACCGGTGTAGAGGTTGCGGTCGATCTCCATGTGCGGAGCGAATGATTCGCCGGCGATGAAGTCGGCGCCCAGTTCGACCAGGCGGCTCTGCACCAGCCACGGAGCCTTCGGAGCCAGTCCGCCGAGAACCTCTTCGGCGTCCGTGAAGCCGGTCATCCGGTAGCCGGTGAACGGCCAGCTGTCGTCGGCACGCTGAGCAGCGAGCAGGGCGGCCGGGGCGTGGCAGAGCACGCCGAGGATGCGGCCGGTGTCGAGAGATTCGGTGAGGATGCGCCCAGAGTCGGCATCCACAGCCAGGTCTTCCATCGGGCCGTGACCGCCCGGGTAGAACACCACGTCGTAGTCGGCCACGGTGATGTCGTCGAGGCTGAGCGGTCCATCGAGCTGGCTGGAGATGGTTCCGATGTAGTCGATGATCTGTGCTGCACGGTCCTCTCCCCCGGCCGCATCGGCACGGAGGCTGACCGGGTCGATGGTCGGGGCCACACCGCCCGGTGTGGCAATGCTGATCTGCCAGCCGGCCGCAGTGAACAGGCGGTGCGGCTCAGCGAGCTCCTCTGCCCAGTATCCGGTGGGGTGCTGGCTGCCGTCGTTGAGGGTCCAGTGGTCAGCGGCGCTGACGACGAAAAGTACGTGGGTCATAGTGTCTCCGTTTTCAGTGAAGTCGTTCGCGGAATTGTGCGGGGTGATTCGAATCAGAGGGTCGGGATGAGCCCGCCCGTGCGAACGACCATTTTGCCGGTGTTCTCGCCGCGCATGAGGCCGAGGAACGCTTCGACACTGTTCTCGACGCCGTCGACGACGGTCTCGTCGAAGACGATCTCGCCGGAGTCCAGCCAGGCGGCCATCTCGGCGGAGAATGCCGGAAGGTGGGCCCAGTAGTTGCCGATGGTGAATCCCCTGAGGGTCAGGCCGCGGGTGACGATGTTGGACAGGTTGTTCGGACCGGCCGGGGCATCCGTGCTGTTGTACAAGGAGATAGCGCCGCACAGGGCCGCGCGGCCGCCGTCGTTGAGGGAGGCCAGGGCTGCCTCGAGGTGCTCACCGCCGACGTTGTCGAAGTACACGTCGATGCCGTCGGGTGCTGCAGCGGCGAGCTGGTCCGTGATCGAACCGTCCTTGTAGTTGAACGCGGCGTCGAAGCCGTACTTGCTGGTGAGCAGCGCGACCTTCTCGGGCGATCCGGCGGAGCCGATGACGCGCTTGGCGCCCTTGAGTCGGGCGATCTGGCCGACCATGCTGCCGACCGCTCCGGCTGCGCCGGAGACGAACACGGTGTCGCCTTCCTTGAGCCCCGCGATTTCGAGCAGGCCGACGTAGGCGGTCAGGGCGGTCATGCCGAGCACCCCGAGGTAAGCGGAGGCCGGAACGCCGGGGAGCTCGGGAACGACCCTGAAGCCGGCGGCGTCCTCCTGCACCAGGTCACGCCAGCCGTACTGATGGGTGACGACGTCGCCGATGGCGAACGCCTCGTTTGCGGAGGCGATGACGCGGCCGACAGCCGCGCCGGTCATGGTCTCACCGAGCACGAACGGCGGTATGTAGCTCTTCACATCGTTCATCCGGCCACGCATGTACGGGTCGACGGAGATGAATTCATTCGCGACTCGAATCTGGCCGGCCGCAAGCTCCGGCAGGTCGACGGTCACGGTGCGGAAGTCCGCATCCGTCGGCCAGCCGACGGGACGGTTCACGAGCTGGATCTGGGTACTGACAGTATTTGACGCCATGGTCGGCTCCTCTGCTAGTTCTAGAACGATCGTTTTACTATATAGTAGACTTATCGGTGCACAAAATTGTCCGATCGTCGGACAGAATTCAAGGAGCGAACATGGGGCGGATGCAGACCTTTGACAGCGGAGTGGTCGTGCAGGCTGCGCGAAACCTGTTCTGGGACAAGGGATTCGACGGCGCATCCCTGGCCGAGCTGGAGGCGGCCACGGGCGTCGGGCGGTCCAGCCTGTACCACGCGTTCGGGAGCAAACGCGGGCTCTTCGACGCCGCGGTCACCGACTATCTGGAGACGGTGATCCGGCCACGTCTGGCCGGATTGCGAGCGGGGCCCCGCGATTCCTCAGCCCTGCTCGAGTACTTCGCCGGCCTCGCCCGCGCAACGGTCACGCAGGCCCCCGACTCAGCGCAGACCGGATGCCTTCTGGTCAATTGCGCCGCCGGCCTCGCCGCGCACGACGAGCCGACCCGCGCCGTCGTGGAGGGATACCGCATCGAGTTGACCGATGCGCTCAGGCACGCACTCGAATCGGCCGCGGCACCGTCATCGTCATCGTCATCGTCAGCAGCGGAATCCGTCGACGAGCGCGTGCGCACCCTGGCCTCCCTGTCCCTGAGCGCAATGCTCGTCGCCCGGGTGAACCGGGATGAGGCGATCGCCCTGCTGAACACGGCGTCGAACCAGGTCAGGATCTGGTTCCCCGACGCCACCGACTGAGTCCGGCGCCGGATCCGGGCCCGGGCCTTTGCCTGGATCTTGGTGCCCGCTCGCGGGTCAGGCGGGGCGCACCACCGGGTTCACCAGCGAACCGATGCCCGCGATCGCCATCGTGATCGTGTCCCCATCGACGACGGCCGTGGGCGTGTCCAGGCGTCCGGGCAGGATCACATCACCGGGCAACAGCGTGAACACGCTCGAGGCGAACGCGACCAGGGCAGAAACCGTGTCCTCGGTCATGCGGTCGTCATCGTCAAGCGCGACCGCCTGAAATTCCTCGTCGTTGATAAGCCCGCGCAGCGCTGACGACGCCTCATCGAATTCAGTCTCGATGACCGGACCGAGCGGCAAAAACGTGTCGAAGGCGCCCGCTACACCCGAAGCGAGGTTGGCCGCGGTGACGACCGTCGCGACGGTGTAGCCGAAGACGCGGCTCAAAGCATCCGCTGGCGAAACGTTCTTGGCGATCTTGCCGATGATGATGGCGAGCTGGCCGTCGACCTCGATCTGCTCCGACGCGGCCGGCAGCACGATGGCGTCGCCGGGGCCGACGACGGCGGTGTTCGGCCGCAGCACGAACGCCTCGGCCGAGACCATAGCAACGACCTTCGACCGCGGAATCACCGGCGCGAGCAGCTTCACGTCGGCCAGGGCGACCCGGTCGCCGGTCGTGTCGAAGCCGGCGAACATCGGGTCGCTGGTGAGCACGACCAGTTCGTGCTCGTCAACGATGCCGAACGCGATGGCGCCCTGGTAGCTGTAGCGTGCGATCTTCACGTGTCTCATTCCCGCCCGCAAAGGCCAAAAGGTTCAGCTTAGCCGGGTGAGCCAGCCGTGACGGTCGGGCAGGCGCCCATACTGAATGTCGGTGAGTTCCTGGCGCAGCGACAGGGTGATCTCGCCGGCGGGGGCATCCGCGTCACCGATCGCGAAGTCGCGCGCCTTGAGCTGGCCGATCGGGGTGACGACGGCGGCGGTTCCGCAGGCAAAGACCTCGGTGATGGCACCGGATGCGACACCCTCACGCCACTCCCCGAGCGTCACCTCGCGTTCCTCCACCGTCATACCTCGGTCGCGGGCGAGCTGCATGATGCTGTCGCGGGTGACGCCTTCCAGAATGGATCCGGTCAGGCGCGGCGTGACGAGCGTGTCGGTGCCGTGCACGAAGAACACGTTCATACCGCCGAGCTCGTCGATGTGGCTGCCGGTCTCGCCGTCGAGAAAGAGCACCTGGGCACAGCCGTTTTCGTAGGCTTCCATCTGGGGCAGCAGCGACGCGGCGTAGTTGCCGCCGCACTTGGCAGCGCCGGTACCGCCGCGACCGGCGCGGGAGTATTCGGTCGACAGCCAGATCTTCACCGGGGCAACGCCGTCGGCGAAGTAGGCGCCGGCCGGGCTGGCGATGACGTAGAAGCTCACCTGGTGGGCGGCGCGCACGCCGAGAAAGCTCTCGTTGGCGATCATGAACGGGCGCAAGTAGAGGCTCGTCTCCGGCGCTGAAGGAACCCAGTCGCCGTCGATCGCGATCATCTGCCTGATCGACTCGATGAAGTCGTCGACGGACAGCTCGGGCAAAGCCAGCCGGTGCGCGGAACGCTGCAGGCGCTGGGCGTTCTTCTCGGGCCGGAAGGTCCAGATCGTGTTGTCGGCGTGCCGGTACGCTTTGAGACCCTCGAAGATCTCCTGGCCGTAGTGCAGCACCGACGAGGCGGGGTCGAGCAGCAGCGGTCCGTAGGGTGTGACGCGGGCGTCGTGCCAGCCGGCATCGACCGACCAATCAATGGTGACCATGTGGTCGGTGAAGTGCTTGCCAAAGCCCGGGTCGGCGAGAATTTCGGCGCGTTCGGCTTCGGCGCGGGCCTCGGTCGACGGGGTGACGGTGAAGTTCAGGGGAAACGTTGTGGTCTTGCTCATTTGAGTACCTTGTCTGTCAAAAGCGTCACGATGGCGTCTCCCACCTCAGCCGTGCTGCGTCGCACCGAAGTGGAGCGGCGCGCCAGGTCGTCGGCAACCGCGTCGTTGACGCGAGCCGCGGCATCCGTCAGCCCGAGATGATCGAGCAGCAGCGCCACCGAGAGGATGGCCGCGGTCGGGTCGGCGAGTTGCTGGCCGGCGATATCGGGGGCCGAGCCGTGCACCGGCTCGAACATGCTGGGAAAGCGGCCCGTCGGGTTGATATTGCCGGAGGCTGCCAGGCCGATGCCGCCGCTGATTGCCGCTGCCAGGTCGGTGAGAATATCGCCAAAGAGGTTGTCCGTGACGAGTACATCGAATCTACCCGGATTCGTGACAAAGAAAATGGTCGCCGCGTCGACGTGCAGGTAATCCACCGCAACCTGGGGGTACTCCAGCGCCACCTCGTTCACGATGCGCTGCCACAGGCTGCCGGCGAAGACCAGCACGTTGGTCTTGTGCACCAGGGTGAGGCGCTTGCGCTCACGCCCCTGGGCGACCTCGAAGGCGTAGCGCACGACGCGTTCGACGCCGTAGGCGGTGTTGACCGAGACCTCGTTGGCGACCTCCTGCGGGGTGCCACGGCGAATGGCGCCGCCGTTGCCGACGTAGGGGCCTTCGGTTCCCTCGCGCACGACGACGAAGTCAACCACGCCGGGGGCGGCGAGCGGGCTCGTCACACCGGGGTAGATCGTGCAGGGCCGCAGGTTCACGTAGTGATCGAGGGCGAAGCGCAGGCCGAGCAGCAAGCCCCGCTCAATGTTGGCGTCTTTCAGCCGGGGGTCGCCGGGAACGCCGCCGACGGCGCCGAGCAGAATGGCATCGTGCTGCTGAATCGACGCGAGGTCAGCGTCGGTGAGCACATCACCGGTTTCGAGAAACCGCGCGGCGCCCAGCTGAAAGGTGCTCGTCTCAATCGTGACGTCATCGCGGGCAGTGACGGCGCCGAGTACCTTCACGGCCTCAGCGACAACTTCCGGTCCAATCCCGTCTCCGGGAATGACAGCGAGTTTGATAGTACGAGACATGCGGCTCCGAACAGTCAACGAACACCTAAATTGCGTATAGTCAAACCTTACCTTTGTCGCCGAAGTGCCTAGGCTTGTCTCCAAGGCACCACCAATGGAGAGCAGGAAATCATGAGTATCGGACTAGGAATCTTTCTGCTGGTCGTCGGCGCCATTCTGGTCTGGGCCCTCGACGTGACCGTCACCGGCATTGATCTGACGCTCGTCGGCTACATTCTGCTCGCGGCCGGAGCGCTGGTGACGATCCTCGGCATCGTGTTGATGACCCGCCGCCGCAACAGTGTGAGCACCACCCGCACAATCGCCGACCCGGCGAACGGCGAGCAGGTCACCCGTCGCGAGAACTCGATCGACGACCTGTAGCTCGGCCCCAGCACGCGAAAGCGGGTGAAGTGTTGCTTCAGCACTCGCGAAACAACGCTTCACCCGCTTTCGCGGGCTTTAGCGGGCCCGGCGCAGCGACAGCAGCGCCACGACGGCCGCTCCGAGCACCAGCGCGACGCCGATCCAGGCGGTCAGGCCCACACCGCTGTCGAAGGCGTGTCGGGCCGACTCGAGCAGCTGCTCCCCGGCCGCGGGCGAAAGATGGCGAGCCACGGACACCGCCCCGCCGAGAGTCTCCCCCGCCGCCAGCCGGTCGGCCGCGCTCAGGCCGTCCGGCAACAGTACCGCCGCCCGGTAGGACACGGTGAGGATGGTGCCGAGTACGGCCGTTCCGAGCACCGCTCCCAGTTCGTAGGCTGTTTCAGACACAGCGGATGCCGCCCCTGCCTTGTCGGCCGGCGCGGTCGCCACGATGAGCTCGTTCGAGACGGTTTCGGCCGCGCCGATTCCGATGCCGAGCAGCACGAAGGCGACGCCGATCCAGAACGCATCGATTGCACCGCCGCGCAGCGCGATCGACGCGAATCCAGCCACCGACACCAGCAGCGCCACGGGCACCACCCGCGACGGCCGTACCCGGCGTGCAATCGGCACGATCAGCAGTCCGGCCACGATCATCGCGGCCAGGCCGGGAACGAGCACCAGCCCAGCGTTCAACGGCGACAACCCGAGCACGAGTTGCAGGTGCTGCGAGATGAAGAACAGGCAGCCGACCAGCGCCGTGACACTGAGCAAGTTGACGCCGACCGCGCCGCTGAAAGCGCCGCGTCGAAACAGCCCCATGTCGAGCATGGGGTTCGGCACATGCAGCTGTCGACGCACGAACCAGACGCCGAGCCCCAGTCCGAGCGCGATCGGGGCGACCGTGATCCAGGTCACGCCGTGCTCGGCGATGCTCTTGATGCCGTAGACGATCGGCAGCATGGTGCCGAGTGAGAGGGCAATACTGAGCAGGTCGATACGCCCCGGGTGCGGATCCCGCGATTCGGTCACCAGAATTGGCGCCAGCACGAGCAGCGGCAGCAGAACGGGAACGGCGATCAGAAAGACCGAGCCCCAGGCGAAGTGCTCGAGCAGAATGCCGCCGACCACCGGGCCAAGGGCGCTGCCAGCCGCAAAGCCGGTGGCCCAAATCGCGATAGCGAGGCGACGCTGGTCGCGGTCGACGAAGGTGGAACGCAGCAGCGACAGAGTCGACGGCATGAGCATGGCGCCGAAGAATCCGAGGGCGGCGCGGGCGATGATGAGCCCCTCGATGCTCGGGGCGAAGGCCGCGAACACCGATACCACACCGAAGCCGGCCGAACCGATCATCAGCAGGCGGCGACGTCCGATGCGGTCGCCCAGGCTGCCCATTGCCACGAGCAGGCCGGCGAGCACGAGCGGGTAGATGTCGACCATCCAGAGCAGCTGCACCCCGGTCGGCCGAGTCGCCTCCGAGATGGCGGGGAGCGCAAAGTTGAGCACTGTGTTGTCGATCGACACCAGCAGCACCGGAAGCATCAGCACCGCGAGCGCCCACCATCGTCGGCGATCGTGCACGACTGTCAGAGCGGACACGGCGCCGCGCGCCTGCGGGGTCGCGCTGCTCAGGGCGGTGCTGGTCAGGTCAAGGGGCTTGGTGGGAACAACAGGGGCAGACACGATCTCAACACTCTCTGGGTAGTTTTTGCGACCGCTCCTTCAGCGGCACAAGGTTTACTGTACCGGCTGGACGGTATAGTTGTCCAGCGTGAAGCCCGCCCATTTCGGTACCATGGGCCAATGTCGAAAAATGTGCCAGCATCATCCGTTCCTACCCGGGATCGTCTGCTCGATGCCTTCGAGGAGTTGCTGGTCGAGGGCGGAGAGCGCTCGGCAACGCTGGATGCCGTCGCGGCGGCCGCTGCGGTCTCCAAGGGCGGACTGCTCTATCACTTCAGCTCGAAAGGCGCCCTGATCGAGGGCATGCTGGCCCGTCTCGATGCGCTCGCGAAAGAGGATGCCGAGAACATCCGCACGGCCCCGGCCGGCCCGGTCGACTACCTCATTCGAACCTCGGTGCACACCGGCAGCCCGCTCGACCGCGCCTACATCGCTGGCTCCCGCCTCGCCCAGGGTCGCGATCCACGGGCCATGCAGGTGCTCGGCGACATTCGGCGGCGCTGGCTCTCGGTCATCGAAGACGCTGTCCACGACCCGGATACCGCCGAGGCGATCATGCTCATTAGCGACGGACTCTACGTCAACAGTTCGCTAGCCGAACACGAACTGGCGCCGCAGGAGCACACCGCCGAGTCCATGACCCGGCTGATCACCCTGATCGGCCGGATCCTACCGCAGACCTGAACCGGATATCCCGCTGCCCACGCCGCGCGGGGTCGTAAAACGTCCTAAACCAACCCCGGCAGTACGATTTGCGACCCTTCGGACTCACTTCGCGCGTCGGAGTCGTTTAACAGCGGATGCGAGTGGGCGCCGGCCTTGCCTCTGCCCACTCGCATCCGTTTCGAAGAGAGCTAGTCGGTGAGGACGATCTCCACCATGATCTCGGCTTCGATGGCCGCGCGAACAGAGGCCAGCAGACCGGCCGGAACCTCGGAGTCGACGGTCAGAACGCTGAGAGCCTTGCCGCCGGCCACGTGGCGGGCGATCTGCATGCCGGCGATGTTAATGGTGGCGTTACCGAATTCGCGGCCATACACGGCGACGATTCCGGGGCGGTCGGTGTAAAGCATGACGATAAGGTTCTTGGCGAACGGAACCTCGACGTCGTAACCGTTGATCTCGACGATCTTCTCGATCTGCTTGGTGCCGGTAAGGGTACCCGAGACGGAGACCTGCGAACCATCGGCAAGGGCTCCGCGCAGGGTGATCACGTTGCGATACTCGGGCGATTCAGCGTCGGTGAGCATGCGCACGGTGACACCGCGCTGATCGGCCAACAGCGGCGCGTTGACGTAGGAGACGGTTTCGCTGACCACGTTGGTGAAGATGCCCTTGAGCGCGGCGAGCTTGAGCACGCTGACGTCGTACTCGACGAGTTCGCCGCGCACCTCGATGTCGACGCTCGTGAGCGGGCTGTGGGCGGCGAGACCGGAGAAGACCTGGCCGAGCTTTTCGACCAGCGGGATGCCGGGACGCACGTAGGGATCGATGACGCCACCGGCGACGTTGACCGCGTCGGGCACGAGCTCGCCCGACAGTGCGAGGCGCACGGACTTGGCGACGGAGACGCCGGCCTTCTCCTGCGCCTCGTCGGTCGACGCACCGAGGTGCGGCGTGGTGATGATGTTGTCGAGGCCGAGCAGCGGCGAGCCGGTCGGCGGTTCACTGACGAACACGTCGAGGCCGGCGCCGGCGATGGTGCCGGCGACGAGGGCTTCGTGCAGTGCGTCTTCGTCGATGAGTCCGCCGCGGGCGACGTTGACGACGAACGCGGTCGGCTTCATGAGCTTGAGCTGGGCTGCACCGATCATTCCGGTGGTCTCCGGCGTCTTCGGCATGTGAATCGTGACGAAGTCGGACTGCGCGAGCAGTTCATCGAGGGTGACCGGGGTCACGCCGAGCTGCTGGGCGCGCGCCGAGGTGATGTAGGGGTCGTAGGCGATGACGTTGGTGCCGAAGGCCTGCATGCGCGCGGTGATCAGGGCGCCGATGCGGCCGAGACCGATGATGCCGATGGTCTTTTCGTACAGCTCGGTGCCGGTGTACTTGGAGCGCTTCCACTGACCGTCGGCGAGAGCGCCGGAGGCGGCGGGGATGTGACGGGCGAGGCTCAGGATGTGCCCGACGGTCAGCTCAGCGGCCGAGATGATGTTGGAGGTGGGAGCGTTGACGACCATGACGCCGGCCGCGGTGGCCGCCTTAATATCAACGTTGTCCAGGCCGACGCCCGCACGAGCGATGACCTTCAGGAACGGAGCGGCCTGAATCGCTTCGGCATCCATTTTGGTGGCGGAGCGCACCAGAACGGCCTGCGCGGTGGCGAGCTCGGCGAACAGCGCGGAGCGATCCGTGCCGTCTACCTGGTGAATGTCAAAGTCGGGCCCGAGAGCATCGACGGTGGCGGGGGAAAGTTCTTCGGCGATCAGGACGACGGGCTTCGACAATAAAATCGGATCCTTAGATTGCGGGTGTTGGTGGCAGGGCAATAGGCGCCACTCTTTTTCCACCCTACCGGCTGCACAATAGAGCCATGAGCAGCGACGTAATAGACGGACTCCAACTGGCCCTGCGGGTTATTCTCGCGGTGGTCTTCATCGGCGCCGGGATCATCCATTTTCTGCCCTCGGTGCAGCGCACCATGGCGGCGATGATTCCGCCGCGACTGCGCACGGCGGGCTGGACCAACCCGACCAACCTCGTACTGTTCACCGGGCTGTGCGAGCTGGCCGGCGGCTTCGGGTTGCTGTATCCCCCGACTATGCTGCTAGCTGCTGGGGCTCTCGTGCTGTTTCTGGCGGCGGTGTTTCCGGCTAACGCCTATGCCGCCCGGCACAAGAAACGATTCGGGCGGATCGCGATTCCGTTCGTTCCCCGACTCATCGCCCAACTGGTGCTGATGGCTCTGATCGTGGTCGCCGTGATCTAGTCAGGCGATCAGCCGACCGAGGCCGAACACCGTGGCGATGTCGAGCGACAGGGCAGCAACCGCACAGAGTCCGACGAGCAGGGTCAGCGCCTGCACTCCGAAGGCCCGGTTGCGGCCGAGCCAAAAGGCCAGGGCGTAGACCAGCACCGGCAGGAGTACCGCAAAGATCAGCACGGCCCAACCGAAGCCGCTCAGCTGGGTGTCGAGGGACTGCGCCTGCAGGTTCAGACCGACCAGGTTGCCGATGGCTTCCCAGACGTCGTAGGCGTAGAACAGTCCGATGAACAGTGCGATGGTCAGCAGGATCCAGCGCGGCGGGCGGCGACGGTGCACGGTATTCGTACCAACGGTGCCGGTGGGCTCGAGGTCGCTCATCCGGGGAGCCCCGATCCGAGCAGGAAGGGCACGGGAATCAAAACGACCGCGCCGATCAGCAACCAGACCCAGCGTGCGCGCGGCCGGCTCAGGGTGAGCCAGAAGGTCGCCCCAAACCAGATCACGGGTGCCGCCACGGCCAGCCAGCCGCCGAGGGAGGTCATAAAATCGGCGACGGGATCGCCCGAAGTGAGAACCGTCGAACGCGCGAGACGGGACACGCCAATGAACCAGCCGATCGAGTAGAGCAGGTACATTCCGGCGAGGATGCCCACGCCCACCAGGGCGGCCGAGCTCGCGGCCGCGCCATCCGATTCGGTCTTATCGGCATCCGCTGCGATGTCGGTGGGGGCAGCATCCTTTTTGGGGGTGGTCCACCCCTCCGGCAGGCTGGTCGTCTCTGGCGCGGCCCGACCGGTTCCCCCGGGAGCCAACGTCGGGTCGTCGTCACCGGCCCAGTTCAGCGCATCGTCGTCGCGTGTGGCATTCATTTTTCCAGAGTATCCGGTTGCCGCCGAAGCTACCCGAACAGCGGCTTCAGAGCGGTGACCAGTTGTTGCACGCCCAACACGATGAAGAGCAGCGCGCAGATGCCCAGCGCACCGTTGGTGAACCACTTATTGCGCCATTCCCGCGGGATGCGCTTGCCGTTCAACAGTCCCAGCAGGGTGATGGCGAGAAACGGCATGAACAGTGAGCCAAGTACGCCGTAGGCCAGAATGAGGCCGATCGGTGAGCCGAGCAAAAACAGGATCATGGGCGGAAAAGTGAGCCATAACAGGTAGAACTTGAAGTATTTGCCACCGACGAGGGTGTCGGGGTGGCCGGACTTCTTACCGCGCATATTGCCCCAGAAGTCGGCGAACATGAGGCTCACGCCGTTCCACACACCGATGATCGATGAGAACGATGCCGCCCAGAAGCCCACCAGAAATCCGGTACCGACGACGACGCCGTACTTCTCGTTGAGCACCGTGGAGAGGTCGAGCAGTCCCTTGTCCCCCGCGCTCAGGGTGATACCGGCAGCGGCGACCACCTCGGCGCCGACGATGAGCATGGCGACGACGAAGATGCCGGTCATGACGTAGGCCATGCGGTTGTCGATGCGCATGACTTTCATCCAGCGCGGAGTGGACCAACCCTTTTCGCGCAGCCAGTAGCCGTAAGCGGCGAGGGTGATGGTGCCGCCGACACCGCCGGCCAAAGCGAGCGTGTAAAGCACTCCCCCCTCAGGAATGATCGGCACGAGGCCGGTGAGCATGGCCGGAAAGTCGGGCACGGCGATGACGGCGAGGCCGACGACGGTGATGAACATGATGCCGACGAGCACTGCTGTGACCTTCTCGAAGAAGGCGTAGCGGCCGAACCAGACCATGGTCAGACCGGCGAGACCCATGAGAACGGCCCAGACCGGCAGCGGAAAGACTGGAAACAGTGCGGCGAGGGGCAGGGCAGCGGAGGACATGGCTGTGGCCCCGTAGACGAATCCCCACAACATAATGTACGGCCCGAAGTACCAAGTGGTCCACTTGCCGAGGGACCGCCAGCCCTCGAAGATGGTCATGCCGGTAGCGAGGGTGTACCGGCCGGCGCCCTCGACCAGCACGATCTTAAGGATCACGCCGAGAATGACCGCCCAGAGCAGGGCGTAGCCGTATCGGGATCCGGCGACGAGGGTGGCAACCATGTCGGCGGCTCCGACGCCGGTCGCGGCCACGACCAGTCCGGGGCCAACGATCTTCCATTTGGGAAGCGGACCGTCGTCGAGGGGGGCAGGGGAGACCAGCTTGACGTCGCCGGTGTTGTTGCCTGAGGTCATGGTGGTACCGGCCTTACGCGAGTGGAAAGGAGGCCCCACAGGCCCCCGTTTTGCAGGACTTGCGGCGAAGCTGTGCATCGGTGCACAGGACCAGCGGAACCGGCCATGCGACCGGTGCATTCCTCGACTCTACCCATAATGGGGTAATCAACGGGTTTTCACACGGAGGTGAAGGCCACCGCCCGGTCGACTCCGTCATAGCCACCGGCCGGCGCTGCGAGACCGAAAAAAGCGGCCACCGTCGGTGCTACGTCCATCGTGCGCGCCGGGTCCGACAGGGTGATTCCGGTGCGCACGCGCGGGCTTCCACCGGAGATGAAGAACGGAATCGGCTCCGTCGTCGGATGCCCGTGATTGCCCGGAATCGGATTCGACAGCACGCCCGGATCAGAAAAACGCCAGCCCGCCCGGCAGTAGGCCACGAGGTTACCGGCGTTTGCGCCCAGTCGCAGCTCTGCCGGTTCATGCACCGCGAGCACCCCCTCGTGGGCCGTGACCAAAGCACGGACTTCGGCGAGTCCGGCAGCACGGCCGGCGTCGCTGCCCACCCAGTACACTAGGTCGGCGCCGCCGTTCTGACCGATGACGACCTGCTCGCGCAGTTCTGGGTGATCCTGCAAAATCAGATCAATCGAGATCAGGTTCGAGGGGATCGACCAATCCATCGAGTGGTCGGCGAGCACCATGATGACACTGCTCTCCCAGAGCCCGACAGTGACCAGGTGATCGACGAAACGACCGATCTGAGAGTCGCTCCGGGCAAGAGAGGCGGTGCGGGCGATCTTGACCGAAGAGCCGGTTTCGTCAGAATGCCCGAACCGGTCGATGTCGCCGAAGTTGGCGAAGACCAGGTCGGGGTCGGACGCCGTGACCATGGCGATGAGGGCGTCCATCGTGAACTGGTCGGGCGCGTGGCCGCTCACCGGTACGAGCGGCGCCGGCTCCCACCGGTAGGTCGCGCGTTCGCCGAATATTCCGAACAGGTACTCCTTGCTGAGCACCGATCCGGTGGTCAGGCCACCGGTTCGCAGCCGCTCCAGCACGGTCGGAAACCGCAAATCGCTCGGTCGGTCCAGGTTGCGCACAACACCTTCAGCACGGTCGTAGACGGCATTCGCCGGAACACCGGAGCGGTCCGGCCGGACGCCGGTCATCATCATGACGTGATTGGGGATGGTCTCCATGATGGGGAGCGACCGGGCCGCCGGAAAATTGACGCCCTGTGTACGCAGCGCGTGCAGGCGGGGTGTGAGCTCGGGCGTGATCTCGTCGGGGCGGCATCCGTCAATGACCAGCACGTACACCCGAGTACGGGCGGCGGGGGCTCTTGGGTCTGCAGCAGCGGATGTCGCGGCCCAGGCCGCTCCCGGCGCAGCGGACAGCACGACGGCAGCTCCGGCGCCCACGGCGATCTTGAGAAATGTCCGACGGTTGGCGATGCCGTCTGCTTGGCTCACCGCTGTCAGCGAATCGAGGCCGCTCACAACGCGGCCGTCACCGTCTGCGTACCGGCCGCGACCCGGAACGACGTCGACAGTGAACTCGTGGACGCCGGGCTGGTGCGCTCCGACAGCACGTACCAGTCCATCCGCACCGCTGCCGGTGTCACCTCGAGCACGGAGAAGCCGTGCGAGTCGAAGTCGAGGTATTTGACGTGCGGGTTCGCGGTCCGGAACGCGGTTTCAACGGCGAGGGACGCGGTGCGCGGCGGCACCCCGAGAATGTCGTCGAGATTGTCGCTGGTCACCGAGGTGCAGACCAGTTCGGTGGCGACGGAGGTGCCGGTTGTCGGGTAGGTCAGCGGGTCGGCCGGAATGTCGCAGGCCCAGCCGGAATGGATGTCCCCGGTGAGGAAGACGGTATCCGTGACGCCGTGGTCGCGCAGGTGACTGATCACACGACTGCGATCGGCGGCGTAGCCGTCCCACTGGTCGACGTTGTACGGCACGCCGTCGATCGTCGTGGTGCCAAGGAGGGCCTGCACTCCCCCGATCTCGGCGGTGGACAACGTCGACGGAAAGCGCACCGGCGCGATCATGACCGGGTTCCCCACCAGTTTCCACTGCGTGTCGGTTTGCGTGAACCCGTCGAGGAGCCAGTCCATTTGTGCGGTGCCGGTGATGGTGCGGTCGGGGCTGGAGATGTCGGCGCTGACCATGTTCGCGGCCTGCTCGCTGCGGTAGCTGCGCAGGTCGAGCATCGACACACTCGCCAGGTCGCCGAAGCCGAAGCGACGATAGAGCTGGCCGCCCACGTCGTAGCGCACCGGCATCCACTCGGCATAAGCCTGCTGGGACGCCTCCCGCCGCGCCTTCCAGGTGCCCTCGGCGCCCTCGGCGTGGTTTTCGGCGCCCTCCGACCAGGCATCGTTGGCGGATTCGTGGTCGTCCCAGGTGACGATGACGGGCACCGCGGCGTGCAGCGACTGCAGGTCGAGGTCGGATTTGTACTGCGCGTGCCGACGACGGTAGTGCTCGAGGGTGATCATTTCGGTCGTGGGGTCGTGTGGCCGCACGACCACGTCACGGGCCTGGTACTCACCGACGCCGTATTCGTAGAGGTAGTCCCCGAGGTGCAGCACGACGTCGAGGTCGCCGCGATCGGCGAGGTGGCGGTACGCGGTGAAGAAGCCCGCCTGCAGGTTGGCGCAGGACACGACACCGAGGCGCAGGCGATCGATGGCGACACCGGCGGCCGGGGCTGTCTTGGTGCGACCGACCGGGGAGGCGACTCCGCCGGACCTGAAGCGAAACCAGTAGATGGTGGACGGCCGCAGCCCGGTGGGTGTCGCCTTCACCGTGTGATCCCGGGCTGCACCGGTTATGGTCGTGCCCTTCGCTGCGACCCGCAAAAAGCCCGAGTCCTCGGCCACCTCCCAGGTCACCGAGACGTCGGGGCCCAGGCCCGACCCGGGTACGGCTTCGGTCATCGGAGTGACCCGAGTCCAGAGCAGGATGCCGTCGGGCAGCGGGTCTCCGGAGGCAACGCCGTGGTCGAATCGGGTGCCGGCGGACAGGACGGCGGCGTTCGAGCTGGCTGGCTGGCCGCCCACGGTCGCTGCTGCGGCGCCGGCAACAACGAAAACACCGGCCGAGAAGAGATCACGTCGAGAGAGAGTAGACATCACCCCAGTTTGGGGGCGACTGCCGAATACTTAGCAGTGAGATCATTCTGTTCACCGAGTGTTCAGCGCGGGCCGGCTGGTGTAAGTCAGGCCAGTCGACGGATTCCGGCGCTCACGCACCACGTCCACCCCAGAATACCCACGAGGGCCACGCGCTCCGCGAGCCCGACCACACCGGGCGCCCAGGCACTGGCGGCGACCACTGCGAGCAGACCGGTCAGGGTGAACGCCGCGAAAACTATCGCCCACGGCTGCACCCGCGGCATAACCCGGCGGATGCGCAACCAGGCCGTAAGTAGCAGGATGGCGATCAGGGCCGCGACGAAGCCGAAGGACGCTACGGCCAGGTGGATGGCGCCGACGGTGGTCGACGTCTGCAGGGTGCTCTCGTGGGACGCGCTGACATCGGTCGGAAAGAAAGCGAGCACGGCCGAGCTGGCTCCCCCAACAAGAAACAGCCCGAGGCCGGCGCCGAGCAGCAGGTCCCGACGCCGTGGGACCAGCAGCCTGGCCGCCAGCGCGATCGCCACTACGGCGGCGACGCAGAACACCGCTCGCCCGAGAAAATTGAGGTTCATGATCCAGCCGAACGGCCCGACCGCGAGGTTGCTCTCGGCGTCGCTGATCGGGCTGTAGTGCGGCGGCAGAAATTGCAGCGCCACGTCGATGAACACGTAGAGGCACACGCCGAGCATGGCCAGGGCCGACATGCGGTTGCGCCACACCGTTTGATTTTCGGTGCCCACGGCATCCGTTGTCATTCGTCTGCCCTTTCGACGCTCGTGCCGGGGAACGAAGAAGGGGCTCTCGCGAACGAGAACCCCTTCCTCAATCTAAGCGGATGCTTAGCGCGACACCGAACCGTCGGTGTAGTCGTCGTCGTTCGAGGCATTCCACGCGAAGAGCTTGCGCAGGCTGCGGCCGGTGGCCTCGATCGGGTGCTCTTCGCCCTTCTTGCGCAGGGCGAGAAACTCGACTCCGCCGTTGTCCTGGTCGGCGATGAAGCGCTCGGCGAACGCGCCGCTCTGGATGTCGGCGAGAACGGCCTTCATGTTCTCCTTGACGCTCGGGTCGATGACGCGCGGGCCGGAGACGTAGTCGCCGTACTCGGCGGTGTCGGAGACGCTCCAACGCTGCTTGGCGATGCCACCCTCCCACATGAGGTCGACGATGAGCTTGAGCTCGTGCAGCACCTCAAAGTACGCAACCTGCGGCTGGTAGCCGGCCTCGGTGAGAACCTCGAAGCCGTACTGGATCAGCTGTGAGGTACCGCCGCAGAGCACTGCCTGCTCGCCGAACAGGTCGGTTTCGGTTTCTTCGGTGAAGGTGGTCTTGATGCCGGCGGCGCGCAGGCCACCGATCGCCTTGGCGTAGCTGAGGGTGAGCGGCCAGGCGTTGCCCGAGGCGTCCTTCTCGACGGCGACGATCACGGGAACGCCGCGACCGGCTTCGAACTCGCGGCGCACGGTGTGGCCCGGACCCTTCGGGGCGACCATGACGACGTCAACGCCGTCGGGCGCCGTGATGTACCCGAAGCGGATGTTGAATCCGTGTCCGAAGACGAGGGCCTTACCGGCAGCCAGGTTCGGCAGCACGTCGTCCTTGTACAGATGACGCTGCACCTGGTCGGGCGCGAGGATGACGATGACGTCGGCCCAGGCCGCGGCATCCGCTGTGGACAGCACGGTGAAGCCGGCTTCTTCGGCCTTGGCCTTGCTCTTGGAGCCGTCCTTCAGGCCGATCTTGACCTCGACGCCGGAGTCGCGCAGGTTCTGCGCGTGGGCGTGACCCTGCGAGCCGTAGCCGATGACGGCCACCTTCTTGCCCTGAATGATCGACAGGTCGGCGTCTTTGTCGTAGAAAATCTCAGACAATGTGTATTTCTCCTCGTGAATTGATTAGTAGAAAAAGTTGAAACCGTTAGTTTTTGAAGACGCGCTCGGTAATCGATTTGGAACCGCGGCCGATGGCGAGCATGCCCGACTGCGCAAGTTCACGAATTCCGAACGGCTCGAGAATGCGCAAGAACGCCTGGGTCTTGCCGGTGTCACCGGTGACCTCGATGACGAGGGCGTCGGCGGCGACGTCGACGACCCGGGCTCGGAACAGGGTGACCGCTTCGAGCACCTGCGACCGGGTCGTGTTGTCCACCTTGACCTTGATCAGGAGGTGTTCGCGCTGCACCGACTGGGTGGGGTCGAGTTCGACGATCTTGATCACATTGATCAGCTTGTTGAGCTGCTTCGTCACCTGCTCAAGCGGGATGTCCTCGACGTCAACCAGAATCGTGATGCGGGACAGCCCGGCGATCTCGCTGTGCCCCACGGCGAGGCTCTCAATATTGAAGCCCCGACGCGCGAACAGGCCAGCGACGCGTGTGAGCAGGCCGGGCTTGTCCTCGACGAGCAGGCTCAGAACGTGGCTCGTCACGGTTACTCGTCTCCCCAGGTGGGTGCATGGTCTTTGGCGTACTGAACGAAACTGTTGCTGACTCCCTGCGGAACCATCGGCCACACCATGGCGCCGGGGCTCACAATGAAGTCGATGACGACGGGGCGGTCATTGGTGGCGAGGGCCAGTTTGATGGCGTCATCGACCTGGTCCTTGCTGGTGACCCGAATTCCGAGCGCACCATAGGCATCCGCCATCTTGATGAAGTCCGGAACCATGGCGGTGCCGTGACCGGTGTTCAGGTCCGTGAAGGAGTGCCGCCCGTCGTAAAACAGCGACTGCCACTGGCGCACCATGCCGAGGGAGGAGTTGTTGATGATCGCGACCTTGATCGGGATCTTGTTGATCGTGCAGGTGGCGAGTTCCTGGTTGGTCATCTGGAAGCAACCGTCGCCGTCGATCGACCAGACCACGCGGTCCGGCTCGGCGACCTTGGCGCCCATCGCCGCGGGAACCGAGTACCCCATAGTGCCGGCTCCGCCCGAGTTGAGCCAGGAATTGGGACGCTCGTACTTGATGTACTGCGCCGCCCACATCTGGTGCTGGCCAACGCCGGCCGCGTAGACCGCTTCCGGGCCGGTGAGCTCGCCGATTCGCTGGATCACGTACTGCGGGGCCAACAGGCCGTCGGTGGGCTCGGTGAAGCCGAGCGGGAACTCGTCTTTCAAGCCACGCAGGTAGGTCCACCACTCAGCGGTGTCGGGAACACCGGCGTCGGGGGCGGCGGCCTGAACCGCCTCCTGCCAGGCAACGATGAGATCGGCGATGACATCTTTGGCATCACCGACGATGGGTACATCGGCCAGACGAATCTTGGAGATTTCGGCCGGGTCGACGTCAACGTGCACGATCTTCGCATTCGGGGCGAATTCGCTGATCTTTCCGGTCACCCGGTCGTCGAAGCGTGCTCCGAACGAAATGATGAGGTCGCTCTCCTGCAGCGCGAGCACGGCGGGAACGGTGCCGTGCATGCCCGGCATTCCGAGGTGCTGCGGGTGCGAGTCGGGGAAGGCGCCACGTGCCATCAGGGTGGTCACGACCGGTGCGCCGGTCGTCTCGGCGAGCACGAGGAGCTCGGGTGAGGCCTTGGCCCGGATCACACCGCCGCCCACGTAGAGCACCGGCTTCTTGGCATTGAGCAGCAACTGGGCCGCAACCTGCACCTGCTTGCCGTGGGCCTTGACGATCGGCCGGTAACCAGGAAGGTCGAGCTTCGGCGGCCAGATGAACGGTGCCAAGTTCTGCTGCGCGTCCTTGGTGATGTCGACGAGCACCGGGCCGGGGCGTCCGGTCGAGGCGATGTGGTACGCCGAGGCGATGGCCGCCGGAATCTCCTCTGCCCGGCGAGCCAGGAAGGAGTGCTTGGTGATCGGCATCGTGATGCCGATGATGTCGGCCTCCTGGAAGGCATCCGTTCCCATGGACGTCGAGAAGACCTGGCCGGTGATCGCGAGCAGCGGGACCGAGTCCATGTAGGCGTCTGCAATGGCCGTGACCAGGTTGGTGGCACCCGGTCCGCTCGTGGCGATCGCCACGCCGACCCGGCCGGTTGCGGAGGCATAACCCTCGGCGGCATGACCGGCACCCTGTTCGTGGCGCACCAGAATGTGGCGGATCTTGGTTTGCGTCATCAGCTCGTCGTACAGCGGGATGACGGCGCCGCCGGGGATACCGAAAACGTCGGTAACACCGAGCAGCTCCAGGGTGCGAATGATCGCCCCAGAACCGGTGAGCATTTCCGGCTCCGCGGACGCGGGGGCCGAGGGCACAGGCGTGGTTTCCGTGGTCATGATCGTAGAATCCCTACTTTGAAATCGGTCTTGCGACATCTATCAGCGTGTCCCCACGGGGTGTGCCGGTGAGCCGGTGCGCAGCGTCAGCCGGTGATGGCGCCTTCGGCGGCGGAATGCACGAGCTTTGCGTACTTTGCCAGCACGCCCCGGGTATAGCGCGGGGGAAGAGGCGCCCAGCCGACTTGCCGGGCGGCCAGCTCAGCAGGTGCGACCAGTAGGTCAAGCGTGCGAGCTGCGATATCGACCCGTATCAGATCCCCATCGCGCACGAAGGCGATTGGACCTGCGTCCACCGCTTCGGGTGCTATGTGGCCGATGCACAGTCCGGTTGTGCCGCCTGAGAATCGACCGTCCGTTAATAGTAGTACATCGGAGCCGAGCCCAGCGCCCTTGATGGCGGCGGTGATCGAGAGCATTTCGCGCATTCCCGGCCCGCCCTTCGGGCCTTCGTAGCGGATGATGACGACGTCACCCTTGTAGATTTTCCCCTCGGTCAGGGCGTCCATCGCTGCGCGCTCTCGCTCGAACACCCGGGCGGGGCCTTCGAAGACGGCGGCGTCGAAGCCGGCGGTCTTCACCACAGCACCTTCGGGCGCGAAGCTGCCCTTGAGGATGGTAATGCCACCGCTCTTGTGGATCGGGTTGTCGAGGGTGCGCAGCACCTCACCGTCGAGGTCGGGTGGGTCGATCTCGGCGAGGTTCTCGGCGACGGTCTTGCCGGTCACGGTGAGCGCGTCGCCGTGGATCAGGCCGGCCTCGAGCAGCGCACGCATGACGACGGGCACGCCGCCCTGGCGGTCCACGTCGTTCATGACGTACTTGCCGAACGGCTTGAGGTCGCCGATGTGCGGAACCTTGTCGCCGATGCGGTTGAAGTCGTCGAGGGTCAGCTCGACCTCGGCCTCGCGGGCGATGGCGAGCAGGTGCAGCACGGCGTTGGTGGAGCCGCCGAAGGCCATGGCCACGGCGATGGCGTTCTCGAATGCCTTGCGGGTGAGGATGTCGCGGGCGGTGATACCGAGGCGCAGCATGTTGACCACGGCCTCGCCCGAGCGGTGGGCGAAATAGTCACGGCGACGGTCAGCGGATGCCGGGCTTGCCGAGCCGGGCAGACTCATTCCGAGGGCTTCCGCGACACTGGCCATGGTGTTCGCGGTGTACATACCGCCGCAGGCGCCCTCGCCCGGAGCGAACGCGCACTCGATGCGCTTCGCATCCGTTTCACTCATGCGGCCGGCCTTGACGGCGCCGACGGCCTCGAACGCGTCGATGATGGTGATGTCTTTTTCGGTGCCGTCGGAAAGTTTGACCCAGCCCGGGGCGATCGATCCGGCGTAGAGGAACACGCTGGCGAGGTCGAGGCGGGCGGCGGCCATGAGCATGCCGGGCAGGGATTTGTCGCAACCGGCCAGCAGCACGCTGCCGTCGAGACGTTCGGCCTGCATGACGACCTCGACCGAGTCAGCGATGACCTCACGCGAGACGAGCGAGAAGTGCATGCCCTCGTGGCCCATCGAAATGCCGTCGCTGACCGAGATGGTGCCGAACTGCAGCGGGTAGCCGCCACCGGAGTGCACGCCTTCTTTGGCGGCCTGGGCGAGGCGGTCGAGCGAGAGGTTGCACGGCGTGATCTCGTTCCACGAACTCGCAATGCCGATCTGGGGCTTGTCCCAGTCGGCGTCGCCCATGCCGACGGCGCGAAGCATTCCACGAGATGTGGTGGCCTCGATTCCATCCGTGACGGCGCGGCTACGGGGTTTCACATCGATCTCAGACATGCCCCGAGTCTAGAACCTCAGGGCGCCCTCTATTTTCAATGGGGCCTCAGAGCGCAAGGCCAGCACGGAGTGCGGCGATGCGCACGAGGACCTGAGTGACTTCCTTGGGGCTGCGCACCCGGTAGCCGGCGAGGGTCGCGCCCTGGCCGATCTTGAGGCCGAGATCGTCGTCACGCAATGCCGCGAAGGCGTCTTCATCGGTCACATCGTCGCCAGCGTAGAACACCCGGTCGGCCCCGGTGTACTCGCGCAGCTTCTCGAGGGCATCGCCCTTGGTGCTGGAGCGTACCGAGAATTCCAGCACGTTCTTACCTTCGCGAACGGTAAGTCCGGGCAGCTGATCGGTGAGCTGTTCCCTTGCCTCGCGCTGGGCAGTTTGGCCGTCTTTCTCGGTCGCGAGCCGGGTGTGCAGGGCCAGACCGGCGGGCTTGCGCTCGATGGTGGTCCCGGCAATCGATCCGGAGATGCTGGTGAGCACCCGGGCAAGGGTGTCGAGCTGTTCGAGCTCAGAGGAGACCAGGTTGAGTTCAATCTCGGGGGTGTCCAGCTGAACCTCGATGCCGTGCGAGCCGGTGAGCAACACCGAACTCTGCGGCTGGGCAACGTGCTGCAGACTCACCAGGGCGCGCCCAGAAACGAAGGCTACGCGCACCCCGGGCAGGTCGAGCAGGGCTTGAACGGCTTCCCGGGTGCCGGTGATTGCACGGGCGTCTTCGGGGTGGTCAACGTGCGGGGCCAGCGTTCCGTCGAAGTCGAGGGCGATGAGCACGTTCTCGGCACCGGCAAGACTCTGCAAGGCCAGGTCGAGATCGTCGGGGATTCCGGCCGCCACGGCAGCGCCGCCGGTGAGGGCCCGCAGGAACGAGGCCGACCAGGCGGCAACATCGTTCTCCGCGACCTTGCGGCGCAGCGACCGCATACGTCTAGCGCGTTCCCGCCGGGGCATCTCGACCGCGCGCACGATGGCGTCCTTGGTTCCGTCGATGTCGTGCGGATTAATCAGGATGGCCTGTTTGAGTTCATCGGCGGCGCCGGCGAACTCGCTCAGCACGAGCACCCCGTCGGCATCGAAGCGCACGGCGACGTATTCCTTGGCGACGAGGTTCATGCCGTCACGCAGCGCGGTGACGAGCATGACGTCAGCGGCGAGATACATCGCGACCATTTCTTCACGCGGGTAGCTGTGGTGGTGATAGCTGATGGCGGTGTGGCTGATCGTGGAGAAGTCACCGTTGAGTCGACCGACGGCGAGTTCAATCTCGTCGCGCAGGGCCATATAGGTGCTGACCCGTTCGCGGGACGGGCTCGCGATCTGCACCAGGGTGACGTCTTCGACACTCAGGCGTCCGTCGGCGAGCAGTTCCCCGAAGGCCTTGATGCGGTGGCCGATGCCCTTGGTGTAGTCGAGCCGGTCGACACCCAGCATGAGCGTTTTCGGGTTGCCGAGGTCCTCCCGAATCTGACGTGCGCGGGCCTGGATATCGGGGCGTCTAGCCAGTTCTTCGTAGGCGGCCGCGTCGATCGAGATGGGAAAGTGCTTGGCGATGACACGACGAGTCTCCCCGGTCTGGCCGCTCTGGCCGTTGTCACCGGTGGGCACGTCGATAACGACGCCGCGGGTGGCATAGCCATAGAGGCGACGCACCGCTTGGGAGAAATTGCCGGCATCCGCTACTCGTTGAAAGCCGATAACGTCGGCGCCGAGCAGGCCGTGCAGAATCTGTTTACGCCAGGGCAGCTGAGCATAAATGCCATATGGCGGAAATGGAATGTGATTGAAGAAGCCGATGACGAGATCGGGGCGGGCCTCCCGCAGCAGGCGCGGAACGAGCTGCAGCTGGTAGTCGTGCACCCAGACCGTGGCTCCGGGGGCGGCGACCGCTGCGGCGGCGGCAGCGAATCGACGGTTCACCCTGACGTAGGCGTCCCAGGTTTCGCGGTGATAGCTCGGCGGCGCAATAACGTCGTGGTAGAGCGGCCAGAGGGTGTCGTTGGAGAAGCCCTCGTAGTAGTCCTCAATGTCTTCTTCGTTGAGCCGCACGGGCACGAGCGAGATGCCGTCATTATCGAACGGCGCAAAGGAGCGATCAGCGACGCCGGGCCAGCCGACCCAGGCGCCGTTTGACGCACGCATGAGCGGTTCGAGTGCGGTGACCAGGCCGCCGGGTGAAGTGCGCCAGGTGACGGCACCGTCGTCGCCCTCCTCGAAATCGACCGGCAGCCGGTTGGAGACGACGACGAGCGTGTACGCACCGGTTGCGGTGTCATCGGGCGCAGCGTCAGCCCCTGAATCGTCGAGTGCGGTCTGGTCGCGGTCGAACCGCGTGGAGTCGGCTGAATAAGTAATGGATCATCCGTTCCGGGCACACCCGCGGTGCACGCCTGTGTTGCCCTCCCAAGGATACCAGTCGCCCCCCAGTCTCATGGGGGCACCGCGCCCTACGCCCTGGCCAGCCCCAGCCCGAACGAGCGGGCTCCGCGCGCTCGGGCCACACTCCAGAACGAGAGCAGCACGCTACCGATCGCGAACAGGAGCAGTATTGCGGCGGCGGCGGCAACATCCGCTCCCCCGCTTTCACTGACAATCGCCTGCAGGCCGTTCACGGCCCAGGTCAGCGGCAGAAAGGGGCTCAACGCCTGGAATGGGGCGGCGACGAGTTCGATCGGATACAGCCCACTCGCCGCGGCGAGTTGCAGGGCGAGCAGCACGAGCGAGATGACGATGCCGACCCGACCGAACGCGACGCTCAGCCAGTGCTGCACGGCCACGAACACGAAGGCCAACAGCAGGGCGAAGCCGAGGGTGGCCGGCAGCAGCGTCCACGCCACATCGAGGGCGGTATGCAGCAGCACGGTGACCAGAACGGCCTGGCCGGCAACGATGGCGAAGGCCCGGCCGAGGCCGCGACGCAGCAACCGGCCGGTGCTCGTCGTCGACGCCAAGGCGGATGCTGTGAGCGGTTTGAACAGCAGAAAGACGACGAGGGCGCCGATCCACAGGCCGACCGGCACGAAAATCATGCCGATGATCGGGCCGGCTGAGTCGATCAAGTGGTCGCGCTCGGTCGTGACACTGACCGGCTCGGAGACGACCGCGGCGGTGGTCGCGGCATCGGTATCGGTATCGGTGAAAACGGATGCCCCCGCCGCGCCGTCCGCCAGCCCGGTCGCGAGCTCGGCGGCCCCGGCTTCCAGTGCGTGCGTCCCGGCCTGGGCCGACTGGGTGCCGGAAGCGAGGGTACCGAGCCCGGCGGAAATTCCCTGCACACCGGTCGCGAGATCGCTTGCGCCGCTTGACAAGGCTGGGCCGCCGGCCGCGAGCGTAAGCGCACCGTTCGCACTCGACGAGATGCCGTCCAGCACCGACCCAATTCCGGTGCCGGCTGCCCCGATGCCCGGGCTTTGGGCGCCGAGTGCGGTGAGGCCGCCCTGAATTTGCGCGAGCGCGCCGGCGTAGGCTGCGACGTTCGGGTCGGCCTGCATCTGCGCGTTGAGGGCCGTGAACGCTGCCGCCGTTCCCTGCACTCCCGAGGCGTAGGCCGGGAGCCCGGTTTCGAGCGGAGCCAGCGCGCCGGCGCCGGACTTCAGCTCGGTCAGCCCCGCGCTCAGCCCGGTGACGCCGTCGGTATAGGAGGCCACGCCCGAGGCATAACTCGTCGCTCCGCTGGCAGCGGATGCCGCCCCGGTAGCGGCGGTCGCCGTGCCGGCCGCAAGGGAATCGAGGCCGGCCTTGACCCCACTCACCCCGGTGGAGAGCGCGGCCGCGCCGTCGGCGGCGTCCGTTAGGGACGAGCCAAGCAGGGCGAGATTCGTGTACAGGCCTTCGAGATACTGCGCGGTGATCGCCTGGCCGAAGGCGCCCGCCATGGCCGAGCCGACCGATTGGGCCAGCGAGCCGGCGAGGTAGGAATGGGCATCATCGGTGCGAATATCGAGGTCTGCCTGCACCGGGGTGCTGCCCGAGAGCGAGTTGATCGAGGCGGAGAAATCGCTGGGGATGGTCAGAATCGCGTAGGCGTCTCCGGCGGCGAGCGCCGCTTGCGCGTCGGCCGTGTTGGAGATAGTCCAGTCGAATCCGGCCGTGCTGGCATCGCTGGCGCTGGGCGCGGTCAGTTCGGTCACGAGCAATCGACCGGCTAGAACCTGTTGTTCGGTGCCGTCCGGCAGGGTGGTCGTGACGAATTCGTCGTTGTTCACGACGATCGCGGGAATGGTGTCGACCCGGTCATCGGCCGAGACGAGAGCCACCGTGAACAGTCCGGCCACGGCGAGCGGCACGGCGACCACGACGGCCACGAGAGCGGCGACGGTCAGCCGCCGCTGCCGCGCGGTACGGCTGAACAGTTTGTCGAGTGCGGTGCTCATCGCTGCAGGGCCTTTCCATCGAGGGAATCCATCATCAGGTCGTCGTCAACTGGCGCGTCGAGATCGATCTGCTGCCACGGTCGATCGTGCGCCGATTCCGGGCCATCGATGTCGAAGCGTGCAGCGCCGAGCACCAGCGTGGTTGTCGGGGGTGCCAGCATGGCCAGTACCGTCGCCAGGTCCCGGCCCAGAAAGGGCTCGGGGAGGCCCTCACCGAGGTCGACGAAGACCACACCGGGGCGTTCGGTGAGCGCCGCCGCGACCAGCACGGTCGCCCGACCGTGGGCCGGTAGCGCCGAAATCGTCGTGGCGGCCGTCACCGACTGACCGGCACCCAGGGCCCGGTTAATACTGCTGATCCAGACGGCGCGACGGCTAGCGACCGCGGCAGTCCGGTACCAGGGCAGGGTGAGCCGCAGCCGTTCGGCGAGCAGTTCTCCGACGGTGATCTCGGTGTCCCGATGCTCACCGATATCGGCGAGGGCAACCCGGCGCAGGGTCTGCTGCCGGTCGGATGGCAGCGGGTAGCCGAGCACCTGCAGTCGTCCGCTGACCGGATCAAGTCGTCCGGCGAGGGTGGCCGCGACGACCCGGCGGTGACCGGCCGTGCCGGTGAGCCGCACGAGCGAACCAGCCGGAATACTCAGGCTGAGCGGACCGATCGGCGCGGTCTCGAGGCCGAAGACGACTTCATCGGCCGTGATCGCATCGGTCTGCTCCGCCGCCCACGCGCTGTCGTGCAGGTGCTGGCGCAGTCCTTCCCCCTCGATATCGACGTTCGGCAGCAGCCGCCCGAGCCAGCGTGGCAGCCACCAGGCGGCTTTTCCGGCGAGTGCCATCGCGGCCGGAACGAGCGTCATGCGCACCAGGAAGGCGTCGAGCATGACCCCTACAGCCAGCGCGAAGGCGATGCCTTTGATGGCGCCGGTGCCGTCGGGGACGAACGCGAAGAAGACGAAGAACATGATCAGGGCCGCGGCGGTGACAACCCGGCCGGCATGGGCGAAGCCGTGGATGATCGATTGCCGGGCGTTGCCGGTGCGCACGAATTCCTCGCGCATTCCCGAGACGAGGAACACCTCGTAGTCCATCGCGAGGCCGAACAAGACCGCCATGAGCAGAATTGGCAGAAAGCTGAGGATGGGGCCGGGGTTTTCTACGCCGAACAGGTCGGGAAACCAGCCCCACTGAAAGATCGCCACGGTGGCGCCGATGGCGGCGAACACCGACAGTAAAAAGCCGAGCGCGGCCTTGATCGGCACGAAGACGGAGCGAAACACCATCATGAGCAGAATGATCGAGAGCCCAACCACGATGAGCGCGAAGGGAATGAGCGCGTCGGTCAGCCGGTTGGAGATGTCTATGCCGACGGCAGTCGCGCCGGTGACGGCGATCGGGGTGCCGAGGCTCGCGGTGATGCCCGGGCCGAGGTCTCGAATCATTTGCACGAGGTCTTTCGTGGCCGCGGCATCCGGTGCGCTGTCGGGCATCACCTGAATGATGGCCGTGTCGACGGTGGGGTTTGGGGTACCCGTGCCCACGTAGGCGACGCCCGGCAGGTCGCGAATCTGGGCGCCGATGGTGTCGAGGTCACCGAAGATGTCGGTGGTCTGGGTGATGTCGACGACGACGACGAGCGGGCCGTTGTAGCCGGGGCCGAAGCCGTCGTTGATGAGCTGGTAGGCCTCCCGCTGGGTCGAGCCGGCCGGTTCGGAGCCGCCGTCCGGCAGGTTGAGGTCGAGGCTGAGTGCGGGAATGGCGAGAGTTCCCAGCACGCCGACCACCACAATGACGGCGACGATCGGGGCCTTGAGTACCAGTCCGACCCAGCGCCGGCCCAGGGTCGGTCTTCCATCGTCGGGGGTGGTCGCCCGACGGTGGGCCCGTCCGCCGACTTTGGGGATGAGTTTGCCCTTGACCACGCCGAGCACGGCGGGCAGCAGGGTCACGGCCACGCCGATCGAGACCAGCACGGCGAATGCGGCGCCGAGTCCCATCACGCTCAAGAAGGGGATGCCGACCACCAGTAGTCCGAGCAGGGCGATGATCACGGTGATGCCGGCAAAGACCACGGCGCCACCGGCGGTGGCGACGGCCGTCGCGGCCGATTCGTGCGGTTTCATGCCGGTAGCCAGCTGGGATCGATGCCGCGACAAAATGAACAGCGAGTAGTCGATGCCGACCGCGAGCCCGAGCATGAGCGCGAGCATGGGGGCGGTGCTCGAGACCGAGACGAAGGCGCTCACCGCGGTGATGCCGCCGATCGCGACGCCGACGCCGATCATGGCCATGAGAAGCGGCATGCCGGCGGCGAGCAGGGAACCGAAGGTGATGAGCAGCACGACGCCGGCGAAGAGCACGCCGAGCACCTCGGTGACGGTGATACCGAAGGTGTTGTCCTGGAAGACCTGGCCGCCGAACGCGACCTGCAAGCCGGCGTCCTCCCCGATCGACCGAGTGGCCACGAGGGCGTCGAGGGTGTCCGTGGACACGTCGGTGGATTGCCCAGTGAGCGCCACCTGACTGAAAGCGGTCTCGGAGTCGCTCGAGACGGCATCCGCTGCGTAGTCGCTGAACGGGGTGATCACGGTGTCGACGCCGTCGATGACGCCGATCTCTGTGGCCATGCTTTCGATGGCGGCCCGGTACGGCGCATCATCAATGGATGCCCCGCTCGGCACGTGATAAACGACCTGCACCTGCGCGCCGGCCGCCGAGGGGAACACCGCGGCGAGCGAGTCGATGGCATCCTGCGACTCGGTGCCGGGGATCGCGTAGGACTCCTGCGTCTGGCCGTTGAGGGCCATGCCGCCGCCGAAGATGCCGGCGAGCAGCAGCACCCAGATGCCGATGTTGAGCCAGGCCCGCCGGTAGGCGAAGTGGCCGAGACGATACAGAACGGTTGCCATGAAAACTACTTTCGGACGGCGCAGAAATTCAGGAGTGAGCGGGGCGCGGGTGTACGGAGACGGGGGCGAGCAGTTCGGTCATCACGGTGCGCAGCGCCGGGCGCAGGTCGTCGTCGGGCAGGGTGGCCTCGCCCAGAAAGGTCATGCCGGCCACGAGCGAGTAGGCGGCACCGCCGAGGGCGAAGCCGAACCGCAGGCGGTCTTCATTGCTCGCGTCGTCGTGGCAGATACTCGCGGCGAGACGAACGATGAGCAGTCCGGCCCGGTCGATGATGGCGATGCCGCGCAGCGACTGGGCCTGGTTGATGAAGGTGTGCAGTTCCAGCCGAAACTCGAGCAGAAAGTCGATGAAGTCATCGACGAACCGCTCACGGGTGGCAATGGTCTCGGGCTCGGTCACGAAGCGGTCGAGAACGACCTCGAGCTGGTCGATGGCCGGCGTGAGCACCTGCTCGAGCAGCATCTCCTTGGAGGCGAAGTGGTAGAGCACGCTGGATTTGGAGAAGCCCGCGATGTCGGCAATATTCTGCAGCGAGGTTGCCGCGAATCCCACCGACGCGAACTGGGTCAGCGCGACCTGGCGCAGGTCGGCGCCGGTTTGTGAGCGGATGCCGCCGGCCGGCGGTGCAGCGGATGTCGCAGGAAGAATGGGCACGACCACAGGCTAGTTGACCGATCGGTCAGATCCTGTCCGATCGGTCAGTTCAGGGGTTTTTCTCAGCCTATTCGGGTTTGCCCAGGCCGGGGAGGCTCCGGGTAACCTTAGGCCGGAGGTTCACATGCGAAAGTTCATATTCAGCAGTGCCATGATCGGCGTCATCGCCGGCGGATGGAACACCGTGCAGGCCACCAGGCACGGACCGCGCGACTGGCGTCTGGTGATGTTGTGGCTGGGGTGGGCGCTGAGCGCCGCTGTGGCCATCGGCACGGTCATCGAAGACGCCAATAAACGCGAAATCGACAGCTGAGTTCGGCTGCTGGTCGGCGCGCCGTCCGGCGAGTCGCTGTTTGGTGACCGAAACTGGAGGCAGTAGCTGATTGTCGGCTGCATCTGAAAGGGGCTCGTCATGTTTGGTCGTCGACGCCGACGTTTGGCCGCGAGCGCGGCGATGAGCGTGGCCGCAGCCCCGGTCCTTGGCGACGAACAGATTTTTGAGCTGCTGCACGACAAACTCCGCGAACTCATCGGCGAAAACGGCGACTGGACGCTCTCGCCCCGGACCCCCGGCGATACCGACGTCATATTTCACGGGCTCAAGGCCCGGGAGATCGCGGTCGAACTGACCGAGACCATCCTCACCGAGCAGGCGACGCTGCGCGGCGAAAGCAGCGGCGAACCGACGGCGTTGTCCTGGACCCCGGCCCCGATTGTCACCTGGAACGATCCCGTCCCGATCACCGCGCAGCCAATCGACGCAGCCCCGATCCACACCCAGCTGATCAACACGGCCCCCATTGCAACCGTGGCCAGCTCGGACGACGACCTCGCCGCAGCATCCGCTGCCTGGATCGACAAAGCGTCGGCCACCCTCGCCTCCGCTCGCCTCGTAGCCTAAGCAGATCGTCAGCGCACTCTCACCCTCCTGCTGACAGGATGGCCTGATGGCACTCCCCATCGAGGACTACGCACTGATCAGCGACTGCCATTCGGCGGCACTCGTCGGACTCAATGGCAGCATCGACTGGCTCTGCCTGCCCCGCTACGACTCCGCGTCAATGTTCGGTGCGCTGCTCGGCGATGAAAACCATGGCCGCTGGCTGCTCGCTCCCGCCGACCCAAACGCCATCGCCACCCGCCGCTACGACGGCGACACCTTCGTGCTATCGACACTGTGGACCACCAGCACCGGGCAGGTCGAGGTGCTCGACTTCATGCCGCACGGTGATGGCCGGGCCGACCTGGTGCGCCGGGTGCGCGGCATCACCGGCACGATGGCGATGACGCAGGATCTGCGCATCCGCTTTGGCTATGCGACGACGATTCCGTGGGTGCGCCAGCTGAAGGGCGAGTCGGTGCGCGGCCTGGTCGCGATCGCCGGACCCGACGCCATCGTCGTGCGCGGCCCGGCGCTCCGCGCGTCAGACCACCGGCACGAATCGCACTTCGATGTCATCGCCGGCGAAACCGTCGATGCCCAAATGACCTGGTATCGCTCGCACCGGGAGATTCCACCGGCCATCGACATCGATGCGGCCTACCGCTCGACCCGCGCCTGGTGGCAGAGCTGGGCATCCCGTTGCAGCCACGACGGCCCCCTGCGCGCCCAGGTGGTTCGTTCGCTGCTGGTGCTGCGCGCCCTGACGCACGAACGAACCGGCGGCATCGTGGCCGCAGCGACCACGTCACTCCCCGAGCAGACCGGTGGCACCCGCAACTGGGATTACCGCTACGTCTGGCTGCGGGACGCCTCACTCACGCTCGAGGTGCTGCTCAGCCACGGCTACGAGGTGGAAGCCGGCGACTGGCGGGCCTGGCTGCTGCGCGCCATTGCCGGGGATCCGAGCGACGTGCAGATCATGTATGGGCTCTCCGGCGAGCGCTACCTCCCCGAACGCGAGCTGAGCAGCCTGCCCGGCTACAACGGCTCCTCCCCCGTGCGGGTTGGCAACGACGCGGTCAACCAGTTCCAGTCCGACGTCATCGGCGAGGTCATGGTCGCCCTGCACGCCGCACGCGCTGCCGGGGTGCGCGAAACCGAGTTCTCCTGGCCGCTGCAGCGAGCACTCATGAGCTTTCTCGAGAAGAACTGGCGCCGGGCCGACCAGGGCATCTGGGAGGTGCGCGGGCAGGCCCGCGAATTCACGCACTCCCGCGTCATGGTCTGGGCCGCCTTCGACCGTGCCGTGCGCGGCATCCAGGAGTGCGGCCTCGACGGTCCGCTCGAACGCTGGAAGACGCTGCGCGACGAGGTGCGCGCCGACATCGAAACCCGCGGTTTCAACGAAAACCTCGGCAGCTACGTGCAGTACTACGGCAGTACCGAAGTGGATGCCTCCCTCCTCGTCCTCCCTCAGGTCGGCTTCTGCGCACCGACCGATCCGCGCATGCTCGGTACCGTGGCCGCGATCGAGGCGGACCTCTGCCGCGATGGCCTACTCCTGCGCTACCGCACGACTGCCGGGGTGGACGGATTGCCGCCGGGTGAGCATCCGTTTCTGGCCTGCTCGTTCTGGCTGGTCGAGCAGTACGCCACCTCCGGCCGCATCGACGATGCCAACATACTGATGAACCGCCTGCTCGGCTTCGTCAACGATGTCGGCCTGCTCTCCGAGGAGTACGACGTTGCGGGCGGGCACCAGGCCGGCAACACCCCGCAGGCGCTCTCCCACCTGGCGCTGGTGCGGGCAGCGGATTCCATCGTCGCGGGCCTGGCCTCCCCCACCCGAGTGCTGGCGGGCTAAAAATCACAACCTCTACAGTTCAGCGCTTTTTATTGTAGGTATTCTTCAGCGCCGGGTACCTGCCGATATCTAAATTGAAAACATGACCGACACCATCCGCTCGAGCGCTCCGGCTCGCCGCATTCTGCCCGCCCGTGATCTTGCCCAGATCGCTATTTTCGCCGCCCTCATCGCCGCGCTCGGCCTGCCGGGACCGCTCAATATCGGCCCGGTGCCGATCACGATGCAGACCCTCGGCGTGATGCTCGCCGGCGCCATTCTCGGCCCGCGCAAGGGAACCCTCGCCGTGCTGTTGTTCCTCGTGCTGACCGCGGTCGGGCTGCCCCTGCTCGCCGGCGCCCGCGGTGGAATCGGCGTCTTCACCGTCAGCCCGGCTGCCGGCTACCTGTACGGCTGGCTCCTCGGTGCTTTCGTCACCGGCTACCTCACCGCCCGCCTGCTGCCGAAGTACCCGTTCTGGCCGGCCCTCGGTGCCACCATTCTTGGCGGCATCGTCGCCGTCTATCTCCTGGGCATTCCGGTCATGGCCATCAATCTCGGGCTGCCGCTCTGGACTGCGATCGGCCTGAACGTCGCCTTCCTGCCCGGCGACCTGATCAAGGTCATCGTGACCGTGCTGGTCGCCCGCCAGGTACACAAGGCCTACCCCGGCCTGATCGCGCTGCCGAAGGGGCGCCAGGGCCACGCGTGAGCAGCATCCGCTTCGAGCAGGTTTCGCATGCGTTCGGCGCCCGCTCGGTGCTGCGTGATGTGAACCTGCACCTGACCGAGCAGCGCATCGGTATCGTCGGCGCGAACGGCTCGGGCAAGTCCACCCTGGTGCGCCTGATCAACGGGCTCGTCACCCCGCAAAGCGGCACCGTGACAGTCGACGGGCAGACTGTGGGCCGGCACGCCCGAGACGTGCGGCGCAAGATCGGGTTCATCTTCACCAACCCCGACAACCAGATCGTAATGCCCACGGTGCGGGAAGACGTCGCCTTCACGCTGCGGCGCCGCGGCCTCGATAAGGGGCAGATCGACGAGCGCACGACGGCCGCGCTCGCTCAGTTCGGGCTGAGCGAGCACGCCGATCATCCGGCGCATCGCCTGTCCGGCGGGCAGAAACAGCTGCTGGCTCTCGCCGCCGTGCTGGTCGCCGAGCCGGCGACGATTGTCGCCGATGAACCGACCACTCTGCTCGACGCCCGCAATGTGCGGCGCATCAGCGAACTGTTGCAGACGCTCCCCCAGCAGGTCATCGTGGTCACCCATCACCTGCACCTGGTCGAAGAATTCGACCGGGTGATCGTGATCGAGGAGGGCGAAGTCGTGGCCGACGGCACGCCGGAACGGTCGCTCGCGGCCTATCGCGCCCTGCTCGCATGATCGGGCTGTACAGCCCCGGCAGCTCGTTCATTCACCGCGCGCCGACGCTGCTCAAGCTGTTTCTGCTCTCGCTCTGCGTCTTACTGATCGGAACCTCGCCCGACCTCCGCCTTATCGGCGGCGCCGTGGCCGGGGTCGTGCTGCTGTTTGTGATCGCCCGCGTTCCGGTGCGAGCCGCCGCGGGGCAGATCATTCCGATTCTGTTCATTTTGCTAATCGCCGTGCCCATCCAGGGGCTGCTCTCCGGCTGGCTCGTGGCTGCCCTCATGGCTGGCCGGTTGCTCGTCGCCGTCGCCCTCGCCGCCCTGTTCACCATGACCACAACGGTCACGGCGGTGCTCGAAGCGTTCCAGACGCTGCTGCGCCCTTTTCGACGGTTCGTCGACCCCGACAGGGTAGGACTGCTCGTGGCCCTCACCATTCGCTGTATTCCGCTGGTCAGTGACATCGTGCGCGAGGTACTCGAGGCGCGCACCGCGCGCGGTACGCAGTGGTCGCTCATGTCGATCGCAGTACCGGTGGTGGTGCGCTCACTTTATGCAGCGGATGCCCTCGGCGAGGCGCTGATCGCGCGCGGTCTCGACGACTGAATCGCGCCACCGCGCGCCATTCAGCCCGCTCCGAGGCGAGGCGTGGCAGAGTAGGCACTTGGCCGTTCGCGCCAACCGAACAATTGCCTGCCAACTTGCTACGTTCTCGAAAGAGGCCCCGTGTCGAAAATCCCCGCCCTGCTCACCATTGTGGGCCTGACGCTCGCGCTCACCGCCTGCGGCAGCAGCGACACGACCGAAGCAACGGATGCCGCTGCCGCTAGCTCCCCCTCGGCTGACTGCACCGAGTCGGGCAAGCTCTCCGATAGCGTGAAGGTCACCGGTGACTTCGGCGCTCCGCTCGACATCTCGATCGATGCACCACTGGAGCCGACGGCTTCGCAGCGCACGGTCGCCATCAAAGGCACCGGAACCGACACCGCCAAGACGGACTCGATCGTCGAGGTGGCGATCACCCTCTACAACGCCAAGACCGAAGAGGTCATTCAGCCGACGACCTACAACACCGACGGTGCCAGCCTCGTGATTCCGATCAATGACACGAGCTTTCTGCCGGGCCTGGTGCGTTCGGCCAATTGCGCTGTCGAGGGTGAACGCATTGTCACCGTGAGCCCGGCAGCGGATGCCTTCGCCGACCAGGGCACGACCGGCGTCGCCGCCGGCGAGCCGGTCATCTTCGTGATGGACGTCATCAGCGTGATCGAGGATGTCCCGACCCAGGCCTCCGGCGAGGACCAGCCCGTCGAAGACGGCTTCCCCACCGTGGCCCTCGCCGATGACGGCGCACCGACCATCACCATCCCCGCCACCGACGCTCCCACCGACCTGAAGATCACGAACCTGAAGACCGGTGACGGAGAAGTCGTGACCGATGGCGCGAGCGTGGCCGTCGCCTACACCGGTGCCCTCTGGGCCACCGGCGAAACCTTCGATTCCTCCTGGGGCCGGGCCGACTACAGCCTGTTCCCGACCAACGGCGTGATCGCCGGCTTCACCGAAGCTCTGGTCGGTCAGACCGTCGGTTCCCAGGTCCTGGCCGTGATTCCGCCGGAATTCGGCTACGGCGAGGAGGGTACCCAGGGCATCTCCGGTACCGACACCCTGGTGTTCGTCATTGACATCCTCGCCGTTGCCGGTGGTCCGGCGGCCTAGAACCTCACGTTTCATCGGGCGCCGCCCGTCGACCACCCGGTCGGCGGGCGGCGCTTTTTCTTGTGCCCGGAAGCGCTGATCCTGAGTGTCCGCCCAGCCACGAACGCGAATTCCGTGAGAGTGTGGAAGCAGTAACGAATCTGTCCGGCACCTCGCCGGGCCTGAGTTCCAGCATCGAAAGAGGCTATTCACCTGACATCCACGTCCACCTCCGCCCCCACCGAATTCCACGTCGACGCCCCGGCTATCGCCACTGTCGCAGCCGCTGCCAAGCCGACGACCATCGCCGAGTACGTGGCCGTGCCGGCCGAGCCGCTCGCGACCGTCGTCGGCCTGCTCCGGGACAAGTTCGACCTGGCCCTGCCGGAGACCTCGACGGAACTGTGGCACGGACATCCGGTCTGGCTCGACGATGACCTACCGGTCGCCGGATTCAAGGCGTACCCCACCTTCGTCACCGTGTTGTTCTGGCGCGGACAGGCCATCACCGATCACTCGGGCAAGCTCAACGCGAGCGGGTCGGCCGAAATGAGCGAGTACAAGCTCAAGAGCGTCGACGACTTCGACAGCGACCTGTTCGACGTCTGGCTGCAGCAGGTGCGCGAGCTCGAAGCCGCGTAACACCCGGCACAGACAGAATCGTTCAGTCGACCGCGTCGACCGCGAAAAGTGCGGCCTGCTCCGGGGCAAGCAGCGGCGCGGTCAGCCCGACGAGGGCGAGCACCGCTCCGGTCAGCGTAACCGATCCTCCGACACTGCCAATGGCAGCTTCGTCGACGGTCGGTGAAGCGGCGTTTGAGCCTCCACCCGCGGCATTCCATGCCGGCGGTGCATCCTGAATTGCGCGCGGGGCGCCTCCGAGCAGCAGCGGCGACACTCGGTAGCGCCGCTCTGGCGCGAGCCCGGGAAACCGCATCCGTTCGGGCAGCGCCGAACGCGGAGCGGTGAGGGCCACCTGGGCGAAGAGGGCCGTGTTCTGGTCGGGCGAGACGACGCCGTGCAATTCGAGGGCCGGGTCGCTGGGGTCGGCCCTTACAACGACGCCGGAGTGCAGTAGGAGGCGCAGGCGCTTATAGTGCGTGATCCACTCAGCGATCTGCCCGAGCTCCTCGGCGCTGGCGCTGGTGAGGTCCCACTCGATGCCGGCGCTGCCGAACAGGGCAGTCGCCAGTCGGAAGCTGAGCTCGGAGGTGCGTCCGGTGGTGTGCGCCGTGGCCGCACCGAGATGCCCCCCGAGGTATTCCGGCGGCATGAGCACACCCGTATAGCGCTGGATCTGCTGTCGCTCGAGCGGGTCGTTGGTATCGCTGGTCCAGACCCGGTCGACGCGCTCGAGGATACCCAGGTCGATCCGGGCTCCCCCTGACGCACAGGACTCGATCTCGACGCCCGGATGCGCCGCGCGTACCGCATCGATGAGCCGGTACAGCGCCGCCGTCTGCCGGTGCGCGGAACCGGCCAGCAGATCGCGGTTGTGGTCCCACTTTAGGTAGGCGATCGGGTACTCCGTGAGCAGGGCGGTGAGCCGTGCCAAGACCCACGCAAAGGCCTTCGGATGGCCAAGGTCGAGCACGCGCTGGAACCTCCAGGTCAGCGCCGCTTTTTCACCGGCGGCGGATTCCGAGACTCCACCGAGCACCCACTCCGGGTGCGCACGGGCCACCTCCGAATCGAGACTCACCATCTCCGGTTCGACCCAGAGGCCAAAATCCAGGCCGACCGCGTGCACATGTTCGATCAGAGGATGCAGGCCATGGGGCCAGGTCACGGGGTCGACGAACCAGTCGCCGAGGGCACGGCGATCATCCCGACGATTGGTGAACCAGCCGTCGTCGAGGACGAATCGTTCCACGCCGGCCCGCGCCCCGGCATCCGCAAGTCGAGCCAGAGTAGGCAGGTCGTGCTTGAAGTAGACGGCCTCCCACGTGTTCATCACGACCGGGCGCGGCGTCTTAATAGTTGACCACGATCGGATCCACGGATGCAGCCGCGCCGACAGCCCGTCGAGCCCAGCCTCCGAGTATGCGGCAACGGTCCAGGGGGTGCTGTAACTCTCACCGGCGGCCACACCCAGCTCGCCGGAAGCCAGCAGTTCACCGCTTCCGAGCACCGAAAAGCCCAAGGGGCTGTTCTCCGCCCAGGCGCGCTTGTCACCGCTCCAGGCGAGGTGGGTGCACCACACTTCACCGGAACGAAAACCGAATCCGGGTGTTCCGGCCACCATGAGAAAGGAGTCGTCATGCCCGGGACGGCCGTGTCGGGACTCCCGGCTCCACACGCCGTGGCCAAGGATGCTGCGTTGCGGCCGGCGCTCGTGAGTCCACAGCCCGGTGAAGTCAAGCAGTTCGCCGGCCCGACCGGGAATTGGCAGGATGACGTCGAGCGAACCGAGTTCGAATGCTGCATCGCCGGCGGCGGTACTCGTATTAGTCACGGTGTGGCGCAGCCGAAGCACTCCCTGAACCGAGAGTTCAAGGTCGGTGCGCACGGATATCTGTGCGGCGGCATCGGCCAGCAAGAGTGTCAGGGTCTGGGTACCGGGCAATGCGGCGCGCCCCGCGGGGCGCTCACCGGCTCGAACGCCGACCAGGCTAAGGTCGATGGCCGGGCTGCCCAGGCCCGGCCGGAAACCGCTGATTCCCGGGCGTCCGCTCCACCCCTGCGCGAGGGTGGGCAGCAGGGTGAGCCGCAGAGGCACGTCGATCGAGCTTGGCGCGATCGCCGGCACGGATGCGTCGGCCAACGTCGTCAGCATAGCGGCGCTCAAATCGCCCAGGTCGGCACCCCAGTGCACGATAACGGGCACCCCCGTGCCGCGGGCGTCCAGCACCAGGCTGGTGCCCGCGGCACGGAGGTAGGAAATGGGCACAGTAGAACTGATGCTACTTGTTGACCGGGATCGACTGAGCCTCAAGAGCGTTGATCGTGCTCTGCTGAGCGCTCGTGAGAGCCTCCGTCAGGGTGCCATTACCCGTGACAGCGCCCTTGAAGCCGTCCGAGGTGTCGTTGTACACCTGCGTCATGGTTGGGCCCCAGACGAAGTCGGGCGATACCTGAGCTGACGCCTCGGCGAACACGTCATAGATGGGCTGGCCACCGTAGAACTCAACGCCTTCCTTGAGGGCCGGCAGTTCCAGGCCGCTCTTGGCGGCCGGGTACAGGTTGGCCGACTCGTTCAGCATCGTGAGCGCCTCGTCAGAGGTGTTCAGCCACAGCGCGAACTGGGCGGCCTCGTACGGGTGCTTCGAGCCCTTGAAGACCGCGGTCGACGAGCCACCCCAGTTGCCGGCGGCGTTGTCGCCGGAAGCCCACTGCGGTGAGAGGGCGACGGACCAGTTGCCGGCGGTGTCCGGAGCGCCGCTGGCAATGGAGTTCGCACCCCAGGCTGCGGAGTTCCAGGTCCAGTTGGAGCCGGTGTTGTAGGCGTTGTTCCACTCGTCGGTCCACGGCGGGTTGGTCGAGACGAGGTCGCGGTCGATCAGGTCCTGCCAATAGTCGGCAACCTTGACGGACTCCGGGCTGGTCAGGTCGATGGTCCAGTTATCACCATCGTTCTCGAACCAGCTTCCGCCGGCCTGCCAGACGAATCCGGCGAACTGGTTGATGTCGCTCTGCGAGAAGTTGGTGATGTATCCGCCGGTGGCGCGCACGGCCTCTGCGGCAACGGCGAACTCTTCCCAGGTGGTGGGGATCGCAATGTTGTTGGCCGCGAAGAGATCTGCGCGGTAGAACATGGCCATGGGCCCGGCATCCTGAGGCACCGCGTAAACAGCGTCTGCTTCACCGAAGTTGACCTGACCCCAGGTCCAATCCACGAAGTTGTCCTGAGCATCGAGCACACCCTCGCAGGAAGCGAGGTTGGTCAGTCCGTCCTGCACGCGAAAGTTGGGGAGGGCATCGTATTCGATCTGGCCGAGGTCGGGCGCGTTGCCGGCCTTGAGCTGGTTAAAGAAGTTCTGGTACGTGCCGCCGTTGCCGTTCGGGCCGGTCTGCACCTTCACCTGAACGTCGGGGTTGTCCTCGTTCCAGATCTTGACGACGTCCTCGATCCCCGGGATCCAGGTCGTAAAGGTCAGATCAACCTTGCCGTCCGAGGGTGCGCAGGCTGCGGCGTCGCCGCTGTCCTGCGTGGTCGAGCCGGACGCGCAGCCAGCCAGCACGACCGTGGCTGCGGTGAGCAAAGCGACGGTGGCTGCTCTCTTCTTGATCTGCATTATTCTTCTTTTCTATTGGGGGTGGGGGTGGTGCAGCTGGGGGGGGAAAGCGAGGGGGTGAAGCTGGCTACTTCACCGAACCGGCGCTGAGGCCGTTTCGCCAGAAGCGCTGGAGCAGCAGGAAGATGATGATCAGCGGGATGATCGACAGCAGAGCGCCGATCAGAACGTAATCGCGCAGCACGGGGATCTGGTTGACCTGCGAGTTCCAGGCGTAGAGGCCGAGCGTGACCGGGAACAGGGTCTCGTCGCGCAGCATGATCAGCGGCAGGAAGAAATTGTTCCAGATGGCGACGAACTGGAAGAGGAAGACGGTGACGAGGGCCGGCACCATCATCCGCACCGAAACAGTGAAAAAGGTGCGCAGTTCGCCGGCGCCGTCGAGGCGGGCGGCCTCGATCAGTTCGTCGGGAACGCTGGCCGACGCGTAGATGCGGGAGAGGTAGACCCCGAACGGGCTGACCAGGCTGGGCAGGAACACCGACCAGAACGTGTTGGTCAGGCTGATCTGGCTGAAGATCAGGAACAGCGGCAGTGCCAGAGCCGTGGCGGGCACGAGCACCCCTCCGAGCACGACGTTGAAGATCAGTTCGCGTCCCGGGAAGTTGTACTTGGCCAGTGCGTACCCGCACATTCCGGCGATGAGCGTGCCCACGAGGGCGCCGCCACCGGCGTACAGCGCGCTGTTGAGCATCCACTTGAGGTAGACGCCGTCGCGGTAGGCCACCAGGTTTGCCATGTTCTCGAACAGGGAGAAGTCAGCGAACCAGAGCGGGTTCGTGCTGTTGAACTCGGAGCGGTTCTTCGAGGCCGCGACAAGCAGCCACCAGATCGGCACCAGGAAATAGAGCGTGAAGACGCCCATGACGATCATGGCGCTGACCCGGGCGAACGGGCTCTCTCGCTGCGCGCGCGGTGTCTTGCCCTCGAAGGAACGGATTCCGCGTGCCGGCTTGGTAGGGGTCAGGGTGCTCACTTGCTTTCCTTCCGCTGCGTGAACTTCAGGAACGTGAAGGAAAGGATGAACGTGGCCAGGGCCAGCACCACGGAGAACGCGGCGGCCAGGTTGAAGTTCGGGATCGATGAGGTGGAGTACACCGTCAGGTTCGGAGTGAACGTGCTGGTCACAGCCGAGCTGAAGCTGCGGAACACCTGCGGTTCGGCGAGCAGCTGCAGGGTGCCGATGATCGAGAAGATCGCGGTCAGGACGATCGCCGGCATGATCAGCGGGATCTTGACCGACCAGGCGATGCGCAGCTGCCCGGCCCCGTCGAGGCGGGCGGCCTCGTAGAGCTCGGCCGGGATCGCCAGCAGCGCCGAGTAGATAATGAGCATGTTGTATCCCACGAAGACCCAGGTGACGACGTTGGCGATGGCCCAGAGAACGAGGTCCGCCGAGAGGAAATTGATGTTCTCGGTGACGGCACTGAACGGTGACAGGTTGGGCGAGTAGAGGTAGCCCCACATGATCGCGGCGATGACGCCGGGCACCGCGTAGGGAACAAAGAACGCCAGCCGAAAGAACTTCTTTCCGCGCACGAGCGGCGAGTCCAGCAGCAGGGCGAATAGCAGTGCGAGGCCGAGCATGATCGGCACCTGCACGGCGCCGAAGGCGAGCACCCGGCCGATCGACTCCCAGAAAGGCCCGTTCTGGAAGACCAGGATGTACTGGGTGAGTCCGCCGAAGACCTGAGTCGCTTGACCGAAAGTGCCCTCGCGCTCGATCACGAGCAGCGATTGGTAGATCGCATAGCCGATCGGCAGGAGGTAGAACAGGGCGAACAGTGCACCGAAAGGGATCACGAACGCGAGGATCGCTCCTTTGTGCTGCACGCGGGGCTTTGCTCCTGGCGGCTTGGCTGCGCGGGGCCCCTTCCCAGCGGCGGCGCCCGCGGCATCCGTCATAGGAACGGCAGGTGCGCTCATGATGCGGGGTCCTCTCTAATCACGCGGACGGCGCCGGCCGGCACGCGCACGACTCGACCGATGGGCTCTCCGACGACAAGTTCATGGCCGGAGGCCGGAAGCTCAACGTCGTCGTGACCGTGGTTGATGATGAACAGGTAGCTGCCGGTGGCGTTCACTCGGCGAACGACCTCGATGGTTCCCGCGCTCTCCGGGCCAACCGCGGTAACGCGTGCTTCCTCAGCAATCGTGCGCATGAGGTTCCTCAATGCTCCGGGCTCCAGCGCGGTCGCAACGTACCAGGCGGTCCCGCTTCTGTGACCGTTGCGAGTGATGGCGGGGATTCCGGGTAGTGGCCCGTCAAGGTAGTTCGCCACCACCTCGGCGGTGTCCACCCGCAGGCGTTCGCTCCATAGGCTCGCGGCGGCGCCAGAGTCGAGGGTGAGAACGTGTCCGGGCAGCAGCGGTGAGAATTCTTCCACAGTGATTCCGAGGAGCTCGCGGAACGCGCCAGGGTAGCCACCGGAGCGCACCCGGTCGTCTTCGTCGACGATGCCGCTGAAAAAAGTGATCAGGGCGTGGCCGCCGGCCGCAACATAGGAACCCAGGTTCCGGGCCTGCTCGTCAGAGATTAGGTAGAGGCACGGGGCGACAACGAGGCGGTAGGCCGAGAAATCAGCGTCGGGCGAGACGATGTCGACCGTGACGCCGAGCTGGTGCAGGGCCGTGTAGGCGGCGTGCACCTGGTCGAGATAGCGCACCGCATGGGAGGGGCGAGACTCTCCGTCGCCGGCCCACCAGGCCTCCCAGCTGAAGATGATCGCGGCATCCGCGACGACCCGGCTGCCGGCGACCTCGACGAGGCGATCAAGGGTCGCGCCCAGGGCCACGACCTCGCGCCAGAGCACGGTGTCGGTGCCAGCGTGGGGTACCAGGGCGGAGTGGAACTTCTCTGACCCTTGCAGGGAGGCGCGCCACTGGAAGAAGCAGATGCCATCGGCACCGCGGGCGACGTGGGCGAGGGAATTACGAGTCATCTCGCCGGGCACCTTGGCCAGGTTGTGCGGCTGCCAGTTGACGGCGCCGGTGGCCTGTTCCATGAGCAGCCAAGGCTCCCCCTGGGCGAGCCCACGAGTGAGGTCAGCGGCGAAAGCGAGTTCGATGGCTGGGTCGGCGAGGCGATGGTCGAGGTAGTGGTCGTTGGCGATAATGTCCATATCGCCGGCCCAAGACCAGTAGTCGAGGTTACGGATGTGCGCGGTGACCATGAAATTGGTGGTCACGGCCACGTTCGAGTGGCGGCGCAGCACCGCGGCCTCGAGGCGGTAGTAGTCGAGCAGTTCGGCTGAGCTGAATCGGTGGAAGTCGAGCATCTGGCCCGGGTTCCGGCTGGACAGCGTGAGCCGCGGGGTAAGGATCTCGGCCCACTCGCCGTAGCGCTGGCTCCAGAACGAGGTACCCCAGGCGGCGTTGAGAGCGTCAATCGTGCCGTAGCGCGCCTCCAGCCAGAGGCGAAACGCAGCCGCGGTGTCATCACAGTAGCAAAGCGCGTTGTGGCAGCCCAGTTCGTTGGACACGTGCCAGAGGGCGACGGCCGGGTGGTGGCCGTACCGCTCGGCGACCTTCTCCACCAGGGCGAGCGCGTGCTCACGGAACACGGCCGAACTCGGACACCAGGCTTGGCGGCCGCCCGGGAAGCGGGTGGTGCCTTCGGCGGTGACCGGGAGCATCTCGGGGTGGAGCGTGGTCAGCCACGGCGGCGGCGAGGAGGTGCCGGTGCCGAGATTGACCCGGATGCCATTGGCGTGCAAGAGCTCGATAATCGTGTCGAGGGTGGCAAAGTCGTATTCGCCCGCCCGCGGTTCGAGGTGGGACCAGCCAAAGATATTGATGGCGACGAGGTCAACGCCGGCCTCGCGCATCAGGCGCACGTCGTCGGTCCACGTCTCGGGCCCCCACTGCTCGGGATTGTAGTCACAGCCGTAGGCGATGCCCTCGTGCACGAACGGAGCGGCCGTGGCCGTCTCGTTCAAAGTGGCTGCTCGCGAGTTCATGCGCTCCCTGACTGTGGCGTGCAAGCCGTATTGGCGACACACTGTTGACGGCTCTGTGAACGTACACAGAATCAAGAAAAAACTCTCCATTGGGTTTTCTGTGAACGTACACAGACTAAGTATCTGCCGGCGGTCCTGTCAAGCGCGGCGGTTGTTCGTGCGCGTTACAGTTATCAAATGGTGATAATTCCGTCTCGACGCAAACGCGCGACGATTCACGACGTCGCTGTGGAGGCTGGCGTGTCCCGCGGCACGGTCAGTCGGGTCGTAAACGACGAACCCTACGTCTCGGCGTCAGCCCGCATCGCCATCGAAGCCGCCATCGAGAAGGTCGGTTATGTCCCGAACAACGCAGCGCGCAGCCTGGTCATGCAGCGCTCAGAAGCGGTTGGCTTCATTGTGCACGAGCCACACTCGCTATTTCTGGATGACCCGAACATCGGCGGAATCCTGCTCGGAGCCAACACCGTGCTTTCCCACTCGGACTACCAGATGGTCAGTCTCGTCATCGACTCCCAGCGCGACTCCGACCGCGTCGCCCGCTACCTCAGCGGCGGTTTCGTCGACGGGGTAATCATCGTCTCCGCCCGCCGCGAAGACCCAATCACCCGAGTCATCGAGAAGCTGCGTCTTCCGGCGGCTTTCGTTGGACATCCGCCAGAGCAGAGCCCGCTGCCATTCGTAGGAATCGACAACCGGGCATCAGCGCGCGCGATCACCGAACGCCTCATGCAGACCGGACGCAAGCGCATTGGCATGGTCGCAGCCGCACTCGATCGCGATTCCGGCGCCGACCGACTCGCCGGCTTCACGGATGCCCTGGGCGACCGCTTCGACCCTGCTCTCGTCGCCCGAGTACCGCTCTACACCTTCACCGACGGGATTGAAGGCATGCGCACGCTTCTTGAACGCGACCCACTGATTGACGGCGTGTTCGCGGCTTCTGACGCCGTAGCAGCGGGAGCACTCGAAGCGCTCCGCCATGCCGGGCGCAGCGTGCCCGGTGACGTCGGCATCGTCGGATTTGACGACAGTTCCTGGGCGCTGCGCACCCAGCCACACCTGTCGACCGTGCACCAGCCGGCCTTCGGCCTGGGTGAGCGAGCAGCGGAGTGCGTGCTCGGCCAGCTGCGCGGCGAGGAGCAACCCGCCGACGGCATCCTTCTTCAGACACCTATCGTCTGGCGCGACTCCGCTTAAGCGACAAACGTTGGGGATTCCACACCCGGCGTGGCCTACACCACCTCCGCTGTACCGAGAGTCGCGCCGGTAACTCCATGAACAGCTGATGGCTGACCACGGCGACGTTATGTCAAAAGCATGTATCTATCGACAAGTTCTACTCCGCGACAATAAACAGAACGGCCCACGTCCGAGGACGCGGGCCGTTCTTCGTTCAGAATCCGTGATTAGCTGGTGAGGCCGTCCACGTACTCCTGGTTGTCTTCGATCCATTGGGCGACGATCGGAGCGTAGTCCGAGCCGTCGTAGTCGACGAACATGTCCTCTTCGAGGGTGTACAGAGTCTCGAGGTCCATCTCGAAGCCTTCGATCCAGCCGCTGGCTTTGGGAAACTTCTCCGAGAAGTCGGCGCTGCCGAAGGAGTGCAGGCTCTCGACGGACTCAAGGGTACCCTCGGGGTCTTCGAGGTTCTTGATCGGGAACGAACCGTAAGCCCAGTGCGGCTCCCAGAGGGTCACGACGACGTTCTCGCCGGCATCCGTGGCTGCCTTGAGTTCGGTCAGCATGGCCGCCGTCGACGACGTGGTGAATTCCATGCCCTCCAGGCCGTAAGACGGAATGACACGGTCTTCGGTCGCAGCGGTCAGGCCGGCGCCGGCTTCGATGCCCACAATCTGGTTGCCGAACAGGTCAGCGTTCTCGGCCAGTTCGGCGAGCGAGTCGATCGGGGCGTCCGCGTTCACCGCGATGGTGAGCTTGGACTCGTTGTTCCAGGCGCCCAGGTCGGTGATCTCGTCGCCGTAGGTCTCGAGGTACTCGCCGTGGGTGTCGGGCAGCCAGATGTCCATGGTGAGGTCGTAGTCGCCAGTGGAGAGGCCCTCGTAGACGGGGGCGACGTCGGCGTACTCGAGTTCGACGTTGTAACCCTTCTCGTCGAGAATGGCTTTCCACAGCTCGGAGACCGCGACGCCTTCATCCCAGCCGTTGAACACGGCGAGGGTGACGTTCTTCTGGTCGTCGTTGCCGTTTCCGACCGTGTCGACCTCGGTTTCGGCGGCACAGCCCGCTAGGGCGAGGAGCGAAACCGCTCCAAGAGCGATAAGGGGTGTTGAACGAATTTTCATGCGTCTTCCTTTCGTGCCACCCGCTGCGGGCGACTGGGGATTGACTCGTGGTGCGTGCGCCAGCTCCCGTGGAGCCTGCGCACATGGAACGGATGCGGGGCATCCGTTGGGAGGAGGGACTCGGAATGACCACGTCAGACGAGAGCCGATGCTGGCACGTTTGCCGGCTGTGCTGCAGAGTTCGCAGCCACGCGATTGGCCTTACGGGCAGCGAGCATACGTCCGAGCGGAGTGCTTCCATTGCCGAGCGCGGCGGTGACACGGTCGAGGAAGATCGCCAAGATGACCACGGCGAGACCGGCCTCGAAACCGAGGGCGACGTCGAGACGCGACAGCGCCGCCACAATCTCACCGCCGAGAGCACCGGCGCCGACCATGCCGGCGATGACGACCATCGAGAGCGACAGCATGATGACCTGGTTGATGCCGGCCATGATCGTCGGCGTTGCCAGCGGAAGCTGAATCTGCCTGAGGATACGCCACGGGCTCGCGCCGAAGGCCTGGCCGGCCTCGACGACCTCCTTGTCGACCCCGCGGATGCCGAGTTCGGTGAGCCGCACACCGGGTGCCATGGCAAAGATGATGGTCGCCACGATGCCGGGAACCTCGCCGACCCGAAACAGAATGAGGGCCGGAACCAGGTAGACGAAGGCCGGCATAGTCTGCAGAAAGTCCAGCATCGGCCGGATGGCACTCGAGGCGACCGAAGATTTGGCCGCGAGAATACCGAGCGGAACACTCAGCCCGATGGCGATGATGCTCGCCACGAGAACCAGGGCGAGGGTCAACATCGCGTTTTCCCACTGATTGACACCGAGAATGAGGCCGAGGCCGATCACTGTTCCCACGGCGAACTTCCAGCCGCGGACGGCGAAGCCGATGGCCGCCGCGATCGCGATGATGACGTAAAACGGCGGCGCGACGAGCACGAAGGCTACGCCTCCGAAGGCACCGTCAACAATCAGGCGAATGAAATCAAAAACAAACCCGAAGGTAACCGTGATCCATTCGATAAAGGATTCGATCAAGGTGCCGAGGGGAATACGGAAGTCGTTCACGCTTCGGCTCCGTCCAGCGCGGTGTCGCGCAAAATATCGGTAATAACGTTGACCGCAATAGTCGCCGGCGGGTGGATCACCGGCAGTTCACCAGTGCTCGTGGTGACGTTGCCAATTGCAGCGAGCAGGGTGACGCGCGGAATGACTCCGAGCAAGCGACTCTTCGAGTCGACGACTGCGATGGGCAGGTCGCTGCCGACGGAAGGCTCGACGAGATCGACAAGGGCAGTATCGGGCGCAACTGTGGTGGCATCGTCTCGAATAATTGTTCGGAGGTCGGCGTCCCCGACCTTGACCATTTTGAGCACGTCGCGGTCGCGCACGATTCCGGCGAAACTGCGGTCGCGGTTGAGCACGAAAACAACGGATGTCTGGAGGTCTCGCATCGTGCGGAGCGCGGCTCGCGGGCCAGCCGTTTTGGTGACGACAGCCCGAACCGGTTCCATGACGGTCGTCGCGGTGAGCACGCGCGCCCGGTCGACATCCTGCACGAACTGGGCGACGTAGTCGTTGGCCGGGTCGGTCAGGATCTCTTCCGGCGTGCCGATCTGCACGATGCGGCCGTCACGCATGACGGCGATTCGGTCGCCCAGGAACATGGCCTCGTTGAGGTCGTGGGTGATGAAAATGATGGTCTTGCCGAGCGCGGCCTGCAGCTCGATGAGCTGCTCTTGCATCTCACGGCGAATGAGCGGGTCGAGGGCCGAGAAGGCTTCGTCCATGAGCAGCACGTCGGTGTCGGCGGCGAGGGCTCGTCCGAGGCCCACTCGCTGCTGCATTCCGCCCGACAACTCGGACGGCAGGTTGTCGGCCCAACCAGCGAGACCGACGAGGTCGATGATCGTCTGGGCCTTGGCGAGGCGTTTTGCTCGCCCCATGCCCTGAATCTCCAGGCCGTAGGCCACGTTGTCGATCACGGTGCGGTGTGGCAGCAGGGCGAAGTGCTGGAAGACCATGGAAATGCTCTTGCGGCGCACGTCGCGCAATTCCTTGGCCGACACGTCGGTGATGTCGGTGCCGCCAACGGTGACGGTGCCGGAGGTGGTCTCCCACAGGCCGTTGAGCATGCGGATGAGAGTCGATTTGCCCGAGCCGGACAGGCCCATGACTACGAAGATCTCGCCCCTCTTGACCTCGAAGGAAGCGTCGATGACGGCGGCCACTCCGAGGGAAGAGATTTCGGCGCGGCTCTTGCCGGCCTTGAGCTTCTTGACGATTTCATGCGGACGACGTCCGAATGCTTTGTAGAGGTGATCTGCCTTGACGGCTATGGTTTCTGAACTCTCGGTCACGCGTTCTCCGGTGCACGCCGAACGTAGCCGATTTCACGGCTGACACTGGGGCGTGCTCTCTTGTCGGACGGGTTGGCGCCAAGCGGCCCAAACGCGATAGTCAACGCGGGCTGGAGCAATCATGGGATCGCATCCGTCGGTGCCGCACCATACGAAGGCGGCCGTTCCATCTCAAATGGTGGCTACGTCTGCGCGTCCTGGTGAAGGGTTGTAAGACCGTCAACAATCCTAACACACCCCGGTTTCGGTTGCCCGAAAGGGCAGAAAAAAGGGGTGCCGCCCGGGAGGATTCTTCCGGACGACACCCTTAGCGCGAGTCTAATACTCGCCTTTTCGACTCAAACGCGTTCCAATACCCGGGATTGCGCGGCCTTCTCTTCGGTGCGCTGGGTGTCGGCGACGCTGACGTGACCGTGGGTGAGCATGGTGCGTTCGTCAAACGGTTCGAGCTTGTCCAGCACGCGATCGACCTGCACCCGGTCCATTTCTTTGGTCCAGGAACCAATCATGACGGTCGCGACCGCGTTGCCGGTGAAGTTGGTCAGCGCGCGGGCCTCGGACATGAAGCGGTCGATGCCGACGATAAAGCCGACGCCGCCGACCAGTTGCGGGGCGTGCGCCTGCAGTCCGGCGGCCAGGGTGGCCAGGCCAGCACCGGATACTCCGGCGGCTCCCTTGCTCGCGATAATCATGAACACAAGCAGGCCGATTTGCTCGCCGAGCGCGAGCGGCTGGCCGAGCGCATTGGCAATGAACAGCGACGCCATGGTGAGGTAGATGGCGGTGCCGTCGAGGTTGAACGAGTAGCCGGTGGGCACGGTGACGCCGACAACGGGCTTGGAGACGCCGAGGTGTTCCATCTTGGCAATCAGGCGCGGCAGGGCTGCTTCCGACGACGAAGTCGAGACGATGAGCAGGTATTCCCGGCCGAGGTAGCGCATGAGCTTGAAAATGTTCACGCCGGTGACGAGTTTGAGCAGGCCGCCAAGAATGACCACGATAAAGAGGATGCAGGTGATGTAGAAGGCGACCATGAGAGTGAACAGGCTGATCACGGCCTGAATGCCGGTGGCACCGACGACCGCCGCGATCGCGCCGAATGCGCCGATCGGGGCGAGCCACATGACCATAATGAGAATGCGAAAGACCAGGGCCTGCACGTGGGCGATGCCCTCAAGAATCGGCTTGCCGGCCGGGCCCATTCGCTGCAGCGCGAAGCCGGCGATGAGAGCCACGAGCAGCGTCTGCAGAATGTTGCCGCTGGTCAGCGACGAGAACAGAGTAGCGGGGACGATCCCGAGCAAAAAACCCTGGGTGTCGGCGGATTCGGTGGCCTTGTAGGTGGCATCCGACAGGTCGATGCCGTCGCCCGGGTGGATCATGTTGCCGACGACCAGGCCGATGCCGAGCGCGAAGGTCGACATGACCAGAAAGTAGCCGAGAGCCAGGCCGCCGATCTTGCCGACGGTGGCGGCCTTGGCGATCGAGCCGATGCCGAGAATGATGGTGCAGAAAATGATCGGCGCGATCATCATCTTGATCAGGGCGATGAACAGGTCACCGAGCGGCTTGAGCGAGACAGCGAAGCCCTTCTCGCCGCCCCAGACCAGACCAACGACGATACCGAGAATGACCGCGATAATAACGGCCATATAGAGGTAGTGCGACGAGTCGATCTTCTTCCTGGGCTTGGCGGGTTTCTTCGACTTGGTACGGGGTGATGGCGTCGATGCCATGGCAGACTCCTTTGTCTAGGCTTATCGGAGCCACTGCGGGCACCGGCTGCTGCAATGTGTTCCACACTGGTCGACACGGCTCACGGGGTCACGGTTGCGGTCATATTGTTCATGAGTCGCAGAAAGGTACCTACGAATGCGCAGGGAATGGAGCATAGCCAGGCGGCTCTTTGTCGCGCACGCGCTGTTCATCGTCGTGTTGTCGGGCCTGGTCGCGACCATTCTGTTCGTCGAAGCTCGCGATCGTGGCTACGACGAGACCAGCAACCGGATGCTGGCCGTCGCCACCGCCATCGCTGACAGTCCCCTCGTGCTCGCGGCCAGCGAAGCCGCCGACCCGAGCACGATGCTGCAGCCCTACGCCCTCGAGCTGACGCAGGACGCCGGGCTCGACTTCATCACGATCATGGCCCCGGACCGCACCCGCTGGACCCATCCGAACGCGGCCGAAATCGGCCAGGACTACATCGGCGCGATCCAGCCAGCCGTGTCCGGAACGGCCTTCACCGAAATCAGCACCGGAACGCTCGGGCCATCCGTTCGTGCCGTCGTGCCGGTAACGGATGCCGGCGATACGGTTCGCGCGCTCGTCGCGGTAGGCACCACGACGACGAACATCTCGATCGCCCTGAACGCACAGCTGCCTTCGGTGCTGGGCCTGGCGCTGGCGCTGCTGGCGTCCGGGTCGGTCGGCACATGGCTGCTTGGGCGTTATCTGCGCCGGGTCACCCTGGGCTGGGGACCGGAGCACCTCGCGCAACTGTTCGTCTACTACGACTCCGTGCTGCGCTCCGTGCGGGAGGGCCTGGTGCTGGTCGATCTGCACGGTGACCTCGTGCTCTACAACGATCAGGCGGCCACCCTGCTGGGGATTCCGCCGCGCCCGGCTGCGGGAAGTTTCGAGCGACCGCAGGCTTTGACCGCCCTGAGCCTGCCGCCGAGTCTCGGAGATCTGCTGCGGAGCGGCCGCAACGCGCACGACGAGATTCATGTGACCGGCACGCGAGTACTCGTAGTGAACCAGGAGCCGGCGACCGCCTCGGGGAACGCGGGTGCCCGGGCGGAACCGATGGGGTTCGTGGCGACGATTCGCGACCACACCGATCTGCAGAACCTGGGCAGTGAGCTGCAGTCAATGCGGACCCTGTCCGATGCACTGCGAGCGCAGACCCACGAGCATTCCAACCGGCTGCACACGATCGTGTCGCTGATGGAACTCGGCCGTACCGAGCAGGCACTCGAATTCGCCACAAAAGACCTCGAATTGAGCCAGCGACTCGCCGACGAGATGGTCGGCTCGGTCGACGAACCGGTGATCAGCGCCCTGATCATGGGCAAATCGGCGCAGGCCAACGAACTGGGTATCACCCTGACCGTCACGGCGTCCGGCACGCTCGCGCAGTCCGGGCTGTCGATCCAGGACCTCGTGACGGTGCTCGGCAATCTGGTCGACAACGCGCTCGATGCGGCGGCGGGCGGCGACGACCCACGCCGCGTATCTGTCACGGTGTCGTCGACCGAGCAGGCCGTCGTGATCGAGGTGGCCGACAGCGGTGCCGGTGTGGCACTCGATGTCATCGATGAGGTGCTGCGGCTGGGATTCAGCACCAAGGGCACTGGGCCGGTCGGCGGCCGCGGCCTCGGTTTGGCTTTGGTGCGCCAGGCGGTCACGCGCCTCGGTGGCACACTCACCATCGGGCGTCGCGAGGGTGCCGTGTTCACGGTGACGATTCCGGCGATTGCTCTGCCCGCAGCGCCTCTGCCCGCAGCAGCAGACACCACGGCCGCACCGACACCGCCCGAAACGCTCGCCGCGGCGGTCGATCATGACTGACTCTGCACCGATTCGCGTGCTCGTCGTCGAGGACGAACCACTCGCCGCCGAGGCGCACGCCGTCTACATCGGTCGCCTGGCCGGGTTCGAGCTCGTCGCCACGGTCGGCACCGGGCAGGAGGCCTTTCGCCGGGTAGCGGCCGCTGCCTCGGCCGGCACCCCGATCGACCTCGTGCTGATGGACATGAACCTGCCGGACAGCCACGGGCTCGACGTGAGCCGGCGCATCCGTTCGGCCGGTCTGGCCACGGATATCATCGCCATCACCGCGGTGCGCGACCTCGACAATGTGCGCGGGGCGATCGCGGCCGGCGTCGTGCAGTACCTGATCAAGCCGTTCACCTACTCGACCTTCGCTGCGAAATTGTCTAGTTACCGGGACTTTCGTGCGGAACTGAACGCGCACGCATCCGTTGTGACGCAGTCGGCGGTTGATAACGCGTTCGCGAGCCTGCGCGCGCCGACCGATATTCCGCTTCCGAAGGGCCTGGCCGATTCGACGCTGAATCCGCTGGTCACCTACTTGCAGGCCCAGACCGCGCCGGTCTCGGCGAGTGAGCTGATGGAGCCGCTGGGGCTCTCCCGGGTGACCGCGCGCCGCTACCTGGAATATCTCGCCAACACCGGTCTCGTGCTGCGCGCGCCGCGCTACGGCACGCCCGGGCGGCCGGAGAATGAGTACAGCTGGAAGCGTGGTCGTTAGCGGTTCGTGAAATTCGGTGACCGCTTTTCGATGAAGGCGGCCATGCCCTCGCTCTGATCTTCAGTCGCGAACACCGAATGAAACAGGCGACGTTCCAAGTGGATGCCGCCGCTCAGCATCGATTCGTACGCCGCGTTGACGACCTCCTTGGCGAGCATCGCGATCGGTGCCGATTTGGCCGCGATCCCCGTGGCGCTCGCGAGGGCATCGGCCAGCAGGTCGGCGGCGGGCACGATGCGGGCGACGAGACCGGCCCGTTCGGCTTCGACGGCGTCGATAGTACGGCCGGTGAGGATCATCTCCATCGCCTTGGCCTTGCCGACGGCGCGCGTCAGGCGCTGGGATCCGCCCATGCCGGGTATGACGCCGAGCTTGATCTCGGGCTGGCCGAACGTCGCGGTGTCGGAGGCGATAATGAAATCGCAGATCAGGGCGAGTTCGCAGCCGCCACCGAGGGCGTGGCCGGAAACAGCGGCGATGACCGGGGTGCGCACGGCGGCGAGCTTGTCCCAACCGGCGAACCAGTCTTGGAGGTACATATCCATGTAGCTCATCGATGCCATCTCCTTGATGTCTGCGCCGGCCGCGAAGGCCCGCTCCGAACCGGTGATGATGATCGCGCCGATCGAGGGGTCGGTGTCGAGCCGGGTGGCGGCACCGACGACGTCCTGCATGGTGTGGAAGTTGAGGGCGTTCAGTGCCTTCGGGCGGTTTAGCGTGATCACGCCGACCCGGCCGTGGCGCTCGAGCAGGATGTTTTCGTAGGTGTCGGCGTCGGTCAGAGTTTCGGTCTGGGTTGTGTCGCTCATGCGGTGGCCTTCCGTTCGGTGTTCTGGCGGAGTTCGCCGGTCGTGTGGATTTCGCCGGTCATGCCGGGCTCGACGCTCGTGCTTGGCTGCACGCTCGTTTCGGGCTCGGCGGGAACGTGTACGCGTGGCAGGCGCAGCTCGCGCTCCCCCAACGGCGCGAAGTGCGCCTGCACATCGGTGCCGGACACGGCGTCCAGGCTGCTCGGCTGCCAGTTCGGGTTGCGGTCCTTGTCGATGACCTGGGCGCGAATGCCCTCGACCACATCGTGGCCGGCCACCGTGCGCAGGGAGACTCGGTATTCCTGCTCGAGCACCGCTTCGAGGCTGTCGAGTTCACGGGCGCGGCGGAGGGCTTCGAGGGTGACCGTGAGCGCGGTGGGCGACTTGGCCAGAATGGCCATGGCGGCGTCGCGGGCCGCAGCAACGGGAGAGTTCTGCAGCCGATCGATGATCCCGGGCAGGCTGTTGCCGGCGTAGCACTCGTCGATCCAGGTGCGCTCGGCCAGCAGCGGGGCCGCGGGCACCGTCGACTCGGCGTACTCGGCGATGGCCGCGGGAACGGGCATCCGTTTGAGGGCCTCGACCAGGGAATCGAGCCGGGTCGAGTCGACGAAACTGTCGGCGAGCCCGAGCGCGATCGCGTCGGAACCGGTCATGGTCGCGGCGGTAAGGGCGAGATGGGTGCCGAGCTCGCCGGGGGTGCGCGAGTAGAGGTAGGTACCGCCGACGTCGGGCACGAAACCGATGGTGGTCTCCGGCATGCCGAGTCGGGTGCGTTCGGTCACGACGCGGTGTGAGGCGTGGCCGGAGAGGCCGACTCCCCCGCCGAGCACGATGCGGTCCATCAGGGCGACGAAGGGTTTGGGGTACCGCTTGATCTGCGCGTTCAGGGTGTATTCATCGGCCCAGAACCGGGCATTCTCGTCTGGATCGGTGCGGGCGTCGCGGTAGATCGAGACGATGTCGCCGCCGGCGCACAGGGCGCGGTCGCCGCTGCCGGTGAGCAGCACGGTCTGCACGGTCTCGTCGTCAGCCCAGTCGGTGAGCGCTGCGGCGATACTGCGGATCATGTCGTGCGTGAGGGCATTCAGGGCCTTGGGCCGGTTCAGGATGATGCGGGCCAGCGATCCGTCCCGCTGCAGCAGCACCTCGCCGCTCAATTCCGCACTCGACGCGTCGCTGGACTGGGCTGTGGACAACTCGGTGTGGGACAAACGTGACCTCTCCGCGACAATGCGGCCGGTTCCTGCACGAACCCGGACTCTGGCCACAGTCTAGAGCCTGCCCCATCGAAGCCCTCCCACACACCACCCGCGACTAGACCCGATTGAGCGCAAGTGAGAGCGGAGATCTTGGTGCTTCAGCGATCGTGAAGCAGCAAAATCTCCGCTCTCGCGGGAGCCTAGTGGGCGACCTGACGACGACGAATCACGAGCGCGCCACCCACTGCGAGCAGCAGCAGAGCTGCGAGGCCGATCGGGGCACCAGCGAAGCCGGTCGAGGCGAGCGCCTCGGCCGCATCAAAGGACAAGTAGGTCACCGTTCCGGAGGCACTGACGGTGAAGTAGGCCACGCGAGTGATCGCGGTACCATCTGCGGCAACACCACTCAGGGTGACCGTGTGCACTCCGGCCGCGAGACCGGCTGGCATCACACCGGCGCCAGAGAAGGCACCGCTGGAGTTGGCAGATCCGAACGCGATCGTGACCGGGGTTGAGCGTACGACCAGGTCATACGCGGAATCCGGAAGCAAACCGGCACCCGACACGGTGATCTCTGACCCGCCGACGACGTCTCCGACGGCGAAGCCAAGATCGAAGCCTAGGGTGGACACAACCGTCGGCACAACCGTCGGCACAACCGTCGGCACAACCGTCGGCTCGACCGTCGGCTCGACCGTGGGCACTGGCCCAGCGCCGACGAAGCCGAACAATTTCGCACCAGCGGTCTCGATCCAGTCGTCCTCATCGAGGCTGCCATCGTTCTCCGAGTACAGCATCACGTACCGCCCAGTGGTCGCCGCGAAGTCATAAGTCGTGACGGCCGTGTTGGTCACCGGTCCAGTACCGGTCTGAGCCGGCCCGTCCGCCACCGGTCCCGAGGCGACGCTGGTCCACGAGCCGTCGCTCTGAGTCGGCCAGGTCTCTGAATCGGCACTGCTCACAAAAAGCTGCGCACGTGTCGTCTGGCCGTCGGAACCCTTCATCTGATAGACCTCGAGTGAGCTGAACGTCGACTCCTGACCGAGGTCCAGAACAACGAATCCGACCGAATTCTGTCCGTTCATTTCCCACGTCAATCCTGTATCCGACGAGAACTGGGTGAGAACTCCCCTGGATCCGGTCGTGGGTGACGGATCGCAGAGGATCACGACCACGTTCCAATACTCTGAGCAGTCCGCATCTTCCCCGGTGACTTCTTCGTCCACGGCGGGACCTGAATAGACCCAAGCGCCGTTGTCGAAGTTCTCGCCGACGATACCCATCAAACCCGCCGAATTCTTAACACTGGCCCCGGGCAGCAGGTTCGTCTCGTCCGTTGCGAACGACGGGGAGACCCCGGTTAAGCCGAGAACCATGGTTGCAAGCGCAGCGACCGCGAGGCCGGCAATGACAGGCTTGCGCACGCTTCGCCGGGAAAATAGGTTTTTCACAATCACAGATTCCTCGTTCGTAGGGAAAGAGTTGAACTGATGTCCGATTTCCACTGACGGAATCTGCCACCTCGCGGAAATTTACCAGTAAATGTACCCATAATGGGTGTTTTTTCTTAAAGTGGCCGCGAGCCCTAAACGCCATTCCATCCCCTCGACGACTGGTGCGAGCGACGCAGTGCCTGGCGCACGCCCGAACGGCCCGTGACCACGAGCCAGCTTGAGTTTTGTCTATGGTGCACTAGACTGAAGTGTCTTTAGCTAACTCGACTATTACTAGCTGAGAGGGCGGTTCTCGAGAAACGCATCGTGCTGCTTGCAAAGACAAACAATGTTGAGTGGCTTCCGGCGAGTGGAACAAAGCACGACAAGTTCACGTTCAATGGAGTCGTGATCATGCTCCCCGCCATCGAGACGTGATCTCGGACAGCGCGGCGAAATGCTCGCCGCGAAAATTCTGAAGGACTTCAGCAAGCCCTCAGTAAGTAGTTGAGGAATAACGATTGGACATCGGCAATGGACACCTATGCAGCTACGGTCCGCCGCGACGGACGTTTTTGGTACATCGAAATCCCCGCTCTGGAAGGTGCGACTCAGGCGCGCTCGTTGTCAGAAGTGGAGGAAATGACGCGTGACTACATCGCATCTTTCCTGGAGGTTGCGGAAGACAGCTTTGAGATGGACATCTCGGTGGAACTCCCCGCGGCCGTTCAGGAACATGTCGCGGCGGTCCACCTTGCTCGCCACGCTGAAGCTATGGCGCGATCGAGGGCTGCGGCAGAGTGGTCCGCCGCCGCTCGTGAACTTCGCAACCAGGGGCTCACCGTTCGGGATATTGGTCTGGCGCTCCATATTTCACATCAAAGGGCACAGCAGCTCGTTAGCCAATAAGTCCCGCCACAGCTCTGAACGGCTCATCGCCAACCTCGCCCGCCTCGCAAATTGCCATGCACAAAGAAGCAGCCAAGACGGCATTACGGAGCCAGCGGCTGTTACGGCGCGAGCGATCACCTGGTTAGTTTGTCGAGTTCGCCCACCTCTCCGTGACGGCCCACATCTAGTGCCCTATCACGGCTTCACGAGCTAAGTCGGGATAACGAATCTGCTACCCCGAGTTAGTGACAGGATTCCCTAGCTTCACCAAAGAACTCAGCCTCGATATCGTCGCCCACCAGCGCCGCGTCGTTCGCCATCGTCGCATCCCAGAACCGCTCGAACTCCTCGTATGGAATGCGGTTACGGTTGCCGACCTTCACTACATGGATCTCGCCAGCCTTGATTTTCCGCGAGATCGTCGACCGAGAGACCCCCAACGCTGCGGCGACCTGATCGGGCGTCAACATCCGCTGCTTTGATGTAAGCGTCACCGAGGCGCCCTCGGCGGCGGCCCGCTGTACGTAGGCGGCAACCTGCTCCAGCCAGGCCGGGCGCGGGTCGCTGTCGCGAGTGTTCGAGCGTACGTCCTCGGGATTGATCGTCAAGTGTGCCAGTGACATGATCACATCATAGTTGCTCTGCACACTCCGTCCAGAGCAAGTGTGCACAGCAATTCTCCTCCGCGCCGCGTGCACGGCCAGCGACGCCTCGGGGTCTCGCGGCATGTGACTCAGAAGGTGGCACGTGTTCAAACTAGAGCGGGGAGCGCAAACCCGACAATCAGGCCCCGAAACGGTCAGAAAAAACCCCGCCGCACTGTGAGACAGTAACGACGGGGTTTGATGGTGCACCCCCCCGGACTTGAACCGGGAACCCACTGATTAAGAGTCAGTTGCTCTGCCAATTGAGCTAGAGGTGCATGTCAAACAGCGGAACTATCCGCGGCAACGTGTAACCCTAACACCCCAGGAGGGCATGATGCCAATCGAGGCCGAAAAGCGGCGGTGACCGGCATCCGTTCGTGAAATTACTATCCTTGAGACCGTGACCGAACCGCAAAACTACGCCCTTTCCGACGACCTACAGCTGGCTCTTGCCCTCGCCGATGCTGCCGACGTGATCTCCCGTGCCCGCTTCACAGCGCTCGATCTCGTCGTGACGACCAAACCCGACCGCACCCCGGTGACGGATGCCGACCGGGCGGTCGAGCGCGCCATCCGCGACCGGCTGGCCAAAGAGCGCCCCGATGACGGCATTCTCGGCGAGGAATTCGGCACGGCCGGATCAACCACGCGCCAGTGGATCATCGACCCCATCGACGGCACTGCCGGGTTCCTCCGCGGCATCCCGATCTGGGCCACCCTCATCGCGCTCGCCATCGACGGCGTCCCCGTGCTCGGCGTGGTCAGCGCCCCCGCCCTCGGTAAACGCTGGTGGGCCGCAACCGGCAGCGGCGCCTGGTCAACTAGTACGACCGCCGACAGCAGCAGCAGCAGCAGCAGCAGCAGCAGCAAAGCGGATGCCGCCCCCACCCGCCTACGCGTCTCCGGCATCGCAACCCTCGCCGAAGCATCCATCAGCTACGGCAGCCTGCAGCAGTGGGATCAGGCCGGGCACCTCGACGAGCTCGTCACGCTTTCGCGCCAGGTCTGGCGCACTCGCGCCTACGGCGACATGTGGTCGTACATGCTGCTCGCCGAGGGGCACCTCGACGTGGCCGGCGAATTCGACCTGCAGCCCTACGACATGGCCGCCCTGGCCCCGATCGTGCAGGAAGCCGGCGGCATCTTCACCTCGATCGACGGCCAGCCAGGACCGTGGCACGGCAGCGCCCTGGCCACGAACGGCCTGCTGCACGCGGCAACCCTCGCCGTGCTGAACCCGGCCTGAGGGCGCCGAAACTAGACTCCGGCACCCGGATCGTCGGGATTCACACCGTTGCGGGCGTTGCGCGCATCGAGGCGGCGCTGCCGCCAAGCCCGGGGGTTGAGCAGCAGAATCGGCTTGGGGATGCGCAGCGCGTACCCGGTCGGAAGAATCCAGCCGTAGCGTTTGGCCAGCAGTGACAGCGCGGCGCCGCTGAGAATCGCGACTCCGGTGCCGATCGCGACGAATCCGAGCTTGCTCAGGATGACCATTTCGGTGCTCGCGAGCAGCGCGCTCGTGGCGTAGAGCGTGTTTCCGCCGAAGATCGTCGGCACCTTGAGCAGCAGAATGTCCCGCACCATGCCGCCGCCGACGGCCGTGATAATGCCGAGCAAAATCGCCGGGAGCCAGCCGAGACCGGCCTCGAGCGCCTTCTGCGCCCCGACCGCCGACCAGCAGCCCACGGCGAGCGCGTCGAGCAGCAGCAGCACGCGGCGAGTCCAGCGACCGTTGAAGGTCACGAAGTAGGCGATGACCCCGCCGAGGATGGCGCAGATCAGGTAGGCCGGGTCGAGCAGTGCGGCCGGCGTGCCCTGCTGCAGCAGCGTGTCGCGAATCATGCCGCCGCCAAGCCCGCTCATGATCGCGAGCACCACGAAGCCGACAATGTCGAGGCGTGCGGTGCGCGCGGCGACGCCGCCGAGAATGGCATTGGCGAGCACGCCCGCCAGGTCCACGAAGCGGATTATCTCAAACAGCGTCTCCGACTCAGTGTTCACTTGCCCCATTCTCTCCTACTCTCGGGGCGCGAGCCGCGCACCTACAGTTAGGGAATGAGGATCACTGCTTTTTCCGACGTGTGCCTGCGGGTCGTCATGCTGCTGGCAGCGGCGCCGGAGAGCATCACGTACACCTCACGGGTCGTCGCCACCGAGGTCGGCACGCCCTACAACCACGTCACCAAGGCCATCATGCGGCTCCGCGAGCTGGGCTTGGTCGAGGTCATCCGGGGACGCACCGGCGGCGTGCGCATCAGCACGCTCGGCCGCGAAGCCACCGTCGGGGCTCTCCTGCGCCAGCTCGATACCCGCACCGATCTGGCAGCGTGCGACTCGCCCGATGGCCCCTGCCCATTATTGAGCGGATGCGGCCTCCGCGGCGCCCTGCGCCGGGCGCGGGAATCCTTCTACCGCGAGCTCGACGGCATCGTCATCACGGCTCTGCCACACGGAAAACCTAATGGACCGGTTCTGGTCGAACTCGGTCTGGTGCGGTAGGACTAAAGTCCCTAATTTCTACAACTTGTAGAAAACATCCGTTTAATTGGTATATCAAATGCTACTTTTGACGCAGACCCCACGAACGGGTGTCGCCACGCAGAAGGAGTATTCATGCTCTCGCCCCAGTCTCTCCCCTTCATCGAAGCCACCCTGCCGCTCGTCGGCGAGCGGATGCCCCAGATCGCGAAGAACTTTTACCACCGCATGCTCACCATTCACCCCGAACTGTTCGACGGGCTGTTCAGCCGCTCCAACCAGAAGAACGGCACGCAGCAGCAGGCCCTCGCCGGCAGCATCGCCGTCTTCGCGACCCACCTCGTGCAGAACCCTGATACCACGCCGGAGGCCATGCTCTCCCGCATCGCCCACAAGCACGTCTCCCTTTCTATTACGCCCGAGCAGTACGACGTCGTCTACAAGTACCTGTTCGAGGCCATCGCCGACGAACTCAGCGACGTCATCACCGCCGACATCGCCGCCGCCTGGACCGAGGTCTACTGGTTGATGGCTCACGCCCTGATCAAGATGGAGAAGGGCCTCTACGCCGGACTCGCCAGCGACAAGCCGCTCGCCCCCTGGATCGTTGTGAAAAAAGAAGCTGCCGGAACCGACGCCGTCACGTTCACCCTTGAACCGGCCGACGACACTCCCGTGACGCCGGCCCTTCCGGGCCAGTACGTCAGCGTCACCGCCGTCATGCCCGACGGTATCCGTCAGGTGCGTCAGTATTCGCTCTCGGCCGGCACGGCCACGACCCGCGTCTTCACCACCAAGCTCGACGCCGACGGCGAGGTCTCCCCCGTGCTGCACCGCGACGTACAGGTCGGTGACACGCTCATCCTCTCCGTGCCGTGTGGCGACATCACTCTCGATGCGGGCACCGGCCCGTTGGTCCTGGCCTCGGCCGGAATCGGCTGTACGCCCAGCGCCTCGATTCTGCGTTCTCTGGTAGACACCGGCTCAAAGCGTGAGGTGCTCGTACTGCACGCCGAGAGCAACCTCGAGCGCTGGGCGCTGCGCGACCAGATGAACGAAGACGTCGCCCTGCTGGAGGCGGCCGAACTCGAACTCTGGCTGGAGATCCCGAGTGAGGGCCACCACGAGGGCTTCATGTCGCTGGAGAACGTGACGATCCCGGAGGACGCCTCGGTGTATCTCTGCGGTCCGCTCCCGTTTATGCAGAGCCTCCGCTCCCAGGCGCTAAAGTCCGGCGTTCCGGCCGACCGCATCCACTACGAGATCTTCGGCCCCGACCTCTGGCTCGCGGGCGTCTGACCTCGGCAGCCTGGCGCGGGTCCCGCGCTAGGCTGAATCGTGGATACTAACGGCGGCATCGAGACAGAACTCAAGTTTGACGTCGACGAAACGGCGCTGCTGCCCCGGTTGTACGACCTTCCCGGGGTGCAGACGGTTGCCGCGCCGGTCACCCACGATCTTCAGGCCGTCTATTTCGACACGGCCGATCTTGTGCTCACCGCCCAGCACGTCACCCTGCGTCGCCGCACCGGCGGCGACGACGCCGGGTGGCACCTGAAACTGCCGCTGGATGCCGGGCGTCGGCGCGAAATTCACGCACCGCTGGGCAAGCACGTACTCGTTTTTAATGGGCACAGCGAAGCGGATGCCGTCCCCGAGTCGCTCGCCCAACTCGTGCGGTTTCACGTGCGGGACTCCCCGCTCGTTCCCGTGGCCCGGCTGAACACCGAGCGGGTGGTGCATACCCTGATCGGCCTGGGCGGCGAGACCCTCGCGGTGCTCTGCGACGACCACGTTCAGGCCGAGCGTCTCACCCCCGATCCGGCAACGACGGCCTGGCGTGAATGGGAGCTCGAACTCATCGATGGTCCGGACGACCTGCTCGACGCCGGGAAGTCCATGCTCGCGGCGAGCGGCATCCACTTGTCGCTGCACGCGTCAAAGCTGGCCCGCGCCCTCGGCGACCGGTTTCCCGAGCGTCCGGACGCGGCGCCCCGGCGGCCCCGGTCTTCGGGGTGGGCCGGCGATGTTTTGGTGTTGAACCTGCACGAACAGTACGAGGTGCTGCGCGCCCAGGATCCCCAGGTACGGCAGGCCACAGCCGGAAGCGTGCACGCCCTGCGCGTCGCCACTCGGCGGCTGCGCTCGGTTCTCGCCACCTATCACTCCCTGCTCGATGCGACCGTGGTGCCGCACCTGCGCAGCGAACTCGCCTGGCTCGGGGCCGTTCTGGGCGGCTCCCGCGACGAAGAGGTGATACAGCGCCGCCTCACAGGCCACCTCGACCGCGAACCCGAGGGGCTGCTGCTCGGCCCGATTCGCGAGCGTCTCGGCAGTCGCGCGGATACTGACACCGACGCGGCGCACCACGCGCTCCTGACTGCCCTCAACAGCCACCGCTACTTTCGGCTGCTCGATGCCCTCGCGGCGCTCGTGACCTCACCGCCGTTCACCGCCGTGGCCAGGCAGGAAGCACGCACGGTCGTGCCGGCACTGATCAATAAGGAATGGAAGAAACTGCGCCGCGCGGTGCGAACCGCCACGAAAACCGTGCCGGGCGCCGAGCGCGACCTCGCCCTGCACGAGGTGCGCAAGCGGGCCAAGCGGCTGCGCTATGCGGCTGAGACGGCGCATCCGCTCAGCCGCAAGCGCGCCGCCACGGTCAGTGCCTTCGCCCAGAAACTTCAAACCATTCTCGGCAACCAGCACGACAGCGTCATCGCCCGCGAGCGCCTGCTCAAGCGCGGCGCGGTCGACGCCTACCTGCGCGGCGAGAACACCTTCAGCTACGGCCGCCTGCACGCCCTCGAGCAGCAGAAGGCAGCCGTAGCCGAGTCGAAGTTTTGGCAGGAGTGGAAGAACCGCCCGTGATTACTCGGGCGCGGACGAAGCGGTTAACCTTGGGCAACCGCAAGCCGCCACTTTGCCGCCAAGAGTCACGCAGCATCCGCAACTGGGCTAAGCTCGCTGCCGCCACCTTAGGAAAGCAGGGTTCATGACTGTTACACCCCTCATCTGGGTCATCACCATCGCTGTCATCCTGGCTTTGCTCGCCTTCGACTACTTCTTTCATATTCGCAAGGCGCACGTTCCCTCGCTGAAGGAAGCCGCTGTGTGGTCCTCCATCTACGTCGGCCTGGCCATCCTCTTCGGCATCCTGGTCTTGGTCTTCGGCGGCAGCACGATGGGGTCGGAATATTTCGCCGGCTACATTACGGAAAAGGCGCTGTCCGTTGACAACCTGTTTGTCTTCCTGATCATCATGGCGAGCTTCCGGGTTCCCCGCGAAGACCAGCAGAAAGTGTTGCTGTTCGGCATCGTCTTCTCCCTGATTGCCCGCACCGGGTTCATCTTTCTGGGCGCGGCGCTGATCAATTCCTTCGCCTGGGTGTTCTACATCTTCGGCCTGATTCTGCTGATCACCGCGGGCAATCTGCTCAAGCCCGAAGCACACGGCGATAATCAGGCGGATAATTTCATGATCCGCCTGGCCAAGCGGAGCTTTCACACCACCGACCACTACGACGGCGACAAGCTGTTCACCATGCACGAGGGAAAGAAGGCCCTCACTCCCATGCTGTTGGTCATGGTGGCAATCGGCGGTACGGACATCCTGTTCGCGCTGGACTCCATTCCCGCGATCTTCGGGCTGACCCAGAACGTCTACATTGTCTTCACAGCGACCGCGTTCTCGCTGATGGGACTGCGCCAGCTGTACTTCCTGATCGACGGGCTCCTGGACCGGCTGATTTACCTCTCCTACGGCCTGGCGTTCGTCTTGGCGTTCATCGGCGTCAAGCTGGTGCTCCACGCGCTCCACGAGAACAATCTGCCGTTCATCAACGGTGGTGTACCGGTCCCGGTCGTGGAAATCAGCACGGGGCTGTCCCTGAGCGTCATCATCGGAGCGCTCACGATCACCGTCGTGGCCTCGCTGTTGAGTAAGGCGGGCAAAGCCCAGACCGCCATCAACAACGCGCGCCGCCACGCGGTCAGCTACCTCGATCTGGATTACACCGCTGATCTGGCCGAGCGCGAGCGGATCTACCGAATGCTGACCGCGGAAGAAGAACAGGTCCTGGCCATGGACCTGAAATACCGCGACAAGGCCAAGGACATCAACCGCATCCGAGAGCAGGTAGCTGAGGCGCATCGGCAGCATGACGAGTATCTGGCCCGGTAGAGCGCGCCGGAACGCCTAACTTCGCCGAGGTCGTTATTGACAGCGGGTGGGCGCGGGGAGCAAGCTGTGGCACACAATGGTGTCGCGCAATGATGCGTGGGGCCAAGGAACCTTCTTTCGTGAGGAGAAGCCCGTGCAGATTCCGGCTCCGTTCGATTATGTTCGTGCCAGTTCGGTCGAAAATGCCCTGGCCCTGCTCGATCGTCACGGGCCCGAGTCCCGGGTCGTCGCCGGCGGTCACAGCCTGCTGCCCATGATGAAACTGCGTCTGGCCCGGCCGGACTGGCTCATCGACATCAACGACCTGTTCGAGCTCGACTACTTGCTGATTGACAGAGTGCTCGTTGATCAGCACGTGCTGCGCATCGGCGCCATGACCCGGCACACGACGCTGCTCGAATCCGACGACGTCCAGCGCCTGTTCCCCATCGTCACCGACGCCGAACGGGTCATCGCCGACCCGATCGTGCGCAACCGCGGCACCATCGGCGGTTCGCTCTGCCAGGCCGACCCGGCCGAAGATCTCTCCACGGTGTGCCACGTGCTCGAAGCGGTCGCCGTCGTGCGCGGGCCGGCCGGTGAGCGGATGCTGTCGATGGCCGAATTCCATCGCGGCCCGTACGAGACCGCGGTGGCCCAGAACGAACTGCTGATCGAGGTGCGCGTGCCGATTCGGGAGCGCTCCGGCAGCGCCTACGAAAAGGTCGAACGACGAGTCGGAGACTGGGCCGTCGCCGCGGCCGGCGCTTCGGTCAGCCTCGCGTCCGACGGCACGATCGGCCAGGTGGCCGTCGGCCTCACCGCGGTCGGACTCGACCGCAATGTAACCGAGGTCGAAGCCGTGCTGGTCGGCCAGGCTCCGACCGAGGAGCTATTCACGGAGGCCGGGCGTCTGGCCTCCATCGCCTGCGACCCCCTCACCGACCAGCGCGGACCGGTCGACTACAAGCGGCACCTCGCCGACGAGCTGACCCGCAGGGTGCTGCGGGCGGCCTGCCGCCGCGCCGCCGCATCCGTTTCTGAGATCACGATCTAGGAGTTGAGCCCTCATGCAAATCAGCCTGACCATCAACGGCACCGATGTCACCCGCGAGATCGAACCGCGCGTACTGCTCGTGCACTTCATTCGCGACGACCTGCGGCTCACCGGAACGCACTGGGGTTGCGACACCAGTAATTGCGGCACCTGCGTGGTGCTCATGGACGGCCAGCCGGTGAAATCGTGCACCGTGCTGGCCGCCATGGCCGACGGCCACACGATCACGACGGTGGAAGGACTCGCCGACGGCGCCACTCTCGACCCGGTGCAGCAGGGCTTCATGGAGGAGCACGGCCTGCAGTGCGGTTTCTGCACCCCCGGCATGATGCTCACCGCCCGCGCCCTGCTCGACCACAATCCGCACCCCGAACCGCTCGAGATTCGCGAGGCCATCTCGGGACAGATCTGCCGCTGCACCGGCTACGCCACCATCGTGCGGTCGATTCAGTGGGCCGCCGAGCATCCGCTCGTTGCCGCCGTTGACACAACCGAAGATGAAGAGGTGCGCGCATGACCATCCTCGAAGACCGCCCGTCGAACCCGGCGGCCGGCGACCACGACCGGCCAATCGGCCACGGGCGTATGCAACGCAAGGAAGACCCGCGATTCGTGCGTGGCAAGGGCCACTATGTCGACGACATCGTGCTGCCCGGAATGTTGCACGGTGCCATCCTGCGCGCTCCCGTCGCCCACGCCCGGCTGGTCTCGATCGACACCACCGCGGCGCTCGCCCATCCCGGCGTGCACGCCGTCATCACCGGCAGCGACCTGCAGGCCCTCGGCCTGGCTTGGGCGCCGACCCTCTCGATGGACGTGCAGGCCGTGCTGGTCACCGACAAGGTGCGCTTCCAGGGCCAGGAGGTCGCCTTTGTCGTCGCCGACGACCGCTACGCCGCCCGCGACGCGCTCGAGCTGATCCAGGTCGAGTACGACGTACTGCCGCCGGTCGTCGACGCCCGCAAGGCGATGGACCCGGGCGCTCCCGTCATTCGCGACGACCTCGAGGGCCGCACCGACAACCACATCTTCGACTGGGAAGCCGGCGACAAAGCCGAAACGGATGCCGTCTTCGCGAGCGCCGACGTCGTGGTGAAGCAAGAGATCGTCTACCCGCGGGTGCACCCGGCGCCGATGGAAACTTGCGGCGCCGTAGCTGACTTCGATGCCGTCGACGGCCGCCTCACCCTGTACGAGACGACGCAGGCGCCGCACGCCCACCGCACCCTGTTCGCGATGGTCTCCGGCATTCCCGAGCACAAGATTCGGGTGGTCTCCCCCGACATCGGCGGAGGTTTTGGCAACAAGGTCGGCATCTACCCGGGCTATATTCTCGCCGTAGTCGGCTCCATCGTCACCGGCAAACCGGTGAAATGGGTCGAGGACCGCTCCGAGAACCTCATGAGCACCTCGTTCGCCCGGGACTACATTATGCAGGGCGAGATCGCGGCGACCAAGGACGGCAAGATCCTGGCCCTGCGCACCAACGTACTCGCCGACCACGGCGCGTTCAACGCCACCGCCCAGCCCACCAAGTATCCGGCCGGGTTCTTTCACATCTTCACCGGCAGCTACGACCTTCAGGCAGCGCACTGCACCGTGACCGGCGTGTACACCAACAAGGCGCCCGGCGGCGTGGCCTACGCCTGCTCGTTCCGGGTCACCGAAGCGGTCTACCTGGTCGAGCGGATGGTCGATATCCTGGCCCGCAAGCTCGACATGGACCCGGCAGAGTTGCGCCTGAAAAACTTCATTAAGAAGGAGCAGTTTCCCTACGCCAACAAGACCGGCTGGGAGTACGACTCGGGCGATTACGAACCCACCATGCGGCTGTCGATGAAGATGGCCGGCTACGACGAACTGCGCCGCGAACAGAAGGAGAAACGCGAACGCGGTGAGCTCATGGGCATCGGCATCTCATTCTTCACCGAAACGGTCGGTGCCGGACCGCGCAAGGACATGGACATTCTCGGCCTCGGAATGGCGGACGGCGCCGAACTGCGCATCCATCCCACCGGCAAGGCCGTCGTGCGCATCTCGGTGCAAAGCCAGGGTCAGGGCCACGAAACGACGTTCGCGCAGATCGTGGCGGAGGAGATCGGCATCCCCCCGGAAGACATCGACGTTGTGCACGGTGACACCGACCAGACACCGTTCGGCCTCGGCACCTATGGCAGCCGGTCCACTCCGGTCAGCGGCGCCGCCGTGGCGCTCGTCGCCCGCAAGGTGCGGGAGAAGGCCCGGTTCATCGCCGCGGCCATGCTCGAGACCCGGCCGGAAGACCTCAAGTGGGAGAAGGGCCGCTGGTTCGTCAAGGGCGATCCGAGCGTGGGCAAGACCATGGCCGAGATCGCGATGGGCGCCCACGGCACGGTCGCGCTGCCCGAGGGTATCGACGGCAATCTCGACGCCGAGGTCACCTACGATCCGCCCAACCTCACTTTTCCGTTCGGCGCCTATATCTGCGTCGTCGACGTCGACCCGGGCACCGGCCATGTCAAGGTGCGCCGCTTCATCGCCGTCGACGACTGCGGCACCCGAATCAACCCGATGATCATCGAGGGCCAGATTCATGGTGGCCTCACCGACGGTGTCGGCATGGCACTGATGGAGATCATCGAGTTCGACGACGAGGGCAACTGCCTCGGCGGCTCGTTCATGGACTACCTCATCCCCACCGCAATGGAGGTACCCGACTGGGAGACCGGCTTCACCGTGACTCCGTCGCCGCACCACCCGATCGGAGCAAAGGGCGTTGGTGAGTCTGCCACGGTCGGGTCACCGCCGGCCGTCGTCAACGCCGTCGTGGATGCCCTCGCCCCGTTCGGCGTGGTGCACATGGACATGCCGTGCACACCATCCCGGGTCTGGGAGGCCATGCAGGGCCGCACGAGACCGCCGGTTTAGCATGCCCGAGATGAAGTCCGTGCTGGAGCGGGAGCTCGAGGCGCGCCGCGAACCGTTCGTGCACGCGACCGTGGTGCGCGCGGTGCGCCCGACGAGCGCGCACGCGGGCGACACGGCGCTCGTGCGCTTGACCGGCGAGATCGAGGGCTTCGTCGGCGGAACCTGCGTGGAGGCATCCGTTCGCCTGTACAGCCTGCAGGTGCTCGAAAGCCGCCAGCCGCTGCTGCTCAAGGTCGTGGCCGGTGTACCGTCGAGCACGGTGGAGGACGGCGCGGTCGAGGTCTCCAACCCCTGTGTCAGCGGCGGGGCGATCGAGATCTTTCTCGAACCGCGCCTTCCCCTGCCGCGCCTGATCGTGGTCGGGTCGACGCCCGACGCCGCGGCCCTTGCCACCCTCGCACCGCTCGTCGGTTTCGAGCTCCTGCAAACGGATGGCGCCTCTGCCGCCCCGCAGGCCGGCGACGCTGCGCTGGTCGTCGCGTCCCACGGCAGGGACGAGGAGTCCGCGCTGCTGGCGGCGCTGGCTGTGGGGGTGCCGTACGTGGCGCTCGTGGCCAGTCCCCGGCGCGGTGCGGCGGTGCTTGCGTCGCTCAACGTGTCGCCGGAGCAGCGCGCGCGGGTGTTCAGTCCGGCGGGCCTTGACCTCGGGGCGCGAACGCCCGGAGAGATTGCGGTGTCGATTCTGGCGCAGCTGGTGCAGGAGCGGGCCGGGCGGGGACATCCGGTTGGTGTGGGCGCGGTTAGTGTTGGCGCGGCTGGTGCCGGTGCGGTGGCGGGAGCGGCGGATTCGGCGATCGCCGCAGAGCCGCCTGACGCCAAAGCGCGTGCTACCGACCCACCTGCTGCCGAGTCGCAGACCGCCGGCGTCGCGATCGACCCGGTCTGCGGCATGTCCGTGGCCGCGCTGCCGTCGACGCTGCAGGTCGAGCACAACGGCGGGACCGTCTATTTCTGTGCGGCGGGCTGCCGCAAGGCGTTTCTGGCGAATCCGGAGCCGTATGCGACCGCGCGGTAGGCACCCGCGCGGTAGCCGCCCGACTTCACGATGGGGGTGGCTGCGTTGGTGACTCTGCCCGAGATCGTGCCCGATGTCGCCGCGCTACAGCGCGCCCTCGATGCCGAGGACTATCTGGCCGACGACGGGCTCGCAACCGCGGTGTTCCTGGCCGTCCGCATGCGGCAGCCGCTGCTACTCGAGGGCGAACCGGGGGTCGGCAAGACCGAGATCGCCAAGGCACTCGCCCGACTGCTCGACACCGAACTGTTTCGCCTGCAGTGCTACGAAGGCATCTCGGCCGGGGAGGCACTGTACGAGTGGAATTACCCGCGGCAACTGCTCGGCATCCGTTTGGCCGAGGCGCGCGGGGTTGAACTGGCCGAGACCGAGCTGTTCGGCCGCGACTACCTGCTGCGCCGCCCGCTGTTGCAGGCGATCGAGCACGCGGGCCCGCGGCCGGCCGTGCTGCTGCTCGACGAGATCGACCGGGCCGACGCCGAGTTTGAAGCCTTCACCTTTGAGCTGCTCGCCGAGGCTGCGGTCACCATCCCCGAGCTCGGAACCGTGCGGGCCACGCATCCGCCGATCGTGATTCTCACCAGCAATCGCACCCGCGATCTGCATGACGCGCTGACCCGGCGCTGTCTCTATCACTGGATCGACTACCCGGGGCCGGAGCGGATCGCGCAGATCGTGCGCCGCCGGGTACCGAGCAGTTCACAGGTGATTGCGACCGAGGCCGCACAGGCCATCACCCGCCTGCGTTCGCTTGACCTGGTGAAGCCGCCCGGAATCGCCGAGGCCATCGACTGGGTGGGCGCGCTCGGGGTGCTCGGCATGGAGCAGCTGAGCGGCCGGGCGGTCGAGCAGACCTGGGGTTTCGTGCTGAAGAACCGTGACGACCTCGATCTCGCTACCGCTCGCGGGGCCGCCTGGGTCGTCGAGGCCGCCGGTGCCTGACCGCGGCGCACCTGTGCCCGGCAGAAGTGAGCCAGGCACCAGCAAGCCCGACGCGCGTCAGCGCGACATCGAGTCGGCCTCACCGAGGTTTCCGAAGCCGCCGGCCCAGGGCCGGATCCTGCCGATCGAAGCTGCGGCCCTCGCCGCTGGGTTCAGCACGGCCCTGCACCGCGCCGGACTTCCCGTGTCGCCCGACCGGGCGGCCCGGCTGGCCGAGGCGCTCCGCCTCGTCCCCCCGACCGACCGCGCCGCCCTGTACTGGGCCTGCCGGATCGTGTTCGTCTCCCAGCAGCAGCACCTTGCCCGGTTCGACGCGGTGTTCAGCGCCGTCTTCGACGGTCGACTCGACCCGGCCGAAAGCCGCGGTGATCCCAATGCTCCCCCGGCGATCGGCTCGGAAACCCGTTCCCAGGCCACCCCGCCGACCAATCGTCCGGCCGCAGCTCCCGAGCCTGGGGCCGATCGCCCGCCGGCCCCATTGCCCGGCACCGACTCGAGCGACAACGATAACGAGGCCCCGGAGCACGACGCCATCCTCGCCCTGGCCTCGAGCGACGAACACCTGCACAACATGGCATTCGCCGACCTCGCCCCCGACGAACTCGCCCGCCTGCGCGAGCTCGTTGCCCGCATCGTGCTGTCGACGCCGACCCGCCTGAGCCGCCGCAGGCATCCGTCGCGGCACAGCCGTGACCGGCTCGATCTGGCCCGCACCGTGCGGTCAGCGCAGCGTACCGGGGGCGATCCGATCGCCCTGCACCACGCCCGCCGCCGGTCGAAGCCGCGCCGACTCGTGCTGCTCTGCGATGTTTCGGGCTCGATGGAGCCCTACACCCGGGTGTTCCTGTCGCTGCTTCAGGGCGCGGCGTCCGGCGCGCGGGCCGAAGCGTTCGTGTTCTCCACCCAGCTCACCCGGCTGACCCGTCAGCTCGCGCTCCGCGACCCGGACCAGGCACTCGCGCAGGCGGCCGCCACCGCGACGGACTGGGCCGGCGGTACCCGGCTGGCCGCGAGCATCCGTCGATTCATCGACGATTTCGGGCGACGCGGTCTGGCCCGGGGAGCGGTGATCGTGGTGTTCTCGGACGGCTGGGCGCAGGACGACCCGGTCGACGTCGACGCCCAGATGGCACGCCTGCGCCGACTCGCGCACCGCATCATCTGGGTGAACCCGCGCAAGGTCGCCGTCGACTACCGGCCGCTCGTCGGCGGAATGGCCGCCGCGCTCCCCTACTGCGACGCCTTCGTCAGCGGCCACAGCTACGCCGCCCTGGCCGAGGTGGCGGCCGCGATTCGCGGCGACCCGCCAGCATCCGATCAACGAGCAATCTCCCACCAACCGACCTGACCGAGCAGAGGACACCCTGATGCAACTTGACAGCACCTTCACCGTTATCGCCCCCGTCGACACGGTCTGGGACACCCTGATGGACTTCGAACGTGTCGCCGGGTGTGTGCCGGGCGCTCAGATTCTCAACCAACTCAGCGATGACAACTACCAGGTGGGGATGAAGGTCAAGCTTGGCCCGGTCACGATGCAGTACCGCGGGCAGATGAACGTCGACGAGCGCGACGCCGAGGCACACCGGGCCGTATTCTCCGGCAAGGCTCAGGAGACCCGCGGTCAGGGTACAGCCCAGGCCACGGTCACCCTCGTTCTGGTCGAAACCGACGGTGTCACCCAGGGCACGGTCAGCGCCGATTTGTCCCTCTCCGGCAAGGCGGCGGCCATGGGCAAGGGCGTCATCAGCAGCGTCACCGAGCAGATGATGGGGCTGTTCGCCGGCAATCTGCAAGACCTGATCGAGGGCGGTGCCGCTGCTGATTCCGACGGTGAAGCGGATGCCCCGGCCGCCGATACTCTCCCTAACGTCACGCCGGATGCCCCCGCCCGGCTGCCCAGCGCCGTGCCGCCGCGCCCAGTGCCACCGCGCGCGGCTCCGGCAGACGGCCATCGCGGGGCGCCCGCTGGTGGGCATCGCGGCGCGCCCTATCGGGCAGCGCCGGCCCCGAGCCTCGACGCTCTGAGCTTGGTCAAGGGCGTCATTGCCGACCAGTTGAGCGACCCGGTGAAACTTGTGGGTCTGCTGGCCACGGTAGCGTTCATCGCATACCGAATCGGTCGACGGGCATCCGGCCGTTAGAGTCGACCGACGACAGAAGGGAGCCCGGCATGCGTGAAGTTCTCACTACCCTCTTCGCTGGCTGGCAGGGCGGCGCGACGGCGGGTCTCGCGACCGTCGTGCGCACCTTCCAGTCGGCACCTCGGCCAGCCGGCGCATCGATGCTGGTCAGCGCCGACGGCACGGTCGCCGGCTCGGTCTCTGGCGGCTGCGTCGAGGGCGCCGTCTACGAACTGGCCACCCAGGTCGTAGAGGACGGCGTGCCGGTACTCGTGCGCTACGGCATCAGCGACGACGACGCCTTCGCGGTGGGGCTGACCTGCGGCGGTATCCTCGACGTCTTCATCGAACCCGTCTCCCGCGGGACCTTCGCGCTGCTCGAGGGGGTGCATGACGATGTGGACGCCGGGCGCCCGGTGGGGGTCGCTACGGTGATCGAGCATCCGGATGTCGGCTGGATCGGCCGCCACCTCGTGGTGCGGCCGCAGGGATTCGCGGGCGATCTCGGATCGGACCGCGCCAACCACGCCATCGGCGACGACACCCAGGGGTTGCTCGCCGCCGGCCGCAACACGACTCTGACCTACGGTCCAGACGGCGAGCGTCGCGGCGAGGGCATGCGGGTGTTCTTCGCGAGCTACGCGCCCAGGCCCCGCATGCTGGTCTTCGGAGCGATCGATTTCGCCACCGCTCTGGCCCGGCTCGGAACCTTTCTCGGCTACCGGGTCACGGTCTGCGATGCCCGTGGCGTGTTCGCCACCGCCGCCCGCTTTCCCGGGGTCGACGAAGTCGTGGTGAGTTGGCCCGACCGCTACCTGCGCGAACAGATCGCGGCCGGCCTCATCGATCCCCGCACGGTCATCTGTGTGCTCACCCACGACCCGAAATTCGACGTTCCCCTGCTTGAAGCCGCCCTGCACGGCCCATCGGTGGCGTATATCGGCGCCATGGGATCCCGCCGCACCCACCTCGACCGGCTGGAACGACTGCGGGCGGTCGGCGTGACAGGTAGCGAGTTGGCCCGGCTGCGCAGTCCGATCGGCCTCGATCTCGGCTCCCGCACGCCGGAGGAGACAGCGGTCTCGATCGCGGCCGAGATCATCTCCCTGCAGTGGGGCGGGAGCAACGAACCCCTGCACACCCTCGTCGACTCCATCCACGGCGACTCTGTCCACCATGACGACCTCGTCGACCCCAACCCGCCACCGCCATCGTCGCCGCCATCGAGTCAAGCTCCGGGGAGCACGTCCATTTCACGAACGGTCCTTCGCGGCTAGCTGTACCGGGCAGCGCGCGCAGTTCGAAGCGCGTGTTACGCGAGGTGCCATCTTTTGCTCTATGGCGTACGTGGGGCGCCACGGGCGGTCGGCGATAGGCTCGACGGATGGCTCTCGAATCCGCTGTCCCCCCGACTGTCACGCCGAAGAGCGATCGAGATTCTGCCCGATGAGCATTCTGGACGCCGTCAGGTCGGTGCTGTTCGTACACGCGCACCCCGACGACGAGACCATCGGCACCGGCGGCCTCATCGCGTATCTCGCGAGCCGCGGCATCCGCATCGCCCTGGTTACGGCCACCCGCGGTGAACGCGGTGAAGTCGTCGCGGGGCCGCTCGCGGCGCTCGTCGGCACTGCCGCCCTGGCCGAGGAACGCGAGCGCGAACTCGAGCGCGCCGCCCGGACGCTCGGCATCAACGAGGGATTCTGGCTCGGCGAGGCACCGGCCCGCGCGCCCGGGCTCGCGCCGCGCCACTACCGCGACTCCGGTATGGAGTGGATCCGCCCCGGCCTGGCCGGCCCTGCCGCCGATTCCGCAGCGGATGCCCTCGCCCGAGCTCCGCTCGCCGAGGTCACCACCGACCTCGTCGCCGTTCTCCAGCACGTGCAACCGAGCCTGGTCATCAGCTACGACCGAACCGGCGGCTACGGCCACCCGGACCACGTCCGCGTACACGACGCCGCCCTCGCCGCCAGCCGAGCACTCGCCATCCCCTACGCCGAGATTCTCCACTCCCCCACAGAGGATACGGAATGGTTCGACCTCGACGCCTATCGCGCCACCGTCGTGGCCGCCCTCCGCTGCCATGCCAGCCAGCTCAGTGTCGACGGCGACTTCATCGTGCACTCCGGCGGCCAGCGCGAACCCATCCGCCCGTCGGTCGGCCTGCGCCTGCGCTGACCATAGCATCCGCTTAAACCAAATGAGGCCGCCCAATGGGCGGCCTCAGGATCGGTAACAGCGTGTGACAGAACCGGTGGTGGAGATGCGGGGAATTGAACCCCGGTCCACTGCTGTGGTCATATGCCTTCTACGGGTGTATCCAGTGAAATCGCTTTCTCGGCCCCGGAATTTGCCACTGGCATCTACTCCGACAGGCCCAGCCTTCGTTTAAGTCCCTCTACACCCCGTGGCTCAATGTAGAAGCAATCTCTCTAAATGGCGTCAGGATCCGGGTAGAGAGCATTCCCGGTCTGGCGGACTTCTTTAGTGCTTTCGCTTAGGCAGCGAGAGCGAAGTCAGTGCGCTTTGAATTGGCACTTATTGTTTTGCAGAGATCGTTTACGAGATAACCCTGCATCCTCGACCCGCTTCTCACAATTGCGCAAACAATGTCGAAACCGATCATCCCCCTACACATCACACGCTTTCCAAATGAAAGCTCATGCGATGGGTTCGTGTCACACGCTGTTGAGTTACCAATCTGCACCAGTTTCGGTGCAGCCCTCCATACTACTACAGAAGTTGCCTAGTCGCCGAGGTGGCGCTGCGCCGACATCGCGCGGTCCGATTCGCGCTTGTCGGTGCGTTCCCGCAGAGTCTGACGCTTGTCGTACTCTTTCTTACCCTTGGCGACGGCGATCTCAACCTTGGCCCGACCATCCGCGAAGTAAATCCGCAGCGGAATGAGCGTGTAACCGCCCTCCTTGGTCTTGTGGCTGATTTTAATGATCTCCTTCTTGTGCAGCAGGAGTTTGCGCTTGCGGCGCGGCGGGTGATTGGTCCACGAGCCGCCGGAATACTCCGGAATGTGCACCGCATCCAGCCAGGCCTCGCCGCCCTCGATGAAGGCGTAGCCGTCAACCAAGGTGGCCCGGCCCGCGCGCAGCGACTTGACCTCGGTGCCGCTCAGGACCATTCCGGCCTCGTAGGTGTCACTAATGAGGTAGTCATGTCGGGCCTTGCGGTTGGTCGCCACGACCTTTTCGCCACGTTCCCTGGGCATGTGCTCACCTCAATTCTTATTCGTCAAGTGGATGCCGCCGAAAGATCCGTCAGACAGCCCACCAGTCTACCGGCCCCGCGCCTGGTCGTTGCGCGCGGGCATCCGCTTGACGCTTAGACCTTGAGGTAGCGGGTGATCGCGAAGTTGGCCGAGAACGCGGCGAGCACCGCGCCGACCACCAGCAGGATGGGCACCACAACGAGCGCATCATCCATACCGACCAGGGCAAAGCCGGTGAGTCTGGCCCCGAGATAGCCCTGCACGAAGAAGTACACCAGCGCCACAATCGCGCCGCCGGCGAGCAGCGAGCCGAGCAGCGCCGCGAAGACGCCCTCGAGAATGAACGGCGTTTGAATGAACCGGTTGCTCGCGCCGACCAGTCGCATAATGCCGAGTTCGCGGCGTCTCGAGAACGCCGACAAACGGATGGTCGTGGCGATCAGCAGCGCCGCTGCGATCAGCATCAACCCGGCAATGCCGATGGCGGTGTAGCTCGCGACGTTGAGTACCGAGAAAATCTGGTCCAGGTATTTGCGCTGGTCAGCGACGTTTTCTACGCCGGCCACCCCGGACAAGCTCTCGACCAGCACGGCGGACTGGGACGGGTCCTGGAGGTTGACCCAGAAGGTCTGGTTCAACTGATCCGCGGTCACGTAATCGGCCACCGGGTTGCCGGCGAACTGCTTCTTGAAGTTCTCGAAGGCCTGCTCGTGCGTCTCGAAATAGTAGGTGTCGACGAACGGCGCCAGGGTCGGCGATTCGAGCTGGGCCTCGACGGCTGCGATCTGCTCTGCCGAGGCGTCGCCGCCGGTGCAGGTTTCGCCCGGCGAGATGTCGGAGCACATGTAGATACCGACCTGCGCCTTGTCGTACCAGAAGTTCTTCATCTGGCCGATCTGCATCTGCATCAGTACGGCCGCGCCGACGAAGGTCAGCGAGATGAAAGTCACGAGTACCACGGAGACGACCATGGATGCGTTGCGTCGCAGACCGTTCGCGGCCTCGGAGAGCACCAGTCCGAGCCTCATCGGTTGGGCCCCACGTTCTGTTCGCCGGTTTGGTCGGGTTTCTCGCCCGGCGCCCGCAGGCCGAGTTTCTCGGCGAGGGTGAGCTGTTCGGGGGCGTCGTTCGGGGCGACCGGAAGAACCGGGCGCGCCATCGATGGCGTGGCCACGGCGGGACCGGCCTCCTCTGCAGCAGGAGATTCGGCCGCAGGAGCCGACTCAAACGGTGTCGGAACAACCGACGCGGCCGCCGCTGCAACCGCAGCTGCCGCCGCCTGGTGCAGGGACACGGAGGTTTCGGGAACCGGCGCCGACGGATGCGTCAACGAGGGTTGAGCCGCGGCCCGCGCTGCGACGGCGGCCGACGCGACCGGCACGGGGTCGCTCGCTGCGGCATCCGCTTCAGACGACGGCACGATGGTCGGGATGGACGCGGTGGCGTAGCCGCCCTGGCGTTCATCCCGCACGATCTCGCCGTTGACCAGTTCGATCACGCGGCGCTGCATCTTGTCCACGATGCCGGCCTCGTGGGTGGCCATGATCACGGTGGTGCCGCCCGCGTTGATGCTCGCGAGCAGTGCCATGATTTCGGCGCTCGTGGTGGGGTCGAGGTTTCCGGTGGGCTCATCGGCCAGCAGAATCTGGGGCTTGTTCACGATGGCGCGGGCAATGGCCACGCGCTGCTGCTCACCACCGGAGAGTTCGTGCGGCAGGCGCTGGGCCTTCTCGGCCAGGCCGACCATCTTCAGGGTGTCGGGCACGGCTTCCTGAATGAAGCCACGGCTCTTGCCGATGACCTGCAGGCTGAACGCGACATTGTCGAAGACCGTCTTGTTCGGCAACAGCCGAAAGTCCTGAAAGACCACGCCCATGTTGCGGCGAAAGTAGGGCACCTTGCGGTTGGAGATCGAGCGCAGGTCTTGCCCGAGCACGTGGATGCTGCCGCTGGTCGGCTTCTCCTCCTTGAGCACGAGCCGCAGACAGCTCGATTTGCCCGATCCGGAGGCGCCGACCAGAAAGACGAATTCGCCTCGCAAAATCTCGACGTCGATCGAGTTCAGGGCCGGCCGAGAGGTGCCGGGATACTTCTTGGTTATGTGATCAAAGCGGATCATAGCTCTTAGAGCCTAGGCACCCGCTGGCGTTTTCCCTACTGCGACATACCCGAGAGGGGGAAGGCTCAGCATCCGTTTAGTCTTCGGGGGCTTTCTTGCGCCAGCGGATGCCGGCCGAAATGAAACCGTCCAGGTCACCATCGAAGACGTTGCTGGGGTTGTTCACCTCGTACTCGGTGCGCAGGTCCTTGACCATTTGGTAGGGCGCGAGCACGTAGCTGCGCATCTGGTCGCCCCAGCTCGCGGTGATGTTGCCGGCGAGCTCTTTCTTGGTCGCGGCCTCTTTCTCGCGCTCGAGTACCAGCAGCCGGGACTGCAGCACGCGCATGGCGGCGGCCCGGTTCTGAATCTGGCTCTTCTCGTTTTGGCAGCTCACCACGGTGCCGGTGGGCAGGTGGGTGATGCGCACGGCGGAGTCGGTGGTGTTGACCGACTGGCCGCCAGGGCCGCTCGAGCGGAAGACATCCACTCGAATATCGCCGTCGGGCACCTCTATAGACTCGGTCTGTTCGATCAAAGGCACCACCTCGACCGCGGCGAATGAGGTCTGGCGCTTGCCGGCCGAGTTGAACGGGCTCATCCGTACCAGGCGGTGGGTTCCGGCCTCGACGCTGAGCGTGCCGAAGGCGTAGGCGGCATCGACCTCGAAGGTCGCGCTCTTGATGCCGGCTTCTTCGGCGTAGCTGATGTCGAGCACGGTCGTGCGGTAGTCGTGCTGTTCGGCGTAGCGCAGGTACATGCGCAGCAACATTTCGGCGAAGTCGGCGGCATCCACTCCCCCGGCGCCGGCGCGAATGGTGATGACGGCGTTGCGTTCGTCGAATTCGCCGTTGAGCAGGGTCTGCACTTCGAGCTCGCCGAGCAGCTTCTGCAGGCTGACGAGTTCGACGCCGGCCTCGTCGGCCAGTTCCTGGTCACCCTGGCCGTCATTGGCCATCTCCACGAGCACCTCGAGGTCATCGAGGCGGACTTCGATGCTTTCGATGCGGGCCAGTTGCGACTGCCGGTGGCTGAGGTCGCTCGTCACCTTCTGGGCGTGCTCGGTGTCGTCCCACAAGTCGGGCATACCGGCCTCGCCGCTGAGGTCGTCAATCTCCGCGCGCAGTCGATCAATGTCGATCACCGAGCGGATGTCGCCAAACGTGGTCCGCAGCGCGGCGATCTGTACTGAGAAATCCAAGTCAATCATGTTCTGTTCAGCCTACCGGGCGAAGGCGCGGTGCTGCCGAGCTGGTGGGCGCACCACTCGAACAGCACTCCGGAAAACACGGTCGGGATCGCACGTGCCGGATTACAGGGGCGGGATCGTACGGGTCTGAGCAGCACGGGTCGGGATAGCACGGTCGGGATTGCACTGCGAGTAGCATCGAACCGATGAGCAACCACGAGCGCCCCTTCAGCCTGCGCTCGGTCGCCCTGGTCGCGTTCCTACCGACCCTGCTGTTCTCGATCGGCGAGGGCGCGATTATCCCGCTGATTCCCCTGGTTGCGACTGACCTCGGTGCCTCCCTGGCCATTGCCGGTGTGATTGCAGCGATGGTCATGCTCGGTGAGCTGGTCGGCGATATTCCCAGCGGCTGGATCGTCTCGCGCATCGGGGAACGGAACGCGATGATCTGGGCATCCGCTCTCACCATCGGTGCAGTGATCGTCTGCATTGTCGCTCCCAACCCACTCGTGCTCGGTCTCGGCATTTTTCTGGTGGGCCTCGCCACAGCCATTTTTGCGCTCGCCCGGCATGCCTTCATGACCAACTATGTGCCGCTGGTCTACCGGGCCCGCGCGCTGTCGACCCTCGGCGGCGTGTTTCGAGCCGGCTGGTTTGTCGGCCCCTTTCTCTCGGCCGGCCTGATTCACCTCACCGGTGGTACGCAGGCCGTGTTTTGGGTGTTCATCATCTGCTGCGTCGCCGCATCAGCGACGCTGCTGTTGTTGCCAGACCCGTCGAAAACCTTTGCCACTCCCTCCGCTGATACGACCATATTCGACGCCACCGACACGAGCACCGGCGCGATCAGCAGCACCGGAACGGCGCGACCGGCCGTGCCGGTGCAGGGATTGTTCCAGACCATTTGGAGTCACCGCGGAGTGCTTTTGCGGCTCGGTACGGGCGCCGGTCTGATCGGTGCGATGCGGGCCAGCCGCACGGTGATGCTGCCACTCTGGGCGGTCAGTATCGGCATCAGCGCCCCCGACACGGCGTTGATCATCGGCATCGCCGGCGGCATCGACTTCGCCCTGTTCTATGTCAGCGGCCAGATCATGGACCGGTTCGGCCGCATCTGGAGCGCGCTGCCCTCGATGATCGGCCTCGGTGCCGGCCACCTGGCACTCGCGTTCACCCACGACCTGCCGAGCAACGTGGGGTGGTTCATCGGCGTGGCCATGTTCCTCTCGCTCGCCAACGGGGTCGGCAGCGGCCTGCTGATGACGCTCGGCGCCGACCTCGCTCCGCGGCCGAATCCCGCACCGTTCCTGGGCGCCTGGCGGTTCACTGCCGACTTCGGCAGTGCCGCAGCTCCCCTGGCGGTCGCCGGCATCACCGCCCTGGTCTCGCTCTCGGTCGCCAGCGGCGTCATGGGGGCAATTGGCCTCTGCGGCGCGGTGCTGCTGCGCCGCTACATTCCGCGCTACGCCCCGCATCGCCCCGGCCGCCTGCTCTGACAGGGCGAACCTGACCGGGTGGAATGTTCTCGGCGGCTCGCGCGTTGGGCCAAATATGCCCCTCATCGGAGAATACGAGCCAAGCACCGCCCAGTGGGTGCGCGACCAGGTCGACCTGTACGAGAAGTCCGGCGGAACCGAGGGCACGACTCTGCGTGACATGCCCGTGATCGTACTCACCACCGTCGGCCTCAAGAGCGGCAAGTTGCGCAAGGCACCGCTCATGCGCGTCGAACACGACGGCCACTATGCCGCTGTCGCCTCGCTCGGTGGCAGCCCCAAAAACCCGGTCTGGTACGCCAACGTCATCGCGCACCCCGAGGTGGAGCTGCAAGACGGGCCCGAGAAGTGGGACATGCGCGCCCGCGAGATCACCGGCGACGAAAAGGCCGTCTGGTGGGAGCGCGCCGTGGCAGCGTTCCCCGACTACGCCGCCTACCAGGTCAAGACCGAGCGGAAGATTCCGGTTTTCGTGCTCGAACCCATCGAATAAAGGTGGCGAAAGCAGCCACCCGCAAGGCGTCGATCGACCGCATCACGCTGCCCGACCTCGCCGACGACGACGGGGCGCAGCTTTGCTCCGGCGACGGTCGCGAGGCCGAGCGCTACACCGGCGTGAACCTCGACGGCCGCGACCTGACCGGTATCACCTTCGGGGAGTGTGAATTTGCGGGAGTCTCGCTGCATGAGACCAAGCTGCGCGGAGCATCCTTCTCGGAATGTCTCGCCACTGATCTGCATGCCCCGGTGTTCAGCGCGCCGCGCTCGAACTGGCGTGACGTGCAGCTCAACCACGCCCGACTCGGCTCGGTCGAGGCCTACGAGGCGACGCTGCGCTCGGTGCACATCGACGGGTCGAAGCTCGATTTCGTAAATCTGCGCAACGCGACCCTGACCGATGTGCTGCTGAGCAACTGCATTATCGACGAGCTCGACCTCGGCAGCGCCACCGTGCAGCGCCTCGAACTGCAGAACTGCCGCATCGGCACCCTCGATGTCGGCGGCGCCAAGCTCAAGGACGTCGACCTGCGCTCGAGTGACTTCTCGGCCGTCCACGGCCTCGAGGGCCTGCGCGGTGCCACGATCGACGATGCCCAGCTCGGCATGCTGGCGCCGCTTCTCGCCGCCCACCTCGGCCTGCGCGTCGAATAAACAGGGCCTCGACGCCGCTCGATAAGCGGATGCCCGGGCCAGCCTCGTACGGCCGCCCGCGCGGGGTCGCCGCGTCAGGGAATCGCGACCGCGGTCAGCTCGAGGTCGGACTTCGGCTGGTCGCGCTGGGTCGCGATCGCAGCCCCGGCGGCCACGCAGACCACGACGATCGCGATCTGCTGCAGCAGCGTGAAGGTCTCGCCGAGCACGAGCGCGCCGAACCCGGCCGCGATCACCGGGCCGAAGCTTGTGATGATCGCGTACAGCCGAGGGCTGATCCGCCGCAGAATGTACGTGTCGAGTGTGTACGGGAAGGCCGAGGAAACCACTCCGACGAGCAGGAGCAACCCGACAACGCCCCAGGTGAACGCCGACAGGTCGAGGGTGAGCACGGCGAACGGCACCACGATCACGAGGCTGACCAGGCTGGCAATGGAGATACCCTCAAGGCCGGCAAATTCGGTCGCCACCCTGCGGGTCAGCAGGATGTAGCAAAACCAGGAAGCCGCTGCGGTCAGGGCGAGCGCAATGCCGAGCAGGTCGAGCGTGCCGTCCGACCAGGTCAACAGAAACACACCCCCGGCGGCGGCCGCGGCGCACACGAAGTCCAGGATGCGGCGGCTGGTAACGAGGGCGAGAGCGAACGGGCCGAGAAATTCAATGGTCGCCGCAACGCCCAGCCCGAGCATGCTCACGGCCTGGTAGAAGCTGAGATTCATCACGGCGAGCACGACGCCGAGGGCAAGCGGCGGCCAGATGCGGCTCCAGGTCAGGTTCTTGAGCCTGGGCCGCGCCAGCGGCAGCACGACGATGACCATGACGATTTGTCGGGCCGCAACGACGACCGGCGAGCCGACGAGGGGAATGAGCAGTCCGGCCAGCGACGAACCGAAATTGATGCTGACTTCGGTGGCGAGTTGAGCTCCCGCACCCTTCCACTGCCCCCGCTTGGTACGCACACTACTCCTGTCGGCGCCGTCAGGGCACCTAGCGAGGGTACCGCGCGCGGCATCCGCTCTGAGCATGCGCGGACGACCGCGGCCTAGGGCTGCAGCGGAACGAAGGTGTATTCGCTGGTCAAATGTTCGTGCTGGCAGGCACCGCAGTAGAGCACTCCGGACACGCGCATCGCGTCGACCCGGGAGGAGCATTGGATGACCTTGGGCCCACAGCACGGCGAGATCACCATGAAGCCACCCGATTCGGCCGGATCGTGACCGCTCAATCCGCGGTAGTGATGCACTCCCTCGCAGGGGAGAAGAGACTCGAAGTCGAGCTGCTCCACACTGTGCTCATCGACTTCGTGTCGGTCTAGTAATGCATCCATGAATTAACAGCCGTTCTCGGTAATTCCCAGCCGCCATGCTGGGCCACGTCAACCGGTGGCGACCAGCCCGGTTGAACGACGACCCGAGGTCGCCAGCACTACCAACCGGGGACCGGGGCTGGAACGAGTTTCGACTGCGTAAAAATGTGATGCCTCCTACGGGTAAGAGGCCTCCGTGTCGGCTACGTGTCCGCTACGTGTCCGCTACGTGTCCGTGCATAGTACGCTTCCATCCTGAAAAAGCTAGTGCGCCTTTGTGGGCGCTCCCCGCCTACCCCGGCCATCTCCCTCGAGAGCGGGAAATGTGTTGCTTCACGGGTGCTGAGGCAGCAATTATCCCGCTCTCGCGGAAGGGGATGCTGCTAGTGGAACACAGCCCGGGACACCACCGTCACCTCAAGCGGCACCCCGTCGGGAACCACGAGGGTGAGCACGGGTGGGCGCCACCACGACCGCAGGGTCACCGACGCGCTCTGCCCATCAGCGGATGCCGCGCTCGTCACGCCGAGCGCCTCGAACGAGGGATGGGGAACGAGGCGCAGGTACTCGTCCACCGCGGCCGACACGTCATCGGAGCGCAGCTGCGGCCGGGGGCCCACCATGCCGACCTGCACCTCGCCGAGGGTGAAGGCCTCGGACCCGGCGAGCGCCGCCCCGTCGGCGAGGCTCAGCAGCCGCTTGTGCTCGAGGTAAAGCGACGTCGCTGAGAGTGCCACGAGCACGAGGCTCAGGGCGAGGAAGCCGTAGAAGATGATGAGCAGCAGGGTCGACCCGTCTTCGGCCCCGGCGTGCGGCAGGCGCCCGCTCATTCGAGGCCGCCAAATCGGGACACGATCTGCGTCGATGCCGCGGTCATCGGCACGCTCGCGCTCTGCTCGAGCGCGAGCAGGTCGGGCACGAGCGGCAGGGCGATGCCGATGCGCACGGTGACCGTCACGAGAGCCTGGCGGGTGAGGCATCGGCTCGGCCCACCGGAGCACTCGATCTGCACCTCGGCATCTCCGGCATCCAGTCCGTAGTCTTCGAGCGCGAAGGCCACGGCGCGCCGAGCGCGCTCGGTCGCCGTGGCCTGGTCCGGCGCCTGCACGTAGACCCTGGCTGCCTGCCGCGCGGCTCCCTCCACGGCGAGCGCACCGCCCTGCAACGACGACAGGGCGAGCACGAGGTAGACCAGCGGAACCAGCAGGATCATTCCCGCCGTGATGAATTCCAGCGAGGCCGAACCGGCCTCACTTCCAGGCGCCCCGGAGCGACTACTCCAGCGTTTCGACCGCGGCATGCGCGACCACCTCCAGTCCGCGCGGGGCACCGAGCAGGCCCATCAGTGGCAGCGGCGCCACCACCCGCACTTCGACGCTCGGGTAGTCGGCACGGGTGCCGTAGCGAGCGACCACATCGGTGGCATAGGTCAATCCGATGGCGGTCGTGATCAGATCGCGCGTTCGCGCAGCTCCGGCGGGCAGGCTGCTATCGGCGAGTGTGGCATAGCGGGCGCCCTCGGCCGCGGCATCGAGCACAGTGTTGCGAATGTGCAGCGCGAGCGCCAGCTGCATGACCATGAGCGTGAGAAAGGTCAGCAACGACACCACCATGACAAACTCGGCCACGGCGCTACCCGCCTCGTCGCGCAACTCGTGAAGGCGCAACCAGGCGAGCCGCCGCATCCGCTTATGCATGGGTCGGTCAGAAACTGCTGACGCGATCCATGGCCTGCTGGAAGACCCCGCTGAGGGCCGGACCGGCGAGCCCCCAGATGATCAAAACCAAACCGGCCGTCATGAGCGTGATCAGCACCCAACCGGGCACGTCACCCGTCTCGTCGCGGAGCAGACCCTTGAGGCGAAGCATGATTCGGGACATGGCATTCTCTTTTCTGGTGAGCGGAACGGTACCGGGCAGTGCGTTTAGAAGCCGGACTGCAGAACAACCAGGCCGGGAAATACAGCGAATAGAACGGTCATCGGCAAAATCAGAAAAACCAGCGGCACGAGCATGGCAACTTCCTTCTTGCCGGCCATCTCGAGTAGCGAGCGTTTCGTCTGGTCGCGGGAATCCTGGGCCTGCGCGCGCAACACCTCGGCGATCGGCGAGCCCCGGTCGAGAGCACCGGTGACCTGATCGACAAATCGGGTCACCTCCGGCAACTGGATGCTCCGCGACAGCGCCAAGAGCGCCACCCCGAGCGGTACCCCCGCGTGCACCTCGGTGATCACCCCCGCGAATTCTCGCGACAGCTCCCCCGAACTCGTGCGGGACACCCGCCGGATCGAATCCAGGATGCCTTCCCCCGCCGACAGCGAGAGGGTGAGAAATTCGAGAATGGTCGGCAACTCGCTGCGCATGCGGGCCAACCGGGCGGTGGCGGCCCGTTGCAGGAGCCAGTCCCGCAACACGGCGCCACCGATTCCCGCCACGAACGGCACTACCACGCGCGCCGGCCACGGCAGTTCCGGCAGGGTGACGATGGTGATCACCGTGCCGGCGGCAAAGGCGAGAAGCGCCCAGACCAGTTGCACCGAGCGAAACTCCAGCGCGGTCTTCGCCGAGCCTGACTGGTGGAGCCGGCGCGCGATGAACTCGCTGCCGCCGAGCAGGTTCGACAACCCGCGGGTGAGCGCCCCGAACAGCGGCGCAAACAGGCTGCCCAGCACAGGAATCGGGTTGACGGTTTTTCGGGCGACGATGCTGCGGGCTTCGGCGGAGACGTCGAGAATGTACGGCACGACCCGATCGATCAGACGGGGCCGGGTCAGCCGCGGCGTCAGGCTCACGAGCGACCACAGCCCCACACCGAGACCGCTGCCGCAGAGGACGGCCCAGCCCAGGCTCGCGCTCATGGCCTGCACCCGCCGGCTACGCGAACCATCGGCGTTCCTCCGGCAGCCGGCCGAGCGCGAGCATGACCCGGTAGGCCACGATTGACAGGGCCAGGCCGCTCGCGATCACGGCGACGCCAGCCGGCGAGTTGTAGGCGACGGCAGCCTCCGGGCGGGACGCGAGCAGCACCAGGATAATCCACGGTGCGGCCACCCCCAGTCGAGCCGCATTGACGACCCAGGACTGCCGCGCCTCAACTTCGAGCCGTACCGCGGCATCCTGCCGTAGCCAGGCTGCGAGGCTGCGCAGCACCACGGTGAGGTCGCTTCCACCCACTTCCCGGGCCATGCGCAGGGTTTCCAGGATGCGATCGGCGACCGGATCGGCGAGGGAGCGTTTGAGTTCGTCGACGCAGTAGCTGAAATTGCCGGTGGCCCGGTACTCCCGCTCGAACTGGGCAAACGCCGTGCGGGTGGCCACCGGTCCGGCCTGAGCGAGGCTACTCACGCTGTCGGGCAGGGCCAGCCCGGAACGCAGTGCCGACACGAGATGGTCGACGACATCGGGCCAGACCGTGCGATTGGCCCGGCGCCGGGCCGCGGCCCGCCACGAGACGATCAGCCACGGCAGCAGCACTCCGACCAGTCCGGCGACGGCGCTCAGGGCCTGTACGGCGAACAGGCCCTGCATCAGGGCAGCGGATGCCACACCCACGATCGTCGACACCGCCAGGAACGCCGACACCGGCACTGACCGCAGCCCGCCCTGAACCAGGCGCACCCGCATCCGCTCCCCGGCGCCCGCCCGGCCTCCCGCGGATACAGCGCCGGCCGGCCAGAGAAACGGCGCCAGCAGCAGCACGAGCCCACTCCCGAGCAGGCACCCCAGCACGAGAGTCATGCGGCACCCTGCCGCAACACCAGTGCCGGGTCGACGCCGGCGGCACGAAATTTGGCGAGCTTGGTGGGATGCGAGCCGGTCGGCTCGAGGTGCCCGTGCGGGGACAGAAACAGGGGGCTCGCCTCGATCGTCGAGCCGGCCAGTTGGCCGCTCGGCGCAATGATCTCGGTGACCCGGCGACGGCCGTGCCGATCAATCTCGCAGTGCACCACGATGTCGATGCAGCCGGCCACCGTCGGCAGCACGAACGACGAGTCGATGTTGCGGCCGGCCAGCAGCGGCAGGGTGGAGAGCTTGGCCAGCGCGTCCCTGGCACTGTTGGCATGAATCGAGCACATTCCGGGGAGCCCGCTATTAAGGGCGATCAGCAGGTCGAGGCTTTCAGCCTCGCGCACCTCACCGACCACTAGCCGGTCGGGCCGCATGCGCAGGGATTCCTTGATCAGGCGGCGCAGGGTGATTTCGCCGGTGCCCTCGAGGCTGGGCTGCCGGCACTGCATCGCGACGACGTCTCGTGCCGACAGATCGAGTTCGAAGGTCTCCTCGACGGTCACGATGCGCTCACCCGGCCGCGTCGACGAGAGCAAGGCGTTCAGCATCGTGGTCTTGCCGGTCTGGGTGGCGCCGGAGACCAGAATATTCTGGCCGCCGAGCACGCAGATCCGCAGAAAATCGGCGGCCTGCTGGGTGAGTGAGCCGAGCCCGACGAGCTGGTTCAGATCGCGAATACGCCGGGTGAACTTGCGGATGTTCACCGCCCAATATTTTCGCGTTATATCTGGGATCACGACGTGAAGTCGGGAACCGTCCGGTAGCGAGGCGTCGACGAACGGCGACAAGAGGTCGACTCGGCGACCGGACGCCTGCAGCATCCGCTCAACGAGGTCGCGCACGTCCTGCTCGCCGAGCAGCAGCGTGGTCAGCTCTGGGACCCCGTCGCGGGCGACGAATACCCGGGCCGGCCCATTGATCCAAATCTCTTCGATCTCCGGATCATCCAGAAACGGCTGCAAGACGCCGAAACCGGTCAGCGCGGCCACAACCTCGCGGGCGGCCTGGTGCTCGTCGGCGATCATCGGCGCGAGCCCGCTGAGCGCCCGCTCGCTGTACCGGCGCAGTTCGTCGCGCACGTACTGCTCGACCAGCGCGTTATTGGCCGCCAGGTCGACGCCCTCGCGGCGCACCCGCGATCGCACTTGCTCTGTGATGATACGAACGGCTTCGGTCATCCCCGTATAATGGCCTCATTTGCCGTTCTGCGTATAAGTTATCCACAGGGCTTGTTTTTAGGTGCCCCGAGCCCCAAAAATGGTCGCAACGGATGCCGGGCATCCGTTGCGATTATCAGCGATCGACCCAGCGTCAGCGCGCTGACCAGCCGCCGTCCATCGTGTAGCTCGACCCGGTGACCATGGCAGCATCGTCGGAGGCGAGCCAGGCCACGAGCGACCCGACCTCGGCTGGTTCAACCAGTCGTTTGATCGCGCTCTCGGTGAGCATGATCTTGCTGAGCACCTCGGCCTCCGGAATACCGTGCACCAGAGCCTGGTCGGTGATCTGCTTCTCGACCAGGGGGGTGCGCACGTAACCGGGGGCCACGCAGTTGCTCGTCACTCCGTGCGCCCCGCCCTCGAGGGCGGTCACCTTGGACAGGCCTTCAAGCCCGTGCTTGGCCGAGACATAGGCACTCTTGAACGGCGAGGCACGAATGCCGTGCACCGAGGACACGTTGATGATGCGCCCAAAGTTCGCCGCGTACATCTGCGGCAGTACGGCCCGAATCAACAGGAACGGGGCCTCCAGCATAAGCGTGAGAATGTTGTGAAAATCGGCCGGATTGAAGTCCTGGATCGGATTGATCCGCTGAATTCCCGCGTTATTGACCAGAATGTCGACGCCGTCGAGAGCAGTGGCAAGAGCGTTATCGGTGAGGGCCTCGGTGGCCATCAGGTTGACGGTCCAGATTGATCCACCGACCTCCTCGGCCAGGGCGGTCGCCTCCGCTGTGTCGATGTCGGCGACGACGACGTGCGCGCCCCGAGCGGCGAGCGTTCGAACGACGGCCGCGCCGATTCCGCTCGCCCCGCCGGTGACGAAGGCGCGACGACCGGCGAGGGGCTGGCTCAGGGTTCGAACGGAGACGCTGCTGGCAAGGAAGGTGTTGGCGCTGACGGCGTCGGTGAGATCAGTCATTTGGTTCCTTTTGGTTGCGCGATCGCTGCAGGGTGGGTCGGTCTGAGGCGGGGCACCCACGGCGCCCCACCTCAGACGATCGAATGAGTTGAGCCGGTCAGTTGCCGGAGGAGGCGGGCTCGAGCCCATGCTTGCGGGCATCGACCGCGTCGACCTCGCGCAGCGATGCCCCCTTGGTCTCCTTCAGGGTGACGACGGCGACCACGGTGATCGCGCAGGCGATCATGATGTAGATCGCGACGGGAACCCACGTGTTGTACTGCTGCAGCAGCGCGGCGGCAATGATCGGCGCCATCGACCCGGCCAGAATCGACGTGACCTGGTAGCCGAGTGATACCCCGGAGTAGCGCATCCGAGTCGGGAACATTTCGCTCATGATCGCGGGCTGACCGGCATACATCAGGGCGTGGAAGCAGAGCCCGACCGTGACGGCGAGAATGATGAGCACCGGGTTCAGCGTGTCGAACATGGGGAAGGCGAAGAATGCCCAGCTGGCACCTAGCACGGCACCGGCGAGGTAGACGGGCTTACGGCCGAGGCGGTCCGAAAGGCGGCCGACCTGCGGAATCACGATGAAGTGCACGACGTGGGCGATCAGCAGGGCGATCAGCAGCTGGCCCGTGTCGTACTCGTGCACCGTCTTCAAATAGACGATCGAGAAACTCACGATGATGTAGTACAGGATGTTTTCGGCGAAGCGCAGACCCATGGCTCCGAGGATTCCCTTGGGGTACTTCTTCACGACCTCGAGCACGCCATAGTTGACGGCCTTCTCGGCCTCAACCTGGGCACGGGCCTCAAGAAAGATCGGGGCTTCGCTGACGTGGGTGCGAATGTAGTAGCCGATCACGACGATGATCGCGGAGAGCCAGAACGCCACACGCCAGCCCCAGCTGAGGAACTGCTCGGGCGGAAGGAGCCAGGTCATGGTCAGCAGCACGAGGGTGGCGAGCAGGTTGCCCACCGGAACGGCGGCCTGCGGCCAGCTTGACCAGAAGCCACGCGACGCGTTCGGGCTGTGCTCGGCGACGAGCAGAACGGCGCCGCCCCACTCGCCACCGACGGCGAAGCCCTGGATGAAGCGGAGGGCCACGAGCAGCGCGGGGGCCCAGTAGCCGATGGTGTCGAAGCCGGGCAGGCAGCCCATGAGGAAGGTGGCGGCACCAACCATGATGATCGTCACCTGCAGGGTGTGCTTGCGACCGAGTTTGTCACCGATCTGGCCGAACACGATGCCGCCCAAAGGCCGCGCAATGAACCCGACGGCGTAGGTGAGGAAGGCGGCGATAATGCCGTCCAGCTCACTGCCGGCGTTCGGGAAGAAGACCGTGCCGAAGACCAGGCTCGCGGCCGTGGCATAGAGAAAGAACTCATACCATTCCACGACCGTGCCCACCATCGACGCGGCGACGATCTTCTTGAGGCCGGACTTTTCAGTTTCGCTGCCGGCGGTTGGCGTGGTCTTACCGGAATCGGCAGCCCCAACGCGTTGATTGACACTCATTGTCTGTCTCCTTTGTGTCGTCAATGACACGTGCTGTGCGGTGAGAAGTGCGCGGAAGATTTCGGCCGCCTGGCTGAAGCACGACCTGACTGAGTATTCCCGCAGGACGGCCGGGCAACAAGAGTCAAAATGACAGAGCGCGTGTGCATAATTGCAGATATGACCTTTGAACCGGCTGGTACCGACCCACACCCCGATGATCTGCTGATCTTTCTGGCCGTTGCCCGCACCGGGCGTTTCACGACCGCCGCCGAGGGCCTGGGCCTCAACCACACCACGGTGTCCCGGCGGATCGCCGCTCTGGAGAAGGCGCTCGACGGTCGTCTGTTGGCCCGCGCTGTCGGCGGCTGGGAGTTGACCGAGCTCGGACACCGAGCCCTGACTGCGGCCGAAGGCGTCGAATCGGCGCTCACCCTGCTGCGCAGCTCCGCGACAGATTCCCCGCAGCTGTCCGGAGTGGTGCGCATGTCGGCCACCGACGGGTTTAGCGCCTACATCGCCGCCCCGGCCGTGGCAGCGCTACAGCGACGGCATCCGCTGCTGCGAGTTGAAATCGTCACCGTGACACGTCGCGCCCTGCAGCACCGCTCCGGCCTGGATATCGAGGTCGTGGTCGGTGAGCCGCAGGTGCACCGGGCCGAATCGATCCTGCTCGGCTATTACCACCTCGGTATGTACGCCTCCCGGCCGTACCTGGCCGAACACGGCACTCCGACGACGGTGGAGGAGCTGACGCAGCATCCGCTCGTCTATTTTGTGGATTCGATGCTGCAGGTCGACGATCTCGACGCGCCCAGGCGGCTGGTACCGCAGATGCGGGAGTCGCTCAGCTCGACGAACGTCTTCGTGCATGTCGAGGGCACCAGGGCCGGCGCTGGAATCGGCTTCCTGCCGTGTTTCATGGCCGATCAGCACGCTGATCTGGTACGGGTGCTGCCGCAAAGTTTTCAGGAGCGACTGCCGTACTGGATGGTATTGCGCACCGAATCGCTGCGGCTGCCCGCCGTGGCGGCACTGGTGGGCGCCCTGCGTGCCCAGATGGAATCGTATGCCGCGGCGTTGCTTGGTCATCACGACGGCCAGCGAGATCCTGCCGCGCAACTGGCCGTCTAGACTAGGAGCACACCGGCGGGAGTGGTGGAATTGGCAGACACGCAGGATTTAGGTTCCTGTGCTTTCGAGCGTGGGGGTTCAAGTCCCCTCTCCCGCACACGGTCATCGGGCGTCACCTCCCCCTAATGCCGGGGCGGAGCGGCCGGGCAATTTCCCACGATTGCGCGATACTCTGGGCTCGTTATCCGCTGCACTCACCCGATAAATGCCCGCCGCCAACTGGAGTTCCCTGCATGAATCCCACCGCACTGATTCCCTGGCTCGACCCGACCCAGATCATCGAATCGGCCGGTCCGTGGGCGCTGCTCGTCGTCTGTGCCATCGTCTTCGCCGAGACCGGATTGCTCGTCGGATTTCTCCTCCCCGGGGACACGCTGTTGATCATCACCGGCCTACTCGCGTTCCCCGCAGCCGGCGTGATTCAGATCGACATCTGGTGGGTCGCACTGGCCATTGGCTTTGCGGCATTTCTCGGCGGCGAGGTCGGCTACCTCATCGGTCATAAGTTCGGCCCGCGCGTCTTCGAACGCAAGGAATCCGGCCTGTTCAGCATTAAAAACGTCGACCGCACCAATGCATTCTTCGTGCGTTTCGGCGGCGTCGCCGTCATCGTGGCCCGGTTTGTGCCGATCGTGCGTACCTTTGCCCCGGTCGCCGCCGGTGTCGGCCACATGGACTACCGCAAGTACACCCTGTACAACCTGATCGGTGCCCTGCTCTGGGGAACCGGGCTGACCCTTGCAGGCTATTTTCTCGGCTACATTCCGCCGGTCGCTGACTTCGTGACGGCCTACATCGACCTGATCCTAATCGGTGCCGTCGTGATCACCCTGATCCCGACGGTGTACCACTACGTGCAGTCGGTCGTGAAGGCCCGTCGCCTGCGCGATCGGCCCAGCGAAGCCACCGGCAGCCACCTGCTCGACCCCGACACGTTCAAGACGAACCACTCCGGCCGGCACGAGGTCTGATCAGCTGCTTCTGATCAACTGGTTCTGATCAGCTCAGCGGTGCTGCTGGTCTTCGTGCTCGGCGTGCTCGGACGGTTCCAGCTGAAAGGTGGAGTGGGCGACGTCGAAATGCTTCGCCAGGCACCCCGACAGCTCGTCGAGCAGGGTGCCCGTGCCGGCAGCGAGCACCGTCGGTTCGACGACGACGTGGGCGGTGAACACGTGCGCGCCGCTCGTAATGGCCCAAACGTGCACGTCGTGCACGGCGACGACACCAGTGGTACCGAGCAGGTGGCGCCGAATCTCGGACACGTCCGTGTCGGCCGGTGTTGACTGACTGAACACCCGCACGACGTCCCGCAGCAAGAAGTAAGCGCGCGGCACGATCATTCCGGCGATGACCAGCGAAGCGACAGCATCCGCCCCCGCAAAACCGGTCAAGAGGATGACGATGGCCGCGACGATCACAGCTACCGACCCGAGAGCGTCACCGAGCACCTCGAGGTAGGCGCCACGCATGTTGATCGACCCGGCGGCGGCCGGACGCAGCAGCACCATAGCCGCCACGTTCGCGGCGAGACCGATGATCGCAACGACGAGCATCGGAGTGCCGAGCACCTCCGTGTCGCTCGGGCGCACCAGCCGCAGCACCGCCGCGACGGAGACGATACCGGCCACCACGAGCAGGATCAGACCATTGATGAGCGCGCCGAATACCTCAGCGCGCTGAAAGCCGAAGGTGGCCCGGTCCGTGGCTGGCCTTGCCGCGACCAGGGTGGCGGTCAACGCGACGATGAGCCCGAACAGGTCGGAGAGCATGTGCCCGGCGTCGGCCAACAGGGCGAGCGAGCCGGTCAGCCAGGCTCCCAGTACCTCGAGCACCAGAACGGAACCCACGATGCCGATGGCGATCGACAAACGCCTCCGATTCGATCCGGTGCCGTGCGCGTGATCGTGGCCCATGGCACAAGGTTAGGGCCGTGGTGGGCTGCTCGCCAGCCGCCCGGCGAGTTGGCAGTGAATCAGCTGCCGAGCACCTCGCGCAGTACCGGAACGAGACCCTCGAAGGCGATCGCCCGATGGCTAACCTGGTTTTTCACGTGCCCCGAGAGTTCGGCGGCCGAGATGGCATAGCCCTCCGGCAGAAAGATCGGGTCGTACCCGAATCCATTCTCGCCGGCCGGTTCGAACAGAAGCTGCCCCGGCCATTCGCCGGTCACGGCACGTTCGGTGCCGTCGGGCAGCGCGAGGGCTGCCACGCAGGTGAAGTGCGCGTCGCGGTGCTGCTCGGGAACGTCGCTGAGCTGCCAGAGCAACAGGCGCAGATTCTCGCCAGCATCTTTGGCCGGGCCAGACCAGCGCGCAGAAAAGATGCCGGGCGCTCCGCCGAGAATGTCGACACAGATGCCGGAATCGTCGGCAATGGCCGGCAGCCCGGTGTGCGCCGCGGCAGCACGGGCCTTGATCAGGGCGTTCTCGGTGAAACTGACGCCGTCTTCGACCGGCTCGGGGCCGTCGTAGGCGAGCACCTCAACGCCCGGAAGCTGTGGGGCCAGGATGCGCCGCAGCTCTTCAACCTTGTGGGCGTTGTGCGTGGCGAGAACGATCTGCACGTGTCAGTTCCCCAGCGCGCTGGTCTGAAACTCGGTCAGGGTGACGGCGCCCTTCAGCGCCAGATCGAGCAACGTGTCCAGTTCACTGCGGTCAAACGGTGCCGCCTCGGCGGTGCCCTGCACCTCGACGAATTTGCCCCGACCGGTCACGACCACGTTCATGTCGGTGTCGGCTCGCACGTCTTCGGTGTAGGCCAGATCGAGCATGGGGACACCGCCGATGATGCCAACTGACACGGCCGAGACGCTGTCGATGAGCGGCTGCGCCTTCTGCGAGATGAACTTCTTGCTGCGACCCCACTCAAGCGCGTCAGCGAGGGCCACGTAGGCGCCCGTGATGGCCGCGGTGCGGGTGCCGCCGTCGGCCTGCAGCACGTCACAGTCGAGCACCAGGGTGTTCTCGCCCAGCGCCTTCATATCGACGACAGCGCGCAGGCTGCGGCCGATCAAGCGGCTGATCTCGTGGGTGCGGCCGCCGATCTTGCCCTTAACCGATTCGCGGTCCATGCGGCTGTTGGTCGAGCGGGGCAGCATCGAGTATTCGGCAGTGACCCAGCCCTTGCCCTTGCCGCTCATCCAGCGCGGAACGCCATTGGTGAACGATGCCGTGCAGAGCACCTTGGTGCGCCCGTAGGAGATCAGTGCCGATCCTTCGGCCTGGTCGCTCCAGCCGCGCTCGATCGTGATCTGGCGCAGTTCGTCGTTGGTGCGCCCGTCGGCGCGCAGGGTTTCGGTCACGGTGTACTCCTAGTGGTTCGGGTTCAAGACGGAAAAGGGTGGCGATGCGAGTGCGCTCAGATTGATCGCGCCGGTTTCGATCAGTTCGACCCGGTTGATTTCGGGGCCGATCAGGCGATGAGCGAGGGCCAGAAAATCCTCGGCGCTGTCACCGGTGGCCTCGTAGCGATAGGTCGGCGGACTCTTGCGGCCACGTTCGAGCCCCTGGCTGACCAGCACCCGGTAGACGTCGTTGGCGGTTTCGGTGTCGCTGGAGACCAGAGTCACGCCCTCCCCCATGACATATGAGATCGCGCCGCGCAGGAACGGATAGTGGGTACAGCCGAGCACCAGGGTGTCGACCTCGGCCGCGCGCAGCGGTGCGAGGTATTCCTCGGCGACGGCGAGCAGCTCGGCGCCGGTCGTGACACCGGCCTCGACGAACTCCACAAAACGGGGACAAGCCTGGCTGAACAGGGAGATTTGGGGCGCCGCAGCAAAGGCATCGTTGTAGGCGCGGGAGTTGACGGTGCCGACCGTTCCGATCACCCCGACCCGCTGGTTACGCGTGGTCACGACCGCACGCCGAACTGCGGGCTGGATGACTTCAATCACCGGAACGCTGTAGCGTTCGCGGGCATCGCGCAGCATGGCCGCCGACGCCGTGTTGCAGGCAATGACGAGCAGTTTCACGTCCTGGGCGACGAGGTCATCGAGCACGTCGAGTGCGAAACCGCGCACATCGGCGATCTTCTTCGAGCCGTAGGGCGAGTGCGCCGTATCGCCGATATAAAGGATGGATTCGTTCGGTAACTGGTCCTTGATCGCCCGGGCGACGGTCAGGCCGCCCACTCCGGAATCGAAAATACCAATCGGCGCATCCGTCACGAAGATCAAGCCTAGCCCGACCGAGCGGATAAGCTGTGCCGGGTGACCCCGTCCCCCACTTTCCCCGTTCCCGCAGATGGCGACCCGGCCGCCCGCACGCCGGCACTGCACTCACCGGCACTGCGAACCGACCGCTACGAACTCACGATGGTCGACGCCGCAATCCAAAGTGGGACCGCCGATCGCGAGTGCATGTTCGAGGCCTTCGCCCGGCGCCTGCCGGCGGGCCGCCGCTATGGCATCGTCGCCGGCACCGGCCGACTGCTGGACCTGATTCGGCAGTTTCGCTTCGAAACCGAAGAACTGACCTGGCTGGAGCAGAACGGGGTCGTGCGCACGCCCACCCTCGACTATCTCGCCAATTACTCCTTCAGCGGCAACATCTGGGGCTATCAGGAAGGGGAAGCCTACTTTCCCGGGTCGCCGCTTCTGCTGGTGGAAAGCACCTTCGCCGAGGGCGTCATTCTGGAGACACTCATTTTGAGCGTGCTCAACTACGACATCGCGGTCGCGAGCGCGGCCGCGCGCATGGTCTCGGTCAGCCTCGGCCGCCCGATCGCCGAAATGGGCTCACGCCGCACCAATGAGCATTCGGCGGTCGCTGCCGCCCGCGCCGCATTCATCGCCGGCTTCGCCTCGACCAGCAACCTCGAAGCCGGCCGCCAGTGGGGCCTGCCAACGATGGGCACCGCCGCGCACTCATTTATTTTGCTGCACGACAGCGAAGAAGAAGCATTCCAGGCGCAAGTGGATGCCTTCGGTGCGGCTACGACGCTGCTCGTGGACACCTACGACGTGCCCGCCGGCATCGCCCGGGCGGTCAAGGTCGCTGGCCCCGACCTCGGTTCAATCCGCATCGACTCCGGGGATCTACCCACCGTCGTGGCCGCCGCGCGCGCCCAGCTTGACGCGCTCGGCGCGGTCAACACGAAGATCACGGTCACGAGCGATCTCGACGAGTTCGCCATCGCTGCCTTGTCGGCCAGCCCGGTCGACGCCTTTGGCGTCGGTACCTCGGTGGTCACCGGTTCTGGCGAGCCGGCCGCCGGCCTGGTCTACAAGCTCGTCGCACACAAGGGACACGGCGATGACTGGATTTCCGTTGCCAAGACCTCAACCGCGAAACTCTCCATCGGTGGACGCAAGAGCGCACTGCGCCGAGTGGATGGCGCCGGTATCGCGCAGGAAGAAATCGTCGTGCTCGACCATGGGCCCGCTGCCCAGTTCGATTCCCGCAGCGGACTGGAACGAACACTCCTCGTGCCCCTCATCGAAGGCGGCACTGTCGACAATCGCTACCTGGGATCTGCCGGGACCCTGCGCGCTCGCGCGCATAATGCATCCGTTATGCAGGAATTGCCGATTGAAGCGTTTCGGCTCGGGCGCGGCGAGGCTGTTATTCCGACCTCGTACCGCTAGCTGCGGCCGGACTACCTGCTACTTGGCCTTCATCTTTTCGTAGATGGCCTTGCAGGTCGGGCAGACCGGAAACTTCTCCGGGTCGCGCCCCGGCAACCACTTCTTGCCGCACAGCGCCTTGACCGGCTTGCCGGAAATGGCCGACTCCATGATTTTGTCTTTCGGGACGTAGTGCGAAAACCGTTCGTGGTCGCCCGGTTCAAGCTGCTCCTGCTTGATGAGTTCTTCAAGCTCACGGTCGAGGGTGGACGTTCCGCCGCCGGGCTGGCCGGGTTCTGCAATGCTCGCGCGAAATTCAGTCATGGCACCAGTCTAAGCAATCTCGGGCCGGCTGGGCTGGCACGGGGTGATCAGGTAGGTGGTGATCAGGCGCGCTGCGCGGAGGCGAGCATCTCGGGTCCACGTCGTTCGAAGGTGCGCGAGCCGAGCCAGATTCCGACGATCACGGCGAGCAGACCGAGCCCGATTCCAGCTCCCAGGCTACGCAGATGCCAGACCGGATCCTCGGTAATTCCCAGGTACGCGAACAGGAGCGCGGGCAGCGCGAGAACGATCGAGCCGGTGAAGGTCAACGATTGCACCAGAGCCGCTGCCGTGTCGGAGGCCTGCGGCTGCGCAAACGGGCTGTCGCCGGGTTTCGTGACCGGGTACGGAAACCTCGTCGAGGTGTAGCTCGAAAAACCCAGACCGGCCAGAAGGATGCAGGTGCTCACTCCCAGCATGGATGGCAGCACCGTCCAGTCTCCGTAGAACCAGATACTGATGGCCGACCCCATGCCGATAACGGGGATGGCCATGACCAATGCGGGAACGAGCCGACCGATGCGGTCGGCTACCCCGCGCGTACCGGAGGCAACGTGCAGCCAGATGGCCGTGCTGTCGTAGGCGACGTCGTTGTGCATAGTCCAGCCGAGGAAGACGCACATGAGCGGAACCGGGACCAAGGCGAGGTAGTGCAAGGGCACACCGGCGATAATGAGTGGCAGGACCGCGATAATCGGAACGATCGGGATCATGATGAGCGATACCCAGTAGCGCGAGTCACGGGCCCAGTAAGTGAAGGTGCGCGCCGCGATGGCGCCGACGGCGTTGTGCGGCATGCGGTCGAACCAGCCCAGCCCAGAATACTGCTTCGCTGCCGCTTCGCGACCAGGCGACACGAGCATACGCGCCACGACCAGCTGCCAGATCAACCACAGGGTGTAGACCGACGCTGCAGCGATCACGAGCTTGAGAATGGCCGGGCCCCAGGCACCGGTGGAGGCGTCCCCGGGCACTGCCCAGGCTGCACCGAGCGGCGTCCAGCCCAGAATTGAGGCGAGCGTGCCGAGCAGGGTACGGCCGTGCCGGGCCCAGTCCGTGCTGATCAGCACCACGACCACCGGGGAAATCATGACCAGCACGACGACTCCGATGAGGCCGGTGAATTCTCGCGAACGCCGGGTGGAGAGCAGAAATGCTGCAAGGGATGCGCTCACTCGCGACAACAGAATGCAGGTGGCCAGGATGAGTCCGGCTGAGACGAGCGCGAGCAGCGTCTGGCCCACGCCACGCGACCAGGTAAACACTGTGCCGAGCAGAACAATGCTCAGCGTGACGGCCGGAACACCGATGAGAGCCGACCCTGCCAGGCCCAGCGACAGGGAACGATTCGGAATGCCCAGGAAGGCGAACTTGCGTGGGTCCATGCTGTCGTCGATTCCGGCGACGATCGGGATGAGCAGAAAGCCCAGCACCACCACCGATCCGGCCACGATGAGCGAATCACGAATCAGAACCGGGTCACCGACGAATCGCAGGGAGATCAGGGCGACGAGAAAAGTGATGGCAACGCCGAGCCCGTAGAGCAGGCCGACGAGCAGGCCGACGACCTGCCAGGGACTCCGGCGAAATAGGTTAGCGAGCAGCCGGAGTTTCAATCCGAAAAATTGTGCAACCATTCCATGCCCTCCGCCACCTTGCGCCCACCGGCGAGTTCAACGAACCGGTCTTCGAGCGTCTTCTGACCACGCACCTCGTCAACGGTGCCGGCAGCCAGGACCCGCCCCTGCACGATGATCGCGACGTGATCGCAGACCCGCTGAATCAGATCCATACCGTGGCTGGACAGCACGACGGTGCCGCCGGCAGCAACATACTTCTGCAGAATTTCGGTGACGTTGACCGCGGAAACCGGGTCGACCGACTCGAAGGGTTCATCGAGCACGAGTACGCGGGGGGAATGGATCATGGCACAGGCCAGGGCGATCTTCTTGGTCATGCCGGCGGAGTAGTCGGCGACCAGCCGGTTGAGTGCGTCCTCGAGGCCGAACGCCGCGGCCAAATCCGCCGACCGGGTACGCACAGTGTCGTTGTCGAGCCCGCGGAGCGTGCCAGCGTAATAAAGCAGCTGCGCCCCGGTCAGCCGATCGAACAGCCGAAGCCGATCGGGCAGCACCCCGATGACGCGCTTGGCGTCGTTGGGTCGCTTCCAGACGTCGATTCCGTGCACGGTGACGGTTCCGGCTGCCGGCCGAAGCAGCCCGGTGATCATGGACAGTGTCGTGGTCTTGCCGGCACCGTTCGGTCCGACGATGCCATAGAATGACCCGGCACGAACAGTCAGGTTGAGGTCGGAAACCGCGATGGTCTGTCCGAAGCGTTTGATCAGGCCACGGGCCTCGATCACAATCGGGGCCGGCTTGGCCACGGATGCGAGCACGGACTTCGGTTGTGCCTTCAGGCTCGCCTTCGGTCCGGCCTTCGGGGCCGTTCTGGGTGCCGTTTTGGGCGCTGACTGGGGCGCCGTTTGAATCTCGGATTGAGCCTCGGTCTGTGGCTCTAGCTCGGCTGGAACCTCGGTAGGTAGCTCTAGCTCGGCCGGAACCTCGGTCTGTGGCTCCAGCTCGGCTAGAACCTCGGTCTGGGGATCCGGCGCGGCCGGGTCTGTGGGCGCAGCGGTGCGGAGCCGGTCCTGGAGCGCATCACGCGTCGCATAGGGACGAGTCGTTTCGTCGGTCGCTCTGTTGGCGAGCGACGACGTCGTGGCCGCGGATGGTGCCGGAGCGGTCGTTGACGCGGGGATGGATGCCTTTCGAACCGCCGGCTTGCGCACGGTCGGTTTGCGTGCAGCCGGCTTGCGTGCGGCCGGCTTGGCCGGTGTGGCCGTTGTGTCAGAGGAGGTTGATGCGTTCGGTTCAGGCGCGGTCGATTTCTTAGCCGTGGCCGCAGCCGATGCCCCAGCGGCTGGCTTGCGTACAGCTGGTTTACGCGCAGCAGGTTTACGCACGGCAGGTTTACGCGCAGCGGGCTTCAGAACGGGAGGTTCCAGCGTGGCTGGTTCAACGAGAGCTGACTCAATTGCCGCCGGACCCGCGGCGTTGAGTTCCACGATCTTTTGTTCCACGGCGTTAGGCGCTTTCGATTCAGCGGAAGTGACAGATTCGTCGTCAGGTTCGGAGTTAAGCGGCACAAAAGTCACTCAGCTAACCTACCAAGGACCACCGACCTGAGGGCGCGGAAGGCCGCTTGACAGCCATTTCAACCTGTGAGTACGCTCCATGCCGGGTCACGAAATGGACACGTGCTGCGCCGTTTCTGCCCGCGGAACGACCCGACGGGTTATGGTGAGGTTGACATAACGGTGTGTCTTTACGTGAACATGTAGGTGAATCCTAAGCAAACTCTTCGCAAGCGAGTGGGGTTTCAGGCGTAGCCCCAACCATTCTTGAGGAGATAATCGTGACGACACAGGCAGGTAAGACGCAGTCGGTCAAGACGCAGGTCGTTATTCTGGCCGCCGGCATGGGCAGCCGCCTCGGACGCTCTCTGCCGAAGCCGCTCACCGAACTTAACGATGGCCGCACCATCATGCAGCAGCAGTTCGACAACATCGCCCACGCCTTCGGCAATGCCGCCAAGGTCACCATCGTCGTCGGCTACAAGCTCGAGCACATCATCGAAGCGTTCCCACAGGCATCCTTCGTTTACAACGAAGAATACGACCAGACCAACACGTCGAAAAGCCTGCTGCGTGCCCTGCAGGCGTCGAAGTCGGGCGGCGTGCTCTGGATGAACGGTGATGTCGTCTTCGACCCGGCCATTCTCGACCGCGCGGCCGCCATGATGGCCCGCGACCAGTCCTTCGTCACCGTGAACACCGACAAGGTGTCCGATGAAGAGGTCAAGTACACGACGAGCGCCGAGGGCTATATCAAGGAGTTGTCCAAGACCGTCAAGGGCGGACTCGGCGAAGCCGTCGGCATCAACTACGTGTCGAGTGCCGACAAGGCGACGCTGATCCGCCAACTGAGCAAGGTAGCCGACCAGGACTACTTCGAGCGCGGCATTGAGCTTGCGATCGAGCAGAACCGCATGCTGGTGGAGCCGGTGAACATCTCCGACTTCTACGCCGTCGAGGTGGATTTCGCCGAAGACCTCGAGCGCGCGAACTTGTTCGTCTAACCGACACCGAACGGCACGACGGAAAAACCCCATGCCGAGGCGCTGGGTTTTTCCGTCGTGCCGCAACGCGAGTCGCTGCGCCTCAGTTGAGGCGAACGAAACCGCGACCTGAGGCGGGTGGCCGGAGCGTGCGCGCCGGCCAAGATTCATCAATCGGGGGATTTAGGCCCAATGCTGTTCACTTAAGTTCTTGGTTTGAGTATTTTCCTGACTGGCCATTTGGACATTTTGCGTTTGACGGCACGTGGGACGACGCGGTGACGTCGTAAGGGCAGGAGCTCGTGGATGATTTCCTGGCAGAAGTTGGTGAAGGCTCCAGCCAATCGCTGAGGGGGAAAAAGCCGGGCGCGCGGCAAGGGATCGCCGCGCGGCCCGGAGGGTGCCTGTGAAGGAGAAGCGCAACGGGTCTTCCTCGAAGTGTTGAGCAACGGTGCCAATGAGGGATCTGATCGCGTAGTGCACGCACAGGAATCCATAGATTTCCTGCAGTACCCCGTCGGGTGTTTTGGATCGCAGAACGAGTCCGGGTCCGAGTTGGTGGGTTTTGAGTTCGTCGAAACAGGACTCGATTTCCCACCGCTTGGCGTAGGCGCTGGCCAGGTCGTCCGCATCGGCGGCCACCGGGTCCAATATGTTGGTGATCAGGCGAAACGTGCTGACATCCTCGCCGGTGGTGACGTCATATTCGATGACACGCACCGGGATCCCCGCGGTGTTGTTGCGCCGGTCCTTGCTGCTGGGGTACAGGGTCGAGAGGTAGGACCCGTCCGCGAGTTCCTTCAGCACGGGCAGCAGGTTGTTGGCTTTCATCAGCCAAAGCAGGTCAGCGCCCGTGGCGACGCTGTCCTTCCAGGCCGAGTACGAATAGAACCCGCGGTCGGCCGACAGCAGCATGTCCTTTTTCAGATCTGCCAGCAGCGCCGGATACAGGTCATGTTCAGCGGTGTGATACCCGGAGACCACCGCAGAAATTACCGCATGGGTGCCGCCTTCGACCAGGCCCAGCACCCGTGTCTGCGGGAATGCGCTCTTGAATTCCGTCTTTGTCCCCGGACGGCCATAGGCACGCTCAATAGCTGGGACATCCGCCAAATCCAGGGTCGTCCCGTCGACACTAACTAACGGCCACTTTCGGGAAAATCCGCCACCGCCCGAAACTCCGAAGGGTTTAGCGACCTGGGCGAACAACTCGACCATCATCGTCGAGCCCAACCGAGTCCGTGCTTGAAAAATCGCTGCTCTGGACGGCAAAGTCCATTCGCGAAATCGCCCCGTGACCCATTCCATCCCAGCCAACAACGACCGCATGACTTCCTCATACGAGCGAGCGGAAAACAGGGCCAAGGCCATCACGTAGTAGACCATCAGTCGGGACGGCAACAGCCGATTCCGCTGCTAGAAAGCACCCGTCCGCTCGATCACGGCATCAACCACATCGGGCGGGAAGACCCGCGTCAACACGCCCAAAGAAACATGATCACTCAACCGCTCCGGACCTACCGGAGTTACCCATCCAATTCGCGCCATGCCATGCCAGAAAGTTAAAATTTTGATACTAAGTGCACAGCATTGGGATTAGGCCACAGATCCACGGCAGGCCAACGCTCATGGAAGGCACGGCGCGAGTCCTGACCAGAGAGAATGCCCCGTGTGGCGCCTGGGCCTGAAGTAAATTATCCCGCCGAAGCACGAGCCAGCGATTCCGGGATAAAGGTCCCGTCCGCTGAGCAGCGAGGTTGCCGCCGTTCCGGGTTGGGCCGGACTGAAGTGGCGTTACAACCGCTGCACTCGAGTTCGTATCGGGGTGAAGTGACCCCGTTAGCTGGAGCCGGATTCGGTCTCAGTCTGGCCTCAGAATGGCAATACGGGCACGTTATTCTCATGGAATGAACTCCTTCGTCCGGCCCTGCCCCGCCGAATCTGAAGTTTGCAACATTTTACGGGACCGTTGGGCTTAGTTTGTTCCCATCGCTCTGGCGACCGCTACCCCCATCACCACCCCCCAAACGGGATTCACTCTGATGCTGCACGGCAGGAGGACAAACCGAAACACGCACAACACCAGAACCATCACTGGCCGAAAGATATCAATCATCCAAAGCCAGGCCCCGTTTCTCCGGGAGTCCTATGGTGCCGAGCGCGGCGACCACGAAGAACCCCGCGAAAACCGCGAAGAGCAGCCCGGTTCCGCCGGTATCGCGCAGGAGGGGCACCGCCAGCGGTGCGACGATCGCGGCAATGCGACCACTGCCTGCCGCCCACCCGGAGCCAGTGGCCCGAATGCGAGTGGGATAGACCTCCGGCGTCACCGCGTAGAGCGCACCCCACGCTCCCAGGTTGAAGAACGAGAGCAGCATGCCCGCTGCAATCACCTGGCTGGCATTCGTTGCGAGGCCAAACAGAGCAGCCGAACTGGCCGAACCGACCAGGAACACAGCGAGGGTGCTACGTCGGCCCCACCGTTCGATTAGATACGCCGAAGCGGCATAGCCCGGAAGCTGCGCCACGGTGATGATCAGCGTATACGCGAAGGAACGCACGAGTGAGAAGCCTGAGGCGACCAGCACGGTAGGCAACCAGATGAAGGCACCGTAATAGGAAAAATTGACGCAGAACCAGACCAACCAGAGGGCGGCCGTGCGGCCACGCAGTCCCGGCGACCACAGCGCGGTGAAGCCTCCTGCGGAAACCTTTCGTTCGGCTCCGGCCCGATCGGCCGGGTCCAATGCTGGGGGTGGGACCGTGACTCCGGCCGAGAGTTCGAAGCGGCGAACGGTCGACTCTGCCTGTACAAACCTCCCACGCGATTCAAGAAAACGGACCGATTCCGGAAGCCGCAACCGCACGAACATGGCGTAGAGGGCCGGGGCCGCGCCGACGGCCAGGGCCCAGCGCCATCCGTTCTCCGACGACGGCACCACGAGATATCCGATCACTGCCGCGAGGGTCCAGCCAATCGCCCAGAACGATTCCAGCAACACGATGATCCGACCGCGAATTCGCGGCGGCGCAAACTCGCTAACGAGGGTCGAGGCGACCGGAAGCTCAGCGCCGAGACCGAGCCCCACAACGAAGCGCCAGGCGATCAGCACGGCCACCGATCCGGAAAGAGCGGATGCCCCCGTCGCCACGCCGTAAACGAGGAGGGTCAGCGCAAATACCTGGCGGCGTCCGATGCGATCGGCCAAGAGTCCACCGAGAACAGCGCCAACGGCCATGCCGACGAAACCGGCGGAAGCGATCCAGGACAATTCCATGCCGTTCGTGTTCCACTGCACCGCCAATTGGGCCAGCACGAAGGAGATGAGCCCCACATCCATGGCGTCCAACGCCCAGCCCAGGCCGGACCCGACCAGAAGGCGTCGATGCTCCCAGGTAAACGGCAGGGCATCCAATCGGGCGGTGCGGGTTGCGGGCGGAACTTTGGCCACAGACTTTCCATTTCAATTCGACACTGAACGATCAACCCCAATTTTACGCGCGTCACTGGCGTAGATTTGAAGGACAGACCTTGAGAGGATGGACAAACGTGGGGCAGAACAGCTTGACCAAAGACCTCGACATTCTTGAGATCGAGACCGTGGTGCTGGTGGCCGACGATGGAACACCGATCGGCACGGCCGACAAGGCACTCGTGCACGACGATAACACCGCCCTGCACCTGGCTTTTTCGTGCCACGTCTTCGATGAGAACGGGCGTATCCTGGTCACCCGGCGGGCGCTGACCAAAAAGGCCTGGCCCGGCGTGTGGACCAACTCCTTCTGTGGTCACCCCGCACCGAGCGAAACCCTGGCTGATGCGGCCAGGCGCCGAGCGGGCCATGAACTCGGTATCGCCCTGACCGAACTCACCCTGGTGCTGCCCGATTTTCGCTACCGGGCGATCGACGCCTCCGGAATCGTGGAGAACGAAATATGCCCGGTCTTCACGGCGATCACGCACTCGACGGTCGTGCCACGTGCCGACGAAGTAATGGAATGGCGGTGGGTGCCGCGCGACGACCTCGTGACGGCGGTACGCATCACCCCGTGGGCGTTCAGCCCCTGGCTGACGCTGCAACTCCCCCTCCTCTTCCCCCAGGGCTAGATCACTCCCGCCCGAACTCGGCTGCACCATCTTCAGGTTCGTTACCCCCGGCGCGGCAGCCGAGAAACGGTTACGGTGGCTGCGGCGCCCGCGTCCGGCGGGACGATCACGACCTGCCTGGCCGGAATATCGCAGCCGGCCGTTCGCACCAAAAGTTCGGCCGTTGGATCGGTGCCGCGTTTGATGACCGCGAGCGCGACCGTACCCAATTCGAAATGCCGGGCAACCGAAGTCACCCGCCCGACGATCTGGTCCGCACCGTCTTTGTTCGGTGCCACAACTTCGTCGCCGCGCGCGGGCCGCACACTGTGTTTATCAGCACTGTGCGCATCTTCCGGGTAGAGCATCACGAGCCGGCGCGGGGGATGCCCGATGTTGTGCACCTTGGCCACCGTCTGCTGGCCGCGATAACCGCCCTTGTTCAGGTGCACGGCTGTGCGCAACCAATCAAGTTCATGGGGAATCGTCTTTTCGTCAACCTCCGAGGAAAAATGTGGCCGCCAGGCTGCTATGCGCAAGGCCTCGAGGGCGTCAAGTCCAGCGACAGGAATATCGGAGGCGACGATCCCTGCCAGGGCGCTTCGCGGCACCAATACCTCGCTGTAGGTCCAGCCCGCCGCCGGATGCCTGGTAGCCTTCGCGTACTGAAATCCACCCGGGCCAACGCTCATCCACCGGTCCCGCCAGACCACGGGAAGCCCATGAGGGGCCGTAACCGGAAGCGTCGGCTGGCCGAGGGTTCCGATGGTCGCGAATTCGATGGAACGATCCATCAGTTCTACCCGCAGCGCGAATTGCATGCTGCCCAACCATGTGAGCAGCCCTGCTACTTCGTTTCGCTCCATCAGCAGCCACAGATCGGTTCCGTCATCAAACAGGCGCACGGCATAGTCGATCCGCCCGGTCATATTGAGTAGAAGGGTCTCCGAGGATTCGCCCGGCGCCAAACCGGCGACACTCTGGCTGGTCAATGAATTTATCCAGCTGAGGCGATCGGGACCGCTGATGGTAATCACAGCCCGGTGTGAGAGGTCCACGATCGCGGTTCCTGCAGCCAGTGCGCGCTGCTCGTCGAGGGGGTCCCCATAGTGGGCAGCCACTCCGGCATCGACCGCCTGGTCGGCACCGACAGCGCCGGGCCGGTTCAGAAATTCGTTGAACGCGACCGGCGCGTTCCCGACGGAGATCTGCGGAGCGAGCATTCCCTGCGTTGAATTCATCTGTCTCCATTGGGCGCCATCAACTGCCCGATATTGTCGTGCCTGGTTAGTACATTCCGAGTTGGAGCCGAGCTGCTTCCGACATCCGGTCCTGGCCCCACGGTGGGTCCCAGACCAGTTCGATATCGATCTCGCCGACGCCCGGAACCGCCTGAATTGCGGTGCGGGCATCCTCTTTGAGCACATCGCCCATGCCGCAGCCCGGAGCGGTCATTGACATGTTGACTTCGACCCGGTGGGTGCCATCGGGCAGCGGCTCCGCCTCGCACAGGTAGATCAGCCCCAGATCGACAACATTGATCGGGATTTCCGGGTCGAACACGTTCTTGAGCGCATCGAGCACCTGGTCCAGGTCGAACGGACCGTCATTCATGGTCACGGTTTCGGCGACCAGCCGGCTCAGGCCGAGCGCGGCCGAGTCTTCGGCACTGATCCGAACGAGGTAGCCCATTGAGGTTTGGACGGTGACGCTCGCACCGAGGGTTTGCGTTATGACAACCTGCTCGCCGGCCTGAAGCAGCATCGGCTGCCCGCCCGGGATTACCGTCGCCTGGCAGCTGTGTTCGAGTTCAACGATCTTGTATTGGCCTGAGTCCATCGGCTACTTCTCCGTTCCGACGACACGGCTGCCATCGGCGCGGTCGTCACCTTCCAGCGCGCTGCGCAACGCCTGCCAGGCCAGGGAGGCGCACTTGACCCGGGTCGGGTACTCCCATACGCCAGAGAGCACCGCGAGCTTGCCCACCTCGGCCAATGCCGCTTCCCCCTCGGATTCGCTGGTGAGCATGGTGTGCACGCGAGCGAACAGCGTCAGGGCTTCCTCCTCTGCCATACCCTTGACGGCCATGGTCATCAGCGAAGCGGATGCCTGGGAAATGGTGCATCCGCTCCCCGTGAAGGCAACGTCGGCGATGACGCCGTCGGTGAGTTGAATGGCGAGAGTTAACTGATCGCCGCATAGCGGGTTAACGGCCTCGATCGAGCACGTCGCGCGGTCGATTGTACGAAAATTCCGTGGCCGGCGGCCATGGTCGATGACCATTTCCTGGTAAAGACCCTCGATTCCCGCACTGAACGAAGCGATCCCTGGGCCGGCCGTCATGGAGCGACCACAGTGGCGTCACTCCCGAACCGGGTGGCGACCACGCGTTCCAACTGGGCGCGCAGTAGATCCAACTCAATCCGGTCCACCATTTCGTGTACAAACGCGTAGATGAGCAGGCCCCTGGCCGCTTCCAGCGGGATGGCACGCGTCTGAAGATAGAGCAGAGCCTCCTCATCCATTTGGCCCACCGCAGCACCGTGCGTGCACTTCACATCATCGGTATAGATTTCCAGCCGGGGCCTGGTGTCGACTTCGGCGCGGTCGGAGAGCAGTAAGTTCTTGTTCTTCTGGTTCGCATCGGTACCGTCAGCGCCATGACGAACCATAATGTGACCGTTGAACACACCGTGTGCCCGGCCGTCCAACACTCCCTTATACAGCTGGTGGCTGGTGCAGTCGGTCGCGGCGTGATCGACGAAGATCGTGTTGTCGTGGAGTTGATCGCCCTGGGGCAGGTAGACGCCGTCGAGGCTGACCTCGGCGCCGACGCCATCCAGTTGAACTCGCACCTCGTGCCGGGCGATGCTGGCGCCGAGCATGATGGAACGGGAAGAGAATCGGCTGCCCCGCCCTTGCCGCACGGACAGCAGCGCCACATGGAAAGCACTCGTCGGCTCGTTTTGCACCTTGTAGTGCTCAATGTGGGCGTCTTCGGCGAGGAGGAGTTCGGTGACGGCGTTGGTGCAATACACGTCGGAATCGATCCCGGCGTAGGTCTCGACGATCGTGGCACGAGAGTCAGAATCGGCGATTATCACCGAACGTGGACTGGATATCAGCGGGACTCCACCGGTGTCGGAGAAGTAGACCAGCTGAATCGGCTCGTCCACGATGGTGCCGCTGGGAAGATGAATGAATGCGCCATCCTCGGCCAGAGCGTCATTGAACGCTGCGAAGGCGTGACGCACTCCCGGTGCATGCGCAAAAAAGGGTTCGAGGCGATCAGGCCCGGCTGCCAGCACCGCGGCCAGGGTCGTGACGACTGCACCGGCCGGCACCCCGGTCACTCGCGAGAATTCGGACGAGAAATGGCCGTTGACGAAGACCAACCGTGGACCACCGAGATCGACCGCTGCCTCGTCGATCATTTCTGCCGTCACCCGGCTGCCGGATGCCACGGTGGCGGCATCGAACGGTACGGCGAGGATCGGGGCCAACCCGGTGTATTTCCAGTCCTCATCCTTGTGGGTCGGGAAGCCGTGCTCACCCACCCACTGGAGGGCGGCTACCCGCGCCTCGGCGAGCCAGGCGGGATCACGCGCGCCGAGCCGAGGTTCGAAGCCAGCGAGCACTCCGCTGGCCGCGCTCAGAACGGTCATCGCAATATCCCGGCCGTGCTCAATCGATCTGCGTCAGCTTCCTGCGTACCGGTGTAGCCATGCGCTTCGAGCTCGACGGCCAGGTCCTTGCCCCCGGAACGCACGATCCGGCCGGCGGTCATCACGTGCACCTGGTCGGGCACGATGTAGTCCAAAAGGCGCTGGTGGTGCGTGATGACGAGCATGCTGCGGCCTTCGCTCCGGAGTGCGTTCACCCCGCTGGCGACCACCCTCAGAGCGTCGATGTCCAAACCGGAGTCGGTCTCATCCAAAATCGCGAGTTTGGGTTCCAGGATCGCCATTTGCAGGATCTCGTTGCGTTTCTTTTCACCGCCGGAGAATCCTTCGTTGACCGAGCGATTCATGAAGGTCTGGTCCATCTCAACGAGCTTCATCTTCTCCTGAGCCAGCGCCAGAAAGTCCACCGGATCCAGTTCTTCTTCTCCACGCTGGCGGCGCAGGGAGTTCAAGGCGGTGCGCATGAAGTACATGTTTCCGACGCCGGGAATCTCAACCGGATGTTGGAAGGCCAGGAATACACCGGCGGCAGCGCGCTCTTCCGGTGACAAGGTCAGCAGGTCCTGACCCTCATACGTGACGCTGCCAGAGACCTGGTACCCCTCGCGGCCGATCAATACACTGGCCAAGGTGCTTTTTCCCGAACCGTTCGGGCCCATGATCGCGTGCACCTCACCCGGCTTCAGTTGCAGGTTCACCCCTCGCAATATTTCTTTGTCCTCGATACTGGCGTGCAGTTCTTCGATTTTCAGCATTAGCCAACGCTTCCTTCCAGGCTTACGGTTAACAGTTTTTGCGCCTCAACGGCGAATTCCATGGGCAGCATCTTGAAGACTTCACGGCAGAAACCGTTCACAATCATCGACACCGCCTCTTCTTCCGGGATACCCCTCTGCCGGCAGTACAGGAGTTGTTCCTCGCCGATTTTGGAGGTCGATGCCTCGTGCTCAACCTGCCCGGTCTGGTTCTTCACCTCGATGTATGGAAGCGTGTGGGCACCGCTGTCTTTGCCGATCAACAGCGAATCGCACTGGGTGAAGTTGCGGGCTCCGACGGCCGAATGTCGCATGTCCACCAGACCGCGGTAGGTGTTCTGCCCGTGACCGGCTGAAATAGCCTTCGAGATGATGGTGCTCTTGGTGTTCTTGCCGATGTGCACCATCTTGCTGCCGGTATCCGCTTGCTGACGTCTGGCCGTCAATGCCACCGAGTAGAACTCGCCGACCGAGTTGTCACCCTTAAGAACCACACCGGGGTACTTCCAGGTGATCGAGGAGCCGGTTTCCACCTGGGTCCAGGAAATCTTTGCGTTGCGGCCGGAAGCCATGCCCCGTTTGGTGACGAAGTTGTACACGCCGCCCTTGCCGTCGGCATCTCCGGGATACCAGTTCTGCACCGTCGAGTACTTGATCTGGGCATCGTCCAGTGCCACCAGCTCAACCACGGCGGCGTGCAGCTGGTTCGTATCACGAACAGGCGCCGTGCAGCCCTCGAGGTAGCTGACATAAGCGCCCTCTTCGGCAATGATCAGGGTTCGCTCGAACTGGCCGGTGTCGGCGGCGTTGATGCGGAAGTAGGTGGACAGCTCCATCGGGCAGCGCACGCCCTTGGGGATGTAACAGAACGAACCGTCGGTGAACACCGCCGCGTTCAGGCAGGCGAAGAAGTTGTCGTTGTACGGAACCACGGAGCCGAGGTACTGACGCACCAGATCCGGATGCTCCTGAACGGCTTCCGAGAAGGAGCAGAAGATCACTCCAACCTCGGCCAACTTGTCTTTGAACGTCGTCGCAACCGAGACCGAATCGACGATCGCGTCGACCGCCACGCCACTGAGACGCTCCTGCTCACCGAGCGAAATGCCGAGCTTGTCAAACATCTCCCGCAGCTCCGGGTCGACCTCGTCCATGCTCTCCACGCGTTTTTTCGGCTTGGGAGCGGCGTAGTAAATGATGTCCTGGTAGTCGACCGGCCCATAGGTGACGTGCTGCCAGGTCGGTGCCGTGAGCGTGGTCCAGTGCCGGTAGGCACGGAGCCGCCATTCCAACAGCCAATCCGGCTCATTTTTCTTGCTCGAAATCAGCCGGATGATGTCTTCGTTCAGCCCGCGGGGTGCGACGTCAGTTTCCAGATCGGTCACAAATCCATACTGATATTCCTGGTTCGCTAATTCGCGGACCTCGTCAGAGATACCAGTCGAGGTTGTGGGTGCACTCATTTCGTCTCCATGTCAGTTGTTGTTGGCTGCGAGCAGCCCGATCGTTTCGGTCAGCGACGCTGTGAGGGAAGTGCCGCGATCAGCGGGTGATCCTTGGCGTATGGGCCGACCTTGGCCGCTCCACCCGGGGAGCCGATGTCGTCGAAGAACTCAACGTTGGCCTTGTAGTAGTCGGCCCACTGCTCCGGCACGTCATCTTCGTAGAAGATCGCCTCGACCGGGCAGACTGGCTCACAGGCTCCGCAGTCGATGCACTCATCGGGGTGGATGTAGAGCGCCCGGTCACCCTCATAAATGCAATCGACCGGGCATTCATCAATACACGCCCTGTCCTTGACGTCCACGCAGGGCAAGGCGATGACGTAGGTCACAGTGTCTCCACCCCGAACACCGCGGGGACCTGGTCGAGAGCGTTGAGCAACACGGTGATCTCGGCCGCCGTGTTGTAGGCCGCGAAGGTCACTCGCGTGGTCGCGGCCACGTCCAGACGCTGGTGCAATGGCCAGGCGCAGTGGTGGCCGACTCGCACCGCGACTCCGGCATCGTCGAGGATTTGGCCAACGTCGTGCGCGTGCACGCCGTCGACCACGAAAGACACCACACCGGTACGGTCCGCACCATCGGCCGGTCCGATGACACGGATCCACGGGCGTTGGGCCAGGCCGGCCAGCAGGACTTCGGTGAGGGCCTGCTCATGGGCGCTCACCCGCGGCATCCCCAACCGGGTCAGGTAATCACAGGCCGCAGCCAGGCCGACGGCCTGCGCGGCCACCGGGACACCCGCCTCGAAACGTTGCGGCGGTGCGGCGTAGGTTGAGCCCTCCATGTGCACGGTGTGGATCATCGAGCCTCCGGTGAGAAAGGGGGGCATGGCTTCCAGGAGGCCAGAGCGGCCCCAGAGCACGCCGACCCCGAGGGGGCCGAACATCTTGTGGCCACTGAAGGCCAGAAAGTCGACGTCGAGATCGACGACGTCGATCCCCAGGTGCGGCACCGACTGGCTGGCGTCGAGCACGGTCAGAGCCCCGACCTTCCGGGCCCGAGCCACAATGGCCGAAACCGGATTGATGGTACCCAAAACATTGGACACATGCGTGAAGGCGACCACCTTGGTACGGTCGGTGATGACCGTCTCCAGGTCGTTCAGGTTTAAGCGACCGTCATCGGTGACACCGATCCACCGCAGGGTAGCGCCGCTGCGCCGGGCAAGTTCCTGCCAGGGAATGAGATTGGCATGATGCTCCATCTCGGTGATCACGATCTCGTCGCCCACGCCGAGCTTGAAGCGCGCCGCAACATCCGCTTCGACGCCGCCCATGGCCCCGGTAGCGGCCGCGTTGCTGAACGAATACGCCACGAGATTTAGGGCTTCGGTGGCGTTCTTGGTGAACACCACCTCCTTAGTTTGTGCGCCGATGAACCGTGCAACGGTCGCGCGCGCCGATTCAAATGCTTCGGTGGCTTCCTCGGCCAGCTGATGAGCACCACGGTGAACCGCGGAGTTGTGCTGCTCATAGAAGGTGCGTTCGGCATCGAGTACCTGGCGCGGTTTGTGTGACGTGGCCCCGGAGTCGAGGTACACCAATGGTTTTCCGCCGCGCACGAGACGCGAGAGAATCGGGAAGTCGCTACGGATGGCGGCCGACTCCTCGATACTGAATGCCGCGTTCGCGCCGACGTCAGAACTGATGGCCTCGGAGCCGGTGATCGGACGCACTCCCGTGATTAGTCCTGCACTGGTACTCATGCATTTGTCCCATCGTTGCGATTGTTCGTGTCGGAGGTGGTCGTCGTGGCCAGAGCGTCAAGGGGGATGAACGTCGCGCAGCTGTGCGCGCCCCCCGCCAGAGTCGTGCGTCGTTGAACCGGAACTCCGAGCAGCCGAGAGAATGCCTCGGTCTCGGCGTCGCAGAACTCCGGAAACTCGGCCGCGACATGCAGAACAGGGCAGTGCCCCTGACACAGCTGCACACCATTCGCTGGCAGGTCAGCTCCGACCGGCCGGATCGACGCCGCGAAACCTTCGTCGTTCAGTACCGACGCCAGTGCCTCTGCACGGGCGCGGACATCTCCGCCGGTCGAGGGCAGTTGTGCGGCATACCCCCGCTCGAGTCGTGCGCTGCGTTCACGGGCAAACTCGCCAACGGCATCCGCTCCGGCGCGTTCGGCGAGAAAGCGTAACGCCGAGGTCGCCACATCAACGTAGTCAGCCCCCAGACCGGCATGACCGGACACGGAGAGGACATAGGCGCGGGCCGGCCGGCCGCGGCCACCTGATGTAGCGGGCACGTGTTCTTCGACGGCCCCTTCCTCGGCCAGCTGGTCGAGGTGACGGCGCACGGCAGCGGGCGTAAGTCCCAAGCGCGCGGCCAGATCGGCTGCGGACAGTGGGCCATCCTCCGCGAGCATCTGCCGCACGCGGTCCCAGGTGCGTTCCTCCAGACCATTCGCTCCAGGGTGCGACCCTTCTGTGCCCGCGCTTCCGCGGCGGTGAGCTATTAACATGACATAAGCATGTCCTAATTCAGCTCGGCTGGCAAGTCAACGCGCCGGTCCACTGTCTGGCAGCAACTAGAGTCGAGCAGGCGGTTGGGTCATTACCCTCGAATCAAAGGAGAACGCGTGCTTTTTCGCCAACTGGAATATTTTGTCGCTGTCGCACGGGAACGACACTTCGCGCACGCCGCTGCGGCCTGTCACGTTTCCCAGCCCGCCCTTTCCGCGGGAATCAGCAAGCTGGAGCAGGAGCTCAATGTCTCACTGATCAACCGTGGTCATGCTTTTGAGGGGTTGACCCCGGAGGGCGAACTGTTGGTGATGTGGGCCAAACGGATTGTGGCGGAGCGTGACGCGCTCAAGGCGGAGGTTCACGCTCTCAAATCCGGCGTGACCGGTGTACTGCGTCTTGGCGTCGTGCCCAGCGCATCGACAACGGTCGCGCTACCGGTTGCGGCGTTCTGTGCCGCGCATCCGCTGGTCAAGGTACAGATCAAGTCGGGCCTGTCGTCAACCGAAATCGCACACCGATTGCATGACTTCGAGTTGGATGCTGGCGTGACGTACGTCGACGCTAGCGACGACCCGGGGCTCGATGTCGTGCCCCTCTACGAGGAGCGCTACGTGCTGATTGCCTCTGAAATGCTCATACCGGACATTTCCACCTCCATGTCGTGGGTGCAGGCATCCCGATTACCACTTGCCGTGTTAACGACGAAAATGCGCAGTAGACAAGTGATCGACGCAGCGTTCGAACGGAACCATGTGCAGCTGGTGCCTCAGGTAGAGACGGACTCGATCGCGTCCCTCCACGCCCATATGAGGACAGGCCGGTGGGCCAGCATTGTCCCGCACACCTGGGTGCAAACCATCACCCCTCCGGCGCGGACACGGATCGTACCGCTGGTCGATCCCGTCGCAACGGCTCGCGTTGTCGTGGCGATCAGTGCGGCCTCGCCCGGTTCGGTTATTGCCCGTGCCTTCGCGGCAGTCGCCGCCAAACTCTCGCTCGGCGAATTGTTCGACCAGAGGCTGGGCGAGCTCTTCAACCAGGAGCTCTCAGCTGGCTTTTCCGCTACGACCGCGCCGACGGCGCCGACGCTTCGATAGCCGCCAGTTATCGGCCGGTCGATTTCTGGTCTTGGACAGGCCAGCAAAGTGAGGCAGACACTGGGTACAGCGCATCAGCCGGGCGGGCACCTGCCAAACCGGCGTCACAGAAAGAGTCCACATGGCCAAGATTCTTCTCGTCCTCTACCCAGATTCCGTCACCGGGTACCCGCCGCAGTACGCACGCGACAGCATCCCTGTACTTGATGGCTACCCAGATGGTCAGACACTGCCGAGCCCTTCCGCCATCGACTTCACCCCCGGTGCACTCCTGGGATCGGTTTCCGGCGAACTCGGTCTGCGCAGGTTCCTGGAAGCTGCCGGACACGAATTGGTGGTCACCTCGGACAAGGACGGTCCGAATTCGGTATTCGAACGCGAGCTCGTGAGCGCTGACATCGTGATTTCCCAACCATTCTGGCCCGCCTATTTGACCGCAGAAAGGATCGCGAAGGCGCCAAAATTGAAGCTCGCGATCACGGCCGGCATCGGTTCGGATCACGTTGATCTCGACGCAGCAATCAGCCACGGTATCACCGTGGTCGAGGAGACCTATAGCAACAGCATCAGTGTCGCCGAGCACGCTGTCATGCAAGTCCTCGCTCTCGTTCGCAACTACCTTCCCTCGCACGAGTGGGTCGTCAATGGTGGCTGGAACATATCCGACAGCGTCGAGCGCGCCTATGACCTCGAAGGAATGAACGTCGGTGTCATCGCGGCCGGCCGCATCGGTCGTGCCGTTCTGCGCCGACTCGCACCCTTTGATGTTCGCCTGCACTACACCGACAAGAACAGGCTGTCCCCCGAAATCGAGCGCGAACTTGGGCTGACCTTCCACCCGGATGCGGCCTCGCTCGTGAGGGCCGTCGACGTTGTATCGATCCATGCACCGCTGCATCCGGAGACGTATCACCTCTTCAACGATGCCCTGATCTCGTCAATGAAACGAGGCTCCTACATCGTGAACACGGCCCGAGCCGAGATCACCGACCGTGACGCGATCGTTCGCGCGTTGGAGTCCGGGCAACTCGCTGGATATGCCGGCGACGTCTGGTATCCGCAGCCGCCAGCGGCCGACCACCCCTGGCGCACGATGCCGCACAACGGCATGACCCCCCACGTGTCCGGGTCGACTCTGTCCGCTCAGGCTCGCTACGCCGCAGGTACCCGGGAGATTCTCGAAGACTGGTTCGCCGATCGACCTATTCGGGAGGAATATCTCATCGTCAACGGCGGTCAACTTGCTGGCGTTGGTGCTGCCTCCTACACGGCCGGCGGTGAGTCGAGCCCCGGCAGTGGCGGTAAGTAAGACAGCGAGAGCACCGATGTAGTCCTGGGGAAGGCCGCGGTGACTGCCCTGTCGCTGGCGGCCTTCTTACGTCCGCAGCATCACGCCGCGCCACGTCACCCAGCCGCACCAGGCAGCCCCGGCTGCCCCAACGTCGCAACGTCGCAACGTCGCAACTATAACAAGGAAGTTATCAATGAGCTGGCTCGATCGAGAACGTACCATTGCTCGTCCTGGATTCAACCGGTGGTTGATCCCGCCAGCGGCCCTCGCTGTGCACCTATGCATTGGCCAAGTGTATGCATCCAGCGTATACAAGACCGCTTTAGTGGAGCATTTTGACGCCAGCCTGACCCAAATCGGCGTGATTTTCTCCATCGCCATAGTTATGCTCGGATTGTCGGCCGCCTTCATGGGCACCTGGGTCGACACGAACGGTCCGCGCAAGGCAATGTTCGTGGCGGCATTGTTCTGGTCTGGCGGGTTCATGATCGGATCTGTGGGCATTTTCAGCCACCAATTGTGGCTCGTGTACCTCGGTTACGGCTTTATCGGGGGGATTGGCCGCGGCAAAGTCATATGGTCGTAGCAACGCTCTAGTGATTGGAGCGTTTTATGGTCAAGTTGTTTCCGCCGAATACTCGCACTGAGTTCATTGATCTCGTGTGTGCGG
>NZ_SOFE01000009.1 GCF_004402405.1 Cryobacterium levicorallinum
ACCGCCGCCCACGCCCCACCCTCAACCTCGAAACCCCCGCCTACCGCCTCAACCAGCTACTTCTCGAAGCAAAAACCCCCGCGTTGCCCTGACCACTTGACTTTGCCCGATCTTGGGGTCACACTGCCGGTCGGCGATCGCTACCTTGGTGGAGCGTCAGACACGGTTCACGATGCTGGTCCACCTCCCTGGTGACCACAGCGCGATCACGGTTCGCGATTGCCTGTTGGCAGCCATACAGACTCTGCCAGAACGCTTGGCTAAGACGTTGACGTGGGATCAGGGAACCGAGCTGGCCTAGCACCGGCAGATCACGCTGGCCACAAAGATGGCTATCTACTTCTGTGATCCGCATTCGCCGTGGCAGCGGGGCACCAACGAGAACACCAACGGGCTGCTGCGCCAATATTTCCCCAAAGGCACCGACTTATCCGTCCATCCGCCCGAGCGGCTACTGGCGGATTCAACTGGTCGTCGCAACACCCCGATCATGGAGGTATTCGATGGGGCGTCCCGCAGGTTGGATGAAGGAGTTAACGGGTAGGTCCCCGATGAAGTCGCCGGGGGCGCCGTCGCATCGGCGGGAGATTGAGCGAGCGTTCTGGATCGAGATCGCGCGCGGGCTCTCGAGCGAGAATGCGGCAACGGCTGTTGGCGTGTCGCAGGCAGTCGGTGCCCGCTGGTTCCGACATCGTGGTGGTATGTCCCCCTTCACGCTCGCCCCATTGGCTGGTCGCTATCTCTCGTTTGCTGAGCGGGAGGAAATCGCGTTGTTGCGGGTTCAGGGCACGAGTGTGCGTGGTATTGCCCGGTCGATGGGCCGGTCTGCGTCGACGATATCGCGCGAGTTGCGCCGCAACGCTGCCACCCGCGCGGGAAAACTGGAGTATCGGGCCTCTGTTGCGCAGTGGAAGTCAGAACTCGTGGCACAACGCCCGAAAACGGTGAAGCTTCTGGCCAATGACCGGCTGCGCGATTACGTCCAGGACCGCCTCTCGGGGGCAGTCACAGACGCCAACGGTGTCCCCATCTCCGGACCGGCGACCCAAATGTGGAAGGGGCGCAACAAGCCCCACCGCCAAGACCGACGCTGGGCGACGGTGTGGAGTCCGGAACAGATCGCTGGTCGCCTCCGCATCGACTATCCCCACGATCGGTCGATGCGGATCTCCCACGAGGCGATCTACCAGGCACTGTATGTCCAATCCCGGGGCGCACTCACCCGCGATCTCGTCACCAATCTGCGAACAGGGCGGTCGTTGCGGGTCCCGCGCTCCCGGGCGCGGCACCGGCCGGGCGGCCACGTCACCACCGACGTGATGATCGACAAACGGCCTGAGGAAGTCGCTGCACGAGAGGTCCCTGGGCATTGGGAGGGTGACCTCATTATCGGAACGGATGGGTCGGCGATCGGCACTCTCGTGGAGCGCACGACCAAAGTCACAATGCTCATCCACCTGCCGGCGATGGAAGGTTACGGGGTGCAGCGGCGGGTCAAGAATGGCCCAGCGTTGGCTGGGCATGGGGCCGAGGCCACGAGGAAGGCGCTGGTGATCCAAATGGGTGCTCTTCCGTCGGTGATGCGCCGATCATTGACCTGGGATCGAGGCAAGGAACTGGCCCAGCACGTGGAATTCACGCAGGCGACCGGGATTGCCGTCTACTTCGCCGATGCCCACAGCCCCTGGCAACGACCACTAAATGAAAACACGAACGGACTGCTGCGCCAGTACTTCCCCAAAGGCACCGACCTCGCACGGTGGGGCGCTAATGAACTCGACGCCGTTGCTCTAACGCTCAACAACCGACCACGCAAAATCCTTGGCTGGAGAACCCCCGCCGAGGTGTGGGCAGAGCACGTACTATTGACCGAACAGGCCGGTGTTGCTTCGACCAGTTGAATCCGCCGACGCTGCCGCGGTCGGAGTGCCAGATCGCGTCAGGCTCGATCAGGGTCGTCGCAGCGGCGTTGCGGAGGGCGGCGGCGACGAGTTCGGTGCGCATGTGGTCGGCGATGGACCACCCGACGACTTTCTTCGAATAGCAGTCGATGACGGTGGCCAGATAGATGAATCCTTGCCAGGTATGGATGTATGTAATATCGCCGACGAACTTCACTCCGGGACGGTCGGCGGCGAAGTCGCGTTTGACGAGGTCGGGCATGCTCGCCGCCGCCTCGGCATCGGCCTCCGTCGTGATGCGGAAGGGCCGTGGCTGGCAGGCTACGAGGCCGATCTGGCGCATGAGCTGCCACACCAGCTCGGGCGAGCACTCGGTCTGCTCCGCGGCGAGGTCGGCGTGGATTCGGCGGTATCCGTAGGTGCCGTCGGACTCCTCGAAGAAGTGTTGAATGCGGGAGATTAGAGCCTCTCGGCGGGCCGCAGTTGCGGACTGCGGCCGGATTGCCCAGTGGTAGAAACCGGACGTGGACACACCCCACAGAGATACTGGACGTGACCAATCCGCCGTTGTTCAAGCGGCAGTGCGAGGCGGTCGGTATCGGCAGGATCGGGGGGTCGAAAGGGGCCAAGGCTTTCGTCGACGAGTTGCGGCGCTCCGGCGTGATCGAATAGCTAGCGATGTCCGCGGATGTCGGGACGGAGCGCCGCCGTTGAGTGCCCGCGGAGCGCGCCGAGCCAGAGACCTGTCCCGTAGGCGAGGTCGTCGGCTCGGCGTGCGATCCCGAAGCGCACGATGTCGAGTTGCGGTTTTGTGCGTCGGTAGTCGAGGACGACGTCGAGTATGGCGGCGGCGATCGTTGCCCGGCGTACCCGTCGGGAGATGATGCTGCCGAGCACCGCGATTGGCCACCAGTGCCGCGTGAGCAGGGCCATCGTCTGCGAAACCGATGCGGCGACGCCGGTGGCTGTCAGCTCGATACCGATACGCAGCGGATGCTCATGGCGGGATAGCTTGCGCGAGATGCGCACTGCAGCAACGGCCGAAATTCCGAGGGCGAGAGGAACCGACCAGGCCCGCTGGGCGAGCACCGCCACGATGACGCCGACGCTCCAGGGCGCGAGGATCGCCGGGGCGATGTTGCCTGGATGTCGGAGTGCCAGTGCGTGGCCGCCCGTGCCATAGAACGCTTTGCGCTTGGCCCAGTCGGGAAACGTGACTCGGTGTTCATGGGCGCTCGTCGCGGCCGGTTCGTAGCGCACCCTCCAGCCCTGTTCGACGAGTGTCCAAACGAGGTCGACGTCTTCGCCGACTCGCATACCGTCGCTGAACCCGGCGCCGAGGGCTTCGACACGGGCTACGACGAAAGCCGTTGACACCCACGACACCCGCGCGCGAGGCCGTACCGTGGCGGGAGTCGGTCCGAGGTCGAGCGATGACCGTGCGTCCTCGTAACGAGAGATCCAGTTGACTCGGGTCGACAGCTGGAGTCCGATCACTCGCGGGGCGACGAGGGCAACCCTTGGATCAACGAAGTGCCGGAGCAATATTGCTACAGCACCGTCGGTGACGACCATGTCGTTGTCAACGAACACCACATAGGTCGTCTGCACCAATCGCAGCCCCGCATTACGTGCGCCGGCCGGACCCAAATTCTCGGGCAGAGCGATGAAACGGGCTCCCGCTGCGGCGGCGATCTTTTTCACCTCGCTTGGATCGGGCGAAGCATCGTCGACGACGATGACGGATTTGTGTGGCCCAATGCTCGCTAGGAGGCGGTCGAGGGATTGCGGCCGACCGTAGGTTGGAATCACGTAAGTGACGTCGCTCTCATCCGCTGCCGGGAGCGTGTCGAGTACCGGATCGGCCATGCCAATTTCGAGCAGCTTGTCCACGAGGGCACCCGAGCCGGCACGGTCGACGGCCAGCCGGCGCCCGGCGAACATTCTGACGGCGGCCCGGGAGAGATAGATTGCGCGGGTCGGGGAGCCTCCGACCAAGGATCGGCCTTGGTCACGCACTGTGACCGTGCGGTTGAGTTCGACCGTGAAACCGGGTGGGAGCAGAGCAGCGGGCGGCTTCATGCTCGATCTTCCGTGGCGACAGGTGCCGGTACTGTGCACCGGTCGGGGTCGCGGAGGCAACCGCGGGGGTCGATGGACTCGCCGAGGATCCGGCGCTGCACACCGTCGCACATCTCAGCTATGAGGGCAGCACCAGTCGTGGCGGTGGCTCCGGTCGGGTCGCCCAAAATCCCGGTCGGCGACACCGCCCGCACGCCCTCCACCGCGAGCCGGCCAAAAAGCGCAGACATCGGCGTCGTCGCGCCAGGCACAACCGATGCCAGGTCGACCAACTTGGCGTCGAGATGCAGCAGAATCGATGTCTCGGTGATTCCGGCATGGGCATCTCCCCGGGCAACCGTGCAGGGAGCCCAAGCGACAGTGTGACCTTCGCCCCGAAGCAGAGAAACGGATGCGGTGAGCGCAGCAAGGTTTCCACCATGGCCGTTGACGAGCACAATGCGACCAGCCCAGGTCGACAGCGAGCGCACCAGCTCGATCACGACTATCGTGAGCGCTTCGGTGCCGATCGACACGGTTCCCGGAAAATTCTGATGCTCACCACTCGCCCCGTACTGCAGGGCGGGGGCGACGACGACCGAATGCCCCCTGATGGTCAGATCCGTGGCGACTCGCTCTGCCACCGCCGAGGCGATTATGGTGTCGGTGGAGAACGGCAGGTGTGGTCCGTGCTGCTCCGTCGAGCCAAGGGGCACGAGCACGACTGGAGTAGGCGACAGCGCTGGCCAGGTGCTGTACGCCAATTCACCATCCACGTGTACCCCCTCGTTCGACTTCAAGTCTGGCCCCAAAAAGTACCGGGCGCCGCCGCAGTGGCGGTGACACGGTTAATCGTGGCGCGGTCAGTGCCGGGTCGTAGCGTCGACGTTGCTCAGTGTCGCTCCCAGGGTGCGCGAGAACGTCGGCGGGATGTAGAAGTCTGCAGGTGAGAGCTCGTGGATTGAATCATGGCCAAGGCCGAGAACCGCGGAGTCGAGTCCGCCACGCAGAATGTCGAGTACGTTCTCGACTCCGGCCTGGCCGTTCGCGGCGAGGCCCCACAGGTAAGCGCGGCCGATCATGACCGCGCGCGCGCCAAGCGCGAGGGCCTTGGCGACGTCGCTGCCCCGACGGATGCCACCGTCGAGCACAATTTCCACGTCGCCGCCAACGGCTTCGACGACCGACGCGAGCATACGGATCGTCGCCGGTGTTCCGTCGAGGTTGTTGCCGCCGTGATTGGACACGGAAATGGCCATTACACCCGCGTCGACGGCTCGGTGGGCGTCGTCAATGCGGGTGACGCCCTTGAGCATGAAGGGGCCTCCCCAGGTTTCGCGCATCCAGGCGACGTCCTCCCAGGAGGGTGGTGGCGTCTGCATCCACTCGTAGTAGGCGCCGAAGAATGTTGGTGCAGTGCCTCCGGGAGGAGTGAGATTGGGAGCGGTGAGGTCGGGGATATGTCCGGACTTCGCGAAGCGTAGGAGCCATTGTGGGTGGGGGAGCACGTTCGGCGCGAAGTTGATCATTGTCTTCAGGCTCATCTTCTCTGGTATCTGCGGGCTGCCCCAGTCGCGGCCGTTGGAGAAGGACCAATCGAGGGTGGCGATGAGTCCCTTGGCGCCGGCGGACCGGGCCCGGTCCATTCGCTGCACCATCGATTCCCGCGAGCCTGACCAGTACATTTGGAAGAACGTGTTGGGGTTGGCAGCGATCACGTCTTCAACGGGCTTGCTCGCGAACGAGCTCAGGCCCATGATGGTGCCGCGATTTGCGGATGCTCGGGCAACGGCAACTTCACCGTCGGGGTGCACGGCCTGCACACCTGTGGGAGAGATGATGACCGGCAAAGAAATGGGTATGCCCATCACGGTTGTCGTGAGGTCGCGCACTGCCTGGTGCCCGGCGACATGTGGGGAGAACCCCAATTCACCAAACGCTGCCATATTATCGTCAATGGTCAACCCACGCTCAGACCCCGCAACGAGAGCGCCGTACACCGACGAGGGAAGCGCGCTCTTGGCTCGTCGCTGTGCCTCGGCAACGGTTTCGAACCACGCATTTTTCGCCATGGGAATTCCTGCTTTCTAGTTGTCGGTTTAGGTTCTAAAGAGTCGGCCGAGAGCCGGAGCAACATCGCGGTGAGTGCGCACAAGATGGGCGGTCCCATGTCCGGAAGTCGCGAGCTGCCGGCCGAGTTCGATGTCTTTCTCACCGCTCACGTCGATGAGCACGTCGAGTCGCCCCAGTCGCGCCGCGTTCTCCCGCGGGTCCGGACCTGCGTTGTGCACGCAGTCCGACAATAGGATCACGCGTGCCTCCCGGGTTGGTACCTGCGCCAGCTGACGCGCCGCGAGTTCGAGTGGGAAGGCGATGTTCGTGAGTCCGCGGGCGGGCATCTGCAAGATGGAATCGAGCAGATCCATCGGCTTCACCTCTCGGCCGAGACTGAGCAGGATGGCCGCGTCTGACCAGAATGCGATGACGGCCAGGGAATCGTGTTGGAGTTCACCCGCGAGGGCACCGACCGTCGCGGCGGCGGTCTGCACTCGCTCGCCCTTCATTGATCCGGACACATCGACGAGCAGCACCACCGACCGGCGGGTGCGAATGCGCTCCCGCACGATGATGTCTTCGTCTTCTGGAATTGGGTGTTCGGCGAGTATCTCGATTGTGCGGTCGAGGTCGATTTCGTCCGATCCGGCTCGATAGGGCAGACTCGCGAGTTTGCCCGAACCTCGGTGCGCCAGCGAGTCTGTTCTTGGTCGAGGGATAGCCAGCCTCGCAGCTATCTGTCGGGCTCGCTCGCGCACGGTGGGATCGATACCGACTGCATCGGCGCCGCCGAGCACTATTTCACCAATTTCGTCGGTGTTTCCCGCTTCAGTGGTCCCCGGGGACGATTTGGGCGCGGGACCGCGCCCAATGGCCTGCGCGCGCAACACCATGCCTGCGCTCCCCGCGCCGCCGGGCTCAAAGACCACCGGATCCTCCGTGAGCTGCTTCGGCTTGCGACCCAACGCTGCTCTGGCCCGTTTCTGGCGGTCCGGCCTCGAAATGGGTGTATCCGCGTCGACCTCCCTTCAACCTGGCTCTGCAATAGCCGGTTCCAGAATGAAATGATCTTCCCAGATCTCGCGAAGCACACGCTCGGGCGAGCTCTCCGCGGCCTCGTCCAGATGAATGCGACCGGACAGGGTCACAGTCATGGCGTCATAGACGAGTTCGCGGTACGCATCATCCAGTGGTGAAGTCAGGTGCCGAAGCAGTGCGAGTTGCAGCGCGACGAGGACACAGTCAATCGCGCCGCGCACGCTGCTTCCTTGGCGCACATCCGGGTGACGCCGCGTTGCCCGGGTGACGGATACCGCATCGATAACGAGGTGATTGGCGAGATCACCGTCGGCCTGGGTGCGAAGCGTGACGATTCCGCGTTCGGCCGGCTCATCCTGATAGCCGATCGTGAGTCGGTTCAAGCGGTCGTGCACGCTCGTCGACAACCGCGTCGTGCCAACGTTGTCATAGGGGTTCATCGACGCAACTACTCGGAAGGTCGGCGTCGCGACGATGGTGCCGACCCGGGGCACGGCGATGGCGCGGTCAGCCATCGCGGTGAGCAGTGTGTTGAGGGTGTCTTCCGGTGCCCGGTTGAACTCCTCTATATAGAGGAACCCGCCGCGTTGCATCGCTTCGATGAGGGGCCCGGCCACGAAGTTGTCGGAGCTATAGTCCTCCCGCAGCACCCGCGCGGGATTGTGGTGACCAACGAGTTTGGCTGGGGTGAGGTCGGCATTGCCCTCGACGAAGAGCAAGGGGATACCCCATTCTTCGGTGATGGCTTTCAGTATGGTGGTTTTGCTAGTCCCCGGTGGCCCCTCGAGCAGGATGTCGCGGTTGGCTGCGACGGCCGCGAGCGTGAGTTCAATCTCACGCTCCCGGCCGACGAGGTGTGCTGCTACCCGTTTCTGGGTGTCGACGATGGTGCTGGTGGGTGCCACGTGTTCTCCTTCATCTGGCACAGGGCTGGTTTACTTGATGGATGCTCCGCCGTCGACTGGTATCTGGCCTCCGCTGACGTAGTATGACTGGTCGGAGGCGAGCCAGGCGACCGCGTTCGACACGTGGATTGGCTCGATCCAAGCCTTGCCCATAGGGTTCAACCCGGCGAATGCGGGTTCGGCATCCTCGGCCTGAGGATCGTCAAGGTCTGGGCGGAACAGCTTGTAGGTGTTGCTGTTCTTCACCATCTTCGTGTCGATCGAGTTCGGGTGGATCGTATTGACCCGAATTCCGTGAGGACCGAGTTCATTGGCGAGCACCTTCATCAGCCCGACGATGCCGTGCTTGGTAGTCGTATAGGCGGCGACATTGGCGAGTCCCTTGAATCCGGCCAGTGAGGAGATAATAATGACCGATCCACCAGCACCGGATGCGATCAAATGGTCGGCAGCCGCCTTGTAGGTGTGCCATACCCCGGTCAGGTTAATGTCCATAAGGTCTTTCCAGGACTGCTCTTCGATCTTCTGGGTGTCCGATCCGAAGGTGAAAATTCCCGCGTTGGCGACGATGATGTCGAGCCGTCCCAATTCTGCGACGCCCTCGTCCACGGCCTTGGTCAGCGCGTCGATATCGCGCACGTCCGCCTGTTTCGCCACGATACGCCGATCGAGAGCCTCGACCTGCCGCACAGTCTCCGCCAGGTCTTCGGCCGTTGCTGGCTCATAGAATGTGGTGACGCTGTCGACACCTTCGCAGAGGTCGATCGCGATAATATCGGCGCCCTCCTTCGCCAGGCGAATGGCGTGGCTTCTGCCCTGCCCTCTGGCTGCGCCGGTGATGAAGGCGACTTTGCCGTCAAGGTTTCCCATATCTGTCTCTTTTCTTTCGTAGATTGCGGGGCGGTGCTCAGTGCATCGCCCCGCGTCGATTGGTTACTTGCCGAGGTTGCCCGCGTCCACGGGGAGGGTGACTCCGGTGATGAACCTCGCCTCGTCGGAGGCTAGGAACAATACCGCGTTGCTGATGTCGACCGATTCCACCCAAGAGACTGGCAGGGCGTTGAGACTTTTAAAAGCCTCGACCGCCGATTCCTGGGTAGGGTTCGGATTAGCCGGATCGAACAACCCCCAAACGTCTTCGTTCTGGATCATGATCGTGTTGACCGTTGTGGGATGCACCGAGTTCACTCGAATTGAGTATTGAGCGAACTCGTTGGCAAGCGTCCGCATGATGCCGACGACCCCATGCTTGGCCGCTGTGTAGTGGACGGTGTTAGCGAGTCCTTTGAGCCCCGCAGTCGAACTGGTAAGAATGATCGACCCGCCTCGTCCGCCTTCGATGAGATGCGGTAGGGCCGCCTTGCAGGTGTTCCAGACGCCAGTCAGATTAATGTCGATGGTTTCCTGCCATGCGGCATCGTCAAGCTCGAGCGCCGGGGACATCTGAAAGATTCCCGCGTTGGCCGACACGATATCGAGCCGTCCGAGCTGAGCGACTCCATCGTCCATCACCGCTTTTAGCGCTGCTGAGTCACGTACATCGGCCTGTGTAGCGATGATGCGGCGATCCAATGCTTCCACCTGACGCACGGTCTCGGCCAGATCCTCTGCGGTGGCCATTGGGTATGCATGCACCGACCCGACCGGACCGACGATGTCGACCGCAATGATGTCCGCGCCCTCCTGGGCCAGTCGCAGCGCATGACTGCGCCCCTGACTTCTAGCGGCACCGGTGATGAACGCTACCTTGCCTTCTACTCTTCCCATGATCTTCTTCTCCTCGTCGAGTTGTGAAACGAATATTCTTACTTGATGCTGCCGCCCGCGTCGACAGGCAGGGTAACGCCGGTGATGTATCTAGCCTCGTCGGAGGCCAGGAACAGTAACGCATTGGAAATATCAATTGCTTCCAGCCACGGAATCGGCAGCGCCTGCATAGCAACCGATGCAGTCTTGAAGTCTTCGCGGGTGGGGTTCTTCAGGTCAGGGCGGAATAGCTTGTAGATTGCCTCGTTCTGGATCATGTCGGTGTTAACCTGCGTCGGATGGATACTGTTCACACGGATCATGTGTGGTGCCAGTTCAAGGGCCAGCGTTCGCATGAGTCCCACGACACCGTGCTTAGCTGCGGTGTAGTGAGCAAGGTTCTGATAAACCATCAAAGCGGCGTTGGAACTGGTCAGGATGATGGATCCACCGCGCCCGCCCGCCTTGATGTGCGGGATTGCTGCTTTTGTGGTGCGCCAGACACCGGACAGGTTCACGTTGATCATGTCGGTCCAGATCTCCTCCGATAGCTCCTCGGTGGGTGCCATGTCGGTTACGATGCCGGCGTTGGCCGACACGATGTCGAGGCGTCCGAGCTGCGCGACACCCTCATCCACTGCGGATTTCAGGGCGTCAAAATCGCGCACATCCGCCTTAGTAGCGATGATGCGACGATCGAGTGCCTCGACCTGACGAACGGTCTCGGCCAGATCTTCTTCCGTGGCCCCGGCATAGGGCGCTCCGGGAATGTCCTCACAGACATCGATCGCGATGATATCTGCGCCTTCTTGTGCCAGTCGGATAGCGTGACTACGCCCCTGGCCTCTGGCTGCACCGGTGATGAATGCGACTTTGCCTTCTACTCTTCCCATGGTTTCCTCCTCATTTTGATGTTCAGGTTCTAAACAGTCGACTGAAACCGACACGGCATCGCAGCGGCGCGGCATCCGATCAAAAGGTGTATTTTGCGGCTGCGTCGTGCTGCACCTCACGGCTCAGAACCCCACGTTCGCCGAAGCAGTCGCGCGTTCCGATCCTTGATAAAGCATTTTTTCGTTGAAGACCACCGACTCTCTGTCGCAAGGGCACCGGGCGTTTGTTAAGTCTCTCTGGGTTGTGAACTCTAACTACAGCCGCACGTTCCTTCTCCGCAGCTCTCCCCGGCGCAGCTGGATTGCGTAGTTGCGAGCAGGTTCATCCCGGCCAGTGGGCTCTCGTCACAAGCTCCTGCCGGTGGTTGTTCGGGCGTGAACCCGACGAGGGGACTGACTTCGCAGTCGCTGGCGTTCACTGGAACCATCCCGGCGCGACGGCTCAGTGTGAGCTGTACCGGGCCCATTCCTTCGCGTCCGGCTCGGGTAGTGCGGTGGGAGTGGTCGACGATTGACGATTTTGGAAGCTCCACCGCTTTGCCCTTGCGGTTCTTTAGCAACTCTTCGCCGTAGCCCTGGACGCATTCCGGGTCGGGACCATCCAGCGGTAATCCAGTGAAGAATTTGGCGGCCATGCAGCCGCCCTTGCAAGTGTCGAAAAACGCGCATGAGGTGCACGCTCCACCCGACTGCGGTTCGCGCAGTTTGAGAAAGAGTTCCGAGTGCTGCCAGACCTCTTGGAAGCCGCCCTCTGAACGCACATTGCCGGCGAGGAACTCTTCGTGAATGGCGAAGGGGCACGCGTAGACGTCCCCGACGGGGTCTATGAGGCAGACAACACGACCTGCGCCGCACAGGTTAAGGCCGGGCAGTGCGTCTCCAAAAGCAGAGAGATGGAAGAACGAGTCTCCGGTGAGCACACCATCTCCGTGTGCGACGAGCCAGTCGTAGAGTTCGCGCTGCTGCGTTTGGGTCGGGTGCAGTTCGTCCCAGACGTCCGCTCCACGACCAGAGGGGCGCAGGCGGGTGAGCCGCAATTGAGCGTCAAACTTGTCGGCGATGGCCTTGAAATCGTCGAGCTGGCTGATGTTCTGGCTCGTACAGACGACCGAGATCTTGAATCCCTTGAAGCCTGCTTCATACATGTTCTGCATGGCTTTCATAGCCGTGGCGTAGGAGCCGGGGCCGCGCACATGATCGTTGACTTCCGCTGTTGCGCCGTCGAGCGAGATCTGCACGTCGACGTAATCGCTTCTGACGAGACGCTGGGCAATGTCCGGGGAGATTTTCACTCCGTTGGTGGAGAATTTGACTCCGACGTGGTGCTCTGATGCGTAGTCGACGAGTTCCCAGAAATCGGGACGCACAGTCGGCTCGCCGCCGCCGATGTTGACGTAGAAGACCTGCATCCGCTCGAACTCGTCGATGACTGCCTTCGCTTCTGCCGTCGTCAGCTCGCGAGGATCGCGGCGCCCAGAACTCGAGAGGCAGTGAACACAGGACAGATTGCAGGCGTAGGTCAGTTCCCAGGTGAGACAGATGGGGGCGTCAAGGCCGTATTCGAAGAGATCGACGAGACGCTCGGTCTTTCGGGGAGTATCTTTCGGGGCGAGAACGAACGGGGACGTTCGGGGTGCATCGAGGAGCGTCATGAGGTCCTTTCAACGACCATGGAGGATTTCGCGAGGGTGCCGAGAGCACGCTGATAGCGGGGCAGATCACTCTCAGCGATGCCCGCGGCCGTGCACGCTGCACGGGCAGAAGGTACGTCGGCGAGAGTCCTCACGACGGCGAGAAGCGTCGTATCTTTTAGGAATGAGAGCTGGCGGGTACCGAAATGGTAGAGCAGCGCACCGAACGGCTCCGGGCGAACAGATACTTGGGGATGGAGATCCCATCCACGGTCAAGATCCAGGCCTGGCATGTCAGCGATTTAGTAGACGCCGCACATGCCGTCGATCGAGATCTCCTCGACCAGGGTGTCGGATTCGAGATCGGACCCCGCGGATTGTTCAGGGCCGGTGGTTGCGGATTCGGTGGGGCTGGTTTTTTTTGCGGAAACCATGCGGTTCTCCTTGCGATAGAAATCGACATCGGTGGCGAAAGTCTCATGCATGCACCAGACTAGTGGCACTCAGTGCCGAAAGTATAGGGATGAGAACAAATGAATGAGTGTTCTGTGGCACCGCGAATGGGCCGACAGCCACTGACGACCCGCGCCGCCCTGAGCCACGTAGCACTTCGGCTTTTTCTCGAGCGTGGTTTCGACCAGACGACCGTCGACGACATTGCCACCGCCGCCGGAATCGGGCGTCGAACCCTGTTTCGCTACTTTCCCTCCAAGAACGACCTGCCCTGGGGTGACTTTGACGCTGAACTCGCGCGTATGCGCGCGTTCCTCGCTGCTACGGACACGACCGTGTCTCTCGTCGATGCGCTCGCCCGGGCGGTCGTCGAATTCAATCGATTTCCGTCAGAAGAAGTCCCCTTTCATCGCGAGCGGATGAACCTGTTGCTGAACGTTCCTGCGCTCGTGGCGCACTCCACACTGCGATATGCCGAGTGGCGCTTTGTGGTGTCGGATTTCGCGGCTGGCCGCTTGGGAGTCGCTGTTGACGCGATCGAACCGACGGTGATCGGCTGGGTATTCCTCGGTGCATCGCTCGCCGCGTACGAGCAGTGGCTCAGAACTGACGGCTCCAACCTCATTGAGCTGCTCGAGTCGGCCTTGCTCCTGCTTAAGGAGGGTTTCACGTCGGGTGAATTACCAACAGTTGAACCCGGAGGGCGGGCATGAACCCACGGGTGCCGGTGTCGGACTTGACGAATGTGAACTATGACGTGATCGTGGTCGGTGCTGGCGCGGCCGGAGCCCCACTCGCAGCCCGACTGAGTGAAGATCCCGAGAGGCGGGTGCTGCTCCTTGAGGCAGGACCGGTGCCGCGGTCCGCCGCCGGATTCCCGCCCGAGTTACTCGATGCTGGAACCGTGCAGGGAGCAATGCCGGGACATCCGCAGAATTGGTCGTTCACGGGCAATCTCACACCGAAACTGCCCTACTCAATCGCGCGCGGCCGGATCCTCGGCGGATCTTCGACGATCAACGGCGCATATTTCATTCGCGCCAGAAAGGCCGACTTCGATTCCTGGTCGGTCGGGGCACCCGAATGGGCTTGGGAGAAGGTCTTGCCCGTTTATCGCCGGATTGAAACCGACTTGCAATATGGCGAGACTGCCGTTCACGGTGGTTCGGGGCCGATGGTCGTCGGTCGGCCCCCGCAGGACCATCCGGTGACCGTCGCTTTTCGCGCGGCGGCCGCAGAACTGGGCTTCGCCGACGAACCTGACAAGAACGACCAGGGCATGCCGGGACACGGACCGCTCCCGATGAACACGCTCGACGGCGTGCGTCAGAACACCGGGATCGCCTACCTGAATCCGGTGCGGCACCGCAGAAACCTCACGGTGTGGGGTGACAGCTACGTGCGCCGTGTATTGTTCGAGGGAACGCGAGCTATCGGTGTTGAGGTCGCGCGGGGCGGCGGGATCGTTCAGGTGCGAGGCCGAGAGATTGTGCTCTCGGCAGGCGCGATCAAGTCACCTCACCTGCTGCTGGTCTCAGGGGTGGGCCCCCGGGAGCAGCTGGAACAATTCAACATTCCAGTCGTGCGCGACTTGCTTGGGGTCGGGGCGAATTTCAGTGATCACCCGGATATCGCCGTGCTGTGGCAGCCGCGCCGACAGATCGTTGACTACCGCACGTCGCAGTCGATGGCGGCGTGCCTGAACTTCACGGCGACCGGTTCTGCCGGTTCGGGAGATTTAGAGATTCTTCCGATGCTTAAACCGATGGGGTATTTGTTGACCGGCAGCGCACGCGGCATCATGGTCGGGGTACGCGCCGCAGCGAGGCGTCCGCTTCGATCACTTCGGGCGATGCGCGGGGTGTCGATGCGGCGTTTCGCGAACCAGATCGCCTATCGGGGGGACCTCGCGCTGCTCGTCGCCGTTCAGTCAGAGACTTCGCGTGGACGTATCAGCCTTGAGTCGGACGACCCAGACGTGCAACCGCGCATCGACTACAACTACCTTTCGACCGAATGCGACCTTGAACGCATGCGCGAAGTTGTGCGGGTTGCGGTAGGGTTGCTGCGAACAGATGCCTACAAACACCTGTTTAAGCGATTGACCGAACTGACCGACACTGTGCTCGAGAGCGATGAACTGCTCGATGATTGGCTGCGCTCCCACCTCGGCACCGCTATCCACTTGTGCGGCAGTGCACGGTTTGGGCCAGCAGATGATCCGGGGGCCGTCGTCGATCAATACGGGCGTGTGCACGGTGTCGAGGGGTTGCGTGTCGCCGACACCTCGATCCTGCCGACCACGCCCGTGCGCGGACCGGCCGCGACCGCCGTTCTCGTCGGGGAGCGCATGGCCGACTTTATTCGCCGCGGAATGTAAGGCGGACCCCTTACCTCCTATACCCCGATGATTATCGCTCGGAGGACGATTCTAACGCCGGTAGAAGGGAACAAGCCCTGCACAGGATCTAGCGCCCACAATCAACGCCCCTGCGCGTCCGCTCTCTTGGTCAATGCTTGTGCTATCGCATCGAAGTCGGGCCGGAATGAGCGTCAGACTCCTCGGGAACTAAAGGCAGAACGGCAGAACGAGAGAAGCGCAAGCATGCACCAAGCGACCAAGCGACCAAGCGGCTGTCACGAAGGTCGGATCCTGATCGAGCCGCTGTGCGGCGCGGTGTCGGCAGCCATGACACACCGATCGAGACTTCGTCCACACCTCACAAACGGGAGTGTTGCGACGACCGGTTGAGTTCGCCGTCCTCATTCGCGGGGGGATCGGCGCACGTGATCGAACCGTGACGTCGCGCTGCGCCCAGAGGGGAGTGCGGCCGTGCAAGACTGGAGGTTCACCTTCGCCTACGGCTCTCCGCCTGCGTCCCCATCTAGTTCCGCATCGGCGCCTCCAGTTGCGCCCGTGCCGGTGGCGGTGAATCGATGTGTGATCGAAGCGAAGAGGTTTTGATGTGTGGGATTTTCTAGGGGCTCAGTATGAGCAGATCCTGTTCAGCAGCTGGCAGCACTTCAGCCTCGTCGTACAGTGCCTGATCTTGGCGACAGTTATCGCCGTCGTGCTGGCCGCCGCCGTCTATCGCAGTTCCGCGCTCACCGGGATCGCCAACTCGGTGTCGGCCATTGGCTTGACTATTCCATCGTTTGCTTTCATCGGGCTGCTCATTGCGCCGCTCGGCTTCGGCGTCACTCCGGCCGTCATTGTCGTGGCGTTCTTCGCTACGCTGCCTATTCTGCGCAATGCGGTCGTGGGCCTGTCGGGTATTGCGCCGTCGATCGTGGAATCCGCCCGCGGCCTCGGCATGAGCCGATTTCGCACGCTCCTGCAGGTGGAACTGCCAATGGCGTGGCCGATCATCCTCACAGGCATTCGGGTATCCGCGCAAATGGTCATGGGAATCGCCGCGATCGCCGCATATTCCCTCGGCCCAGGCCTGGGCGGATTCATCTTCTCCGGTCTGTCCCGCCTCGGCGGTGCCAACTCCCTCAAGTCGGTGCTGACGGGCGTCATCGGCGTTGTCGTGCTCGCCCTCATTCTTGATCTTCTTCTCGTCGGCCTCGGCCGCCTGACCACACCCCGAGGTATCCGTGTCTGAACTCACTGCATCCACCAGCACCGAATCCATCAGCACCGAAGATTCCCCGACCGGCATCACCGGTGCGAATATCCTGCTGGACCACGTCACCAAGCGTTTCCCCGGGCAGGCGCGCCCCGCCGTCGACGGTCTGACCATGGAGATCCCAGCCGGCAAGATTGTCATGCTCGTCGGCCCCTCAGGCTGCGGCAAGACCACCACCTTGAAAATGATCAACCGACTCATCGAACCGACCGAAGGCCGTATCGTCGTCGACGGTGACGACGTCACCAATATGAACGGCGATACCCTGCGCCGAGGCATCGGCTACGTCATCCAGGCCGGAGGGCTCTTTCCCCACATGACCGTGGCCACCAACATCGGCCTCGTACCGAAAATGCTCGGCTGGGACAAAGCCCGCATCGCGGCCCGCGTCGACGAACTCCTCGAGCTCGTCTCCCTCGACCCGGCGCTCTACCGAAACCGATACCCCAAGGAACTATCCGGCGGTCAGCAGCAACGCGTCGGCGTGGCGCGCGCCCTCGCAGCCGACCCGCCCGTGCTACTCATGGACGAGCCCTTCGGCGCCGTCGACCCGATCACCCGCCTACGCCTGCAGGACGAACTGCTCAACATCCAGGAAGAACTGCAGAAGACCATCGTCTGCGTCACCCACGACTTCGACGAAGCCGTCAAGCTCGGCGACTGGATCGCCATCTTCAACGAGGGCGCCCAGCTCGAACAATACGACACCCCGGAACGCATCCTCGGTGACCCGGCCAACGAATTCGTCGAAAACTTCATCGGGTCCGGCGCCGGCCTCAAACAGCTCACACTCACCCGGGTGGCAGAGGTCGGGTTCGGCGACGCCGTCGTGGGAAACCCCGGCGAACAGGCAGCGGATGTCCTGGCCCGCCTCATCGACGCCGGCCACGGCCACGCGGTCATCGTCGATGAACGTCACCGTCCCATCCAGTGGCTCTCCCGCCGCAAACTCGGCCGCCTCAACGTCATCAGCAACGTTCCCGACCCAAAACTCCCCGTCGTCGGCTACCGTGCCACGCTCAACGACGCACTCGACACGATGCTCGTCTCCAGCGCCGGAGCTGCGCTCGTCACCGGCCGCCGCGACATGTTCAAGGGCGTCATCGACGTACAAACCGTCATGGACGCCATCACCCGGTCACAAACCGCTGCCGTACTCGAATCGGACCAGGCACCCGTCGGACTAAACACCGGCGTGTTCCAAGCACAGGAGCCTGCCGCCGACGCCGACCTGAGCGAGACCAATAGCAACGGCACCGACGCGCGGGCCAGCCAATGAGCACCCGCACCCTGAAAGCAGAAGCCGGCATCGCCGGCGGCGACTCCGCCGTCGAAACGCCTGGCGACCCGGCCGCGCCAGCCGTGCCGGTCAGTCAGGCTCGCGCAGTGTGGCAATCCTGGCGGGGACTGGTCTACCAGCTGGCCGGTATCCTGCTCGCGTTCTTCGCGCTCGTCATCTGGCTACTGACGGCCAACCTGTCGCCGATCGAACTGACCACCCTCGCCCCGGACGCGCTCTGGGTTTACACCGTGGAGCACATCCAGCTCACCCTCCTCGCCGCGGTAATCGTATTGGTCATCGCGATTCCATTGGGAATCGCCCTGACCCGCCGGCCCCTGCGGTTTCTGACCGCTCCGGTGCTCGCCATCGCCAACGTCGGGCAAGCCGCCCCCGCAATCGGCGTCGTCGTGCTGCTCGCGTTCTGGGTTGGCTTCGGCTTCTGGGCGGCGACGCTGAGCCTCGTGCTTTACGCGGTGCTCCCGGTGCTGCGAAACACCATGGTTGGCCTCCAGCAGGTCGACGCCCGCCTCATCGAAGCCGGACGAGGCATGGGCATGAGCTCCACAGCGGTGCTCTTTCGGGTGGAGCTCCCCCTCGCCGTACCAGTCATGCTGTCGGGCGTGCGTACCGCCCTCGTTCTACTAGTCGGCACCGCAGCCCTAGCCACATTCGTCAACGGCGGCGGACTCGGCATCCTCATCACCACCGGCGTCAACCTCAGCCTCACCCCCGTGCTCGTCACCGGAGCGCTGCTCGTGGCGCTGCTCGCCCTCCTCATCGACTGGGTCGGCCGTGTCGTAGAACACGTCGCCCGCCCGAAGGGACTCTAGATGTACCGAACCTCTTCCCAAACCCGTCCTCGCGCCCACCGCGGGCCCCTCGGCCGCTGGGGCCTCGCCACGGGTATCCTCGCCCTGTCCGCCGTCGCCTTGACCGGCTGCGGACTGCAGCCGGCGACCTCATACGTTCCCGCGGTCGGACCTGGGTCGATCACCCCGCTCGACGGCGCCGACGGCGTCAACCTCACAGTCACGTCCAAGAACTTCACCGAGCAGCTCCTGCTCGGCAAAATCGCCGTCCTCGCCGGGACCGCCGCAGGATTCGACGTCACAGACCTCAGTAACGTGCCCGGCAGCCAGCCGGCCCGCGAGCTACTTCTCTCTGGCCAGGCCGACGTGCTCTGGGATTACACCGGAACCGCATGGTTGACCTACCTCGGCCAGGCTGAAGTGATCACTGACCAGGACGAAATGTGGCAAGCCGTATACGACCTCGACATCAAAAACGGTGTCACCTGGGGCGCGCCAGCACCGATGAACAACACCTACGCCCTCGCCGTGCGCAGTGAGTCAGTCGCCAACCTCGGCAACATCACGGCCATGTCCGAACTTGCCGCGTTGCCGGTCGCGGATCGCACCTTCTGCATCGAAGCCGAATTCAACTCCCGGCCGGACGGGTTGAACCCCATGCTCGCCCACTACGGACTGGAACGTGGCACCGCCCACGGCGTGCCCGACAGTAACATCGGCATCTATGACACCGGCGCCATCTACAGCGCAACCGACAACGGCGCCTGCAACTTCGGCGAAGTCTTCACGACCGACGGTCGCCTCGACGCGCTCGACCTCACCGTCTTGACCGACGACCGCGCGTTCTTCCCGGCATACAACGTGGCACCGATCTTCTTCACCGAAACAATCAAGGCCCACCCCGGCCTGGAAAAGATCTTCGCCGAGATATCACCGAATCTCACCGACGAGGTTCTGCGCGGCATGAACCGTCAAGTTGACGTCGACGGCGACGAACCCGCCAATGTGGCCTACGCCTGGATGATCGACGAAGGTTTCATCACCGACCCAGCCAGCTAACCAGACACGGGCGACGGATGCAGCGAACAGCACGATCGTCCGGGCCAACATCACAGAAGCGGGCCAGGCGTGCAGGTGCTCTAGTAGCTCATCATCGAACCCAGTGCGGCCAGCTTCGATGTCCCGGAGTGCCGACCCGACGCGGTGATAAGTAAGCCGACAGCGATGATGATACGACGAACAGGCTCGTGGCGTGGGTCACGCCGTCCAACCAAACAGAAACGACCCGCGTGCGTGCTCCGACGAGGCAGCACACGCGGTACACGAGCGCCGCGACGACACACTCACCCCGCTGCGGGCCGACCTGAACCAGTCACGCACGAGTGAACGCGAGCAGCGCACCCGTTCCGACCGCGCCGATTCACCCTTGTGAACGTCATGGGAGCTTTCGCTGAGTTCGAGCGTGCCTTGATCCGTGAACGCCAACGCGAGGGCATGACCCTGGCCAAGAAGCGCGCGGCCGTACCCCGTCACTGGACACGGCCCGTGCGGCAGAGCTGCGCGAGAAGGCTGCCGCCGGCGTACCGAAATCTGTTCTTGCTCGAGAGTTTGGGATCAGCCGGGAAAGGGACTGTCTCTTAAACGGTGTTGCCGGCCTGACGCGCTGGACGTGGGTCTGGCGGGAAAGGTGCCGTGATGACGACACTTGATGCTGTGACGAAGAAGACGAAAAATGAGCCCACCCGTGAGGCGTTGGCGGCGAAGGAATGGGTGCGCCTGGCCAAGGAGCAGGGCCTGGCTCTGGACGGTCCTGATGGGCTGCTGGGCCAGTTCACGAAAACGTTCCTGGAGACGGCTCTGAACGAGGAAATGACTGAGCATCTTGGTCATGAGAAGAACCGTGCCCCGGACGAGCGTGACGAATCCAACGTGCGCAACGGGACTCGGCCCAAAACGGTGATCAGCCCCTCGACGGGGCCGGTGACCATCCAGGTGCCTCGTGACCGGGACGCCACGTTCACTCCGGTGATCGTGCCGAAACGACAACGCCGTTTGACCGGGGTCGATGAGATTGTGCTGTCGTTGTATGCCCGCGGCCTCACGACCGGGGAGATCAGCGCGCACTTCAACCAGATCTACGGTGCGCAGGTCTCCAAAGAGACGATCTCTCGCATCACGGACAAGGTGATCGAGGAGATGCAAACGTGGCAGTCCCGCCCCTTGAACGGCGGGCAGTTTCTAGGGGTCGACGCGATCGTCGTGAAGATTCGGGACGGGCAGGTCGCCAACCGGCCCATCTACGCGGCCATCGGCGTGACCCTGGACGGCGAGAAAGACATTCTCGGGTTGTGGGCCGGCACTGGCGGTGAGGGCGCTAAGTTCTGGATGTCTGTGCTGACGGACATCAAAAATCGTGGTGTGACCGACACGTTCTTCCTGGTCTGTGACGGTTTGAAAGGGCTGCCCGAAGTTGTCGGGAACGTGTGGCCGTTGACACGGTGCAGACGTGCATCATTCACCTCATTCGGAACACGTTCAAGCTGTCCTCGAAGAAGGATTGGGATGCGATGAAACGAGCGGTGAAACCGATCTACACCGCTCCAACCGTCGACGCCGCACGGGCAGCGCTGGATGATCTAACCGAGATCTGGGGAAAGAAATACGGTGCGATCATCCGGTTATGGGAATCGGCATGGGAAGAGTTCACCCCGTTCCTGTCCTACGACCCCGAGATCCGCCAGGTGATCTGCTCCACGAATGCGATCGAGTCACTCAATGCCCGGTACCGGCGGGCGGTGCGTGCTCGAGGGCATTTCCCCACCGAGCAGGCCGCTCTAAAATGCTTGTATCTGGTCACGCGAAGTCTCGATCCCACCGGTGAGGGCCGAGCTCGTTGGACGATGAGGTGGAAGCCAGCTCTCAACGCCTTCGCCATCACCTTCCACGACCGCTGGCCGAACGCAGAAACCTACTAATGAAAAACGCCGGAAACACCGTCAACGAGACACACCCGGCCCGTCGGGAATACCCCTCGTTTGGTTTCTAATGGCCGTCAGTGGGCAGTTTCTTGGGGCTTTCGGATCTAATATGGCGGCGCTGCTGGGAAGATTCTGTTCTTTGGTGTCTTGTGTTGGCTACAGACACGATGTGCCCGAACTGGGGTCCTGCTGTTCCTTGTGGGCTGCATATTGTTGATAGGAGGCATTGGCTCTCAAGGAGCTGTATGAATAAAGTGATCGTGACATTACGACGCCGATTTGTGAAATTGCCGGTTTTCGTTCTCGTCAGCGTGAATGAGCGCGGTCAGCTACCCGCCGTCCTCGTGGATCCGGTGGATTGCGCAGGTCGAGTCATTCACGGTCTGTGGCTGGGCGACAGTGTCGACGACGGGCCTGACGGCACGACGTACTGCAGAGTGAAATGGGTGAGGTGCAGGCGCTGACCAGTAGTGAATCGACCGCAATGCTCAAAGCCACAGGCACCAACATCAGCGCTACGACGTTCGAAGCTGTTGAGCTCGAAGCTGAATTCGATGGGCGCACAGTCTGTTCCGCCGAGCGTCTGCCGCGCCTGAAACTGTCATGACAGCGAAACCCCCCGATCCCCCTGCTTTCTTCCGAGATCCTCACACTGGTATTTGGCAGGATATTCGATAGCTTCCCTGCCGATAGAAGTCAGGCAGGGAAGCTATCGACGTTTGCTGGTGACGGCGAAATGTGCTCCGCGGGCATCGTCACCGATGCCGGCGACGTCATGCTCAGCATTAGCGACATCGAATGCGGAGAAAACCTGCTTGTCATCGCCTCCACCTACAACGAAGCATTATCTGACCCAGACGATGACAAGCTCAGCGGCGGTGCTGTGTTCACAAAATGGCTTGGGTGTGTGATGGTGGCCGCAGCTCACCGGTCAGCGTTGGCAGGCTCCATGAATACCTGCATGAGCTGACAGATGCCAACAACACCGCAAGCCAGATCACAGACAGCTCCGTGTCACAGGATGGAGGCTGGCCGGCGCCACACGAATGCCGCGCATGAACCAAGTGAGAACTCAGCCCTGTTGTGGACAACAAAAAACACCAGGGAAGGAGATGCGCGACGGCGGCAGCGTCTGAACGGTCGGACACGGCGTGAACGAAAGTGGACATCCCCTCCGAAAATTCCACAGCTCCGTACCGGTCTGCTGCGGGAACGTTTTTCTTGTCGGATGTTTCCCAGCGCCTCGCCAGCCTCCGCGCTTAACCTGCGGGGCGAGCGGATCCCAACTCTCCGTTGCCGCAGAAGAGACTTAGACGATGCCGAGAACGATTTTCCCGGGGAACGCATCACGGCTGGCGTTGGTCCGTCGTCTTCAACCTCCGCGATTCCTCCAGGTCACCAAGATCGCTGTTGCTGTGGCGATTGCCTGGACGCTGTCCCCTTTCCTCCCTGGAGACGCTCAGGAATTGCGGTACTACGCGCCGCTGGGCGCACTTTTGAGCATGCACCCCACGCTTATGCGTTCGCTCCGCAGCGCTTTACAAACCCTCGCTGGGCTGGCCGTCGGAATCGCCCTCGCTGGGGCCGTGCTTCTCCTGAGCGAGCCCAGCGTGTGGACGATTTCGCTGGTTATCGGCCTTGGCTCTCTTATCGGAGGAATGCGATGGCTTGGTGTGGGCGGAGAACAAGTACCGCTGACTGCTCTTTTCGTTCTCATCATCGGCGGTCCGGAAGCCGATGATTACTCGGTCGGTTATCTCGCCCAAGTCTGTCTGGGAATAGTGGTGGGGCTTTTGGTCAACCTGCTAATTTTGCCGCCGCTCACCATCGGCACGGCTGTCGAGCGGTTGACCAGTTTTCGAGGCACCCTCGCCACACACCTCAGCGATATCGGCGTGGCCTTGGTCGAGAGTTGGCCTCCGGAGCGTGAACTCTGGGCGACCAGGGGTAACGCACTCACCGACGCGGCCCGAGACGTCCGGTCGGCTGTGCAACACGCCGACGAGAGTCGTAAGGGTAACCCTCGCGCTCGTTTCAACCGCAGAAATCTTGTTGTTGACTATGAGGACCTCGCGGCCCTGGAGAACGTCACCTTCCACGTGCGCAACCTGACAGAGGTTTTTGCGGGCATGATCTGGGGTAAACCGATTCCCCTTGAGCTGCCGCCCGAACTGCGGCCGGTTCTTAGCGATGCCCTGCACGCGGTCGCGGAAACCTTGCGTGCCACGGACGACGGCCCGCGTGATAGCGCACCCTTTGATGCCGCCGTAGCGGCAGTCGAGGCGATTCTGCACGGCATGCAAGAGTTGGGTGTCGGGGCGACATCGCTCAGCCCGACGGCCGCGATCGTCATCGATCTGAAGCGCATTTTGGTCGCGCTTCGCCCGGGGACCGAGAGGGATTCTAAAGAGTCTCCCTCGACCGTCGTTTAGCCCGTCCCATCGCATGTTCACGCTGCTGAGGTTCCGCGCACGGGTACCTTCTCGTTCCTGCGAGTTTTTCCTTACCCGGGTTGACCTTGGATAACCCTTCGGTACGGTGAATGGGGTTGCAGAAACTCTTTCATCCGTTGAATTCGCATTAGGAGGTCATCATGCCCAACGCCATCGAGACTGTCGACGTCAACGTTCCCGTTACCGTCGCGTACAACCAGTGGACAAAATTCGAGGAGTTTCCAAAGTTTTTGAGTTTTGTTGAATCCATCATGCAAGTAACCGACACTCTCACAGAGTGGAAGGTTAAAATTGGCGGCGTGGAGCGCACGTTTGAGGCTCGGATAACTGAGCAGCACCCCGACGAGCGTGTTGCCTGGAACAGTACCGGCGGCCAGGTCGACCACGCGGGAGTTGTCACGTTCCATAAGTTGGCTGCGAACGAGACGCGTGTGACGGTTCAGCTTGATTGGGAAGCGACAGGGTTGCTTGAGAAGGCTGGGGCCGCTCTCGGTATCGACGACCACGCCATTAAGAAAGACCTCACGAACTTTAAGGAGTTCATCGAGGCGAAGGGAACCGACGATGTCGGATGGCGCGGAGATGTGCAGGCCTGACGCTGGGAAGACCAACCTACGACTCGTGATCGTCCGCACACCGCACACCGGAGTTTGGCCACTTGGGATGACACGACGCTTGAAGCGCTTGGCAAGGTATCTTGCAGAGCGGGGTCATGGCCTGCCGCGGGTATTTCGGACAGCGGAATTAGTGGATTCTTCTACGCTGCCAATGCTGGCTGTTGATAACCGTAGTGGACTTCATTCGGCCGGCGGTAACCGAGC
>NZ_SOFE01000029.1 GCF_004402405.1 Cryobacterium levicorallinum
GCGTCCTCACTCACCCGCACACCGGCATCGTCCTCGACGTCAGCTCCACCCCGTTCCGCGTGCCGGCGGCGCTGAAGAAATACCTGCGCCTACGCGATGGAACCTGCCGGTTCCCCGGCTGCAACCGCTCCGCCGGCCACTCTGACCTCGACCACACCATAGATAAACAATTCGGCGGCCCCACCACCGCCACCAACCTCCACTTCCTCTCGCCCGCCCACCACAACCTGAAGCACTTCTCCGATTGGAAAGCCACCGCCGACCCCGACGGCACCGTCCACTGGACCAGCCCCGCCGGCAAACACTACGCCACCGACCCCGCCACCCGCATCAACCCACCGCGACAACAAGCACCACCGCCAGCCCCGCCCGCCCCGCCCGCACCGCTGCCGCCAGCCGAACCGATCAGCGATCCGTGGAATAGCGACTGGAACGGCAGCTGGAACACCCCGCGGGACACCGACCCCACCGAGCCCCCACCGTTCTAGGGTCGACGGACAGGGTGAACACCACCGATTCTCAATGAATGCTGCGTCGTCAGATTGCTGTCGTTGGGCGCAGCCCCCCCCCCCCGCAATGGAAGGTCGGGGAGTTAGCGGCGGAGGCGCAGCCAAAGACCGGCCAGGGGTGGCAGGGTCAGGGTTGCGGAGGCGGGGCGACCGGCCCAGGGCTCGTTGTAGGNTCGTTGTAGGCCTCGACGCTGCCCTGGTTACCCACCCCGGAACCACCGAAGTCTCCGGCATCCGTGTTGAGAATCTCCTCCCACGCTCCGGCGAATGGCAGCCCCACCCGGTAGTCCGTGTGCGGCTGCCCGGCGAAGTTGAAGAAGCACGCGACCGGAACGCCGTGGTTGTCCCAGCGCAGGAACGACACGATGTTTTGGCTCGCGGCACCGCCGTCGAGCAGCTCAAAACCACCCGGGTCGTTGTCGCGGCTCCACAGACTCGCGTTGTCGCGGTAGACCCGGTTGAGCTGACCGACCAGGTTGAACAGGCCGCGGTGCGCCGGCTGGTCGAGCATCCACCAGTCCAGGCCGCGCTCCTCGCTCCACTCCGAACGTTGTCCGAACTCGCTGCCCATGAACAACAGCTGCTTGCCCGGGTGCGCCCACATGAATGAGAGGTAGGCGCGCACGTTGGCAAGCTGCTGCCAGGAGTCGCCGGGCATCTTCGACACCAGGGCGCCCTTGCCGTGCACGACCTCGTCATGGCTGATCGGCAGCAGAAAATTCTCGCTGAACGCGTAGATGAACGAGAACGTGATGTCGTTGTGGTGGTACGAGCGGTACATCGGGTCGACCTGCATATACTCGAGCGAGTCGTGCATCCAGCCCATGTTCCACTTGAACCCGAAGCCGAGCCCGCCGCCGCTGGTCGGCGCCGTGACCCCGCCCCAGTTGGTGGATTCCTCAGCGATCATGATGGTGCCGGGGTTGCGTTTGTAAGCGGTCGCGGTGATCTCCTGCAGCAGGCTGATCGCCTCGAGGTTCTCGTTGCCGCCATACTGGTTCGGCTCCCACTGGCCGTCTTCGCGCGAATAGTCGAGGTAGAGCATCGAGGCGACCGCGTCGACCCGCAGGGCATCAATATGGAATTCCTCGAGCCAGTACAGGGCATTGGCGACGAGGAAGTTGCGCACCTGCATCTGACCGAAGTCGAAGATGTACGTTCCCCAGTCCAGCTGTTCACCGCGGCGCGGGTCCGGGTGCTCATACAGGGCCTGACCGTCGAAGCGGGCGAGGGCGAAGTCGTCTTTGGGAAAGTGGCCGGGCACCCAGTCCATGATCACGCCGATGCCGGCCTGGTGCAGCCGATCGATCAGGTAGCGCAGGTCGTCTGGCGAGCCGAACCGGCTGGTCGGCGCGTAATAGCCGCTGACCTGATAGCCCCACGATCCGCCAAACGGATGCTCAGCCAGGGGCATGAATTCCACGTGCGTGAAGCTGAGTTCGTTCAGGTACCCGACCAGCTCGTCGGCGAGTTCCCGGTAACCGAGCCCGGGTCGCCAGGAGCCCACGTGCATCTCGTAGATGCTCATGGCCTGGTTGTGCGGATCGGTGGCGCTACGGTTGGCGAGCCATTCGGTATCCGCCCATTCGTAGTTCGACGCGGTAACGACCGACGCCGTCTGCGGTGGAACTTCGGCGAGGCGGGCCATCGGGTCGGCCTTATCGATCCAGGCGCCGGACTGCGTGAGCAGCTGGAACTTGTAGTTGGTGCCGAGCGCCAGGCCCGGAATGAACAGTTCCCACACGCCGGTGCTGCCCATGTTGCGCATGGCGTGGGTAGAGCCGCTCCACCCGTTGAAGTCACCGATGACCCGCGCGGCCTGCGCGTGCGGCGCCCAGACGGCAAACGAGGTACCGGTCGAACTGGCCGTGACGCCCTGGTGCTGACGGTGGTGTGCTCCCAGCACGTCCCATAGGCGTTCGTGGCGGCCCTCGCCGATCAGGTGCAGGTCGAGTTCGCCGAGGGTCGGAATGAAGCGGTAGGGGTCGTCGCAGATCCACGGTGGCGCCGACTCATAACGGGCTTCGATCGTATAGTCGCTGAGCCCGACGGTGCTTTCGCCCTGCCAGATGCCGTGCGCGAGGTGGGCCAGCTCAACGTGCGACCCGTTGGCGAGAATCGCGAACACCTCGGTGGCGAGTGGACGCAGCGCCCGGATGGAGACGCGCGGGTCGGACACGCCGGTCTGGTGGGCGAGGTGCTGGCCGAGGATTTCGTGCGGGTTGTAGTACCGGCCGGCGGCGACGGCCTCGAGCACGTGCTCGGGTATGGTCGCGGGTTCGATCGGGGCCGAGTTCTCCTGGACTGTGCTGGGTCCGGATTTCGGGGACTGTGCCTTCTTGCCGTCGATTTTCTTTGCCTGACCCTTCGTATCCGTGGACTCGTGCTTCTGGTGTTTCTGGTGTTTCTTGTCTTTTTCTTTGTGACCGCTCATGCTGGGGCCGAAGTGTGCGGTGTGACGTGCAGAATATGCACCGGCTCTGTGAAGGCGTCGAGTCGCACGAAGTTGTCGGCCGCCCAGGTCCAGGTGGCTCCGGAGACTAGATCGTGCACGTCGAAGTTGTCACCGCGGACAATGCCGAACCTGGTGACGTCGAGGTGCACGATCGTTTCGCGCACGGAGTGCGGGTCGACGTTGGCGACGATGATGAGAGCATCCGCTTGGCCGGTGCCGGTGAACGCGGCGTCGAGGTACTTGCTGTAGACCAGAATCGAGTCGTCGTCACTGGCGTGGATGTCGAGGTTGCGCAGTTGCGCCAGCGCCGGATGCTCGGCCCGAATGCGGTTGAGCAGGGTGAGGTAGGGCGCGAGGGACTTGCCGAGTTCCTCGGCCTTGCTCCAGTCGCGCGGCCGATACTCGTACTTCTCGTTGTCGATGCTCTCTTCGGCGCCGGGCCGGGCGACGTTTTCGAACAGGTCGAAACCCGCGTAGACGCCCCAGCTAGGCGCTGCCGTAGCGGCGAGGGCCGCGCGAATCTTGAACGCGGCCGGGCCGCCGAACTGCAGATACTCGGTGAGAATATCCGGCGTGTTCACAAACAGGTTGGGGCGCAGAAAATCGGCCGTGTCGTTGGCGAGGCCGTCGAAGAATTCCTCGAGCTCAGTCTTCGTGTTGCGCCAGGTGAAGTAGGTGTACGACTGCTGGAAGCCGACCTTGCCGAGCGCCTGCATGAGCGCCGGGCGGGTGAACGCCTCGGCCAGGAACACCACGTCGGGGTCGGTCTGATTGACTTCGGCGATCAGCCACTCCCAGAAGTCCAGCGGCTTGGTGTGGGGGTTATCGACCCGAAAGATGCGCACGTCGAGGCTGATCCAGTAGCGGAGCAGGCGCAACGCCTCGAGCCGGATGCCGGCCGGATCGTTGTCGAAATTGATCGGGTAGATGTCCTGGTATTTTTTCGGCGGGTTCTCGGCGTAGGCGATGGAGCCGTCGGGCAGGGTCGTGAACCACTCCGGGTGCTGCTGCACCCAGGGGTGGTCGGGGGAGGCCTGCAGGGCAAAGTCGAGGGCGATCTCAATGCCGAGGTCCGCCGCTTTTTTCAGAAAGGACTTGAAATCGGCGACGGTGCCGAGGTCGGGGTGGATGGCATCGTGGCCGCCGTCGGCCGAGCCGATCGCCCACGGCGAGCCAGGATCACCGGGGGCGACTGTGAGTGAGTTGTTTGGACCCTTGCGGAAGGCCTGCCCGATCGGGTGGATCGGCGGCAGATACAGCACGTTGAACCCCATCGCCGCGACGGCGGGCAGGCGTTTCGCGGCGGTGGGGAACGTTCCGCTCTTCCAGCTGCCATCTTTTTGCCGAACGGCGCCCTCCGAGCGCGGGAAGAACTCGTACCACGAGCCCACCCCAGCCCTGGCACGTTCGACGATGATGGTGCGTTCGGCCGAGAGCGAAGCCAGCCCGGCGAGGGGGTGAGCGGCGATGGCTTGCCGCAGCGCGGCATCCGCGACCGCGAGTAGTCGTGCGGCGGCCGGCTTGCTGGTGTCGGCGAGGGCGGTCGCTGCGGCCTGAAGCAGGCGGCGGGCCGCGAGCGGGCGATTCTGGTCGATGGCGGCCTGCTGCAGCAGCGCGCCGCCGATGCTGAACATGAGTTCCACGTCGATGCCGGCCGGAACCTTGATCTGCGCGTTGTGTTCCCAGGTGGCGAACTCGTCGGCATAAGCACGCACCCGATACCTCCAGTGGCCGGCGACGCCGAGGAGCACCTGCACGCCGTAGCGGTCGGTCCCCTCGCCCTGCAGCAGCATGGGATGCCGGGTTTCGCTGCCGTCGGGCGCCGTGAGCTGCAGGTCGACGCCGATCAGGTCGTGGCCCTCACGAAAAGCGGTCGCCCCAAATGGGACGACCTCGCCGGCGAAGGCGCGGGCCGGCCATTGGTTGTCGGTCAGCTGAGGCGAGAGATCGAGAACGGGGATACGGCCAATGGCTGCGCCGGAGGCACCGCTAGCCTCTTGTGGAGACGCACCGGCCGTGGCGCTGCTCGATGCTGTCGGCACGGTCGTCTTTTTTGCTGCTGTCTTGGCCACAGAATGACCGTAGCGTGAAAGCGTGGCAATCATGCTCGCCTCGCGCCACCCTCGCCCGCGGGACGCGAACATTCGGCGTTACGTGTTCGCCATCTGGCACCCCTAAGGTTGACCTCGTGAAGGCGATCCGCAAATTTACCGTCCGTGCCGTCCTCCCCGCGCCCCTCGCGGCGCTGGAGGAGCTTGCCGGCAATCTTCGCTGGTCGTGGCACGAGCCCACCCGCCAGCTGTTCGAGCGCATCGCCCCCGAGCTCTGGCGCGAGATCGGCACCGACCCGGTCGCCCTGCTCGGCGCCGTCGACCCGCACCGTCTCGACGATCTCGCCCAGGACCACGATTATGTGGCCGAGGTCAACTCCGCCCGAGACGCCCTGCGCGACTATCTGGAGCAGCCGCGCTGGTATCAGAGCCTCGACGGCGAGAAGCCCGCCGCGATAGCGTATTTCTCACCGGAATTCGGTATCGCCGCCGCGCTGCCGCAGTACTCCGGCGGCCTGGGCATTCTGGCCGGCGACCACCTCAAGAGCGCCTCCGACCTCGGCCTGCCACTCGTCGGCGTTGGCTTGTTCTACCGCGCCGGCTACTTCAGCCAGTCCATCTCGCCGGACGGCTGGCAGATGGAAAGCTACCCGCTGCTCGACCCCGACGGGCTGCCGCTCTCCGTGTTGCGCCGAGCCGACGGCTCTGCAGTGCAGGTCTCGCTCGCCCTGCCGGATGACCGAACCCTGCATGCCCGGGTCTGGCAGGCCAAGGTCGGTCGGGTGCGCCTGCTGCTGCTCGACGCCGACATTCCCGAAAACGCCGACGACCTGCGCCTGGTCACCGACCGGCTCTACGGCGGCGGCGGCGAACACCGCCTGTTGCAGGAGCTGCTGCTCGGCATCGGCGGCGCACGCGCCGTCAAACTGTGGAGCTCGCTGCACGGTTTGCCCGAACCCGAAGTGTTCCACACCAATGAGGGCCACGCCGGGTTTCTCGGTCTGGAGCGCATTTCGAGCCTGATCGGCGAGGGCTTGAGCTTTCAGGAAGCCCTGCAGGTGGCCCGCGCCGGAACCGTCTTCACCACCCACACCCCGGTCGCCGCCGGCATCGATCGGTTTGAACGCTCCCTGGTTCGCCGCTATTTCGGCACCGACCTGCTGCCCGGCGTCGACGTGGAGGACCTGCTCGCTCTCGGGGCCGAAAGCTACGCCGGCGGTTCCTCCGACGTGTTCAACATGGCCATTATGGGCCTGCGCTTGGGCCAGCACGCCAACGGCGTGTCGACCCTGCACGGGGAGGTCAGCCGCCGCATGTTCAACGGCCTCTGGCCCGGTTTTGATTCAGCGGATGTCCCGATCACGTCGATCACGAACGGCGTGCACGCCCCGAGCTGGACCGACCCGGCGCTCAAGAGCCTCGCGCTGAATAAACTCGGCACCAGTGACACGTCAACGGCCAACTGGGCCTCCGGTGAGGTCTCGGACCAGGATCTCTGGTCGGTGCGCGGTCAGATGCGCCTACAGTTCGTCGAGGATGCCCGCCGCCGCTTGCTGAACGCCTGGCGCGACCAGAACCCGGGGGGCATCGCTCCGGCCTGGATCGGCCGGGTCTTCGACCCGAACGTGCTGACCATCGGATTCGCCCGCCGCGTGCCCACCTACAAGCGCCTGACCCTGATGATGCACGACCCCGCGCGGTTGCGTGCCCTGCTACTGCACCCGGAGCATCCGATTCAGATCGTGATTGCCGGCAAATCGCACCCCGCCGATGAGGAAGGCAAACGGCTGATCCAGAAGATCGTGCAGTTCGCCGCCGACCCGGCGCTGCGCAGCCGCATCGCATTTCTGCCGGACTACAACATTGCGATGGCCCAGTTGATGTATCCGGGAACGGATGTCTGGCTCAACAATCCGCTCCGCCCGCTCGAAGCCTGCGGCACGAGCGGCATGAAGGCTGCGCTGAACGGCGCGCTCAACCTGTCGATCCTTGACGGTTGGTGGCCGGAATATTACGACGGCAAGAACGGCTGGGCGATTCCCTCGGCCGATTCCGCCGGTGATTCCGCTGAACGTGACCGGCTCGAGGCCGAAGCGCTCTACGAGCTGATCGAGCACCAGGTCGCGCCGATGTTCTACGAGCGTAACGCCGACGACGTGCCCGAACGCTGGGTCTCCAACATTCGGCACACGCTTTCGACGCTGTCACCGCAGCTGTCGGCGGATCGGATGGTGAGCGAGTACGTGGAGCGACTGTACCGTCCGGCCGGTCATTTTGAGGCGCTGATGTCGGCCAACAACTACCGGGCCGCCCGCGAACTGGCTGCCTGGAAGGGCAAGATCGTCTCCGCCTGGCCCCAGGTTGCCGTGACCCACGTCGAATCCGGCGGGGTCTCCTCGGTGCCCGAAGTGGGCGACGACCTTCACCTGCGGGCGCACGTGCAGCTGAACGGGCTGTCCGCCGACGATGTGATCGTCGAAGTCGTCTACGGCAAGAGCCTCGGTACCGACGAACTGCGCGATGTCGCGATTCAGGCGCTCGCTCCGGCTTCGCTGAAGAAAGCACCGGCCGGCGGAGCGACCCTGTTCACCGGAACGGTCGAACTCGACCGGGCCGGAGCCTTCGGCTACACCATTCGGGTCGTGCCCAAGAACGCGCTGCTGATTAGCCCGGCCGAGATGGGTCTGGTCGCCGTCGCGAACTAGCGGTTGCGGCCGGCCCACCGGTTCACGTTGGCCGGCTCACGCTGGCCGGTTCACGTTGGCCGGCTCATGCTGGTCGGTCAGGGACGCGCGGTGCTGCGCGGAACGAATGCTCCGTGCGCCCGCATCAGCTGCATCGAGGCCCCCGGCACGAACAGGCGAGCGCCCGGCGCATGCTCGATGACCGAATCGCGCAGGTCGTCGTGACTGGAATCCCAGAGCAGCGTGTAGGCATCCACTCCCTCGTGTTTGGGCAGGGTGACGGTCTCATCCTGCTCGCGCGCGTTCACCACGAGCAGGATGCGGTTGAAGGCTTCGTGCTCCGGTGTGGACGCCGCCATGTACTGCAGGGTGCGTTCGGTGGGGGAATTCCAGGCGTCACCCTGCAGCGCGTCACCGGCGATGTTGTACCAGTCCAGTTGGCTGGCACTCGGGGTGGTCTCGCCGAACCGGCCGAAGTGTACCGGCCGTAATGCCGGGTTCTCCCGGCGCAGCTGCAGCAGCCGCCGGGTGACTCGGTGCAGGTCCTGCTGCCAATCGTCGAAGTCCCAGTTGAGCCAGGTCAGCTCGCTGTCCTGGCAGTAGGCGTTATTGTTGCCGCGCTGGCTGCGACCGAATTCGTCGCCGGCCGTGAGCATCGGAATTCCGGCCGATAACAGCAGCGTGCCGAGCAGATTACGCATGGCCTTGCGCCTTGTGGCCAGAATCGCCACGTCGCGGGTCGGGCCCTCGACGCCGTGGTTGTAGGAGCTGTTGTTGTCGGTTCCGTCACGGTTCGACTCGCCGTTGCCGAGGTTGTGCTTGCTGTTGTACGCGGTCAGGTCGGCGAGCGTGAACCCGTCGTGTGCGGTGATGAAATTGAGCGAGGCGAGTGGGCCGCGTTTCTCGGAGAACGTGTTCGAGGAACCGGCGACCCGGGTCGCGAACCGTCCGATCCCGCTGCCGGCTGAGCCGCTTTGGCGCAGGCTCTTTATATCCGAAAGCCAGAAGTCGCGCATGCGGTCGCGGTAGCGGTCGTTCCACTCGGTCCAGCCGGGTGGAAAATTGCCGGTCTGCCAGCCGCCCTGGCCGACATCCCACGGCTCCGCGATGAGCTTCACGCCAGCCAGATCCGGGTCGTCGCGAATCTGGGTGAGCAGCGGATGCTCCGGGTCGTAGACGACGCCGCCGTCGCGGCCGAGTGTCGTCGCCAGATCGAAGCGGAACCCGTCGATCTGCACATCGTTGGCCCAGTAGCGCAGCGAATCGAGTACGAGCCGTTTCGGCACGTCGTGGCTGAAGTTGACAGTATTGCCACAGCCGGTCACGTCGATGTAGGCACCGGACTCGTCCTGCCGGTAATAGCCTGCATTGTCGATGCCGCGCAGACTCGTGACCGGGCCGTTCCGACCCTCCTCGGCGGTGTGGTTGTAGACGACGTCAAGGATGACCTCGAGCCCCGCCTCGTGCAGCAGCTTGACCATGCCCTTGAACTCGCGGAGCACCGCTGCCGGCCCGGCGGACTGGGCAGCCTGAGTGGCGTAGTCGGCGTGCGGGGAAAAGAAATTGAGGGTGTTGTACCCCCAATAGTTGATCAAGCCCTGTTTGATCAGGCGCTGCTCGGACACGAACGCCTGCACCGGCAAGAGTTCAACCGCGGTCACGCCGAGGTCCGTCAGGTAAGCGATAGTGGATTCGTGGGCGAGACCGGCGTAGGTGCCCCGCAGTGCGGCCGGAACCAGCGGGTTCATCCGGCTGAGGCCGCGAACGTGCGCCTCGTAGACCACGGTGTGATCGAGGGCCGTGCCCGGTTTCTCGGCGCCGTTCCAATCGAAATCGTCGTCGATCACCGAGGACTGCCACAGTCCGGCGCCGACCCGAACCAGACCACGTGAATACGGTTCGATCAGAGTCTTCTCGGGGTGGAAAGAATTCTGTGGGCTGGCCGGACCTGACACACGGATGCCGTACCGGCGCCCCGGTGACAGCGTGCGCGATTTACCGGACCACACACCATGCGCGTCCTGCGTCATCGGTACGCTTTTGATGATCCAGTTCGGGTCGACCTCGTCGAACAGGCACAGGTCCATGGCGTCGGCATGTTCGGCCCAGACGCGGAGTTCGCCGCCGGCGCTGGTTAGTCGCACACCGAGGTTGCGCAGGGGATCGGCGGAACTCATGGATTCAAGAGTAATCAGTGTGGGGGAGGGTGACGACCACCGGCATCCGCTCGACTGTAAAATGGCAGGCATGGTTGTCTATTTGGATCATGCGGCGACCACGCCCATGCTTCCCGCCGCTATTGCCGCCTACGCCGAAGCGATGAGCGTCGTCGGTAACCCCGCGTCCGTGCACAGCCAGGGTCAAAATGCGAAACGGATGCTCGAAGAGTCGCGTGAAATCGTGGCCACGAGCCTCGCCTGTGACCCGATCGAGGTCGTTTTCACCGGCAGCGGCACCGAGGCGATCAACCTCGGCATCAAGGGTTTGTACTGGGCGCGCGCACCACGCCGGCGCATTCTGGTGCCCGGCGGAGAACACCACGCCACGCTCGACACGGTCGAGTGGCTGGCTCAGCACGAAGACGCCATCGTCGAGTGGATTCCGCTCGACGACCGGGGCCGCATCGACCTCGGCGCGCTCGAGGCCGCCATTGCGCGTGACCCGCTCGATATCGCCCTGGTCAGCGTGATCATGGCCAACAACGAGGTCGGCACCATTGAACCTGTCGCGGAGGTGGCGGCGCTCGCCTCAGCCCACGGAATTCCGGTGCACGTCGATGCGGTCGCTGCCTACGGCTACATACCTGTCGATTTTCGCATCCTCGCGGCCGCGGGCGTGTCGGCGCTGAGCGTCTCGGCGCACAAGGTCCGCGGCCCGGTCGGCATCGGGGCGCTCGTGCTCGGTCGTGCCACGACCGTCGAACCTCTCATCCATGGTGGCGGCCAGCAGCGCAAGGTGCGCAGCGGCACCCAGGATGTCGCGGCGGCGGTCTCGTTCGCGGTGGCGGCATCGGCTCTCATCGCGCACGGCGATGAAAACGCTCGCCTGATGGCGCTGCGCGACCGCGTCATCGCTGGTGTGGCCCTGGTCGCGCCGGGGGCGCAGCTCAACGGCGACCCGACCCACCGGCTGCCCGGTAACGCCCATTTCAGTTTTCCGGGCTGCGAGGGCGACTCGTTACTGTTCGCCCTCGACGTTGCCGGCGTGTCGGTGTCGACCGGATCGGCCTGCCAGGCCGGCGTGCCTGAGCCCTCGCACGTGCTGCGAGCGATGGGACGCAGCGAGGTCGAATCCCGTGGGGCGCTGCGCATCACGGTCGGGCACACGTCGACCGACGCCGACGTCGACGCGCTGCTGGCGGCGCTGCCCGCGGCGCACGCCCTGGCGCTCGCCGCGGGCATGGCCGATCGAGTGCCCGGGCACTGACCCTTACGTTTGCGGGGTCAGCACTGGCGCGTACACTCGTTGGGTGAAGGTTTTAGCAGCAATGAGTGGCGGTGTTGATTCCGCCGTCGCAGCCGCGCGTGCGGTCGAAGCTGGACACGAGGTGGTTGGCGTGCATCTGGCGCTGAGCCGGATGCCGGGCACACTGCGCACCGGCAGCCGTGGCTGCTGCACCGTGGAAGATTCGATGGATGCCCAGCGTGCCGCCAACATCATGGGCATTCCCTACTATGTCTGGGACTTCTCGGAACGGTTCAAACTCGACGTCGTCGACGACTTCATCGCCGAGTACGCCGCCGGCCGCACGCCGAACCCGTGCATGCGCTGCAACGAGAAGATCAAGTTCGCCGCCCTGCTCGAAAAGGCCATGGCCCTCGGCTTCGACGCCGTCTGCACCGGCCACTATGCGAGTATCCTGACGGATGCCGATGGCAACAAGCAACTACACCGCGCGGCCGCCTGGGCGAAAGACCAGTCCTACGTGCTCGGTGTGCTCACCGCCGACCAGATCAACCACTCCATGTTTCCGCTCGGCGCCACGCCGACCAAGGCCGAGGTGCGCGCCGAAGCGGCCGAACGCGGCTTTTCGGTGGCGAACAAGCCCGACTCCTACGACATCTGCTTCATTCCTGACGGTGACACCAAGGGCTGGCTCGGCGAACGCGTCGCCCCGGTCACCGGCGACATTCTCGACCGGGAGGGCAACACGCTCGGCCAGCACGACGGCGCCGTTGCCTTCACCGTGGGCCAGCGTAAAGGGCTGTCGATCGGCACCCCGGCCGCCGACGGCAAGCCGCGCTTCGTGCTCGAGGTGCGCCCGATCACCAACGCGGTCGTCGTCGGTCCCAAGGAGGCGCTCGCCATCAAGGAGATCGCCGGCAACAAGTACACCTGGGCGGGGCTTGCCCCCGAACATCCAGATGTCGCGTTCCCCTGTCACGTGCAGATCCGCGCCCACGCCGATCCGGTACCTGCGGTAGCCCAGGTCGTCTCGACCACCGCAGTGACCGGAGTCCCCGGCTCGGTCGAGTTGCGCATCATTCCGAACGAGCCGCTGGCTGGCGTCGCCCCCGGGCAGACCGCCGTGGTGTACGTCGGAACCCGGGTAGTCGGCCAATGCACCATCGACCGCACCGTCAGCGCCGTTCCGGTTGCTGTCACCGCTACTGATTCCACCGCTTCTGTTCCCACCGCTACTGTTTCCACCGCTTCGGCCAGCCCCGTCCCGGTCAATGCCTGAGTCCGTCGCTGCCACCACACCCGCCGCGCTGAGCGCGGCAGCCGCTGAGGCTGTCGACATCACCACCCGCGTGCTCGCCGCCCGTGACGCCTATTACGAGCGCGACACCGTCATCATCTCCGACGCCGAGTACGACCGGCTGGTTCAACACCTCGGCGAACTCGAGCGATTGCATCCCGAGCTGGCGAGCCAGGACAGCCCCACCCAAACGGTCGGCGGTCGAGCTGAAGTCACCCTGTTCGACCCGGTGACACACGCCGAACGCATGCTCAGCCTCGACAACGTTTTCTCTCTCGAAGAATTCGAGGTCTGGGCTCGCAAAGCCGCGGAGAACTCCGGCCGCGCGGTGCACTACCTGTGCGAGCTCAAGATCGACGGCCTCGCCATCAACCTGAGGTACGCCAATGGAGTGCTCGTCTCTGCCGCGACCCGTGGCGACGGGGTCGTCGGCGAAGACGTGACCGAGAATATCGACCTCGTACCCGGCATCCCTAGTCGCCTGGCTGGTACCGGGCATCCGTCACTCATGGAGGTGCGCGGAGAGGTGTTCTTTCCGACGGTCGCGTTCGACGAACTGAACTCGGCGCAGTCCGCGGCCGGCGAGCGGACGTTCGCCAACGCCCGCAACGCTGCGGCCGGGTCGTTGCGGCAGAAAGCCTCCGGCAAAAACGTGGACCAGCTGCGCCTCATGAAGGCGCGCCTGGGCCGGCTGCGCATGCTTGTTCACGGCATCGGTGCCTGGGAGAACCCGCCCGTGCACACCCAGTCCGAGGTCTACGGCCTGCTCCAAGGTTGGGGGCTGCCGACCAGCAGCTACTTTCGTGTGGTCCCCTCGGTCGCCGAGGCGGCTGAGTTCATCGAGTATTACGGAGCCCACCGCGGCAGCGTCGTACACGAGCTCGATGGCATCGTGATCAAGATCGATGAGCTCGCCCTGCACGCCGAGCTTGGCGCGACCAATCGGGCGCCGCGCTGGGCAATCGCCTACAAGTACCCACCCGAGCAGGTCAACACGAAACTGCTCGATATCGTCGTGAGTGTCGGCCGCACCGGCCGCGCCACCCCCTTCGCGGTCATGCAGAAAGTACTCGTGGCCGGCAGCGAGGTACGCCAGGCGACACTGCATAACCAGGACGTCGTCAAGGCCAAGGGGGTCCTGATCGGCGACACGATTGTGCTGCGCAAGGCCGGCGACGTCATTCCCGAGGTGCTGGGCCCGGTCGTCGAACTGCGCGACGGCACCGAACGCGAATTCGTCATGCCCCAGAACTGCCCGGAATGCGGCACCCCGCTGGCCCCGGCCAAAGAGGGCGACATCGACCTACGCTGCCCGAACGCGCGCAGCTGCCCCGCGCAGGTACGCGGCCGGGTCGAACACATTGGCAGCCGTGGGGGGCTTGACATCGAGGTGCTCGGCGAGGTCGCGGCTTCTGCGCTCACTCAGCCGACCGTGCCGGTCGACCCGCCGCTGTCGACCGAGGCCGGCTTGTTCGCCCTGAGACTGGCCGACCTGTTGCCAATCCAGGTGATCGTGCGCGACGCCGAAACGGGCTTGCCGAAGGAAGACGACGGGGTTGCGAAAATTCGTATGCCGTTTTGTCGCAATCCGAGTCCGGCCGAGAAGAAGCAGGGTCTGACCGGCCTGCAGCCGTCCTCCAGCGCGCTCAAGCTCCTGGCCGAGATCGAGAAGGCCAAGACGAAGCCGCTGTGGCGCATTCTGGTGAGCCTGAACATCCGTCATGTCGGCCCGGTCGCCGCCCGGGCATTGGCCAACCATTTCGGCTCACTCGGCGCCGTTCGTGCGGCGACCCGCGAAGAACTCGCCGGGGTCGACGGGGTTGGCGGCATCATCGCCGACGCAGTGCTCGCCTGGTTCGTGGTGGACTGGCACGTCGATATCGTCACCCAGTGGGCTGCGGCCGGCGTGCAGTTCGCCACCCCGGGCCATCCCGGTCCGGGCGCGGCCGAGGCCGCCGGGGGAGTGCTCGCGGGGCTGACCGTCGTGGCCACCGGATCCCTCGAGGGCTTCACCCGGGAGGGCGCGCAGGAAGCTATCATCGCCGCCGGCGGTAAAAGCGCATCGAGCGTGTCCAAGAACACCGACTTCGTGGCAGCCGGGCCGGGCGCGGGATCGAAACTCGGCAAGGCCGAAACCCTCGGCATCCGAATCCTCGACGCCGACGAATTTCGAACCCTGCTCACGGAGGGGCCGGCCGGGTTGGCGACCGTGCCGGCATCCACGTAGGCTGCTGCACCGGCGCCGCGCTGAACGCGGGGCGGCACTCGCAAATGCCACCCCGCCGAACGCCGCGCCCAAATTAGAGCGTGTGCTGGTTGCGCTTTCGGTGTGGATTACTATCCGAACTCGAGTTCACGCCCGCATTCGTCAAGTCCGAGGGTAGAACACGCTGCGGCGAGTTCGTTCAACGGTGCCCTATTCGGGCTTGAGGATGACTTTGGTCCACCCGTCGTTGCGGTCACCGAAGTTCTTGTAGGCATCCACGGCTTTACTGAGCGGGACCTCGTGCGAAACGATCCACGACGGCTTGGCTTTGCCGACGGCAATCAGGTCGCGCAGTTGTCGATTATATTTCTTCACCGGGCATTGGCCGCTGCCCATACTCTGGCCTTTGAGCCACTGCAAGCCGTAGTCAATAGCAAGTTTGCCCTGTTTGGCGTTCTCGTCGAAGCCGCCGGGATCCGCCGGCAGGAAGACACCGACTACGCCGATGCCCCCGGTGATGCGCACGGACTGAATCAGCCGGTTCAGAGTCATGGCAGGATCCTCGGTGCCCTGGGGGTCGTGAGCCTGATAGCCGACGCATTCACATCCACGGTCAGCGCCGATACCCTTGGTCTGGTCCAGTACGAATTGCACCGGGTCCGTCTTCGAGTCATCAACGGCGATCGCGCCGATCTGCTCGGCCAGGGCCAGCCGGTCGGGGCGTCGGTCCACAACCCAGACTTTACTGGCGCCCTTGATCGTGGCAGACAGGGCAGCCATGAGTCCGACCGGGCCAGCGCCGTAGATCACGACCGTGTCACCGGGCATGACGCCGGCCATCTCGGTAGCGTGGTAGCCGGTAGGGAAGATGTCCGAGAGCATCACGTAATCGTTTTGCTTTTCTACGGCATCTTCACCCAGGCGCAGGCAGTTGTTGTCGCCGTAGGGCACACGCAGCATTTGGGCCTGCCCGCCGGGGTACGGACCCATGCCAGCAAAGCCGTAGGCGGCGCCGGCGCCGACGGGGTCTGGTTGAGTGGTCATGCAGTAGTTCGTGAAACCGCGTTCGCAGTTCTTGCAAAACCCGCAAGAAATATTGAACGGCAGTACGACGAGCTCGCCGACCTTGACCGCATCGACGCCGTTACCGACCTCGATGACCTCGCCCATGTTTTCGTGGCCAAACGTGCGTCCGACCGCGAAATCGGTACGTCCCTCATACATGTGCAGGTCTGAACCGCAAATATTTGTCGCTGTGATGCGCACGAGAACGTCAGTGGGGCGTTCGATCTTGGCATCTGGAACTTCTTCCACGGCGACCTCATTGGGTCCTTTGTAAACGACTGCTTTCATTTTTTCACTCCCTGAATTTGTGACCGTGTAGGACGGAGGGTCCGCCTTCACTTTCGGAGGTATTGAATGGATGAATGTCCGACAGCCCTAGACTGTGCAGAACATGAGCATGTATCAGTTTTATCACAATCCGACGGGACCTGCCACTGTGCTCCCGGAGGGGTGGCTGGCAGCGCGGTAACCATATTCAGCGCACTCCGCCTGGCCGGAGCGCGCTTCAGAAATAAGTGGGCGGCGTCAGAGAATATCGAGCGGTTGTTTGCTGCGGGGCGCCGGGAATGCGCTATCCAGCGACAGGCAATCCTCGGCGTCGAGAACCACCGCGCCCGCGCCGACATTCTGCTGCACGTGCTCGAGCGAGGATGCTTTGGGGATCGCGATGACGCCCGGTTGCCTAATGACCCAGGCCAGCGCGATCTGGGCACCAGTCACTCCGTGGCGCTCTCCGATTTCGGCCAGTAGCGGATGCTCGAGCAGGGTCGGTCCCTGACCGAGTGGCGAGTACGCCATGAGCGGCATGCCTGCGCGTTGTTGCCAGGGCAGGAGATCAAACTCGATGCCCCGACTGCCGAGGTTGTAGAGCACCTGATTGGTGGCGCATCCGTCTGGTGCTCGCTCCAGGTCATCTTGGTCGAAATTCGATAACCCCCAGCTCCGGATCTTGCCCGCTGCACGGAGGTGTTCGAACCCGTCAACGGTCTCGGACAATGGAACACCGCCAGACCAATGCAGGAGGTAGACATCGAGCCGATCGGTTCCGAGCCGGCGCAGGCTGCGCTCGCACGCCGCCACCACGCCGCTCTGGCTCGCGTTGTGTGGATAGACCTTGCTCACCAGCACGACGTCATCGCGTCGGCCTCGGATGGCCTCGCCGACCAGTTCTTCCGAGGCGCCATCGCCATACATTTCGGCCGTGTCGATCACGATCAGGCCGGCATCGATCCCCGCGCAGAGGGCCGACACCTCGGCCTTTCGCTTCGCAGCGTCCTCACCGAGATGCCAGGTTCCCTGGCCGATGACGGGCACCTGGACGCCGTTGAAGAAGTCGGTTTCGCGCATGTGGTTCCTTACCTAGTGTGCATTTCCAGACGTTCTGGCTTACGTATTTTCAAGACTCAAAACAATCTTGCCCAGGTGCGAGTTCGCGGCCATGAGATCCTGCGCTTGTTGAACTTCGGTCCAGGGCAGGATCCGATCAATCGATGGGCGCAGTGCTGCGAAAGCCGGATCGACGTCGGACAGCAGCGCGGTGACGATAGCGGCTTTCTCCGCAGCGTCACGGGTACGAAAAGTGACCCCGATGATGCTTATTCGTTTGAAGGCCAGTGCTTCCAGATCAAGATCACCGTGGGCACCACCGAGGCGCCCCACACCGACTACGCGTCCCCGGAGCGCGGCGCAGCGAATATTATCCGCCAGATAGGGGCCGCCGACATGGTCGACGATGACGTCGACCCCGCGGCCATCCGTGAGTTCCAAAACCCGATTTGCAAAACCAGCCTCGCCAACCTCGACCACGTGATCGGCACCCGAAAAACGGAGCAGATCTGTTGCCCGGTCCGTGCGAACGGTGGCAATGATCAGTCCAGCGCCGAGATATTTTGCCAGCTGTACGCACTGAAGCCCCACCGTTGAGGCCGCCGCATGAACGAGCACCGTTTCGCCCGGCTCAAGCTCACCCGCAGTGCGGAGCGCGTTGTGCTCGGTCATCAACCCGAGGATGGCAGCAGCACCCTCCGCGTAGGTCCACGCCGGCGGAATCGGTATGACCAGCGCAGCGTCGACAACGACTTCCTCGCTCAAACCTCCACTGACGATGGCCATGACGCGGTCCCCGACGTGAACGCCCCTCACTTCGCTTCCCACCGTGACAACGTCGCCCGCGGCATCGAGCCCCACGACGACCGGACCGCTGCCCGGGTTGACCGGCTGGTGGGTTCCCGCGCGCTGGCCCAGGTCGGCACGGTTCACCGAAGCATTCCGCACACGGATCTTCACCTGATGCGGGCCCGGTGCAGGGCTTGAGAGATCCCGCATCGACAACACGGATCCGCCCGGCTTCTGCTCGACAACAATTGCTCTCATATCTGCCAGTGTGCTACTTCACGGTTACTTCCTGCCGAAATTTCGGCTCAGTGGAGACTTTTTTCTCCTCGTCGGCGATGCCTGGTTTTGTACGATCAACGCGAATCGCCTACCGGTGCCGGTGTCGGCGCCGGTCCTGGGCAGCGGATACGGACTTCACCAGGGGCGCGGGTGCCCACCTAACGCGGTCGGCGAATCGGGCGCGCGGCGGCTGGCGAATAGGATTGAATTATCCACCCCAATGCGTATCGGAGCACCATGTCTGAAATCACGGCCGAGCAGGTTGCCCATTTGGCATACCTTGCCCGGATCGACCTCAGCCCCCTCGAGATCACCAGTCTCACCCGTGACCTCGGCCAGATCGTCGACTCGATTGCCAAGGTCTCCGAGGTGGCCACCGCTGACACCCCGGCCACGAGCCACCCGATGCCGCTGACCAACGTCTACCGTGAGGACGTCGTCGTGCCGTCGCTGACGGTCGAGCAGGCCCTGTCCGGCGCCCCCGACCGCGCTGGCGACAAATTTCGCGTGCCCGCCATTCTGGACGAGGAGTAACCATGACCTATCTCACCAAGCTCTCCGCCGCCGCGCTCAGCGACCTCCTGGTGCGCAAGGAGGTCAGCGCGGTTGAGGCGACCCGCGCCCACCTCGACCACATCACGGCCGTCGACACCGACCTGCACGCTTTTCTGCACGTCGCCGCTGACGCCGCCCTGGCGACCGCCGCCGAGATCGACGCCCGCCGCGCAGCCGGTGAGGCGCTGAACCCGCTCGCCGGCGTGCCGATCGCGATCAAGGACGTGCTCGCCACCCAGGACATGCCCACCACCGCGGGGTCAAGAATTCTCGAGGGCTGGGTTCCGCCCTACGACGCGACCGTCGTTGCCCGACTGCGTGCGGCCGGCCTGGTGCCGCTCGGCAAGACCAACATGGACGAGTTCGCCATGGGCTCCTCCACCGAACACTCCGCCTACGGAATTACCCGCAACCCGTGGGACCGCGATCGTATCCCCGGTGGCTCCGGCGGTGGCTCGGCCGCGGCTGTCGCCTCGTTCCAGGCACCGCTCGCCCTCGGCAGCGACACCGGCGGATCCATCCGCCAGCCAGCCGCCGTCACCGGCTCGGTCGGCGTCAAGCCCACCTATGGCGGAGTCTCCCGCTACGGCGCCATCGCGCTCGCCTCGAGCCTCGACCAGGTCGGCCCCGTCTCTCGCACGGTCTACGACGCCGCCCTGCTGCACGACGTCATCGGTGGCCACGACCCGCTCGACTCCACCTCGCTGACCGAAAGCTGGCCGTCGATGGCCGCAGCCGCCCAGGCAGGTCTCAAGGACGGCGCCCTCAAGGGCGTGCGCATCGGAGTTATCAAGGAACTCTCCGGCGACGGCTTCCAAGCCGGCGTCACCCAGCGCTTCAACGAAACCCTCGCGCTGCTCGTCGCCGCCGGCGCCGAGATCACCGAGATTTCCGCCCCGAACTTCGAGTACGCCGTCGCGGCCTACTACCTGATCCTGCCGGCCGAAGCGTCGAGCAACCTGGCCCGCTTCGACTCGGTGCGGTTCGGCATCCGCGTCAACCCGGCCAGCGGCTCGCTCACCAGCGAGCACGTGATGAGCGCCACCCGCGAGGCCGGTTTCGGGGCAGAGGTCAAGCGCCGCATCATCCTCGGCACCTACGCCCTGAGCGCTGGCTACTACGACGCCTACTATGGCAGCGCGCAGAAGGTGCGCACGCTCATTCAGCGTGACTTCGCCGCCGCGTTCAGCCAGGTCGACGTGCTCATGTCGCCCAGCGCCCCGACGACCGCGTTCAAATTCGGTGAAAAGCTAGCCGACCCGATGGCCATGTACATCAACGACGTCACCACCATCCCGGCGAACCTCGCCGGCGTGCCCGGAATGAGCATCCCGATCGGGCTCGCGCCGGAAGACGGCCTGCCGGTCGGCTTGCAGATCATGGCCCCCGCCAAAGCGGATGCCCGCCTCTACACCGTCGGCGCCGCGATCGAGCAGCTTCTCGAAGCGAGCTGGGGGCACACCATGCTCAGCCAGGCCCCAGCACTGACCCCGACCGAAATGTTTGCCAGCGAAGAGGGAGCCGTCTAATGGCCAAGCCAGAATTGATGGACTTCGACAAAGCGCTCGAATTGTTCGAGCCGGTGCTCGGCTTCGAGGTGCACGTCGAACTCAACACCAAAACCAAAATGTTCTGCGGCTGCGCCAACGAGTTCGGCTCCGGCGCCAACACGAACACCTGCCCCACCTGCCTCGGTCTGCCGGGCGGGCTGCCGCAGGTGAACAAGAAGGCGCTGGAATCCAGCATCCGTTTGGGGCTGGCATTGGGTTGTGAAATCGCGGAACACTCGCGGTTCGCCCGCAAGAACTACTTCTACCCCGACACGGCGAAGAACTTTCAGACCAGCCAGTACGACGACCCAATCTGCCATGACGGATCGATCACGATCGAACTCGAAAGCGGACGTCAGGTCACCGTCGAGATCGAACGTGCCCACATGGAAGACGATGCCGGCAAGCTCACCCACATGGGTGGTGCGACCGGACGCATCCAGGGTGCCGACTATTCGCTGGTCGACTACAACCGCGGCGGCGTGCCGCTGGTCGAAATCGTCACCCAGATGATCGAGGGTGCCGAACACGACGCCCCCGAGATCGGCAAGACCTACGTCGCGGCCATTCGCGAGATCGCCAAGGCGCTCGGCGTCTCCAACGCCCGGATGGAAGAGGGCAACGTGCGGTGCGACGCCAACGTCTCCCTGCGCCCGCGCGGGTCGAACGTGCTCGGCACCCGCACCGAAACCAAGAACGTCAACTCCCTGAGAAGCGTCGAACGCGCCGTGCGCTACGAGATCCAGCGTCAGGCGGCCGTGCTGTCTGGTGGCGGCACCATCACGCAGGAGACCCGGCATTGGCACGAAGACACCGGCATCACGAGCGCCGGTCGGCCCAAGAGCGACGCCGACGACTACCGCTACTTTCCGGAGCCCGACCTGCTGCCGATGGCGCCGTCGCGCGCCTGGGTCGAAGAGTTGCGCCTCACCCTGCCGGAGCCGCCCGCGGCCCGCCGCAAGCGCCTGCAGGCGGCGTGGGGTTTTGTGAACCTCGAGTTCCAGGACGTCGTGAATTCCGACCTGCTCGACGCGGTCGAGGCGACCGTCGCCGCCGGGGCATCCGCTCAGGCTGCGCGCAAGTGGTGGACCGGCGAGATCGCCCGGCTCGCCAACGTGGCCGGGGTCGCGGCCGACTCGCTCGTCACGCCGGAGCAGCTTGCCGCGCTGATCCAGCTGGTCGAGGCTGGCACCCTCACCGACCGCCTGGCCCGCCAGGTGCTCGAAGGCGTCATCGCCGGCGAGGGTACCCCTGCCGAGGTCGTCGAGAACCGTGGCCTGGCCGTAGTGTCCGACGACGGCGCGCTCATCGCGGCCATTGACGCCGCGCTGAGCGGTCAGCCCGACGTGCTCGCCAAGATTCGCGATGGCAAGGTGCAGGCCGCCGGCGCGGTCATTGGCGCGGTCATGAAGGCCATGCGTGGCCAAGCGGATGCCGCGCGCGTGCGCGAGCTCGTGCTCGAACGCGCCCAGGCGATCGAGTAGCACGTGACAACTCAGGCTTTCGGCGTGGGCGTGCAGGTGATCGTGCACCTCGACCGCACCCGCTTTCCCGACTCCCTGATCGACGACCCGATCGGTGTGATCGTGGCTGCGGGGGAGTCGGAGGGGTCTGGGCTGTACGCACCGACCGTGGTGCGGGAAAAGTTCTGGGTGGTTCAGTTCGAGCAACCGTTCTTTGGCCTCGATGGCTCCGGCCCGCACGATTCGGCGCGCATTCCGCAGGGCCTCCTCGAAGCGGCGCCGGAGGCGTGACCGCTCCGGGGCCGGTCGGGCGTGAGCCATCGCAGCGGGACATCCGTCGGTGGCGGCAATACCTGGCCGACGAGCGGGCTGAGGCCGCGGTTTATCGTGACCTCGCCAACCGTCGGGCCGGTGAGGAGCGCCAGATTCTGCTCGCCCTCGCCGAAGCCGAGGGACGACACGAAGATCACTGGCGCCAACTGCTCGGCAGCGACGTGGGCTCGCCACGTCGTGGTGCCCTGCGCACCCGGTTTCTGGGGCTGCTGGCCCGCCGGTTCGGTTCGGTGTTCGTGCTCGCTCTCGCCCAACGGGCCGAGAGCCGCTCGCCCTACGATGCGGATGCCGACGCGACGAACGCGATGGCGGCCGACGAAACCGTGCACGAAGAGGTCGTGCGCGGCCTCGCCGCGCGCGGTCGCAAACGCCTGTCCGGTACCTTTCGCGCCGCCGTGTTCGGCGTCAATGACGGCCTGGTCAGTAACCTGGCCCTCGTGCTCGGCATCGGCGCCACCGGCGTACCGGCTGCAACGATTCTGTTCACCGGGATTGCCGGGTTGTTGGCCGGGGCGCTCTCGATGGGCGCTGGCGAATATGTCTCGGTGCGGTCCCAGCGGGAGTTGCTCGAAGCATCCACTCCGGCGGCACCGGCCAAGAGTGTGCTCTCGCACCTCGACCTCGCCGCCAACGAGCTGACCCTGGTCTACCGGGCCCGCGGTATGTCCGAGGATGAGGCCGAGACCTATGCCCGTGGCGTGCTGGCCACCGCGTATGCGGCGACCGGTCCGATTTCCGCGGTCACCAACGCGGCCGTCGAGCCCGACGAGCACGAAGCCATCGGCACGGGCACCGGCGCGGCCCTGTCGAGCTTCTGCTTCTTCGCATCCGGAGCGCTGCTGCCCGTGCTGCCCTACCTGTTCGGCCTGACCGGCTACCCGGCCATGATCCTGGCGACCGTCCTGGTCGGCGTGGCCTTGCTCGCGACCGGCGCCGTCGTCGGTTTGCTCTCCGGCGGGCCGCCGCTGAAGCGTGCCCTGCGGCAGCTCGTCATCGGCCTTGGCGCAGCCGCGGTGACCTATCTGCTCGGATGGGTGTTCGGCGCCTCGATCGGCTGACCCGCGGCCGGGCCGACAACGACGGCGAGTCCGGTCTGACCGCACCACCGGAACGCGTGTGCCCCATCGGCCAGTAGAGCCGGTGACGACGCCGGGTCGCGCAGGCGCTCGGTCAGCCCCGGCAGGCGCAGCAGCGCGCCGGTGGCGAGGTGGGCGTCGGTCGAGACGACGACCCGTGCGCTGGCGTTGATGAGCGTCACCGGCACACCGCTGGCGCCGAGGCGCGGCACGAGTTGGCGCTCGAGCTGATCCACCGACAGGTCGATTCCGACCACACCGATCAGCTCGGTCCCGCCGCGGTAGACCGGCAGGGTCAACGTGAGGGTGTATTCATCGGTGCACAGATAGTCCACGTAGGGCCCGGTCACGTGGCGGCGCCGGGTCTGGGCGGGAACGCGCCACCATTCCAACGCCGTGTAGTCGCGAAAACTCTCGTCGCGGGGGTCTTCAACCGTTTCCAGATGACGGATGCCGGTGGCCGGCAGCGCAGACCCCGCCGGGTTCTGCCCGCCCAGCCACCAGGCCAGGTGCCAGCCCAGGAAGCTCGGCGCGGAGACGAAACCGGCCCCGATAACCATCCCATCGGCGTCGGCGAATTCCGTTCGCATCAGGGTCTCGATCAAGGGATCGAGTGTGGTTCGGCCGCACTCGGGCTGGCTGGCGCAGTCTTCGACCTGCGCGGCCCAGCCCACGAGGCGTGCGAACACCGGGTCGAAGACGGCCGCTATCCAGGACACGCTGGCGAAGCCATGCGCCTCGTTGTGAACGAGCGGCTCGAACGTCATAATCGGGTGTCCTCGGGCTCCGGTGTCGTTGTTCTGGCTTGCATCGGTGACACGGGGTCCTGTTCCAGAATGGACTTGGCCTCGATCAGCCACTCGATGGAGTCGGTGATCTGGTTCACGGTGAGCTGCCTGGCTCGAGCGCCGTTCTCGGCGACGAGGGCGGCGACCGTCTCCCGTTGTACCGCTCGGCAGCGTTCCCGCCGAAGTGGTTCGCTCAGGCTGAGCCAGAGCAGGGAGCCAAATTCGGCCTGCAAGCGCAGTTCTTCGCGCACAAGCCGGGCGGACTGGCTCAGCGCGGCCACCTCGAGACGGAACGTACCGTGGCCGCGGCGCGCGGCATCCGCTGTGAGGGCATCGGAGCGATCGAGAATGCGCTCGAGGTTGTCGATATCGGCTGCACTGGCGCGGTCGGCGGCGAGTTCGGCGGCCAGACCGGCGATCGCGGAATAGTGCACGCCGAAGTCGCGCACCTGAACCCGCGACCAGGCCAGCAGCCGTTCGTCCTGAAAATCGTTCGCGCCGCGCCCGGCGAACGTGACGAAACTGCCGCCGTCGCGGCCGCGCTTGGTGTGCACGAGCTTATTCCGACGCAGAATCTCGAGTGCTTCCCGGGCGGTGACCGTGGCGACGCCGAGCTGCCTGGCCAGCTCGGCCTCGCTCGGCAGACGCTCGCCGTCGTGCAGCACCCCGAGCACGATGGCGTCGGTGAGACGCTGCAACACCAGTTCGGCCCGGCCGGCACCGTCGAGCGGCGCGAAAATAGCCGCGCGGGTTCCCGATCCGGCACGGATGGACTGCGGCATGGGCTGCTCATTTCAGGTTGTGACACGACCGTAACATCACGGCGCACTTTCATGACATCTAACTCCATATGATTACCCTGTGAGTGAGCAGGGAGATATTCAATGATCAGGGAGCAAATGTGACCGGTGCGCAGCCCGCCATCCGCTTGAGCGGCCTGACCAAAAGTTTCGGCTCGGTCAATGCCGTCGACGGGGTCGATCTCAACATCGTCGAGGGGGAATTCTTCTCCATGCTCGGGCCGTCCGGGTCGGGCAAAACCACGGTGCTGCGCCTGATCGCCGGCTTCGAACAGCCCACCAGTGGAACGATCTTGCTGCTCGGCCAGGACGTCACCGACCGGGCGCCGTTCGACCGCGACGTCAACACCGTGTTTCAGGACTACGCCCTGTTTCCGCACATGAGTGTGCTCGATAACGTGGCCTACGGGCTCCGGGTGCGCGGGGTTGCCAAACGAGCCAGGCAGGAGCAAGCCCGAGCGGCCCTAGACACCGTGCGGCTCGGCGGATTCGCCGATCGCAAGCCGAGCCAGCTCTCCGGCGGACAACGCCAGCGGGTCGCCCTGGCGCGGGCAACCGTCGTGCAACCCAAGGTCTTGCTGCTGGACGAACCCCTCGGCGCCCTCGACCTCAAGCTGCGCGAGCAGATGCAGGTCGAGCTCAAGGAACTGCAGCGCAACCTCGGCATCACATTCATCTTCGTAACCCACGATCAGCAGGAAGCGCTCACCCTCAGTGACCGCATCGCGGTGTTCAACGCGGGCAGGATCGAGCAGCTCGGCACCCCGGCCGAGATCTACGAGCGCCCTTCCTCGCCCTTCGTCGCCGCTTTCGTGGGCACGTCCAATATCTTCGACGATGACATCTCGCGCGCGCTGCTCGGCCGGAACGGCACCCACTCGGTGCGTCCGGAAAAGATCAGCGTGACCACGGAGAACCTGCCCCTGAACGCCGATCGCACGGCGGCCGGTGTTCTCGCGGAGGTCATCTACGTCGGAAGCAGCACCCAGCTCATCGTCGACCTCGACGTCGGAACGCGCATCGTTGTGCTCGAGCAGAACGATGCGCACCGCGTGGCGACCAATGGACGCGGCGCCCGGGTCACCGTCGGCTGGAACGACTCCGACATCGTCACCCTCGCCGAACCTGCCCTCTCTTCCCGCCCCTGACCGATTCACGAATGGAGAACGTCATGAAACGCACCCCCGCACGCCGAACATCGCTCGCCCTCACCGGCGTCGCGATCCTGTCCACCGCCCTGCTCCTCACCGCCTGCGGTACCAGCCAGGGCGGCGGCACGACCGAACCGACCGAGGCTCAGACCGAACTCGGCGAGCTGGAGGGCAGCGTCTCCCTGCTGGCCTGGCCCGGCTACGTCGAGGACGGTAGCAACGATCCGGAGATCGACTGGGTCAGCGCCTTCGAAGACGAGACCGGCTGCACCGTCACCAGCAAAACCTACGGCACCTCCGACGAAGCGTTCAGCCTCATGAAGACCGGCGATTATGACGTCGTCGCCGCCTCCGGTGACGCCTCGCTGCGGCTCGTCGCGGCGGGTGACGTGGCCCCGGTCAACACCGACCTCATCCCCAACTATGAGGGCATCTTCGACTTTCTGAAGATGCAGTCCTGGAACAGTGTCGACGGCGTTTCCTACGGCATCCCGCACGGCTACGGCGCCAACCTGCTGATGTACAACACGGAGGTCGTCATCCCGGCGCCGACGTCCTGGGACGTCGTATTCGACAAGTCGTCCGCCTACAAGGGAGCGGTGACCGCCTACGATTCGCCGATTTCCATAGCGGATGCCGCCGTCTACCTCATGACGCACCAGCCGGAACTGGGAATTGAGAACCCGTACGCGCTGGACGAGACGCAGCTGGCGGCATCCGTTCAACTATTCAAGGATCAGCGCGTGAACATCGGCGAATACTGGTCGGACTACCTCAAGGAGGTGCAGGCCTTTGAGACCGGCGACACCGTCGTCGGAACCACCTGGCAGGTGATCCGCAACTCGCTCGCCGAGGGCACCCCGGCCGAGGTCGTGCTGCCCGACGAGGGGGCGACAGGCTGGTCGGACACCTGGATGATCGCCGCCAACGCCCAGAGCCCCAACTGTGCCTATGCCTGGCTCGACTACATCGCGAGCCCGGAGGCCAACGCGCAGGCCACCGAGTACTTCGGTGAGGCACCCTCCAACGCCGGTGCGTGCGACTTCACGGTCAACCCCGATCACTGCAAGAGCTACCACGCGGGCGATGCCGAGTACGCGGCGCAGATCTGGTACTGGTCAACGCCGATCGCCGAATGCCTCGATGGGCGCACCGACGTGGAATGCACCGACTACTCCGACTGGACCACGGCCTGGCAGGAGATCAAGGGCTAACGGCCCGAATCGAGGTAGATCATGACGGTTGACGCTCCCGCGCCTCCCCGCCGGGCGGTGGTGCCCCAGCAGCGGGGCACCATTGCCCGGCGGGGCTCGGTCTTTCTCAGTCGGCATCCGCGCCTGCGGCTGTCTCTGCTGCTGAGCGCACCCCTGTTCTGGCTCGGGCTGGTCTACATCGCGGCCCTAGCCGCGCTGTTGATCACCGCTCTGTGGACGGTCGACTCGTTCACCGGGCAGATCTCGCAGACCTGGACGCTCGACAACATCGTGGCGGTGCTGACCGGCTCGCTCTACCAAACCGTGACGCTGCGCACGGTGGGGGTGGCCTTGCTGGTGACGATCATCGACATTGTGATTGCCCTGCCGATCGCGTTCTACATGGCCAAGGTGGCCAGCCCCCGGGCTCAGCGCATCCTCGTGATCGCCATTCTGATGCCGCTCTGGGCGAGTTACCTCGTGAAGGCCTACGCTTGGCGCTCTGTTCTATCGCAGGGCGGCATCTTCGAATGGCTCGTGTCTCCGTTCGGCGGGCACAGCCCCGGTTACGGGCTGCCGGCGACGATCATCACCTTGTCATACCTCTGGCTGCCGTACGTGATTCTGCCGATATATGCGGGACTGGAGCGGGTACCGGATTCGCTGCTCGAGGCATCCGCCGATCTCGGCGGGGGTACCTGGTCGACGCTGCGCCTGGTGGTGCTGCCGATGATCTGGCCGGCTATCATCGCCGGGTCGATCTTCAGCTTCTCGCTATCGCTCGGTGACTACATCACCGTGAATATCGTCGGCGGGGCCAACCAGATGCTCGGCAACCTCGTCTATACCAATGTGGGCGCGGCGAACAACCTGCCGCTCGCTGCGGCGATCGCGCTCATTCCCATTCTGATTATCTTTGCCTACCTGGCCGCTGTGCGGCGCACGGGTGCGCTCAACAACCTGTAGGAGCCTGTCATGCGTCTGAGTCGACCGGCCCGCGGACTGCTCGCGGGCATCACCGCCGTGGTACTGGCCCTGATCTACCTGCCGCTGCTCGTGGTGTTCGTGAACTCGTTCAGCATTAGCAAGAATCTCACTTGGCCGCCGCCGGGCTTCACCCTGGAATGGTGGGCGAAGGCCTTTCAGAGCGAGGGTGCCCTGGACGCGGTCGTGACCAGCCTGCAGGTGGCGCTCGCCTCGACGGCGATCGCCCTCGTGCTCGGCACGCTCATCTCGATCGGACTGCAACGCTTCGAATTCTTCGGCCGAGATGCCATCAGCCTGCTGGTCATCCTGCCTATCGCACTGCCCGGAATCGTTACCGGAATCGCCCTGAACAACGCCTTTCGCACCGGGTTGGGCGTGCAGCTGTCGATTTTGACGCTCATCATCGCCCACGCCACCTTCTGCATCGTGACCGTGTTCAACAACGTCATCGCCCGGCTGCGCCGCCTCGGCACCAGCCTCGAAGACGCATCCTCAGACCTCGGCGCCGGCATCTGGACCACATTTCGGCTGGTCACCTTTCCACAATTGCGCTCGGCGCTGTTTGCCGGGGGACTGCTCGCCTTCGCGCTGAGCTTTGACGAGATCATCGTGACGACGTTCACGGCCGGGTCGAGTGTGAAGACGCTGCCGCTGTGGATTCTGGACAACCTATTCCGGCCCAACCAGGCCCCGGTCGTCAACGTCATCGCCGTGGTGCTCGTGCTGATCTCGATCATTCCCATCTACTTCGCGCAGCGGATCGCCGGCGCCGAGAAGGTCGTGCGCTAGCCGTTTCGCCCCCTCCCCCGCGCATAACTCCTGCAGAACGTGAGAACGGATGCCGCCCGCCCGCGTGAATGCACGGCGGCGGCCTCAGCCGGCAGGGAATTGCCGGAGTTATGCAGGAGAGGGCTCGTCACCGGGAGGTAGAGCCGCAGGCCGGGTTCGGGTTAGGGTTTTTCGGTGGGTAGACAGGACGGCAGTGGGCGGCAGGTGTCGGCGCGGGACGTCGACGACCGTTCTGCGACCGTGCTGCACGTCGACCTCGACGCGTTTTTCGTCTCGGTCGAGTTGCTGTCGCACCCCGAATTCGTCAACCTACCCGTGATCGTCGGCCATCGCGGCGGCCGGTCGGTCGTCACTGCGGCCAACTACATCGCCCGCAAATACGGCGTGAACTCGGCTATGCCGATGGCGCTCGCGCTGCGGCAATGCCCGAATGCAATCGTGCTCGAGCCGCACATAGGGCTCTATCGGGACTTTTCCAGCCGGGTCATGAGCATTTTCGATGACGTGACCCCGCTGGTGGAACGGCTCGGCATCGACGAGGCCTTCCTCGACGTGGCCGGCGCGACCAACCTGTTTGGCTCACCGGCCGTGATCGGCGAACTCATTCGCGCCCGGGTGTTCGCCGAGACCGGGCTGGTCTGCTCGGTGGGCGCGGCCTCTACCAAGTTCGTCGCCAAACTTGCCTCCGGCCTGGCCAAACCGAACGGACTGCTCGTCGTTCCCGCCGAGGATACGGTCGAGTTTCTGCATCCGCTGCCCGTCGCGGCGCTGTGGGGCGTCGGGGCCGCCACTGAGCAGGCGCTGAGCAGACTCGGCCTGAAATTGATCGGCGACATCGCGCACACGCCGCTGACGGTACTGCGCAAAGCGCTGGGGGAGGTATCCGGTCAGAAACTGTTCGACCTGTCCTGGGGTCGCGACCCGCGCGCGGTGACGCTCGAGCGGGAGGAGAAGAGCGTCGGTCACGAGGTGACCTTTGAACACGATATGACGGATATCGACCGGTTGCGCAGCGAATTGCTGCGGCAGTGCGACCTCGTTGCCGTGCGGCTGCGTCGGGGTGATCTCGTGGCCCGGCGGGTCGCCCTCAAGCTGCGCTACACCGACTTCAGTACGGTGACCCGGTCGCGCACCCTCGCCGAACCTAGCAATGTGGGCCGGCGCATCTACGAGGAAGCGGTGGCGGCGTTCGACCTGCTGGCAGCCTCCGGCATTCGGGTGCGTCTGATCGGGGTGCGTGCGGAGCAGCTCGGCACGGCGTCTGGATCGGTTGGACTCTGGGACCCGGACGAGGACTGGCGGGGCGCGGAGCTGGCCGTGGATACCGTGACCGAGCGATTCGGAGCGGGAACCGTGCGCCCGGCTTCGCACTTCACACCTCGCCCCTGAAGTCTCAGCCACGCTAACCTGATGGCATGACCAGCCTCCCGGAAAAACTCGCAGAAACGTTCCGTTCCGCCGGTGTGAAGTCGGCGTACGGTGACCCTGTACAGATCGATGGCGTCACCCTGGTGCCCGTCGCGCTCGCCTACTACGGCTTCGGCGGCGGTGATGCCGGTGAGGGCGGGGCCGGGTCCGGCGGGGGAGGAGGCGGCGTTTCGCTGCCGATCGGCGCGTACGTCAAGTCGGGCGGTACAGCCCGGTTCGAGCCGAACGTCATCGCCCTGCTCGCCGTCGGTGTGCCGTTCCTTATAGTCACCGGCCGCGCCTTGGCCCGGGTGATTCGAGCCCTAAAGAAGTAGTCGCTTTCTGCACGGGGCCCGGGCCCGGAAACCGGGCCCATGATAGATCATGGGCCCACGGAGCTAAGGTGGGCCCGGGCGGGTGTGGCGCAACCGCCGCGCGGCGCGCGGACGGCGCGGGCGACGCGCGAAGCGTCGCCGCGCCCAGCGCGGCACTCTTGGGCGCAGCCAGGCCGGAAAGTGCCAGGGGCCGCTCACCGGCAGACCCTGCGCAATTCGCCGCCGCCGTAGAACGAACCGGCGCATGAGCAGCAGGTACAGGCCCGCCAAAACGAGCAGAATGCCGATGCTCATGTCGTGATCCCCATGTCGTCAGTCTAAACGGGGCACTATACTTGATGATGATCACGGGAGTCCGGTACACCGGGCTGAGAGGAAGCTGACCAAGCTTCGACCGTCGAACCTGATCTGGATCATGCCAGCGCAGGGAGGCTTCTCAATCCCGTGCCCTGTATTCACCTACGGAAAGGGCACGAAACAGTGCACGCTACAACGAGTTCACTCAAGCAATCCGCTCCGGCGGGAGCCACGAAGCGCAACTTTCGCTGGCGCGTCGTCGACATCGTCGTCGCCAGCGTCATCGGCGTCGCGAGCGGTGTCATCTTCCTCGTCTGGAATCAGGCGAGCAACCCCCTGAGCGGTCTGCTTTCGCCGCTGCTGCCGGGCCTGTCGGCTCTCCTGGGCGGAGGCTGGCTGTTCGCTGGCGTACTCGGTGGTCTCATCATTCGCAAACCCGGGGCCGCGCTCTACACGGAGCTCCTAGCCGCCGTCGTTTCCACGCTGATCGGCAACCAATGGGGACCACTGACTCTGGTGTCAGGCCTGGTGCAGGGACTTGGCGCCGAGCTTGTCTTCGCTCTGTTCCTCTACACGAACTATCGTCTGTACGTCGTGTTGTTGGCGGGCGCTGGGGCCGGACTTGCCATGGCCATCAACGACCTGGTGCTGTGGTATCCCGGTTCAGCGAGCGCATTCGCGACGATTTATATCGTGAGCGCGATTATTTCGGGCGTCGTTATCGCCGGGCTCCTGTCCTGGTTCGCTGCGCGCGGCCTGGCTCGCACGGGCGCGCTCAACCGCTTCGCGGCGGGTCGCATCGCCGGTCGAACCGCGATCTAGGCGAGCGGATGCTGGTGGGCGCGACGCGGGGAGGTGCATCCGTCGACGCCCGCGACTGGGGTTGGCGCCATTCCGGTCGGCGGCGCTGGGCGGTGAGCGAGCTGTCCCTCCGCATCGAGCCTGGCGAGCGGATTCTCCTGCTCGGTGCATCCGGTTCGGGAAAATCGACGCTGCTGCACGCGCTGGCTGGCGTGCTCGGCGGCGACGAAGAGGGCGAGCAACGCGGTACTCTGCGCGTGAACGGCGCCGAGCCTGGCAACGCCAAGGGTCAGGTCGGCCTGGTCCTCCAGGACCCCGACTCGCAGGTAATTCTCGCTCGCGTCGGCGATGATGTCGCCTTCGGTTGCGAAAATATCGGCGTGCCGCGTGGGGAAATTTGGCGGCGCGTACAGGATGCCCTCGAGATGGTCGGCCTCGACGTCCCCGTTGGCCACCCGACGTCCGCCTTGTCGGGCGGCCAAAAACAGCGTCTTGCTCTCGCCGGAGTGTTGGCCATGCAGCCGGGTCTGCTGCTCCTCGACGAGCCGACGGCAAATCTCGATCCGGTCGGTGTGCGGGAGGTGCGCGAGTCCGTCGCCCGCGTTCTGGCACACACTGACTCGACGTTCATCGTTATTGAACATCGGGTTGAGATCTGGAAGGACCTCGTCGACCGGGTGATCGTTCTGGGTGCCGACGGGGGAGTCCTGGCCGACGGATCCCCGAGCGACGTTCTCCTCGCGCAGGGAGTTGCACTGACCGCCTCCGGCGTCTGGGTGCCCGGTGTGCCACACACGCTTCCCATAAGGCCTCCGCGAGAGACCGGTCAGCCAACGCTCTTGTCGACTAATTCTCTCGCGATTGCGCGCACTCGGGATTGTGTGGTTGCCGAAAATATCGACCTTGAGGTGCCGGAGGCCTGCGCTCTGCTCATCACCGGACCCAACGGAGCCGGCAAGTCCACCCTCGCGCTCACCCTGGCGGGGCTCCTGCGCCCCGCCGCCGGGCGGGTCGTCGCCAGCGGCGCTCTCGCCGCCGGCGCGGGCAGTGACCCGATCCGCTGGAAATCGCGCCAGCTTCTGAGTCGAGTGGGCACCGTCTTTCAAGACCCGGAACACCAGTTCGTCGCTGGCACCGTGCGCGCCGAACTGGCCGTCGGTCCGCGAGCCCTCGGTCTGTCGGACGCACTGCTGCACCGGCGCGTCGACGATCTGCTGGAGCGCCTTCGCCTGGACCACCTCGCCGAGGCCAACCCATTCACCCTGTCCGGTGGCGAGAAACGACGTCTGTCGGTCGCCACAGTGCTGGCCACCCAACCTCGACTTCTGGTGCTGGACGAACCCACGTTCGGTCAGGATTTTCGCACCTGGCAGGAGATCGTTGCGCTGCTGCGTGACCTCCTGGATGCGGGCACCGCCATCGTCGCGGTCTCCCACGACGCAGACTTCGTTGCCGCCGTCGCTGATCGGGAATTTCGAGTCGAGGGCCGCGGCTCCAAGTACGATCTCAGCGCGGTTCTGCCATGAGTGTCTTGACACCCACGCGGGGAGTGCGAGCGATCGACCGGATCAATCCGGTCGCGAAACTCGCTGCCGCGCTCCTGCTCGCCGCAGTCCTGGTGCTGACCATTGATTGGGTCTCCGCCGCCGTCGCCCTGGCCTGCGAAATGCTGCTCTTTCTGTGGGCGGGGCTTACTCTTCGAGTCTTCTTGTGGCGAACCGCGCTGGTCTGGCTGGCTGCACCGTCCACCGGAATCACGACGCTGCTGTATGGCCAGGCCTCCGGTCAGGAATATTGGTCATTCGGACTCATCCAGGTAACCGATGGCTCAATCGATCTGGCCCTCGCCACGACCCTGCGGGTGCTCGCGATCGGGCTGCCTGCCGTCGTCCTGTTCATCACCGTCGATCCCACCGATCTCGCCGACGGGCTGGGACAGGTCGTGCACTTGCCAGCCCGGTTCGTGCTCGGCGGACTTGCGGCGCTGCGGATGGTCGGGCTGTTCATCGAGGACTGGCGTGCCCTGGGACTTGCCCGCCGGGCACGCGGGGTAGCGGATGGCGCGGTGCTGCGCCGCCTGGGCAACCAGACCTTCGCGCTCCTCGTGTTGTCCATTCGGCGGGGCAGTAAACTCGCCACCGCCATGGAAGCGCGTGGCTTCGGCGCCCCCATCCAACGCACCTGGGCTCGGAGTTCAACGTTCGGCCTGCGGGAATGGTCACTCATCGGGATCGGGCTGATGATCGCCGTTTTGGCCGTCATGATCTCGGTATCAACCGGAAACTGGAACTTTGTCTTCGCCTAAATCTGTGCGCGTCACGACCCTGCTGGCGCCGGTGTTCCAGGCCGTCGCCGCCGCCGGGCCGAACCCGGTGGTGCTCATCGATGGGCCGAGTGGTGCGGGCAAGAGCACCCTCGCCGACGCCCTCGTGGCAGAGTGGCCGGGCAGTCAAACCCCGCAGCTTGTGCGGATGGACGATATCTACCCCGGCTGGGACGGCCTCGACGCGGCCATCGACCACCTGCGCCGGTACCTTCTCGAACCCCGACGCACCGGGCGGCCGGCGGCCTGGCAGCGCTACGACTGGAGCGCGAATCAGCGAGCCGAGTGGCATCCGCTGACTAAAGAACGACCACTGGTCGTTGAGGGCTGCGGAACGCTCGCGGCCGCACATGAGCCGCTCAGCGACGTGCGCGTGTGGCTCACCGCCGACGACGACCTGCGCAAACAACGAGCGCTCGACCGCGACGGCGAGGCGTTTCGAACGCACTGGGACCAGTGGCAGGACGAATGGACGGCCTACCTCACGCAGGAGGCACCCGAACGTCGTGCCACCGTGCGCCTGCGGGCGGGCCGGTAGGCGACGAGAGCGGGCGACACGCGCCAGCGCGCCCACCGGGTAACCCGGGGCGCACAGGACTAGATTGATTGCCATGAATACCTTCGACCGTGACGATGCCGGTGCCCCCACCCTGTATATCGCCGAGTTCATCGACGGCCCGCTCGGGGGCCAGATCGATTCCCGGGCGCTCGTGCGCGGTAAACACGCGGCCCGCATCAGCATGGTCGCCGCCGTCGCCGGTCTGGAATCGGTGTTCTGGTACGACGAGGTCGACGAACGCGACGTCAACGGGCAACGCCGCGTGCGCTACTTCTTCGACAAGGGCGAGAGTGATCCGATCGACACCGAGGTGGAACCGATTTAACTACTGGTCGAGCAGCGCCGTGATCATCACGATCGGGTGCAGCAATCGCCACCCCAGCCCCGGATTGTTGATCGCCTGGTCGAGTTTCAGCGCGGCCGAGAGTTCCTCCCCGGCCACGGTGAGCTGCACCTCTCCGACGTTCGCGCCGGTGCGCGCGGTGGCGAAATCCTTGAGTGTGACCGTGGCAGCCTCCGGCGTGGCGGCCTGCCAGGCATAACGGGTGCGCGAGACGCCGACCACGGCGGAAGCCTCGTCACCCCAGGCCGATTCGAACGTCGCGTACTCGTCGCCAGCAGCCAGTACCGGCAGCGGACCGACTCCAGCGCGGGCGCTCTCCATTAGGGCGGTGAGGTCCGCGGTGAGTGCATCGTAGGTCGGTTCGCCGATGAAAGCGCCCGAGAACGTGAAGCTCGACGCGCCATCGCTGACCTCGGCGGTGAACAGAAAACAGACGCCGGCGGCATCCGTGTAGCTGCGCGAAATACCGGTGATGTCCTCCTCGGGCAGAAACGAAGTGGTGTTCTCGACACCGCGACGGTCCGCCAAAGCGGATGCCGGGCGCTCCAGGATCGAAGACACGATCGGGTCGGTCGCGGCGAGACCCGCGAGGCGAGCCAGATCGGTAGCGGTCCCAGCGCTGCCATCGCCCAGGCCGGTAGCGTCGACAACGGCGGAGCCGGTCAACCCGTTGTCGGCGAGCCAGGCGTTGGCGGCTTCAACGTAGGCGTCGAGCGAGCCGAAGGCCCAGCGCGCCACACTGTCGGCGTGGTTGTTGCTCGAGCCCAGCAGCAGTGCCTGCAATAATTCCAGCTCCGTCCACTGCTCGTCGGCGAAGACCGTGACCGAGCGGGCACCGACTTGGTCGTAGTCCAGATAGCTCTGAAAGTCGGCGGCAGTCAAAGTCACCACGGGGCCGGATTCCCCGTCCGCGATCGGCTTGGCATCGAGAACGACGAGAGCGGTGACAACCTTGGCGATGGATGCCATCGGCAGTGCTTCCGCCGTTCCGGCGACGGCGATCGGCTCCGCAGCTTGCGAAACGGTACCGGTCGACGTGGTACCGGTCGACGTGGTGCCGGAGACGTCACTCGTCGTCGCGGTGAGCACGGCGATGGCGCTGGCGCCATTGGCGGAGAGTACCGGGGGAGTGAGGGGCGAGGTACCGGCGGCGGGCGTGACAGTACTGGCGGTCACGGCGGGTAGCGGACCGAGAAGCATCGCGGGGCCGTAGACACCAAGGCCGAGAATCACGACGGTTCCGACCAGAATTCCGATCAGACGGCCAGGACGGAAGGAGCTCATTCTGCAAGGCTAGACCGCTTGCGGTCAGCTCCAGCCGAGCTCATGCAGCCTGTCGTCATCAATGCCATAAAAATGGGCGATTTCGTGCACGAGTGTGATGTGAACTTCGTCGTGCAGGTCGTCGAGTGTCGTACAGATAGCGAGTAGCGGCTCCCGGTACAGCACGATGCGATCGGGCATCTCCCCGAAGCCGTACTGGCCGCGTTCGGTCAGCGCCACGCCGTCGTAGAGGCCGAGGGTGTCCAGGGTGCCGTTCTCGGGCCGGTCCTCGACCACGAAAATAATATTGTCGAGACCATCGACCATGTCATCGGGCAGCAGATCGAGCTCGCCGACAACGAGGGCTTCGAATTCGGACGCGTCCAGCTCTAGCATCACTGACCAAATCGTGAACGGTGAATCATTGGGGTGAGTAACGGGGATTGAACCCGCGACCTCCTGGACCACAACCAGGCGCTCTGCCAACTGAGCTATACCCACCATGCGTCCCCACGTCTACAACGCGGGGCAACTCAGCAATCCTATTACACCTCGGAGGCGAATAAGTGCACAACCTCCGCGGCCTGCGACTTGGCTTCGTCACTCGAGGGCCCTGGGTCGGCCACAAACACCGTCTGGCGGTAGTACGCGAGTTCGCGAATCGACTCGAGAATGTCGGCCAGGGCACGGTGGCCGCCGTCCTTGGCTGGGGCGTTGAAGTAAACGCGTGGGTACCAGCGTCGGGCTAGCTCTTTGATCGACGACACGTCGACATTGCGGTAGTGCAGCTGGTTGTCGAGGCGCGGCATGTAGCGGGTGAGGAAGGCACGGTCCGTGCCGATGGAGTTGCCGGCCAGCGGTGCCTTTTGTTCGGCCGGAATGAACTTCAAGACATACTCGAGTACCTGGTACTCGGCCTCGGCCGCGCTGATCCCGTTCGGAATCTCGGTGATCAGCCCCGAGGAGGTGTGCATATTGCGCACGAAATCGCCCATGTTTTCGAGGGCAGAGTCGTTGGGCTTGATGACGAGGTCAAGACCGGGGTCGAGCACATTGAGGTCGTAGTCGGTGATGACGACGGCGATCTCGACGAGCTCGTCGCGGTCCAGGTCAAGCCCGGTCATCTCGCAGTCGATCCAGACCAGGCGGTCGGGGCTCTTCGAGGTCGGGGAGGCGGTCGGGGCGGGCGTCGGTGCTGTATCCGTCGTGCTGTTCGTCATGCCTTGAGTCTACCGGTGGCCCCCGACAGGGCCTGTAAACTTGAAAACACTGTTCTTTTGCGCTGATCTGCGAGGCTCCTGATGGAATTCACTTTGTATTCGTCTTCATTCTGCGAGCCGTGCATGCAGACGCGTGCCGTGCTGGCCGAGGCGAAGCGACTCGTTCCCGGTTCGACCGTGCGCGAGATTGATGTTGCCGGTGCACCCGAGCAAGCCGAAGCCCTGCTCATTCGCAACACCCCGACCGTCATCATTACCAACGGCGAAGGTGCCGAGGTCTTTCGTGCGGCCGGCGTACCGACCCTGGCCCAGGTTCTCGTTGCCGCGGCCAAAGCCCTCTGAGTGATGAGAGCCCCCACCCGGCGCACGATTCTCGCCAGCATCACGGGTACGCTGATCGCGTCGCTGGCCCTGGTCGGGTGTTCCGCCGGAACCGCGTCCACGGACGGTGGGCCGGACACGACGTTGACCGTCGGTCTGCTCGCTACGCCGGGCAACCTCGACTACACCACGACCGCCGGTGCGGCCATTCCGCAGGCGCTTCTCTATAACGTCTACGAGGGCCTCGTAAAACTCGACAACGAGGGCACGGTCATTCCCTTGCTCGCCGAGTCGTGGACGGTCAGTGATGACGGCCTGGTCTATGATTTTGTCCTGAACGAGGGCGTGACCTTCTCGGACGGCTCCCCGTTCACCGCCGACAGCGTCAAGTTCAGCCTCGAACGCGTGAAAGACAACTGGACCGCGAATGGGCCGGCCTACCTCGATCCGATTGCCGGCATCGAGGCCGTCACTGACACCCAGGCTCGAATCACTCTGTCGACACCGAGCAACGGCTGGCTCTTCAATATGACCGGCCCGGTCGGCACCATGTTCACCGAAGCCGGCATTTCCGACCTGGCGACAGCCCCCGTCGGAACCGGGCCCTACACGGTCAGCTCCTTCAAAACCGGCGACAGCCTGGTCCTGGCCGCCAACGCCGACTACTGGGGAGCGGCGCCGTACCTGACCGATGTCACACTGCGCTACTTCACCGATGCGACCGCGCAGACCAACGCCCTGCTCAGCGGTGACATTAACCTCATCTCGGGCATCTCGCAGTTTCAACTGGTCGATCAGTTCAAATCAGACGCCGACTACCAGGTGCTCGAGGGCGCCAGCACCGGTGAAGTCACCCTGTCGATGAACAATGCCAGCGATGCGTTTAGCGATGTTCGGGTGCGGCAGGCCGTCATGTACGCCATCGACCGGCAGGCGGTCATGGACACGGTGAGTAGCGGCTACGGTCTGCTGATCGGCTCGATGGTCCCGCCGACCGACCCCTGGTACGACGCCAGCCTCGCTGACCTCTACCCCTTCGATCCCGCCCGGGCCATCGCGCTTCTCGCCGAGGCAGGCATGAGCGACCTGACCGTCGCGTTCAAGATTCCGAACCTGCCCTACGCCGTGGCTGGCGCGCAGGTAGTCAAGGCCCAGCTCGCCGATGTCGGCATCACCGCCGAGGTGACCCCACTCGAATTTCCGGCGGTGTGGCTCGACGAGGTGTTCGCCGACCACGATTACGACCTGTCGCTCATAATGCACAGCGAGCCACGGGACGTCAGCGTCTTCGCCGCCGCCAGCTATTACGCTGGCTATGATTCGCCCGCGGTGATGGCAAAATTCGCTCAAGCGGATGCCGCCGACCCGGCCGTTTATGTGGAACTCATGAAGGAGGCGACGCGCACGATGGCAGAGGAGGCATCCGCTAATTGGCTGTATTTGCAACCGGCGATCTCGCTGGCCGACGCCGATCTGAGAGGTGTGCCGAAGAATACGCCGAGCCTCGCGCTGGACCTGTCGACCATCGCCCGGTAACGGACGAAGCCGTTCACCCCTACGGTTGATGTCGAGCGGATGGCGCATCCGTTTCACGCGCTTTCGAGAAAGTCTGCAATGGTTCTGGTGATTCTGCGTCGCATCGGTATCTTCGCGACGACGGGTATCGTGGCGTCGATCGTGACCTTTCTGCTGCTGGCTATTCTGCCCGGAAACGCCGCGCGCATCGCCCTGGGCGTGCAAGCCACCGAAGCGGATGTTGCGGCGCAGGCCACAGCGATAGGTCTGGACCGCCCAGCGGTTGTGCGTTACCTGGACTGGATCGGGCACGTGCTCGTCGGCGATTTCGGTACCTCCGCCGTGTCGCGTCAGCCGATCGGCCCCGACATAGCGGATGCCCTCGGCATCACGGTGATCCTTGTGCTGGCCAGTGTCGTTCTGGCGCTGTTGTTCGCGATTCCGTTTGGAATTTTGACCGCGATCCGGCAGCGGGGACCGGACGGCGCGATTTTTTCGAGCATCAGCCAGATCGGTGTTGCCGTGCCCGGGTTTCTGGCCGGGCTTCTGCTCGTCACCGTCTTCGCCGTGACGCTGCGCTGGCTTCCGGCGGGCGGCTGGGTTGATCCGGCGGACGATTTCAGTGGCTTCATCGAGCACCTGATTTTGCCGGCGATCGCCCTCGGCAGTGTGCAGGGCGCCGTGCTCAGCCGTTATGTGCGATCGGCGGTTCTCGACGTCATGCGCGACGACTTTATGCGCACAGCAAGGGCCAAGGGCCTTGGAACAGCGCGCGCCCTCTTTCGGCACGGGCTTCGCAACGCGGCCGTTCCGGTGATGACCGTGCTTGGCCTGCAGATCGCCACCCTGCTGATTGGTGCCGTGGTGATCGAGCGGGTGTTCAGCATTCCCGGCCTGGGCAGCCTGCTGCTCGACAAGGTCGCACTGCGCGACCTGCCCGCAGTGCAGGGCATCGTGCTAGTGCTCGTCGTGTTCGTGCTGGTGCTGAACTTTCTCGTCGACCTGGCCTTCACTGTGATCGATCCGCGACTGCGGAGCGAGTCATGACCGCCATCAGGCCCGCGAAATCTTCTCGTCGTGCGGTTCGTGGTGGCGACGCAACGCTCCGGGTCGGTCTCGTGCTGATCGGTCTCGTTGTGCTGGCCGCCGTCGTGTCTCTGTGGTGGACGCCGTTCGACCCGGAAGGGGTCTTCTCGGACTTGATCCTGCTGCCGCCCGGCGCGGAACACCTGCTCGGCACCGACAGCTTCGGGCGTGATGTCTTCAGTTCCCTCCTGCGCGGCGCTCAGATCTCCCTGCTCGTGGGCACCGTCGCCGTTTCAATCGCGGCCGTGCTCGGCGTGCCGTTCGGCATCGTGGCCGGCATGAATCGGGGCCGGCTGGACCAATTCCTGATGCGCGGCAACGACATTTCCCTGGCTTTCCCGGCCCTGTTGCTTGCGATCATTTTCGGTGCCATTTACGGCGCCGGAACGGTCACCGCGATGGTCGCGCTCGGCATCGGCACGGCACCCGCGTTCGCCCTCATCTCCCGCAGCGGAACCCGGCAGATCATGAGCCGCGAATACGTGCTGGCCGCGCGCGCCGCGGGCAAGAACGGCCTGTTCATCGGGGTGCGGCACGTTCTGCCCAATATCAGCGGCATGCTCATCGTGCAGGCCTCGGTCTCGTTCGGCATCGCGGTGCTCGCCGAGGCCGCGCTGTCCTACCTCGGTCTCGGCACGCCCCCACCCACGCCCTCGTGGGGCCGCATGCTGCAGGATGCCCAGGGCTACCTGTTCATCGAACCGTTGCTCATCGTCTGGCCGGGGATCGCTATCGCCATCGCGGTGCTGGGCTTCAACCTGCTCGGTGACGGTCTGCGCGATCGCTTCGACCCGCGCATGCAGGTGAAACGGTGACCGCGCCCGCCCTCAGCGTGACCGACCTGCGGGTCAGTTCGCCCTTCACCGAGCTGTTGCACGGGATCAGCTTTGATATCGCCGCCGGCGAACGGGTCGGCCTGATCGGGGAATCCGGGTCGGGAAAGTCGCTCGCCGCGACATCCGTTATGGGGCTGCTGCCCGATACCCTCACGGCCACCGGTTCGGTGCGCCTGGGCGGCGTCGATGCCAACCTGCTCACGGCTGGCGAGCGCCGCCTGAACCAGGTGCGCGGCAACACCATGGCGATGGTCTTTCAGGAGCCGATGACCGCCCTGAATCCGCTCATGCGGGTCGGAGCTCAAATCGCTGAAATCATGACGGTGCACCGCACCCAACCCAGTCGGCGACAGGCCCAGGACCGTGCCGCCCTGCTGCTGGCCCAGGTCAAGCTGCCCGACCCGGCCCAGGCGGCCCTCGCCTTTCCGCATCAGCTCTCCGGTGGTCAGCGCCAGCGGGTTTTGCTCGCCATGGCCATGGCGAACGACCCGCAGCTGCTGCTCTGCGATGAACCGACCACGGCCCTCGACGTCACCGTGCAGGCCGAGGTGCTGGGGCTCATCGGGGGTTTGGTGGCTGACCGGGGGTCCTCCCTGCTCCTGATCACCCACGACATAGCCGTGGTCGCGCAGGTCTGCCAGCGGGTGCTCGTGATGCACCGGGGGACGATCGTCGAGGAGGGGCTGGTGGGGCAGGTGTTGGCCGCGCCGCAGCATCCGTATACGAAGAATCTCATTGCGGCCGCCGATCTCTCCGCGGTCGACGACCGAGGCCGCCTGCGCACGCCCACGTCCGCGCCCCGGACACGAATCGCACCCAGCCGAACCGGACCCAGCCGAATCGAAGCGGATGCCGCGCCGCCGGTGATCCAGCCGCCGCGCCGCGCCGCCCACCAGCGCCTTGAACCCGGAGGCCCTCCAATTATCTTCAACGAGGTGGTTGGCGAACCCGCCATTTCGGTGCGCAACCTGAGCCGGCAGTATCGGCGGAACGGCGGCCGTCTGCTCGCCCCGAAACAGATCGTGCACGGCCTGCGCGACCTGTCCTTTGACGTGGCCGAGGGGCAACGGCTGGGCATCGTCGGCGAATCAGGGTCCGGCAAGTCCACCCTGATGCGCATCCTGTGCGCCCTCGACCAGCCCAGTTCCGGCACGGTCGACGTGCTCGGTCAACCGCTCGGGGGAACCTCTGAACGGCAACTACGCGAGTTTCGCAGGCAGGTGCAGATGGTGTTCCAGGACCCGATGGGGTCGCTGGATCCGCGCATGAAGGTGCGCGACATCGTCGCCGAACCCCTGCAGCACGTCGGTCGGGCCGAGATTCTAGCCCGGGTTCAAGCCCAGCTGGCCGCGGTCGGACTCGACGCCGACGTGATGGACCGGCATCCGCACCAATTCTCCGGAGGCCAGCGACAACGAATTTCCATCGCACGAGCGCTCATCACGAGGCCGCGGGTTCTGGTCGCCGACGAAGCGGTCAGCGCCCTGGACGTATCGGTCCGGGCCCAGGTGTTGAACCTGCTCGCCGAACTCGTCGACCAGTACCGGCTCACGCTCGTGTTCGTCTCGCACGATCTCGGCGTCGTCCGCCACCTGTGCGATACCGTGGCTGTCATCTCCGACGGGCGTATCGTCGAGTGCGGCCCCACCGGCGATGTCTACGACCGGCCCCTGCACCCGTACACCCGAAAGCTGATCAGCGCGACACCGTCGATGCCCGACCTGGTCCGGCGCAGCGCCACCTGACCTGGCAAGCTTCGTCGACCTGAGCGCTTCGGCGACCGACCGCGCTCGCGACCTGTAACCTTGTACAGTCCCGCCCCCGTAGCTCAGTGGATAGAGCACCGGCCTTCTAATCCGTGGCTCTAACTCGCGGATCGCAGTCATAGCAAGGAAGTTTGGCCTAGGTGGGCCTACAGGTGGGCCTAAGCGTCCCGTCGGACGGGTTAACCGCCAACACACAAAAAACCCCACCACACCCACCCGAAGGTGAACATGGTGGGGCTTTGGTTATGAGGTCAGATTGCGTACTTTGGGTCGTCAGCACTGAGCTCGTCCACCCATTCCGCCAAATCCTGATGACGGATAATCGGCTTTCGACCAACCCATCGAGCGGGCAGGCTTCCATGAATGACCGCACCACGCAACGTCGTCACTGACAGGCCGCATGCTGCGGCGGCGGCTTGCATGGTGTAAGCGATAGGTGCAGGAGCTACCGTGATATACGTGACGCCAAGAGCGGCCGGCTGAGGTTCTTCGAGGATGTTCATACGGTCTCTATGCGCAGGCCCCAAAATCGGCTGGAGGTGAGCGACATTCACACACTCGTTCACGCCAAAAACTGCCAGTCCGTCATCCCGTCGAGGGGCGGGCTGGCAGTTTTTGTTCAACTCTTCTGCTTAAGTGCTACGCGTTGGGTCCTCGGCACAAGCGCTGCTATCCACTACGCCGACGATCGGCCGTACGTGAGCGCTTTTCACAGGTACGGCTCCCTCACCTGGCTCGGCCCGTTCAAATGCCCCGCATCCACCATCCCCAAGTGCTTCAGCGCGATGAGAGTCTGGGTGGCCGAACCATCCTGCAGCACGATGCAGTTGCCGCCGACCACGATCCGCGTCGACCGCGACCGGCCCCCCAGATGCTTCTGCACTAAAACGAGAGGCACACTGCATTTCCACACACTCCCGCGCCCTGGTGCTCGCCCGCGTTTGCTAGCCAGGAGCCGATCTCGCTCCCAGGCCGGCGCATCTTCATAACTCCAGCTGCCGGCGAGTACAGCCGCCTCTATCAGCCCGAGCTGAGCTGCGTGCGCCGCTCCCACCAGGTAGTCGTATCGGGCTACGGAACGCTCGGTTTCGGATTGTAGGTCTGCGTAGCCGTCGATAATGCTGCCGAGCAGTGTTTCTGTTGAATCCGAGATCCGGAGTTCGTCGTCGGCCAGCATGCCGGTCAGGTAGTAGATGGAGGCCATGGTTGGTTCATGCGCGGCGGTCTTGCGGTCGTCAGTGTTATTAGGGATACAGAATCACTTTTGGGGGAAACATACCGCTCATTCCACAGCAAGCTGTCATCGTCGTCTCAGGCACGATCACCAACCAGATCATGGCGGAGCTCGACCGGCGCCTGAACGACTACCCGCCGGTGAGGATCGTTTCACTGTCGGAATCTGACGTGTGAAGTTGACGACCCTCGCCGTTTGCCGTCGTTGGTCGAGAGCACTGATTCTTGGGACTTCGCCTGCGCCGGGGCGGGGTTCCCCGAGGGGGGCGATGGTGCCGTCTGGTCGCAATGGACAGCGATATCGATTAGCCCGCAGCAGGGCGGCGCTAGTTGGCATTCAGTCCATTTTCGCGGCTGTTGAGTGCCTTCTTCCAGAATGCTTCGCGCTGCAGGATCGTGTCGTCGCGGGTCTTCTTGTCGAAGATTTCAAGAATGGAGTATTGGAAGTGATTCACGATGTGTTCCGGTCCGCGCTCCTTTAGGAGTGCCTCGAGTTTGATGTTCCCGCCGGTGAGCTTGTTGACATTCGCGTAGGCGGTCCATCTCTGCCATAAACCGTCTGCCTCTCCGGATGCTGACCCGACGTAGAGGAGTCCGTCGCTGGTGTCCGTAATCACGTAGACCGCTTTGATGTTCGACAGTGCGTTTCGCCAGGATGGCTCAGCATTCTTGATGATGCGCTGCATCTCGCTGTGGCGAAGGAGCACGTTCTGGTAGCCGGGGAACGCTTCTAGTTTTGTGTCGGGTGCGAGCTCATAGATGATCGGTTTGATGAGGCTCGTTTGTAGCGTTTCATACCAACGCAGGTAGGACTGACCAGGCGGAATGTCGAGCTTCACAATTAACCGCCTGATGTACTCCGAATGCTGAAGCATCGGCGTGAGGACGTAACCGGAGTCCTTGTTAATCTTGGGAATGACGAGCCGTGTCTCGAAGAGGCCGCCGAATATGAAGAAGTTGGGCCCATAGAGCGGGTATTGGGCGAATGCTAGAACGAAGTCTGCCTCGTCCAAATTGTTGTTCGAGTTCCCCTCTGCGCGTTACCTAGTCATGTTTAACCAGGGCTCTTGGTCTTCGCTTTGCAGAAGTTCCCATGCGGGAACGCCATCTGCGCCGGCTCTGATGTTATACATGACTTTCGTGCGCGCTGGAACGGGGACGGGCAGAAAATCGATGAATTTGATCACAGGCGCTTCCGGGTTGAGATGATCTCTAATGATCTGAGGCTATTGCCTTGCGGCCTGGCGCCGAAGTTGAGCCGCCTCAACGCGACTGCGATAGCGGATCCCCTCAGGGACAGTATTGGCTTCGTCCGACTCGGCTTCAGGCCATCCACCGTCTCGTCCGAAGTGCCTCGCAACCCATGGGTTGAAAGACGGCAATAGCCTCGAATTCTTGTCCCGTAAGACGCACCTGAGCGGGATTTCCTTACGGGCGGGGTAAACGCGACAAGTTTGCTCAGGCGGGCGGCGCCACCCAGTCTCGGCGGGGCTATTCCCGTTGGAGGTCCCTTTATCCGGCGTCCAAACAGCAACCGCGACATCAAGATGTACTAGTGACGTGTTACATTAGATGTACTTCGTAGGTAGTACATCTTAGATCGATGGAAGGGTGCAATGTCCTTATTGCTTGTCTGGCTCATGTTCCGCTCGATGATTCTCGGTTTGCTTGCCGGGGCGGCATGGTGGCTGATTTGGGGCCGAAAGAGCCAACTGCAATCAGTTCCTGTAGCGTCTCTCACTGCGGTTGGGGTGGGCGTTGCTTTGCTCGCCGATGTCGTAGTGCGTTTGATGGTCGGTGGAACGTCGGCGTTCCAGCTCCCGCGGCCCGACGACCTCGCGCGATTGTTGGTGGATGCGCGCTTTGCGTTGCCTCTTCTTTTGGGGATCGTTGCCGTGATCATTCTCGCGTTTCCGCTTCCCATTCACGCCTCGCGAGGGAGCGCGAGCTTGGCTCGCCGAACACCCCTCAGCTTCGGCCAGGGGTGGTGGTTCATCGGAGCCATCATCATCGTCGGCGCCGTCCTCACGGTCACTGTCGCTGCGGGCTTGGCTTCCGAGCCGGACGAGCAAGGGTTCTGGCGCCTCCTTGTGGTCGACACCGGTGTCGGCGGGGGCGCCACTACCATTTATGGGTGGTACTACTCTCGGCCAGCCTTGGCGCTGGTAGCTGTTCTCGCGGCAGTGAGCGTTGGCGCGCTATGGCTGATCGCTCGTCCCGGGGTCGGGGTGGACCAGGTCAACGATGTTCAGTTGCGGCGCCTGCGCACCCGTAATATTCTTGCGGTCGCGTCCGGTGCCCTCCTGGTGCATCTCGGCGGAATACTCACGTCCCTGGCCGGAACTGCGTCCATGCGCGGCGGCACGGCGACCGGGAACGGTGGGTGGGTGGTGTTCGGTACCCCCTTCTCGGCTCTCGAGCCGGCACTTTCCCTCGGAGGCGTCGCTGTGACGGCTCTCGGATACGCACTCTTAGTCGTTGTTCTGTTGACTGCGATACCTGCACGCCGCGGGGCCCGCGCCCTTCTCGCATGATGATCACCCTGGCAGGATCGGCACCCGTCGCCGAACAAATCCGCGATCAGATCCGTGGACTAATCGCTGCCGGCAGTCTTGGAGCCGACGAACGACTCCCGTCCGTCCGGCAACTTGCCAAGGACTTGGGCGTTGCCCCCGGAACAGTTGCCAAGGCATACAAATCCCTCGAATCCGAGCACTACCTCCACACCCGCACCGGGGGCGGCACGCGCGTCAGCGCAACCGCATCGGCCACTCCGCGCACCGTGGTGGATGCTGCCCGGAATCTGGCCGACGCCAGTATCCGCGCCCAGATCGATCTTGAGGAAGCAATACGACTGCTCCGTGCAATCTGGCCACCCCGCCCAAGCGCGTAGTAAGCACAGCGACCAGTTTCGGACTCGCGTCCGTCAAGGTTCACTAGTCGTCCCATTTGGGGTTCCCCTGCGACACAGCATTGGCGAACTCGGGCGCCCGGTGGTTCGGCCCCAGATCCGTCGCGGTGGACGTCCCCCTTACGGGCTGTTTATGCACGTGGTTGCTGTGGCGCTACGGTGAGTGAGTATGAAGTTAATTCGACGAAGAATCGCTACATTCATCGGATGCGTTCTCGCGGCATCTGCTCTCACCTCGTGCTCGGCGCCGGACGCATTTACCGTCTTCGACGCACCGCAATCTTCAGTCGACATGCTGCCGCCTGGCGACGCATTCTCGGTGATCGGGAGCATCGAAGCAGACACCACCCGACTGCTCTGGACTGATGACAGCGTTGGCTACTTCGCTGCCCTCTCCGACGGTGATCCCTGCCTCATCATCTTGGACGAGGTGGAAGCGGCCAGCGCGTGCTCGACCGAGCTGCCCGTTGGCTTGGCGTTCAAGGACGGCCCCGAAATGCGGCTTGCCGACGGACCTTCCAACAGCGAACAGAACTGGACCGAGGTCGCCGACCACCTGTGGATCAGTAACTGAGGCGGGAATATGAAGTTGCACCAACGAAAGATTGTGATATTCATCGGATGCGTTCTCGCGGCATCTGCTCTCACCTCGTGCTCGGCGCCGAATACCCTTGCGGTGTTCGACCAGCCGCAGTCTGAGGCCGACACCATGCCGGCAGGCGCGACGCCCAATGTCCGAGGGCCTCGACGCCAGCACCACCCGACTGCTCTGGACTGACGCTGGTCTCAGCTACTACTCGGCCCTATCACGCGAGGGCGACCAGTGCCTGGACATTGTCGACGAGCTGGAAGCGGTGAGCGGATGCTCGGGCGACGTGTCCGTCATAGTGCAAGGCGTCGGTAGCATCACAATGATGCTGGCCGATAACCTCCCCGATAGCTCGGCGGACTGGACCAAAGTGGCCGACCACCTGTGGGCGGCCACCTAAAGCGTCCGCCGCATTTTCTGCGTGCGGAGACGAAATCGGATCGGGCCGCGAGAAGCGCTCTATTGGCGTTGATCTCGACTAAAGCTATATCGGTGCAGTGAGGCGCAGTGCGAACAGACCGAAGATCGATTCCAGACGCGCGGCATGAGTTTCATCGGACGTTCCCATCTGACACTCCGCGCCCATGTGGTCATCTGGTATTCGAGACGCAGGACGATAACGCCCACGGTGTACTTTTCAAAGAGCGTCGACAAGCGATGCCGACTGTCGCGGTTCACCGTACGGTGAACGTCCCGCTTGATGCCGAGGGCGGCGCTGGTTTGGTCGGGTGTCATCAGGGGTGACGCCGGTATCGAACAGCTTCGAAGCAGACACCTCCTCCGCGTAACCGAGCCGGGAGCGGACGAGCGCCCCAGCACGTCCGCTGCCGTGCGGTCTTTCGGCCCGGCTGAAATCCGAACGCGAGGCCTACCGGAGGGAACTGAGCCAGCTCCAACTCGCGCTGGCCAAGGCGCAGGGTGAGAACTTAGAGCTCAGACGGCGCCTCGCCGGCCACGAGGATTAGGGCTAGAGATATGAGGAGCGGCCCGGCAAGCGGCCGCATTCGGCGGAGTGGAACTAACCACCCGGCCCGGTCGGATCGATCGGCGCACCGTCGCCATCCTCAGGTAGGTCTCCGCGCTCCACCGGTTCGCCCGGAGTCTTGGGAACGTCGGAGAAGAGCAGTTCGAGTTCCGCATCCGATGGCACGTGCACTTTCTTCGCGGCTGTCAGAAGATCCGCTGGCGACGCGTCGTTCATTCCGGATACCCAGATCAGCGCACCGTCTCGCACCGCGACGTACTCGTGGATGCCTCCAGCCGACCGATGCCAGACGCCATCCTCATTGGCACACGTCACCGCTCCGCCGGGCGCATCCCAAAGGGGTGTCGCAGCACACGACGCTTCCGTGAGTTCCCCGGAATCGCTAAGGATGGTCAGCATCGCACCCGTGCTGCTGTTGAACCAGGTAGCCGACATCCCGTCTGCAGCACCCGGCCCGACCGACTGCGATGCGAGATCGTAGCCGTCCACCTCAGTCGTGTACACGAGTTCAGGAGCGATACCAACAGCTCTCGCGAGCTCGGCGATCGAATCCAGGCTCGCCGTATCCGCGCCCGTCGTCGATGCGCATCCAGTGAGAGATACGCAGACAGACGCCATAGACGCAGCCACGGCTAGTGTCCACGCCCTAGGAAAGCGACCAGTTCGACGCAAGAGCACCCCCTCCTTCGGTCACGGCTGTGCTTTGGTGACTCTGCCGATCGCCAGCTCGTACAGTGTGAGTCTACGGTTCGGCCTACCCGGCCGGGGCATGCGCCGACGACGAACAACAGAAGAGCGCGCACAGGGGGGATACGGGGAGTCTGCACGCCCCATCACGAACCGTAATCGCGCCGTGGCCACCGGGGAAGTGGACCAGCATCGTGAACCGTGTCTGACGCTCCACCAACGTAGCGATCGCCGACCGGCAGTGTGATCCAAGATCGGATCCCCTTCCTAATGCCCAGGCACGGCGCGGTCCGCCACCTCCGCCGGTCGCTCGCTGATCATGGCTCGCGATGGGCTGTTGGCCGCCATCAAGACCCTCCCCGCGCACTTGGTTAAGACACTGACGTGGGAACAGGGAACCGAGCTGGCCCAGCACCGGCAGATCACGATGGCCACGACTATGGCTATCTACTTCTGTGATCCGCATTCGCCGTGGCAGCGGGGCAGCAACGAGAACACCAACGGGCTGCTGCGCCAATATTTGAATATTCGCTCTCCTGGGGGCCGGTGTTTTTGACCTTCGGGGCCACTGATCGAAGGTGTAGGTAGCATGTTGTGGCGCCACCGGATATTTGTGTTGGGGGCCATCCTTGGTTCCGGGTTCACGCCGACGCGATCGTGGACGGCACCGAGCACAGTACCCTCCGCGCCGAGACCGGCGGCCACAATGTGGGCGAACTCACCGCCGGCCAAGTCGAGATACGGGCCCGTTGCGCGTTCGGATTGAGTCAGGCCGTAATGCTCCCCGGTCGGGGTTTCTGACCCCTAGCTTTCGCAACCCGGTCACCCTTCTTTCATGTTGACTCAGCTCGCGCGCGAACAGACGGGTTCTCGTGGCGTCCCGTTGAGGGTTCCGCTTACGGGCGTCTCAGTTTGGACGTCGACACGGTTGGCTTCACGCGATTCGGTCCCCGCTGAGCGTCCGCCTTACGGGACAGCGGATGAGCTCACGGGTGACGGCAGAAATTCACGCCCTGCGATCTGCTGGTGGCACCGGGGAGACGTTAAGACGATCTTGTGCTTGTGTCCACTGGTTGCACGTTGGTCACCCTCGTAGAGTGACAAGTACGCGCCATGAAGTAGCTGCGCGATCCTGCAGGCTCTCGACGCCGAGACGCACACGACCTGGAGATCGGGGATCCGCATGACTCACTCACAAGGCCATGCCGGGCTGTGGCAAATACTTGGGCAATCCTAACCTTTCTCGCCAAGGGCGTCGGTGCCGGGCTGTCCTCGATCGCCACCATGACTTTCGGAGACCGAGCTGCCCTAGGCGACCTGCCAACATCGCCGCCGCCGAAAGAGTATCGACCGTAGACGACCATCACCGTCTCAGCGGATTCAGCTCAAGACGATCTCACGTCCGCGGATGGTCCTGCACTTTGAACACCGGTAATACCGCATCGCGGCGGCGTCGCGAAAGGATCGGCTCGTCGACGCGTACGGTCATATGTGTGGCGCAACCGACAAGTCTCGGAGTCCGGGTTCGGGCGTAGTCGGCTGCTCTAACTAAGCTGGGATCGTGCCAGTAAACTCACTCGACCTCGGCGGCTGGGCGGTCAAGTCGGTCCGGAACCCTTGGGGACAGATTCCGATGACCGCGGGCGGTCGATCTCTTTCTGGCCGCACGCGTGAGTACATGGACGATCTACTGGATCAACAAAGGGCTCCAGACTCGGTAAGCCGCCGACATCACTATGTACCGCGCTCCTACTTGCGGCAATGGTCGTCCGACAGCAAGCGAATCTGGGTTCATGACACCGTTACCGGTGCGGTGAAGCAACTCGGACTCGCCGACGTATGTGTCAAGGAGAATTTTTACCGAGTCGTTGGCTCCGACGGCACACCTCACAACCGCGTCGAGCTGATGTTCGGCGTCGTGGACTCAGAGCTTCGACGAGTTCAAGTCCTACTTGCGAACCTCGAGGATCCGGACCAACTGGAGTTTGATGATCTTTTGGGACTTGGAGTGTCTATGGCTGTGCAGCGAATGCGAACGCTGCAGCAGCGTCGAGTTCAGCTGCAGTACAACAAATGGCTCGTCGCTCAAAACCCTTCACAGCACCAGTCGATTGACGACGACATCGACAATCCTCACCGTCTCGCCGGGGTGCATACGGAAATGCTTTTCAAGGGAATGTGGCAGGCCGCAGACGTCCTCACCACTCGGCAGATCGAAGTCTGGCACGATCCGCAAGGCCGATTCGTTACTTGCGATGCCCCCGTGCTGATCCCGTTCAAGAACAACGTACGCAAAGGTCTGATGTCCGCACCGTACATACTCTGGCCTGTCAGCCCATACCGCGCAGTCGCACTGAGCAACGAGCTCGTGGGCGAAAAAGCCCTGATCCGAACAGCCACCGGGAAACTCGTGGGCGTGGCGACGCATGGCGTGGAGCAAGGGCGGGAGCGGATGATCTTTGCCAGTGACGAGCAGCGACACCGACTGTTGGAGGGCAAGACGTTCCGTCGGCGCACTCAGTCGAGGCTGCGCTGTGCAAATCACACTCCGCAAGGTGAGCGAATCCCTCCACCGGGATGCTGTGTGGAGTGGTCGGAGACATTCGCCGCAGCCCCGGACGTTGCCCTTTGCGAGCAGGGACTGCACTCCCCAGCACCGGCAATGTCGTCCATTCCCTGATCCAGCGACCATTCAACTCGCCATATCCGCGACTGTCGCGTTCGTACGAGGAACAAGCGGAACTTCGGACTGAGTGTCAGACGGCGTTCCTGATGACGGTTCCCTATCGGGAACCTACCTAGAGCCAGGGGATCGCAGGAGACTTAGGAGGCCCACTCCTCGGCGACGATCTGCATCGATGCCGAGGCACGGTATGCCTCGATGTCGTCGGCGGCGAGAATAGCGCTGATCAGCTGTTCGGTGCCTGAGACATAAACGCTCGCGCCGTAGAGGTCGTTCCCGACGGCCCAGACACCATCCGCGGGTATCCACCACTGGGCACTTCTTCCGCCGGCCGTCTCCTCGAAGGGTTCCGCGCCGTCGGCGAGGTCGCCGGCGAGAACATGCATGCGACGCTCGGGCATGAGCATGATGCTTGTTGCCTTTCGCAGGTCCGCGCGCATGTGGGCGTATCCTTCCCAGACAAGGAAGAAACACTCGGTGGGTGTGGCGGTGTGGTCGCGGAGAAGGCGGGCGAGCGTTGCTGCCACGGCGGGTTCGATGGTCCCGACTCTGACATCTACGTCCGGCTTGTCGTCGAGAAGGTCGGCCCACTTCGACATTGCGTCCACCTCAGACTGCTCCGCAGCAAAGGTACGCCAGGCAAGGGGGCGACCGTTGTCGTCGCGCATGGGGTTCATGACACGCGCATAGGAAACGTGCCCACGAGGCAGGTATTCACCCACGGTCATCGATCCGCCTTGGAGAGATGGCAACTCCGCAATGACGTGCGGGACGGTTCTGATCGGATGCAATACCATCTCTGCACCCTATCGAGTAGTCGAGGTCAGCCCGATGCCGATCTGTCGGAGACAGGTTTCCCCTGCGCGCCGCCCCACGCCGGAGCCACCACGCTAGGAGAACCGGAAGTTGTTTCGTACCGCAAGAGGTTCCCCCTGCGGAAGGGCGGAAAACAGGGGTGGGTGGTACCCGCGGTCGGATGACCGGATGCCACCTGTGTCAGTTCGTCTCTGCTTCCTCCGGAGGAGCGACTGGTGATACGACGGGAGGCAGCTGGATATCTGCAAGGATCCGGCCGACGGCACGCCACTTTTCTGCCGAGGCGGCATCGAGCGGGTGCTCAGGAGTGTCTTCCAGGTCTTTCAATTCCGGGCCCAGGATCGCGCTGGCGATCTTTGTGATGAGTTCGCGCAACGAGTCGGTACGCATATAAGCACCGATGTACTCGCCGTTGGGTACGGGCGCGAGTTGCGTCGTATAGGCGCTCACAAAATTGTCCGCCGCTTCAGCGCGTAGGTAGGGGCTCTCCAGAGTCTGGTACCAGCGGCGAAGGAAAACATCACAAGGCGCCTCGTCATGAAGGTGCCGTTCGTCGTCACGAAAAATACGGTTATAGATCTCATCCGGGTTGAGCTGGTTTGCGAGTTCGATCGCCTGATCCATATTTCCTTGGTAGATCAGGTCGGCAAGTTCAGGGCTCGTCTTTTGATCCATCCGTTGCTGAAGTTGCCTCCGAAATCGGCGTGGATGACAGTGGTCTGCCCATGCGGAGCCCAGGCGAAGTCGCCATTCCTCTCTGGCCTTGACGACGTCCGTAGTTACCGAGATGACCAATGCGGTGACGGCGATCACTTCAAGTGCGGTGGTGATGGGCGATCGTTTCATCTATTGCTCCCTCTTCAGATATCGCAGCACAGCACTGCTGTGCTGGTCAGACGCGACTTTCGTACCCGGAACCCTGCCGCAGGCCGCCGCGACAAGGGATACCTGAGCAACTGACTCCCACGTAGCTATGAATATTTCTCTATAGTGTGTCGGTTATCAGAATAGAGGGCTGCTCCTGGCGTAGCTGACTCGTTGACGTGCCCCATGGTGGTTCCCCAAACGAAACGGATGAAAGTCGCCGATCGACCGTTTGCGTGTCCCACTCGCCGTCCCCCTTGCGAAACGTCTTCGCGCTCTGGAAGGATGAGCGAATGCGAATCGCTGCCGACCCCCATGGTCCGGAGTTCAGCATGCTCTCGCAGTACCTCGATCATCAGCGCGAGACAGTGCTTTCGAAGACCGACGGACTGACCCGCGAGCAACTGGCACAGAAGCACTCCCCATCCGAACTCACCCTCGCGGGCCTGCTCTACCATTTGGCACTGGTGGAAGAGGACTGGATGGAGGTTCGCTTTGCTGGCCTCCCCGATCGAGAGCCATGGACCAGCGTCGACTGGGACGGCGACCCAGACTGGGAGTTCCGCACTGCGGCTCTCCTTGAGCCGGTGCAGTTGCGCAGTCGCTACCGCGCAGCCTGTGATCGGAGCCGGGAAGTAGTGTTCAAATCGAAAAATCTGGATCAACTGTCGATCAACGCGCTGGGCGATGGCCGCAACTTCTCACTCCGATGGGTGATGTTGCACCTTATCGAGGAGACCGCCCGTCACGCCGGCCACGCCGACTTTCTGCGCGAAGCGATCGACGGCACGGTCGGCCACTAGCGAACCGACACGTCAGAATCATCGCTGAGGGTACCTCTCAGAACAGTATCGACCCCCCCCTTGGTCCCACGGTGGGTTGCCACGGATCTATCGCGTTGAAGGTTCCGCTTGCGGGCTTCAGCGCGCGTAGATGATCACGTCCGACGCAGAGTTCGTACCGAATACAGCTACACCTAGTCGGTGCGTTCCTTCCTTCACTCCGCCCGGTCAATGCAGCGGCGATGGCGAACCGCTGATGGAGATGGTGTTGCCCTCGCGCTCGCCCCTGAACCGGTACTCGCCCCAGCGGATGGTTTGCGACTGCTCGTGCTTGACCGCGGGCCAATCCCACCCGGTAACAGAAGGGGAGTCGGCGCCGCATTGGGGCGGGTAGGACTCCATGATCGTCGTGCAGAACACCGGTCCGTCTCCGTCATCGAGCACCATGCCGGCGAACGATTCCTCAGCGGGGCCGCTCAACGCGATCAGCAGCGTGAGCAACGAGAGCGCGAGGGCGACCGGCGTCATCGCATACCGCTCCGGTTTGGACCGGGAGATCGCATTCATCACCACGCCGAGGGTGAGGTATCCAAAGACTACCCAGATCCCCACTGTCGAGAACGCGTTCGGAAACACGTCAGCGACACCCGCCCGGTCGAGGGCGAGCAGGGCGATGAACCCGTAGATCAGGATGGAGACGCCGGAGGCGATCCGATACCCGAACGGCAGCACGCCGGGGTGCTGCCCGCCCCACGCGAATCGTCCCCACGGCGCGCCGAAGGCCAGGGAAAGCTGGAAGAGAACCAGCAGGCCAATCAGTGTGACGAAGGCGATGGCGGCGATCATGGATGCAAGCATATGGGACGCGCAGGTAACCCCCCTCGCCGGCAGCGAGCACCTCTGACGCGCTGTGCTTGGTTGCGCTGCCAATGCCCGCAACTGATCAACCGCAGGGACCGCGGCAGAGCCGAGATCGATCAGCTAACTTATGCCAACTTACTAATGCGTGGCGAGAAGAGGGCACCCGCTCTAGGGCGGTGCGATTGAGCAATACGCCGACACGATCATCGTCCCACAGTGGTCACCAGCGTTCGTCCCGGTGAGGGTTCGCGTTACGGGCGGTGTTCTGCGCCGCGCGCCGGTGCCTGGCGGTCAGGGCGTAAGCCGAGCAGCGCGCCTCAGTACCGCATCCTGATCAAGCTCGGTATAGGTCGTTGGAATCTCGATCGACGTAGTGCCGGTCAGTTCGACGGCGGCGGGGTCGACCGTCTTGTGGAGTCTCATTGAATGAGCTCGACCTGGCTGCCCAGAACGTGGGCTAATTCCCGCTTCGCGCGATGGTACCGACTGCGGACCGTCGACGCCGGCAACCCCAGATACTGGCTAATCTCCGCCAAGCTAAACCCGTCCCAGTGGACTGCGCGAATGACTTCCGCGAGGTCCGGGTCGAGGCGTTGGATCGCGTCCAGAACGTCGAGACCGGCAGCGGCATCGTTGTTGGCAGGCAGCACACCCACTGACTCGCGTAGGCGCTCGGCGAGGCGCGAACGGCGCCGTTCTCCACGTGAGTGGTTGAGGACGACATTGCGTGCGATCCCGAACATCCACATTCGTGCCTCGACGGGATTGGTCGGGACTCTCGCCGCGCCTTTCCACGCGGCGATCATGGTGTCCGAAAGGGCGTCCGGCGCGTCGTTGCTCCCGACGCGGCGTTCGAGGTACCGCAGCAAGTCTCTCGCGTTCTGGTCCAGTGCGTTGGTGAGGCGTTCGTCGCGTGCCCTACGAACAGCGCTCACTGATTCGTGCCCTCGCAGGTGATGACGCCCTCGAAATAAGGTCGCTGAGCGCTGTCGAACCCGTGCTGTTGGAGGTCGGCGTCCAGCTCGTCGGCCATCACACCCACCACCCCCGAGGAGTATCGGCGGTCGCGGTCGCCTTCAGGAGTCTGTGCCAGTGTTTCCCCGTGGACGGCAACGACTCGTGCGTCGACCTGCGCAGTCGTCGGAACGGGTGCAGAGGCAAAGAAGGCGCGGGCCGCGTCCATGATCTCGGGATCTGCGTTCTGCAGGTTCCCGATCAGGTACTCGCACTGCGCGCCGCTGGGAAGTGTGATCTGCATCGCCGCGTCCGGCTGTTGCGCCCAGGAAGGCCACTCAAAGTTCGTGACGGCGGCCGCGACCCCGGTACCCCCGAGGACCAGTGCGAGCGCGACGCCGGAAATGGCAAGCCGCCGGCCCAGACGACTCTTGACATCCCGAGCGGCTTCAAAACGCGCAGCTCGAGTGGCTTCCTGCAAGGCTGCGTCTGTCATCAGCGCCGAGAGTGGCGCCGGCGCCGCGGCGCGATCGAGCAGATCGTTGAGTGCATCGTCGCGAAAACTCGAGGACGGATCCATAGGAACTCCTTACATCGGTGATGTCTACACACTGAATATGTCCACCTGGCGCCGAAACGACGACGGCCCACACTCAATTGGACCGCGACTGGTGCCCGCCACGATTTTTCCGTACTGCTCAGCGCGCAAGCGAGCCGATCACGTCCGTCCCGGTGAGGGTTCGGCATACGGGCGCGCCACGCTAACGCTTGCGCGCGAGGAGGAAAGCCTGGGGTGTTTTCTCCGATTCGTCCGGCACTCGGAGGAGTTGAGTCTGCGGGGCCAGTCCGGCGTTGTCCAACATGACCGTGATGCGATCGGGCGGCAGCCTGTAAGCGTCAAGAGCAATGTCGTGACCGTACGCATGCGTCATGCGCCGGAGCTCGTCACCGGTTTGAAAGGCCAGCAGCAGGTGTCCACCTGAGGCGAGCACGCGTGCGAACTCGGCGAAGACCTTCGGCAGTCGGTCCGGCGGTGTGTGGATGATGGAATACCACGCGACGATGCCGGCAAGGGATTCGTCCGAGAGGACGAGCGCTTCCATCGATCCTTCCTCGAGCCGAAGCTCAGGTGAGCCTGTCGCGCAACTGCGATCATCACTGGCGAGAGGTCAATCCCGAAGGTCTTGAGACCAAGGGAGTGAAGGTGTGACGTAACCCGGCCGGGGCCGCAACCGATGTCGGCAACGGATCCGCCCCCGTTGGCCTGGACGAGCTCGGCGAAGGCGGCGATCAGGGCTCGATCGATTGGTTTGCTCGCCAGCTCGTCACGGAGGAATTCGGCGTAGTCAACAGCAACGGTGTCGTACGCCGCGCGAGTGGCGCTCACGTCGGGAGGGTCAATCATGCTCCGAAGCCTATGGGTCCTGTCCCGCCCAGTGGTGTCGCTACGCTGGCATGATGGCTGGCCTGGTATGGAAACTCCGCTGGGAGGCGGATCTTTCACGCGCTGAACACGACGCTCTTGCAGCACTTCTCCGATCTGATCGCTTTCGCGTCGTGTTCCGCGCGATGCCCAACCGCCGAGCAATCTCGCGCTGCGACAAGCTCTCACTCAAATGAAGGCGCCGAACTAAAGCCCACTCTTCCACCGTAATCACCCATCAATCGTGATCGGGTGGCTCACTTTTCACGGTCGTTTTTGGCTCAGTTTTCAACCGTCGTCGACACCCACCACGCTGCCGCATGGATCGCTTCGAAACCGAGGACGGTCGCCACTCCGGAGAAGTCGCCCGCGGTCTCACAGCTTTAGGGCGGGTTTCGCGAATCCTGCCGCTCATCGCAGAGTCCGAAAGTCCCACCGCATGATTCGATGGACCCGATCGCGGTGCGACAGTGGAGACTTGTTAGTGCTGGCAGTAGCGATTGCAACATGCAATGAGGGGAACTTGAATGGGCCGGACGAAGAAGAACAAGCCGCGCAAACGGCGCTCGTGGGAACCGAGCTACCTCGAAGCTGCTCTCCGGAGATTCACCACCAGCTCACTATGGGACCTACTCACCTCAGCTGGCCGATCGCCGGGAGTGCGTCATCGATGGGCGAGCATCAGCTACCTGATCGCAGTCACAGCAAAGCTGACCGTCGAAGGCGATAAGCATGCCGGCCATGACGATCTCGCCGAACTCTTGCGGTTGGCCGACGAAGAAGAACCCCGGTTGCACGCGAGCGAAGACTTTCTCCCAGAGGATCCACGCGACGATGTTCGTGTCGAGTTCAACGGCCGACTCTATCGGCTCTGCGCGGGGAACATGGAACGACCGATAGCGGACCTAGACCGGTTGCTCATGCTCGCGAAAGTCGTCGATCCCGTTCTCGCGGACACCCACGGCTTCGGGTTGATCCACCTTGCAGAGGTTGTGCTCGCCCACGTGGACGACGTGCTGACCGCGGCAGTTTTCCCTGACGGGCCTGGCCACGAAGTCGGCGATAGAGCCGTGACCCTCACGGCCGACGAAGTTGGACCGGACTCCGACACGTTCAAGTGGAAAGGCCCGCACGCTATCGCGTTGGACTGGCTGACCGCCCCTGCAACTCACCTGGAATACGAGCCAGGCAGCACGATGAGCGCATTCGGGTCCACCATGCTGGTGGTCATCCATGGCGAATCTGCGCCCAGGTGGTTACCGATCGGATTCCTTCCAGAAGCGCTCGCCCAGGCGACAGCAGAGCTCACTGAGCAGGTCGCCATCGAGGACAAAACGCTCGCTTGGCGCCTCGACCAGGCCGTTGCTGCACGAGTTCGCCGACGACTGTGGAGGTTTTCTCCCGTACTCTACGGCGCACCAGACGGACCCACTGGACCCACCGTTTCCGCAGCGAACGTCGCCCAGTGGGCACTCCCCATCGGCGATCGAGACCTGCTCGTCGTTCAAACGAACACGGCGTTTATTTCGGACGAGCTCCCAACTAACGTGCCGGTCGCTGTGCGGGCCGCCGAATACATGAAGGGAGCCGGAGCTGAGTTCACACTTCCCTTCGCGACCGGCCAGCTTGCGCTGCGCCCCGGTGCGATGGTCACAGCGATCCTTGTCGTCGCGGGGGCCGCGCACCTCATCGCCAACGGGCCGCCCGGCGCGCTGCACCTATCCCTCGAGGACCTCGATTGGATCGCTCAATCCGCGAACGATGACACGGACCTCTTCCACTTCGCAGAGGAGATGAGCGGAAAACAACTACCGGCAATGTTCGGGATGGAGACCATGAACGTGTGGGACTGGTGGCAGTCAAACAATAGCGCTCTGTTCCGAAGCGGGCGTCCGCCGGGAGCTATGATGTTCGAACTCCACCGCGGCACGGTCGAATGGCAACGTGCGAAGCGATTGAGTAGCATCGAGCGGGCGCTTTTGCTTCTGGGTCTTCCTGCACTCCGACAGTGGGACATGATCGACGAAGAAGAACAAGGCTCAGCCACAGTCGCGCGATGGGATGACGACGACCGCGCCGTCGGGTCAGCCTTTTTCAACAACGGGACGCACAGGAGACCCGCCACCCGCATCGTTCGAGTACGAGCGTTGGCGGTGCCCGTTTCGTTGGAAGCGAAGCACGAGCACTCAGCCGCGAAAGCGGAACTAATGATCGACCTCGTCGGGTCTTTCACTCACGGAATCAGCCAGGTCGAGACCGAGTGGACCGCTGCGGCAGACGCGTCTGGAATACGCGGGCTACGCCTGACTTTCGAGCCCGTACCGGGACCGGACTCGTTCAGCATCGCATCCATCGACCGAATCGGGCACACCGTCGCCGCCACGATCGGAGTGCACTTAGAAAGCCTCGCCGAAGTGGTCGACGGCGACCCGGCCGCGGGAAGGCAGCTGATGGCGGAATCTTTCGCCGGCTTGCTCTTCCGGCTCGGCGTCCCATTGCCGCTGCGAGAAGCGGTGTGCGCGGCTTGGATCGCCGCACCGCCGACGCTGACCCTCGATATCTTAGATAGCGCGGCCACACGAAATGACATGCAGGCTCCCGCGCACGTCGAGCTGCCGCTCACTGCGGAGATCGACCGCCTCATCGCGCATCGTGTTGCCGAGTCTGGGGTGCAGCCAGGAATCTACCCGCCGACGGTCGCGAAGCAAATCGACCGTGACACGATCGCACCCCTGATCCGCGAAATGCTCGACGATCGCCTCGCCGGACATTCGGCTGACTCCCTGATCGTCGCCGGTATGGTCCAACTGGAGAGAACCCTGCTGCGGCGTGAACACGACTTACGAAATCTGAAACAGTCGGCGGGAGCGTTCCCGCTGACCTGGGACCCTGTCAACAGACAACACGAAATCCAAGAAGAATCGCTCGGTCTGAGACGCTGCATCGAGCTTATCGTCGAAGCTGCCCTGCTGACCCAGCCGACGGGTAAGGAACAGGTGCACGAGCGCGCGTGGGCGAAAGTGTTGGCGACTTCCGCGTCTTTCCTCGATGCCACCACGCGTAGCGAAACGCTCCACTACCAGGTGACACGATCCGGTCTCGATGTAAGCGAGATGTTCGACCTGAGCATCATCGAATGGCCAAACGCTGATGGTGAACCTTCCGGTTTCGACGTGGCTGCCTACGGCCGGGCTCTGGCGGAGGAAGCACTGCACCAGTCATGGCTGGACGCGGACGATGGCACCGAGACGCAGATGCTTCTCGACGCTGCCGACCAGCGGTTCCTGGACGAGTACGGCACGTTCGCCAGCGACGCTCTCAAGGTGCTGTTTACTCTTGCATCCTGGCCATTGAACGACGACGATCCAGACGCGGTCGTCGTTACCGAGGAACAAGCTATTGATCGCGTCACTGCATCCGGGGTCCTGGACGACGACAATGCGCGATACCGGGCGGCATCAGCGCTGCACTTTCTGCAGTCGCGCTCCGACGCGTACACGGCTGAAGAATGGGTGCCTTGGCGTTTGCGCACCCGTCGAGTCCGTCTGCTGGTCAAACCGGTGCCCGTGCTGTCTGATGGGCGAATGGTGATCGCTCCCCACTACTGTCACACTGCCGCCAAGGTGTTCTTCGGCTACTGGATGACCGGGATGCTTCCTTGGTCGCAAACCGGATCCGATGCCCTCGATCGCGCGATGGGTGCGATCCGTTCTCGCCGCAACGATGAGCTTGAAAAACAAGCCGACCGGAGCATGAGAACAGGCGGCTGGGTCACGCGGTCGCGCGTGAAACCTGGCGACGGGCATCGAATTGGCGTTGAAATACTCACAACGGAGATCGACATCGTCGCGGTCCGACGGGGGAGTCGTGTCATCTGGGTCCTCGAAGTGAAGGATCCGAACCAGATGTTCAACCCTGCGGACATAAGACGGCACATCGATCGGTTTCACGCCGGAACAAAGTCCTACGTTTCGCTGCTCACTCGAAAGCTCGCGGAAGTGTCGGTGAACCCCAGCACTGTAGCTCAAGCCTTAGGCCTCCCGGCCGGTGACTACGACGTGCGGTCCCTTTTCGTCACCCGTCATATTGTGCCGGCGGCATTCATGAACGGTCCGCACCCGTTCGTTACAGCGGACCACCTGGTCGACTACCTAAGTGGTGCCGAGGAGAACTGAGTTGAGGAGCGCCGTAGAACAAGCGAAACCTACGACAGATGGCGGGGGGTGCGCGGCTCGCGCGCGCGACGCAAGGTAACGGGGGACGCACTAACTAGCGCTCGAACCTGTTTCTCGACGCAGGATTTGTCTGTTCAGATTCTAGATCAGAGGTACGGTTCCCGCGCCCGCCCGTTCCATTGAACCCAACGAGCGTCGACACCCATGCTGCGCAGGTTTCAGTTGAGGTTGCCGGCGACGGCAGCATCAGCAATCTCGAAAGGTTCCCATTTCTGTGCTTGGAGGTGCGCGACGAGGCCGCGATTGCGATCCACGTGAGTGGAACCGTTGTCGATGCCCAGCTCCTCAAATCGGTCGGCGACAGCCCGGCGGTAGTCGTTGGGTGAGGAGTTGAAGTCGACCCAAGAAATGCCAAGCCTGTCCAGTGCCTCTATCTGCCATTCCTTCAGAAGGCCGTCGCGGCGTGCTTGGCGGGACTCGGTGAGAAACTCGCTGAGTTCGTGTTCGGTCATAAGCTTCGTGTGCATGTTGTGCCTTTCGTCGTGGCCTTGAAGTCAGCTAGCGACTCATGTTTGATGTGGGAAGTGGGCCGGATGTCCCGGCCTGTGTTCTTCCCTCGAGTACATGCGCGGCGGATTTCACATCCGAAAGACTTTGTGGAAGCGCCTGGATCGCGCGGAAGGCCCGCCGTGCCAATAGGTTCGGCATCGCAGCATTAATCACCAGCTGAATGTGATCTTCATGGGCTTCGAAGAGAAGTTTGGACGTAAGAGTGAACATGCTCCTGTGAGGCGTTCACATAACAAGCCAAGGACAAGGCCACCTGCCCGCCGAAGTCGAGGCGTAATCGATGCTGCGGGAACACCGAAGCGAGCGACTGCCATTAATGCCCACGGTGTCGCGCGTCCGCGCGGCGCCATTGAGGTTGGTGCTGACCATGCGAGCGCGGTAGCCGCCACGAACTTGTCGCCAGACTGACGGTGGTAGCTGTGCGAGCAGATTTCCGCGGAGCACGATGATCAGGCGGCGTGCTGATTGAAAGGGGCCGCAGCCTGGCGGCGATTCCAAATGGCTGTATAGCCAATACGGAAGCCCTCGGCGGCGAGGGCATCCCGTAGAGCCGAAATGGAGACATCAGGGTTTGCCAAGTGGCGGTTCAGATTGGCCTGTGACTCTTCATCGAGACCGTCGATGTATCGCTGAAACTTGCCGACCGGTGATGGCCGGCGGGTGATTATTGCGAACATGTTGTCCCCCTAGAACGTTTGCGCCGGCTGCCCCGTGGGCAAACTTATTCAGCGTGCTATCTATATGTGCTGACGTCACCGTAAGTTTCCATCTGCGCTTAAATTGGCGTGAAAAACTCGGGCCGCGCATGTACCAGCGGTAGGGGGCTGCGTGGCACGAGTAACGCCCGAGCTGGGCATGTAAGCGGAGGCTGCACTCCCTCACTTTTTTACGCGCGTACGCTGCATCCCTAGAATCTGCGTAGCCTGCTCCGAAAGCTCGCGACCAGTTCTCTCTGCGGGCGGCACTCAGCCGAAGGCATCGGACCATTGTTCGCTATGCTCGCCATACCCCGCCCCGGTCATCACGCCGCCGGAGAATAGGCCTGACGCATGTACACGCCAAGCTCGGATCGGAGTGCTGGACATCCCGGGCACGTGTACAGGATCTCAACGCGGCGCGCCGGCGTATGCCGGATCTGCCCAGGGATGATAAGGACGTCCAAGTTGCTCGTCAGGGCCGACAGTTCGATCTCCGTGACGGTGCCCGCGTGGGCGGCTGCGGCTACAAAGATGAACCACTTGGTGAATGCGGCTTCGGGTTTGGCTGTGCATCGCTGCGGTTCGCCGGTCATCACTGAGAGTGCGGCGCGCCCGGTACTCACGATGTTGTCCGAACAGAGGTACGCCGCGCCAACATCAATCGGTCTTTGCCGGTGCTTCGCCTCGCCTTCGCTGCCGAGGTTGTTGCTGCTCGCCTCGCGCACCTGGGGATCAGCCAGGCTTTCGGCCCGCGGTTGCCGGCACGTGCGTCCACGGCGTTGTGGAGGGCCGCCAGGCCCGACTCTGTGGTCGGCTGAGCGCGGTGTGTTTCGATCGTATACGGCATCAGACAGTCGCCGTTTCGATGGCGCCGAATGCGTCAAGGTGAGCCTTCAACTGCGGGCTGGCCTTGCGGATTTGTGCCAGAACTCGGTTCACAGCTTTTGACACGCTCGGAACATTCATACCCATCAATAAGCCAATCTCCTTCAGCTCCATTGGCGCTCCACCGCCCAGGCCAAAACGGCTGATCATCAGATCCCTTTGACGCTCGGTCAGCTCGCCCAAGGCTTCGGCTATCGCCGCGCTGAGCTCGGAACGCTCAGCCAGTTCTTGCGGCCCGTCGGCCTGGCTCGGCGCGCCGTCTTCGATACTCAAGCCGTCCACGCCGCCGACCGGTGCACCAAGCGACGCCGGCCGGGAGATGGGCTGGCCATTCTGCACCGCAGATCGACGCTGCTTGCGAGTGAACTGGTCGAGCGGCATTCCGGCGAGAGTCACCCGTTCACCGGAAGTCGCTCGCTGCAAGATCAGGTAGGCACCGAGCGGCACCCCCTTGAAGGGATCGTATTTGGCCAGGGCTTCGACGCAAAGCAGGTATGCCTTCGCAGCCCGATCTTCGGACGCTTGTGCAGAAGGAGAGGTGGCGGTTGCCCGTGCTTTGATCCATGGCAGGTATGCCGTGAGGAGATCGCTGCGAGCTGCCGTGCCCTGCTTGCGCTCGTCCTCGGTTGCGGTCGGTCGCCGACCGTGGACGATTCGCAGGATCAGACGTGCGTGAACATCGGATTCGAGACGGACACCGTATGGTGCCGGTGGAACTATGTTGGTCTGAAGTGTTGCTGGCATTGCCATCGTGGTGATCCCTCAAGTGACGGGGCGGCCTCGGACGGGCTGCCCTCTATACAGAGGGGGGTATTGAAACCCCACAGAACCCCGAAACGAGCGCTTCGCCAGAGCGCGTACATGAGCAGTATGAAAACAGTGCCCACGAGTGATCCGCAACGGCCCAAATTTGGTCAGATACAGTGCCGAGGGGGCGCGGGGGGCGCGGGGGCGCCCGGTCCGGAACCTTTTCCACTGAGGATCCAAAACAGCCTCAAACATGCCAAACCGGTTCGAAACAGTTTTTCTATGCAAACTCTTCTGAGCAGCGCCCCCAGCGCCCCCCACACCCCCTAGACCTAATTTAATCTCCAAGAACCCTGTGTTTACGGGGTTTTTATTTTCCAGAGGTCTAAATAAAACCTCAAATTGAGGGGGTGGACGACCACCCCTTCGTCACCCCCGCGCCCCCTATTCACGTTTTCTGCCCAAATTTCGGCGTCCGGCGCCCACTCACGTTTCCGATTCGGGTGGCGCAGGGGGCGTCTTGGGGGCGCTCAGAACTGCAGATCCCAGTTTCGTGGGGTTTCAATGTCCCCCTCCGTTCATGAGGCAAGCCCATCCGGGCAGCCACCGGCGCGAAGGACGCGAAACCATGAACACCGAAACCATCACGACACAGCAGGCTGCGGTGAGCAGCCCGGAGGCACTTGCCTTCATGACACCGAACGCAGAACGCGCAGAACGCAACGCCTGGCTCGCAGCCAACGCCCGCGACGTAGCGGGACCAGGCGACTGGAACATACGAAACATCCCCACCGATGACTTCACAACTCACACATGGCCTGACGATTCAGCGGAGAGCTTCCGCACGGCAACACCGGCGCACCTCCACTACCTGCAGTGGCGCGCAAATTCTGAGTATGTTGCTCGCGGCCGTGGCATCCACAGCGCAGTCCGTCGTGATCAGAAAATTGAGATTGAGGGCTTTGGCGGTGATGCCCTCAAGAACATGACGGTCGAAGACAACGACTGCTTGGTGATCCCCATGTACTCGCTCGCACACGGCCCAGCGCACCCGGTGCTCTTCCAGGTACGCCCCGACCTGCCGCGCGTCATCGTCGAGTTCGAAAAGGATGAGACCGGTGCAAACAAGCTCGACAAGAAAGGGCAACCAATCCCGGTCCTCGGCCGCGACAAAAAACCGAAATCCCGCTCCGTCAAATTTGAGGCCCCGGCCGGTGCCGTCCGCGGCTCAGAAGTAGGCCAGCTACCGGCCGACGTCCACCCGTACGGCCAGCGCATGCTCGATGCCAACCCGGCTGCGATCATCGCTTGGACTGAGGGGGTTGCGAAGGCAGACGCGATTCTGTCAGCGGCTTTGCGCGAAGGTCTCTCCATCGTCCCTGTCGCTCTCACTGGGGTGACCATGGGGTACCAGGCTGGCGATGCGGAGTCAGGGTTTGCGCCGAACCCGGTGCTCACAGCCGAAACGGTCGGCCTCATTGATCACGTCGGCCGCACCGAGCTGCTCTTCTGGGACGCCGACTGGCGCACCAACAAAAACGTCGGCGGCGCTATGGTCGTGTTCGCCCAGTTGCTCGAAGCTGCCGGCGCCACCGTCTACATCGTTGACACTCCGGGCGTCACCAAAGATCGCAAGGGGGGAGTGGACGACTACCTGCACGCCATGCTCCAGAAAGGATCTGTAACCCCGCTAGCTGACCTGCTTGCCACCCGCCTCGTAACCATCTCGAGCGCCGAGAATGTCGCACGCGTCTACTCAGACGATGACAGCGGGCGCTCCGAACGTCTCGTCGATGAACTGCTTGAAAAGCGGAGCCACACCTTTGACCCGACCACCGACTCCTGGAACAGCTACGACGCCGCCAATGGCATCTGGACCGCCGAAGGCCGTGGCCCCAATGTGGCCCACGTCACCAAGATTCTGACCGAGCGTGACGTCGCCGACCCCGTCCGCTACCGCAATGCCCGCTCCGCTCCTGCTATCAAGAACGCAGGGGTCATCGCCAGCTCCGATCCGTCCATTCAACTCCGCTCCGATGAATGTGACGTTGACGCTTACCTTCTCAACACTCCCTCAGGCGTCGTCGATCTCCTGACCGGTGAACTGCTGCCGCATGGCCCCGCCTACGCGATGCGAAAGGTGACCGGAGTGGGTTATGACCCGGAAGCGCTGTCGCCGGTCTGGGATCGTTTCGTCTTGCAGTCCGCGGGCGGTGATGTCGAGTACGTCCGGTACATCCAGCGCTTCTTTGGCATGGCCCTGATCGGGAAGACCGTCGAGGAGGTCATGGGGATGATCACGGGTGGCGGCCAGAACGGAAAATCAACCATGCTCAAAGCCATCACCTCGACGATCGGCTCGTACGCCGGCACGATGCCCGCAAAGGCGTTCACTGGTGACTTGACTGACGAGATGCTTTTGGAACTACAAGGCGCCAGGTTGGTGCTGGCTGCTGAGACCGGTGCGGGCAATGCCCTCGATGAGCAGGCTCTAAAGACCATGACCAGCAGCGACACGATCAGCGGGCGCGGCCTCTACAAATGCCGCGTCACGTTTGAACCGAGCGCGACAATGGCCCTACTCACAAACCACCGACCTTCGATCCGCGCACAGGACGCTGCCACATGGCGCCGAGTGCGCATCATGCCCTTCAACAACATCGTGACGGAGGAGCAGAAGGACGCAGACCTGCCCATGAAACTCGCAGCGGAAGCAGCTGGCATCCTCCGCTGGCAGGTCGACGGTGCTCTCGCGTTCGGCAACGAAGGTCTCGGTACCTGTGATGTAGTGGCTGAGGCCACCAGCTCTTACCGAGCTAGTCAGGACTTCCTCGGCGGGTTCATCACCGAGTGCCTGATCGTGGGGGAGCCGGCGGATCGCATTCATTGCCGCCGTGCCGATCTGAAGGCGGCTTTCGACGCCTACGTGTTTGAGCAAGGCCGCCGAACCAGCTGGACGCTCGCAGCGATCCGTGAAGGCCTCCAAGAGCGCGGTGTCCTCCCGCGTATCGACGCCGATTTCGAAAAGCGGATCAAAGGGTATCCGACCTGGTACGGCGTTGGACTGCGGAGCACCAGCTCGGCAGTAGAGAAAGCTATGCCCACGTACTGATCACCAGCCACTCCAACGAACGGCCCGAATGCCTACCCGGTGTTCGGGCCGCTGTTGTTTTCGTCGCCTGGCTGAGGGGCGGGGGCGCACCTTCTGAGCACGCAGAACGCAAACAGAGCAGCACCCGGACGCTTGCCCCCAGTTTGAGGGTGGTTGGTGTTTCTTTCTTGATTTTCTCCCTTTTTCTCCGTTTCTCCCCGCTTTTGGCCGCATGTCTTCCCTCTGAACCGAAAAACCCCCGGTTCAGAAGGAAATACCGTGTCGAAAACCACCGAAAAAGCTGCAAAGAAGCTCGCTCGTGACCTGCGCATTGCCCAGGAGCGCGCAGAGGTCGCCGCAGCTCGTATCGCCCCTCGGGCCGCAGCCCTAGCAGCGTACGGGGCAGCGGTTGCTGAGGGCGTCTCTACGGAGGCAGAACTTCAGAATATGGGTGGGTACCTGGTGACTGAGCTTGAAGCCATCCAAGCGGACGAAGCTCGATGGAACAGCCGCCGCGGCCGCGCCCTTTTCACCCTCGGCGTCAAACGTTTCACCGGCATCGCCCACAAGAACAACCTTGAGGCTGGCGACCTGCACATGGCTCTCTGGGAAGCTTGGGCGCAACCCTTTGCCAAGACCGCCGACGGAAAACCGGCACCGTTCCGTTTGAACCCCGCAATCATCGGCGCCCGCGATGCTTGGGCTTTCACAGCCAAGGAAGTCAACGGCAGCTTGGTTGAAGAGCACCAAGCTCAACGCAAGCAGACGTCGCGCAAAGGACTACACCGTATCGGTGCGGCAGAATTCTCCGGCTACTCGCCGCTGCTCGACTCAGATTTTGTTGCGGCCGTCGATGAGGTACTGGAGACCACCGGCTTCCGCACCGTCGCCTTGAAAACTGCCCGCGCACTGATCATCAGTCACGGTCACTCGGAAAAACTAGCCGACGCCGTTCTGGAGACGATGCTCAGTCGCGGTCGTGAGCTGGGTTCGGTACGAAGCGCCATCGACGCCCTCCGTCGTGAGCGCGGGCTTGCTGATGCCCTCGACTTTCCCTTTGAGGATTGGAAGAGCTTGGTGGCTTTGCTTTTCGGAAGCCTCACCGGTGGCCTCGGACTTATCGCCGCCGAGATTGAGGGAGTTCCATTCGAGTCGGTGAAGAACGTTCGCACGGCAACCGCCCGTTTTGGCCGCGTTGCTGCATGAGAAGACAGTTTTGTGGGGTGTGAGTATCCCCCTCCAAATAGAGGAGGTAATCAGCAACCTCACAACGAAGCCCCACAACGACAGGAGATTCACATGGCAAATCGCACGCTAGCTACTATGACGGCATCGGATATCGGATCTCGGATCGTCATCCTCAACGTCGGGCTGCGCGAGGGGGTACTCGCTGACGCACGCCAGATCCCCACGGGCCGGGGCGGGGGAGACGCTGCCAAGCGCCCAGTAACGATGGTCCGGCTTGAAGGCTACAACACTGAGCTGCACTTCTCGAGCACCGACGAGTTCAAGGTTGTCGGCGCCGACTGGGCGGCACCGGCAGCCGAGATCCCGGTGGCCGTTGATAACCCCAGCACAGTGCTCGGCAAGATCATGATCGCCTCAATTGGCCTGGATGACTGCACCGAGGCATATGGAACCGCCAGCGTAGCGGCTATCGGTCAGGCAGCTCTCGCCTACGGCGACATCAACCTCGACGGGAGCTGCAACTGATGACTGACATCAAGTGGGAAGACATGCTGTTCGAATCCGAGATCACTGCTGGCGAACGCCGCAACTCGCTTGGAACGACCTCTCCTGGAACCCCGCCCCCGCTGCGCATCACAGCCGACCACGAACCTGTCGGCCTCACCGAAACTCAGATCGACGAGCTTCACGACGGCTGGGAGGTTGGCGTCGCTTACCGGGCTAGTGCAGCCTTGGGCGGTCCTGGAGAGCGGCAGTATGCTCCGCAGCTCGCCGGCGTCGGCTGGTACCGGCCGGTGGCCGCATGAACGGCGCAGCGCATTCCTCCAGCACGAACACAAACATTCAGAACGACCAAACCGAGGGAACCATCATGACCGCAATACTCACCAACCCGCTCACTTTCCAGCTGAGCGATCAGCTCATCGCCGCGCTGAGCGATCAGTTGGATTGGATGGTGCAGCCGGAGCTGATCGTGTATTTTGCGGGCCTGACAGCCTCCGAACACGGCACTTATCCCGGCCCTGACACCACGCTCACCTTTGCCGTTATCAGTGCGACCCAGCCCAACACCACCATCTCTCAAGAGGGCGGCACGGTCGGTGCGTTCATCGGGGACACCAGCTTCGGGCCGTGCGCCGCAGACGCCGCCGCCGGCATAATCGAGGAGCGGGTGCATGAGGCGCTGCTTCGCGAGCAGATGACGATCACGAACGCCAGTGTCGATGAGCTGGGCAACCTACATTTCTACATCGAACCGGTTCACACGCTGACCAACGGGTGGGTTACCGGAGAGCTGCGCTGCACAGTGTGCGGTGTGTACCCGGAATGCGTGGAGTATGATGACGCGGACGAGCCTGTTATCTCTGCGGAGTTTCAGGCGGCGGTGCTCGCCCAGGTCGAGCTCGGAGAAACAGCGGAGGTCGTCGCGCAGTTTCAGGATTTTGAAGCAGATGGCGACGGCGGTTTCTACTCAGGCCCGGACTCCCAGGTAGTCGTGAGCACAGGCACTGTGGCGTTGCCGGCTTTCCCTACCCGCGCGGTCAGTGACCACGGGTTCACATCCGGTCGCCGCACCGAGCAGGTTGAGGACGCGTTGCACTCTCTGCTCAAAGACGCGTTCGACGGCCTGCACGTCTCCTACGCGACGAAAGACGATGGGGGATTTCTGAACTACACCGTTCAAGACACCCACCGCGCGTCTTACGACAGCGCCTACACCGCTCGCTCAACTGGTGATGTCAGCTAACCCGCCACCTCACTAACAGAAAGCCGGCCAAATCACCTGGCCGGCTTTTTGGTGTCTGCCGCGCATGCTGTAGGTATGGATACCACCGACGATCTGACCAGTATCAACGCCGACGTCGGCGACACGACCGTGGCGATTGCAGGGGACTGGCATTCGAACACCGGCTGGATCCAGGTCGCAATCCCATTCCTACGCCGAGCCGGCGTGCGCACGATCTATCACGTGGGCGATCTGGGATTCTGGGGAGAGCCGAAAGGCACAATGCTCAGGGGCAGCCTTGAGTACTGGCTGGCCGCAGCTGACATCAACCTTTTCTGTACGCCCGGCAACCACGAAAATTGGGCTGCACTAGATGAGCTTTTTGCGGAAGCTCCCGGCCAGCCGATCAGACTAGAACCTCATCTGTGGATGCTGCCGCGGGGGTGCCGGTGGACGCATGCCGGCCGGAGCTTTGTTTCTTTTGGCGGTGCGCCCTCTGTCGACGTGCACTACCGAACGCCGATGAAAACGTGGTGGCCCAGCGAGATCATCACCGAAGCGGACGCTGACGCAGTGGTCGCTGGCGGTCACGCTGAGGTCATGCTCACGCATGATGCTCCGATGACCGCAACGGAGGCCGTCCGCGGCATCCGGGAGGACCGGTCGTTCCAGTACGGTGATGACGTGCGCGAGTACGCACGGATCGGCGAAGAGCGCTGGGGAGCGTTCGCCGGTGTTCGACCAGATCTGCTGTTCCATGATCATTTCCATGTCCAGGATTCGGTAACGCTGCCTTACGGGGCAGCAGGTAATCTCCTTGGATTGTGAGAACAGCACCGGGAACCTGGCGCTATTGGATCTAAAAACATTGGCCGTCACCTGGCCAGGCCACCCACGCCGCCGCTAACGTTCACGCTTCATGGCTGGCGGCGATCATAGCTGCGAGCACCGTGTCGTGAACCGCCGCGGTGATCAGACCGGCGGTATACGCGGCATGCAGTTCACTGATCGGCCCGGTGACGGGAATCCACAAATCGGAGTGCGGGTGCTGCGGTACCTGAGGTACGACCGGGAGGAGGACGACTGCCTCGGTGAACTCGTGCTCGGTGAGCATCCCGGCTGTTAGGGCCGCCGCCAGTTCGGATACAGGCTGCGCATACCTAGCCCAAATCTCGGCTACTGCGTCCTCTTCATCAAGCTCACCAGCAAGGATTCGCCGGCATCTATCGGCGGCAACGTCATCGATTGGATGTCCGATAGCGCGCATGCATGCCACCAACTGGCTTAGCTCGTATTCGACGTCTGTCATGCTCCCACCTTCTCTTCACCATCATCATGCGCGGCTGCCGGGCTTTGTTGTGCTTCCAGATGTTCGGCTTGAACATCGACCCGGAAGCTATTTGGCTTGTCGTCGTCGGGGTGCCTGCCAGTCGATACGGTAAACCTCTGAGGTGGAAAAACCATGCCACTCCTCGGCTTCGGCCTCCTCAGACCATGCGAGCGCACCCCGAAAACCACGAACGAAAATGAAATCCTCGGCCTCATGCATTCGCCCGTCGCCCTCATAACCGGAACCGAGCCCACTGATCAACCGACCGTGCGCAGCTCGGCAGCTGTTTTCGCCGATCAGCACCACAACGAGTTCTGAGTGCGTTCTGATCTCATAGCGACCCGGGGGACTAGAGGCTGTGATCGGTCCGTCTATCACCAGCTCGACGGGTTCGATATTCGTGACGACGCCGAGGTCGACGCGGACGTAGGTGTTACGGACCTCCGTAACAAGGATCCATCGCTCATCGACGACCACGCGGCGCATTCCGCCTACCCACTGTCCAGCCCAGGCAGGCAACGGATGCACCTGCGGTTCTGGCCAGGCGCGGATCATCCGGCCGGGCATGATCTGGACGCGGAATGTTCGGGTGGCTTGCACGATGTACTCGCCAACTTTCGACCCGCCCCAGATAACTGACTCTGAGATCATTTCGAGCTGCCGTCATGCTTCATACAAACATCATGCGCGGCAGCGCTGCCGCGCATGAATCACCTATGACCACCCCAGCTTCCATCGTGCACCTTGACAGCTTTGATCCCGAGCTGGTGACGGCCTTCGATCGAATGCCGGCCGAGACTGATATTTGGTGGGAAGCGGAGCACACGAACGATCGCATTCCATGCTGGAGCACAGCGTTCGCCCTGGACCTTCTCAGCTGTATTGATGCGACTGTTGGCTTTAAGTACGCCGTGCTCGGGCACGTGGCAAGCAATCGTTGGATGATGGTGTTTGCGGCGTCAGGTATCGGATACTCCGTGGAGCTTTCGGCGCCCGATGCCGATGACACGACCACCATGGGAATACTTGGCCGGCCGGGTGGCGGTGGTGAGCAGGTGCAGATCGTTGGCGGGCACAGCCCGGTCACGGTCCGAGCCTCTCAGGTGCTCACTCTGGAAGATGCGTGGGTCGCATTTTCTTCTTGGATCCTGGGCGGCGTGTACCCGGACGGTTACGACGCCGAATATCGGACGTCTTGAGCGTAATCGGCCGCAAGTGCGCCGCGCATGAGATCGGTATGACCTTCACGCCGACCTGTGATCCGCTCGCTCACCTTGAATCTGAGCTCGAGCTCCGCGAGCAGATCTCCGTCATGCCGCGCGAGCCGGAACTGTGGTGGCGAGGGTGGGAAACCGCCGGGCCGCAGCCGATCTGGTCGGTGGCGTTCGCCATGGATCTTCTCGGCTGCATCGATGCCGCTTCGGGCTTCCCCTGGGTGGCGATCAGCGACGCACGCAGCCGGCGGTGGATGCAAGCGTGTGGGTCACCGGCCGGGCTGATGGTCGAGCTCGGAGGAGTGGAAGCCGACAGCAATGTTATGGGCATCGTGGGGCGGCCGGGTGGAGGACGGGGTTACGTGAACCTCTCAAGCAAGACAGACCACGTCGAGCTGCGGGAACATCAGATTCTCTTGATACCCGACGCTCAGGCCGCATTCAGAGCCTGGGTGCTTTCTGGGGCATATCCGGATCCGGACGCCTACGAGATCGAATTTGTGACCTACTAGGCAGCACTCTTACCGCCGCCACGCTCTTAGGATCATTCTTGGGGAACGCGTGGCGGCATTCTTGTGCCTAAAAGGCTTGTTGGTTCCCATATCCGGCGTGCTGGACCGTTCGGTGGCCACGGGTGCGGTCAGGATTGCTTCTGAGCACCAGATAGTTCCTGGAATAGATCGCAGCTGTCGTCAACACCGCGATTCCAGATCGCGTAGGCGGTGTCCATGTGGGGTACACCTTAGATGGACGTCAAGCACAGATACCAAAAAGCGTCAGGATAGGGTTGGTTTCGGATTACTTGACACACTAGCGGTCAGGGTCTTAGACTCCAACTTGACAGAAACGATGTGGGAGTCAAAATGGCAGGTCAGCGCGTGTCGTACGTTCGCGTGAGCTCACAGGATCAGTCCACGGTGCGCCAACTTGCAGGTGTCGAGGTCGACCGGACTTTCGAGGATAAAGCTTCAGGTAAGGATCAGAACCGGCCGCAGCTTGAAGAGCTGATCAAATTTGTGCGCGACGGCGATACAGTCCTCGTGCACTCCATGGACCGTTTGGCCCGCAATCTCGATGACCTCAGGTCGATCGTGCGCCGCCTCACCGAGAAGAAGGTGCAGGTTCAGTTCGTCAAAGAACAACTCACGTTCACGGGGGAGGACAACGCCATGTCACAGTTGCTGCTCAGCGTCATGGGAGCTTTCGCCGAATTTGAACGTTCGCTCATCCGCGAACGTCAACGTGAAGGCATCGCCCTAGCGAAGAAGCGCGGCATCTACCGTGGGCGGGCACCGTCGCTGGATGCGCCCCGAGCCGTAGAGCTTCGCGAAAAAGCAGCAGCCGGCGTTTCAAAAGCTGAGCTCGCCCGGCAGTTCGGGGTCAGCCGCGAAACGGTTTATGCGTACCTTCGGGCTGTCTGATTCGGTCCTCTCCATACAGGGGTTCACTGAACCTGGTTTAGGAGAACAGCTTTCCCATTTGTTTCAGAGCTTCTCGGGCTTCGGCAAGCTCATCGTTATGGTTGTACCCGGTGTGTGCTTTGGTGGATGCATGCCCGGTGATCTGCATGCGGACAGAAATCGGTACTCCCATAGCTGCGAGGACCGTCACCGCGGAATGTCGGGTGGAGTGCAGCGAGTAGACCGGTTTGCGTTCCTCTTCGATGCCTGCATCCGCCAGAGCTCTATGCCATGCAAGGTTGCAGGCACTCGGGTTCCATGGCGCGCCGCCTTCGAAGAATGGGTTGCCAGCCAGCTTACGAACATGCGCTGGTCCGGTGAATAACAGACCTAACGGGTTGTGTTCAGCGGTAGCTGCCGCGACACGAGCGGTAATCAGCTCCAGCAATGGGGACACCAATGGGACCATTCGGTTGGACGACGCCGTCTTCGGTCGAGTGAGAACAAGAGCGCCGGCCAGCACCTTCATCTCAAAGCCGTCCGGAGTGACGATATGCCGGCCGGGGCAGTCGGCGCCGCGCTTACCTGAGCAGGCCGCCTTCCGCGTTTTTGGGTCCACACAACCGGGAGCGTGCTCCCAGCGCAAACGTTGCAGCTGCCATGAGAGGTCAATGATCTCCGCACCTGGTGTCAGGTCCACACGATCAATTGTGAGGCCGAGACCTTCACCCTCCCGGCATCCGGTCAACGCATACAGCGCCCACAACGCCTCCATCCGATCGCCGTGATTCGACCGCAGCAACGTTGTGGTCTGCGCCACCGTCAGGTAGCTGCCTTCGACAACAGCGGCTTTGGGCCGGAGTATTGCTTTAGCTGGGTTCCAGTCGATGACCTTCCGGTTGACGGCTGCGGTCAGAGCGGTGCTCAGGATCGTGTGGGCGGTCCGCGCTGTCGTCGATGAAAGACCGCGGGCGGTCATCCCCTGAGTCATCTTTAACACGTCACCGTACCCGAGATGCAAGATGCGGATCTTCCCGAGCGCCGGGATAATGTACAGACGGAGGTTCGCCTCGTAAGAGTCTTTCGTTCGCGGACGGGTAGCTACCGTGCCCAGCCACTCCATCAGGTAGGCACCGGTCGTCGGATTGCTTGTTCGTTGGATCCCGCCTCTTGCAGCTTCCCGCTTCGCCGCGGCGAACTTCTTCTTGCCTTCGGCTTCGTCCCTGCTGGTAACTTTCCGCCGATGCTGCTTGCCGTCGATGCCAGTGGGGAGTGTAACCCGTCCGACCCAGAGCCCCGTGCTTTTGTCAAATTTGAAGGAGCCTTCTCCTGGCGCCGAACGTTTGACGACCTTCGCTTTTGCTTTAGTCACAAAACCCCTTTTTGTGTTCGCTGCTCTAAGCGTATATCGGGTGGGCCTACAGGTGGGCCTAAACCTATGTGGCTTTGGGGCGTTTGAAACCGTATGCAAGCTGAATGCCTTCTGAACGCGAACACCAATTTCGTTCGAAAATACAGCGTACCGACTCCCGAAATTCCGCATAAAGACGCGGGAATTGGGGCTACAGCTGCCCTCCGGTAGAATGGAAGAGCACAACCCGCCCCCGTAGCTCAGTGGATAGAGCACCGGCCTTCTAATCCGATTGTCGTAGGTTCGATTCCTACCGGGGGCACCAGAAAAATCATCTGACCAGGGTTTCTTGTCCTTACTGAAGGGGCAAGACTTGATTCACGCAACGTTTATTCAACGTTCATTCCGCGGCGCCCGCCTCTTGTGGGCGCTCGGAGAGAAGGTACGCGAGCCAGTTCGATTCACCTGGTGTGACCTTGGGCACCTACGGGTTATGAATGCTACAAATCTCTCGGGGCTCGGTTTGGAGCCCGTACTCACAACGAGCGAGCTCGCCAAATATCTCGGCGTGCACGTGCAGGCGATCTACGACCTGCGCACCGATGGCCGCGGCCCGTCCGGCATTCGCGTCGGACGGGAGATCCGCTACCGCGTCTCCGATGTTCTTCGGTGGCTGGACGGTCTTCACGAGCCCGTACCGTCCAAGGGCGGCCGCGGGGGAGAGCACTGATGGCCGGCCGACCACGACTGCCGATCAGCACGTTTGGCGCGATGAAGACGACCGAGGTCGGTGCTGGGCGCTTCCGGGCGATGGCTCGTTTTCGCGACTGGGACGGTCAGTCGAGGCAGGTCAAAGCGACCGGCTCGAGTCGCAACGCGGCGGAGACAGCGCTCAAGGTCGAGCTGGCCGCGCGTACGCGCGTCGGTAACGTCGGCGACTCAGTGAACGCGGGCTCGCCGTTCAGAATGCTGGCCGAGGCCTGGCTGGAGGACCTGATGCTCGACGTTGACCGCGCGAACGGTACAAAAACCGTCTACGAGTACGAGCTGCGCGGGCTTGTGCTGCCCTTTTTCGAGCACTTCACGGTTCGCGAGGTGACCGTCGGCCGCATTGAGCTTTTCCTGAAGGTGCAGCGAGCGATCTCGTACACACGAGCCAAGCGCTCCCGCACGATCCTCAGCATGGTGCTGGGGTTTGCCGTACGGCGGGGCATCATCGCGCGCAATCCGGTCAAGGAAACCTCGCGGATGAAGAAGCCCCAGCACACCCCGAAGGCGCTCACGCCGGACCAGGTAGCCGCAATCCGACTCGCCGCCCGCGACTGGCGCACAGGGGAGGGCAGGATGGGGCCCAAACCCGACGGGCAGGTGCGGGACCTGATCGAGGTGATGCTCGGCACGGCGACGCGCATCGGCGAGACGCTTGCCCTTCGAAAGTGCGACATAGATATGACCGCCGACCCCCCTTGCGTGCACATCCGCGGAACGCTCGTCGTGCAAAGTGGCGCCGGCGTGGTTCGTCAGGCGCATCCCAAAACGCATGAGTCGAACCGGGTCGTCGCCGTGCCGCAATTTGCGGCAGAGGTGATACGAGGACGTCTAACACTGATCGAGGGGGAGGACGCGGAACACCTGCTGTTCTTCACGCGGAACGGCAAGCCACTCGCGCCGCACAACGCCCGGCGCACATTCCGCGAGATTCTCTGGAACGCTGGCCTTGAAGGCATGGGGATCACGCCCCATGCCTTCCGTCGAACGGGGGCGACGCTGCTCGCCAACGAACTGGGTTTGCAGGCTGCGGCCGACGTACTCGGACACACGTCAACGTCGACGACAAAGGCGCACTACGCGGAGCCTGACCGCGCCGTAAAATCCGAGCCGGCCACGGTTCTGCAGCGGCTGGCTCCGCCTTCGTAAAGAATCTCTTGATCCTCTGAACGCCAGCGTCGAACGTTTTGTCATCCGGGAGATCGAGGTCACGTCCCGCCGGTTGGTGTAATTCATCGTCACCGTGCGGGTCAGCTGATTTGATTATGCGGCAATGAGCTCGGGAACGGGAATCACCCCCGTCAGGGCGCTGGCG
>NZ_SOFE01000013.1 GCF_004402405.1 Cryobacterium levicorallinum
CTGTGAGGAACTTTGAACGGTTCTCACTGACCATCGCACGGTGGTTCGTTACGTTGTTATTCCAACGATCGAACCCCGGGAATTACACCACTGCACGGGACGTGACCTGGCTGAGACGACGCTATCCGAACAAACTAACCTGGCACGTCTGTCCTGAGACTATCTACGACGGTGTTTATCGCGGGCTGATCAGCGTAGCGACGCCGGCGAGCCTGCGCACGGGACGCACGTACCGGCACCGTCGCGGGCGCGGCAGATCCAAAGACGGTTCACTGAAGCAGTCCACCAAAGTGTGCTCCATCCACGAACGCCCAGCACACGTCGAATCCCGGCTCCAAGCCGGGCATTGGGAAGGAGACCTCATCTTGGGCTCCAGTAACGGCTCAGCAATTGCCACGCTCGTGGAACGCAAGACCCGCATGACGATCCTCGTCTTCCTCCAGAGCGACCACAGCGCACAAACCGTCAGTGACGCACTCATCGGTGCGTTCTCGAGCCTGCCGTCGTCGCTCCGGCGCACGCTGACATGGGATCAAGGCAACGAAATGTTCCATCACAAGCGCATCGAGACGAAGACTGGGCTTCGTATTTACTTTGCCGACCCGCACTCGCCGTGGCAGCGAGGGACTAATGAAAACACCAATGGGCTCCTGCGCCAATATTTCCCGAAGGGGACNTTTCCCGAAGGGGACTGACCTCAGCCAGTGGGACCACGATCACCTCAACGCTGTGGCCGACGAACTTAACGGTCGGCCCAGAGCCTGCCTCAAAGACCGCACACCCCATCAGGCCATGAGACGATTAGGACACAGAACTAAGGCACACACGATTCGCAACGACCAGTAGAAACTGCCGCGTTTACGCGGCGATTTTCATTGATGCGATCGTAGTGAAGATCCGTGACGGGCAGGTCGCCAACCGGCCCATTTACGCGGTCATCGGCGTGACTTCGTCCGGCGACAAGGACACCCTCGGGCTCTGGGCTGGCACCGGCGGTGAAGGCGCCAAGTTCTGGATGTCTGTCCTGACCGACATCAAAAACCGCGGCGTCACCGACACGTTCTTCCTGATCTGTGACGGGCTGAAAGGATTACCCGATGTTGTCGGGAACGTGTGGCCGTTGACGTCGGTGCAGACCTGCATCATTCATCTGATCCGGAACACGTTCAAGCTCACGTCGAAGAAGGATTGGGAAGCGGTGAAACGGTCGGTGAAGCCGATCTACAGTGCGCCGAACGACGACGCTGCCCGCGCAGCACTGGATGACATGACCGCGGTCTGGGGAAAGAAATAGGGTGCGATCATCCGGTTGTGGGAGTCCGCGTGGGAAGAGTTCACACACAGTCAGCGCCGACTACAGCTGAAGTCAACGCACTGCGCTTCTAACCGTGTGCCGCGCAACTGATGGTCGCGACTCCATGCTCGCACCGTTGCCGCCCCGTAGAGGGTTCGGCAAACGGGCACTAAACCCATGCTCGATACGTGTCATCTATACGTTCGAATACGTGACAGACCTAGCTTCGGCTTGCGAAGGATCAAATACGTCACTTATCCCGTCATTTACCCTAAGTTACGCAAAGGTTACGGCGCCAGGTTGGGTGATGGCGCTCACACGACAGGCTCTCAGGAGCTCTCGACTGGTAGGCCCGCCAGCGTCGGGTTAATTGACTCGGAACTGCTGGGTCAGTGGTCCATGGTTCGATGTAGTCACGGGGACTCAAGATCGAGACCACCAGATGCGGGGGCGCAATGTCAGGTTTGCCATTTACGAAGCACCACTGGAATCGTCTGGACAAGGGCGCCACGGTCGTTGTCACGTTGACCACAGCGGCCAATGTTCGCCTTATGGACAGTTCAAACTTCACCTCTTACAAAAACGGCCGACCGCACAAACACTTCGGGGGCCTGGTAAAGACGTCACCTTTCCGTCTCACCGTCCCTCGCAGCGGCAGCTGGTACCTCACTGTCGATCTGATGGGTTTGAGAGCAACGAATGTGCGATCGTCAGTCGCTGTCGAACCTCCCGCTCTTCCCGTCGCCAAGTCGTCACCGCCCCAGTCGCTCAGCCGTATTCGGCACGAGCGTCCGCCGGTGGTCCCTGACAACCGTCGTCGCGACCTGCTACCTGTTAGGCGTCTCGACCCGGCGGATGGAGAAACTCGTCGAGACCCTCGGCATCATCCACCTCTCTAAATCTCAAGTCTCGGAGATGTCGAAAGAACTCGACGACCACGTCGCCGACTTCCGAACCCGCCCCCTGGACGGCGGCCCCTACATGTTCGTCGCCGCCGACGCCCTCGCGATGAAAGTTCGAGAAGGCGGCCGGGCCGTGAACGTGTCCGTGATGGTCGCTACCGGCGTCAACGCCGATGGCCACCGCGAGATCCTGGGCCTCCAGGTCGCTTCCAGCGAGGACGGCGCGGTCTGGTCTGAGTTCTTCCGCGACCTCACCGCCCGGGGCCTCACCGGTGTCAAGCTCGTCATCTCTGACGCCCACGTCGGCCTGGTCGCCGCGACCGCGGCGACCCTGCCCGGGGCTGCGTGGCAGCGGTGCCAAATGCACTACTCGGCGAACCTGATGTCAGCGACACCGAAGAGCTCGCGGCCGTGGGTGAAGACGCTGCTGCATACCGTTTATGACCAGCCCGATGCAGACGCAGTGAATGCCCAGTTCGACCGGGTCCTGGACGCATTGGAACACAAGCTCCCGAAAGCGTGCGCATCTCGACGCGGCCAGGGCCGACATTCTCGCGTTCACAGTGTTCCCGAAAGAGCTCTGGAAACAGATCTGGTCGAACAACCCGAACGAGCGCTTGAATAGGGAGATCAGCCGCCAGACCGATGTCGTCGGGATCTTCCCTAACCGGGACTCGATCATCCGTCTCGTGGGAGCTGTCCTTGCCGAGCAACACGATGAATGGGTCGAGTCCCGCCGCTATCTCGGCCTCGATGCCCTGGCCAAATCTCAGGCCGTCGGGACCGTTATGCCCGAGGAGGTGGCTATCGAGATCTCTGCCCTCAGCGCCTAATCAGCCGAGGGATCACAGGGAAACCGAAACACCACTCAAAAGGACTTGACCGGGGACTCCTGCTTCTGAGCAGGTTCCAGCCTGACGATGACGGCCTTGGATACCGGTGTGTTGCTGTCGTCGGCTACTTTGTCCAAGGGAACAAGAACGTTCGCCTCGGGAAAGTACGTGGCAGCGCACCCACGGGCGCTGGGATAGGCAACCACACGGTAATTGCGCAGTACTCGCTGCGCGCCATCATCGTGCACGCCGTGAATGTCCACCTGCTGGCCGTCCTCCAAGCTCAGTTCAGCGAGGTCTTCCGGATTCACGAAGACCACATGCCGGCCTTTCTTGATGCCCCGGTAACGGTCGTCGAAACCGTAGATGGTGGTGTTGAACTGGTCATGGGATCGCATAGTCTGCAGGATCAAGGTCGCGGCCGGCCGGCCAATAAACTCAAGCCCGTTGACAGTGATCATGGCCTTGCCCGTGGGCGTGTGGAAAGTGCGCGAGTCTCGCGGTCCGTTCGGCAACACAAAGCCGCCATCCTTCCGGATTTTTGTGTTGTAGTCCTGGCATCCTTCCACCACGTGCGAGATGTGTTCGCGGATCAGATCGTAGTCTTTCTCGAATCCAGGCCAATCAGCGTTGGTCTTCTCCCCGATCGTCGCCCGTGCCAAGCGGCAGATAATGGCAACCTCGGAAAGCAGGCCAGGTGCAACCGGTTCAATCACGCCGAAGGAGGGATGCACCGCACAGACCGTGTCTTCGACCGACACGAATTGCTCTCCCGATGTCTGTCGGTCGACCTCGGTGCGGCCCATGGTCGGAAGAATAAGCGCTTCCTTGCCCACGACCGCGTGGGAGCGGTTCAGTTTGGTGGAGATCTGGACGGTCATGTCCGTGCCGTGCATCGCGGCTTCGGCGGCATTGGTATCCGCGATCGCCCCGACCAGGTTGCCTCCCAATGCCATGAAAAATTTGATGCCGCCGTCACGCATGGACTGGATTGTCTTGACCGCGTCCACTCCATGATCAATTGGCGGCTCGAAGCCGAATTCCTTGCCGAGTGCGTCCATGAATGACTGTGGCATTTGCTCCCAGATACCCATGGTCCTGTCGCCCTGGACATTGCTGTGGCCTCGAATCGGGCAAGCGCCAGCGCCCGGCTTGCCGATGTTTCCGCGCAGCAGAAGCAGGTTGATGATCTCCTTGATCGTGGCGACCGCTTTCTTGTGCTGGGTTATCCCCATCGCCCAGGTGATGATGACCCTCTCAGCTTTCAGGTATCGGGCCGCCAACTCATCGATCTCGTCTATGCGTAGGCCAGTCGCCTCCAGGACTGCACCCTCGTCCAGCTCCGCGAGGTGCAGTGTGAACTCCTCCAGCCCTTCACAGTGCTCGTCAAGGAATTGGCGGTCCAGAACTGTTCCCGGGTTTTCGGCCTCAGCATCGAGCACCCTTTTGGAGACGGCCTGTAACAGGGCCATGTCCCCGCCCAGCCGGATCTGAATGAACTGATCGGCAATCTCAGTCCCGTGGCCGATGATGCCCTTGACCTGCTGCGGGTTCTTGTATCTTCTCAGTCCCGCTTCCGGCAGGGGATTTACGGCGACAATTTCCGCGCCGTTGTCCTTGGCTTCCTCGAGAGCAGTGAGCATGCGGGGACTGTTGGTTCCCGGATTCTGGCCCATGATAATGATCAGATCGGCCTTGCCGAAATCATCGTAGGCGATCGTGGACTTGCCAATTCCAATGGTCGGATCCAAGGCCCGACCGGTTGATTCGTGGCACATATTGGAGCAGTCGGGCAGGTTATTCGTCCCGTAGCCGCGGGCGAAAAGCTGATACGCGAAGGCGGCCTCGTTGGACGCGCGACCGCTGGTGTAAAAGACAGCCTCATTGGGGGACTCGAGGCTGTTGAGCTTGTTGCCGACGATGGCGAATACCTTGTCCCAGCTGATAGGCCGGTAGTGGTCCTCACCGGCTGGCTTATAGACAGGTTCAGTCAGGCGTCCCTGCGTGCCCAGCCAATACTCCGAACGCGTGAGCAGGTCGCTGACCGAATGCTCGGCCCAAAAACTGGAGGACACGACAATGGGCGTCGCTTCCCAGGTGACGGCCTTGGCGCCGTTTTCGCAGAACTCGAATGCCTTGCGATGATCAGGATCCGGCCACGCACAGCTCATGCAATCGAAGCCGTCCTTCTGGTTCAGAGACAGCATCGTCTTTCGCGTTCGATCCACGCCCATATCCTTGATCGCCGGAATCATTGAGTGCAGCACACCGGGCATCCCAGCGGCCCAGTCCTTAGGCTTCCCAACTTCAATGTCGCTGTCTTGAGGTTCGTTCACCGGAGGGTTCTCGCGCATCATGACCACTCTCTTCCCGCTTGTAACAGCAGCGACCAGAATCAATCGTGCCGACCATATCAGGACTAACAGGTGCGCTCAGGCATAGCAACTAAAACGATTAAATTGCCAGCCCCGACGCGAGTAGCCTGAGCGAATGCAGGCAACTATCGAACACTGTCACGTTGGGAGACGAGACCGTGGTTGGGCACTATGAAACGCGGTCGCGGCCAAAGAATCGCCATTCAAGAGGGTTGATTTGAAGTCCTTGCCTGATGTCGGGGAGCTCACCTTCGGCCGGCTCGACTGGCACAACAACCGGCGTCTCCACAACGCTCTCGAGAGCGTTCCGCCGCAGGAATAGGTCAGCACAATCGGGTTGTCATCGCCCCCGAAAAAACTGAAGGAATCTCCTCATGATTCGCACCCTCGTCCAAGATTACGAACATACGTGGGTTGACACTGCCTCCACTAATTAAAACGCCAGTAATCGTAAATTACGGCGCCAAGCCGAGTTGTTCGAGCATGCCCTGTTGGTCGCTGCTACCCCACCGCTCGACAAGTTTCCCGTTCTCAAACCGGCTAATTTGCATGCCACGAACAGACATCGTTTTGCCGCTAGCGGCGTGGCCCATGAGAGGGCCTTGGTGGGTGCCGGTGAGGGTATAAGCGAATGCGACGTCGGTATCGTTGGCGACGAGACGCTCAACTTCGATGTGCAGGTCTGGAAAAGCAGCAATCATCTCGCCAAAGAACGCTTTGTAGCCCTCGGGGCCAGGGCCTTGTCCAGGGGCAGGGTCGTTGTCAACTGCGTCGGCGGCCACAAGGTTGTCGAGAAGGTCGAGTTTTCCGCTGTTCACGGCGTCACCAAACTTCTGCTGGGCTGCGATATTCATTTCTTGACTCATGTGTTTACTCTCTTCCTAGACATTTACCGCGAATGGGTTTGTGTGGGCCACGGGTGATCATATGTCTACAATTCTTGGAATAAAAAGGCCGATCTGACCGCGTCCGCTATCGAACACATGTCTAGGGTGATCAACTACGTGAAGCGGCACAGGGCACGGGGCACAGATTTCAACGCCGAGCACTCACGATGGCGATACTCGTGATGAACTAGGGGAATGACCCACTAAAAACGTAGCGGCAGGGGAACTGTGCGGTCTGGTTCTCCCTGCCGCGCACGCCGTAATTTAGGCCACAGAAGCTAGGTCACATGGGCCGCTAGGTGTTGGCCTATTCGGGCTTGAGGATCACCTTGGTCCACCCGTCGGTGCGGTCGCCGAAGTTCTTATAGGCATCCGCGGCATCGCTAAGGGGAATCTCGTGGGAAACGATCCATGATGGCTTGGCCTTACCCACAGCTATCAGCTCGCGCAACTGCCGATTATATTTCTTTACCGGGCATTGGCCACTGCCAATGTTTTGGCCCTTGAGCCACTGCAGGCCGTAGTCAATAGCAATCTTGCCCTGCTTGGCGTTCTCGTCGAAGCCGCCAGGATCTGCCGGCAGGAAAACGCCAACAACACCAATTCCGCCGGTGATGCGCACGGACCGAATCAGCCGATTCAGAGTCATGGCGGGATCTTCGGTGCCCTGTGGGTCGTGGGCCTGATAGCCCACGCATTCACAACCCCGATCCGCGCCAATACCCTTAGTCTGGTCCAAAACAAACTGAACCGGATCCGTCTTCGAGTCATCAATGGCGATCGCACCGATCTGCTCGGCAAGGGCCAGCCGGTCTGGGCGTCGATCCACAACCCAGACTTTACTCGCGCCCTTGATCGTGGCAGACAGTGCAGCCATCAGCCCGACCGGACCCGCACCGTAAATCACTACTGTGTCACCGGGCATGACTCCAGCCATCTCGGTAGCGTGGTAGCCGGTAGGGAAGATGTCCGAAAGCATCACGTAATCGTTCTGCTTTTCTACGGCGTCTTCACCCAGGCGCAGGCAGTTACTGTCACCGTAGGGCACACGCAGCATTTGGGCCTGCCCGCCGGGATACGGACCCATTCCCGCGAAGCCGTAGGCGGCGCCCGCGCCGACCGGGTCTGGTTGAGTGGTCATGCAATAGTTGGTAAAGCCGCGTTCGCAATTCTTGCAAAAGCCGCAGGAAATATTGAACGGCAGCACGACGTGTTCGCCGACTCTCACCTTGTCGACGCCGTTACCAATCTCGATGACCTCGCCCATATTTTCGTGGCCAAACGTGCGTCCAGTTTCGAAATCGGTACGTCCCTCGTACATGTGTAAATCTGAACCGCAAATATTCGTGGCCGTGATGCGTACGAGAACGTCAGTGGGACGCTCGATCGTGGCATCCGGAACTTCTTCAACGTTGACCTCGTTGGGGCCCTTATAAACGACTGCTTTCATTTTTTTCTCTCTCTAGTTTTCCTGACCGTGAAAATCAACGGTCCGTCTTCACTTTCGGAGGTGTTCGAATTGAGTGCCCAGGCAACCTCGAGTTGCCCGCGGTTGTGCATACGTCGTGTATAGCACCGTTCCATGCGCACCGCCTCACCGCCGCAATCGTTGATATCGGTCACCGATCACACCATGCTTGCGTTCACGTTTGCATCGGACCACGACATCAATGGTGGTCTGTCATACGGCGGCATTGAGCCCGAGGACGGATCTGGTTGGCTCTCTCGGTTGCCACCGTCTGGAGCGTTACTACTCCGGCAATTGGGCGACCTCATCACCGGCAAACTCAACAAGACCGCGATTGCGACCCTGGTCGAGCGCACCACCCGTTACGTCATGCTCGTCCACCTGCCCGGCGCCCACACAACCGACGCCGTCCGTGACGGTCTGGTGGCCACGATCGGCACGCTGCCGGCACACCTTCGCGGGTCGCTGACTTGGGACCAGGGATCAGAGATGTCGACCCACAAGTCATTCACCACCGCGACAGACATGCCGGTGTATTTCTGCGACCCGGCCAGCCCCTGGCAGCGGGGCTCGAACGAGAGCACCAACGGGCTCCTGCGCCAGTATTTGCCGAAGGGAAGCGACCTGTCGGTTTATGGCCTCGAGGATCTGGAACGGGTCGCGCAGGAACTGAACGGCCGACCCCGCAAAACGCTCGGCTGGGACACCCCGGCAGAGCGATTCCGTGATCTACTAATCAGTACTTAATCAGCGCGGTGTTGCAACGACAGATGGAATCCAAGCATTGGCAGCGTAGAAGAATCCACTAATTCCGCTGTTCGAAATACCCGCGGCAGCTCAATCAATGCCGTGGCAGAGTCGTTTTTCTCCCATATGAAAACTGAGATGCATTACCAGCAGCACTTCGACAACCACCTCGCCGCACGCACCGCGGTGATGGAATAAATCGAATCCTGGTACAACCGGCGGCGGCCCCACTCCCACAGCGGAAGATTACAACCGGCCGCAGCTCTAGCCGCTTACCAAGACCACCGCCAACTGGCTGCGGCATAGAAGAAAAACACAACAGACTGTCTCAAAAACTTGAGGGCGCAGTAAGGCCACGTTCAGCTCTTCGGAATACCGTCGGTACCATGACGTATGCGCTTCGCTCCCTCAACCCTCTCGATCTCCCCCAGGTGCTCACGCTGAACAATGAGGCAGTTCCCGCCGTCTATGCCCTTGACGCTGATTTGCTTGCCACCCTCGTAGCTACTGCTACTCACTCAGTCGTGGTCACGACGGTGGAGGATGTGCACACCGTGGCTGGTTTCGTGATCGGCTTTGCCCCGTCCGCCGAATATGCAAGTGAAAGCTACCGTTGGTTTGAAGCCCGATCGAGCGACTTCCTCTATGTAGACCGCATCGTCGTGGCGCCAAACGCACGAAGCCAGGGCCTCGGCGAATTGCTCTACGCCTCCGTCTTTCAGGCTGCTCGCGAGGCCCACGCCACCGAAGTGGTGTGCGAAGTGAATACCTTTCCGCCCAATCCGCAGTTGCTGGCCTTCCACTCACGTCTCGGTTTCACCACGGTCGGCGAGCAGACCAACACGGGCGACACGGGCGCCGCCGCACTGCTCACGGCACTCGTTTCATAGCTCACTGCGGCCTCGCCGTACCGGCTTGAGATTGTGTTCATAAATGACGATCGAAGCAACTGTGCTCGCTGTCGCCGGAACATGATCTACGCTACACGCACCTATCGGCCCCAAGCCGTGTGCTCTCTCGCTGCAACAACACCACGCCTATGAACATGACGGACTCGCATCCGAGGAAAATTCGATGCCTCTGCGACCGCGCGGAAAAAATCCACAGGAATCAAACAGGGATGGCAAAGTCAACACAATTACGACGGGCTGACCGCGCCCCACTCCATTGCCGTGACGACCACCGCACAGATGAGAAAAATAATCACGATCAGCAGGGTAAACGTTGCAAGGAGGCCGAGCCGCAGTCGCCTACGACTCACGGCAAAACGGATGACCACCATCGCCGCATACAGAACCAATACGATAACCAATCCTGTGGTCGCGACCCCGGCTGGGCTGAGCCACTGCATAGCGAAAAGTAGCCCGGCGCAGATGAGCGTAAGAGCGCCACCCACCACAAGCCAGATAGCGCCCATCGACGTAGTCAGCGATCGTTGATCGCGCACTCGCTGCGACTCTGACATTATCGGCATCCTTCCGTCTCGTCTTGCGCAGTACCCACGTTGCCACTCGCGAGAAGAAAATGCCAGAGCCAAGCACGCATCTGCTCCCTCTGTGCCCGTTCTCCGCCTACCCTCATCGACGTTTTGTGTCGTCACAATTCTTTTGTCCCTCAGCACTCGGCGGGGTGCCTCTAACGCGACAAGCTTTCGACCGTTCAGGCCGTCTCGAAACCGCCCTAGGGATATAAGACGTCTCACGCCCACGCCTTGGCTCCCTCCGCATTTGCTTGGCCTTGACCCCGTTGTGTGGACACCTCACAAGAGAGAATGTTCACTATGGCAAGATCACGTCGGGACTTCACCCCTGAGTACAAAGACGAGGCCGTGAAGCTGGTC
>NZ_SOFE01000003.1 GCF_004402405.1 Cryobacterium levicorallinum
TGGTGCCGAGGTGCACAACCTGACCCTGGTGGCCGAACAACACGGGCTGATAGCCGCCGGCGCAGACGAGTTCTTCGACTTGTTTGACGCTGAGGGGGCCGTTGATGCCATCGATCCAGCCGGCGCCGCGCCCGGCGAGGAGGTCGTCGACGTGGATGTGCACCAGCACCGTCGGTGCCGCGCCGCCCATCGTCGGGGTTCCCGGCTGTCGAGCGGCCGCCTCGAACACCGCGCGGAGGATCCCGTCCTGCTTCTCACCAATCGAGCGGACGTCGCCGGGTTCCTGCGGGCAAGGACTGAGCACCTGGCCGTCGCTTGCTCCCGTCTGTTCGTCGGCTTCGCCGTGCTCTGTCGGTGTGTGGTTCTCGGCCTGGTCGCCACCGTCAGCGTCGGCGGCAGCTGCTGCGCGACCGTCGCTGTCGCTGCTGTCGCTGCCATCGCTGCTGGTGCTGTCCGTGCCGTCTTCAGCGGACGGTTCGCTCGCGTGGAACGCGACCGTGGCGCGTGGGGTAGCGCCGGGGACGGGGTTGGCGGCGGCCGAAGACAGGTAGGCGTCGAAGACGGTGCTGATGATGGCGCGGTCGAGGGTGCTCAGCCAGCCGGAGAGGCTGTAGCCCCCGTTCGCCAGCCCACCAAAGGAGAGCCAGCTGTGCCGTTTTCCACCGCAGCCTCACCAGGCGCGGACCCATCGGGCGCAAGGCGGGCCTGCCACGCAATGCCCTGCTGCCGCAGCAACTCCGGCGCGAACGCAATCCCCGCACCCGGAAGCCCCTCGGTCTCCGGGGTGATCGCACCGGACCCACTCGCCACGAGAGAGCGTTCGACCCGGTCAAGGTCATCAACCAGAACCGAGGGGCGTAGGCCGTCGAGGACCTTCACGATCACGCGGGCCTGCTCCACGCCAAGCAACCCGCCCTGCACAGCTTCCCCGACAACGGGATAGGTCGGCGTCAGGGGCCGACCGAGCAGCATCCGCTCACCCGCAGTCTTACTCAGGCTGGCACGCTGCCGCACCTCACTGCGCGACAACCGAGCCAGGGTCGAAACCAACACGAGACCGCTGCGGCAGCCCAGCCGACGCGCCAGAGACACCGCGCCCGCCGCTTCCACCTCGGTCTGATCGGCGGTCATCGCCGCTGCCGTCTTCGCCACGGACTCATCAAAGTACTCGGAACGACGCAGCACATCCGTCGTCGACAGCACCCGGGCCCCATCAACAACCCGACCCACACCCTCCAACGCAAGCAACATGCTCAAGGACTCGTCATCACCGAGCAGCCCGAACGACACCCCACCCAACGCCGCCAACAACGCCTCCCGCGCCTGCTCCACCGCCACAATAGTGGGGTTCACACTGACGTCGCTCGGGTTTTCCATGAACATGGGCGCCATTGCCTCCTCCCCATGATTCTAGCCCAAACCGAACACAAAAGCGAGAGAAACTCAGACATATTCGAGACAGCATTTACGCAACTGAAGGTCGTGAACCTTGCTTCCATCTGCAGGAGAGTGATAATCGCTCGTAATACTCCGCCGAAGTCGGTTGGTGCCAACTTTTTGATGTCGAAACAATAAACGATTCTCAATCACGAATAGCCCCAGCGTCCGCGCCTGCTCCACCGCCCCGCGCACCAGCACCGCGCCAATTCCGCATCGCCGATGTGCGTCCGTCAAGTTATTGAGACAATCTGATTGATTTTTCTTCTACGCCGCTACCGTTTGGCGGGCGTCGCGGTGAGCGGCCGACGCGACCGCGGGTTGGAGCCCTCCGCTGTGTGAATGAGGGCGCCGCCGGTTGTACCAAGATTCGATATATTCCATCACCGCAGTCCTCGCGGCGCTGAAGGTCACGTCCCGCTGAGTGGTGCTAAACCCCGCACATCCAAGCGAATGTCAGCCGACACTTATAACCCTGTCTAAGGCTCGAAGGCGTCACGATTCGCGGCGTGGCCTGCTCAGTGCCAGACTTGTACCATGGTGTTCTCACTGCCGATCCTCGATTTCTCTCAACTCGACGCTGGCGAAGCCGAAGCTGCGGTATTCCGCGCCGAACTCCTGCGCGTCACCCACGAGGTCGGGTTCTTCTACCTGACCGGCCACGGCGTCGACCCGCAGCTGACGAAAGAGCTCCTCGCCGTCTCCCGCAAATTCTTTGATCTGCCGGCCGAACAGAAACTCAAGCTGGAAAACATCCATAGTCCCCAGTTTCGCGGTTATACCCGCGTTGGCGGGGAGCTCACCGCCAACGCCGTTGACTGGCGTGAGCAAATCGATATCGGAGTAGACCGCGAGCCCGTGCCCCTCGCCGTCGGAACTCCAGACTATTGGCGCCTCGAGGGCCCGAACCTCTGGCCGGAGTCCTTGCCCGAGCTGAAGACCGTCGCCCTGCGCTGGAATGAGGAGCTGAGCCGCATCGCGCTTCGCCTGCTGCGCGCCTGGGCACTCGCTCTCGGCAGCCCCGAGAGGGTCTTCGACGCCGCTTTCGCCGAGAACCCGTTCCTCTTGACCAAGATCGTGCGCTATCCCGGCCAGCCGGTACGTGCCCAGGGTGTGGGCGAGCACCGCGACGGTGGAGTTCTCACACTGCTGCTCGTCGAACCAGACAAAGACGGCCTGCAAGTCGAGCACGATGGCGAGTGGATCGACGCTCCCCCGCTCGACGGCGCCTTCGTCGTGAACATCGGCGAAATGCTCGAACTGGCAACGGATGGCTACCTCAAGGCGACCCTGCACCGCGTTTTCTCCCCTGAAGACGGGTCCGACCGCATCTCCGTGCCGTTCTTCTTCAACCCTGCACTCGACACCGTAATGCCGCGACTGCAGCTCGACGAGAGTCTTACTCGCGAGGCCCGCGGGCTCTCTGCCGACCCGACCAACAGCCCCATTCTCGAGACGACCTACGGTGACAACGCCCTGCGCTACCGCTTACGCGCCCACCCCAACGTGGCTGCGGCCCACCACGCCGATCTGATCTAACCCCAGATAACAGATGATGCCCGGACCGAGACAACCGTCATACGCGTTACCTAAACCGTCTACTCGATGATGACCTCCTTCCGGGCCTGAATAGCATTAGAGCACTAAATCCCAAAGTGAGCTGCTGCGGATATCTCGGACAGTGGGCCCTCTTAAAATGAGGGTCTACTGAAAGTAGAGATCAGCATTACCGCAGCACGTAGGCGTTTCACCCAGGAGTTCAAAGACGATCGGAAAGTCCCGCTGTTCTGGGCCGTGACCCTGCACAATACCAGCCAGGGCCGTTTCGACGAGCGGATGGCTCGGACACTCGGCTCGGTCCACGGCTGGGTGCCGACCATCACCGTCATCAGCTGCATCGTAGTCGCCGTCGTCGCGCAGCTTCGACTGGACGTGCTGAGCCACCTGTGACGGGCATCCGGCTGACCTGACGCGGATCCCTCGGCTCAGATCGGATTTGCAGAGCGGCTTTCTGTACTCAGCAGCACGACCACGGCATCGGAAGTCAGCGACGCTGCGGTGCGTCTGCCCGGATCGCCTGCGATTGCGCGCATCGCCGCCAGGGACGACGCGCCGCACGGGCCGGCGTCCACCCCGAGCTGCTCGAGGTCGTGCACAGCGCGCCGCGTGTCGTCCTCCGAGACGGTGACTGCGGCATCCAGACCGTCGATCAAATATGGCCAGGAGTTGCTCGACGGCGTGCCGCAGTTGAGGCCGGCCATGATCGTGTATGAGGTCGGCACTGAGGTGAGCGTACCGGCTTGCAGCGAGACGATGACGGATGGTGCGTTCTCGGGTTCGACGCTCAGCACTGTCGGAGCCGCGGCGACTCCATCCGGTCGCGAGCGATAGTGGCGGATGGCCGCCTCAGCCAGGGACCCGACACCGACGGGAACCGTCACCAGGTCGGCGAGAAGCCCCAATTCCCCCAGCTGCGCGTCAGCCTCACTGAAGATGGTCGAGTAGCCGTCGACGATAAGCTGCGGTACCTGCTCATAGCCGGGCCAGGCGGTGTCCTGGATGTGGAGTGCACTCTCCCCCGCCGACTCGACATAGGCGCGGGCGGCAGCCACCACGCCGTCGTACGGTGCGTCCACCCCAAATACCCCCGCACCCTCCGATTCGATCGCCGCCCAGGGGAGCTTCGACAGGTAGTTCGAGACGAAGATGCGCGCGGGCAGGCCGAGCAGCCGCGCCATATGGGCGACCGCGCGCCCGTGGTTGCCGTCGGTCGCGGCGACCAGGGTGAACGGTGCCTGCGCGGTCAGCCGGTCGCGCAACTCCTCCAGCGGAAGCGCCGCATCCGGCGACCCTACCCGAGCCGACAGCACGCGCGACACCGCGTACGACGCGCCCATCATCTTGAACGCCGGCAGGCCGAATCGGAACGATTCGTCTTTCACGAACGCACGGCCGACCCTCAACTCGTCGGCCAGGGCGGAAACCTCCGTGAGCGAGCTCGGCCGGTAGTCGGGCAGGCTGCGGTGGAATTGCAGGATCGAGTCGTCCACAGCATCCGTTCGCCACCGCCTGGCGGCCGGGTTGGAGTAGAAATTGTCAGTCATGCTACCTCTACTTTTCCTAAAGAGTTCGTTCCGCAATAGTCGATGATGACGCCGTGGAGCACGCAGGTGACGGTCTCCAGAGACTTGCGCTCGTATGGTGAATGAGACAGAGATAAGAAGAATCTGTTTCATGACAAATCGTCTAAAATTCACCCCTTCCAGTTCCAGTCCGAGTTGAGCCGACTTCTACGTTTGCTGTTGGTGTCCCGGAGGTCGGCAATGAAGTTCACGTTCTCCCGTGGGTTGGCTGCAGAAGAGTCGCGGCCATCGTGATGATCGTGATTTTCCCGGCCCTGTTCGTGCCGAGAATGCCACGATCTCGTCCGGTTTGATCTGCCGGGGAGATTGCACCCAGCCTCAATCGAGTTGGCAGGACAATGGAATGACCAGCGAACAGGGATCAGCTTTGGCGGACGAAGCCCGTCACGCAACGGTGGGCTCGTCGAGTAATGCGGCCGCGTACATCGGTCGGGCGGCGTCGGCACTCGGCGGATGGAACAGCCCGGCCGTAGCATCCCGGAACAGGCGGTTAAGCTCGTCGCTGTTGTTGTATCCGCTGCCACTTGCGCACATCAGCGCGGTCTCGGTCGCGTGCCGGGCCACGTTGGATGCGTTGATGCGCGCGCTGACCAGACGCAGCGGCCAGCCTGCGCCGTGGTCGATGAGGTCGTCGAAGTCGCGAGTGTAGGCATCCAACTGCGCGGGCACGGCCATGTACGCCATGAGGGCGTCGGCCAGGCGTGCCCGGAACTCCGGAACCTGGGCGTAGGTAGTGCCGTTCTTGGCCGACTTCCGGCTTTTCAGCCCCGCGGCGCCCAGATCCAGCGCACGGCGCGCGACACCCGTGTACACAGCCCCGATCAGCAGTTGAAAGTTGCTCGTGATCGCGAACGTCAACAGATCGGGGTATCGCCCCGTCGGAATTCTGCGAGCGACCTTCTCCGGCCGCATCCGCACGTTCTTCAGGATCGTCGCACGGCTCTGCGACGCGCGCATACCGAGCACGTCCCACTGGTCCGACACGCTGATGCCCTCCGCGCTCCGCTCGATGAACCCGTACACGAGCGTCGGGTTGTCGGCATCGGTGCTGTCCAGCCCGTGGGTGATCAGGCGCGTCCATACCGGCGACAGTGAGGTGAAAACCTTCACCCCGGTCAGCAGATAACCGCCGTCCTCCTGCGGCTGAGCAACGGTGTTCGACCCCTGCAGTACCCAGTCGTTGGCTGGCTCGCTCACCCCGAACGCGAAGATCTCACCGGCCATCGCCTCGTCGAACACGTACGTCAGCGACCGGTCGCCGCGCTCGAACATCGCACGTACAACCCCGACGCACATCAGGTGCATGTTTACGGCGAGGGCCGTCGCGGGCGCTGCCGTGGCCAGACGCTGCTGCAGCCGAGATACTTCGTTGAGGCTCAGACCTGCGCCGCCGAACTCCTCCGGCACAAACAGGGTGAGATAGCCTTGCGCTGTGAGCTCGGCGAGGTCCTCATCGAAGAAGCGGTTTTCCCGATCGTAGATCTCGGCCCGCGCGCGGAAACGGCCCAACAGGTCGTCGGGCAGGTACGTCGAGGCCAGCTCTGCGTGTCGGGTTTCCCGATCTGACATGTCTGCTCCTTCGTCATGCATTGGCGCGTCTGATCAGTACCGCGCCGTTGTGGCCGCCGAACCCGAACGAGTTCGACAGCACCGTGTCAACACGCTGTCGGCGGGCCTTGCCGGCCACGATATCCCAGCCCGCGAACTCGAGGTCGTCGAGGTTGCGAGTGGGCGGTAATACCTCGTCACGCAACGACTGCACGGCGATGATTGCCTCCACCACCCCGGACGCGCCGAGGAGGTGGCCTGTGCTGGACTTGGTTGCGCTGATCGGGATGCTGCGAGCTCGATCACCGAGCGCGGCATCCATCGCGTTCAGTTCGGCGGCATCACCGGTCGGTGTTCCGGTGCCGTGTGCGTTGATGTGGTCGACGGCATCTGGCGTGACGCCGGCGTCGGCAAGGCAGACTCGCACAGCTTGCGCCGCTCCTCGACCTTGTGGATGCGGTGCGGTCGGGTGGTACGCATCGCTGGCCGCCCCGAAACCGGCCAGCTGGGCTAACACTGTGGCCCGGCGGGTGCGCGCGCCCTCCTCGGACTCGAGAAGGATGGCGGCGGCCCCGGCCGACATTACGAAGCCGGAGCGTGCCCGATCGAAGGGGCGGGATGCGGCGGCGGGATCATGCTCGTACCCAGCTGCCAGGGCGCGTATGTTCGCGTTCGATGCGAGATTTACCGGGTTCAGGCAGTCCTCGACACCGACGACGAGGACTGCGTCGGCGTAGCCGTGGCGGATGCGACGCAGCGCCTCCCCGAGACCGATCGCGCCGCTCGCGCACGTCGCCGATACGCTCTGTGCCGGCCCGAATGCCTGGTAGCGCTGGCTGAGTAGGGCCGCCGCTGCGTCGGGTGCACCGTAGATCGCGAGGGTCAGTGGCACTGCTCGGGGGCCGCGCTCGTCGAGGGCGCGGGTGGCGTGCTGCATGGCGTTGACCGGTCCGGAGCCCGTGGCGGCGATCACCGCGAATCGGTGCGGGTCCCACGGCATCTCGCCGGTTCCGGGCGTCCAGCCTGCCTGCGCCAGTGCCTGGTCAGCGGCCGCGACGGCCCAGTGTTGGCTGCGGCTCAGCCGACGGGCAAGGCTCGGTGCGAGGACGCTGGATACCTCGAACCCGTGCACCTGTCCGCCGATGCGCACGGCCAGGTCGGCGAATTCGGGATCGTCAAGTGTCGTAATGGCGCTGCGGCCGTGGCGGACGGCATCCCACATCGTCGGCACATCCAAGCCGCTCGGGGTGATCGCCCCGAGCCCGGTGATGACCACGCGGCGCCGATCGCTCACAGCCGCACGGCCTCTCCCCGCGCGACGAGCTGCGCGGTGGCGGCGCGGCGAATCTTTCCGCCGATTGTGCGCGGCAGCCGCTCGACCCAGTACCAACGGCGTGGGACGAATTGCGGGGCCAGGTTGTGCCGCGCGTGCGTGAGCAGCTGGCCCTTGTTTGGTGTTTCACCCTCGATGACGAGGGCGATGACAGTGCCCAGCCGTTCATGAGGAAGCGCCACGGCGCAAATCGCGCCCAGGCGCGGTATCACCTCGAATGCGCGTTCCACCTCCGGTAACGCCACCTTGTGTCCGCCGGTGACGGCGATGTCTCCGGCGCGGCCCACCAGAACCAACGCACCGTCGACCAGCCGGCCGTGGTCATGTACGGTTGACCAGCCGTCGGAGCCCTTCAGCACGGCATTTGTCGTACGGGCGATGTAACCGTCGGAGCAAGCGGCGGCCCGGATCCACAGCGTGCCGGGCTCGCCGTCGGGCAGCTCGGCGCCATCCTTGTCGCGAATACTCGCCTTGACACCATCGTAGATGTTGATAGTTGTGCCGTCACCGTCACGGCTGTCACCGATGAACCCGATCTCAGCTGCACCGTAATAACTGATCAGCCGCACATCGGGCAGCACGTCGGCCAAACCCGCACGAAGAACGGCGGGTAGATTCGCGCCGCCAGTGACGATCAGTTCGAGCGTGGTGAAGCGGGCGGGGTCACGACGGGCGGCATTCACCAGTGCCTGCACGACGGCAGGGACCGTAACGACGCGGGTGATCTTCTCGTCGAGGATGCGCGCGGCCATTTCCAGCGGATTGAACACGTCCGCCATGTGCGCGCTGCCTCCGGAGGCGAGGCACTCGATCAGCGCGTAGAGGGTGAGGCTGTACGACACTGGGCCGGGCGCGAGCGTTGCGACGCCGGGCCGTGGTTCCAGGTGCGCACTGGAGATCGCGAAGTTCTCGCGGTACTGGTGCCGCGTCTTCAGGAATGCCTTGGGGTTGCTCGTCGTGCCCGATGAGAACAAGAGGAGGAAAGGCTCGTTGCCGTGCCGCACCGTCGGTGCTGCCGCCGCCGTGGCAGATGCCTCGCGCTGCATGAAGTCGGCCAGCGGCTGGATCGTACCGGTCCAGCCGCGCGCGGCGAGGGCATCCGCAAGGTCGGTAGCATCACTGATCACCACACCGATTCCCGTGGCAAGAATGACGCCGACCCTGTGCTCCAGCGGCCACCGTGGGTCGATAGTCGCCGACACAGCGCGGAACCCCGCGAGCCCCGCGATGATGCGTGCCGTATGGAACGCTGATGCGATGCTCACGGCCGTGATCGGGATGCCGCCGGTTTCAGCGGCGGGTACCGGCGGCGTGTGCTGCCTCAAGTGAAGCTCCTCCACGGCGGCGAACATGTACCGGGAATCCTCAACGAGTTGCGCATACGTCAGCCGAATATCAGCTGCAACTATCGCCAGCTGGTCCGGATACTGCTCGGCGACTTCCAGCACGGTCCGCGTAATCGGCACCCGCGACCTCCTTGCGCGACCACGCCCTGGATCGATGCGATCAGTCTAATCCCCACCTAATCCTCAATCGACCGGTCTGCGTGGGTTGTGACGGCGTGGTGACCCGAGACTTCTGCTCTGATGGTCAGGCTCGATCCGGCTCAGCGCAGCTGATTAGAGCAGATCGTCACCGACCTGCTCGACCGGGTCTGGACTTTCTAGTCCGAAGATTCCGGATGCGAAGACGGTTGATCGCCGCCGGCAGTACGACGACGCTCGTGGTGAAGACGGAGTGGCGTTCTGGTTCGCTGAACACCACCGGTCACACTGCCGCGCTGGGAACCCGTTCGGCACCGTCCCCGGCCCGGCCACCTCACCCACCAGCAGTGCCGGATGCCACCGCCTCATCAAAGAATTCGGGGCGCGGATCATCACCGACGCGACCGACGCCGCCGAACTGTAGGAGCCAGGGTCGGCCAGCCTTCGGGCTGGCCGACGAGGGCCGCATCGACACCCAGCCCGACGAAACGTGCACTGTTACCCGCTATGCCGACAGCAACGCCTAACCGAGGAGACTCATCATGACCATCACCCAGCTCCGCCCCCTCCGCATCGGCTTTCTCACGGAGCTTGAACCTACTTTCATTGCGACGGTTAACCTCGCTCCGGTGGCTAATGGCCAATCGTCACCACCACCACCAAGGACGGATTCGACAGAGCCTGCAACCTATACCGCGACAGCACGACAAACTCAACGTAAAATCCGCAGAACTCGCGATACGCAACGCCAGCGCTGCTGCACTCGCGGCGAGCGTCCAGCAGGGCAGGGCTACCATCCGAGGATGGGCAAATTTTTTGACAGCTGGCGCTCGCACCTACTGGTCACGCTGTCGGGCAACAGCGAAGGCCGGCCGAAATGGGTCGGCCAGATAGCGACGGGCGACGACGCCGGGTACTTCGGCCCGGGCAGCGCGGCCTGGGCGGTACACGGCGGAATGGCGACCATGGTCGCCGGCATTCGGGCCCTGCTCATGCAGACGCTGCACCCGGGCGCGATGGCCGGGGTGCACGACTGGTCCCGCTATCACGAAGACCCGCTCGGCCGCCTGTCGGGAACGATTCAATGGCTCGTCACCGTGACCTTCGCGGACACGGTGGTGGCTCAGCGCGAATCGGACCGGGTGGCTCACTTTCACGAACGCGTCGCCGGGACCTACCTTGATGCGCAGGGCAAAGAACGGCCGTACACCGCGGGTGACCCCGAGCTTCTCTCGTGGGTGCACGTGGTCTTCACCGACGCCTTCCTGCAGACCCACCTGCTTTGGGGCGACGCCATTCCCGGCGGTTCCGACGGCTACGTCAACGAATGGGCCACGGCCGGCGAGCTGATCGGCGTGCAAAATGCTCCACATTCGGCCAGTGAACTCGCCGCCCAGCTGGAGGCCTTTCGCAGCGCCGGAACCCTGAAAAGCGACGCCCGCGTCGCCGAGGCGGTGCGATTCATCCGCTACCCGCCGCTCAGCCGTGGCATGCTGCCCTTTTACCGCATCATGTTCGCCGGGGCCGTCGCCTCGATCCCTCGCGAGTATCGCGACATGCTCGGTCTGAAACGCTCCCGACTGCCCTCCCTCTGGGCCACCCGCCTCGTTCTGGGCGTCGTGCGCACCCTGCTCGGCCCTTCGTCGACCTCAGAGGATGCTGCCCGCGCACGTTTGGCGCGGATCACACGCACCGACCAGCTCGCTCCCGAGACGTAGCCCCCGCGCGGGCCTCGATCGACTGTTACTCGGTAAGATCAGGCCCTGGCGCCGGAAGGCATTCCACACACCGTGATCGAGTACTGCGGTAGTGACTTCATCAGCGTGCAGCTTGACGTCGTCGAGCGGGCGACAGCGGATACACCGACACCCCAGCCCTCGCCCTATCAGCACCCGCTCCTGACCCAGCCCTCGAATGGGTGCCGTCCGGACCAGGTCCGGTTACGCCTCGGGCACGAAGAACGCAGCCGTAGCCGCGCTGAGCGCTTGGGGATCGTTGACGTGGCAGAGTTCCCGCGCTGAGTGCATCGACAACAACGGCACACCAACGTCGACGACGCGGATGCCGAGGCGGGTCGCGGTCAGTGGTCCGATGGTCGACCCGCAGGGAACCGTGTTGTTGGAGACGAATTCCTGGTACTCAACGTTGGCCTGGGCGCAGGTGCGCGCCCACAGGGCCGCGCCATGGGCATCCGTTGCGTAACGCTGGTTGGCATTGATTTTAAGCAGCGGGCCGCCGCCGAGAATGGGCGCATTCGCCGGGTCGTGGCGCTCGGGGTAGTTCGGGTGCACGGCATGTCCGGCGTCGGCGGAGAGGCACCAGGACTCGGCGTAGGCCTGCAGCCGCTCCGAAACGGATGCGCCGAGACCGGCGCCGATCCGAGTGAGAATGTCATCGAGCAGCGGCCCGCTCGCGCCGGAGCGGGACTGCGAGTCGAGCTCTTCGTGGTCGAAGGCGGCCAGCACGCTGATCGGGCCGGTGGTGTGCTCGCTCGTCAGGATCAGGGCGCGCAGCCCGGCGTACACCGAGGTGAGGTTGTCGAGGCGCCCGCCGGCAAACAGCTCCTGGCCGAGACCGAACGTCGCCGGAGGGTTGGTGTCTGCGGTGAGAATGTCGTAACCGGCAACATCCGCTGCCCGAAGACCGGCCAGACTGGCCAGATGAGCCAGCAGGTCGGCCTCGGCGGCATCGCCGACGCCGAAGACCGGCGTGAGGTGGCGTTGCTTGTCGAGGGTCAGGCCGTTATTGACCTCGCGGTCGAGGTGCACCGCAAGCTGCGGGATACGCAGGAACGGTCCGGTGCGCACCAGATGCTCAACGCCATCGCGGGTGACCAGCCGGCCGGCGAGCTCGAGCTCGCGGTCGAGCCAGGAGTTCTGCAGCGGCCCGCCGTAGACCTCGACGCCAGCCTGTAGCCAACCGTGTGCGCCGATCGTGGGTTTGGGCTTGAGCTTGAACCCCGGGGAGTCGGTGTGCGCGCCGAGGATGCGGAACGGCGTGGTGGGCCCGGCGTTGGCCGGCTGGGACCAGGCGATCACGGCGCCGTCGCGCACGACGTAGCAACGCTCTGCAGCATCGATCCAGTTGTCTGACTCGCTCAGCCGGGTGAAACCGGCCGCGTCGAGGCGCCGGGCCACCTCGGCTGCGGCGTGGTACGACGACGGTGAGGCTTGCAGAAAAGCAGTGAAATCGGTGATGTAGTCGGGCGTTGCATCCATTCCTCCATCCAACCACTCAGGTCGGGCAGCGGATGCCGTGGGCGTGATCTACCCAGCGACCGGCGCCTCGGATTGCAGGGCCGCTCGGGCGAAAGCCGCGCCGCCAACGGTGACAGCGCTGCGGTCGCCGTGCCAGGCATCGGTCTGCTCGAACACGCTGAGCCGGTTGAGCAGGCGCCACTTGGTGTCGACGAGGTGCCAAACCGAGTCCGTCGTCGGTTCCTGACCGTCGGACTGCACCCAGCCGAGTGAGCCGAGCGCGCGCGCGAGGGTCACCAGATAGTCCTCGCGTCGGGTGAGGCCGCGGGTCGCGACGAACAGCAGCAGCAGTCGGGTGGCATCGCTCACGGCGGCAGTCCGACTGTGATGAATGGTGCGGGCGAGGTGCCACCACAGTTCGCGCGGATTCCCGGCAAGGGCGCGACCCTTCTTGGTGAGCAGCAGCGTCCCCTTGCTGATGCGCAGCAACCCGACATCGCGCAGGTGCCCGCGCAGCTCCTGCAGCGGGCTCAAGTGGACTTCACGGTTGACGCTGATCGGCCAGCCCCAGTCGAGCGCGGCGGCTGCCTCCACGACGACGGCCGGCGGCAGGTGTCCGGCCTGAGTCAAACGGATGCCGTCGGTGCCGACCCGGTTCAAAATCCACTGCGCTTGCGCGACCATGCGTGCCATGGCTCGTTCCTGCAGCAGGATCGGGTCGCCCACACGGGCCTGGCCGATGAGTCGGCGAAAACCGACGACCGCCTGTTCCGGCAGCCGCGTCTCGATCTCCTGAATCACGTTCACCCACCGAGCCTACTGAGCGATGTCGCTCAAAACTGACGGATGCCCCACGACACGCACGCTGGACCGGTGTTCGAGAATCTATCGCGCGGGTTCTGCGGCTGCTTGGTCAGCGAAACGTTGTGGTGCTGCCGGATCGACCGGCCCCTATCCGCCGTGGTGGGACTTGACCAGCAGCACAACGCCGAGCCCCAGCCACCACAGCATTCCCAGCGGGATCAGTGCCATGGAGGCAACCCAAAGAAACCCGGGGAAGTCGATACCTGCTGCCGTCAGGAATGGACCAGCCATGAGCATCACGAGCCGGAGGCCGGCGACTAATCCCAGGACGCATAACCAGATCGGAAGGGCGCGGGAGCGTGCCCCAGCCACACAGATACCCACCGACCTGGGTCTAGCGATGACAGAACAGTACGCGCACGGACGCCCGACCGGAATGGGCTTTCCCGGCGATTTTCAGTGCGTCGAGCAGCATTCCGCTCCCGCAAACCCGAGGGCGGGCGGGACTGTCGGTGGTATCTGGCACCCTTGAAGGATGACCGACACCCGCGCATCCGCTCTGGCCATTCTGCGCACCCTGGTGGGTCGGGACGACGCCTCCTGGCACGACGGCCAGTACGAGGCGATCGAAACCCTGGTCGACCATCGCCGCCGCGCACTCGTCGTGCAGCGCACTGGGTGGGGCAAATCGGCCGTGTATTTTGTGGCGACCCTGCTGCTGCGACGCCAGGGCGCCGGCCCGACCATTCTGGTCTCGCCGCTGCTCGCACTGATGCGCGACCAGGTTGCCGCGGCGGCGCGAGCCGGGGTAAGAGCGGTGTCGATCAACTCGTCGAACGCGCAAGAGTGGGCCGACGTGCTGCGTCAGCTCGATGCCGACGAGGTTGACGTGCTGCTGGTGTCGCCCGAACGGCTGAACAATCCGTCTTTCCGCGATGAGCAGCTGCCCGCTTTGATCGCCCGCGTCGGCCTGCTCGTGGTCGATGAAGCACACTGCATCTCGGACTGGGGCCACGACTTTCGCCCGGACTACCGTCGCCTGCGCGACCTGATCGCCCAGATGCCGACAGGGGTGCCGGTGCTCGCCACGACGGCGACCGCCAACAGCCGGGTCGTGCAAGATGTCGCGGAGCAGGTGGGTATGGTCGCCGCTGGTTTTGGTGCCGGCACTGGCGCCGCAGAGGTCGTCACGATTCGCGGCCCGCTCGCCCGTTCTTCGCTGCGCCTCGGCGTGCTGCGCCTGCCCGACTCGCGTGCTCGACTGGCCTGGCTGCTCAGCCACCTCGGCGATCTGCCCGGTAGCGGCATCATCTACACCCTCACCGTGGCGGCGGCCGAAGACACCGCCCGGCTGCTGCGTGAGGCCGGCCACGCGGTGCGCGCCTACACCGGGCAAACCGATACGGCTGAGCGCGAAGAGTCCGAGGGGCTCCTCAAGACCAACCAGGTCAAGGCGCTCATCGCCACGAGTGCCCTCGGCATGGGATTCGACAAACCCGACCTCGGTTTCGTGCTGCATCTAGGGGCGCCTTCCTCCCCCGTCGCGTACTACCAGCAGGTGGGACGCGCCGGTCGTGCCACCGCCTCGGCCGACGTGCTGCTATTGCCCGGCACCGAGGACGAGGCGATCTGGCACTATTTCGCGACCGCTTCGATGCCCAATCAGGCCAAGGCCCTCGCCGTGATCGGCGCGCTCGAAGCTGCCGGTGCACCCCTGTCGACGCCGGCGCTCGAGGCCAGGGTCGACCTTCGGCGCACCCCGCTCGAACTGCTGCTCAAGGTGCTCGACGTCGACGGCGCCGTGCACCGGGTCAAGGGCGGCTGGCAGTCCACCGGGCAGCCCTGGGTCTACGACTCCGAACGCTACGAACGCATCGCCGCCGCGCGGCTCGGCGAACAGCGGGCGATGCTCGAATTCGAGAGCACCACCGGCTGCCGCATGGAATTTCTGCAACGCGCCCTCGACGACGATACCGCCGTGCCCTGCGGCCGCTGCGACAACTGCCAGGGCTCCTGGTATCCGGTCGACCTGGCCGAGGGAGCAGCCACCACGGCCGCGCAATCGCTCGACCGGGTGGGCGTCGCGATCGACGTGCGCGCCCAATGGCCCACCGGCATGAGCAGCCTCGGCGTCGCGGCCACCGGCAAGATCCCCCTCGCAGAACGCGCCGAACCCGGCCGCGCGCTGGCCCGGCTGACCGACCTAGGCTGGGGCGGCCCCCTGCGAGATCTCTTCGCCACCGGTGCAGCCGATGCTGCAGCCCCGCCGGCCATGCTGGCCGCCTGTGTGCGGGTGCTGGCCGAGTGGGGGTGGGCCGATCGACCGGCGGCTATTGTCTCGATGCCGTCGCGGCAGCATCCGCTTCTGATCGATTCGGCGGCCCGGTCACTGTCCGAGGTCGGCCGGCTGCCGTGGCTCGGCGCCCTGAACTGGGCGAACGGCGGCCCCACCGGTGAACCCGGCGGCAACAGCGCCTACCGGCTGTCCAGCGTCTGGGACCGATTCGCGGTGGGGCCCAATCTCGCTGAGGCGCTCGCACCGTTCGCCGGGCGCCCTATTATGCTCATCGACGACCTTGCCGACAGCCGCTGGACCGTGACCGTGGCCGCCCGCGTGCTGCGCCAGCACGGCGCCTCGGCCGTGCTGCCGTTCACGCTCGCACTGCGCTCGTAGCCGCTGGGCGTTGCGTCGTGGCCGACAAGCGCTGCTTTCGTACCCAACCAGCGCTGCCATCGGGCGTAACCGGAATATTCGAGCCCGCCAGCGCCTTGTTACGCTGGGGACGCCGCTACTCGCGGCCTCCGCACATTCTGGGACAGTACCCGCACGACCCGCGCTCACCCCCATTAGTTCGTTAGGCGTTTTTCATGAAGCTCAGATTCATTCCAGCCGCTTTGCTTTCCATCGTCGCCCTCACCCTGACCGGCTGCTCGGCCTCCAGCGCCGACAACGCAGCGGACAGCACGACCGGCACCGACGATTCGCTCAGCAGTGTGCTCGACGCCGGCACCCTCGTGATCGGCACCGAGGGAACCTACCGGCCGTTCTCGTTCCACGAAGACGGATCCGGCGAACTGACCGGTTATGACGTCGAAGTCGCTCGCGCCGTCGCCACCGAGCTCGGCGTTGACGCCAAGTTTGAAGAAACCCAGTGGGACGCCATCTTCGCCGGCCTCACCGCCGGCCGCTGGGACACCATCGCCAACCAGGTGTCCATCACGCCGGAACGCCTGGACGCCTACAAGTTCTCCACGCCGTATACCTACTCCACCGGCGTCATCGTGGTTCCGTCCGACAACACCTCGATCACCTCGTTCGCGAGCCTCGACGGCAAGACAACCGCGCAGTCGTTGACCAGCAACTGGAACACCCTCGCTACTGAGAGTGGCGCCACCGTTGAGGGCGTTGAGGGCTGGGCCCAATCGGTCGCCCTGGTCGAACAGGGCCGAGTGGATGCCACGGTCAACGACAAGCTGACCTTCCTCGATTACCAGAAGACCAACGGCGCCGACAACCTGAAGATCGCCGCCGAGACAGAGGAGCGCTCGGAGAGCGCGTTCGCCTTCGCCAAGGACGGCACGGCCCTGGCCGACGCCGTGAGCGAAGCGCTCGCCACCCTGAGCGCCGACGGCACGCTGGCCGAGCTCTCGGACAAGTACTTCGGCGCCGACGTCAGCCAGTAAACCGACACGTCGATGATCCAACCTGAGTGGGATTTGTTCCTCAGCTCGCTGTGGCCAATGTTCGACGGCGCGGTGCGCGGCACGATTCCGCTCGCCCTGATGTCGTTCGCGATCGGGCTCGTGCTCGCGATTGCACTGGCATTGATGCGGTTGTCGACCCGCCGCTGGCTGTCCGGAATCGCACGCGGCTACATCTCGATCGTGCGAGGCACTCCGCTGCTGGTACAACTGTTTGTGATCTTCTACGGGCTGCCGTCGATCGGCGTGACGATCGATCCGTGGCCGAGCGCTGTGGTCGCCTTCTCGATCAATGTGGGTGGCTACGCGGCCGAGGTCATTCGGGCCGCGATTCTCTCGGTACCCAAGGGCCAGTGGGAAGCGGCCTACATGATCGGCATGTCGCACCGTCGGGCTCTCACCCGCATCATCCTGCCGCAGGCAGCCCGGGTCTCGGTGCCGCCGCTGTCGAACACCTTCATCAGCCTGGTGAAGGACACCTCGCTGGCCTCCACGATCCTGGTCACCGAGCTGTTTCGTGAGGCGCAGCAGATCGCTGCTTTCAGCCAGGAATTCATGCTGATCTACCTCGAAGCAGCCCTGATCTACTGGGTCATCTGCCTCGTGCTTTCCACCGGGCAGGGTTTTCTCGAAAAGCGATTGGACCGCTATGTCGCCCGCTGATCTCTCGCCCGGCTTTGCCGCCGGCGAAATGGATGCCGCTCCCCTGCTGCGCGTGCGCGGCCTGCAGAAAAGTTTTGGCAGCAACCGAGTCCTGGAATCGGTAGACCTCACCGTGGGTCGCGGCCGGGTACTCGCGCTGATCGGACCGTCAGGCTCGGGCAAGACCACGATCCTGCGCTGCTTGAACGGGTTGGAATTACCCGACGGCGGCACGATCGACGTCGCCGTCGCCAGCGCGAGTGACCGGGGTCCGGGCGGTTCAGCTGCCGGCCGGGGCGAGCGCTCGGCCGCACCGTTGACCATCGATTTTGCGGCGAAAACCTCACCGAAAGAGTTGGCTAGCCTGCGCGACCGGTCGGCGATGGTCTTCCAGCACTACAACCTGTTCCCGCACAAAACCGTGCTGCAGAACGTGATCGAGGGACCGGTAATCGTGCAGCGACGCCCGGCAGCCGAGGTGACCGCCGAAGCACTCGCCCTCCTCGATCGGGTCGGCCTGACCGACAAGCGGGACAGTTACCCGTTCGAGCTCTCCGGCGGCCAACAACAGCGGGTCGGAATCGTTCGGGCACTCGCCCTGCGGCCGCAGGTGCTGTTGTTCGACGAACCGACATCCGCTCTCGATCCCGAGCTGGTCGGCGACGTGCTGCGCCTGATCAAGGAACTCGCCGACGAGGGCTGGACCATGGTGATCGTCACCCACGAACTCGAATTCGCCCGAGAGGTCGCCCACGAGATTGCGTTCGTCGACGGCGGAACGATCGTCGAGCACGGCGACCCGAGACAGCTGCTGCGGAACCCACAACATGAACGCACCCGCCAGTTTCTGCACCGACTGCTCAACCCGTTCTAGGCTGCGGGCACTGAGCCGCCGACCGAGCAGCAGGCACTGAGCAGAGCGCGGCGTGACCGGGGTCCGAACGGCCCGAGCAGCTGCCACGGCATCCGCGACCCGCACGACCGCGCTCAAAACGGGTAGCCGCTACGCCGGTTCGTTACCGCAGAGCGCGGGCGGGCGCTATGGGTGCGGCGTGATGATCACGACGGTGATGCGGTCGAGCCCTGGTCCGTAATGCCAGTAGATGCGACCGGCTGTGGGCGTGCGGTGCTCAATGTAGGAGTCCCAGACGGCCTCGCCCTTCTTGCCCGCCAGCGACACATATTTGTGCGAGCGCAGGGCCGGATCTTCGGGGTTCAGCTGCAGCCGACCGAGCGCGGTTCGCACGCGCTTGAGTCGGCCGACCAGTTGCGGTTTCGCTTCTAGAATGGAGAGTCCGGATGCCGCTTCCCGAGTGAGCAGGAGCGTAAAGCTCATGACCGGGGCTCGGCGGAGGCATTCTCGTCCTCGAGCGGGTGGTCTTCCTCGGCGTACCGGGTGAAGTCACCGCCCTCACTCGTTTCGTCCTTGGAACTGTGCTCGAGGCCACGCACCAGAGCGGCACGAATTCCCTCGTCATCCCAGACCAGAAGTTCCCGGCGGGGAATGGACACGAGCGGCGTCAGAAGAATTTCACCCTCGGCATTCACCGCAACTGCATACCGATCATCACGGTGCACGCCGGCCTTGCCAAAAGCCATTCTGGAGCGCTCATCGGCGCTCACTTCGCCCATCGGAACGAAATCCGACTTCAGTTCCACCATGTCGTCACCCAATCATCTGGTGGCATTGACTCGCGAGGGTAAACCACCCTGGCAGGACATTGCCCGTCTGAAAAATGAGATTACCCCAGATTTACATGTGGGTAAACCCCTAGTCAAGACTTTCAGAAGATGTATACTCCGCACCCACAGAGGTCTCTCAGGGTTAGTGACGGTGAGTTCAGGCGCTGGTCGCAGACAGATCGCACCGTGAAATCCCACCGCACACAGAAAGATCAGTCCGGCCGATAGGGCGATCGGACTGATCTAGACAGCATGAATATACAACGCCGGGGGCACCTGCTCAAGCACCAAAACACCTAGTGGTTGACTGTTCCGCCGGGAAAAATCACCGAGCCGAGGACACCACGGTCTGCAGATCACTCGAGCGCAGCGACCGGGATTCCCGCTTGGCGCGCGGGTCCGAACGGAGCGGCGTTTCGGCCCGCTCCAGCAGATAGCGCGTGACCGTGTGCCAGTCCGCAAACTTCGGTGTCAGAAACTTGATCAGCTCCCCCTCGAACCGGTCAGCCCCGACGGCCATGCCATCGTCGACCAGAAAGTCTCCGCGATTCAAATGCTTGTGGTGCGAGAGGATCAGCCGTTTGTAGGCCGGACCGGTCGCATCCGCTCCTAAATGTTCCTGTACCCACTCCAGCTTGTGCTGCCAGGCACTCGCGTTGCCCCACGGCGCCATCGACAAAATATAGGTGTCAAAGGATTTCGCCAGGGTACGAAAGGCCTCTATCGCGCCGCTGATCGGTTCCATCCGGGCGAAAACGCCCGGCACCTCATCGAGTCTTTTTTCGTAGCGGCTGTATTCCGCGTTGGTCAGGCGGTCGATTCCCGATTGCACGTTGACGAGTGTGTTGTCGAGGTCGATATAGAGGATCTTTTTCATTCGGGCTCCCTAATGCGGCTCGCATCATTGCGGCAACGCTCCGATGTTGACAGGGCCACCCCAGATCGGCAATACCTGAAGACAACCCCGAACGATTGGCACGCCCGGCGGCGCCGGTCACCCCGTGGCGTCACCGCCCTCAATTTCGCTAGAGCCCCGATCGGTCACCACGATGCGAAGAGTTGCAGGGATCTGCTCCTTCATAGAATCGACGTGACTGATCAGCCCGATGGTGCGGCCCCCGGCACGGAGGGAATCGAGCGTACTCATGGCCGTCTCGAGGGTTTCACCGTCGAGGGAGCCGAAGCCCTCATCGACGAAGAGAGTATCGAGGGTGACGCCGCCGGCCTGCCCTGTCACGACCTCGGCGAGCCCCAGAGCGAGGGCCAGAGAGGCGAGAAATGTCTCACCGCCCGACAGCGAGTGCGTTGGACGGGCCCGTCCGGTGTATTCGTCGCGGATGGCGAGCCCCAGGCCCGACCGTGCCCCGCCGAAAGCCAGGGAGTCATCGTGTTCAAGGGTGTAGCGACCGCTGGTCATGGTGCGCAGCCGAATGTTGGCGGCCGCCACGATCTCCTCGAGCTGCGCGGCCAGCACGTAATTCTCCAGTCGCATGCGTTTGGTGTTGGGTTCGTCGCCGTGCACGACGTCGGCCAGCTGACGCACCTGCTGCTGCATCTCGTGCAACTGAGCGGATGCCGCGAACAGCGACCCAACCCGGCGCACGATCGCCGAGAGGGTCCCGGTGCGATCGACCAGCGAACTCTGCCGGGTCAACGCGGCATCACGAGCCGTGCTCGCAGCGGCAGCGGCGGCCGCGGCCGGTAATACGTCGACGGGCTCGGTGGGTAAATCGGCGAGGTCGGGCTGGGCCAGGGTCGCGCGGGCTGCCGCCAGACCGTCATCATGCACCCGCAGAGCTCTCGTGCGTCGCTCAATCTCGGGCTGGTCGAGCCGCGCGGCGAGTGCTGCTGCTTCATCGGTAAAGGCTTCTTCAGCCAATTGCGCGGTGAGGCGGCTCTGCGCGGCGTCTTCGGCTGCGCCGCACTCATCGACCACACTCAGTGCGGTGGCGAGGGTGCGGGCCTGGGTCAGTTCGTCGTGCAGGTGAGTGGCCTGGCCGCGCACACTGTCGAACTCGCCGCGTTGCGCGGCAAGCCGGCCGAAGATGGCCTCCCTCTGGCTGACCTTGAAGGCATGAGCGGTGCTGGCCTGATCGCGTTGGCCGCGTAGTTGGTCGACGCTCGTGGCCGCCCGGGTCATCGTGGACTGCAGTTGAGCGAGCCGGGCCTGCAAATCGGGCAGAGTCGCGGTGGCCCGATCGGCCAGCCGGTGCGCCGCGGTTGCTGCGTCGTGCTCGGCAGTGACCGTGGCCGCGTCGCGGCCGCTGGTGAGGGCGCGGGCTTCGGCCAGACGCAGATTGACCGATTGCACCGCGTTCTGGGCCACGAGGAGCTGACTCTGCCGGTCGGTGACCGTGCTGCGCGCGGTGTTCAGATCGTGGGTGGTGACCGGATCATCGTGGCCGAGGGCTGGCTGGGGGTGTGCCGTTGACCCGCACACCGCGCAGGCGTCCCCGGTGACCAGCCGGGCGGCGAGCTCAGCGGCGAATCCCGAGAAGCGACGAGCGAGCACGCTCTCGTAGTGCGCGGCCGCGTCGGCGTTGTCGCCGCTCGCAGTCAACTCGGCCTGCTGCGCGGTGAGCAGGACGCTACTGAGCCGCGTGACAGTCTGCGCGGCCTCCAGGGTAAGGGTGGCGCGGTCGAGGGCAATCATCGTGTCGGACTGACGAGCAGCCGCGAGCTGTGCCGCGGAGTGCTCCGCGGTGATTGCCTCGATTTGTTCGGGCAAAGCATCGGCCTGGGCACGGGCAGCATCGAGCGCGCGAGTGCCTTCCAGCTGTTCGATCAGTAGCTCGGCGATCTCGTTGTCGAGCTCGGGGAGGGCGAGCTCGTCGGCGAGGGCATCTTCGAGCGCACCAAGGCGGCCGAGCAGCCCGTCAATGACCAGCTGAAGCTGGCCGAGCGTTTCCGGGGAAGCCACATCCGATCGCGAACGACCCGCAGCACCAGCACCCGCAGTCTCGGCCGGGCGATCGCCCGTGCGCTGCGCCTGTGCGGCGGCCAGGGCGCTCTCGGCCGCCGCGAGTGCACTGGCGGCCTCGTGGCGCGCCCGAACCTGCGGCCAGACTCGGGCCGCACGCGCGGCGTTTTGCAGATCGGAGCGCTCCCGCACGATGTCGTCCTGCCGGGAGTCGAGTGAGGCCAGAGCACTGGCGGCAGCGGATCGACGCAGCTGACGCTGCTCGGTCTGCAGCAGGGACTGGTGCCGGTCGGTCGCGGCGGTCAGTTCGGCCATGGTGCGCGCCTGCTCAATGGTCGCAGCATCAAGTTGCCCGGCGAGGTCATGCTGGGCGGCGGCAAACCACCCAGCGGTTGGTGCGGCGAGCGGCCCCTCGTCCCGTAGCAGCTGTGCGGCAGCGGTCTGGTCTTGCTCGAGGTCGCGCTGGCTCGTCGCCAGCTGCTCGTCCAATCCCTTGCGGCGCAGAATCAGCGCGGCCTCGAGCTGTTCGAAGCGGCCGGTGTTGAACAGGGTGCGCAGGACAGCGCGGCGCTCCTCGGTCTTGGCGAGCAGGAATCGTTGGAATCGATTCTGCGCGAGCAGGATCACCTGCAGAAACTGGTCGACCTTCAGCGGCAGAATGGTGTCAAGCTCGTGCCCGACGGCACCGGGCTTGGCTGCTATACCGCGCCAGCCGCCATTATAGGAACCGTCGGCGTCGTCCAGAACCTGCAGCACGGCGGTCGGCGCGGCCGTGGTGACCCCGACTTGATTCTTCTTGGGTCGTTCGTACGCCGGGCTGCGGCGCAACCGATATCGGGACTGGTTGACGCTGAAGTCGAGTTCGACGAAAGTCGGGTCGCCAGCCTCGCAGTGGTCGCTGCGCAGCTTGAGTTCGCTGCCATCGAAGCGCGGCACCTGGTTGTAGAGGGCGAAACAAATGGCGTCGAGAATGCTCGATTTGCCGGCCCCGGTCTTGCCGGAGATCAGAAAGATGCCGTCACTGTCGAAGCGCTCGAAGTCCACGAGCTGTTCGTCTTTATACGGGCCGAACCCGGCGAGCCGCAACCGCAGTATCTTCACGAGTTCACCGCCCGGGTGGACTGCTCGGTGAGCAGTTCGGCGACGAGCGCACTCTCAAATTCGGTCGGTCCGACGCCGTTGCGCACGAAAGAGAGGAAGCCGGCCACGATCTCGGGGTCACTCGTCGCCGCGCGAATGCGCTCGGCGTAGCTGTTATCGCCGGGGTCGACCCGAATCGCCGGGCGATGCTCGAGCGCCACCGCGTGCGCAAACCGGGCCTGCAGCGCACGCATGGCGTCGAGCGGCCGCACCTGATCGGTGAGGATGGCCTTCACCCAGTCGCCCTCGTTGTCGGCGTAGCTGGAATTTTCGAGCAGATCGGCGAGCTCGCCGGTGAGCACGGCCAATCGGCGCGGCACCGGCAGGTCGACCCACTCGACCCGCCCGAGGCCGGAGGCATCGAGTTCGACCAGCCAGGCTCCCCGCGGTTTGCCCACCTCGGAGAAGGAGTAATGCAGTGGCGACCCGGAATAGCGTACGCGGTCGGTGAGGGTGGCCCGGCCGTGGATGTGCCCCAGCGCGACGTAGTCACAGCCGTCGAAGACGCTCAGCGGAACGACGTCGAGGCCGCCGGCGGTGATATCGCGCTCCACATCGCTCGCCGCCGTGGCCGGGGTCACCCCGGCGGCGAAGCAGTGCGAGAGCACCACGCTGCGCCCGCCGCCCGCAGTAAGTCCGCGCAGCGACCGGTCGGCCCGAATCCGCGTCATGGCGAAATCCAGGACCTGCTCGTGCGTTTTCAGCAGCTCGCCGGGGTGCAGGTGTCGGATGAGTACAGGCTCCAGAAACGGAATGCCGTAGAAGTGCACCGGCCCGTGCTCATCACTGATGGTGATCGGTTCGAGGTACTGCTCGGGCCGGGTGACCACGTGAATGCCGGCCAGCGCCGCCCACTCGGCCTGAAAGCCCAGACGGGTGGCCGAGTCGTGGTTTCCGCTGGTCATGACAACGGATGCCCCGGCCTCCTTCAGACGCCGCAAGACGCGCGTCAGCAGCGCGTAGCTCTCTTTCGAGGGCATGGCGGAATCAAACACGTCGCCCGCCACGACGACCACGTCGACGCCTCGCTCGCGCACCACCGCAACGACGGCGTCGAGCACGACCGCTAGGTGTTCGAGGGTCGAATGGGTGTGGAAGGTGCGCCCGATGTGCCAGTCCGAGGTGTGCAGAATCTTCATAACATTCACGCTACCGTCGGCCACCGACACGGCCGACCGACCGCATCCGTTCCACCTGAACGAGGTAATTTCTTTGTTTATCTTGTTTTTTCTTGACAAACAAAAATAAACACAGCTAAAGTCGATGAAACCAACATCTTGTGACCTGTGTCACTCATCGTCGAGGAGGCAATTCGTGTTCGCCGAAGAACGTCAACTCTTGATCGCCGCACTCGTGGCAACCGAAGGACGGGTCACCGTGACCGACCTCGCCGCGCGTTTCACCATCACCGCCGAAACCGTGCGCCGTGACCTCGACACCCTCGAGGCCGCCCGCCAGTTGCGCCGAGTGCACGGCGGTGCCGTCGCGATCGATCGCCTGAGCCTGTCAGAGCCGAGCCTCGACGAGCGTCAGACCCAACGCCTCGACGAGAAGTCCCGCATTGCCGATGCCGCCCTGCGCATGATTCCCGCGAGTCGAACCGGCTCGATCTTGCTCGATTCCGGCAGCACCACCGAGCGCCTCGCCGAGCGCCTCGCCGCTTGGACGCCCGCCGTCGCCGGCGACCAGCTGCTCGTGATCACCAACGCCGTTCCGATCGCCGCCAAACTCTCCCGCAACGACGCCATCAACCTGCACATTCTCGGCGGTCGGGTGCGTGGGCTGACCAGCGCGATCGTTGGTGCCGGCACCGTCGCCCAGCTCGCGGCGCTGCGCCCCGACATCGCCTTCATCGGCACCAACGGCATCAGCGCGACCTTCGGCCTCAGCACCCCGGACTCGGTCGAAGCAGCGGTCAAGTCCGCGATCGTCCGGGCAGCCCGGCGCGTCGTCGTTCTCGCCGATTCCAGCAAGCTCGACCAGGAGACCCTGGTCTCCTTCGCCGCCCTCGCAGCGATCGACACCTTGATAACGGATGCCGCGCCATCCGCCGATCTTGCCGCAGCACTGGCCGCAGCCGATGTCGACGTGGTGATCGCATGATCGTAACGCTGACCCCCAACCCGAGCCTCGACCGCACCATCGAACTGGCCGGGCCGCTCGCCCGCGGCGAAGTGCAACGCGCCGTCGCCGCCCACGGCGAACCCGGCGGCAAGGGCGTCAACATCTGCCGCGCCCTCGAAGCGAGTGGCATCTCTAGCCTGGCCATCCTCCCCGGCGACGCCGACGACCCGGTGCTGCTCGCCCTGACCAGCCACGGCATTCCGCACCTCGGCCTGCACATCGGCAAACCGCTGCGCAGCAACGTGGCGATCACCGAACCCGACGGCACGACCACCAAGCTTAACGAACCCGGACCGGAACTGAGCCCGGCCCAGCAAAACGCCCTCGTCGACCTGGTGCTCGAGCAGTCGGCCGGCGCCAGCTGGCTCGTGCTGGCCGGGTCCGTGCCGCCCGGTGTGCCCGACGATTTCTACGCCCGCATCATCCGCGAGCTGCGCGAACGCTTTGGCTCGGCGGCACCGAAAGTGGCTGTGGATTCTTCGGGTGGCCCACTGGAGAAAGCGGCGCTGGCCCACCCCGATCTGCTCAAACCCAACGGTGAGGAACTCGCGGAGTTGAGCGGCCTGTTCGACGGCGACACGCTCGAGGCAAACCCCGACCTTGTCGTCGACGCGGCGCGCGTGCTCATCGCAGGCGGTGTCGGTGCCGTGCTGGCCACCCTCGGAGCGAAGGGCGCCGTGCTCGTCACTGCCGAGGGCAGCTGGCTCGCGACCACGCCGCCGATGATCGCCGTGAGCACCGTCGGTGCCGGCGACTCGGCCCTGGCCGGTTACCTGCTGCAAAGCAACCTCGGCGCGAGCGCCCCCGACCGCCTGCGCCAGGCCGCCGCCCACGGCGCCGCCGCAGCCTCCCTACCCGGTTCCACTGTTCCCGCCCTGCACCAAACCAACCCCAGCGCCGTCACCGTGACGGACCTTGCCCCAGAATCGGTCCCCCGGCCGGTCCTGGCCGCACATCCAAAGGAGGATGACCAGTGAGTGCACTGATTACCCCGGAGCTCGTTGCTCTGGACACCCATCTCGGCAGCGAGCCGAAGGACGTCATTCGGCGCCTGGCCGAGCTTGTCGTCGAGTCAGGTCGCGCCACCGAGATCGAGGCGTTGTACGCGGATGCCCTCGCTCGCGAAGCGAAGACCGCCACCGGCATTCCGGGTGGCCTCGCCATTCCGCACTGCCGTTCGTCGGCCGTGTTGGAACCCACCCTCGCGCTGGCCCGTCTGTCGACCCCGGTCGATTTCGGGTCGAAGGACGGCCCCGCCGACCTGGTCTTTCTCATCGCGGCCCCGGAAGGCGCCGACCAGGAACACCTGAAGATTCTGGCCAAGCTCGCCCGGTCGCTCATGAAGAAAGACTTCACCGCGGCCCTTCGGGACGCGTCGACCGCGCAGCAGATCGTCGAACTCGTGGGCAACGTCGTCGCCACGGTTCCGGTTGCCGCTGGCGCACACGCGGCCGGTGCCGCCGAGAATGCAAACGCCGGCACCGGTCCGGCTCAGACCGGCGCCGAGTCAACCAGCAGGGGGCGCATCGTCGCCGTCACCGCCTGCCCGACCGGCATCGCGCACACCTACATGGCCGCCGACTCGCTCGTGGCCGCTGCCAAGGCCGTCGGCGTTGACCTGCAGGTGGAAACCCAGGGTTCGGCTGGCGTCACCCCACTCGACCCAGCGGTCATTGCTGCCGCCGACGCCGTCATCTTCGCCGTCGACGTCGACGTGCGCGGCCGGGAACGTTTTGCCGGCAAGCCCGTCATCAACGCCCCGGTCAAGCGCGGCATCGACGAACCTGGCCGACTGATCGAGGAAGCCCTCGCGGCCGCACTCAACCCGAACGCCCATCGCGTCAGCGGCACCGTCGACCTCGGCGGCGCATCGAACGAGAAGAGCGAGCACCTGGGCCAGAAGCTCAAGCGCGCGCTGCTCACCGGTGTCAGCTACATGATTCCGTTCGTCGCCGGCGGAGGTCTGCTGATCGCCCTCGGCTTTCTGTTCGGCGGCTACGCGATCACGGACATCGCCGACGACGTGGTGCTGAACAACAGTCTCTTCAATCTGCCGGACGGCGGGGCGAACCTGCTCGGGGGGTTCGGTGTCTATCTCGGCGCGGTCTTCTTCAAGATCGGCGCCTTGTCGATGGGCTTCCTCGTTCCCGCACTGGCCGGCTACATCGCCTTCGCGATCGCTGACCGTCCCGGTATCGCGCCCGGCTTCGTCGCGGGCGCCGTCGCCGGCTTCATGGGCGCTGGCTTCCTCGGAGGTATAGTCGGCGGGCTGCTCGCTGGTGTCGTCGCCATGAGTATTGCCAGGATCAGCGTTCCGCGCTGGCTGCGCAGCCTGATGCCCGTCGTGATCATTCCGCTGATCGCATCGATCGTCGCGTCCGGGTTGATGTTCCTCGTGCTCGGCGGTCCGATCGCGCTGCTCACCGTGGGACTCGGCAATTGGCTGAACGGCATGACCGGGGCATCCGCTGTGATTCTCGGTGTCATTCTCGGTCTCATGATGGCATTCGACCTTGGCGGTCCGGTCAACAAGGTCGCCTACTCGTTCGCCGTCGCCGGCCTCGGCGCGGCGAGCCTTGCCAACCAGGCACCGTGGCAGATCATGGCCGCGGTCATGGCCGCCGGCATGGTTCCGCCGCTCGCAATGGCCCTCGCCACCGTGATCGACAAGAAGCTGTTCAGCCTGTCTGAGCGTGAGAACGGCAAGGCGGCCTGGTTGCTGGGTGCCTCGTTCATCTCCGAAGGCGCCATTCCGTTCGCCGCTGCCGACGTGTTCCGGGTTATTCCGGCCGCCATGCTCGGCGCAGCGGTCACCGGCGGGCTGTCCATGGCCTGGAACATCACGAGCAAGGCGCCACACGGTGGAATGTTCGTCTTCTTCGCCATCGACAACTTCCTGCTGTTCGTGCTCGCCATTGCGATCGGTACTGTGGTATCAGCGTTCGCCGTGGTCGGGCTCAAGCGTTACGCGGTGCGCAAGCCCGCAGTCGTGGACGCCGCCCCGGTCAACGCCTGACCCGGAAAGTACCCCGTGCGGGAACTCCCCGCGAAGAATGCCACGCAGTACAGTGACGCCAGCCGCAGGCTGGGGTTCAAGGAATTGAGGACGATCGTGCAGACGCTTTCAGGCAAGGCCAGTACCGACCGCGCCGAAACCGGCCGCACCTTCACCGGAGTCGGTGTCAGCCCCGGCCGTATCGTCGGCTCCATCCTGTTGATGCCCCAGCCCGTGCGGGAACCCGCTGCGGGCGAACGCCTGGTCGAGGGGACCACGCCGGAAGAGGCATCCGCTACCCTGCGGGTCGCAGCAAAGGCCGTGCAAACCAGTCTCACAGCTCGCTCGGTCGGCGCTTCGGGCGCCGGCCGGGAGGTGCTGGAGGCGACAGCACTGATGGCGAACGACCCGATGCTGGTTAAGGCGGCCGTCAAGCTCATCACCAACGGTTCCTCACCGGAACGGGCGATCTGGGATGCGGCCGCCTCGGTGGCCGAAATGCTGCACAACCTCGGCGGTTACATGGCCGAGCGGGCGACCGACGTGCTCGATGTGCGCGGCCGGATCGTGGCCGAACTGCGCGGCGTTCCGGCCCCCGGAATCCCGTACTCGGACACGCCGTTCATTCTGGTCGGCGAGGATCTTGCGCCGGCCGACACTGCCACTCTCGACCCGGCGAAGGTTCTCGCCCTCGTCACCTCGAGCGGCGGACCCCAGTCGCACACGGCCATCATCGCCCGCGCCCTTGGGCTGCCGGCCGTGGTCGCCGCTGTCGGCGTCGAAGGCCTGACCGACGGCACCATCGTCTTCGTGGACGGCGCGGCCGGAACGATTCTGGTCGACCCCGGCGCCGACGAGATCGACCTGGCCAAGGCCTGGGCGACCACCACCGCCGCCCTGGCCGTGTTCGACGGCACCGGACGCCTCAAAGACGGCCACCTGGTTCCGCTGCTCTCCAACGTCGGCGGCGCCAAGGATGCGGTCAAAGCCGCTGCCGCCGGTGCCCAGGGCGTCGGCCTGCTGCGCACCGAATTCTGCTTCTTGGAACGTGACACCGAACCCACCATCGCCGAACAGGTCGACGCCTACCGCGGCGTGTTCGACGCGTTCCCCGGCAAGAAGGTCGTCGTGCGCACCCTCGACGCCGGCGCCGACAAACCGCTGCCGTTTCTGACCGATGCCTCCGAGCCGAATCCCGCCCTCGGCGTGCGCGGCTACCGCACCGATTTTACCTCCCCCGGAGTGCTCGAGCGTCAGCTCCAGGCCATCGCGCAGGCAGCCAACGGCACCGAGGCGCAGGTCTGGGTGATGGCGCCGATGATCTCCACCGCCGAGGAAGCCGAACATTTCGCCGGCCTCTGCGCCGCGGCGGGGCTCACGACACCCGGCGTCATGGTCGAGGTCCCCTCGGCCGCGCTCACCGCCGCGAGCATTCTCGAACACGTCGACTTCGTCAGCCTCGGCACCAACGACCTGACCCAGTACGCCATGGCCGCCGACCGCCAGCTCGGCCCACTCGCGGCCCTCAACACGCCGTGGCAGCCAGCAGTGCTGCAATTGATCCGCCTGACCGTGGCCGGTTCGCGTGACGAGGGCAACGACAAGCCGGTTGGGGTCTGCGGTGAAGCTGCCGCCGATCCCGCACTCGCGGTGGTGCTGGTCGGACTCGGAGTCTCGACACTGTCCATGACCGCACGGGCCCTCTCCGCCGTCGCCGCCGTGCTCGCGAGCGTGACGCTGCCCGAGGCGCAGCAACTGGCCGCCCTGGCCCTCAAATCATATTCAGCAACGGATGCCCGTCGAATCGTTCGCGAAAAACTTCCCATACTTAATACGCTGGGTTTGTAATCTGCCCTCACTCTTTGTCAACACTGCTTACCTTGGAGGACCCCATGTCTGAACGAACCGCTGTCATCGCAAGCCGCGTCGGTCTGCACGCCCGCCCCGCCGGAATCTTTGTCGCCGCGGTCGGTGAGCTGCCCCTCGAGGTCACCATCGCCATGGCCGGCGAGCCGGCCGAGGATGCCATGGACGCGTCGAGCATCCTCTCCATTATGAGTCTCGGCGCCTCCAACGGCGATACCGTCGTGCTGCGTGCCGACGGCGAAGGCGCCGACGAGGCTCTCGACTCCCTGGTCAAGATTCTGGAGACGGATCTCGACGCCGAATAATACCCGTTCCCCGTTTGGGGACAATCCTTTACCGCACGCAACTAGGTAACTACGCTAGGTAAATCGCGCGGGCGCTGTGCCCGCGCGAGACCGGCGCACCTGCCGGTACCTGCAACACCATCTGTGCGAGCGAAAAGGAACCTACCGTGACTGAACGACAGACGTACCTGGGCAACGTTGAGAGCACCCCTGAATCCGAGGAGCACACCATCAAGGACTGGGCGGATCTCGGCCAGGAAATGTGGTCGTACCTCACCGGTAAGGGTGCGGCCATCAACTACAGTTTCATCGATATGGTCGTCGAAGTTCCCCGTGACATCGGCCCCGATGCTCCGCGGGCCGTCTGGAAGCTCAACGGCACCCTGCGGGTAACCACGAGCGACGAGAAGTCGCTCGGCTCCGATCCGTTTCGGGGCTGATCGTGAGCTCCTCGGCGAGCTCAACACTGGCTGGCTCCCCGGTGAGTCTGCACATCGATCTCGCCTTTTCCCTGGTCGAACCGACGGGTGCGGTCGGTGCGTCGAAAGCTTCCTCCGGTGCGGATTCGACCGGAGCAGAGTTCGGCGATTCCTTTGGGTCAGCGGATGCCATGCAGGGCACGGTGACCGCCAACGGCACGGAGATCACCGTATTCACGAGCAACCCGGAAATGTTCGTGCAGGGGCGTGCGCTCAATCTGGAACCGCTGCGCGCGCTGGCTGCCGAATTGGCCTCCCGCGGTCTGACCGTCTCCATCACGGGCCCGATCGGGCTGATTGCGCGTCTCGGCGACGTGCAGGCATCCGTTTCGCAACGGCTGTTGACGCGGTCACCGCACATCGTGCTCGGGTCCCGAAACGCCCTCGGGCCGCTCGTGCAGGCACGAATGCGCGGGCGTGCACGCATGCCGGTTGCCATTCCGCTGCCGCCATCGACGGTGTTTCCGCTCGCACCGACCTTTGATCGACACCGCCGGCGAAAGATCACCACAACGCACTACACGCCGGGAAGCGGGCGACCCCGCCTCATCTTCGTCGTGGGCTCGGAGAACTGGAACGGGCAGATGCCCCGGGAATTCAACCTACTGCCGGGCGTGACGACGATCGGCTCGTCCGCGGATGCCGACCTGCAATTGCCCGGGTTGAAACCGCTGCACGCCGAAATTCGCCACGATGACAACGATGAGTACGTTCTGTTTGCGATGGGTGACGTCGCGAGCAGCTCTCGACCGGCCGAGGGAGGCACCGGGAACAGCCAGATTCTGCGCACCGGGTCGCGGCTCGAAATGGGCCCGTGGCGCATGGGCTACTTTCGGGAGGAATTCGCCGACCACGGCCGGCCGTTTGGCGGGCGCGTTGGCGGGGAGCTGGCATTCCAGAAGCCGCAGCCGCCCAGGCCGCGGGCCTGAGAGGCGCGTGAGGGTGTCGCACGTTCGATGCGGCACCCTCACGAGGTGAACAGGTCGGTCCAGACCGCTCGAGAACCCGATTCCCCGATGAGCGCAACCGTGACGACCGATCCAAGCGCGCTGACCAGAACCACAAGATCAAGAACAATGGTGGCCGCGAGGCGTCCGGTGCCGTGTGGCAGAGCGGATGAGAAACGGGCGCCCTCGGCGGTTACGTAGCGGTACCAAAACCACTGCAGTGCCGCCACGAGGAACAGGGCGATCACCCACGGCAGCAGCGTGTTGCCGAGCGAGGTGTGCGTGCCGAGCAACGGGGTCACGTTGACCAGCCGGGACTGCAGCCACTCCCCCGCCTGCACGGCGAGCGGAACCAGCACGAGCGCTGCCAGGGCCACCAGGGGCGTCACGATGCCCAATCGCCGCCGAGCGGCCGGCCAGAACGCGGTGAGCAGCGCGCACAGGGCGGCGAGTGGCACCACGATCACGACCGCGTGCACGATCAGCACGTGAAGCGGCAGTCCGTTGAATTCCCAATCAATGTTCAAGGCGTATCTCCACTGCATCGGCTCTTGCGGGCGGGGAAATCAGAATGAGCGCAAGCACTTGCCGGAGTAAAGTACCACCATTTGGCGTTTCCTGCTGTCCCCGTCACAGGGGAGGACATCACGCTGTCTATCCCCGCTAGGTTGGAATTATCGAACCGATTACCCGGAGTCGGCGATGGAACGGACAATCGTGAAAATGTTGCAGACAGAGTGCCCCGAATGCCAACAAATGGTGTGGATCACGTCGGATACCCGCTTCGCGACCTACCATTCCCTGGCCAATTCCTCCAAGGATTGCCCGGGCTCCCGAATGATCGTTCCGGTCCCCCCCAAACAGACCGCTGCGAGCCGTAAGCGGGCGCAGGCCGAACTCCTCGCCTGGAGCCACTCTGCGAGCGCTGTCAGTGCCACCGAACACCAGGCCACCGAACACCAGGCCGACAAAAACCACGCCACCAAGCACCAGGCCGCCTGACACCAGCCGACTCGAACATCCGAGGCGGTGTCGACTCCCTACCCGGGTCGGCACCGCCTAGTTTTGTGGAACGGCGGCCTCGGTTCAGTTCAGTCGGCCGACCGCTGTGCGCGCGACGCGTTGCAACGGATGCGTAACAAACCGGCCAACCGGGAGATCTCATTCTGGCGCGAGGGTAGACTCGTTTGTTTTTTATCAGCCTCTTCTCAGGCCATGCCCCGTACCGTTACACACGGAGTTCCCCCACTCCACGTAAAGCCCCGGCATATTTCTCACCTCCCCCCAGGCGAGAAGTGCCGGGGCTTTTTCGGTTCCGCGGCGCCGCGAGGGCCGTGCCATGGCGGTCTCGGCAGGATCGGCCAACGAATTGGTGGCGATCCCGAGACCAGCGCGGGTCGTTTCAGCGGATGCTGACCCAGGCCGGTTACGCGGCGAGCGCGGGGGCGTCGACGCGCAGCGAGCGAGCCCCGTGCTGCTCGGCCAGACCGGCCAGAAGCCGGGCGAGCTGATCGACCGGGGAGTCGGGCGCTTCGGGGTGCCACTGCACGCCGGTGATCGGAGCACTCTCATGCTCGAGGGCTTCGATCAGGCCGTCGGGGGCGTGGGCGGCGGCCACAAGTCCGGCGCCGAGGCGGTCGACGATCTGGTGGTGGGCGCTCTGCACCGAGATGTCAATGCGGCCGAGGCTCGCGGCCAGGGTGCTGTCGGCGGCGAGCACGACGTCGTGGGTGGAGAGAATCTGGTCGATCGGCACGTCGATGTTTTTGTGAATGCCGTCGTCAATGTGCTGCACCAGATTGCCGCCGAGGGCGACATTGATGATCTGCAGGCCGCGGCAGATGCCCAGCAACGGGGTGCCGACCAGGAGGGCACGCTGCACCAGGGCTATCTGGCCCTCGTCGGCGACCGGGAAGTGTGCCGTCTCACCCTCGTAGCCGGTAGCGCCGCCGTAGAAGTGGGGCGTGACGTCTTCGCCGCCGACGATGATGATGGCGTCGGCATCCGCTGTGATGCGCAGCAGTTCGACCGATGTGACGTCGGCAGCGGCGACCCGGGTGACTGCCCAGCCGGCGGTTTCGGCATCGGCGGCGACGCGCGAATTGAGCACCTGCACCTTGGCGTGATAGGCGGGGCGGTCTGGGCGCGCTCCGGTAACCTCGACGACGACGAGCATCCGGTTCGTGAATTCTTGGTTCATGCCGGGCTCCCGTCCTGTCGCATTGCTGTCCTGATTCCATTGTGGGCGGCAGGCCCGTAGCACGCGAGTAGCCCTGTAACACAGGGCAACATCGCAATCGCACGGATTCCCTGAGGTTCCCAGACTCGCCTCTGCCGGTCACCCTAAACTTTGGTCATGCAAGCACTTTCCTGGCGGGTCAGCTCGACCAGGACGACTCCTTTGGAAGGGACACCCGAATGACCAAGCAGTCCATCTTCGGCCGTATTTCCCAGCTCGCGAAGGCGAACATCAACGCCATCCTCGACTCGGCGGAAGACCCCGCCAAGATGCTCGACCAGATGGTGCGCGACTTCTTGAGCAGCGTCTCCGACGCCGAGAGCGCGATCGCCGAGACCATCGGCAATCTGCGGCTGCTCGAAGACGACTACCGCGAAGACCAGGAAGCCGCCGTGGAGTGGGGCGACAAGGCCCTGGCCGCGAGCCGCAAGGCCGACGAGCTGCGCCTGGTCGGCAACGCTGCCGACGCCGACAAGTTCGACAACCTCGCCAAGGTCGCGCTGGGTCGCCAGCTCACCTCGGAGAAGGAAGCGAAGACCGCTGAGCCGCAGATTCAGGCCCAGACCGCCGTCGTCAACCAGCTCAAGACCGGCCTGAACGCCATGAAAGAGAAGTTGGTGCAACTCACCAACAAGCGTGCAGAGCTCGTCGCGCGCTCCAAGACCGCCAAGGCGCAGGCGCAGGTGATGGATGCCGTCAAGAGCATCGACATGATGGATCCGACGAGCGAGGTCAACCGCTTCGAGGACAAGATCCGTCGCGAAGAAGCCCGGGTTCGCGGCGCGCAGGAGCTCGCCGCGTCGAGCCTTGACGCCCAGTTCGAAAGCCTCGACGACCTCGGCGAGCTCACCGAAGTGGATGCCCGCCTCGCGGCCCTGAAAGCCGGAACCACCGCCGCCCTCGAGCGCTGAGCGTTCAGTGGACAACTTTGGTGGGTGACACCCCGGTGGCACCCACCAAAGTTGTCCACTCAGGACCTGACCGGCGAGCCCGGCGAGAAATTCGCTCTCGGCGAAGCGGATGTTGTTGGCCCCGGCCGCTGCGCCATACTGAGGTATGGCTCCCACCTTCGTTGTAGTACCGCAGTGGCAGGGTTCGATTTCTCCGCGCGCAATGCGCCTGGTCGACGGGGCGGCGGCCATTCAAGGCGACCTGCCCTTTTCGGCCACGCGTCTGGTCGACGTTCCGGTCGAGGCCGGTGACGCGCTCGATACCGGGGTGCACCGGTTCTCCGCGATCCAGCACGTGCGGGAACGCCACACCGCTGTTTTGAAGGACACGGCCGATTGGGCGCTCTCCATCGGCGGCGACTGCGGCATTGCCCTCACCGCTGTCGAGCACGCGGCGCGTACGCATCCGGGCGACTTGGCCGTCGTCTGGTTCGACGCCCACCCCGACCTGCACACGCCAGAGACCTCACCGTCCGGCGGATTCTGCGGCATGGTGCTGCGCGCGATCAGCGGCGAAGGGCCAGCCGAGCTGGAACTCGCCGCCACGAGCAGCGTGTCACTCGACCGCGTCGTGCTGGCCGGAATCCGCGATGTCGACGATGCCGAAGACGTTCTCCTGCAGGAGCGCGGCCTGGTGAGCGTGTCCTGCTCCGAGTTGACCGACCCGGCCGCCCTGGTCGGGGCCGTCGCTGCCATCGGCGCCAAGCACGTCTTCGTGCACATCGACCTGGATGTGCTCGATCCGTCAGCTCTTGGCGGCCTGAATGACCTGATTCCGTTCGGGTTGAGCGTGGCCGAACTCGGTGGAGCGATCACCGCCCTGCGCGCTGAGTTCACCCTCGCCGGAGCGACGATCACCGGGTTCGCGCCGGCCTCCCCCGAGGCGGCGACCGATGATCTGCCGAGCATCCTGCGCATCATCGGGGCACTTACCCGCTAGGCACTGCTCTCGCAGGTGACCGGACTGAGTGAGTGGGAATGCGCATAACTGCTGCAATTTCTGGCTGGCCAGGGACACACCGGCGTCATTCTGGGCAACTTTGCGGGACCGCCAACGAATTGCAGGAGTTATGGACTCGGGGCGACAGGCCCGGCGAGCACCGCACGAATTCACACACCGACCAATGGAGGCCCCATGAACGATCAGCCCCGCATCCTCACCGAGCGCCGCGGCCACATTCTTCTGATCGGGTTCAATCGGCCCGAGAAGCGCAATGCCGCCGACTTTGCCCTGCTGCGGCAGCTCGCCCTCGCCTACGGTGAGCTCGACGGCGACCCCGAGCTGCGCGTCGGCCTGGTCTACGCCGTCGGCGAGCACTTCACGGCCGGGCTCGACCTCGCCGACATCGGTCCCCGGCTGGGCCCCGCCGGGCTCGAAATGGTGCCGGAGGGCGGCATCAACCCGTGGCAAGTGGATGGCGAATCCCTCAGTAAACCGGTCGTCATCGCCGTGCAGGGAACCTGTCTCACCCTCGGAATCGAGCTCATGCTCGCGAGCGACATTGTGGTTGCCGCCGAATCGACCAAGTTCGGGCAGATCGAGGTAGCCCGCGGCATTTTGCCGTTCGGCGGCGCGACGATTCGGTTCCCGCGTGCGGCCGGCTGGGGCAATGCCATGCGCTGGCTGCTCACCGGTGAGCTGTTCGATACCGCCGAAGCGCATCGTTTGGGCCTCGTTCAGGAAGTCGTGCCCGACGGCACCCAGTTCGACCGGGCGCTCGAGCTCGCCGAGAAGATCGCCGCCCAGGCACCCCTCGCGATCCAGGCCACCCTCGCCAATGCGCGCCTGGCGCAGCGGGAGGGGGCGGCATCCGCTGAACAAGAGCTGCAGCCGGCCCTCGCCCGCCTGGTGCAAACTGAGGACTCCCGCATCGGCATGCAATCCTTCATGACCCGGACCCCCGCCGTCTTCGTGGGCCGTTAGCCACGCGCGCACCCTCCTCTTCTGCGACCGGGCCCGGAACGCAGGCCCAGCCTATTAATCGGGCCCGGGTTCACAGAGTGGGCCCCCGACGGGCACCTCGGGATAGGCTGCTCTGAACGGTCGGGCCACAAAGTCAAGGAGATTCAATGTCAAGTCAGAACTACGACGTCATTGTGATCGGCGGCGGCGCTGTCGGCGAGAACGCGGCCGACCGCACCGCGCAGGGCGGCCTGCGCACGGTCGTCGTCGAAAGCGACCTGGTCGGCGGCGAATGCTCGTACTGGGCCTGTATGCCGTCCAAGGCTCTACTGCGCAGCGGCGCCGCTCTCGCTGCGGCCAGGCGCGTGCCGGGCGCCGCCGAAGCCGTCACCGGAACCGTCGACGCGCGTGCCGCCCTCAAACAACGCGACGCCATCGCGAGCCACTGGAAGGACGACGGCCAGGCAAAGTGGCTCGAGTCGGCCGGAATCGACCTGGTACGCGGCCACGCCCGCCTCACCGGCACGAAAGAGGTCACCGTGACGTCCGCCGACGGCACCGTGACCGTGCTCACCGCCACGCACGCCGTCGTCGTCAGCACCGGTTCGGCCGCCCTCCTGCCCGACATTCCGGGCCTGACAAACATCGAACCGTGGACCAGCCGCGACGCGACCAGCGCCCAGGAGATTCCGGCCAGCCTGGCGGTGATCGGCGGCGGCGTCGTCGCCGCCGAGATGGCCGCCGCCTACGCCTCACTCGGCTCGACAGTGACCGTCATCGCGCGCAGCCCTCTGCTCGGCGGTCAGGAACCCTTCGCCGGTGAGCTCGTCACCGCCGCCCTGCGGCGCAACGGCGTCACCGTCCTCGTCGGCCCGTCTACCACCGAAGCCCACCGCAACTCAGACGGCACCGTCACGCTCACCCTCGACGACGACAGCACCGTCACGGCCGAGAAAGTGCTCGTGGCCATCGGCCGAACCCCGCGCACCCAGGATCTGGGCCTTGAAACCGTCGGGCTCGACGAAGGCGACTGGCTCGCCGTCGACGACACCCTGCTCGTGCAGGGCGACTCCCCCGCGCTCGCCGGTGACTGGCTCTACGCCACCGGCGACGTCAACCATCGCGCGCTCCTCACCCACCAGGGCAAGTACCAGGCACGAGCGACTGGCGACGCGATCGTGACCCGCGCGGCCGGCAGACCGATCGACACGGCGCCCTGGGGCGTGCACGTCGCCACCGCCGACCACGCCGCCGTGCCCCAGGTCACCTTCACCGACCCGGAGGTGGCCTCGGTCGGGCTGACCGCAGCATCCGCTGTCAAGGCGGGGTATCGCATCCGAATTCTCGATTACGACCTCGCCAACCTGGGCGGCGCCTCCGTGCTCGCCGTCGGCTACGTCGGTAAGGCGCGCGCGATCGTCGACCTCGACCGCGAGGTGTTGCTCGGCGTCACCTTCGTCGGGCAGGATGTCGCTGAGCTGCTGCATTCGGCCACGGTCGCCATTGTCGGCGAGGTGCCCATCAACCGGCTGTGGCACGCCGTGCCGAGCTACCCGACGCTGAGCGAAGTCTGGCTGCGCTTGCTCGAAGCGTACGGACGCCCCGGGTCGACCGACAACGACACCGAGGCCGCGGACGAGTAGCGGATGCGGCGCATCCTGTTCGACTCACCCGTCAGCCGCGCCGGCTACCTGTACGCAACCGCGTTCGGGCTAGTCTGGGGCTCGATCTGGAGTACCGGCCGAGTCGAGCGCAAGGCCGGCCTGTATGTGTTTCGCGGCATGCCGCCGTGGACGTTCGGACGCGGCGGATCCTGCGTCGGCGGCTGCTACCTCACCAATCAGAACGTCACCGCGGCCGTGCTCGAGCATGAGGCCGTGCACAAACGCCAGTGGCAGCGCTTCGGCATGGTCTTTCCGCTGCTATACGCGCTCGGCGGGCGCAATCCGCTGCAGAACCGCTTCGAGATCGAGGCCGGCCTGAAAAAGGGCGGCTACATCCGCTCGTTCAGCCAACGTGGCTCGTGACACCGCCGTCCATTCCGGTGAGCGGCTGCAGCACACACAAAACCGCCCGGGCTGGGAACAGGCCGGGCGGTTTTGTCGTGCAGAAGCGCTACTGCGCGGCGACGTACTCAGCGTCGATGGCGGCAGCCGCGGCGAACACAGCGAGGTTCGCACGCAGCTTGGCGCCGAGGTCGGCGTCAACGCTGGTCCAGTACCAAATGGCACGCTCGGTGACCTCGGGGCGGGTCACGCCGCTGATGGCACCGGTGATGGTGTCGAGGAAGCGCGCCTTGGCGGCGTCGTCGTAGACCTCGCGGTACAGCGTTCCGGCCTGGCCGAAGTCGCTGTCCTCGCTGCGCAGGGTCGCGGCGGCACGCAGCAGCGTTCCGTCGCCTTCCCAGGCGCCCTCGCCGGCCGCGGCCGGGTCGGCGACGGGGCCGCCGAGGGAGTTGGGTGCGTAGTTCGGCTGGCTCGGGGCGTTGAAGTGGTGGCGCTGCGCGCCATCCTGCGAGTAGTTGTTGACCGGGCTCTTCGCCGCATTGATCGGCAGCTGGGTGTAGTTGGTGCCGACGCGGTAGCGCTGCGCGTCGGGGTAGGAGAAGATGCGCGCCATGAGCATCTTGTCGGGGCTTGCGGCAATTCCGGGAACGAAGTTGGCGGGCGAGAACGCGGCCTGCTCGATCTCGGCGAAGAAGTTCTCCGGGTTGCGGTTGAGGGTGTGGGTTCCGACCGGAATGAGCGGGAAGTCGGCGTGCGGCCAGACCTTGGTCACGTCGAACGGGTTGAATCGGTAGGTGTTGCCCTGCTCGTACGGCATGACCTGCACGGAAACGTTCCAGGACGGGAAGTTGCCGGCGGCAATGGCGTCGGACAGGTCGCGACGGTAGTAGTCAGCATCCGCTCCGGCGATGAGCTCAGCTTCTGAGCCTTCCATCTCGACGTTGCCCTGGTTGGATTCGAAGTGGTACTTCACCCAGAACCGCTCGCCGGCGGCGTTGATCCACTGGTAGGTGTGCGAGCCGAAGCCGGGCATTTCACGCCAGGAGCGCGGCAGGCCGCGGTCTCCCATGAGGTAGGTCACCTGGTGGGCGGACTCCGGGGAGAGCGTCCAGAAGTCCCACTGCATGGTCGCGTCGCGCAGGCCGGTGCCCGGCAGGCGCTTCTGCGAGTGGATGAAGTCGGGGAACTTGATGCCGTCGCGGATGAAGAACACCGGGGTGTTGTTGCCGACGATGTCGTAATTGCCCTCGGTCGTGTAGAACTTGACCGAGAAGCCGCGCACGTCGCGCCAGGTGTCTGGGCTGCCCTGCTCGCCGGCCACGCTGGAGAAGCGCTGCAGGGTGGGGGTGACGGTGCCGGGCTGAAACACGGCCGCGCGGGTGTACTTCGAGACGTCGCCGGTCACGACGAACTCGCCGTGCGCTCCGCTGCCCTTGGCGTGCACGATGCGCTCCGGAATGCGCTCGCGGTTGAACTGGGCGAGCTTCTCGACCAGGTAGCGGTCGTGCAGCGCGGTGACGCCGTCGGCGCCGACGGTGAGGGAGTGCGCGTCGCTGGCGACGGGCGTTCCCGTCTGGTCGGTAGTGGGCTTGATAGTCATGGTGCTCCTTGGTGTGGATCAGCAACGCGAGGTTGGCGGAAAAAAGTTAGGGGTGTGCGGTGTCGAGCTGGCACTGGGCGCACAGGCCCCAGTAGATGACCTCGGCGGCGCGCACGTCGAAACCGAGCGTATCCGCCGGCGTGAGGCAGGGTGCGTGACCGATGGCGCAGTCCACGTCGTGCACCACAGTGCAGCGGGTGCAGACGATGTGGTGGTGGTTGTCGCCGACCCTGCGCTCGAACAGGGCGGGCGAACCGGCCGGTTCGATCTTGCGCACGAGTCCGGCAGTGCCGAGCGAGGCGAGCACCCCGTAGACCGCCTGCAGCGAGGTGCCGGGCAGGTCGGTGTGCACCGCTGTGAACAGGGCATCGGCGTTGGAGTGCGGCATATCGGTGAGGGCGCGCAGCACAGCCAGACGCGGCGCCGTGACTTTGAGACCAGCCGAACGGAGGCTGTCGGCCAGCAACCCGGCGTCGGCTGCGGCCAGGCGCAGGCCCGCGGTCTCTTCGCTCGGTTCGATCATCGTCATGCTCCGACCCTAGCATTTGTTTTGAGTAATTCAAAACAATTCGGGCACTGGTATAGCTAGCTAGGATAGCGATTATCGAGGTTCTGGAGGAACTGTGCTCGCGATCACGCGATTCATCACCGGCAAACGCACCGCCTGGGCGGTCTTGCTCGGAACACTCGTGGCGGTCGGTCTGCTGTTTGCGCTGCTCCCGGCCAATGAGTCCGAGGATTTTCCGGCGGCGGGGCTGCCGGAGACCAGCCAGGCGGCCCAAGTCACCGAGCTGCTCGCCGACTTTCCCTCGGCCGACCAGACCGCGGCGATCGTGGTCTGGAGCCGCGACGGCACCGCGCTCACGGCGGCCGACCAAACCGCGATCACCGCCGCAGCCGAGCAGCTCGGTGCCGCGTCGATCGCCCCGCGCGCGGCCACGCCGCAGTTCAGCGACGACGGTCAGGCGGCGCTGAGTGTGGTGCCGCTGGAGGCGGCGAGCGCGACGGCCGACATTGCGAAGACGGCCACCGACATCCGTTCAACGGCGTCGACCGCGCTGCCGAGCGGGCTGACCGCCTATGTCACCGGGCCGGTCGGCTTTCAGTCCGACATCACCAACGCTTTCGCCGGAGCCGACTTTCGCCTGCTGCTGGTGACCGTGATCGTCGTCGCGGTGCTTCTGATCGTGACCTATCGCAGCCCGGTGCTCTGGATCGTGCCGCTCGTCGTGGTCGGGCTCGCCGACGGCCTGGCCGGCAAGGTCGCCGGCGCGCTGACCGAACCGCTCGGTTTCGCCCTCGACGCCTCGATCTCGGGTATCCTCTCGGTGCTCGTGTTCGGCGCCGGCACCAATTATGCCCTGCTGCTCGTGGCCCGCTATCGCGAAGAATTGCTGCACACCGAAAATCGCAACGTCGCCATGCGCACCGCCGTGACGAGCGCCGGCCCGGCCATCGCGGCGAGCGGCGGCACCGTTGCGCTGAGCCTGGCGACCCTGGTTTTCGCCGAACTGGCCGGCAACCGGGCGCTCGGCATCGCCTGCGCCATCGGTGTACTCATCGCCATTCTGTTCGCCCTGCTCGTGCTGCCGGCCGCCCTCGTGGTCTGCGGGCGCGGCCTGTTCTGGCCGTTCATTCCGCGCGTGCAGGCCCATGCCACTGCCCCGCGCACCGGCTTCTGGACCAGGCTCGGTCGCGGAGTGGCCAGGCATCCGGTGATCATCACGATCGTGTCCGTTCTGGTGATCGGTTCGCTCGCGTTCGGGCTGAACGGAGCCGCGGTCGGGCTATCCCAGGCCGACCAGTTGCTCGGCAACCCGGAGTCGGTTGTTGCCCAGGACATCGTGGACGCGTCTTTTTCGGCGGGGCTGACCAGCCAGACGGTCGTGCTGACGCCGGATGCGGTATCCGCTGACACCGTGGCAGTGGCCCTGCAGACCCCAGGGGTCTCCGCGGCTGTCGCCGGTGAGAACGCCGGCGGCCTGACCCGCATCGATGTCACCCTAGACAGCGAACCAGGCAGCGACCTGACTTTCGCGACCCTCAGCCAACTGCGCAGCGATTTAGCGGATGCTTCGGGCGCGGTCTCGCAGGCGCTGGTCGGTGGCAGCGATGCCACGGCCCTCGACACGAAAATCAGCGCCGAACGGGACCAGGCCCTGATTCTGCCGCTGATTCTGGGCATCGTCTTTCTCATTTTGGCGCTGCTGCTGCGCTCCCTCGTGGCGCCGGCGTTGCTCATCGCCACCGTGCTCGGCACCTTCTTCGCCAGCCTGGGAGCTTCGAACCTGATCTTTCAGAACCTGCTCGGCTTCGCCGCGTTCGACACCAGCGTCGTGCTGTTTTCCTTTCTGTTCCTGGTCGCTCTCGGCGTGGACTACAACATCTTCCTGACCACGCGAGCGCGGGAAGAGGCCCGGCGCTACGGCACCCGAGAAGGCATGGTGCGGGCGCTCTCGTCGACCGGAGCGGTGATCACGAGCGCCGGGATTCTGATCGCGGCGGTGTTCGCCGTGCTCGGCGTCCTGCCGGTCGTGGCGCTCACCCAGATCGGCGTGATCGTCTGCATCGGCGTGCTGCTCGACACCCTTGTCGTGCGCACCGTGCTCGTGCCGGCCCTGGTCTTTCTGGTGGACGACCGGTTCTGGTGGCCGTCAAAGCCTGTCGCGTCACGCCAGTAGAATTTCGGCGCGACTCTGGTTGACTCCGGGCTCACGCCCGGTGAGGCCAACGCCCGGTCAGGCCTACGCAGGGTCGGGCGGCACGCGGTCCTGCCAGCGGATGCGCCGCTCCAGCTGCGCGCCGAGCGCCAGCAGCGTCGCTTCGCCGCCGGGTCGCCCGATGAGCTGCACGCCCATCGGCAGGCCGTCGTCGGTCTGGTGCACCGGCAGCACGATGGCCGGCAGCCCGCTCACGTTGATCATCGAGGTGAACGGCGTGTACTGCACCTGCTGGGCGAAGTTCGCCTCGCCGTCGTGCGCGTCGTACCAGCCGACCGGCCGCGGCGTCAGCGCCATCGCCGGGGTCAGCACGGCATCGAATTTCGACAGCTGGCGAATGAACGAACGCTCGAACGCGGACAGTGCGGCCAGCGCCTCGGCGAGTTCCCGGGCACCGAGGGCACGACCTCGGGCGAGCAGCCACTGGGTCAGCGGTTCAAGCAGGGCGACGTCTGCGTCGGTTTCGGCCGGGATGGTCGCCGCGCCCGCTTGCCAAATTGTGCGAAACGCCGGCACATAGCTCGCGTCGGGCACGAGTGCCGTCTCCTCGAGGCCGTGCTGCAGCGCGGCGAAACCGGCCACGGCGAGATCGAGCGCGGCCTGGGCTTCGGGCGCAATCGAAATGGAGTAATCGTTATCCCAGGCTGAAGTGGTCATGACGCCGAGCTGAAACCGCCCATCGCCGCGCACCGCCGCGGCCAGCAGCGGAGCTTCGTCTCCCGGAGCCCGCAAGGCATAGTGGTGGTCGGGGTGACCATCTCGCGGCGCGATCATGGCATCGAGCAGCAGAGCGGCATCCGCTACCGTGCGGGCGATCGGGCCGCCGACGGCGAGGCCACCGAGCTTGTCGACTCCGGAAGCGGACGGCACCCGTCCGCGGCTCGGCTTGAGGCCGACCAGCCCGCAGGCGGCCGCTGGGATGCGGATGGACCCGCCGCCATCGGAGCCCGGCGCGAACGGCAGCAGGCGGGCGGCGACCGCGGCGGCGGCGCCGCCGCTGGATCCGCCGGCGCCGAGCGCAAGGTTCCACGGCGTGCGAGCCGGCGGTGCCGCGAGGCTTTCGGTGTAGGAGGCGAGGCCGAATTCCGGCGTGTTCGTCTTGCCGAGGCTGACTCCCCCGGCGTCGTCGAGGGCCTGCACAAGCTCATCCGACTCGTCGGGCACATAGTCGGCGAAGAGGCGGGAGCCGAACCTGGCCGGCACCCCGGCACGCAGGTACAGGTCCTTGTCGGCGAACGGGAGGCCCCAGAGCGGCGCGGTGCGCGGCATCCGCTCTTCAACGTAACGGGCCCTGACCCTGGCCGCGTCTGCCGTCACCGTGACAAAGGCACCGAGTGCCGGATTGTACTTCTCGATGCGGGCGAGGTAGTGCTCGGCGAGCTCGCCCGGGCTGATTTCGCGGTTCTGCAGGGCCTGCCATTGCTCAAGGGCGGTCAGTTCGTGTGGATCAGCCATGACCCGAGCCTAGTTCGGCGACGGTCGCCAATCAGGCAGCACTGGCCGGGGCGGCACAACGAGGCTAGCCTCAATCCATGGCCAGCGCTTTGTACAACCCCATCGGCACCACCGCGCTCATCACCGGAGCGTCGAGCGGACTCGGCGTCGGGTACGCCCACGCGCTCGCCCAGCGCGGCGCGGATCTGGTACTCGTCGCCCGTCGCCAGGCCCGGCTCGAATCCCTCGCGGTCGATCTCGCCGAGAAATACGGCACCGTTTCCACCGTGATTCCGCTCGATCTCACCGAAGCGGATGCCGTCCCCGAGCTGGTGCGCGACCTGCGTGAGCGGGCAATCACCATCGGCACCCTCGTGAACAATGCCGGATTCGCCACCTTCGGCACCGTGCTCGAGTCGGACGAGGCCCGCGAACGCGAGCAGGTGGCGCTCAACGTGCACGCGCTGACCGCGCTGACCCACGCCTTCCTGCCCGATCTGGTCGAGACCGCCTCGCTGCATCCGCACACTGCGGCGCTGGTGAACCTGGCCAGCACGGCCGCATTCCAGCCGGTGCCGCGCATGGCGGTGTACGGCGCGACCAAGGCCTACGTGCTCAGCTACACCGAGGCGATCAGTTACGAAACGCGGGCGAGCGGCCTCAAGGTCACGGCGATCTGCCCAGGTCCCGCCGACACCGAGTTCTTCGAGGTCGCCAAGACCGGCGGCGGCAAGAAGGGCACACCGCTCACGGTCGACGAGGTTATGCGCGCCTCGTTCTCGGCGCTCGACCGCTCGGTCACGCCCTCGGTCGTGCTGGTCGGCGCCCGCAACGCCCTGCTCGCCCGGGTCGCGAGCATCTCTCCGCGACGTGCGGTACTCAACGCCGTCGGCCGCCTGAACACGCCGCGCGGCACGCGCTGAGCCCGGGCACGCCCGCGAGACGCCAACTTCGGTCCCTATGCCCCGCGACCTGCCAACGTCGGCCCCATGAGCTGGGCCGACGGGGCTACTTCAGACTCTTCTGCAGCAGAATAGTGCCGAGCCAGCGCTCGAACTTGAAACCGACCTTGCCCATGCGGCCGATCTCCTCGAAACCGAAGTCGCGGTGCAGCTTGATCGAGGCATCCGCTCCCTGATCCGCGATCACGGCGATGATCTCCTTCAGGCCGGCCGCCTTCGACCGCTTGATCAGTTCGCCGAGCAGCTCGCGCCCGAGTCCCTTTCCGGTGGACGCGGCGCCGAGGTAGATCGAGTTTTCGACCGTGAACCGGTAGGCCTTCTTCTGTTTCCACGGGGCGACCAGGGCATAGCCGAGAATCTGGCCGGCCGGTGAGACGGCAACGATGAACGGCATGCCCTGCTTGTTCAGGTAGTAGAACTTGTCGCGCCACTCGGGGAGAGTCATGGCATCTTCGTCAAAAGTGACGGTGCTGTTGGCTACGTAATAATTGTAAATTTCGCGAATGTGCGGCAGGTCGGTCGCCCGCACCTCACGCATCGTGTATTCGAACGGCGTCTCGACGGCGGTTTCCGGCCGCAGGTGGCGGGGCAACCGACGACGAGGCTCGTATTCTTCCTCAAGCACCGGGCACTCCCCTTTCTGGTTGATTCCAGATTACCGGAAGCTCCCAGTTCACCGATGCAGCCCCCTGCCCGGTCAACAGCCGGTTGGCGTTGCTGAATGGCTTCGAACCGAAAAAACCACGCCAGGCCGATAGTGGACTCGGGTGCACCGACTCGTGCACGGGCGTGTCGCCGAGCAGTGGCTTGAGCGCGCCGGCATCCTGTCCCCACAAAATCGCGACCAGCGGATGTCCCCGCCCGGCCAGTGCGCGAATGGCCTGGTCGGTCACCGCTTCCCATCCCTGGCGGCGGTGCGAACCGGCCGCTCCCGCACCGACGCTGAGCACCCGGTTCAGCAGCAGCACGCCCTGATCGGTCCAGGCCGAGAGGTCGCCGTGCTCGGGTCGCGGCAGGCCGAGATCGGCTTCATATTCAGTGTAGATATTGCCGAGGCTGCGCGGAAGCGGGCGCACGTCGGCTTTGACGGCGAAGGCCAGGCCGATCGGATGGCCCGGAGTCGGATACGGATCCTGCCCGACGATGAGCACCCGCACGGCGTCGAACGGCTGGCGGAACGCGCGCAGCAGGTGCTCCGCAGCGGGCAGCACGGCGCGGCCGGCGGCTCGTTCACGCGTCAGGAACTCGCCGATCCTGGCCAGGTCATCGGCCACGGGTGCGAGGGCGAGCGCCCAGCCCGGATCGATGTCGCCGCTGGCCGCGAGGGCGTCGAGGTTCACGACCTCACCCGGCCGACCGGGCGCGCCCGATCAACCCGGCAGGTACCTGATGGGGTGGCGACCGCCGCGAGCTGACTCGGTACGCATGTTGCGGCATCCGTTGTGCAGGCTGTCATGCGCGGGTCAGGCGCCGATGGTGCTCACGAGCACGCCGCCGTCGGCCTGGCTGACGTTCCAGACGCTGCCGGCGCCGAGCACGCGAAGTGCGCCCTCGCCGACCACGAGCACGGTGTTCTCGTCGATGGCGAGGCCGCCGTCGATCAGGCCGGCCTCGGTCGCCGCGATCAACCGGGACAGGCTGCCGGACTGGGCGGCGTGCACGTCGACCGTGACGTCGAGCAGTCCGATGCCCTGGGCGAGGGTGATCTCGTCGAGGCCCTCGGAGACGTCTTCGGGCGTCACCTCGACGCCGCCGATGCGCCAGCCGCCGATCAGGGCTCGTTCGGCGGCGATCATGGCACCGGCCGAGAAGCCGAGGTAGGGCACGCCGGCCGATACCTGGCGGCGAATCTCGCCGGCTATGGGGAGCAGTGCGGCCAGGTAATCGGGGGTCACGCCGCCGCCGATGAGAATGCCGTCGACAGCGCCCAGAGCGGTGAGGTCGCCGGTATCGCCGGGCGCGAGTACGGTGCGGCGGGTCTGCACACTGTCGCCGAGCGAGGCAGCCAGTTCCTCGGCGTGGGCGCTGCCCGGGCCGACGGTGATGATAGCCACGATCGGTTCGTCACGGCCAGCCTGTGCGGCGTGAGCCACAACCTCGGACAGGAACGTTCCGAGCACCTGGGCATTGTGGGCCGGGTCTCCTCCGCCGCCGACCAGGTGCACGCTCACGCGGTGACCTTCGTTTCGGTCGTGGCTGTGTCGTTGCTCGAAAGAGGTGCGTCAAGTGTCATTCGACAATGCTAACGAAAGACGCAAGCGCCGTGACCGCAGGCACAATAAAGCGGATGCCGCGCTGCCGACCGGCAGCGCGGCATCCGCTCGTTGCGGTTTATCCGGCGCGAAGAAGAAGCGCTACGGAACCTGACGCTGGTCGAGCCCGTTGTAGGCCGACAGCGGGCGAATCAGTGCGTTGCTGGTCTTTTGCTCCATGATGTGCGCGGTCCACCCGGTGATGCGCGCCGCAACGAACAGCGGCGTGAAGGTGAGGGTGTCAAACCCCATCAGGTGGTAGGCCGGGCCCGAGGGGTAGTCGAGGTTGGGCAGGATCGCCTTGCGCGTCGTCATGGCCGTCTCGAGGGCTTCGTAGAGTTCGAGCAGCTCCGGCTTCTCGTAGTGCAGGGCCAGGGTGACGAGCGCCGCCCGCATGGTCGGTACGCGCGAGTCGCCGCTCTTATAGACGCGGTGCCCGAAGCCCATGATCTTGCGCTTCTCGGCGAGCGCCTGCGCGAGCCAGGGCTCGGCCCGGGCGGCCGAGCCAGCGCCGAGGCCGATCTCGGTGAAGGTGTGCATGACGGCTTCGTTCGCGCCGCCGTGCAATGCTCCCTTGAGCGCCCCGACCGCGCCGGTCACGGCCGAATAGAGGTCTGACAGGGTTGAGGTGATCACCCGCGCGGTGAACGTCGAGGCGTTGAAGGAGTGCTCGGCGTAGAGAATCATCGACACGTCGAAAGCGTTGACGACGACGAGCTCAGGCACCTCCCCGAAGGCCATGTGCAAAAAGTTCGCCGAGTAGCCGAGGTCGTCGCGCGGCTCGACCAGGTCGAGCCCATGCCGACGCCGCTGGTCGTACGACACGATCGCGGGCAGCTGGGCGAACAGCCGAATCGACTTGGCCAGGTCGGATTCCGGCGACGGGTTCTCGGCTTCCGGATCGCTCGCTCCGATAACGCTCACCGCGGTGCGCATGACATCCATCGGGTGCGCGGTCAACGGCAGTTCGTCGATGATGCGCTTGACGACCGGGTTGAGGTGGCGCAGCGATCGTTCGAGGGCCTCGAACTCGGCCAGCTGTTGGTCGTCGGGCAGCTCCCCGTGCCAGAGCAGGTAGGCGACCTCCTCGAAGCTCTTCTTCGCCGCGAGTTCCTGCACCGGGTAGCCACGGTAGAGCAGCGAGTTGGTCTCCGGGTTGACCTTGGAGACCGCGGTCGTGTCGACGACCACGCCGGTCAGCCCCTTATAGACGTGTGGAGCGAGTGTTTCCGTGTCAGACATTATGCTCCCCTTATACCTTGGACGAAATGTGCGGGTTCAGCGTGAAATCGAAGATACCCGAATCGAACTGGCTATACGACGCGTAGTCGAGCAATTCGTACAGGTCAGCCCGGTGCTGCATCTCGGGCAGCATCGTCGTGAGCGAGCCGGTCTGCTCGATCGCATCGAGTCCGCGGGCCGCCGACCCCATCGCGAGGCGCAGCAACGACACCGGAAAGATCACCAGGTTCATGCCCACGTTTTCGAGCTGCTGCACGGTGTACAGCTCGCCCTTGCCGAATTCGGTCATGTTCGCCAGGATCGGCACCGAGACGGCCGCCCGGATCGTCTCGAACTCGGCCAGGCTGCCCATCGCCTCGGGGAAGATCGCGTCCGCTCCGGCATCCTGCAGCTGCTTTGCCCGAGTCACCGCGGCATCCAAACCGTCGACGGCACGGATGTCCGTGCGCGCCATCACGAGAAAGTTCGCATCCCGGCGGGCATCGACCGCCGCGCGGATGCGCTTGATCGCGGTGTCCGCATCCACGACCTGCTTGCCGTCCAGGTGACCGCAGCGTTTCGGGTTGATCTGGTCCTCGATGTGCATTCCGGCCAGGCCAGCATCCTCGAGAGTCTGAATGGTGCGCGCCACGTTCATCGGCTCGCCGAAGCCGGTGTCGGCATCGACGATGGCCGGCAGGTCGGTCATCCGGGCGATCTGCTGCGACCGGCCGGCCACCTCGGTGAGGGTGGTCAGGCCAATGTCGGGCAGGCCGAGGTCGGCCGAGAGCACGGCACCCGAAATGTAGACGCCCTCGAACCCCTTCTGCTGAATGAGTTTGGCCGAAAGCGGGTTGAACGCGCCCGGAAAGCGCAAAATCTTGCCGCTTTTTAGGCCCTGGCGCAGGGCAATGCGCTTGTCAGCGGCGTCGCGCCTGGCGTACAGCATTAGAAGATTCCGATCGGCGCAGTAATGGAGGAGAGCAATCCCGGCTTGGCCACGATGGTCAGGCCGCCGAGCTCAGCCGCGCCGAGCTCGGGCAGACGCTGGGCCAGAGCGAGAAAGCGTTCAATCTCCGACGCCTCCATGACCGGGGCAGCGAGGGTGCGGAACTTGTTGATGTACTCCGCGCGGGCGAAGGGGCGAGCTCCGAGCGGATGCGCATCGGCGACGGCAATCTCGTCCACGATGCGGGTTCCATTGGCCAGTTCGATCTCGACGCGACCGCCGAAGGCCTTCTCGGCCGGGTCGAGGGAGTGGTAGCGACGCGTCCACTCCTTATCCTCGGTGGTTGTGACGGTCTGCCACAGGGCGATGGTGTCTGGGCGGCCGGCTCGTTCCGGGCTGTAGGAATCGACGTGGTTCCAGCTGCCGTCCTGCAGAGCGACCGTGAAGATATAGGGAATGGAGTGGTCGAGCGTCTCGCGGCTCGCGGTGGGGTCGTACTTCTGCGGGTCGTTGGCGCCGGAGCCGATCACATAGTGCGTGTGGTGGCTGGTGTGGATGACAACGCTCGTGATAGCCCCGGCGACGAGCAGTTCGGGGTGTTCGTTGTGCAGCTTGCGAGCGAGGTCGATCCAGGCCTGCGCCTGGTATTCGGCCGAGTGCTCCTTGGTATAGCTGTCCAGAATGGCCCGCTTGATGCTGCCGGCTTTCGGCAGCGACACGTCATAGGAGCCGTCCGGGCCGTCGAGCAGCCAGGCGATGACGCCGTCTTCGCCCTCATAGATGGGAGTCGGGCTGGTTTCGCCGCGCAGCGCACGGTCGACGGCTTCGACAGCCATCTTGCCAGCGAAAGCCGGGGCGTGCGCCTTCCAGCTGGAGATTTCGCCCTTGCGGGATTGGCGCGTCGCGGTCGTGGTGTGCAGCGCCTGACCGACGGCCTGAAAGATGGTTTCCTTGTCGAGGCCGAGCAGGGTGCCGATACCGGCGGCGACCGACGGGCCGAGGTGGGCAACGTGGTCGATCTTGTGCGCGTGCAGGCTGATCGATTTCACCAGGTCGATCTGAATCTCGTAGCCGGTGGCGATGCCGCGAATCAGGTCGCTGCCGGTCAGGCCGCGGGAGGCCGCGAGGTGCTGGGCGACCGCCGTGATCGGCGGGATATTGTCGCCGGGGTGCGAGTACTCGGCGGCGAGGAACGTGTCGTGATAGTCGAGTTCACGCACGGCCACACCGTTGGCCCAGGCCGCCCACTCCGGGGAAACCCGGCGGGCGGGGGCGAGGCCGAACACAGTCGCTCCGTCGCCGCCATTGGAACGCGGATGTGCGAGCGCCTGCGAGCGGGCGGCGATCACCGGGCGACGAGTCAGGCTGGCCGCCGCGACGGAGGCGTTGTCGATCACCCGGTTGATGACCATCTCGGTCACCTCTTCAGAGACGAGGGCCGGGTCGGCGGCGACCTCGGCGATTTTCCAGGCCAGCTGGTCCTCGCGGGCCAGATTCTCGTCGCTCTTGTGAACTCGAACGTGGTGAAGCTGCACTGTGGATCCCTTCGTTAGGTGACCAGGGCCGCTAATTGGCGACAGTGGCCGAACCCTCATCGATCGCCGCGAGGACGCTCTGGAGGCTTTGATGAAGATGAATATGGGTGGCATGGGCCGCCAGCGACGGATCGCCGGCGATGATGGCGTCGAGAATCAGCAGATGCTCGGCCGCCGCGGCATGGAGCCGCAGCGGATTTCTCCGGGCCAACCGACGAATTCGGGCCAAGTGGGTGCGTACGGCGCGCAGGGCGCCGACGAGAAAGGGGTTGCCGACCGCGACATCGATGGCATCTTCGAGTTCATCGATCAGCCCGTAGTATCGGTGCACTCCGACGTCGCCCTGTTCCAGCAGCTGCGGAGCATTGACGAAGCCCTCACGGAGCAGGGCGAACGGGGTGGGATCACGGCGAATCGCCGCCAGACGAATGGCCTGCACCTCAAGCGCCTGGCGCAGTTCGTAAAGTTCGGAAATACTGTCGACCGAGATATCGGTGACTTCAAAGCCACGGCCTCGGCGACCGACGACGAGTCCATCGGCAATCAATCGGGCCACCGCTTCCCGCAGCGGGGTGCGCGATATGCCAATACGCTCGGCCTGTTCGACTTCGAGCAGGGCAGCCCCTGGTGCGAGGAATCCGTTCAGGATTTCCCCGCGCAGCTGACGGTACGCTCGCTCACTGGCGCGGAGCGGCACGTCTAACCCCAACATTGCGGTTTCTGTATACACAACTCAGATCCTATTCCACAATGCTGGGTTATATGCAATACTTCAACCACTCTTTGTATACAGAGGCACTTCGATGGAGAAGATAGACATGAACGGCGAATCAGGTGCGAGCTACCGGGATGCGTGGCGACGCAGCATTTCGTCGACGGAAGCCTTCTGGCTTGAGGCGGCTGAGGGCATCGACTGGATCACGCAGCCCCGTCTGGCGCTCGCTCCCGACGGCCCGGCGACCGGCAGCTGGTTTCCCGGCGGCACTCTCAATACCAGCTACAACGCACTCGACCGCCACGTGCTGGCCGGCCGCGGCGCCCACACCGCGCTGATCTATGACTCCGCCATGACCGGCACCCGGGTCAAGCTCAGCTACCTCGACCTGCTCGGCCGCGTCGCCAGGTTCGCCGGCGTACTCCGCGCCAACGGCGTTGGCACCGGCGACCGCGTCGTCATCTACCTGCCGATGATTCCCGAAGCCGTTGTCGCCATGCTCGCCTGCGCCCGCATCGGCGCGGTGCACTCGGTCGTGTTCGGTGGTTTCGCCGCAACCGAACTGGCCGTGCGCATTGATGACGCCCGCCCGAGTGTCATCGTCACGGCATCCGGCGGCCTGGAGCCTGGCCGCGCGGTGGAATACCTGCCACTGGTCGACAAGGCCATCGCCCTGAGCCAGGGTTCGGTGCACACCGTGATCGTGCAGGGCCGGGACAGCATCCCCGGCTCAGCTGCTGACTACCAGAACCATTCAGAAGCGGATGTCGTCTGGCTCGACTGGGCAGCCGAAGAGGCCAAAGCCGCGCCGGCCGACCCGGTCGCCCTGCGCTCCGAAGACCCGCTGTACATCCTGTACACGTCCGGTACGACCGGTGAGCCCAAGGGCATCATCCGCGACAACGGCGGCCATGCCGTTGCGCTGAACTGGTCGATGCGCAACATTTACGATGTGGGACCGGGCGACGTCTACTGGGCCGCATCCGACGTCGGCTGGGTGGTCGGACACTCCTACATCGTCTACGCGCCGCTCCTGGCGGGCGCGACCACGGTCCTCTATGAGGGCAAGCCGATCGGCACCCCGGATGCCGGCGCCTTCTGGCGCGTCGTCGACGACTACAAGGTGAAGGTTCTGTTCACCGCGCCGACCGCCATACGGGCCATCCGCCGGGTCGACCCCGACCTGCTCGAACTGAAGAACCACGACGTTTCGAGCCTGACCAGCCTGTTCTTGGCCGGCGAACGACTCGACCCCGAGACCTTCCACTGGGCCAACAATGGGCTGCACTGCCCGGTCGTCGACCACTGGTGGCAGACCGAGACCGGGTGGGCGATCTGCGCCAATCTGCTCGGCATTGAAGAATTGCCGACCAAGCCGGGTTCGGCCACCGTCCCGGTACCCGGATACGACATTGCCATTCTGGATTCCAAGGGCAAGCCGATCGAGAAAGTCGGCAAGGACGGCAACATCGCCATTCGACTCCCCCTGCCGCCCGGAACCCTGCTCGGGGTCTGGGGCAGCGAGGAACGGTTTACGAGTTCATACCTGACCGCCTTCCCCGGCTACTACGCCACCGGCGACTCCGGCCATTTCGACGCCGACGGCTACCTGTTCGTGATGGGCCGCACCGACGATGTGATCAACGTTGCCGGGCACCGGCTCTCCACCGGGTCGCTCGAAGAGGTACTCACCCTGCACCCGGCCGTCGCCGAGTGCGCGGTACTCGGCGTGCACGACGCCCTCAAGGGCCAGCGAGCCGCTGGTTTCGTGACCCTCAAAGTAGGGACTAGTGTCGACCACGACGTTCTGGCCGCCGAACTCGTCGCGCTCGTCCGGGAGCATGTCGGCCCGGTTGCCGCGTTTCGCGACGTCACCATACTCGACCGACTGCCCAAAACGCGGTCGGGCAAGATTCTTCGCAAAACCATTCGGCAGATCGTCGACGGTGAAGAATATTCCGTTCCCCCCACTATCGAAGACCCCACCGTTCTCGACGATTTGAAACAGGCGCTGTCAGCATCCGTTTCCTAACCAGGTCAAGACCGCTCGCGCCCTAAACCGCGCACCGACAACTTTTCCGTAAAACCCGTACTTTCCACCCTTAAGGCAAGGAGGCCCCATGAGTGAAGCAGTGAAAGACGCCCCACCGAAGTCCATCATCGACTACGAGGCTTTTGAAAAGACCCCCCGTTTTCTCGAGTTGAAGCGCACCCGCAACAGGTTCGTCGTACCGATGGCAATCTTCTTCTTTGTCTGGTACATCGCCTACGTACTCGCTGCCGCGTACCTGCACGAGTTCATGGCCACGCCGGTCTTCGGCCGCATCAATATCGGACTGCTGCTCGGCCTCGGCCAGTTCGTCACGACGTTCGCCATCACCATGACCTACGTGACCTTCGCGAACCGCAAGATCGACCCGCGCACCGAAGAACTTCGCCTTGAGCTTGAGCGGATGGAACAGCGATGAACGCACTGCACCTCCTGGCCACGACGGTCAAACCGGTTGAAAACAACCCGATCCTGAACATATCCATCTTTCTCGCCTTTGTGGCGGTGACCCTGATCATCGTCATCCGCTCCGGACGCAACAACAAGTCCGCCGCGGACTACTACACCGGTGGCCGCTCGTTCACCGGACCGCAGAACGGTTTCGCCATCGCCGGCGACTACCTCTCGGCGGCGTCGTTCCTCGGCATCGTCGGCGCCATCGCGATCAGCGGCTACGACGGGTTCATGTACTCGATCGGATTCCTCGTCGCCTGGCTCGTGGCCCTGCTGCTCGTTGCGGAGCTCATGCGCAACACCGGCAAGTTCACGATGGCCGACGTGCTCTCCTTCCGGTTGAAGCAGGGTCCAGTACGCGTGGCAGCAGCAACGACCACCCTGGCCGTGTGCTTCTTCTACCTGCTCGCCCAGATGGCCGGAGCCGGCGGACTCGTCTCGCTACTCCTCGGCATCAACGACAAGCTCGGCCAGTCCATCGTGGTCACCGTCGTCGGCGCGCTGATGATCGTCTACGTACTGGTCGGCGGTATGAAGGGCACCACGTGGGTGCAGATCGTCAAGGCGTTCCTGCTCATCATCGGTGCACTCGCCATGAGCATCTGGGTACTGGCCCTGAACGGGTTCAACCTGTCGGCCCTGCTCGACAGCGCTGTTGCCGTCTCGACCTCCGTTCCGGCCGATGCGATCCTGGCTCCGGGCCTGAAGTACGGCACCAACCCGCTCGACTTCATCTCGCTCGCCCTCGCCCTGGTTCTCGGAACTGCCGGCCTGCCGCACGTGCTCATGCGCTTCTACACGGTTCCGACCGCCAAGGAAGCTCGTCGCTCTGTGGTCTGGGCCATCTGGCTCATCGGCGCGTTCTACATCTTCACCCTCGTGCTGGGCTTCGGTGCCGCATCGCTCGTTGGTGCTGACACCGTTCTCGCCGCTCCCGGTGGAGTGAACTCGGCAGCTCCGCTGCTCGCGCTCGCTCTCGGTGGTCCGCTGCTGCTCGGCTTCATCTCGGCCATCGCCTTCGCGACGATCCTGGCCGTTGTGGCCGGAATCACCATCACGGCGGCAACGAGCTTTGCGCACGACATCTACGGCTCCGTCATTAAGAAGGGCAAGGGAAACCCCGACGACGAGGTCAAGGTTGCCCGTCGCACCGTGATCGTGATCGGAATCCTCGCCATTGCCGGTGGTATCGGCGTGCAGGGGCAGAACATCGCCTTCCTCGTGGCACTCGCGTTCGCCGTCGCGGCGAGCGCCAACCTGCCCACCATTCTCTATTCCCTGTTCTGGCGTGGCTTCACTACCCGGGGCGCGGTCTGGAGCATGTACGGCGGGCTGTCCTCAGCCGTGCTTCTGATCATCTTCTCGCCGGTATTCTCGGGCACTGACACCTCCATGTTCGGTGCCGCCGTGGACTTCGCGATCTTCCCGCTGAGCAACCCGGGCATCATCTCGATCCCGCTCGGGTTCTTCCTGGGCTGGCTCGGATCGGTCACCAGCACCGTGAAGGAGAGCCCGAAGCTCGCCGCCGAAATGTCGGTGCGTTCGCTCACCGGGCACGGCGCCGAAAAGGCCGTCGAGCACTAACCCTCTGCAGTACACAAACGGGCCGGCCAGGATGCATATCCTGTCCGGCCCGTTTCTGTGCCCCTGCTGCTGCAGGCATCCGCTCCCGGGGTACGGTGGTCGCCGACCTCGGCCAGCGGATGCGCGCGAGCGGCCCCGCAGACACCCTCATGTCGGCAGCATGCCCACTCCAGTTCAAAATGTGGCTAAATACGGTGGCAGGATGGCTCAGTTTCGAGGGCAGCTCCGGGTCAGTTGTCCCCCCTTCGCGGCACGCGGGAGTTGTGGCCAGGCCACAGGTCCCGCGCACTGGCGGAACACCCGCGTAACGAGGCCGGCCAGCACCGCCCCCGCTCCCAAACTCCCGCGCACCGGCGCAGGTCCCGCGAATTGGCGCAACCCCCGCGCGGCCGGAACGTGGTTAGAGCTCGCGCACTTTCAGCGAACCACGGGCGATGCGTGTCGGGGCCGCCTGGGCGACCGGCTTGATCACGATCAGGTCGAGGTTCACGTGTGCCGGGCGCTCAACGCTCGACACGATGGTCTCCGCGATGTCCTCCGCCGATAGCGGATCTGGCACGTTGTCGTAGGCCGCGAACGCCTTGTCGGCGTCACCGTTGAAACGAACCAGACCGAACTCATCCGTTTTGACCATGCCTGGCGCGATCTCGATCACCCGAATCGGCTCACCGGAGAGCTCGAGGCGCAGCACCTCGGTCATGGCGTGGGCAGCGAACTTGGCCGCGTTGTAGCCGCCGCCACCGAGATAGGCCACGTGCCCGGCGATCGAAGTGATGGTGACGATGTCGGCCGACCCGGCCCCGGAGTCGATGCCGGAGCGCAGCAGCGGCAGAATCGCCGTGGTGACCCGCTTGACGGCGAGCACGTTGATCTCGAACATCCAGGCCCAGTCCTCGATACTCCCGGCCTCCACAGTGTCGAGGCCTTTGGCGCCGCCGGCATTGTTGACCAGGGCGTGCACCGGGCCGGTGGCGGCGAGATAGTCGCGGAGGGCGTCGACATCCGCTTGCAGCGTCAGGTCAGCGGTGAAGACATCCGCTCCCGTGTCCGCTCGCAGCGTAGCGAGGCGGTCGGCCCGCCGCGCGACCCCGACCACATCCCAGCCTCGCAGCCGGAACAGGCGAACGGTCGCCGCTCCGATTCCCGAACTTGCTCCGGTCACAACCACTCTTCGAGTACTCATTTCTCCATTGTGGCGGGAGAATGGATTCAATGAGCGCACTTGGCACCGCCACCACTCGACCGCAGAAGCGTCGCTTACCCCTCTGGGACAACGCGCGCTGGATCGCGGTCACCCTCGTGGTGATCGGCCACGCCATTCTCAAACTCATCGGCGAAGCGGATGTCGCATATACGCTGTACCTGTTCATCTACGCATTCCACGTGCCGGTGTTCGTTGCCGTGAGCGGCTATTTTGCCAAATCGGGGCCTCCCGACGCGCGACAGATGCAGCGGCTGCTCACCGACATCGTTTTTCCGTACCTCATCTTCGAAACCATCTGGACCGGGCTGCGCTGGATCCTCGGCGGCAAATTTCTGCTGGATTACTCCAGTGCCAGCTGGACCCTCTGGTTCCTGCTCGCCCTGCTGATCTGGCGGATCGCATTGCCCTACCTGGTCTTGCTGCGCTATCCCCTCACCATCAGCATTGTGATCTCCATCGGCGCCGGCTACATCTCGTCGATCGATGGCACCTTCACCCTCGCCCGCACCCTCGGGCTGCTCCCGTTCTTCGTGTTCGGCTGGAAACTGCGGCAGTGGCTGCTGACGGACACCTGGCTCGAACTGCGCGCGGGGCTGGTCTGGCGCTGGCGGGCCGGGGCGCTCGGGCTGTTTGGCGGGCTGTACCTGCTGATCACCCTCAATATCGAGACCCTGCGCGAGCTGCAGGTGCGCCGTTTTCTGCTCTACGACGAGTCGTACGCGACGTTTGATTACTCCTCATGGTGGGCCGGCGGCATCCGTTTGGCCGTCATACTGCTCGCCTTCGCGCTGATCGTGGCGTTCCTGATGCTGATCCCCCGGCGCACGACCTGGTTCAGTGAGCTCGGAGCAGCCACGATGTATATCTATCTGCTGCACACCTTTCTGCTCTACCCGCTGCGTGAAACCGGTGTACTCGACGGGCCGCAGCCGGGCTGGGTGCTTCCGGCGATGATCGTGCTGAGCGTGGCCATCTCGATCGTGCTCTCGCTGCCGATCGTGCGGAGGGTAATGCGGCCCCTGGTCGAGCCGAAAGCCCGGTGGCTGTTTCGCCCGGGCGCTGCGACACCGACGGGCACGATTGTGCTGCCGCATCGCGACCGAAAGTAGCATCCGGCAGAAGATGACGCCGTGTTGCGGCATCCGTTGCAGGGTTCACACCGGCTCCATATGCTCGTGGCCAGAGCGCCGGACAATCCGCGCCGAGTGATCCGGAGGCTATCGTGACCGACAATTCTTCATCGTGGAAGTTTGAGACCAAGCAGGTTCACACCGGAGCACACCCGGACCCGACCACCAACGCTCGGGCGACGCCGATCTACCAGACCACCTCGTATGTCTTCAACAGCGCAGAGCACGCCCAGAACCTGTTCGCGCTGGCCGAATTCGGCAATATCTACACCCGCATCCAGAACCCCACCCAGGCCGTCGTCGAGGAGCGCGTGGCCGCACTCGAGGGGGGCACCGCGGCGCTGCTGCTGTCCAGCGGACAGTCGGCGTCCACTTTTGCGGTGTTGAACATCGCCCAGGCCGGCGACCACATTGTCTCGTCCAGCTCGATCTATGGCGGCACCTACAACCTGTTCAAGTACACCCTGGCCAAGCTCGGCATCGAAACCACCTTCGTGGAAGACCAGGATGACGCGGCCGAGTGGGCCCGTGCGGTGCGCCCCAACACCAAGCTGTTCTTCGCCGAGACCATCGGAAACCCGCGCATCAACGTGCTCGACATAACTCTGGTAGCGGATGTCGCCCACGCCGCCGGCATTCCGCTGATCGTCGATAACACGATCGCGACGCCGTACCTGATTCGCCCGTTCGAGCACGGCGCCGACATCATCGTGCACTCGGCCACGAAATTCCTCGGCGGCCACGGCGCCGTCATCGGCGGGGTTCTCGTCGACGGTGGCAAGTTCGAGTGGTCGAAGAATGTGGAAAAGTTCCCCGGACTGACCGAACCCGACCCCTCCTACCACGGCGCGAGCTACACCACCGCGGTCGGTGACGGCATCGCCTACGTCATCAAGGCTCGCGTGCAGCTGCTGCGTGACCTCGGAAGCGCCATCGCCCCGGCGAGCGCCTGGCAGCTCATCCAAGGCATCGAGACGCTCAGTCTGCGCATCGAACGCCACGTGCAGAATGCCCAGGAAATCGCCGAGTGGCTCGACAACCACGACGACATCGCCTCGGTGAACTACGCCGGCCTGCCCTCGAGCCCCTGGTACGCCAACGCCAACAAGTACGCCCCGCTCGGCGTCGGAGCGGTGCTCTCCTTCGAACTCAAGGGCGGAGTCGCCGCCGGCCGCGCCCTCGTCGACAATCTGAGCTTGTTCAGCCACCTCGCCAACATCGGCGACGTGCGTTCCCTGGTCATTCACCCGGCCTCGACCACGCACGCCCAGCTCACCCCGGAGCAGCAGCTCACCGCCGGCGTCACCCCGGGCCTGGTGCGGCTCTCGGTCGGCATCGAAAACGTGGCCGACCTGAAAGCCGACCTCGAGGCTGGCCTCGCCGCGGCCCGCGCCGTCGTCAAGCGCGACCGCGCCGACGCCTGACCGGGTCGCTGGGCCCGGGCGCACAACGTAACATGCGCCCGGGCCGTCCATTCGGCCGACAGAATGGACGGATATGGAATGGCAATCATCAGCAGACACGGTCCCGTCGAGCTTCATCACCGAAGCCCAGGCGCGCTCGGTCCTCGGCAAGCCTCCGGCGACCGGTGCCTGGCGTGACGGTGACCCGGTGGGAAACCGGCAATTCGCCACTCTCGGCCCGCTGAGCTTTGAGGCCGGCGGCAGCCTCCCCATGGTGCGGCTCGCCTACGAGACCTGGGGCACCCTCAATCCGGCCGGCGACAATGCCGTGCTCGTGCTGCACGCGCTCACCGGCGACAGCCACCTGGCCGGTGCCCCCGGCCCCGGCCAGGAGACCGGCGGCTGGTGGGACGGCATCGTCGGACCGGGCCTCGCCATCGACACCGACCGGTGGTTCGTCGTGGCGCCGAACATGCTCGGCGGCTGCCAGGGCAGCACCGGGCCGGCGTCGCTGGCTCCGGACGGTCTGGAGTGGGGCATCCGTTTTCCCTATCTCACGATTCGCGACCAGGTCAGCGCGCAGCGCGTTTTCAGCGACCGACTCGGCATCGACCGCTGGGCTGCCGTCATCGGCGGGTCAATGGGCGGCATGCACGCCTTGGAATGGGCGATCATCACCCCCGAGCGGGTCGAGCGCCTGATCATTTTGGCCGCGCCGCCAATCACCACGGCCGATCAGATCGCCGTCAACTCAGTTCAGATCGAGGCGATTCGCACCGACCCGGCCTTTCGGGCCGGCGATTATTACGATGAAGCAGATGGTGACGGACCGACGCGCGGGCTGGCCCTCGCCCGCCGCATGGCCCTGTTGAACTACCGCAGCCCAGCCGAACTCAACGCACGCTTCGCGCGGGGCTGGCAGAGCGATATCAGTCCGCTCGGCGCCAACGGTCGCTTCGCCGTGGAATCGTATCTTGACTTTCACGGGAATAAATTCACCAGGCGCTTCGACGCCAACAGCTACATCGTGTTGGTCGAAGCCATGAATTCCCACGATGTCGGGCGCGGCCGCGGCGGCGTGGCGACCGCCCTCGGCCGGGTCACCGCCCGGTCCGTTGTCGTCGGTATCGACAGTGACCGACTGTTCCCGGTCGACGGCCAGCGCACCATCGCCGCCCACCTGCCGAACAATATCGATGGCCCCACCGCTGTGGTGCTGGAATCCGGGTATGGTCACGATGGCTTCCTCATCGAGAACGAAGCGATCGGCGCCCAAATACGGCGGGTGTTGGACTAGGGAGAACTCTCCGGCGTCCCGCCCGGTATGGTGCAGATAGACATGTTCATCTCCCACCAGACAGGCACCCATGCAACGCATCCTCAAGGAGCGAGACCGGCTCCTTCGCAGAGCGGTGCAGGCGGCCGGGCTGACCGGCTCGGCCACGACGCTGGCGTGCTTGTTCGTACCCGGTGGCCTTGCCGGAGACGCGCGCATTGCGGCGGTGGCGCTCATCCTGCTGCTGGCGGCCGCGCAGTACCTGCTCGGCAGCACGGGCGCCCTGCGCTGGGCGGTGCTTATCGTGCTCTGCGGAGAAGGAACGATCCTGGTCGTGGGCTTCGCGAGCCACCCCGGAGTTTCTCCCAACCCAATCGAGGAAAGCGTGATCGGCATGGTGGCGACCGCGCCGATGTGCGCGGTCGCGGCAGTACTGATCACGAGCGCACGTCGGCTGCTGATGCTCGGCTCCTTCTTCGTGCTGACCGTCGCGACTGTTGCCGTCGTTACAGTAGGCGCCCCCAACCAAGTCATTCTGCTCACCCTGACGGTGGCCATGTGGTTTTCCTTCACCCTCGCCTCCTGGTTTATCGCGCAGAGCGTCCCTCGGGTAATGCACCGCATTGCCGCGATCGGGCGTGCCTACCGCGCCGAACGGCACGCCAGCGAACTCGAGGCGCAACGCCGACAGGACGCCCGGTTGCTGCACGATACCGTGCTCGCCACGCTGACCCTGCTGGCCCATTCCGGGGTCGGAGTGAGCCCAGCAGCCCTGCAGAAGCAGGCTGGCGACGACGCCCGGCTACTGCGTCAATTGCGGCTCGGCGGCCTGCCGATGCCGAGCCGTTCCGGCGGGTATACCCTCGAACCAGCCTCGCTGCTGACCCTCGGCGACACGCTCGACGAAGTGCGTCAGCGCTTCGAACGGGTCGGTCTGACCGTCAACTGGCACGGCAGCGGGCAGGTGCAGTTGCCCAGCAACGTGCTCGATTCCTTTCTGCTCGCCCTCTCTGAGTGCCTCGAAAACGTGCGCCGTCACTCCGGGGTCGATCATGCCGACGTAACAATAACGGATGACGACGCCACCATTCGCGCGATGGTCACGGACACCGGGGTCGGCTTCGACCTCGGACAGGTCGGTTCGGAACGACTCGGCGTCGCCGAGTCGGTCGTTGCCCGGCTGCGTGACGCGGGGGGCAACGCTCGTCTGTTTTCCTCGCCGGGTGCCGGAACGACGGTTGTTCTTGAGGTTCCCAAATGAGTCCGCTGAGCGACACCGCACCCATTGATACCGTTCGCACGCGCGGTGTGGGTGCGCGCCTGCTGGGCGGGCCGGACGAGCGAAGCTGGCCGACATCATCCGCTGGCCAAACGACCCGGGCCGCACTGTCGCCGCTGCGGTTTCCGCGATCGAGCCTGCGTGGTGACGGTCATTTCACCGTTTTCCGCTCGGACCAAAACGGTTTAGGCGCCCGCCACCTCGGTATCGGTATGAGCATCAGTGCGGCCGTCATCGCCGTTTTTCTGGCTGTGCGGCTGGTGGTCGAGTGGGACCAGGCCCCCACGCCCACACTGAGTATTGTGGCCTGGCTGTTACTCGCCGCGATCGCGGTCGGGGTGAACCTGGCGGTCCACGAACTCTCCTCACGCATGCCCATGTGGCTGTTTCTACTAGCCCTCGGCCTCTGCGCGATCGTGGTCGCCCTCGACCTGGCCGGATCCATGGGAATTCCGGGAACGGCGGCCTTTCCCACCGCGGCTCCAGCCGTTGGCGCCTTTCTGCTGACGATTGCGACCCTGCGGGAATCTCGCGATATCACCCTGGCAGCGCTCGCCCTCGGTGTCATCATGGGCGCTGCAACCCTGCTCGAAGCCCGCAGCGACGTGCTGACGCTGGGACCAGATATTCTCGGGGTCACCCTCGCGGTGGTACCGCCGGTGGTCGGCGCGAGCATTGTGCAAGCGTTTCGGCGCATGGTTCAGCGCGAGCTCGACCTCGTGCTCGTGCAGAGCACCGTGTCCCAGCCACGGTTTGCGGTCGGCATGCTCGCCTCGGAACAGCTGGCTCGGCTCGACCTCGATGCGGAGACCTTGCTCGACGATGTGGCCCAGGGACGCACAGCGCTTCCGTTGGCCGCGTCGACGGCCACGACCGCTGCGTCGCTCGCCACCCAGTTGCGCGTGCACCTGATCGAGGGCCGCACCGAGACCTGGCTGCACCACGCGATCACGGAGAGCGAGTTTCTTGGCCCCGTCGTAGCCCTGAGCGACCCGGCTGGGCTCGCCGGGCTGTTGTCGCCGACCCAACGTGAGGGGCTGCTCCTGACGATTTGGCTGCTGATCGGGGATACCCAGCGATCGGGAGCATCCGTTTCACTGCGGTTCGGACCGATTGCCCCCACACGTGGGGTGGGGCTGCAGCACCAGGTGCGTTTTCCGATTCAATTGACCACAACTGGGGTATCGCGGCGGCGTGTCGATCCCGAAACCTGGCAGGCGATTTGTGCGGTTGGTCCGCACATGGATTCCAATTGGGCCGGAAGCTTGCGGGTAGACATCGAGTGCAGTGTGGACAATCCAGCTGATGCCTAGTATTGGGGATATAGACGATAAGGTGCACTCAGTAGGAGGCAACACATGACGACGACACCCCGGCCCATCCGCTTGGCCCTTGTTGACGACCACAGGATGCTCTTGGGGGCGCTCACCGAGTGGATTCGAAGCGCCGCTGACGACATCGAGATGGTCGCGGCGGTGACGACCTGGCCCGAGTTGCTGACCCACCGCGAGTTTCCGGTGGACGTCGTGCTGCTCGACCTCGATCTCAAGGACAACATTCCGGTGTCCCTGAAGATTGCTACGCTCAAGACGACCGGAGTGAAGACGGTGCTCATGAGCACCTACTCCGAGCCGGCTCTCGTGCGCGAAGCCCTCGCCGCCGGCGCCCTCGGCTACCTCGTGAAGAGCGAGGAAGCGAGCATGATTGTCGATGCCATTCGTGCTGCCTACAACGGCAAGTCCTACATCTCCGCTGAGCTCGACTACGCGCTCAACTCGACCGAGAACGTTGAAGGTCCCCGCCTCAGCGCCCAGGAACGCCGCGTCATGGCGCTCTACGGCGCCGGTGAGCCGGTGAAGGCCGTCGCCTACCAACTCGGCATCTCCGAGGAGACCGCCAAGAGCTACCTGAAGCGCATTCGCGAGAAGTACCGCTTAGCCGGGTACGACGTGGGTACCAAGGTCGCGCTGCGCAAACGTGCCATCCACGACGGCATCCTGCTGCAAACGGACTGACCTTCGTGTTGCCAACCGGCCCCATTTTTCGTAATGCGGGCCGGTTCGTTCGTTAACGCGGCTTCGATTGAGTGGATGCCGACGGGCACGCGCCGACATTAGCCCTTGCGAACGACGGGGATCAGCTGCGTGCCGTAGGGCACATGCTGGCCGCGCAAGCGGCGCCGACGGTCGATGATGAAGGTGAGCAGGGTCAGCAGCACGCCGAGCGCGCTCAGGGCAACGCCGATCCAGACCGGGGCGAGGTAGCCGAGCCCAGCGGCGATAGCCACGCCGCCGAGGGCCGCGCCGAGGGCGTTACCGACGTTGAGCGAGGAATGATTGAGAGCTGCCGCGAGCGACTGGCTTTCGTGCGCGACGTCCATCAGTCGGGCCTGAATGGTCGGCGAGAGAGCGGATGCCGCTGCACCGATAAAGAACATGCCGATCACCAAACCGACGAGCGACTGCGCCGACAGGCCGAGTGTGACGAGCGCTGCGATGAGCACGCCGAACGAGATGTACATGGTGCGGCGCACGCTCCAGTCGGCCAGCGCTCCCCCGGCGAAGTTGCCGACTGTCATGCCGAGGCCGATGACGACCAGAATAAGCGGTACCGTTGCGGCCGTGAGCCCGGTGATTTCGATCACCAGCGGGGCGACATAGGTGTAGACCGCGAACAGGCCGCCGAAGCCGATCGCACCGATCGAGAGCGTGATCCAGACCTGCAATTGGCTGAATGCTCGCAGCTCGGCGCGCATGGTGGCCTTGGGGTTGCCAGCCTGGAACGGCACGAACATAGCGACGGCCACGAAGGTGAGCGCGAAGATCGCGGCGACGACGAGGTAGGCGATTCGCCATCCGCTCACCTGACCGATCCAGGTGATCGTGGGCACCCCGATGACGTTGGAGATGGTCAGCCCGGAGAGCACGATTGCGATACCGCGAGCCCGTTTGCCGGGGCCCATCAGGCGGGCGGCGACGAGCGAGGCGATGCCGAAGTAGGCGCCGTGCGGCAGCCCGGCCACAAAGCGGGCAACGAGAACGGTCTCAAAGGTCGGCAACAGGGCCGAGGCGATCGTGCCGAGCGTGAACGCGGTCAGCAGGGCCAGGAGCAGTTGTTTGCGCGGCCAGCGGGCCGCAGCGGCCGCGATCGTGGGCGCGCCAACGACAACACCGAGGGCATAAGCCGAGATCAGCCAGCCGACCTGCGCGTTGGCGGCATCCGGCGCCGCAGCATAGAGACCGGGCAGCAGGTCGGCGGCCAGGTTCGGCAGCAGACCCATGGCAACGAATTCGGTCGCGCCGATGCCGAATCCGCCCAGGGCCAGGGCGAGCAGGGCAAGACGAATACGGGTCGACGACAGCTGCGTCGACCCGTCAGGAGTGAGGGGCATGCAACAAGCCTAAACCCAGGCCAGCTGGAGCGGACGATTCACTCGGAGAGGGCGGTCTCCAGGCGCTCGAGCTTGCCGGTCAGTTCGCCGGTGTGGCCGGGGCGGATGTCCGCCTTCAGCACGAGGGAAACACGCGGCCCGAAGGCGCCCACCGCCTCGGTCGCCGTCTTGATCACGGCGAAGACTTCATCCCAGTCGCCCTCGATGGTGGTGAACATGGAGTCGGTGTGATTCGGCAGTCCGGATTCGCGGACGATGCGCACCGCGGCGGCAACCGCATCGTGCACGGACCCCTGCGAGTCGGCGGCGACGGACGGTGCGACGGAGAATGCTACAAGCATGGTGGGCTCCCTAGATGAGTGGTTTGGTGGTGAGTGGTTTGGTGGTGAGTGGTTTCGTGGTGAGTGGTTTCGTGGTGAGTGGTTTCGTGGTGAGTGGTTTCGTGGTGAGTGGTTTCGTGGTGAAACGGTCGCGGGCGGGCCGGCCTGACCTGCCCAGCCGGTGCAGCGTGAAGAGCGCCCAGCCGAGCAGCACGAATTCGAGTAGGTTGCGCACGGTCAGCACCAGAATCATGAGGGGATGGGCCACCAGCAGCCAGTCGTACAGGTACGGGTAGACCAGCTGGGTGAGGGCGGCGAGCGCGAGCGCGAGCAGCGCCGGCGTGCGCCAGGCGCGCCCGTTCAGCACGAGCCCGAGAATGATCGGTGCGGCCAGCCAACTGATGAACTGCGGCGACCCCACCTTATTGACGGCGATGAGGGTCACGGTCAGGGCGAGGGTCAGCGGCGGAAAGACCGCCAACCAGCCGACTCCCCGCCGCTGGGCCCGCACTCCGAGCAGCAGCACGGCGGCGGCGACGAGCGCAAGCAACGGAGTCATCACGGCGCTTGCGGCGGCGGTGCCAGCGCCGGCCACTTGAAAGGTGAGGATCTGCTGGTCGTAGTAGATGAAGCTGCCGGGCACGTTGAGCACGGCCTGCCACAGCCACGGCACAGCGATGGGTGATTCAATCTGGATCCCCCGGCCCGCCTGCTCGCCCACGAAACTCAGTACGTGGATGCCACTGCCTCGAGCCAGGCTGAGCGCCCCGGCCGCGGCGACGACCGCCGCGGTGACGGCTGCGGCGACCCCGAGCATCCGCCAGCGCAGTTTGGACGCCACAAACAGGGCGGCGAGGGCGGCCACCGGCCAGATCTTGATCCAGGCCGCAATGGTCAGTAGCACCGTGCCCCAGAGCGGAAGGCGCCGCAGGCCCAGCAGGGCGATGATGCAGAGCGGCACCGTGACCGCATCGATGCGCAGCAGCGCAATCGGGCCAAGCAACGCCAGGAATGCCAGCCACCACCACGCCGCGGGTCGGTGCGTGCGCAGGAGTACGAAGAATGCCCCGGCGTTGAGCACGGTGATTAGCCCAAACCAGGTGCCGAGATAGGCCGGGCCGCCGAGGGCGAGCGCGCCGACGACGGGTACGAGCGCGAGCAACGGGTAGACGAAATTCTCGGTGACGCCGACGATATTGCCGGCCGCGGCGCCCTCCGCCCATCCGCGATACACCACTTCGACATCGCCGAGCGGATACCCCGGCCCGAACAAAGCCAGAGTGATCAGCAGCAGGTGCACGAGCACGAAGGCCGACCATAGCGCGGCGAGCGGATGCCGCAGCACCGGCCGCGCAGGCCGCGCGCCGGTTGCCCCGCGGGGCTCGTCGTGAATTCGCACGCTTTACCTTCGCACAGGCGGCGGCCCAGGGACACCGCCCGCGCAGCTCACCCGGGAGTTTCTCGCCCGCGTTCCGCTCTGGCGCGCCGGAAGGGCATCGCGACTGCGCGCCGCGCAAACGTCAGCACGCCGAGCGAGCTCGGCGCTGGGGAAAGGCGCGCGTCAGCGCGCCGGACGAGCCCCCGGCGCGATGCCATAGTCCAGAAACGCGGCGACGGCCCGCGGTACGGCGTCGGCCACGTCCAGGGCCGCGATCGGACCGCCGGCGGAGGCGAAGTTCGCCGCTTCGGCGTGGATGAGCGCTGCAGTGGCGGCGAGCGGGGCGAGGGACGCGGCATCCGCTTCGAGCTGGTCGGAGTGGGTCGCCAGCAGCGCCCCGAGGATGCCGCCGAGCACGTCGCCGGACCCCGCCGTCGCGAGCCAGGCCGGTCCGGTCGACACGATCAGGCGGGCGCCGGCCGGTGAGGCAATGTGGGTGACTGCTCCCTTGAGCAGCACCGTGACGTCAAACAGCCGGGCGGCGCGAATGGCCCATTCCCCCGGATTCGCTGCGATCTGCGAGGCTGAGCCCGGCTTGGCCTCGCCCTCGAGCATCGCAGCCAGTTCGCCGGCGTGCGGTGTGATGACTGTCGGTCCGATTGCGTGCGAGACCAGGTCAAGGGCGCCGGCGTCGATGACGGTGGGCAGGCCCTCGGCGAGCGCTTCGTCGAGGGCAGCGCTGACGGCATCCGTTCTCGTGGCGGCGTTGATGCCGGAGCCGAGCAGCCAGGCCTGTACCCGCCCGGGCAGGGTCACGATCTCGGGGCGGCGCTGCAGGACCAGGTCCTGAGCGCGGCGCGGCCCGAGGTAGCGCACCATGCCGACGCCGGTGCGCACGGCCGCGTCGACGCCGAGCACCGCTGCGCCCGGGTAGTCCTTGGAACCGGTGCGCACTCCGAGCACACCACGGGAGTATTTGTCATCTCCGGCCTGGGGCCGCGCGATCCAGTCGCGGGCCTGTTCGGCCTCCCATTCGAGCCAGCCGCGCGGTTTCACCATGCCTCCACGATAGGTCGTTTCGGTTCAGCACGATCACACCAACGGATGCCGCGAGCGGCTGCCTTCCGGACACGCCCGGTCGGTTGGAGCACCCCGGGAGACCACGACCGGTCGACTTTGCACGGGCGGATCGAAAACCCAGTAGTTCTTCCGGCAATCACAGTGTCCACCGAGAGAAGACGTGGGTAACACCCGAAGTAGGCTCAAAATTCGGCGCATGCCGGAACCCTCTGACGTCCACGCCCACCGGCGGCCGAGACGTCACGGTCCCCTACTTGGAGGTCTCAGTGTCTGTAGCTTTTTCTCTTTCGCGAGGAGCGTCGAAGCGGATGCTGGCGGCATCCGTTGTCGGCCTGCTGGTCGCCAGCTCGATAGCGCTGATCGCCGCTCCGGCGCAGGCCGCGACGTCGGGCTTTACCGCTGCAAACGGCATCCGATACGGTGCCAGCGCCGTCGACGGAACGATTACCGCCATTGGCTATGACGGGTCGGCATTGACCGTTGAGATTCCCGACACGGTCACAGAAGCGGGCGCGGAGTACACGGTCACTGCCATCGGGGCCGAGGCCTTTAAATATTGGGGCCTTACCGGGGTCATCATTGGCCAGAACGTGAAAACCATTGGCCAGATGGCCTTCAGCAGGAACTCCGTGACCGGGCCTATTATCATTCCGGCGTCCGTGCAGACGATCGAAGACGATGCGTTCAGCTCAAGCGGTATTCTAACGTCACTGGACATTCCAGCGTCAGTGACACACATCGGCGAGGCAGCTTTCGGCGACACTGGCCTGACGTCGGTCACTCTGCATGAGGGGCTCGAAAGCATTGATCAATACGCCTTCTGGGGAAACCCGATGACGGCAATCACCATTCCGGCGTCAGTGCAGACCATTGGCGCGAACCTCTTCTGGCACGGCCACGTCGTAGCGGTGACTTTCGCCGGCGCAGCGCCGACACTCTGGAGCACTGACGCCATCAATCCGGACTCGGGCCACGTCGAGCCGTCGCTGGGCGACGCTGCGGGCTTGACGGTGCACTATCTGTCGACGTTCGGAGTTGACGGAGGGCGTGCCAATGGGTTTACGACGCCGACCTGGATGGGCTACAACACCGTGATTGACCCGATCGTGTCGTTTGACGTCACCGGGCACGACGCGATTGCGGCGCAGCGCTTGGTTGCAGGCGAGCTGGCCACGGCTCCTACTGTTACGGATGCAGGCTTCGATGGCTGGTTCACCACGGCAGACTTCACGACGCCGTTTGATTTTTCGGTCGCTCCGACCGACGATGTGACCGTGTACGCGAAGTGGCCCGTGGCCGCGGTGGTTATTGGAGAGCCGGTTGTTGAGCCGGTCGCGCCGTCGTCGCCGACCCTGACTCTTGACCTCGGCCTGGCTGTTGGCGACGTTGTCGCCGGTGCTCCGGTGACGGTGTCGGGCGCGGGGCTCAAAGCCGGCTCCGATTACACCGTCATTTTGCGCTCCACCCCGGTACTGCTGGCCGGCGGAACGATCGACAGCTCCGGAGCGTTCACAGCCAGCGCTGTTCTGCCGACCGGACTGTCGGCCGGACAGCACACCGTGACCCTGACGGGCACGGCCACTGACGGCTCTTCCCTGTCTCGCGTTGCCTTCCTGACGGTCAGCGCGACCGGGACGGTCACTTATCTCTCCTACACCGCAGCGGATGCTGCCACCGCAGCGCTCGCGGCAACCGGATTCACGGCCGCGCCGCTCGGCTTCGCCGCGCTGCTGCTGCTCCTGGCCGGAGCCGCGCTCGTCGCGGCCCGACGTCGGAGCGTCGCGTAACGCATCCACTGAAGTCGGCCGTCACCGCGTGAATCATGCGGGTGACGGCCGTCTTGTGCGGTCGGAGCGCTGCGACCCGCCGCGAGCGCGCCCGATCTGGGTGCTCGCTACGGTAACGGGCGTAGCGGCCAGCCGAATCGGGCGCGGCCATCCGCTGATCCCTTTTGCTGGAACAGAAGCACCCATCCCAGTAGTTCGTAACGAAATCCCAGCACTCCCACTCTGGGCAAATGGGGGGGGGTGCTCGAAGTAGGCTCAAAATTCGGCGTGTGTCGAAACCCTCTGACGACCACGCCCGCCGGTGGCCGAGTCGTCACGTTCATCTATCTGGAGGTCGCAGTGTCTGTAGGTTTTTCCCTTTCGCGAGGGGCGTCGAAACGGATGCTAGCGGCATCCGTCGTCGGTTTACTCGTGGCCAGCTCGATCGCACTGATCGCCGGACCGGCACAGGCCACGACGGCAGGCTTCACCGCCGCGAACGGCATTGTCTACGGACCGAGCGCTGGTGACGGAACGATTACCGCCATTGGCTATACCGGGTCGGACACGACCGTTGTGATTCCTGCCACGGTCCTAAAGGACAGCACGAGCTTCCCGGTCACCGCCATTGATGAGTACGCATTTTATGGGAAGAACCTGAGCTCTATCACCCTCTCCGAGGGGCTCGTTAGCATTAGCAGTCATGCCCTCGGTGGAAACCTGATGACGGCTATCACCATTCCGGCGTCAGTGAAGAACATTGGTCAGGACATCTTCTATGAGGGCGCAGTCGTATCGGTGACTTTCGCCGGCCTCGCGCCGACACTCGATGACTCTAATGCCACCTATCCGCCGCTGGGTTGGGGTTCTAGGTATGACGGTGTCGTGGTTACGCCTGTGACGGTGCACTATCTGTCGCAGTTCGCAGTTGACGGAGGGTTTACGTCGGGAGCGTGGACGGACTACCTCACCGTGATCGACCCGATCGTGTCGTTTGACCTGACCGAGCACGGCGGCTCGATTGATTCGCAGCGCTTGATCGCGGGCGAGCTGGCCGTGCCTCCTACTTTGACGGATACCGAGGTCGGTTGCTGGACCAGCGATGCAGAGAGGATGACGAAGTTTGATTTTTCGGTCGCCCCGACCACGGATGTTACCCTGTACGCGAAGTGGGCCTCGTGTACGGCGTTCACCGCCGCAAACGGCATCACGTATGACACGAGCGCTGGCGACGGAACGGCGACCGCCGTTAGCCTTACTGATGCGGCGTCGAGGATCGTTGAGATTCCCGACACGGTCGAAGATATGAGCACGACCTATACGGTCACCGCCATCGGAAACAGCGCCTTTGCCTATAAGAGCATCACGGAAATCACCATTGGCAACAACGTGACCACCCTTGGCTCTTCGGCCTTTAAATCCAACTTGTTGACATCGATTAGCATTCCGGCGTCCGTGAAGACCATCGGCGGCAGCGCGTTCCACACGAACAGTTTCCTTTCGCCACTCGACATTCCAGGGTCAGTGGAAAGCATCGGCGCCGCGGCATTCGCAAACGACGGCCTGACCTCGGTCACCCTGCACGAGGGGCTCCAGTTCATTGGAGGGTATGCTTTCGCAAACAACGCAAGGCTGACGGCGATCAGCATTCCGGCGTCCGTGAAGACCATCGAAGCGAATATCTTCTATGGGGCCCCCGTCGTGTCAGTGGCTTTCGCCGGCGCAGCGCCAACGACAGTCCTCGGCGCCGACGACCTCGAGCCGTCGCTGGGTACGGCTGAGGGCTTGAAGGTGCACTATCTTTCGAAGTTCGGAGTTGACGGAGGGTTTACGACGCCGACATGGATGGGCTACACCACTGTGATTGACCCGATCGTGTCGTTTGACGTCACCGGGCACGACCCGATTGCTGAGCAGCGCTTGGTGGCGGGCGAGCTGGCCGTCGATCCTGAGCCGACGGACGCAGACTTCGATGGCTGGTACACCACGGCAGACTTCACAACGGCGTTTGATTTTTCGGTCGCCCCGACCGATGACGTGACCGTGTACGCGAAGTGGGCCACGGCTGATGTGGTTACGTCTACCTCACCGACCCTCACGCTCGACCTTGGCCTGGCCGTTGGCGACGTCGTCGCCGGCGCCCCGGTAACCGTGTCCGGCGCCGGACTGGCCGTCGGCTCGGACTACACCGTCATTCTGCGCTCCACCCCGGTACTGCTGGCCGGCGGAACGATCGACTCCACTGGCGCGTTCACGGCCAGCGCGATTCTGCCGACCGGAGTGACGGCCGGACAGCACACCGTGACCCTGACGGGCACAGCCACTGACGGCTCGGTCATCTCTCGCGTCGCCTACCTCACGGTCAGCGCAACCGGGACGGTCACCTACCTCTCCTACACCGCAGCGGATGCCGCCACGACCGTCACCGCGGCGCTCGCGGCGACCGGGTTCACCGCCGCGCCGCTCGGCTTCGCCGCCCTGCTGCTGCTTCTGGCCGGAGCCACGCTCGTCGCCGCCCGACGTCGGAGCGTCGCGTAACGCATCCACTGAAGACGGCCCTCACCACGCGAATCACGCGGGTGACGGCCGTCCTTCGCGTACTCCGCACGCTCGGGCCACTCGCCGATCGAGGCGCGAGCTTGCGAGCGATCAAGATCCCCGAGCTGCGCGGGCTACTCGCGGCGGGTGGCGTCTTGCACTTCGCCGACGAGCTCCTCGATGATGTCCTCGAGAAAGAGCACCCCGGTGGTTTCGCCTTCTGCGGTGAACGAGCGCGCGAGGTGCGCGCCAGAGCGACGCATGGTGGCGAGGGCATCTTCGAGGTCGGTGTCTTCAAAGATTGAAATCAGGGCACGGATGCGCTTGGCCGGGATCCGCCCCGAGTAGCTGTCCGGTTCCGCGAGAGTTGCTTCCCCGGCCGATGCGATATCGAGGTCGAGAACGTCCTTCAGGTGCACGTATCCGGTGAGATAGCCCTCGGCATCGGCCAGCACATACCGGGAGAACCCGTGGCGAGTGACGGCCTTCTCCACGTCGGCCGGAGTGGCCGACTCGGGCAGGCTGACCAGCTTGGACAGACCAACAGCCACGTCGCGCACCTTAAGGTTGGTGAACTCGAAAGCCGCGGTCAGGGCGCCGGTCCCGTCGCTCAGCACACCCTCTTTGGTGGACTGCGTGACGATCGTGGCGACCTCGTCGAGCGTGTACGCGCTCGTCGCCTCATTCTTCGGCTGCACGCCAAACAGTCGCAGCACACCATTCGCGCAGGCGTTGAGCGTGACGATCACCGGACGAAAGACGCGGGCGACGAACACGAGGGGCGGGGCAAGCAGCAACACGGCCTGGTCGGGGACCGAGAAAGACAGGTTTTTCGGTACCATCTCGCCGAACACCACGTGCAGGTACGAGACCAGCAGCAGTGCGACGATGAAGGCGATCGTGCCGATCAGAGCCTCCGGCAGGCCGGTCAGGGCCAGCGGCACCTCGAGCAGGTGGTGGATCGCCGGTTCGGAGACATTCAAAATGAGCAGCGAACAGACCGTGATGCCCAGCTGCGAGGTCGCGAGCATGAGCGTTGCGTGTTCCATCGCCCAGAGCGCGGTCTTGGCGCTGCGTTTTCCTGCCTCGGCGAGCGGCTCAATCTGGGAACGACGCGCCGAGATGACGGCGAATTCCGCTCCGACGAAGAAGGCGTTGGCGGCGAGCAGCACGACCAACCAGGCAAGTCCGGCCCAGTCGCTCATTTGTCGCTCACCTTCTTTCGATCAGTCTTGGGCCCGGGCGGAACCGCCGGCTCCGGCGCCACCTCCGGGGTGAAACGCAGCCGGTCGATGCGACGCCCTTCCAGGCGCTCAACGGTGAGGAATCCGCCCGGCACCGGTACGCGGTCGCCGGTGACCGGCAACCGCCCCAGCTCGCTCATCACAAAGCCGGCCACGGTCTCGTAGGGGCCCTGTTCCGGCACGACGACACCGGTACGATCGAGCAGTTCATCCGGTCGCAGCATTCCGGGAAAGGTCAGCGAGTCGGGCGAGCGCACGACGCCGGCCCTGGCTCGGTCGTGCTCGTCGGCGACCTCGCCGACCAGTTCCTCGACCAGGTCCTCCAGGGTGACGACGCCGGCGGTTCCACCATATTCGTCGACGACGATCGCCATCTGGTAGCCACGACCGCGCAACTCGCCGAGCAGGTCGTCGAGTTTCATCGTTTCGGGCACGCGAACCGGGTCGGTCTGCAGGGCCGACACCGGCACATCCGCTCGCCGATTGCGCGGCACGGCCACCGCCTGCTTGACGTGCACGACACCCGCGACGTCGTCGACGCTCTCGTCGACGACCGGGAACCGGGAAAAACCGGTGGAACGCGCGAGGTCGATGATGTCCTGCGCCGAATCGGTGCGGTGGATACTCGCGACCCGCGGGCGCGGAGTCATGACATCGGAGGCGATGTGTCCGGAGAACATCAACGTGCGGCGCAGCAGGGTCGCGGTGTCCTTCTCGAGCAGCCCGGCGCTGGCCGAGCGGCGTACGAGCGAGGAGAGCTCTTCAGCGGTGCGGGCACCCGAGAGCTCCTCCTTGGGTTCGATGCCGAACGCGCGCAACAGGCCGTTGGCGCTGTTGTTGAGCACGAGCACGGCCGGTTTAAACATGGCGGTGAACGCGGTCTGAAACGGAATGACCAGCCGAGCGGTCGGAATCGGCAACGCAAGCGCAAAATTCTTCGGGACCAGTTCGCCGATGACCATCGACACGAGGGTCGCCGAGACGATGGCGATCGTGGTGCCGAAGACGGGAACCAGGTCAACCGGCAGCCCGGCCGCGGTGAGCGGGCTGCGCAGCAGGGACGAGAGGGCCGGTTCGATCGTGTACCCGGTCAGCAGCGTGGTCAGGGTGATGCCCAGTTGCGCACTCGACAGGTGGGTCGAGGTGATTTTCAGCGCCGCGATGGTCATGGCGAGACGGGTTTCCCCGCGATCGCGGCGCACTTCAAGGTCGGCGCGATCGAGATTCACCAGGGCGAACTCACTGGCGACGAAGATGCCCGTTCCCACCGTGAGGATGAGGCCGAACCCGAGCATGATCAGCTCAGACAAGGATTTCACCGCCGGCAGTCACGGGCGAGGGTTTGTCAGGCGAGGGTTCAGCGGTGGGAGGGTCATCCATTATTTCTCCGAGTATACCGGGCGCACCTGCCTGCGCGCCCGACCACACCCACCAGCGCAGCACGAGAACCGTCCGGCAGCGCCCGCCCACATCTACCAGGAGACCGGCAGAGCCTTGCCCTCTTCGTACCCGGCCGCCGACTGAATGCCCACGAGCGCTTTCTCGTGAAAGTCGGCGACGGTGGTGGCGCCGGCGTAGGTGAACGACGAGCGCACGCCAGAGGTGATCATGTCGAGCAGGTCCTCGATCGACGGCCGCAGCGGGTCGAGGTAGATCTTCGAGCTCGAGATCCCCTCGGCGAACAGGGTCTTGCGGGCGAGGTCGTAGGCGTCGAGGCGCTCGAAGCGTGCCTGAACGGCCTTGGTCGAGGCCATTCCCCAGCTTTCCTTGTACAGCGCGCCGCGGGCATCCGTATTCAGCGTTCCTGGCGCCTCGGTCGTGCCGGCAAACCAGGAACCAATCATGACGGATGCCGCCCCAGCGGCCAGCGCGAGGGCCACGTCCCGCGGGTAGCGCACTCCCCCGTCGGCCCAGACGTGCGCGCCGAGCTCACGGGCCGCGGTGGCAGTTTCGAGCACGGCCGAGAACTGGGGCCGACCGACGGCGGTCATCATGCGGGTGGTGCACATGGCGCCCGGACCGACTCCCACCTTGACGATCGTGGCGCCGGCACCGACCAGGTCGCGCACGGCGTCCTTGGTGACGACGTTACCGGCCACGATCGGCAGCCCGAGGTTCAGATCGGCGACGATGCCGAGGGCACGCAGCATGCCGTCTTGGTGGCCGTGCGCGGTGTCGATCACCAGAATGTCGACGCCGGCGGCGGCGAGGGCGCGGGCCTTGGCGGCGACGTCGCCGTTGATGCCGATCGCGGCAGCGACCTTGAGCCGACCGCGGGCGTCCAGTGTCGGCTGGTACAGGGTGGAGCGCAGGGCGCTCTTGCGGCTGAGCGTTCCGACGACGGTGCCGTGGTGCAGCACCGGCGCGAAATCGATGTCAGCCTCCGTCATCAGGTCGAAGGCGCGGCGCGGCCCCTCGACGTCGTCGGCGTCGAGCGCGGCGAGTTCACCGTGCAGCAGATCGCCGAGGCGCGCATCGGGTAGCGCGGTCGCCAGCCGGCTGGCGACGATGCAGCCCAGGTAGTCTCCGCTGGTGGAGTGGATGACGATTCCCTGGCCGGGCGAGGCCGGAACCTGCCGCAACGCCATCTCGACGGTATCGTCCGGGGCAAAGGTGAACGGCGTGTCGAAACGAACCGATTGGGCTTTGACCCAGCGGATAGCGGCATCGAGGTCCTGCAACGGCATGTCCTGCGGCAGCACTCCGAGCCCTCCGCGGCGGGCCAGCGAGGCAGCCAGGCGTGGACCGGTGACCGAGTTCATATTCGCCGACACGATCGGAATCGTCGCATCCGTACCGTCATTCGGTGCCAGGGAGACATCCAACCGGCTAGTGACAGCCGATTGTCCGGGCACCAAAAACACGTCGGAGTAAGTCAAATCATGGCTGGGCGTCGTTCCATAGAACTGCATACCAAGAACGCTAGCCGTTCGACAGGGTGTTAGTGGTCGCGTGGGATGGGATTAGGCTGGACAGTAAGACTGACCTGGCGGTCACGATCGTCAGCGACAGGCTCAATGAAAGCGCAGAATGACCCGGCAACGGACCTTGCCGAGGGCATCCAAATTCAAAGCAGAGAGTGGGCGATCCCACGGTGTCAAGCCAGGTAACCGGTGGAGCTTCTGACGAGACAACGTCAGGCGAATTCGGAGCAAACGAGTGGCTCGTTGACGAATTGTATGAGCGATTCCTGATCGACAAGAACTTGGTTGATGAGTCGTGGTGGCCGGTGTTGGAGAGCTACAACCAGACCGCGAACACTCCCATTCCAGCGGATGCTGCCCCCGCAGCAGCGCCAGCAGCATCCGTTTCACCGGCGCCGGCCGCACCCGCCGCAGCCGCACCCGCCGCCGTCCCGGCCGTACCGGCAGCGCCAGCTCAGGTGGCTGAGAACCAGCCGACGGCCCGCACCACCTCGAGCGCGCCGAAGCCGGCCCCGGTTCCCGCCGACGCTCCCGTCACCAGCCCGCAGACCGTCGTCACCGACGAGTCAGCGCCGGTCAAGCAGGACAAGGTCGTTCCGCTGCGCGGTATGGCGAAGTCACTCGCGACCAACATGGTTACGAGCCTGACCGTGCCGACCGCGACCAGCGTGCGCACCATCCCGGCCAAGCTGCTCATCGACAACCGCATCGTCATGAACAACCACATGAAGCGGGCACGCGGCGGCAAGGTCAGTTTCACCCACCTGATCGGCTGGGCGCTGATTCGCGCGCTCAAGATGTTCCCGAGCCAGAACGTCTACTACGACGAGGTCGACGGCAAGCCCTCCGTGGTCGCTCCCGCCCACGTCGGCATGGGCCTGGCCATCGACATGCCCAAGCCCGACGGCACCCGCGCCCTGCTGGTTCCGGCGATCAAGCGTGCCGACACGATGACCTTCGGCGAATACCTCGCCGCCTACGAAGACCTCGTCACTCGCGCCCGCCAAAACAAGCTCACGGCCGACGACTTCGCCGGAGCGACCCTGTCGCTGACCAATCCGGGCGGCATCGGCACCGTGCACTCGGTGCCCCGCCTGATGAAGGGCCAGGGCTGTATCATCGGCGCCGGCGCCCTCGACTACCCGGCCGAATTCCAGGGCTCGAGCGTCAAGACGCTCACCGGCCTGGCCATCTCAAAGACCATCACCCTCACCAGCACCTACGACCACCGCGTCATCCAGGGTGCAGGGTCGGGCGAGTTCCTCAAAATCGTGCACGAGCTTTTGATCGGCCAGCACAACTTCTACGAAGAGATCTTCTCCGCCCTGCGCATCCCGTACGACCCGATCCACTGGGCCCCGGACATCAGCGTCGACCTCGCGAGCGCCGTCGACAAGACCGCGCGGGTGCAGGAACTGATCAACTCGTTCCGCGTGCGCGGCCACCTGATGGCCGACATCGACCCGCTCGAGTACTCACAGCGCAGCCACCCCGACCTCGACATCGCCACCCACGGGCTCACCTTCTGGGACCTCGACCGGTCCTTCGTGACCGGCGGTTTCGGAGCGAAGCGCCAGATGCTGCTGCGCGACATTCTCGGTGTGCTGCGTGACTCGTACTGCCGCACCACCGGCATCGAGTACATGCACATTCAGGACCCGGCCCAGCGCAAGTGGGTGCAGGAGAAAATCGAGAAGTCGTACGTCAAGCCCACCCACCACGAGCAGATGCGTATTCTGGCCAAGCTCAACGAGGCCGAAGCCTTCGAAACGTTTCTGCAGACCAAGTACGTCGGTCAGAAGCGCTTCAGCCTCGAGGGCGGCGAGTGCACCATTCCGCTACTGGACACCATTTTGCAGGGCGCCGCCGAGCAGGGTCTCGACGAGGTCGCGATCGGGATGGCCCACCGTGGCCGCCTGAACGTTCTCACCAACATCGCCGGCAAGACCTACGGCGAGATCTTCCGCGAGTTCGAGGGCACGCAGGACCCACGCACCGTACACGGCTCCGGCGACGTGAAGTACCACCTCGGTACCACGGGCATGTTCCGCGGTGAAGACGGCGCCGAGATTCCGGTGTCGCTGGCAGCGAACCCCTCGCACCTCGAGGCCGGCGACGGCGTGCTCGAGGGCATCGTGCGCGCCAAGCAGGACCGCAAGCCGATCGGCACCTTCTCCACCCTGCCGATCCTCATCCACGGCGACGCCGCGATGGCCGGCCAGGGCGTCGTACTCGAAACCCTGCAGATGTCCCAGCTGCGCGGCTACCGCACCGGCGGAACCGTACACATCGTGGTCAACAACCAGCTCGGGTTCACCACCCTGCCGCAGGATGCCCGCACCAGCGTTTACGCCACCGACGTCGCCAAGACCATCCAGGCGCCGATCTTCCACGTCAACGGGGATGACCCGGAGGCCGTGGTACGCGCCGGCGAACTAGCCTTCGCCTACCGCCAGGAATTCAAGAAGGATGTCGTCGTCGACCTCATCTGCTACCGCCGTCGGGGCCACAACGAGGGCGACGACCCCTCGATGACGCAGCCGCTGATGTACAACCTGGTCGAGGCCAAGCGCAGCGTGCGCAAGCTGTACACCGAGGCGCTCGTCGGCCGTGGTGACATCACCGAGGAAGAATACGAAGCCGCCCACCGCGACTTCCAGGATCGCCTCGAGCGCGCCTTCCTCGAGACCCACGCTGCCCAGACCGCGTCAATCCCGGTCATCACGCCGGAAATGGCCGCCACGGCCAAGGCCGAGGCTGAAGCTCAGGCCCGTGAAGACGCCGCAGGTGAGCCCGAGACCACCGGTGTCCCGGAGAGCGTCATCCAGCTCATCGGTGATGCATTCAATAACAAGCCGGCCGGTTTCACCGTGCACAACAAGCTGCAGCAACTGTTGCAGAAGCGCCTCGACATGAGCCGCAACGGCAATATCGACTGGAGCTTCGGCGAACTGCTCGCGCTCGGCTCGCTGCTGGTCGAGGGCACCCCGGTGCGTTTTGCCGGACAGGATGCCCGCCGCGGCACGTTCGTGCAGCGTCACGCGGTGCTGCACGACCGGGTGAATGGCCAGGAATGGCTGCCACTGGCCAACCTCAAGGACAACCAGGCCCGATTCTGGATCTACGACTCATTGCTGAGCGAATACGCCGCCATGGGCTTCGAGTACGGCTATTCGGTGGAACGCGCCGACGCGCTCGTGCTCTGGGAAGCCCAGTTCGGTGACTTCGCCAACGGTGCGCAGACCATCATCGACCAGTTTGTGTCCTCCGCTGAGCAGAAGTGGGGCCAGCGGTCATCCGTTGTGCTGCTGCTGCCGCACGGCTACGAGGGTCAGGGCCCTGACCACTCCTCAGCCCGCATCGAGCGATTCCTGCAGCTGTGTGCCGAGGAAAACATGACCGTGGCGCGCCCGTCGACGCCCGCGTCGTACTTTCACCTGCTGCGTCGCCAGGCCTACATGCGTCCGCGCCGTCCGCTGATCGTGTTCACGCCCAAGTCGATGCTGCGCCTGCGCGGAGCGACGAGCGCCGTGTCTGAATTGACCAGCGGCAAGTTCGAAGCGGTCATCGACGATGCACGCGTGAACGACAAGAACGCCGTCAAGCGCGTTCTGTTCATGGCCGGAAAGATCTACTACGATCTGCTGAACGAACTCGAGAAGAACCCGAACCCCGAGATTGCCCTCGTGCGCGTCGAGCAGTTCTACCCGCTGCCCGCCGTTGAGCTAAAGAACGTCGCCGCCCAGTATCCGAACGCCGAACTGGCCTGGGTGCAGGACGAACCGGAGAACCAGGGAGCCTGGCCGTTCTTCTACCTGGAGACCAACAAGCTCGGCCCGCGAGCCATCCGGCTGTTCTCCCGTCCCGCGTCGGCCTCGCCGGCGGCAGGTTCGGCCAAGCGCCACGCGGTCGAGCAGGCCAAGCTGCAGCGCGAGGCGCTCACGCTGTAACCGCACATGAAAATGGAGGGTGACCCCGGGGTCACCCTCCATTGGTGTTCCTGCGCGGCGGCGGGCGCGGCCTGGCGGCCCGTGCCTGGCCGGTTGCAACCGGGGCGGGTGCGACGAACACGTGCCCTCAGCGGATGCGCGCGGTCACGCCGCCGCTCGCGGCCCTGGTACCGCTCGTGGCACCCCGCGCTAGAGTGCCACGATCCATGACGAGTGCCACGAGGCTGCGGCGTGGCCGGCCCGCGTGCGAGCGCGGTGGCATCCGTTTGCCTGCCAGCGAACAGCGACAGGCGATTGAACGTGCGCGCTCAGCTAGTGCGAGGCCTGGAGGGCGCGCAGCTTGAGCAGGACCTGGTCGCGCAGAACTTCGGGCGCGGTTTCCTTGCAGGCGCGCTGCATCACCTCGGTCATGGTGCGTCCGATCAGGTGTTCGGCGCTGCAGTCGGTGCAGGTCGCGAGGTGCTCCTGAATGTCGGCCGCATCGTCTTTGCGGAGTTCGTTGTGCAGGTATTCTTCGAGTTCGGCCTTGGCCTTCTCGCAACCACAATCGGTCATTTGCTTGCGCTCCCGGATGTTTTCTGTCCCTGGCCTAGTCCGCGCTCGGCCGCGTAACCGGCCAAGAGCTCACGAAGGAGTCGCCGGCCACGGTGCAGGCGGCTCATCACGGTGCCAATGGGTGTTTTCATGATTTCGGCGATCTCCTGGTAGGAGAAGCCTTCGACGTCGGCGAAGTACACGGCGAGTCGGAAGTCTTCGGGAATGGACTGCAGTGCTTCTTTAACGGCGCTGTCCGGCAGATGGTCGATGGCCTCGGCCTCGGCCGACCGTCCTGACATGGCGGTCGTCGACTCGGCGCCGCCCAGCTGCCAGTCTTCGAGCTCATCGATGGTGCCCTGATAGGGCTCACGCTGCTTTTTGCGGTACTGGTTGATGAAGGTGTTGGTGAGGATGCGGTAGAGCCAGGCCTTGAGGTTGGTGCCCTGCTCGTACTGCGCGAACGCGGCGAAGGCCTTGACAAAGGTCTCCTGCACGAGGTCCTGGGCATCGGACGGGTTGCGGGTCATGCGCATGGCGGCAGCGTACAACTGGTCGAGGAACGGCAGGGCCTGTTCTTCGAACAGTCCGCGGGTCTGCTCGCGCAGCTCGGCCTTGGTCGGTGCAACCAGTTCTGTGTCGTCAACCGGAATAGATTCCGAATTGACGGGCGTGTCTGAAGTCATCACGGGCAATTCTAGGCCGTTCCCCACAGCCAGGGGTCGTTCTAACAGCATTGACACCGTCACGGGCCTCCCTCAGATTGTTATCACCGACTATTCTGATAACCGATGTTGATCTCGAGATATTCCAAGCCGGAGTTTGATCCGTACGGCGACAATTCACCGACCGAAGTGGATGTCTGGTGGCCGGCGCCGAGCATTGGCGCGCCATTGCAGGCGGTGCTGGCTCTGCCGGGCTCGAAATCCCTGACCAACCGGGAGCTCGTCGCATCCGCTCTCGCCAGTGAACCGTCTCTGCTGCGCGCGCCGCTGCACTCGCGCGACAGCGATCTCATGGTCGATGCCCTGCGGCAGCTCGGCGCCACGATCGAGGCCGTTGCGGGCGACGGGGCGTTCGGAACGGACCTGCTGGTGACCCCGCCCGAGGAATTGCTTGGCTCCACCACGATCGATTGCGGCCTGGCCGGCACGGTCATGCGTTTTCTGCCCCCGCTCGCAGCCCTCGCGCTCGGCCCGACCACGTTCGACGGCGATTCCGGTGCGCGACGCCGCCCGATGGGTCCCATCATCGGCGCTCTGCGCGACCTCGGCGGCGATATCAACGACGATGGCAAGCACGCCCTGCCCTTCACCGTGCACGGCCGCGGAGCGGTCACCGGCGGAGCGGTCACCATCGACGCCGGCAGCTCAAGCCAGTTCGTGTCGGGGTTACTGCTGGCCGGCGCACGCTTCGAGCACGGGCTGCACCTCACCCACTCCGGCGAACGGCTGCCGAGCCTGCCACACATCGAGATGACCATCGAGGTGCTGCGCGCGCGCGGCGTCGACGTGTCTACGCCGAACGTCGGCGAGTGGATCGTCGCACCCGGCCTGCTCGCCGGTCGCACGGTCGACATCGAACCCGATTTATCAAACGCGGCACCGTTTCTGTGCGCCGCGCTCGTGGCCGGCGGCAGTGTCACCATCACCGGCTGGCCGGAGACGACGACGCAGGTCGGGGCCGACCTCGCCCAGCTGCTGCCGTTGTTCGGCGCCGTCGTCACGCGCGCCGGTGACCGGCTCACCGTCACCGGGGGCGAGCACATCGTCGGCGTCGACCTGGATCTCTCCGCTGGCGGGGAACTCGCCTGCACCCTCGTCGCTCTGGCCGCCTTGGCCTCGACGCCGAGCACGATCACCGGCATCGGGCACATTCGCCACCACGAGACCGACCGTCTCGCCGCACTGGCGACCGAGATCAATCGGCTGGGCGGCAAGGTCACCGAGCTGTCCGACGGCCTCCGGATCGAACCGGCGCCCCTGCACGGCGGCCAGTGGCTCAGCTACGACGACCACCGCATGGCCACGGCCGGTGCGCTGATCGGCCTCGCCGTGCCCGGCGTCGAGGTCGAGAACATCGGTACGACCGCGAAGACGCTCCCCCAGTTTCCCGAGCTGTGGCACGCGATGATCTCCGAAGCGGCGCTGTAGATGCCCGTGGCGCCGCCCGCTGACGGTTCTGAGGGTCTTGCCGAGGACCTGGCCGGCGATCCCGGCGACACCTGGTGGGCCTCCGCCGCCGACGACGAACCGGAGTTCGACGAGTCGAGCGTGCGGGTGCGCCCCGGCCGCAAGGGCAGTAAACCGCGCTCCAAGACCAGGCCGAGCCATCAGGATGCGCTGACCGGGCGCATCCTCTCGGTAGATCGCGGTCGCTACACCGTCATGCTCGACGAGAATCTGCCCACCGAGCGTCGAATCACAACCGCGCGGGCCAGCGAGCTGCGCAAAAAGGCCGTCGTCAACGGCGACCGGGTCGACATCGTCGGCGACACCACCGGAGCCGAGGGCAGCCTGGCCCGCATCGTGCGCATCGTGCCGCGCGACACCCTGCTGAGGAGGAGCGCCGACGACACCGACGCCGTCGAGCGGGTGATCGTGGCCAACGCCGACCAGATGCTGATCGTGGTCGCCGCGGCCAACCCGGAGCCGCGCATCCGCTTGGTGGATCGCTATTTGGTCGCGGCCTATGACGCCGGCGTGAAACCCATTCTCTGCATCACCAAGACCGACCTCGCCGACCCCGCCGCGTTCCTGGCCAACTTCGCCGGCCTCGACCTGCCCGTGTTTCAAAGCGGGGAGGGCGGGATGCCGATCGAGGAGATCTCTGCGGCGCTGGTCGGCCACGACACGGTCTTCGTCGGGCACTCCGGCGTCGGCAAGTCCACGCTCGTGAATGCGCTCGTCCCCGGCACCAACCGGGCCATCGGCGTCGTCAACACCGTCACCGGGCGCGGGCGCCACACCTCGTCGTCGACGGTGTCACTGCGCCTCGAAACGGATGCCGGCCGCGGGTGGGTTATCGACACCCCCGGCGTTCGCTCCTTCGGCCTCGGTCACATCAACACCGACAATATTCTCAAGGCCTTCACCGACCTCGCGACGATCGCGGAGCGCTGCCCACGCGGCTGCACTCACCTGCCCGATTCGCCGGACTGCGCGATCATCGACGCGGTTGAGGCCGGCGAGCTTGGCGACACCGGCCAGGTGCGCCTCGACTCGCTGCAACGGCTGCTCGCCACGTTTGCGCCCGCCCGCTGAGTCTGCTCTCGATACGATGGAACCATGACGGATTCAGCGCGCCTTGCAGTCGGCGATACGGCCCCCCAGTTCACCCTGACCGACCAGGATGGGGCATCCGTTTCGCTTAGCCGTTTCGCGGGCAGCAAGGTGGTCGTGTATTTCTACCCGGCGGCGATGACCCCCGGCTGCACGACCCAGGCCTGTGACTTTCGCGACAACCTCGGGTCGCTCAAGTCCGCGGGCTACCAGGTGCTCGGCCTGTCGAAGGATGCCCCGGCCAAGCTCAAGACGTTCCAGCAGCATGATGCGGTTAACTTTCCGCTGCTGAGCGACAGCGCACTCGACGTGCACCGCGCCTACGGCGCCTGGGGCGAGAAGAACCTCTACGGCAAGATCGTGACCGGCGTGCTGCGGTCGACGTTCGTGCTGGACGAAGCCGGCGTCATCACCCACGCCCTGTACAACGTCAAGGCCACCGGCCACGTCGCCAGCCTGCGCAAGAAGCTCGGCATCGACGCCTGACCGTCTAGCGGTCATGCGGCCGTGGTCAGTCGGCGTCCGGCTTCGGTTCGTGACTGGTCGCGGCGACGACCTTCGGAGTGAAGACCAGCACGAGCACCACGATCGAGGGGGCGAGCAGCGCCCAGCCGACGTCGGGGCGGGCGTAGATGCCCTGGAAGCAACCGACGGCGATCATGATCTGTACGAGCTGCCAGGTGACTGCGGCTCCGCGAATCCACGGACGCCCGCGCAGGGCGCCGACCGTGATTGCGCTCACCCACACGGCCGCGACGGCCGTCAGTGCCAGCAGGGCAAGCGCGCCACCCATCGAGGTCGGTGTATCGATGAGCAGTTCGAGCACCCACCAGGCCGTGAGCGCCCACAGTGCGAGCGCCTCCAGAGCTACGAGCCCTACAAGCACACCCAGAAGGGGGGCACGACGAAGCGCCCGGAGGTCGATCCGAGCTGGGCGCCGCGCACCAGAGTCGCTGTTCACAGCGAAAAGCCATACAAAACTATTGATTTGATACCTCTATTATGGGACGATATTTGAGGCCCGGTTGACGCTCACAGGGACGTGAGCTGTTTCAACGCGGTTATCGCGCAGATCCCACTTTCCTGCAACCGGCCATCACCCTGCAACTCTGGCCAATCGGCCGTGCACCCATGTAATAAAAGGAGCATCCCTATGGACTGGCGCGATAAAGCTGCCTGCCTCACCGCTGACCCGGAACTTTTCTTCCCGGTCGGTAACACTGGACCCGCTGTGGACCAGATCGAGAAGGCAAAATCGGTGTGCGCTCGCTGCAACGTCACGGAGGTCTGCCTCCAGTACGCACTCGAGACCGGTCAGGACTCTGGGGTCTGGGGCGGCCTGAGCGAGGACGAGCGGCGTGCGCTCAAGCGTCGCGCCGCACGCGCCCGTCGCGCTTCCTAGCAAAGCCGGCACCGCTACAGAACGCGAGCCTACGGCCGTCCGGTATTCCCGGAGGCCGCGGGCTCGTTTTTTTGTGCTCTGCGCGCAGCCGGGCCGCGCGACCGCGCGGAATCGGCATCCGCTCCCCGGGCCCACCGTATGTCCCTGGTCCCAGTTTCTAACCTGGGCCCGGGGACGGGGCCCAGGCCCCGTCCCGAAAGGGCTAGGACTCCTGCATGAAGCGGAGGGGGATCTCGATCGTGACCTCGGTGCCGCTGCCCATCATGGTGTGCCAGTCGATGGTGCCGCCGAGCTCGCCCTGAATGAGCGTGCGCACGATCTGAGTGCCGAGCCCCGAACCGACCTTGCCTTCCGGTAATCCGGCACCGGTGTCTCGCACCATGACGGTCAGCGTCTCCTCGCTGCGCTGCGCCTCGATCGACACCTCGCCCTCGCGCCCGGCGAGGCCGTGCTCCACAGCATTGGTGACCAGTTCGGTCAAAACCAGCGCGAGCGGCGTCGCATAGGCGCTGGGCAGGGTGCCGAAGCTACCCGACGACTTGGGATGCACGGTCGTATTGTGAGCGGATGCGACCTCCACCGTGAGCAGCAGCACCCGCTCGAAAACGGCGTCGAAGTCGACGATCTGGCTGAGTCCCTCGGACAGGGTGTCGTGCACGACGGCAATCGCAGCGACCCGCCGCATCGCCTGGGTCAGCGCCTCGCGCGCCCGGTCGGACTGGGTACGCCGAGCCTGGATCCGCAGCAGCGAGGCAACGGTCTGCAGGTTGTTCTTGACCCGGTGGTGAATCTCCCGGATGGTGGCATCCTTGGTGATCAGCTCACGTTCCTGGTGCCGCAGTTCGGTAACGTCCCGCGACAACACGATCGCGCCGACGCGTTCGCCGCGGTTGCGAATGGGAATCGCCCGGAGCGACACCGTCACGCCGCGCGCTTCAATGTCGGTGCGCCACGGTGCCCGCCCGGTGACCACCAGGGGCAGCGACTCGTCCACGACGGCGGTGCCGGTAAGCAGGCCGGTCGTCACCTCGGCGAGCGATTCCCCCTCGAGTTCCTCGATGAAACCCATGCGGTTGAACGCCGAGAGCGCGTTGGGGCTGGCAAAAGTGGTCAGTCCGTCGACATCGAGCCGGAGCAGCCCGTCGGAGGCGCGTGGCGCGCCGCGGCGCGGACCGGTCGGAGCGCCGAGGTCGGGAAAGTCCCCGGACGCGATCATGGCGAACAGATCGTTGGCGCAATCGTTGAAGGTCAGCTCCTGGCGTCCCGGCGTGCGTGCCTCGCTCAGGTTGCTGTGGCAGGTCAGCACCGCCACCGGGGCATCCGTTACCGCAGCACCGGTCGTGCTCAGCCGGCGCAGCACCGGGATAGCCCGCACCCGGGTCGGCGTCTCCTCATACCAGTCGGGAGCGGTGGCGTCGACGATCCTGGCGGTCTCGAACGCCTCGGTAACCTGATTGCGCCACTCGACCTTGATCTGCTGCCCGACGAAGTCGCGATAGAACAGCGTGGCGGCACTCGACGGCCGGGCATGCGCGACGGCGACGAAGCCGCCAGACTGCGCCGGAACCCATACGACAATATCGGCGAAAGCGAGGTCGGCCAGCAGCTGGCCGTCGGCAACGAGCATGTGCAGCCAGTCCACGTCTTCCGCGCTGCTGCGGCCCTGGGCAAGAACGAGATCACTGAGAGTCGACACGCTCACTAGCCTAGATCCCCGCGCGCTCCCCCCGGCACCCGCTGTGGTGATGCCACACCATTGGGTCCATGATGAGAACATGCACACACTGGCGGGCACTAAAGATCGCACCTTGATCGTCATCCTCGGCACTATCGTCGCCCTGGTGCTCGTCGCCCTCGTGGTGGTCTTCACCCGCGGCGCACCGGAACTGCTCGACCCAAACACCCCGGAAGGCGTGGTGCAGGCCTATTCTGCGGCCGTCATCGCCGGTGACGAAGATGCGGCCGAAAAGCTGCTCACCGCAGAGGCCCTGGTGGGCTGTGGGCCCGTCGAACACGGTCCAACCAACAGCCTTCGCGTCGTACTGGTGTCAACGACGGTTCGCCCCAAATCAGCCGATGTCGTCGTGTCCCTGGTCACGTCCTACGACGACGGCCCGTTCGGCGCCTCCGAGTATGAGTTCGAGAGCAATTTCGACCTGGTCAGGGCGGACGGTGCCTGGCTGATCGAGACAGCTCCCTGGGAGCTCTCCATCTGCCCGAACCCGATGGTAACGAAGTAATGTCCATCGTGGTCCTCCTCGTCCTCGTCGCCGTGCTGGGCGTGGGCATGACCGGCATCGTCATCGCTGTGCGCCGATCTCCTAGACAGCCCGGTAGCACATCAACCCCGACGGCACGCCGAGTGGTCGTGTACATCTTGTTGTTCGCGCTCGTGGTCATCGCCGCGATCGGCCTGAGCGGCCTCCTGGGGCGCGCCCTCGATACCGGCACCAACCTGGCCGGTATCGATGTGACCGGACTCGCGCGGTCCCTCGCCTTCACCCTGATCGCCGGCCCGTTCGCCGCGCTGCTCTGGTGGGTGCTGTGGCGGCGGATGGCGAGCGCGGAGCGGGCGTCGATCTCTTGGGGGCTCTACCTGGCCGGCCTGCAGACGGTCGCGATCGTGACCGCGGCTTCTGCCCTGCTCGGGACCCTGGCGGCACTGGTGCGGGGCGACTGGCAGCCGCGCACCCTCGCGGTCGCGCTGATCTGGACGCTGGTGTGGGCCTGGCACCGGTGGATGTCCCGACACCCGTCCAAGAGTCCCATGCAGTTGACGAGCGTCGCGCCCATTCTGAGCTCGATTTTTGGTTTGCTGATCGGAGCGGTCGGGGCGGTGACCGCGCTCGCATCCCTGATCAATGCGGCCGTCGACGCGCTCCAGTCCTCGATCGTCATCGGCGATCCCTGGTGGCGGCTGGCCCTGCAGGCAGGCGTCTGGTTTCTCGGCGGCACCTTGATCTGGTGGTGGCAGTGGATGCGGGAGCGCGCCCGGCTCGTGCGCGGGGTGCTGGCCGATCTTGCCCTCGTCGTCTTGGGGATCGCCGCCGCTGCTGCCGCGTCGCTGGTGGGAACGGGCACGGTGCTGTTCGTGCTGCTCCGGCTGGCCTTTGCCCGGGAGCATCCGCTGGACGATATTCTCGATCCGCTCGGCACCGCCGTGGCGACCGCTCTGGTCGGCGCTCTGGTCTGGGCCTACCACCACGGTCTGCTGCGGCAGCGAGCGCTGCCGACCCGGCTGGCCGCCACCCTCGTCGTTTCCGGCTTCGGTCTGGTGGCTGCGGCTACCGGGCTGGGAATCATCGTCAATGCCCTGCTGTCCGGCCTGGCGCCGGTCGTGGTCGGGTCGGACACGCGCTCCCTGCTGCTCGGCGGGCTTAGCGCCGCAATCGTGGGTGGCCCGGTCTGGTGGGCCGCCTGGAAGCCGCTGCGCCCGGTCGATCCGGTGTCCGCCCAGGTGACGGGCCGCCGGGTCTACCTAATTCTCATCTTCGGGATCAGCGCGATCGTGGCCATTATCACCCTGCTCGTGATCGGCTACCGCATTTTCGAATTCGTCCTCGACGACCTGAGCCGACAGAGCCTGCTCGACCGGGTGCGAGCACCGTTGGGGCTGCTCGTCGCCACCGGCCTCGCCGCCGGCTACCACTTCTCGGTCTGGCGGAGGGACCGCGCTGCGCTGGCTGAGGCCGAGCTGCCCGGCCGTGCCATCCACCGGGTCATTCTGGTCACGGCCGGCGACCCGACCGCGACCCGCGACCTCATCGCCGAGCTGACCGGCGCCGCCGTCACGGTCTGGCAGCGTGCGGCCTCCCCCGACGGCCCTGCACCGATCGACGCTGCACCGATCGACGACGTCCTGCCATCGGCCGAGCGCCTCGGCCTGGCCTTGGCCGGGGTCACCGGAGCACGCGTGCTCGTCGTCGTGGGCGTCGGCGGCAGCGTCGACGTCATCCCGCTGCAGAACTGACCAGCGCAGGCCTGATCGATCAGTACTGGTCAGATCAGATCGCCGGGGCGGCCTTGCGGCCAGGCCAACGCACTCGCCGCGGCACCCGCTCGGTTTGGCCGACGGCAACGACGATCAGCTCATCGAGCACAAATCGACGGATGCTGACGCGCGCCGGGGATTTCGGCGCCCCGTCCCGCAGGGTGTGGCCGGTCAGTACTGCGGTATCGAGCGCGACCTGGTCATGCGGCACCAGAACGGCGGAGTCGATGTTGCCGAGCAGCTTGAGGGTTCTCAGGACCTGGCCACGCGGATTGAGCCCCAGGGCGCTCGCCCGCACCTGATTGATCACAACACTCACGGCATGGCCGGTCGTGACCTCGGCGAGGTCCACCCAGGACCGCAAAAACCGCGCCATGCCGATCGGGTCGGCCAGTCCGCAGGCGACGACGTGGTCGGCCATCCGCAGCGCGGTCACCGTGGCCGCGTTGCGGCGCGGTGCCAGCAGATCGCTGCTCAATTCCTCGTCGCTCTCCAGATTGAATCCGGTGTCCAGCACCACGTAATCCACCCAGTGTCGCAGCGCATCGATCGTGCGGGTGACCCGCTCGGTCGACAGTTCCGGCCAGCGAGACGGCCGGCCGAGACCGGTCAACACCCAGAAGGCGCCCTTCGGGGAGTTGTAGCGCTGGGCGATGCGCTCGAGTTCTGACCGGTTCAGGCTGTCGCTGCCGGCCAGGCGGCAGGCGGCGGCAAAGCCGGGAGCCTCGTCGAGCATGCCGAGCCGCGGCGCGATCGACGCGCCGTAGGTGTCGACGTCGGCCAGCACCACGGTGTGGCCGGCCGCGGCAATTTCGGCTGCAATGTTAATGGCGAGCGTGGTACGCCCGGGCGCCCCGGACGGGCCCCACACCGCGATGACGGAGCCAGCACTCAGCGCGCCGCCGGTGAAGTGCCGATCCCCGACGCGCAGCGGCACCACCACGCCCGAGACGAGCAGGTCTTCGATCTCCGCCCAGTCACAGGGCAGGGCCACGGTTTCGTACAGGCCGAGCGAGCCTGCGTGCCGACGTTCCTGTTCCGATGCGGCGATGGCGACGACCCGAATGCCCCGCTCATCGCAGGCGGCGATCAGCTGGCCGGTCAGAGACTCCCGCCGACCACTGACCACGACGACGTGCGGCTGCCCGTGCGACAGCGATTCCAGAAAATCCCGGGCGGTATCCACGCGCGTCACCACACTGTGCCCGCACTCGATGATGTCGGCCAGCATGCGCTGCTCGGTCGCTCGGTCCAGCACGAGCGCGATCCGGGCCATCAGGGAACCACGGGGGTATTGACCGGTACGATCGCGAGGGCATCACCGTTCATGATCGCTTCGAGCACGTCGGCGACGTTCGCCTTGGGCACGAGCAATTCCACGGATTGACCATTGTCTGCGGCGATGATGCCGGTCGGGATCACGATCCGCACCACGACAGCCTGCGCCACGAGAATCGTCGGCGGCGCGTATTCGCCCGGCCCGGTCGCCCGCGCCGACCAGATGTCCACCACCGAACCGGACACGACCCTGGCTGCCAACCGGCCGGGAACGTCTACGACGACACTCGTCGTCAGCTCTCCGGCTGCTGCTCCGACCGCGGAGCGCGCCACGAGTTCCCCGGCCAGAATGGTCTGGGTGACCAGCAAGCCCGGCTCGACCGTGGGCGACAGATAGAGGTCGGCGGCTCCCCCCAGCCGTACCCGGGTTTCAACGAGGTCGGTCTTCGTAAGGCGATCGCCGACGGTGAGCGTGTGGCGTGCGGTGTAGACCGCCGTGGTGCGGTCGCTGCCGGCGACGATCGCGCTCACGCCAGCAATCGACGCGGCGACGAGCACGAGGCCGATGACGAATCGGGGGTCTACCCAGAAGCGGCGGCGCGTACGTGTGGAACCGGGTGACATCATCCGCTACCTCGCTTGTTTGGAAGGATTCTCTCTTATCGTGGCCCACTGTGCCGCCCGGTGAAAAAGTTCTCCACAGGGCAGCGTCATTTCAGCCGGATGACATGGATCTGCCAGATCGGCACGATGCGGTAGTGAGCGATTTCGGGGCCACGGCGCAACGTTCCGAGCGGATGCACCGCCAGATCAATGTGGTCCCGCGCCACCCGGTCGATGGTTCCGGCCACCACACCGGCCCGGGTGTCCAACTCCACGGCGCGCCGGCGACGGCACAGGTTGCGCAGGACGAACGGCAGTCCGACCCGTTCGATTCCCCGACCGGTCGCTGCCGATTCCACGGCCAACGACGCCCTGATCTGTTCCTCGTCGAGCAAGACTGCGGCGATGGCCGCGAGCGGGACCACGCACTGGCCGCGAGCGCTCTCGGAATCGAGCAGGTCGGCCGCAAGCCAGTCCCGGCCCAGCGCGGTCGGACGCAGGGCGAGCGTTTGGCCCGACACGAGCACCACGCGCAGCCGCAGGGCGCTGCCGAGGCTCGCGGACCGCACCACGTTGCTCAACCGGGTGCGCAGGGAGAGCTTCTCCAGACGCTCCCGTTCCTCGTGCAGGCACAGGTCAGCGACCTCGGCCTGCAGCTCGTAGTCGAGCTGCCCTTCCAAATCGTCAAACAAATCATCCCAGCGCACACACCGAAAGTAGCCGAACCTGGGCGTTCTCGCTCACGTTGTCCACAGGCTCTTTAAGCCCTCGACAGTGCCGGAACAATGCTGCTTAGGTTTCCGCTATTCCAGCTCGTGCTCGACCTCAGGAGGCATCATGCCGTCACCCGGTAGCAGCGAATCGAATGCGCAGGCCCTTCGGCGGGAGCGAATCGAAGACGACGAGTTCTTCGGTCCTCAGCCCAGCACCCTGGCGGAGCTCCCCGATCCGGAACCGCTGCTTCGGGCCTTGGCGATCTGCGCCTTCGAGGTCATCGCCGGAGTCCGACAGATTGAACACCTTGCGAGCTGGGTGACCGACGACGTCTATGCCCATCTGCGCGTTCGAGCGTCAATCGCGGCGCGGGCGCGCGCCGTCACCGGCCAGGTTGCTGACCGCCCCCGGCTCGCCATCGGCCACGTCACCCAGGTGAAGCGCGACGCTGGAGGCCTGGACGCCGTCGTCGTCGTGTTCGAGCGGCACCGGAGCTATGCGGTCGCGATCTGTTTGGAGGGGATGGACCGGCGGTGGCGGGCCTCGGTCCTGGTCGTGCTGTAAAGCACGGCCCAAACCGAGAGCGCCCGAAACGCTACGTTGTTTTCTTACCCTGCGAGCGACGCTCCGCCCGGTTCGCTGGGGCAGCACCCTCGGTTTTCTGACCGAAGGCTCCACGCTGGGGCGGTCCGGCCGGCTCGGTCGGCTCGTCGTCGCTCGCCGCGACGGTGGCCGTGCGTCTGGCTCGATCGGTGGCGGCCTGCTGAATCTGACCGCGCTGGTTGCGCACCTCGACTCCACCCGAATCGCTCGGGGCGGTGTAGCTGAGCTTCTCCTCGGGGGAATCGGCCGGGGACAGCCCCTTGGCCGCGACGACCGGTCCGGCGACGGCTCCGGCTCCGGCCGTCACCTCGACGTCGAGGTTGAACAGGAACCCGACCGTTTCTTCGCGAATCTGTCCCATCATCTGCTGGAACATGGCGAAGCCTTCACGCTGGTACTCGACCAAAGGGTCGCGCTGAGCCATCGCGCGCAGACCGATGCCATCCTTCAGGTAATCCATCTCGTACAGGTGGTCGCGCCAGCGTCGGTCGATGACCGACAGCACCACGCGGCGTTCGAGCTCGCGCATGGCCGGAGAACCGAGGGACTCTTCCCGGCGGGTGTAGGCGAGCTTGGCGTCGGAGAGAATCTCGCGGCGCATGAAGTCGCGGTTGATCTTGCCCTTGTCGCCGGCCTCTGATACGACCTCGTCGATGGTCAGTCCCACCGGGTAGAGCGTCTTGAGCTCGGTCCACATGGCATCGAAGTCCCAGTCGTCGCCGTTGCCTTCGCCGGCGTGTACGTCGAGCACCTCGTCGATGACGTTGGTGAGGAAGGTCTGGGTGCGCTCGTGCAGGTCGTCACCCTCAAGGATGTGCCGGCGGTCGCCGTAGATCGCCTCGCGCTGGCGGTTGAGTACGTCGTCATACTTGAGCACGTTCTTGCGAATCTCGGCGTTGCGACCCTCGACCTGCGACTGGGCGCTGCGAATGGCCCGGCTGACGACCTTAGACTCGATAGCCATATCGTCGGGCACCCCCTGGCGCCCCATCAGTGCTTCGGCGGCGCCGGCGTTGAACAGGCGCATGAGGTCGTCGGTGAGGGAGAGGTAGAAGCGGCTTTCGCCCGGGTCGCCCTGGCGACCGCTGCGTCCGCGCAGCTGGTTGTCGATGCGACGGGACTCGTGCCGTTCGGTGCCGAGCACGTAAAGGCCACCGGCGGCGATGACCTTGTCGGCCTCTTCCGCCACGTCGGCCTTTACCGCGGTGAAGACGTCATCCCAGGCGAGTTCATACTCGTCGGGGGTCTCAATCGGGCTGAGGCCCTTCGCGTTCATCTCGGCGACGGCGATGAACTCGGCGTTGCCGCCGAGCATCACGTCGGTACCACGACCGGCCATGTTGGTGGCCACGGTCACCGAACCGAGGCGACCGGCCTGCGCGACGATCGCGGCCTCACGGGCGTGGTTCTTGGCGTTGAGCACCTCGTGCCGCACGCCCTTCTTGGCGAGCAGACGCGACAGGTATTCGCTCTTTTCAACGCTCGTGGTGCCGACCAGAACTGGCTGCCCGGCCGCATGGCGTTCGACGATGTCCTCGACGACCTGACGAAACTTGGACTCTTCGTTCTTGTAGATCAGATCGGACTGGTCGAGGCGCTTCATCGGTTTGTTGGTGGGGATGGCCACCACGCCGAGCTTGTAGGTGCTCATGAACTCGGCGGCCTCGGTCTCGGCTGTTCCGGTCATGCCGGAGATCTTGGAGTAGAGGCGGAAGTAGTTCTGCAGGGTGACCGTGGCCAGGGTCTGGTTCTCGGCCTTGACCGCGACGCCCTCCTTGGCTTCGATGGCCTGGTGGATGCCCTCGTTGTAGCGACGGCCCATCAGGATTCGGCCGGTGTGCTCATCCACGATGAGTACCTCGCCGTTCATCACGACGTAGTCCTTGTCCTTCTTGAACAGGGCGTTCGCCTTGATCGCGTTGTTCAGGAACGAGATCAGCGGGGTGTTGGCCGATTCGTACAGGTTGTCGATGCCGAGGTAATCCTCGACCTTTTCAATGCCGGGTTCGAGTACACCGATGGTGCGCTTCTTCTCGTCGACCTCGAAATCTTCGTCGGGGACCAGGCGCTTGGCCAGGCTGGCGAACTCGTTGAACCAGCGGTTGGCTTCGCCGGAAGCGGGTCCGGAGATGATCAGGGGCGTGCGTGCCTCGTCGATGAGAATCGAGTCGACCTCGTCGACGATGGCGAAGTAGTGACCGCGCTGCACCATGTCGCTGGACTGCCAGGCCATATTGTCGCGCAGGTAGTCGAAACCGAATTCATTGTTGGTGCCGTAGGTGATGTCGGCGGCATACATTTCCCGACGCGCAGCCGGCGTCTGGCCGGAGACGATGCATCCGGTCGTCATGCCGAGGGCGCGGAAGACGCGGCCCATAAGCTCGCTTTGGTAGCTCGCGAGGTAGTCGTTGACCGTGATGACGTGCACGCCGCGGCTGCTGATCGCATTGAGATAGGCGGCGGTGGTGGCGACCAGGGTCTTGCCCTCACCGGTCTTCATCTCGGCGATGTTTCCGAGGTGCAGTGCTGCCCCGCCCATCAGCTGTACGTCGAAGTGACGCAACCCGAGCGTGCGGGTGCTCGCCTCGCGCACGGCGGCGAACGCCTCGGGGAGCAGGTCATCGAGCGATTCGCCGTTGGAGTACCGTTCCCGCAGGGTGACGGTCTCATTTTTGAGCTCCTCGTCGGTGAGCTCGTGGAAGTCCTCTTCCAGCGCGTTGATGGCTTTCGCGTAGTTTTCCAGGCGGCGCAAAACGCGGCCTTCACCAACACGAAGAACCTTTTCAAGAATTGACGCCACGAATGTACTCCACTAGTCAAACGGTGCAGACACGCGCTGCGGAAGCTCGATTGAACTGCTCCCGCAGCGCCTGCCTGCGCCTCTCGTCTGGCAGATGCCAGAGCGCCGACCTGGTCGGCAACTAAGGCAATGCTAGTTGGTCAGTTGGCACGCCCGCTGGCAACGGGCACAGCCTCGTGCAACTCACTGACGGCACTATCGAGTTCGATGACTCCATAGTCCCAGCCCTTGCGGCGGTAGACCACGCTCGGACGCTCGGTTTCGATATCCTGGAACAGGTAGAAGTCGTGCCCGACCAGCTCCATGAAGTAGAGTGCATCGTCGACCGACATGGGCGCAGCGGCGAAGACCTTGCGACGGATGACGACGGGGCAGTACTCTTCCTCGTCCGCGACGGCGGGGGCATCCGCTTGCACGATGGGAATCGCGCCGGTGCGCACCCGCTCGAGCGTTTCGGGGTTGGCCGGCGTGATGTCGATGACGCTGAACCCGACCGCGGACGCCTCGTGCAGCGAGGTGGGGCGGTGGGCTCCACCGCGGTGCACCTTCTTGCGGTCCTTGGCGCGGCGAACACGCTCGAGTAAACGGCCGAGCGCCACGTCGAAGGCAGCGTACTTGTCGGATCCGTCCGCTTCGGCCCGAACGAGCGGACCCTTACCGATCAGGGTGAGTTCAACCCGGTCGTTGCCGACGGCTGCACCGTTCTTCTCGTGGTGGCGGCTGACCTTGATTTCGAGTGCGAGGGCCTTATCCGCGAGGAGGGCGATTTTCTCGGCCTTCTCCGTCGCATAATCCCGGAAGCGATCAGTGATCCCAAGGTTGCGTCCGACGATGTTAGTTTCCATGACGACCTCCAGTTTGGCGGACCGCCCTCAAACCGGGCGATCATTGCGCGCCTTTGACTCCACCGTAGCCGGGGCGATGGGATAAGTCACAGTATTTGTTAACCAATTTGTGCGACGGGTCGTTATCGCGGCAGCAGACGCCGTGTCTCCGCCAATGTGGCCAGGCCAACAACGGTGCCGCCCGCAGCGAACACGGCACGGCGCGCCTCGAGGAGCGTGGCGCCGGTGGTCACGATATCGTCGACCAGGATTACAGCGACTCCGCTGAGTGGATGTCGCGCGATGAGGCTGTGGTCTTTGTTCGCGGCGCGCTCGGCACGGCCCAGACCGACCTGGTCGCTGACCACGCCGCGCTGGGCGAGCAACGGGGCCGGGTGGAGGCCAGCGCGATGCAGCAGTGCATCGACCGGATGGTAGCCGCGGGCCCGCCAGGCCCGGCGTGAGGAGGGGATGGTCACGAGCTCGATTCCGGCCGGGCCCGGCGCGACCCGGCTGAGTGCGGGCCGGCTCGGTGCGGGCCGGCTCGGTGCGGGCCGGCTCGGTGCGGCGGCGAGCGCTGCCACGATGGCTGCTCGCAGCGGTGCGGCCAGCGCCGCGGCGGCATCCGTTCGCCCATTGTCTTTGTAGGCAGCGATCACGTGGCGGGCCACACCCTCGTAGGTGAGCGCCGACCAGATGCGCACGTCGTCGCGGGTGACCGGGTGTACGGCCGGGAGCAGCGCCAGCCGGCAGGCCGCGCACAGGGCACGGTCAGCGGCTCCACAGCCGCTGCAGGAAGTGGGCAGCAGCGCCGCCCAGGCGTCCAGTGCCGCAGCGGTCAGATGATCACGCAGCCGGTGGCTCATGGCGCCAGTGTGCCCGATGCTGCGGTGCGGATGGGCGCGAGCGGGCGGGTGGCGGACAGCCGCGCCCGGACGCCGCCGGTGGAGGAGTCGGCCGGCTTCAGCGCGCGCTCAGCGGCCGAGACCCTGCTGGGTGGCGAGCAGCGTCACGTCGTCGATGCGGGCCTGCCAGCCCGCTCCGCGTTGCACCTCGAGGCTACCGGTGTCGGTGAGGGCACGCAGGTCGCGCACCGAGTTGCTGCCGACGATGAACCGGCTGCTCGCGGGCGACTCCAGGGTGGAGCTGACGCCACCGAGCTGTTGTATGACGATACGGGACTCGCCGTTCGGCAGGGCACTGAGCGAGGCGACGGTCAATTCGTCGATCCAGGTCGCATCGAGGCCGACCCCTCCGCCTCCGGCCAGCAGTACCGGCGGTCCGATGTCGGTGGGAACCGACCCGTCACGAATGATCGACGCGACCACGAATCGGGTTTCGGATCCGGTGCCGAGCAGGGCGATCAGCCGGGAGCCGTCGCGGGAGATTTTCAGGGCGGTAATCGACGTCGCCTCCGGCCAGGGTGTTGGCAACACTGTCGCTTCTCCCGTTGGGCTGTAGACGACCAGCGCGCTCGGGTCGTTCGACGGCACCGACCAGACGAAGCGGTCGTTGTCGCTGGACGGCGCGAGCAGGCCCGGGCGAGAATCGAGCAGCTCGGGGTCGTCGCCGGCGCGCACGACGTAGACTCCGTCGGCGGCGAGAACCGCAGCTGTTCCCTGGCCGGACGAGAGCGTCACCGCGGTGGGGGCCAGCTGGGCGATGGTCGCCGACAGCCCGTCGAGCGGGGTGATGCTTTGCCCGGTTGCGGCGAGAAAGCCGAATTCACCGCCGCGCAAGACGAGCGCGCGGGCGTCGACGCGCGGGTCCACCGTGGGAGCCCCCGACTGCAGGTCGTCGATGGACTGGGAGTTCTGGTCGATCGTGATGTCAACGGACAGGCCAGCTGGCAGGCTGGCCACGAGCTGCGCCTTCATGCGCTGCAGGGTTTGCCGATCGGCGTTGAGCGCCTCGCTGTTCAGATCGACCATGGCCTGGCGCCCCACAACCTGTACCGCGTCAGCGGTGAGTTTGGACCCGGCCGGGAACGCCGTGGCGACCGCGCCATCCAGCCAGGCGCTCGGCCCGCCGAGCACGGCGTTGACCAGTTTGGTGGGGGCGGATGCTCCGCGCGGAAACCAGCGCAGGTCCGGCACCAGATAGCGAAACCCTGGGTCGTAGAAGTACACCGGCTGAGCGCTGAACACATCGTTGAAGGTATTTTCGTCAATGACGGTGCCGTTGGGGGCCGCACTAATGCGCCACTGATCACCGACCTTCGCAAATTCGTAGCGCAACGGAACCGGGGTGGCGTCGACCTCGCGGTATTCGCCGGACACGTCCACCTCGGCGATCGGCGTGATGGCCACGAGCGTTGTGCCCTCGTCGACGACCGTCAGTGTGCGCCCGGAGCCATTGTCGACCGTGACTCCGACGGTGGGGTCCCAGACTGAACCGAACTGCGGAACGAGAAATTGGCGAGCAATGTCGTAGTTGTTCTCCGGGCTCGAGGAAGCATCGATGAACCCGCGCAGAATGGAATCCGTTGATGCGTCCTTCTGCGGCAGCGCCGGGAGAAAAACCGGAGCCGGATTGGCGTCGGGGACGAGGTCCGTTCCGGCGTGCACCACCCCGTCGCGGGGGATGCCGGTGCAGCCGCCCAGGCCGACGGCCAGCGCGATAGCGACGAGCCCGGCCGGTACAACGCGGCCGACCCAGCCGCGCCACGGCGAATGGTGGTTATGCATGCGGGCCTCCGCCCAGAACGGGAACGTGCCCGGACTCGCCGAGCTGGTCCGTGGCGTCGGCGGGTGGCAGCGGTAGGGGCGAGGATTCGAGCAGGCCCTGGGCGGTGCGGGGCAGGGTCAGCCGAAAGCAGGAACCCTCGCCGGGACGGGACCAGACCTGCAGCCATCCGTTGTGCACGCTCGCGTCTTCCCGCGAGATCGCCAGCCCCAGGCCGGTGCCGCCGATCGTGCGCTGACGGGACGGGTCAGCGCGCCAGAACCGGTCGAAGACGTGCGCGACTTCAGCCTGGCTCATACCCAGGCCGTAATCGCGCACGGCGAGCGCGACTGCCTTCGCGTCGCTGTCGACCGACACCATGACCGGTTTGCCCTCACCGTGCTCGATAGCGTTGCCGATGAGGTTGTGCAGCACCCGACGGATGCGTCGCGGATCGACGTCGGCGTTGAGGTACCCGCCCGGCGCCACCAGCCGCAGGTCGCTGCCCTTGGATTCGGCCAGGGATCGCAGGCTGTCGATGGCGTCCTCGGCGAGATAAACCAGGTTCGTCGGTTCGCTCTCCAGCTCAACAGAGCCGGCGTCGTAGCGGCTGATTTCGAGCAGGTCGCTCAGCAGCAGCTCAAACCGCTCCACCTGGGTGTGCAGCAGCTCGGCCGTGCGCCCGGTCGCCGGCGGAAAACTCGCCCGCTGGTCGTAGAGCACATCACCGGCCAAGCGGATGGTCGTCAGCGGCGTGCGCAGTTCGTGCGAGACATCCGAGACAAAACGTTGTTGCACCTCGGACAGGTCGGCGAGTTCACGAATCTGACTTTGCAGGCTGTCGGCCATTCCGTTGAATGATCGTGCGAGCGTGGCGATGACGTCTTCGCCCTTCTCCGGGATGCGCACCATGAGATCGCCGGAGGCCAGTTTCTGGCTGGTTTCGGCGGCGACCCGCAGCGGTGTGACGACGAAACGAACGACAATCCAGGTCACGGCCCCGATCAGCAGCACGAGGGCGACACCGGCGACGCCGAGCGTCTGCTGCACGAAGAGCAGCGTCGCTTCGGCGTCTTGCAGGCTGTACGCGATGTAGAGCTCGTAGCGGCCCGCGACCGGAACGGTGATCTGCGACCCCACGACGATGCCGGGGACGGTCGCGGTCTCGCCAGTCAGAGTGACCGATTGCCAGAATTGCTCACCGTTGTTGCCCTGGACCTGGGTGCGCAGGTCGGCGCCGATCACCCCGGTGGACTGCCCGAACGTCGAGGAGTCCTGCGGCGCAACTGTCGACGATTCCTGGCCGGGCACGCGAAGCACGGCGACCAGCCGGCTCGATGACGTCGTGGAGATGGAGGTTCGAGCGGAACTGAGCAGGTTCTGGACCTGAACCCGGTCCGTGGCATCCGACGCATCAAATAGGCTCTGCGCGGCGCTCGTCGCCCGGTTGGAATCGAGCAGCACCTGGCTGAGCCGGGACTGAAACAGGTCATTGCCGATGCTGACCGACATATAAACGCCGACGACGAGGATGGCCAGCCCGGAGAAGGCGACCGAAATGGTCACCGTACGAAACTGCAGGGAGGATCGCCACGACGAACGCAGCAGACGCGGCCAGTTGCGCGGTCTGCTCCAATAGGTCAATTGCGGCATGGGGAGCCGCACCGGTTCTGCTGTTGCCTGACGTTCATGGTGGGGCTAGCTGACGACACCGGCACGGTAGCCGACGCCGCGCACCGTCATGACAATTTTCGGATTGTCCGGGTCGTGCTCGACCTTGGCGCGCAGTCGTTGCACGTGCACGTTCACCAGCCGGGTGTCAGCCTTGTAGTGGTAACCCCAGACCTGCTCCAACAGCATCTCCCGGGTGAACACCTGTTGCGGTTTGGAGGCGAGGGCCAGCAGCAGGTCGAATTCGAGCGGGGTGAGGTTGATCGAAGCATCGCCGCGGGTGACTTCATGGCCGACCGCGTTCACGACGAGGTCGCCGATGTGCAGGCTGAGCGCACCGTCGACAGCTGGCGGACGCAGGCGGGTGCGAATACGGGCGACGAGTTCCTTGGGATTGAACGGCTTGACCATGTAGTCGTCGGCACCGGATTCGAGCCCCTTGACCACATCGGTGGTGTCGGAGCGGGCCGTGAGCATGATGATGGGCACGCCGGATTCGGCCCGGATCAGGCGGCACACTTCGATGCCGTCGAGGCCGGGCAGCATGAGGTCGAGCAGCACCAGGTCGGGCTTCTCGGTGCGAAAAATGTCGAGGGCGAGTGATCCGTCGGCGCAGTAGCCCGGGGTGAAGCCTTCGCCCTGCAAAACGATACCGATCATCTCGGACAGGGCGGTGTCGTCATCGACAACCAAAATGCGTGAGGTCATGAGTCTCCTTCCAGAACAAGGTCAGGTGTGTTCTGATGATGCGCGGGGCAGATTGCCCGATGAGTAGGACAAAGTCTGGCATAAGAGTAGCCGAGACCGCTGACAGAGTGGTCGCGCGGGCGTTTCTTCGAGCGACCTGTGCCAGCATGGAATGGTGACCGACCACTGGCAAGCCCCCGACTCCCCGGTTCCGCCCCAATACGGGGAGTTTGCCACGCCGACACCCTCCTACCAGGGCCCCCGTCCGGGACACGGCTGGGCGCCGCCGCCCAAGCCCGGGTTGATCCCGCTGCGACCGATCGGTCTCGGCACCCTGCTCGGGGCATCCTTTCAGGTGTTGCGTCGAAACCCCAAGGCGACGTTCGGCAGCGGCCTGATCATTCAGGCGGCCATCATGCTGGTCACCGTGCTGGTTGTCGGCCTGGTCACGCTGTGGGCGTTCGACCGGATCGACAGCGCCCCGCTCGACCAGCAGGACGCCGTCGCGGCCGGCTCAGTGCTGACCGGCGTCCTCTCGGCCATTATTCCGCTGGCCCTGACCGTGATCGCCTCGGCACTGTTGCAGGCCATCATTGTGGTCGAGGTGGCCCGCGCGACCCTTGGCGAAAAGCAGCGACTCAGCGCTCTGTGGCGGCGAGCGGCGACCCGCCTCTGGCCACTGGCGCTGTGGACCCTCCTCATTACCGGCGCGCTGCTGCTCGGCGTCGCCGTGGTTGCCGGCATCGTCGTGCTGCTGGTCGCCGTCGGCGGTGTCGCGGGCATCGTCGCCGGGGTTCTGGTCGGCGTCTTTGGCGGGCTGCTGCTCGCTGCGGCGAGCTTCTATTTCTATACCAAGACCAGTGTGGTGCCGAGCCTGATCGTGCTCGAAAATTTGGGCGTGCGGGCATCCGTTATTCGGTCATGGTCGCTCACTCGCGGCTATTTCTGGCGCACGCTCGGCGTGCTGCTGCTGGTCACCCTGATCGTGCAGGTCATCAGCCAGGTCGTCAGCCTTCCAGTCTCGCTCGTACTCGGCTTCGGAACCGTGCTGGTCGACCCCAACGGTGTCTTTGCCTTCGAATCGTCGATCGTGACGCTCGTGGTCACCTTGATCGTTGCCATCCCCATTGCGGCCGTGGCCGCGGTCGTGCAGTCGGCGGCCGTCGCGCTGATTTACCTCGACCTGCGCATGCGCAAAGAGGGCCTCGATTTGGAACTCGCACGCTACGTGGAGTCGGCGGCGCAGGGCTTCGACGTGCCGGACCCCTATCTGGTCACCGGGCACCCGGCGCCATGACCGTGGCCGTGGTGCTGCTCATCGGCGCGGTCGGTGTCCCGGTTGATCCCGACGCACCGGATGCCCGCAGCTGGCTGCGCGAGGAACTCGCCAAGGCACAGTACACCGCGGCCAGGCCGACCTGGTTCGATCGTGTCGCGCAGACTTTTCTGGACTGGCTGCAGTCGCTGACGTTGCCGTCCGGTGGCGGCGCCAGCTGGTTGCCGGTGCTCGCGACCCTGGTCGTGATCGCGGCGATCGTGGCCAGCTGGCTGGTGTTCGGGGCTCCGAAACTGGCTCTCCGGCGGCGGATCAGCAGCGAATTGTTCGGCGCCGTCGACCAGCGCAGCAGCGCCGAGATGCGCACGGCGGCCTCTCGAGCTGCCAGCGTGGGCGACTGGAGCCTCGCCTGTGAAGAGATTTTTCGCGCCGTGGCCCGCGGTCTCGCGGAGCGCACCGTGCTGACGGTCACCCCCGGCACGACCGCGCACGATTTCGCAGCGCAGGCCGGGCTGGCATTCCCCCAGTCCGGCGCTGCCCTCTCGAGCGCCGCTGACATTTTCGACCGCGTGCGCTACCTCGAGCAGGCCGGCACGGAGGCGGAGTATCGCGCCCTCACGGAGCTGGACGCCGAGCTCGGCGCGGCATCGCCCGCGCCGCTGGCTGGAGTGCTGTGAGCGCGCCCGTGATCGTTGGTGAAACGGATGTCGCCACTCCGACCCTGCGCGCCCAGCTGCGCCGTTCCTCATTCTGGATCATCGCCGGTGCCGGCATCATCGTGGTCGCGATCGTCGCCGTGCTCGTGTCGGGCGGCGCCAACGTCGCCGGCCGCGCGCTGGCCGGGGACAACCCCGCTCCGGCCGGTTCGATGGCCCTGGTCGAGGTGCTGCGCCAGCAGGGCGTCACCGTGACACTGGCCGATTCCCTGGCCGAGGTACGAAGCCTGGCCGAAACGGATTCAACCGTTCTGCTCTACGACGAAAGCAGCTATCTGGTCGATTCCCAGCTGGCCCAGCTGACCCGGCTGGCCGCGCGCACCGTTGTCGTGGCGCCGGACTTTCTCGCCCTGCAGTCGCTCGCTCCGACCGTCGGTTTCGGCGGGGTGTCCGGCGCGGAATCGCTCGTCGCCGACTGCACCCTACCGGCCGCTAACCGTGCCGAAGAGCTGATTCCCGGCGGCGACACGCTGTCCCTTCCGGCCGATTCCCCGCTGATGGGCTGTTTTCCGAGCGGCGACAACACATTCTCGGTGGTCGCCAACGATCGAGCCACACTGGTCGCCGACCTGCGGGTGTTCAACAACGAGAACGTGGCCGGCTACGGCAACGCGGCGTTGGCCCTCGGCCTGCTCGGCCAGAGTGACTCCCTGATCTGGTACCTGCCGACGCTCGCCGACCTGCCCCGCACCGGGCCGCCCTCGCTCGCCGCGCTGACGCCCGGCTGGGTGACCCCGGTGCTGCTGCTGTTCGGGCTCACCGCCGTGGCCGCCGCCTTCTGGCGGGGACGGCGATTTGGGCCGCTCGTGGCCGAGAATCTGCCGGTCACGGTGAAAGCGAGCGAGACCATGGAGGGTCGGGCCCGGCTCTATGCCCGCGGCAATGCCCGGCTGCGCGCCCTCGATGCGCTTCGAATCGGGGCGGTGCAGCGACTCGCCAGCACCGTCGGGCTCGGGCATGTCGCCGCGTTGGAGGAGATCATGCTCACCGTTGCCGGGATCACCGGGCGTACCCAGGCCGAGGTTCGAAGCCTGCTCGTCGAGGCTGTTCCCACCAGCGATGCCCAACTTCTGGCGTTGTCGGACGCGCTGCAGGCTCTGGAATGCGCGGCCAGCCGGGCTGTCGCTGCGGGAGTGGCGGCATCCGTTTCACAACAGTCTTTAACCGATCCAGCCGAAAGAATGGAACCATGACGATTCCCACCACGCCTACCCAACTGCCGGTCGCCGATGAGGCAGCAGCCCTGCGCGCGTCGCTCAACCGAGTGCGCGCCGAGGTCGGCAAGGCCGTCGTCGGCCAGGACGGCGCGGTGACCGGGCTGATCATCGCCCTGCTCGCCCGCGGCCATGTGCTGCTCGAGGGCGTGCCGGGGGTGGCCAAGACGCTGCTCGTGCGCACGCTCAGCCAGGCGCTGAGCCTCGATACCAAGCGCATCCAGTTCACGCCCGACCTGATGCCGGGCGATGTGACCGGGTCGCTCATCTATGACGCACGGGCCGGCGAGTTCGAGTTTCGGCAGGGGCCGGTGTTCACCAACATCATGCTCGCCGACGAAATCAACCGCACGCCGCCGAAGACCCAGTCGGCACTGCTCGAAGCGATGGAGGAACGTCAGGTCAGCGTCGACGGCGAGTCGCTCAAACTGCCGGAGCCGTTCATCGTGGCGGCAACCATGAACCCGATCGAGTACGAGGGCACGTACACGCTACCCGAGGCCCAGCTCGACCGGTTTCTGCTCAAACTCGTGCTCGACGTGCCGCAGCGCACCGAGGAGATCGAGGTGCTGCGTCGCCACGCGGCCGGATTCAACCCGCGCGATCTGGCCGGTGCCGGCGTCACGGCGGTGCTGGGTGCGGCGGAACTCGCGGCGGCGCAGGCTGCGGTTTCTCGGGTCGGCTCGAGCGCGGATGTGCTCGCCTACCTCGTCGACCTGGCCCGCGCCACGCGCGTGAGCCCCTCGGTCAAACTCGGCGTGAGCCCGCGCGGAACGACCGCGTTGCTCGCGGCGGCCAAGGCGTGGGCTTGGCTGAGCGGGTATGACGCGATCACGCCCGATCACGTGCAGGCGATGGTGTTGCCGGTCTGGCGGCACCGTGTGCAGCTTCGACCCGAGGCCGAACTCGAGGGCGTCTCGGTCGATGCGATACTGCGCGGCGTGCTGCAGCAGGTTCAGGTTCCGATCTAACGATGACGATCAGCGGACGGTTCGTTGCACTCGTCGCTCTCGGCGTGGTGCCCATCGTGCTGCTCGGAAACACGGCGCCGGTCGCTTTCGGGCTGCTTTCAGCCTGGCTGCTGCTGGTGATCGTGCTCGGCGGCATCGACCTCGCTCTCGCCGCCTCGCCGCGCGCACTGACCGTCGAACGGATGCTGCCCGCCCGCGTACGACTCGGCGAATCGGTCACGAGCGGGCTCTACCTCAGCAATTCCGGCCGTCGACGCCTGGTCGGCGTGGTGCGCGACGCCTGGCAACCGTCGGCGGGTGCCAGCACCAACCGCACCCCGATCGAAATTCCGCCGGGAGAACGGCGCCTCGTCTCGCTCGTGCTCACGCCCTTTCGCCGGGGCGAACGTCGAACCCTGCAGGTGACGGTACGCTCCCGCGGACCGCTGGGTCTCTGGAACCGTCAGGTGACCCTGAACGCGCCCGGGCGCATCCGGGTCCTACCGCCGTTTCACGCTCGCAAACACCTGCCGTCCCGCATCACCCGACTGAAGGAGCTCGACGGGCGTACCAGCGTGATGGTGCGCGGGCCGGGCACCGAATTCGACAGTCTGCGCGAATACGTGCGCGGTGACGACGTGCGCTCGATCGACTGGCGCGCCACCGCCCGGCGGAACGATGTGATGGTGCGCACCTGGCGGCCGGAACGGGATCGCCGCGTGGTCATTGTGCTCGACACCGGCCGCACCTCGGCGGCCCGGGTGAGCGACGAACCACGGCTGGACACCGCGTTCGAGGCCGCGCTGCTGCTCGCCGCCCTCGCCTCGGTCGCTGGCGACCGGGTGGACTTTCTCGCCTTCGACCGGCGGGTGCGCGGTCGGGTGCAGGGCGCCAGCGGGGCCGCGCTGCTGGCGCAGATGGTCGATTCCATGGCCCTGATCGACCCGGAACTGATCGAAATGGACTGGGCGGCGGTTCCCGCCCAGGTGCGTTCAATCACGAGCCAGCATGCCCTGATCGTGCTGCTGACCTCGATCGACGCTGCCGGCGCCTCGACCGGGCTGCTCTCGGTGCTGCCCCAGCTGACCAAACGGCACACGGTTGTGGTGGCATCCGTTCTCGACCCGGTCACCGTTCTCGCGGCCGGTGAGCGCGGTGGCCGCGACGAGATTTACCGGGCTGCGGCAGCTGAGCGGGCCTTGCTCGACGTGGCCCGCGTGTCGGCCGCGATCCGTCAGCTGGGAGCGGATGTTGTCACCGACTCACCCGCGCAGCTTCCGCCGGCCCTGGCCGACCGGTACATCGCGCTGAAGGCCGCCGGGCGGCTCTAACTCAGGCGCTGTAGATTCGGGTGCTTCCGGCTTCGAATTCGCCGAGGTCGCCGGTCTCGCCGGCCCGGAAGGCACGGCCACCGACGACGATCATATACGCCAGAAAGGCACCCAGAGCGACCGCTCCGATGCCAATCTTGACCGGCCACGGCCACGGCTGCGAGGTGACGAAGCCCTCAATAATGCCGGACACCAGCAGCACGAAAGCCAGACCAATGGCCACCGTGAATAGCGCCCGCCCGTCTTCGGCGAGGGCTTGCCCGCGGGTGCGTGCGCCGGGAGCGATCCAGGCCCAGAAGATCAGTAGCCCCCCGGCCGCCGCCACAAAAATCGCAGTGAGTTCGAGCAGACCGTGCGGAGCGATATACAGAAAGAACACGTCACCCTTGTCATAGGCGAACATCACGGCCGCCGTGGTCCCGAGGTTCATCGCGTTCTGCAGAATAATGAACGGCACGTACACTCCGACGATGCCAAAAGCGATGCATTGCGCGGCGATCCAGGCGTTGTTGGTCCAGACCAACCCGGTAAAGGATGCCGCCGGGTTCGCCGAGTAATATCCCACGAAATCCTCATTCGCGATCTGCGCGAGTTGGGCATCCGTTCCCAGGTTGGCCAGCACCTGCGGATCGTTGAACGCCCACACGGCGTAAAGCGCGGCGACCGCGAACGTCACGACGGCAACGGCGAGGGTGAGCCAGCGCAGCCGGTACAGGGCCGCGGGAAGCTGAGCCAGGAAGAACCGGGGGATCTGCGCCAAAACATTGGCACTCACGCCGGTGAACCTCAGCCGCGCCCGCGACAGACCGACCGACAGCCGATCCCCCTCGAGGGTCGACCCGGCGGTGGACTTGATGGCGGAGAGTTGGGTGGCTCCAGCCTGATAACGCTCGATCAGCTCGTCCGCCTGGGTACCGGTCAGACGCCGACTGGCCCCGAGCTCGGTCAGGCGGTCCCAGTCGGCGCGATGCGCTGCCGTGTATGCGTCGAGATCCATCTGGTTCAATAGTAGACATGAAGGAGACCGCGCGTCCGTCTGATCGTGCCGAACATGACGATTTGGCGCGCGATGACGAGCTCGTGACCGGCGAGGCGGTTGCGCTCGACGTGCGGCCGGCCAGCGTCATTCTGCGCGCTGCCGGCTCGATCATCGACACGATCGCCTACGCAGCCCTGTATTTGCTCATTCTGCTGGCTTTCTTTGTGGCCTTCGGGGACAGCACCGACCCGGCGCTCACCCAGGCTGTCGTGATCGCCGCGCTGGTCTTCTCTATTCTGGTCGTGCCCGTGCTAGTCGAAACTCTCACCCAGGGCCGTTCGCTCGGCAAACTCGCCATTGGCGCCCGCATTGTGCGCGACGACGGCGGAGCGATCTCACTGCGGCACGCCTTCATCCGTTCCCTCACCGGCGTGCTTGAGATTGTGATGACCGTCGGCGGACTGGCCGCAACCGTGGCCCTCCTCAATGGCCGCTCCAAGCGGCTCGGCGACCTGCTTGCCGGCACCTACAGCCAGCACGAGCGCGTGCCGCGCAACCGCGAGGTCGTGCGACCACTCCCCTCAGAACTCCTGGTCTGGTCCCAGACCGTCGACATCGCCCGGCTGCCCGACCGCCTGTCCCGCCGCGTCGCCCAATACCTGCGCCAGTCACCACACCTCACTCCGCTCACGCGCGAGCACCTGGCTCAATCCCTGGCCGCCGAGGTCACTCCGTTCGTCTCGCCATTGCCTGAAACTTCCGCCGAGGACCTACTCGCTGGAGTCGCCGCAGTGCGCCGCGAACGCGAGTACACCGCGCTCCTCCTCGAACGTGAGCGTCTCGCCCGCCTGGCCCCGGTCTTGACCGGCCTCCCCCACGGCTTCCCCAACCGCTAGAGAACCACAGTGGCTGGTTTTCGAAGACCGCCTCGCACTGGTCCTGGCCATCCCAGCCGCAGACGAGTGGATCGGCGAGAAGGTCGCCATCCTCGCGCCGATTGGGCGCGTCGCAGCTGGACAAGCGCAGGAGACCCGCATCAGCGAAAAGCAACGGGCCACCCGCGTAGACGAATAGTCCTGGTAACGCACGTTAACGCAAAAAGGCCACCCTTTCGGGTGGCCTTTTTGTTTGTTTCTAAGTTAAGTCCGGCGGTGTCTTACTCTCCCACAGGGTCCCCCCTGCAGTACCATCAGCGC
>NZ_SOFE01000010.1 GCF_004402405.1 Cryobacterium levicorallinum
CGACGCCACTAACGTTCCCGACCACGACCTGGATCAACGAACCCCTGAAGGCAGGAACGAACTCAATGACCACCTAAAGAAACTGACTCATAAAGGTTGACATCTTCCGCTCGTGCCCTAAAAAAGTGAGGCCCGCGTACCGTCAGGCCGTGACCTTCAGCGGTCAACTTCTAGTCCTGAAGAGAGTCTGCGTAAATGGCTAGATATGACTCAGCTGCGCGCTGTATTTGGAATTTCAGAGCATGCTCTAGAGCGTTCTCTGACATTTCCGCGAAGGCCCCGACATTTGCTTGCAGCTCCAAGATGGTTTCAACAATATCGGGAACCCCACGCGACTGATCGAAGAGCAGCCCCGTTGTCTGATCGATGACGGATTCGTTGAATCCGTCAACATCGGGACCGATGACAGGAAGTCCGAGCGCCATCGCTTCCGCCGCAACCAAGGAGAACCCCTCAAACCTGGAAGTCGAGAGGAGAGCATGGTGTTGATCCATTAAGGCTGCGACATCATCACTCGGACCGTGCAGACGTATACGGTCCGATACATGGAGGGTCGCTATCAGATTCTGTAGGAGATCTCGCTCTGGCCCCACACCTACAATCGTAAGTTGAACCAAAGGGCACTGGGCAACAGCTCGTATTGCGTCACCAAAGTTCTTCCGGTTGTCTAAAGTGCCAACCGCGATCAACTTCAGCGGTGGCTTGACGTCACGGTGCCGCCTCAATTTAGAGCTGAAGAAGGCATCTCCGATTCCATTTGCTACGACAGCCACTGATGAATGAACTCCCAACTTAGCGAGATACTTCTGCAGCGGCTTCCGAACCCCCTCACTAATGGCGATAATTCGAGAGTATTTTCTATACGCGAAACGGTCTGGAACACGGAATATTCTTTTGTCCCGACGCCGGTTCCAGGTGCTGTGCTCGGTGTAATGCAGAACGGCACCACGCGCAACCAGCGGTACGAGATACAGAGATGGAAACAGATGAACATGGACAATGTCAGCACCCCGCAGCGATTTACGGAGTGCGAGCAATGCGCCTAGATCCCGCGTAGACCGCCCAAGCAAATTAACTCGGAGCTCACGCGCCCTGGCCACGTCAAGAGGAACACCTCGCGTTCGCCCGATGGCCACTATCTTTACGTCGTGTCCCAGACTGCGCATGGACGTCGCGAGGTCAACCACCAGCGTCTCAGCCCCCCCCGTCGCAAGTGAATTAATTACATGAATTATTTTCATTCCCGAGGCTCCGCTGGAACTGTCGGAGACGGACCGCGCTCACCGTGGAACCGTGGACGGGCACTGGGTGGAATAGTCTCAGGCGGTAGTCCGATGCGAACAGTTGCAGTGTTCGCTGCGACCTGAGCTTCCATCAGGGCCAAAGCGAGCCAAACAAAAGCTCCCGCTGACGTACCTAGGGTGACGCCAAGCATCGCACCACCTGTTCCTCCCAAAAGCGCCCCTGTGACGGGAAGCACTATGCCAATCAACGAGGTAACGACCCTTCCTGAAAGCAATCGCCGCCGAGAGAAATGCGTGCGCCCAATGAGGTAGAAAACGCCGTTCAGTAGAGTCGCGCCAACGAAAATAGATGCGAGCGGTGCATAGGCCGCAAGGGCCGTGAGCGTCCCCAACTCCACACCCCACAGCGAGAGTAACCAGAGACAGGTGTACGCCAGCCCTCCCAAAATGGCAGATACTGCGCCCAATGCGAGTAAAACTCTCGCCCTCGTGAACCTGGCTAAGGAATAAGCCGAGAAGAGTGGTCTAAGAGGAAAAAGTATGAGCTTCACGGGGCCAGCGATATTGGACAGCCCTCGATATATACCGAACCCAGCAACACCAAGAATCGGGAGAAGAACGTAGGGTGTTCCAATCGCAGACGCGTCCAGAATGATCGAATCGGCCAGTAAGGTTCTAATTTCCATCCGATGACGTTTCATCCACCATCGAACGGCTCGGATGCGAATACTGTGCAGTGGTTTCGATGCCAGGGCGGAGACAATTGCGCTAAAAGACCATAGGAAAACTATATTGACTGTCGATACCGTTACGGAGTCCACGAAGATAAATACGATCCACCCGCCAAGGAGAACGAGGACGCTGAAAAGGTCCCCGGGAAGGACTCCAATCAAGGATCGTTGCTGTAGCGCATAGTATCGGGCACCTGTCCTGTACGCCGAAAGGCCCACTGCAACCGCACTCAAGTACGAGATGTCACGGAAGCCTGGAATGAGTTGGCACAGAATAAGAGCAAGGGCGCCGCTTGCCAAGGATAGCCAAAAAAGTGTCGCACCGTATTCCGGCCAGCCCGCGTGTGGCGTCTGTCTTTGCCACGCCTCGCACAAGACGGAAAGTAGCACTGATGTGGACAATGCTGACAGCAGATAAAGAGCTGAAAACCTACCAAAGTCTGAGGGCGCAAGCGCAACGAGCGCGAGAATCTGCAAAAGTAGTATTGATAGCGCATTCAACAAAGTTCCGCCGGCAATGCCGATAAGTCTTCTTCTGAGGTTGTGTCGATGGGTCCTCGAAAGGTTTACTTTCAAAATATATCCATTCAATAGGACTAAGGACTAAGGACTAAGGACTAAGGACTAAGGACTAAGGACTAAGGACTAAGGACTAAGGACTAAGGACTAAGGACTAAGGACTAAGGACTAAGGACTAAGGACTAAGGNCTAAGGACTAAGGACTAAGGACTAAGCTTACCGAGGTGCAGCATCATGCCCAGGATCCTGTCGAAACCGAATATCCACGCTGTGACTCTTGTAGGGGCACTTCGCAACGTCTTTAACTGTCTTCAGTTTCACGGAATGGCTCGTAGAAGCGATGTTCGACCAATATTGTTTATCGCAATTTCGACATATCTGAGCCTTTCCGGGATGAACGCCATCGCTCCTGCAAATGGCAGTTATCGCCCACTTTGTGCGCCCTCGCTGGCACCAAAGGGCGTTAGTTTACGTGCATATCTGGGGTGCATACTCCGTTGATCAGCTTTTAGAGCCGTTCGACATGCTCTCCAGAAAGCTTGTTCTTCGTATCGAGAATTCCCGTCGTCGTGTTGCGGAGCAGGTCGAAGTCGAAGTCATCATGGTCGGTGACCATGATGATCACATCCGCCGCCTCAAGGGTGGCCGCATTGAGCGATGCCTTTTCTACGCCTGAGGGCCATCGGTGCGCCTCAACGTGCTCATCAATACCGAGAACGGTCGCGCCATACTCGGTGAGGATGTCGATGAGGCGCAGCGACGGTGACTCCCTGATGTCGCCGGTGTTCTTCTTATACGACAAGCCCACGAGTACAATTCGAGACCCGTTGACCGATTTTCCCAGCTTGTTGAGCATGAGCATAAGCCGTTGAACAACGTAGTCGGGCATGTGGTCGTTGATATCGTTGGCGAGTTCGACGAAACGGAAATTCTGGCCAAGTTTGCGCCGCACCTGCCAGGAGAGATAGCTCGGGTCCACCGGCAGACAATGACCGCCGACACCCGGACCCGGCGTGAACTTCATATAACCGAACGGCTTCGTGCTGGCAGCCTCAATAGACTCCCAAACATTCACACCCAACTGATGCGCGTAAATGGCAAGCTCATTCACCAGCGCGATGTTCACATGCCGGAACGTGTTCTCCAGCAGCTTGGTGAGCTCGGCCTCCTTCGGAGTGCTCACCGGCACGGTCTGATTAACCAAGGTGTCATAAAACCCCTGAACGGCCGCAAGGGATGCCGGGCTGATGCCCGAGACGACTTTGGGCGTCTCAACGAAGCCCCACATCTTGTTGCCCGGGTCGATACGTTCGGGACTGTAACCGACATGGAAGTCAACGCCGGCGACAAGCCCCGAACCCTTCTCCAGGATCGGAACGAGAAGCTCTTCAGTTGTGCCGGGGTACGTTGTCGACTCCAACACCACGACGGCACCCTTCTTGAGAAGCACCGCGAGGGAATGCGCTGAATCCTCAATAAACGTCAAATCAGGAAGGCTTTCACGTAGGGGTGTAGGAACGGTGATGACTGCCACATCGAATTGCTCGGCATCCGCGTAATCCGTCGTCGGAAGATACGCACCGGACTCAAGCGCCGCAGTGAGTTGTTCCCCCGTGATGTCATCCACGAAGGAAACACCGGCCTTGAGACTGTCCACCCGACGCGTATCAACATCGACGCCAACCACTCGGTATCCCTGCTCAACCGCGCGCATTGCGACGGGAAGCCCTACGTACCCTTGGCCTACTACTACTACGGTCTGTGTGCGGTTTATCATCACTCTGAAACTATCATTTCTTTCGCCACACCACGTCGCGGTGCGTGTCGGCGCTGGGGCCACCTCAGAAGAACTATTCCTGAAGCTGGCTTGGTTGAACTGTCCGACCAATACTTCGCCGCAACAAACGCGACCAACATAAGCATGAACCAGCCTTGCGGTGCAGTCTCGCTGATGTCCGTGAAGCCACGCCCAATTAGCATGACGCTGGCTAACAAAACCCAGACACCTCCCTCGACTGTTGCCGTTCGAAAGATGCGCGCACCCGACCACAGCACGAAGACGTAGAGCGCGACCACTACGAGCAGCCCTACTCCCCCCAGCGTCACTAGCCAATTCAACATCTCATTGTGAGCGTGGAAGACTGCGTGTCCTCCTAGGGCCTCGACGACCGCCGCGCTGTGCGGCGACCCGGCCGGCCACGAACGCGACCAGCCGAACCCGATCACAAGACTGTGCGGCACGACTGACAGAACGGCAGACCAGATCTCGGATCGCCCGTTCAGTGTCGGATCCTTGCCGAGAAGCTCTAGAACACGAGTATAGTTGACGGCGGCAAACGCAACAACGACGATGACGCCAAGTGCCAACGCCGCCAAGTAGCCCCAGTGGCGCCTGACCAGCACCGCTGCAACCCAGACCAGCACCACGAGCAACATTGCAAAAATAGACGTCTTGGAATCACTGGCAACGACCCCCGCAGCAAGCACGAGCACAAGGACGGTCTTGACCAGGAGTCCCGCGCGGAAAGCAAGACGCACAGCCATCGCGGCAGGGAGTGCCATGAGGATGACGTACCCGAAGCCATTTCGATTGCCGTAGAAACCCTGCACTGCACCGGTATGATAAAAAGCCTGTTCCGGTGCCACCGCGATGAGCACCAACGAGCCTGCCAGCGCAAGGAGGCCACCGGCGGCAACTCCGATCAGGATCGTGTTGAGACGGGCCGAGTGAACGATGAAAAATGCTACAACCGCGAGAACAACAAAGGTCAACGCGTCCCTCGCCGTCTCCCATGAAGCGAAGCTCCATGCCGCCGAGAAACACATGAGAACGAGCAACACTGCAAGAGCAGTCGGAACGGCGACAGTACGAATGGTCGTTCGGCTGCAAACGAAAATGACTAGGACTGCGGTCAGGATCACTAGGGAAAGCTCAAGGAGCGAGTACCGGCTGTCGAGACCGACCGGTGGAAACAGCAGGAAGAAAGACAGCCCAACGACAACGGCGAGCAACGGCTGCGTCCAGCGCCAGTCACGTTGCATCGCTGCGTCGGAACCGCACATTACTGCATCCATGTCAGGTCTTTCCTTAGCTGCGGGGCGCACGGCGCACCAACCTTCGGAGTATCGTCTTGAGCTGCCGGGCCGGGGCCAGCGCATATGTTCCTAACCGCCAGGAGGCTGAGGTCAGCACCGCGGTATTGCGGGCGTGCAGCGCTCGACCGGTGCCCTCGACGGCGGCCGGCAAGTCCAGCCACAGACTGAGCGCGTTCGGCAGTCGTGCCATCGGGCCAGGGCCTTCGTCGACGAGTTGATCTATTCGAGCAATGACGGCGCTGAGCGGGTAGGCGCGGGAAATCTCATCGACAGATCGTGTGGCCGCCTGCGCCATGGCATCGAGTTCGTCCGGCCCATCATGGGCGCGGCGCAGCGCTCGCACGAGGTCTGCCGGGTCCTCGGGGTCGAAGAGCAGCCCCGTCACCCCGTCGCGCACCAGTTCGGCACCGGCACCGCTGCGCCCCACGATGACGGGCTTGCCGAGTGCCATGTATTCAACGGTCACGCGACCAAAGGCTTCGCTGTTTGATGCCGTGATGCCCACGTCACCTTGCCCGATGTACCAAAAGGGGTTGTCGGTCTCCCCCACGAACACAACCTGGTCGTCGAGCGCCAGGTCGTGAACGCGTTGTTTCACCGCATCGGCGTCGTCGCCCTGATCGCCACCGACGAGAATCGCGGCGATGATCCTGCCCTCATCGCGCAGCGCCGCCACAGCGTTCAGAAGACGCCACTGTCCCTTGGACGCTGCCAAGCGGCCGACCATGACCGCGGTGAGCCCGGCCTGAACCTGCGGCAGGATCGGTTTGGCGGGCGCCCGGCCGACGAGCTCGCGGGCCCGCGCCAGGTCGATGACCGGATACGCGATCGCGAGCTTGTCGGCCGGAATCCACTGGCCGATGTGCTCGTGAACGGCACGGGAGTTGGCGACGACCAGATCGGAGAGGATGCCGATATCTTCAAAAGTGGACGCGCGCGACGTCTCAAACTGCAGGCCATGATCGAGATCGCCGTATTCGTGCACAAACCACACGTGCGGAATGCCGAGGTAGCGCGCGGCGATCGCTGCCCACGGCGAGATGATCGTGTTGGTGATAACGACATCCGGCTTCTCCACGCGCAGAATCTCGACGATCGCCAGCACCGCTTCGGAGTTTCTCCGGGCAGTGTGCAGAATGTCTGCAGGGTCTGTGCGCACAGTCGGGAGCACCCAGGCGTCGAAATTCAGGGTGTGAGTGGGCACACCGCGAGCCGCCAATTCCGGTTGCAGCAGGCCCGCCGGGCCACGTGTCACGACCGTGAATTCCACCGCGGCATGGTCTGCAGTCCAGGCATCGATCAGATGCAGCAGAGAGAGTTCGGCGCCGCCGAGATTCTCAATGGCCGAACTATGCGACAGACAAAAGACCTTCATGTGCGCCATCCGTTTCGAAGAGTGCGAGGAACAACGCGTCGAGCAATTCGACCGGCCGTTCGGCGGACGGATCGCAGCGGCCGAGCCAGGTTGCTCCCCACAGTCCAGGTGACCGAGTCGTGCGGATCAACCAAGGCTCCTACATCAGCAAACATTCGTTGGGCCGTCGCGGGGAGGGTCATCCACGATAAGACGAGGTGGGGCATCCGCTCAATCGGAGCAGACCCAGCGGCGACGCAGCCCTCGATCTGCCGCACAATTGCGGGCAGCCTGTTGCGGTTCACGATCTCATCAACCCCGGCGAGAGCGGCCGCGCCGTGGGCGGCCAGCAAGGCCGGGTCTCGGTGATAGGCGAGCAGGGCTTCTACCAGTGCAGAGTCGTCAGCTGCGTCGTAGAGAAGCCCCGTGTGGCCGTCAGAGACCAGCTCGGGGGTTGCTCCGACCCGCGCTGCGACGACGGGCTTTCCGACCGCGAGGTATTCGACCGTGACGCGTCCGAACCCTTCACTGACCGAAACAACGGCGCCAATGTCGGCTGCGGCAATGAATGGAAAAGGATTAGCGGTCTCGCCAGTCAGTACGATCCGGTCACCAACATCCAATTCATCAATCAGTAAGCGGATGCTCGTCAGGTCGTGATCCCGCGCACTCCCCACCAGCGCCACTTCCACGCGAACGTTTTGCCTTTTAAGCTGGGCGATAGAGCGCACCAGCCGCGCCTGCCCTTTAGAAGGCGCGATACGCCCGACACACACCACCCGGAGGGTATCCGGCAGCGCCGAGAACGGATTCGTCCAGTCGGGCGGCGTATCTTTCACACGGTGCGCCAGGTCGGAGAACTCGAGTGCCGGATACAGTACGGCCATCTTGCTGTCGTCAATCCAGCGCGACAGGTAGGTCTTCAACGCGGCCGAGTTCGTCACGACCAGGTCGGATAACGCTCCGAGGTCGTCAAAGGTGTGGTCGACCCCGATCGCGAACTCGTGATCGTCGCCGTATTCGCTGGGAAACCAGACGTGGGGAACGCCCACCATTTTTGCTGCCAGCGCCGCCCACGGAGCCACAATCGTGTTGGTGGCCACGACGTCCGGTCCAAATTCCTGAATCAGCCGTACCAACGACTTGGTCGCTAGAAAGTCGTGTCGTGCCGTTCGATAGACATCTTCCGGTGAAACGATCAGCTGGGGCAGCACCCAGGATCCGAATTCCAGATTCATCCAGGGAATCCCGCGACGGTCGAGCTCTGGTTGCAGACGACCCACCGGGCTGCGCGACACGACCATGACTTCAACCGAGGGGTCGTACGTCCTCCAGTTGTCGATCATCTGAAGCATCGATAGCTCGGCACCGCCCAGATTTTCGACCGCGGAACTATGCGACAACAAAAGTACTCTCACCTCGCGAGCTTAGCCTGCACTGCCTCCTCATTGAGTCTGGAGAGACTATGGTCGTTCACCCAGTGCCGCTGTGATCACCTCGGCTATCTTGGGACTGAGTTGCGCTGAATACGTCGCTGACAGGTGCACAATATCCCGGTACATTATTACATTGGCGGCGACCACGGGGCAGACCCCTTCCGAACACAAAAGCTGGGTCGGATCGAAATACGACACCTGCTGTTTCACGGCGACGCTCTCGTTCAGATCCAGCAAATCCTGAGGGACTGCCTTTTCAGTTGGCGTGGAACAGGCGCTGACGTCGAGAATGTTCTCTGACAAGCACGTCGCAGGGTCCTGGAGGAGTGTGGGAGTTTGCCCTATGAACAGTACCGTACTCCCCCCGGTCATCTGGTGGAGAGTCGTTGAAACGCCATCGGTCCATTTCTCGATAAATCCGTCTTTCAGGCTCACCTTGCTTGTGCGATACCCCTGGGCGTGATTGGCGTAGACAATGAGATCCGGGTCGAGCGCGAGAATGGCCCCCGGTGCCGCCTCCTGCCACGATGCGCATTCCGGCCACGCGTCGCTTGTCGTGCCCTGGCTGATTTCGACGTCGGCGAGCGCGCATCCGTTTTTACCGACGATGTACAACTTCCAGTTGTTATCCCGGGCTGCCCGATCCACGGCTGGCCACCATTGGCCCGCATGGGAATCGCCGGCGAGGACAATCTTCAGTGTGCCTTCTGGATCCCCCCCCTCACAGACGTTGACTTTAGGCCCATAGCAACCGTTTGTGAACACCTCGGCGAGGTCGTCGTCGAGATCATCAAGGGCGACCTGCAGATTGGCGGGCACGCCATCGGGCGTTGGCCCTGGCCCCTGAATCGCAAAGGTAATCGGGCTTGTCGCAGACGAAAGAATGACGTCAGATTCACTCTCCTGGGCCACGATTTCACCTGACGATTGCACAATGAGCGTCGAGACAAACAGCGGTGTCAGGGAGGCGAGCAGAGTGATGCCGAGCCCGAGGGCGATCACGCGAAAGGGCCCAAAGCCCGCCCTCACCCGATTCAGAGGCTGTTCGACGACGAAGTAGCTCGCACTCGCCAGAAGTATGGCGACCATACCGAGTATAAGCAACTTCGCCCGTCCTGGCTCGCCACCAAGATAGGCCGCACCGAGTATGAGAACCGGCCAGTGCCACAGGTACAGAGAGTAAGAAATATTTCCGATGAATTGAGCCGGTCGAAGACTCAATAGCCGATACACGGTGCCCGCCTCCCCGTAAGAACCCGCCCAGAGCACCAACGCCGCACCAAGCGCGGGCACAGCCGCAGTCCAGCCCGGAAACGGGGTCGCGTCAGTGTAGAAGGCAGCCGACCCCGCAATCGCCAATATCCCGGCCCAACTCACACCGCTACGAATGCGCCCCGAAATCACGAAGCGGCGATGGAACACAAGGTAAGCCAAGCCACCACCGATGGCGAGTTCCCACGCACGAGTAGCAAGGGAATAATAGGCCCCCAAGGCTTCGGCATTCGTGAGAATGACAGAGGCGGACAGGGAACAAGCGATGATCGCGATGAGAACCACCATAAAAATCCATGCGCGCTCTCTCGCCAATGGCAGCACGGCGATGAGCACCAGCGGCCACAAGAGGTAATACTGCTCTTCAACCGCCAACGACCAAAAGTGCAGAAACGGCGAAGGATCCGAAGTGTCAAAATATCCGGTCGTCGCTTGGGAAAAGTGATAGTTGGCCAGGTAACCCGCAGTCCAGGCCATGTCCTGCAGGATTCCCGCGAGCCGAATGGGGCCAACGAGCAAAAACGCAGCCAGGACGGTTCCCACCAGAGTGACGGTCGCCGCCGGCAGCAGCCGACGGATGCGGCGCGCGTAGAAGCCTGACAACGAGATACGCCCTGAACGCTGAATCTCTTTAAAGAGCAACAGGGTGATGAGAAATCCGGAGATCACAAAAAATACATCAACGCCGATGAAGCCACCACTGAGCAGGCCAGGAAAATAGTGGTAGACCACAACGAGAATCACCGCGATTGCCCGGAGCCCCTGAATATCGCGGCGGCGAGGCGACCGAGGTTTGTTCGGCACTGTCGCGACGGGCGACAACTGAAAAGTGATATCAGGACTCATCATTGCGAACATTCCGTTTCAGCCCGATCAACTTTGGCAAGTCAATGTCATCTTCAGATTATTCGACAGCGGAACTCTGCGCGAACCTCACTCTCACCCGGCCAGGCCAACTTTCCAGCTTGATTGATCCCGCCGGTAGGCTGACTGGATGCCTGCTCCTCAACAAGACCCCGCGACTCCTGCCTCGATTGGGAAGAACGCGTCGGAGAAGTCCCTCAATCGCATCACGATCGTGGTGCCCGTCTACGGGGACTGGGCGTCTCTGCGCAACTGTATTGCCGCGCTGATCGAACATGCTCCAGCCGCGGACTACGACGTGCTCATCATCAACGACTGCGGTCCCGACGCCGATCTGATGGAAGCCGGCGTGCTCGGCATGATCTTCGGGCACCCCAATTTTCGCTATGAACGCAACCCCGTCAATCTCGGCTTCGTGCGCACCTGCAATCGTGCCGCGTTCGAGCTGGACCGCACCAGCAACGACCTGCTGCTGCTCAATAGCGACACCCGCATCACGGCGGGCGCCCTTGATGAAATGCGTCGGGTGCTCAGCCTCTCCGAACGCCATGCGGTCGTCTGCCCCCGCAGCAACGATGCGACCATTGCCACAATTCCCTTCTATCAGCGCGACCGATTCGCCGATCGGGATGAGGCGCGCACCGAGCGCGTCTTCGCTGCCATTGCACCGAGCCTGCCCCGTTATTACACCACCCCGGTCGCCATCGGATTCTGCTTTCTCATTCGCCGGTCCCTGGTGGCGAACAACGGACTCTTCGATGAAGTTTTCGGGCTCGGGTACAACGAGGAGAACGATTTCTGCCTGCGTCTGAACGCCCTCGGGTATTCATCGCTCATCGCCAACCACGCCCTGGTCTACCACGTCGGAAGCACCAGCTTCGGCACAGAACAGCGGGCGACCCTCGAGGCGGAGAACTCAAAGATTCTGCACGCCCGTTACCCGTTCTACCCAGCGGCCGTCACCGACTTCATCAACAATGAGTATGCGGTTCTGGATCGTTTTGCGGACATCATCACGCACCCGAACGGCCCGGGCAAGAAGGTCTTGATCGACCTGCATCACCTCTCGCTGGCCTTCGATGGATCAACGAAGAATGCCCTGAGTTTTCTGCAGTTCGTCGCCGCTGAAGTCGACTCCGCGACCTTCGCGGTGACGGTCGCAGCGCCGCAGGACGTCATCGACTTCTTCGATCTGCGCTCCTACGGACTGCGCGTGCTCGCCTACGGAGACATCGCTGAGGTTTTCGACGTGGGCATAGCAATTGCCCCGGTCACCGCCCTCGGGCAGATCACGACTCTTAATCGGTTCTGCGCGAAGTGGGTCGTCTCCTATCTGGATGTCATCGCCCTGCGCTCCTGGGGGCTGCGGATGCTGGTTCCCTACAAACCAGAGATCGTGAAGGCATCGCTCGCTTATGCTGACCGTGTCGTCGCGATCAGCGACGCCACGCTCGACGACGCCGTTGATTTCTTCGATGATTTGGGCACCCTGCGCTCCCGCACGACGGTGCTGCACCAGGGTTCCGGCGTCTCGGTTTCCGTGCCCGACGTCGTCGACTTCTCCCCCACCATCACGTCGGCCTGCGCTGCGGTCATTACCGGCGGTGACTACATTCTGGTCGTCGGCAATGCCTTCCCACACAAGCAGGTACGACCGGCGCTTCAGGCGCTCAGCACCATCAACCTGCCCATCATCGTGCTCGGCGGTCCCGACACCGCTCGGGATTTTCCTCAGATGCACGCGCTGCCAGGGGGCACCCTCACCGACGCCGATGTCGCCGCCGTCTACTCGGGGGCCCGGGTCGTCGTCTTCCCCTCGGCGTACGAGGGATTCGGCTTGCCGATTCCCGAGGCCGCACAGTTTCAGCGCCGAATCGTTGTCTTCGATACGGCGGTCGCTCGCGAGGTCACTGCGGCGCTGGAGCTGAGCGAACAGGTGAGCTTCTTCAGTCTTTTCTCAGAACTCCCCGACCGGGTTCGCGTGGCCTACGACAGCGACGCTCACACATCGGCAGCAGCGCCCAGCGTGCGCACGCTGGCCGACTACAACCGGGATTTCTGGGGCCAGGTGCTCGAGACCCTCGACGCCCCGATCGATCAAGCCCACCTGCGCCGGCGTTACGCAGCGATCCGCTCGATCACCGTCGTAAGCGAGGACTTTCTCCAGCGCACCGCGCACAACCTGCATGAACTCGCCGAGATCAAGGGCAGTCAGAAGTATCGACTCTCCCTGACCATTGCGCGCATTCTCGGGCCTGTCGGCCGCGTTGTCGGTCGCGGTCGAAATCCAGGTTCAGCCCTGCAGATGCGCGATGTCGACCGCAGCTAGCGCGACGCGTTAAAGACAGAATGCGGGCTGATTGCATCAGCCCGCATTCTCGTTTAGCCACCACCCAGGGTGTCAGCTCAGCGCTGCTATGGTGTCGTCACGGTCACGCAGCCGAGGTCAACCGAACTGCTGCCGGTCGCACTCAGTCCGAACACGCACACGCGGTGCGCACCGGGGGTCAGCGAGATCAGCGAATCGAAACCGTGGTTGGCGCCGAGGCCCGGAAAAGCGTTCCCGACGTCGCTCCGCGCGATGTTCGCTGAGAAACCAGCGCTGAACCGACCGTCAACGTAGACGTGCACGTCAGTGGATGCTGCGGTGGTCGGATCGAGTGACCAGCCGCGCAGCTGCGCGCCGCCGACGGCGCCCTGCACGGAGTCGAGGAAACCGCGAGGCGTCGGTGTTGTGACGTTGACCGACCGGCAACCCAAGGCCGTTGACCCGGAACCTGAAGCCGTCAATGCGAACGCGCAGACCGAATGGTTTCCCGGGCTGAGGTTGACCGACTGGCTGAAGCCGTGCTGATCGCCCTGGTTGGGATACACAGCACCGACATCTGTGCGCGTTCCCGATGCGGCGAAACCGGACAGGAACCGGCCGTCGGCATACACGTGAACATCGGTAGACGCGGTCGTCGAGGTGTCAAACGCCCAACCGACAAGGTTCGCACCGGTGGCAGTCGCCGTGACCGAGTCGAGATTACCCCGTGCGACAGCAGCGGCCTGACCAGCGACCGTCACGGTCTTGCAGCCGAGACTCTTTGACTGCGGACCTGAGACGTTGAGGGCGTAGGCGCACACCGAATGCCTACCGGCATTCAAGGCGATGCTCGATGTGAAACCGTGCCGAGCGCCCAGGGCGGGATACATGCTCCCGACGTCGGAACGAACCTGGTTGGCAGCGAAGCCGGCGGAGAAAGCACCATCGACGTAGACGTGCACACTGCTCGATGCCGCCGTTGTGGGGTCAAGCGCCCAGCCGCGCACCGACACTCCGGTCGACGTCGCCGTCGCGGCGTCGAACCATCCGAGCGGGGCGGTCGAGGGCACCGTGACGGTTTTGCAGCCCAGAGCCGTGTTGCTGCCGGCGCCATTATTGATGGCATGGAGGCAGATCTGCCGAGAACCTGGGCTCATGGCGAAGGTCTGGTTGAATCCGGTCAGCAGGCCCTGTGACGGGTAGAGCGCCTTGACATCTGACCTGGCGCCGTTGGCGATCCAGCCGCCAACCATTGTCGATCCGCTGTAAGCGTGGATGGCGATCGAGTTTTGGGTGTCATAGTCGAAGGCCCAGCCGCGAACGGTCACCCTCCCGGCGGTAGCGCTGATGGCGTCGAAGTTGCCCACCGGAGCCGCACTCGCCTGTGGGGAACCGAACCAGTTGTTGTAGTGCACCCAGAAATTGCGGTTGCCGTACGAGGAACATGTGTCACCGGTGCCGCCAAGGTTGTTGAGCGCCGCTGCATTTGGCTGGTAGGGCGTGTAGTAATAGAGCGCTGCTGTCGCGCGGTTCTCGATGAGAACGTTGGACGAAGCACAGGCCCCGTTCGGGTGATAAGGACGAGCACTCAGCTGTCCAACCTGGATAGAAGTGTGTGATCCTTCCGGGTTCCCGTACCACGCGAGCTGACGTGCCGCACCCAAGACCTGCATGAAGAATCCATAGTAATAGGGGTTGCAACTAGCGGTGTCTGGGCATTCATATCCCATAGCCTTCCGAAGTATTGCTTGGCTCGGGGACTGACGAGTCACAAGGGTTTGTTCCTTTTGCAGAGTGACGAGAATCACTTTGGCACTGATCGAGCACGCTTGTTGCACCTTATAAATGATCCGCGCTGCAGATTCGTTGGCGCCACCGACATACGTCGCACAGGTCCCGAAGGACAATGTTGTCGTCGCGGTATCCATCCTGACGAGGTTCAGGCAGGGTGAAGTGGAACACTTGGCGTCCAAGAAGGACTGGACTTCGGCCTCCGACATTACGTCTCGGGCATAGAAATTCGCATCACTGATGATGTTTCCGGCGCGAAACTCCGAACCGGAGAGGGCCTGAGACGGGGCCGGAGCGGCCACGACCAAGAAGGAAGAAACCAATGCGACAGCCACCGCCCAGATAACGAAGGGTCTGGAGCGGGATTTCTTAGACGAGAGAGGGATGTTTTTTAGCATATGGAACCTTTAAATTCAATGGTATACGTGAGCACGCATGAGTGCAACGGATCGTGTTCTACTGTGCGGCACCGCGATACGAAGCCACTACCTCGTCGGGATTCCCGACCGTTTGCAGCTCCCCATGGCTCAACCAAGCGAGCCTGTCGCACATCGTCATCATTGTGCCCAGCGCGTGACTGACGATAATGACAGTCTTACCTTCTCGTCGGAATTCCACAAACTTATCGGCACACTTCTGTTGAAAAGTTTCGTCGCCGACGGCCAGCACCTCGTCGACGAGCAGGATATCGGGATCGACATGGATCGCCACCGAAAACCCGAGCCGCACATACATTCCTGAGGAATAGTTCTTGACCGGCTGATCGATGAATTCACTCACACCGGAGAAATCAACGATGGAGTCGAATTTCTTGACGATCTCCTGCTTAGCCATTCCCAGAATGGAACCGTTGAGAAAAATATTCTCGCGCCCCGAAAGCTCGGGGTGGAATCCGGAACCGACCTCGAGCAGGGCTGCGACGCGCCCTTGCATGGCGATACTGCCCTTGTCGGGGTAGAGAATCTGTGCCATGCATTTGAGCAGGGTGGACTTTCCCGATCCGTTGTCCCCGACCAACCCGAATGTTTCACCCTTGTTGATATCGAAGGAGATGTCATTCAGCGCCCAAAAATCTTCGTGCACTGATTTACGACCGCGCATAATCGCCGACTTCAACGACTGGTTGCGTTCCTTGTATAGACGGAACTTCTTCGAGACGTTGTCTATGTGCACTGCTACTTCGGTCACAGGATTTCAGCTAGCTTTCTCTCATTGCGGCGAAAAACCACCCAGCCCAAGGCGAAAACAATCGCCGAGATGAGCACGCACGCGACCGTGTCGCCCAGAGCGGGCCACGCGTTGTCGTACAGCAGGCTGCGGAAAGCGCTGAGGAAGCGCTCCATCGGGTTGAGCCGATACAGGTCCACCAAAGTGAACCAGCCGAACAGGCTCCCGAAACGATCGGACTGCGCCTGAACCAGCGATATGGGGTAGATGACCGGCGTCAGGTACATGCCAAGTTGAAGAATGATCCCGACGAAGTACTGGGTGTCCCGAAAATGAACGTTCGCGATGGACAGCATGAGCGCAATACCCACGGCAAACACGGCGAGCAGGGACATGAAGAAAACGATGACGGGAAGCCAGAGGATGACACCGTAGGCACCGGCGATCACCAGGGCGACGATCAGCACCAGCATCTCGATTCCCCAGTTGACCGCGAGGGAAGCCGCGCTGGAGAAAATGAGAACGTTGCGGGGAAAATAGACCTTCTTGATCAGGCCTTCATTGGCCAGCAGCACGCCCATGCCCTGTTGCACGACGTTCGAGAAGAAGATCCATGGCAGCAAACCGCACAACAGCCAGAGCGGGAAAGCATCGAGCCCGCTCGGAGAACCGACGGGCGGTGCAATGCGAAAAATGAAGGCGAACACAAACGTGTACACAAGCATGAGCGCCAGGGGGTTTGCCAAAGACCAGAGCTGCCCAAGCACCGTACGCTTGTATTTTCCCTTGAGCTCCCTCTGCGTGAGGTTGATGAACAGCTCACGTGACCGCTTGAACTCACTTGATACAGCCACAGAACCATCCTGAACGAGGTTTGCCCCGCCGAGCCGAGGATCAACTAAGGATACATTGCCCGGCGATTCTCGCTGGTCCGGCTGGCAGAGCTGCTGCCGACCGTCTCGTATGATTGTGTGAATGCACGGTAAACCACTTTCACCGGCAGTGTGCACTGCCGTTGTGACCGTCACGTACAATTCCAGCGCCGCCCTCGGCGATTTTCTGGAATCAGTGAAGGCCAGCGAGTCGTCTCCGCCTCCGGTGACCGTCGCCGACAATCTCTCGGCCGACGTCGACGAGACCCGAAGCATCGCGAGCTCCTTCGGTGCGATCGTGCTGTCGCTGGGCAGAAACCTGGGTTACGGCGGAGCCATCAACGCCGCCGTTCGCTCCGTTCCGCTCTCTTATGACTTCGTTCTGGTCTCCAATCCGGACGTTCTCGTGCACCCCGGCGCCATCAGTGCGCTGCAGGACGTGCTGCGTGCCAATCCCGGCGCGGCGGCGGTCGGGCCGCGGATCCTCAACTCCGACGGATCGACGTATCCCTCCGCCCGTCGCATCCCATCTTTGCGAACCGGCGTCGGGCACGCGCTGTTCTCGCGTATCTGGCCGTCGAACCCCTGGACCCGTTCATACCGCGCCGAGAATGAAACCGGAACCGGTGTGCGCCCCGTCGGTTGGCTCTCGGGAGCGTGTCTACTCATCCGTCGCTCTGCCTTCGACGAGATCGGCGGTTTCGATCAGGCGTTCTTCATGTATTTCGAAGATGTCGATCTCGGATACCGCCTGGGCCGGGCCGGTTGGCTGAATCTGTACGTGCCGGCCTCCGTGGTGACCCATACCGGCGCCCACTCCACGAGCACAGACGCCCTCCGTATGATCGCGGCGCATCACGAGAGCGCCTACCTCTTTCTCTCCCGGAAGTACCGGTCCTGGTACCTCGCGCCGGTGCGATGGGCATTGCGCGGCAGCCTGTCCGTGCGCTCCTGGTGGGCAACCCGCCGATAGCGGTCGCTCGCTGCACGGCGCGCTACGAGCTACGAGCTACGAGCTACGGCTGAGCAAGACCAGGCTGGTCGCGGCACCCGGATACTCTTCCAGCACCGAGAATCCCAGGGCCCGCAGCATCGTCTCGTCGGTTGAGCCTGCCCACAGGTAGCCCGACGGGTTGACCATCCAGACCCGATCTGAATCTCCGAGCCGCTCTGCAGCGGTGTCAAACGGCACGAGCTCGTCAAAGAAGTTGGCCCGGGTCGTGTACGAGGTGGCGAGGGCGATGTCTTTCAAACCACCGACCGCGTCGGGGTATGCAAACAGCATTGACCGCGCGTAGGGATAGACGGCCGTTTCGGCGCGCGAGAAGAACACGGCGTCGCCGGGCTGAGCGTGAGCGCCCAGAACCATGCTCGTGCTCCGCCAGTCGGTGCCCTTGGAAAACGGCTCACGCTGGGCCAGATACAACGGCGTCGATAGGACGAGGATGGCGACCAACCCGGCAGCGATCACGAACCTGGAGCGGATGCTGGCGAGGGCCACAGCGGAAAGGAGCGCCACAGCGGGAAGGCTGAAGGCCACATAGCGACCGACGTAGAGCGGGGAGACCACCAGCGAGCCGAGCACCAACGCTGCGGTCGGCAGGACCAGCCACGGCAGTGCGATGAGTGCGAGGCCCGCAGCAGCGGGATCAGTGCGCCGTCGCACAATGACGACGACGACGGCGGCGCCGATCAGGGCCCAGAAGATTCCGGCGATCCAGACGTCGCTGTCGAACCATTGGTCGGCCAGCACATCGAAAACCGTCTGGCGGCTGATCGGGCTGATCCAACTCACCTGGCCACGTTGAAGCACCGCCAACCGAAATACCGGGATCGTGCACACCAGGATGCCCAGAGAACTCAGCCCGAACAACCACCACGACCGGCGCCAGCCCCGCAGCGCCAGGACCGTGATCGCATGAGCGACGATCAGGAGCGCGATATAGATGAAGACCGTGACGGAGATGATGCCGAGGATCGCGTAGGCGATCCACCACCAGCTCGATGATCTGACGGCGAGCACGAGCACGATCGTGAGCCAAACAGCCAGCATGACCGTCAGTCCATACGATCTGGCTTCGGTTGCCACCCACTGGGTTTGCGGAATGAGCGCCAACAGAATCCCTGCCAGAATTCCTACCCTGCGGCTGACCAGCATCGTCCCCAGAACAACGATACCAAACACGGCCAGGGCCACTGCTATCGCGCTGGGCAGACGAAAACTCCAGTCATGAACCCCAACGAGGGCGAACCAGTAGTGCATCAGGAAGTAGTACAGGCCGTGCACGGCGTCCAGGGTGTGCGTGACCAGCGTGAACATCTCAGGAATCGGACGGGTGGCACCGGACAGGGTCGCCTGCTCATCGGTCCAGACTGACGGGACCCACGATCCGCTGAAGCTGATCACACCGGTTGACAGGCCGAGACCGGACGCCAGCGTCCACGTTGTCCCGGTCACCTGCCCGGGTTGTGTGTCGGCGGTGGCCGCCTCAGAGATCGACCCATCATTAATCATTGTCATACTTCACAGGCCGCCCTGCGCCTCTCAATAGTGCCGACGCTGGTGAACTCCTCGGAGTTTCGTTTCGCTCGCATGTAACGACGGGATGTTCCCCAAGCTAGCATTTTTCTCCCGAATTTCTGGGCCGTCGAACCCCGGCCGGTGATTCATAGACGTAGATTCACGCTTCCCGGGCCCGACGAGGGGCGATGACCGAATCTCACTCCAGCCACTTCGGTAGTGTTTGACGAGGATCAGGTGAAGGGACGCCGAAGCGTCTACTCATGGACCCACGCAATTCTCCAGTCTCAAGAAGTAACCGAAAGAACCCGTGCCAGAACTCACCCCCGCAACGCTGATCATCATCCCGACGTACAACGAGGCCGGGAACGTGGCAGCGACAGTGCACCGGGTGCACGCCGCCGTTCCTGACGCGCACATCCTCATTGTCGATGACCAGAGTCCCGACGGAACGGGTGAAATCGCTGACCGCCTCGTGGAAGTAGACACCCGGATTTTTGTGCTTCATCGTGCGGAGAAAGCCGGTTTGGGGGGGGCCTACCTGGCGGGATTCGATTGGGCACTCAATCATGGCTACGAACTGATCGGTGAATTCGACGCTGACGGCTCACACCCGGCCGATGCCCTGCCCGAACTCATCGCGGCGTTCGACCGTCCGGGAATACGCCCCTGGGTTGCCATCGGTTCTCGATGGGTGCCCGGCGGGAGCGTGGTCAACTGGCCGAAGAGCCGTGAATTTCTGAGTCGAGGCGGCAACACCTACGCCCGGCTGATGCTCGGGCTCCCGGTCAGCGACGCCACCGCCGGGTATCGAATCTATTCCGCCACGGCCCTGCGGTCGATGGATCTGCAGAGCGTTGATTCGAAGGGCTACTGCTTTCAGATCGATCTGACTTTGCGGGTCTTCGATGCGGCCGGCCCGATTGTTGAAATCCCCATTGAATTTCGAGAACGGGAGATCGGCGAGTCAAAGATGAGCCGCAGCATCGTTCTGGAGGCCATGGGGCGGGTCACAATCTGGGGGGTACAGCGAAGGTTCAAGAAGCTGGCTTCCCAACGGCCAGGCGGGCGTCGCCGGGTATCCTAATTCACCTGGGCGATGGAATGGAGGTATTTTCCATACCCGCTTTTAACCAAGGGGGCGGCAAGCGCGGCCAGTTGGGCGTCGCCGATCCAACCGGCCCGCCAGGCAATCTCCTCGATGCAGCCGATCTTGAACCCCTGGCGGTCTTCGATGACGCGCACATACTCTGATGCCTGCATCATGGACTCGAAAGTTCCGGTATCGAGCCAGGCGGTGCCCCGGTCGAGCACCTGCACCTGCAATTTGCCCTGTTTGAGGTAGTGCTCATTGATGGTGCTGATTTCCAGCTCTCCGCGGGCGCTCGGTTCGATCGTCTTGGCGATTGCGACAACGGAATTATCGTAGAAGTAGAGACCAGGAACGGCGTAGTTACTTTTAGGCTTCGTCGGCTTCTCTTCAATCGACACCACGGTGCCCGACTCATCGAACTCGACGACACCATAGGCCGTGGGGTTACTGACGTGGTACGCGAAAATACGCGCGCCCTCGATCTCAGCATTTCCACGCAAGGACGCCCCCAGGCCTGCGCCGTGGAAGATATTGTCGCCGAGGACCAGCGCAACACTGTGATCGCCGATGAACTCTTCGCCGATGATGAATGCCTGGGCGAGGCCGTCCGGCGAAGGCTGCACGGCATATTCGATGCGGATGCCTAAATCAGATCCGTCCCCGAGGAGCGCCCGAAACTGCTGGTTGTACTCCGGGGTGGTGATGATCAGGATCTCTTTGATGTCCGCCATCATGAGCGTCGACAGGGGGTAGTAGATCATCGGCTTGTCCCAAATGGGCATGAGCTGCTTGGAGATGCCTTTGGTGATCGGCCACAGGCGCGTGCCTGAGCCGCCGGCGAGGATGATTCCGCGCATGAGCGTTAGTTCCTGTCGTTCAAGGTGGCGTAGTAGGCACGGGCGGCGTCCCAGGTGGGGAGCAGGCCGGCGGCAGCGGCTGCTGCGAGAGTGGGGGCATCCGTGTCTTTGGGAGACAGCAGCAGTTCCCCGGCTTCAGGCGGAAAGACCAGGCCGACCTCTTCGTCGAGCGGGCTGATGCCGTGTTCGCGGCCCGGGCTGAAGGTGCTGTTCACGAGATAGCTCACGGTGGCGTTGTCGGTCAATGCCACGAAGCAGTGCCCGAGTCCTTCAGCAATATAGACCGCGCGACGATCGGCGTCGTCAAGCAAGACGCTGTCCCACTGCCCGTACGTGGGCGACCCGACCCGAATATCGATGATGTAGTCCAGAACGGCACCGTGCACCGCAGTGACGTACTTTGCCTGGCTCGGCGGCACATCCGCGAAGTGAATGCCGCGCACCGAACCGCGCTTGGACACGGAAGTGTTCGCTTGGGCGAGGTCGAGTCTGTGCCCGACCTTCTCTTCGAGCTTGTCGAATCGATACCACTCGAGGAACACTCCCCGGTCGTCACCAAACTGCTTCGGGGTGATTTCAAATGAATCGGGGATAGAGAGTTCGCGAATCTGCACGGTCGGCAGTCTACCAATCGGGGTCCGGTAGAATCGCGGAGGCCATTGAAGCGAACGGAACGGTTACTCCTATATGAAGATCCTCGTCACCGGCGGCGCCGGTTTTATCGGCTCCAACTTTGTTCGACGCACGATTGAAGACAAGTACCCGGGCCTCGAAGGCGCCGAAGTTGTCGTGCTCGACGCACTGACTTACTCGGGCAACCTCGAAAATCTCGCCCCGATCGCCGACTCGCCCCGTTACTCCTTCGTGCACGGCGACATTCGCGACGGCAAGCTGCTCGACACACTCTTTCCCGGGCTCGATGCGGTCGTGCACTTCGCCGCCGAAAGCCACGTGGACCGCTCCGTGATGGACTCGACCATCTTCGTCGAGACCAACGTGCTGGGCACCCAGCAGCTGCTCGACGCGGCTCTCCGCCACAAGCTGGCCCGGTTCGTGCACGTCTCCACCGACGAGGTCTACGGCTCCATTGCCGAAGGCTCCTGGAACGAGGAGCGGGCGCTGGAGCCCAACTCCCCCTACTCAGCGTCGAAGGCGGGCAGTGACCTGCTCGCCCGCAGCTACCACCGCACGCACGGCCTGAACGTTTCGATCACGCGCTGCTCGAACAACTACGGCCCGTACCACTTCCCCGAAAAGGTCATTCCGCTGTTCGTCAGCAACCTGATCGACGACCTGCACGTTCCGCTTTACGGCGAGGGCAACAACATTCGTGACTGGCTGCACGTGGATGACCACACTCGCGCCATCGCCATGGTGCTCGTCGGCGGTCGCGCCGGCGAAATCTACAACATCGGCGGCGGCACCGAACTCACCAACAAGGAGCTCACCCAGCTGCTGCTCGACTCGACCGGCAAGGACTGGTCGTACGTCGACCGCGTCGCCGACCGTCTCGGACACGACCTGCGCTACTCGGTCGACATCAGCAAGATTCAGGCCGAACTGGGCTACGCGCCCGAGGTTCCGTTCGAAGAGGGCCTGGCCGACGTGGTGCAGTGGTACCGCGACAACCGCCAGTGGTGGGAACCGCTCAAGGCTCGGGCGGCGCTGAACTAGCATGACCCGTTATCTGATCACCGGGGCCACCGGCATGCTGGGGCGCGACCTGCAGACGGCGTTGGCCGGTCGCGAGGTGACGGCGCTCGGCCGGAGCGACCTCGATGTGACCGACCTCAACGCGGTCACGGCCGCAGTCGCCGGGCACGACGTCATTATCAATTGCGCCGCGTACACCAAGGTCGACGACGCCGAAACAAACGAAGACGCGGCCTACGCCGTGAACGCGGTGGGGCCGCGCAATCTCGCGCTGGCAGCATCCGCTTTGCGGGCGAAGCTCGTGCAGCTCTCGACGGACTACGTCTTCGACGGCAGTGCGACCACGCCCTACGCTGAGAACACGCCGCACAGCCCGATCTCAGCCTATGGTCGCACCAAGGCCGCCGGTGAAGACTTCGTGCTCGCCGAGAACGGCGCCCGCAGCTACATCGTGCGCACGGCCTGGCTGTACGGCAAGAACGGCCCGAACTTCGCCAAGACCATGCTCAAGGCCGCTGGCACGCGCGACACGTTGAACGTCGTCAACGACCAGGTCGGACAGCCCACCTGGACGGTCGACCTCGCCGCGCAGATCGTGTTGCTGCTCGACTCCGACGCGCCCGCCGGCATCTACCACGGCACGAACTCCGGGGTGGCGTCGAAGTTCGACCAGGCCCGCGACGTGTTCGCTTTGGCCGGACTTGACCCGGAACGCGTGCTGCCGACCGACAGCTCGGCGTTTGTACTGCCGGCGCCCAGGCCCGCGTACTCCGTGCTCGGCCACGCCAACTGGGCGGCCGCCGGGCTTGAGCCGATGCGCAGCTGGCAGTCGGCCCAGGCCGAAGCTTTCGCCGCGGGAGTCTTCGAGACAGCATGATCACTCTGCGGGTAGTCGTCGACCAGATGGTCGCCCCGGTTCCGGGTGGCGTCGGGCGTTACACCGAGGAACTCACGCGTGCGCTAATTGCGACCGCTCCGGCCGAATGCGCGGTGGAGGGCATCGTCTCGTCCTCACCGCCCGCACAGTATGAACTCATTGAGGCCGCGCTGCCCGGTCTGGCGAACCTGTTCAAGACGACGCTGGCCCGCCGCGAGCTGGCCACGGCCTGGGCGCTTGGCGTGACCGCGTCGTCGGGCACTGGCCTGATTCATGCGCCGGGATTACTGGCCCCGCTGCGCCGCCACGATCGGGCCGTAGACGGCACCCAGATTGCGGTGACCCTGCACGACGTGCTGGCCTGGACGCATCCGTCATCGTTGACGCCGACAACCGTGGCCTGGACCAAGAGCATGCTCAAGCGCGCCCGCAAGCACGCCGACGCCATTGTCGTGCCGAGCCACGCCGTGGCGAACCAGCTGACCGAGATCATGGACCTCGGCGACCGGGTGCGCGTGATCGGCGGCGCCGTGGGTCGGGGGCTCGTGCTGCCGACCCTTCCCCTCGTGGAAGAGCGCCTACAGGCGCTGGGCCTGCCGTCGCAGTATATTCTGACCTCGGGGTCGCTCGACCCGCGCAAGGCGGTCACTGCGCTGATCACGGCGCTCGGTCTGCTGGGCGCGCCGGACCTGCCGCTGATCGTGCTCGGCCCGGACACCTGGGGCGAGCTCGACCTGGCCTCGGTCGCCGATGAAGCCGGGCTCGAGCCGGGGCGCGTTCGCGCTCTCTCCGGGCTGAGCGACTCCGACCTGGCCGTTGTTATTGCCCGGGCCAGCGTGTTTGTGTATCCGAGCCTGGAAGAAGGCTTCGCCCTGCCGATCATTGAGGCGTTCCATCTCGGCACCCCGGTCGTGCACTCCGACGCCCCGGCACTGCTCGAAGCGGCCGGAGACGCCGGCGTCGCAGTGGAGCGATCGAACGCGAAGGAATATCCCTCGCGGCTCGTCGACGCGGTGAACCGGGTGCTCGGCGACAGCGTGCTGCGGGGTCGCATGAGCGTCTTCGGTCAGGACCGCTCGCGGGCGTTCAGCTGGCGGGACTCGGCCGAGCGCGTCTGGCAGCTGCACGCGGATCTGTAGGCCATGGCGAGCTTTCTACAGGACCAGCGTGTGCGGTTTCTCGCGGTCGGCGCGACAAACACGCTCGTCGGGTACTTGGTCTTCTCGGCATTCACACTCTGGGTCTTCGCGGATGTCTACCTCGGCTATCTGCTGAGCCTCGCTCTCTCGTACGTGGTTGGCATTTCCCTGGCCTTCGTGCTGTACCGACGATTCGTGTTTGTGGTGCGTGGCCACGTGCTGCGGGACTTTGTCCGGTTCGTGAGCGTGTATCTGGTGGCGATCGGCATCAATGCGGCGGCGTTGCCGCTGCTGGTTGAGGTCGCCGGGGTGCCGCCGCTGCTCGCCCAACTGGTGATTCTCGTGGTCACGACGCTGCTGAGCTTCTTCGGGCACAAGAAGTTTTCGTTTCGGCGCAGTGGTGAGTGAAAGGGCCGACAGCATCCACGTCCTCTACTCAGGCTCTCGACGCAGCGAGTGAACCAGTTGACGCACTCGTAGGCATCCGCTTTCGTGCGGGAGCGATGCTTGCTACAGCGTGCGACTCCCGGCTACACTCAGCGCATGAGCTTGGTTCCGGTTCGAGAATTGCGCAATCACACCGCCGATGTGATCGAGCGCGCGCGACAGGGTGAAGAAGTAACAATTACCAGCAACGGCGTTCCAATCGCGACGCTGGTGCCGATCCGTTCAGGCAAGCAGGCGTTTCTCACGAAAGCCGATATGCGACGCCTGGTGCGACGTCCCGGCGATCCGATCGCGGAATACTCCGACGACGAGGAACCCGACGAGACAACGGACGATCTGGGTCCCATCCAGTGAACCCCTCACGGGGCCTGATTGACACCAGCGTGTTCGTGGTGCTAGAGACAAATCGTGCAATACAGTTCGACAGATTGCCAGAAGAGCAGTTTGTCAGCGCCGTGACGCTCGGTGAGCTGTACGCCGGAGTACATGCAGCGCGGGACGCCGACACACGGGGAGCCCGACTGCAGACCCTTGACACAGTGTCAATCGCGACGGTGCTCAATATCGATGAGGCAGTGGCCGCGCATTGGGCTCGATTGCGGCAAAAACTTCGCGAGAGCGAACGTCGGCTTAACGTCAACGACCTGTGGATTGCCTCCACGGCACTCGTGCATTCGCTCACCGTCTACACCCAGGACGTCGATTTCCAGGTCTTGTCAGACCTTGGTGGCCCCGAAGTGATCGTCATTTAGCGCGCGTTGGCATCAGCTTTCGCAATGCGCTCATTGGTAGGGGCGGTCGCGCGAGCGAAAGCTGCAGGAGCGGATAGCGGATGCTGGTGCTAGTGCTAGCAGCGTGCCACGCGCGCGCAACGTTTGGACGCGCATGCAGGCTCCGCACGCACAACGGCGTGCAGGAGCAGCCTCAGGGCTACGGGGTGGGGGTGGGCGCGGGTGCCAGGGCTGCAGCGATCATTGCGGTGATGACGGCGTAGTCGGGGTTCTCGGGGTCGATACCGTTTTCGGGGATCAGGGGCACCGACACGACCGGCAGTTCCTTGGTCTTCGCTGCCAGGTTCACGAAGTAGCCGAGCATGCCCTGCGGCACGTCGGTCTTCACGACGCGACTGCTGGCGGAGGCGACGCCCTGAAACTTGGTGAGCACGTTCGCCGGGCTGGCCTGCGCGAGCAGGGCCTCCTGCATCTGGGTCTGGCGCTGCATGCGGTCGTAGTCGCTCGTGCCGTGCCTCGAGCGGGCAAACCAGAGGGCGTGGTAGCCGTCCATGTGCTGCATGCCCGGCTCGAACCAGAACAGAACCTCGCTGAAGCTCTCGTCGGTGTGCACGGGAACGCGGTTCTGCACGTCGATGTCGACGCCGCCGAGGGCGTCGATGAGGTCGGAGAACCCCTGCATGTCGATCAGCACGTAGTACTGAATGGTGAGTCCGGTGATGCCCTGCGCGGCCTCGAGGGTGGCCTGAATGCCCGGGGAACTGCCCTCGGCCACGGCATTCGGGTAGTACTCGGGGCGTTTGAGCTCGGCTTCGGTGAAAATGGAGTTAAGCATGCACGCCGACACGTCGCATCCGTCGATCGATCCGTATCCCTCGGGGTACAGCGCGCCGAGCGAGGAACCGGCCGAGAACGGCACGTCCTCGAGGTTGCGCGGCAGGCTGATGGTCGTGGCCTGGCCGGTCGTGGCGTCGATGCTGACCACGGAGAGGCTGTCGGGGCGCAGGCCGTCCCGGTCAGCGCCGGCATCCCCGCCGAGCAGCAGGATGTTGTAGCGGCCATTGACTGGCGGTTCACTCGGACCGGCGACGAAGACGGAGGAGAGGAATCCGCTCGCCGAGGTCGCGACGAAGGCGCCATAGCCAGCCGTGCCGCAAACGACGACCATGAGGGCTGCGGAGAAAGCGGCGATCAGCGGGCGGGCGCCGGGCGCGGCTTTCAGCAGGTTGATCAGGCTGAGGGTGTTGACGGTGAGCACGAGCCAGGTGAGCGCGTAGAACGCGAGCACTGCGGCGGCGGCCCAGAGGCCGATCGTGCTCGTGAACACCGTGAGCACGGCCTCGGGCCAGAACAGGTAGACAGCCCCGGCGACGATTGCCGAGGCCACCAGGATGAGCGTGGCGCCAAGGCCGAACCGGCCGAGTCGTCGATTGCCGGCGAGTACCTGCGCCGAACCGGGGAGCACGAAATTGAGTACGACCAACCACCACGCACGCGTCGTCATGATGCGCGTGGAGCCGGAATTCGGGTGCCGGATCGGGTCAGTCACACTGCTCATAATCGCTCTTGGAGGTCCCGGTTCTTCTGCTCGACCAGGTCGGCGAGTGCGACGGAATAGTCTTCGAGCTTCACGCGCAGCGCGTCATCGCTCGTGGCGAGAATCTTGATCGCGATGAGCGCGGCGTTCTTGGCCCCGCCGATCGACACGGTCGCGACCGGCACGCCGGCCGGCATCTGCACGATCGACAGCAGCGAGTCGAGGCCGTCGAGCAGGCCGAGCGGAACAGGAACCCCGACCACGGGCAGCGTGGTCATGGCGGCGAGCATACCGGGCAGGTGCGCTGCTCCTCCGGCTCCGGCGATAATCACCTTGAGGCCACGGGCCTGCGCGTTGCGACCATAGTCGAGCATCTTCTCGGGGGTGCGGTGCGCAGAGACGACCTGCACCTCGTGCGCCACCCCGAAGTCTTTGAGGGTCTGCGCGGCGGCACTCATGACGGTGAAGTCGGAGTCGCTGCCCATGACCAGGCCGACGAGCGGCGCGCTGGAGTTCACGGGCACACTGTTAATGGGCACAGCGTTTATGGGCACAGCGGAGGGCTCGATGTTGTCTGGCACGCAGATGATCCTATTGCTCAAGACTGAAAGATTTGTGCAGTGGCACGCGCCTGGTAGGCAACTTCGTCGAGATCGTCGCCGCCCGCGGTGACGTGGCCGACCTTTCGGCCGGGCCGTGACGCCTTCCCGTAGTTGTGCACTTTCACCAGCGGATGCTCCGCGAGGGCGCTCTGATACCGGTCGCCGAGCGAGCCTTCCGAGGGCCCGCCGAAGATGTTGACCATGACCGTCCACGGGTCACGGGCGCCCGTCGCCCCGAGCGGCAGGTCGAGCACGGCCCGCAGGTGCTGCTCGAACTGGCTCGTCGTGCTGCCATCAATCGACCAGTGGCCGCTGTTGTGCGGACGCATGGCGAGCTCGTTAATGAGGAGGCGCTCATCCGTGGTCTGAAACAGTTCGACGGCGAGCACCCCGGTGACGCCGATTCCCTTGGCCACGGCCACCGCGATGTCGGTGGCGACGTCGGCGAGGCGGCCTGCAGACTGCGGGGCCGGCGCGATCACCTCGGCGCAGACACCGTCTTTCTGCACGGTCTCCACCACCGGCCAGACCGCGATCTCCCCGCTCGGGCGGCGCGCGACAACCTGGGCGAGTTCCCGGCTGAAGTGCACGAGCTCTTCGACCAGCAGGGCGCCGCCGTTGCCGTCTTCGGCGAGCGCCAGAAACCAGTCGTCAACGTCGTGTTCGTGGCTGACGACGCGCACGCCCTTGCCGTCGTAGCCGCCGCGGGCGGTCTTCACAACGGCGCGGCCGCCGTGCGCCTGCAGAAATTCGGCGAGGCCGGCGGTATCCGTTATGCGCGCCCAATCGGGTACGGGCAAGCCCAGCTCGGCCAGCTTCTCGCGCATGAGCAGTTTGTCTTGCGCGTACAGCAGCGCGTCGGGGCCGGGATGTACTTTGACGCCGGCGCTGACGAGCTCGCGCAGAATCTCCTGCGGCACGTGCTCGTGGTCAAAGGTGATCACGTCGACGGTCTTCGCGAAGGCCAGCACCGTGGGCAGGTCGCGGTAGTCGCCGACGCTGACGGCGGCCAGGTCGGCGGACATACCGTCGGCTTCGGCAAGTACCTTGAGGTCGATGCCGAGGTTCACAGCCGCGGGAATCATCATGCGGGCCAGCTGGCCCGCGCCAATCACACCGACGGTCAAAGCCATCTGTTCACCATTTTCTGTGCAAGCGTTCAGCTAAACGCACGTTCGTACTCAGCCCGGAGAATTCCGCACGCCGTAGACTGCGAGACTTCACTGCATTCCTAGTGCCACTTTACCGAACGGCGGACGGACGCATGTCGATCACACTGAAGCAGCGCCTGCTCAATTTTCTGAGCCAGGGCCTGAAGTTCGGCACCGTCGGCGCCCTCGGCTTCGTGGTGGACTTCACTGTCTTCAACCTGCTGCGCACCACAGTGCTCGACTCGACCGACGTGCACGGCGGCCCCATCTACGCCAAGATCATCTCGACCGTGCTGGCTATTCTGGTGAACTGGCTCGGTAACCGGCACTGGACCTTCAGGAAGAATCGCCAAAACCATACGGTACGCGAGGGTCTGGAGTTTCTCGCGGTGAGCCTGGTCGGTATGGGCATCGGCATCGGATGCCTGTGGTTCAGCCACTATGTGCTCGGCTACACCAGCGTTCTCGCCGACAATATCGCCGGCAATGTGGTGGGTCTTTTTCTGGGCTCGGTGTTTCGCTTCACGCTGTACCGCTACTGGGTGTTTGCGCCGAGTCGCAGCGGCGCGTCGGCATCCGTTACCCATGCGGACACTCGCAGTGGCGCGATTGCGCTAGCGGCGGCCCCAGAACGCTGACTCGTCGGCGTGCGCCGACTGCTCTTGCCGGCGGGAACCCATGACGGTCACCGACTGCTCCATCAGGTCGTGCAGCACGCTCTGCACCAGGTCGACGTTGGGGATGTCTTTCAAGATGAGCGGATGCTCCAGCCCCGAATTGATCAGCACCGTGCCCGAGTGGAACCCGGCCTGCAGCCAGTTCTGCCGCACACTCACGTCGTAGCCGCGGCTGTGCAGCAGTTCTTGCCGGGTGCGCACGAAGAATCCGTGGCGAAAGATGATGCGCCGGGAGGTAATCGTGTAGCGCTTGGTCAGCCAGGCGGCGAGCGGCAGCAGCCAGCCCAGCACGGCCAGCACGATGGCGCCCGGCAGCAGGGCCGCGTTCTGCCAGGGTTCGGGCAGGTTGCCGGCGAAGTAACCGGTGGCGCCGGCCACGGCGAAGAGCAGCAGTGTAGGCCAGAGCAGCACCCGGGCGTGCGGGCGCAAGCGGGCGACGACCTCCTCCGGCCGACTCTCCCGGGCGTAACCGGAGGGTTCGGTCTCGTTGGTCTCTGTCTTCTTCGGTTTCATTACTTCTATTAATACCTCAGGTGGGTGACATCGCCGGCGGCGACAGACCGTTCTTCGCCATCGGCCTGGTTGACGACTCTGAGCCGTCCCTCGGCGTCGATGCCGGTGGCGGTGCCGACCAGGTCGACTCCGCCGGGCAGTTCCACCCGCACGACGCTGCCGAGGGTGCCGCAGAGTCTCGACACTTCCGCGTGGAGACCGCTCTTCTGTGCGTCACCGTCGGCTTCGACGAAGGCCCGATACAGGGTGACGAGCTCGTGCAGATAGGCGGCGAGTACTGCGTCCGGGTCGGGCGCGGTGCGGGTGACTAGCAGGAGAGAGGTCGAGGTGAGGGTGGGCAGGTTGTGTTCATCGAGCGAGAGGTTGAGGCCGGCGCCGATGACGATGCCCTTGCCGTCGGGCAGGAGTTCGCACAGGATGCCGCACACCTTGTAGCCGTCGATGAGCACGTCGTTGGGCCACTTCAGGGTCGTGTCGTGGCGGGGATCCTCGGCCTCTTTAAGATTTACGTCGTGCACCAGCGGCGTGCAGGCCTCAACGATGGTGCGCACGGCCCGGGTCATGGCGGCGCCGGCCAGGAGGGGGAACCAGCCGAGGCTGTGCGGCGGTAACTCCGGGCGAATGAGTACGGAGATGGCCAGGGCTTTGCCGGTCGGGGCCAACCAGACACGACCGAGCCGGCCACGCCCCTGAGTCTGGTTGTCGGTGACGACCACCGAGAGGTCGGGCCAGGCTGCGGCATCCGCCTCAGATAAACCAATAGCACTGGCGAGATCTTTGAGCACATCGTTGGTGGAGGAGGCCTCTGCACGGTACTCGAACCGGCTCACCTCGTTGCGGCTGAGCGAAAAATCCATCGTGCCTACCCTCTCGTGTGCATAACTCCTGCAATTCTCTCGAATCTGGCCTCAAAACACCTATTTCGGGTAGTTTTTGAAGAAATTGCAGGAGTTATGCACGGGGAAGTCCGGTTTCTGCAGTCCAAGGGACCCGACGGAGGGGGAAAGAACCAGTGTTGCGGGGCAAAGTTGTAGAACATCGTCAACGAGGAGCGGTCGGGGGGTGCCGGTAGAGTGAAATGGTGACTGATAAGACGCCCGCCGCGGCACCCGACCTGTATACGACGGCGGGAAAACTCGCCGACCTCAAGCTGCGCTATCACGAGGCTGTGACCGCCAGCGGGGCCACCGCCATCGAGAAGCAGCACGCCAAGGGCAAGATGACCGCCCGCGAGCGCGTCGACCTACTGCTCGACCAGGGTTCTTTCGTGGAGCTCGACGAGTTCGTGCGGCACCGCACCGTGGCCTTCGGCATGGAAAAGAAGCGTCCGTATGGCGACGCCGTCGTCACCGGCACCGGCACGATTCACGGCCGCCAGGTGGCCGTGTACTCCCAGGACTTCACGATCTTCGGCGGTTCGCTCGGTGAGGTCGCCGGCGAGAAGATCATCAAGGTGATGGACCTTGCCCTGAAGACCGGGGTGCCGATCATCGGCATTCTCGACTCCGGCGGAGCGCGCATTCAGGAGGGCGTTGTGGCCCTCGGCAAGTACGGCGAAATCTTTCGCCGCAACACGGCAGCCTCGGGCGTCATCCCGCAGATCTCGATCATCTGCGGCCCGGCCGCCGGCGGAGCGGTCTACTCTCCGGCGCTGACCGACTTCGTGATCATGGTCGACAAGACCAGCCAGATGTTCGTCACCGGCCCCGACGTGATCAAAACCGTCACCGGTGAAGACGTCGGCATGGAGGAGCTCGGCGGCGCCCTCACCCACAACAAGGTCTCCGGGGTATCGCACTACCTCGCGAGCGATGAGCCCGACGCGCTCGACTTTGCCCGCGCACTGCTGAGCTACCTGCCCGACAACAACCTGGCCGAGCTGCCCGTGTTCGACAGCGAGGTGGAGCTTGAGACAACGGATGCTGACCGTCGGCTCAACACGATCATCCCCGACTCCCCCAACCAGCCCTACGACGTGAAAACGGTCATCGAGCACATCGTGGACCGCGGCGAGTTTCTCGAGACGCAGCCGTTGTACGCCCCGAACATCGTCGTGGGCTTCGCCAGGGTCGAGGGCCGGTCGATCGGGATCGTCGCCAACCAACCCAACGCCATGGCGGGCACGCTGAACATCGAGGCCGGTGAGAAGGCCTCACGGTTCGTGCGGTTCTGCGATGCGTTCTCCATTCCCATCCTCACCCTGGTCGACGTGCCCGGCTTTCTACCGGGCACCGACCAGGAATGGACCGGCATCATCCGTCGCGGGGCGAAGCTGCTCTACGCCTACGCCGAAGCCACCGTGCCGCTGGTCACCGTCATTCTGCGCAAGGCCTACGGCGGCGCGTACATCGTGATGGGGTCCAAGCAGCTCGGTGCCGACACCAACCTGGCTTGGCCGACCGCGGAGATCGCCGTCATGGGCGGCCAAGGCGCCGTGAACATTCTCTACCGCGCTGAGATCAAGGCGGCCGAGCAGGCCGGCGAAGACGTCGCCGCTGTGCGCACCCGCCTGGCCAACGAGTACACCTACAATGTGGCGAGCCCTTTTCTGGCCGCGGAGCGCGGGGAGCTCGACGGCATCATCGAGCCCGCCGCCACCCGCGTGTCGGTCGTCAAGGCCCTGCGCGCCCTGCGTACCAAGCGGGCCACCCTGCCCGCGAAGAAGCACGGAAACATCCCCCTCTAATGCCCAAGCCCTCAGAGTTCGATCCCTCGGAGCTCATTTTCGTCACCGGACACGTCAGCGACGTCGAGGTGTCGGCGGTGAGCGCCATCATCCGTGGGCTGTTGCGGGAGGAATCCGACGAGCGTCGGGCGGCTCCCGTACAGCACCGGAGCGCCTGGCAGCAGGGCCAGCGCGCCATCCGCCAGCCGGTGCACCCCGGCGCCGGTCGCTGGCGCGGCTTCGCCGGCTGACCCCCTCCGGCGCCCCACCTTCTTCGTGGACGGGGCCCCGTCCACGGGCCCAGTTTAGAAATTGGGCATCGGTTCACAAGGTGGGCCCAGACGGGGGTAGAATCGACCTCGCGTCTGTCCTCCTAAATGCCGACAGCGAGACTTTGGAGATTAGTGCAGACTGGGGATTGCTCGGTGCAACTCCTGGAGTTTCACCACCAATCATTCGCTGACTAGGGTAAGCGAGCGAATGTGTTGGGGGCGAGAACGGATGGCATTCGGGTTGTCGTCCTTTCTCGAATAAACGGTTGGGGACCAGCTTCGGCTGGTCCCCTTTCGCGTACCCAGGGTCCCGAACAGGGAGCTGGTTGATTAGGGCGTGATCTGACGGGGGATTTCCAGCCACAGGTTGACCTCATCGTCACCCGCAGAGTCCAGCCCGAGGGCACTCACCGCCGGGTCAGGGCTCGACAGCCCCACCACGGTCACCGCGACGGTCGCGTTGTCGGCCGCGGTACGCACAATGATCTTGTCGGCGCTCGTCTGCTCGAGGGCGAGGGCGATGGTGCCCAGCACGTCGTCGAGGGCAACACCGCCCAGATCGTCGATACCGCCCTCGTCGAGGAGCGTAACGCTGGCTCCGCGACGCCGGGCAGCCATGACCTGTTCCCGCACCGCGTGGTTGAGCAGGCGGCGGCCGCGGATCTCATCGCGAATGGCCGCTTCGAGAAACCGGCATTCCTGCTGTTCCTCTGCGGTCAGCTCACCGTTGCTCTCGCTGATGCGTCGCAGCATCGGCATAGCAAGGCGCATGGTCTGAGTGAGACGCACCTGGCGCTCGTAGAGGTGAGCCTCCTGGGCTGCGTGCCATCCGCTCGCCTCGCGCTCGGCTCGGGCATACTGGCGGGCGTCCCGGCTGGCCTTGACCAGGGCACGGGAGAGCACCGCGGCTGCGACCACCCAGACCACGCTTCCGATGACGCCCAGTCCCCCGAGTTCGCCGACTCCGGCCCAGATCACACTGTGGATGACGAGCAAGGCCACACCCAGCAGGGCTAGTTGGGGACGCTTGCGGGTGGCAGTGATGGTCATCAGCGTGCCGATGGCGGCGACGTACCAGGTGGCGTAGCCGAGATTACCCGAAGAGCCATCAAGCTGGCTGCCCACGATCAGTGGGAGTGCCACGCTGACCGCGACGTTGAACAGCGCCAGCGGCAACGACATGCGCATCGGGCTGCTCGGCCAGAGGCTCGCCATTGTCGCCCCCACATACAGGCCCATGGCGACCAGGATCGGCACCGACGACGCCGGCTCTTTGATCGAATACAGCCCGAGAATCACGTGATAGCCCGAGAACAGAGCCGCTACGACGAGGGTGAGCGTGCGCGACACCCTGACAACGCTGGTCATCAGCGATCACCCGCCCGGTCGGTGTCGAGACTGGTGACGGCATACTCGACCGATGCGGGCGCCACTCGAAGCCCCGCGTCGCTGCCCCCATCCGTTTCGCTGTCGGCGGAGACCTCAACCCGCGGCCAGCTGATGACCACGGTCGTGCCCCGGCCGGGGCTTGAGTTCACCACGGCGACGCCACCCACGCTGGCGATCCGGTCGCGAATAGAGACCCGCACGCCGAGCCGGGCACTGGCCACGCTGGTCGGATCAAAGCCGCAGCCGGTGTCGCTGATCTCGATGCGGCATCCGCTTTGACCGTTGCCGCAAATCGTCAGGCTACGCATTTGCGCTGGGCCGGCGTGCTGCACGCTGTTGACCATGGCTTGCACGCTCGCCGCGTACAGGGCCTCGGCGACGAACTCCGGAATGCTCAGGCCGTCGACCCCCCGCTCGGTGATGGTGAAAGCGCCGGTGTTCAAGGCGGCGCCACGAAGGCGGTCGACCAGACGGCTTACGTCGGTCGTCGCATCGTCGAGGGTTCGTTCGCCATTGGCCTCCTGCAAGCGGATGATGGCGCTGCGAGCCATCGCCGCGGCCAGCACGGCTCCCTTGGAATTGCGCACACCGGCGGCCGAGAGCAGAGTCGCGAGAACGCTGTCGTGCACGATCGAGTCGACCTCGACGCGTTCCATCTCGGTCGCGTGGTGGCGCACCGCCACGGCGTATTTTGCCAGGGCATTGGACTGGGCGGTGTCGACCTTGTCGGTCGCGTCGCGGAGCACGTAGATGATGATGAGCACGACACCGCCGAGCAGCATGGCGTAGCAGGTATCGAGGGCGGCGAGCAGGTTTTCGGCCTCACCGCCGGAGGGCAACACCCGCACGAGTCCAAAGACGACGGGCGTGACGACCGTGTAAATGATGGCCCAGAGCAACGGAAACGCGATCGCCGCGCACGAGGTCGCGACGGTGCACAAGTACCAGAGCCACGGTTTGCTGTCGAGAACGACCGTGGGGTCGCGCATAACGAGCGGCCAGACGATGAGGGCGATGAGGTAGACGGCCGCGATAATGCCGGCCGTAGTGCGAATGCCGCGCCGAACCAGCGTTGCGACCACGAACACCAGAATTGACAGGCCCAGGGCGATCCCGATGGGCACGGCGGAACCGGGTTTGCGACTTTCCAGCTGTCCGAGCATAAACGGCAGCGTCTGGAGAGCGAAGACCACCGCGACACCGGCCACCGAACGGGACAGGACGATCTCGATCTGGGCGTGACTGATCGGATTGCGCGGGTGCCGGGGCCGTCCGAACAGGTCGTCCTGGAAGTCGGCCGGATTGACCGCGCCGAACGCGGCCGTATCGGTTGACACCAGGGCGCCCGGGCGGGCGGCCCGTTTAGACACCGCGGTCACCGTCGGAGGCGTCGAGTCCTGGCAGGATTCCGTCTTCGACGGCGCGGCGCAGCAGGTCGACCTTGGTCGGCGCTGGGCGGCCGACCTCGACGTACTTCACCCGGATTCGGTCCAGGTATTCTCGCGCCGTGGAGTGCGCGATGCCTAGCTGCAGGGCAACCATCTTCAGTGGCAGGCCCGAGGCGTACAAGTGCAGAACGTCGCGTTCACGGCGACCGAGCTGAGCCCTGGCGAAGTCGCGGTCGGCGTCGATCGCGGTGGCCCACTCGAGGTTGTTGAGCACGTCGCCCCGGGCAACGGATGCCACGGCGGCCATGACTGTGGTGGTCGGCGAGGACTTGGGGATGACTCCAGCGGCGCCGGCGGCGAGTGCCTCACGCACCGAGGCAACCCGGTCGGCGATGCTGTGCACGAGCACGGCCGAGCCGGTGCTCGCGACGAGGTGCACATTGTCGGTCACGAGCGAACCGTCGCCGAGCGAGAGGTCGAGCACGATCACGTCGCACGCTCGTCCGGCGAGGCCGTCCACAAGGGCCTGAGCGGTCGCGGCGGCGAACAGCACCTCGTAGCCGGAGTTTTCGCAGGCGGCCTGCAGTCCCAGTCGCACCGATTCGTGGTCGTCGACGATACCGACGCGAACGGACTGCTCGGGGGTGCTTGGGGTGGGATCAGGTAGTGCGTGGCTCACGATGTCGCTGTCCTTCTCGTTGGCTCGTCTTAAGGATAGCTATTTGCTGAGCAGTGCGACGGCCTCGACGTGATGGGTATTGGGGAACAGGTCGAAGGCTCGGAGTGTGCGCAGCTGGTATCCCTGCTTCTGGAACAGCGCAACGTCGCGGGCCAGGGCCACCGGGTCGCAGGCCACGTAGACGATTTGCCGGGGTGCCAGGGCCACCAGCTGATCGACGACGGCGGCGCCGGCGCCGGAGCGCGGCGGGTCGAGCACGACGGTGGCGGCGGCGAGGCGGGCGCGCTCCGCGGCATCCGCCTCGCGTAGCAGACGCTGCAGATAGCGGTCGACGCGGTCGGCCTCGGCGGTGGCGCCCGCCCATTCCTTGAGGTTGCGGGCGGCGAAGGCGACCGCTTCCGGGTCGCTTTCGACCGAGGTGATGCGGGTCGACGCGCCGAACTTGTCGCCGACGGCCGCGGCGAGCAGGCCGACACCGCCGTAGAGGTCGAGGTTGGAGGCGCGCGGGTCGAACTGATCGGGGTCGATGATGTTCTGCACCGCGTGGTAAAGCGTGTCGGCGGCCATGGAGTGCACCTGCCAGAATCCGGACCGGTCGAGTTCAAACTCGCGGCCGTCGACAACCTCGTGAATCAGACCGTGCGGCACCCGCTTGGGCTTGCCGCTGGAATCCTTGGCCGAGACGAGCACCTGCACATCGCCCTTGCTCGGTGCGACCAGGTCAACCTTCGCGGCGTTGTGAAACAGGGTGTCGAGCGGGGCGCGCAGCTCGAGTTCGTGTTCGGCGAGCGGCAGATCGTCGACCGGGATCACGCGGTGGCTGCGGGCAGCGTACGGGCCGATGGTGCCGTCGGCGGCCACGTGCAGGCTCACCCGGGTGCGCCATCCGGTGCCGTCCATCGCGTCGCCGGGGCTGGCCTTGGCGCTGACCGCGACCGGTTCGACGACCACGTCGCTGTCGATCCCGGCCATGCGCTGGAGCGCGTCGGCGAGCACCTGGCGTTTGAGTTCGCGCTGAAATCCGAGCTCAATGTGCCCGAATTCGGCACCGCCCGCGCGGTCTTCGGGAGCGCGATCAACGGATGCTGCGCTCCAGATGTGCGGCTGACGTTCCGGTGCGGCGTCGAGCACGGCGATCGTCTCAGCCCGCCAGAAGCTCTTGTGGTTGGCCTCGGTAAGGCGCGCGCGCACCCGTTCACCGGGCAGGGTGTCGCTGACGAAAATGACGCGACCCTCGTGGCGGGCGATGAAGATTCCGCCGTGCGCGATGTTGGTGATGTCAAGCTCGAGCTCGCTGCCGACCGTTTCGGAGGGGAGGCTGGCGGCGGCCTGGGGCTGGTGACTCGAATTGCTCATTCCTTGATGATCCCACACCCCCCCTTCCTCTCGTGCTCGATCGAGCCTGATTGAATGGAGTCACCGAAACTGCGAAGGACAAGCATGCGCCTCTATCTGGCCTCCACATCTCCGGCCCGGCTGGCCCTGCTCCGGGCGGCCGGCATCGAACCGGTGCTGATCAACCCTGACGTCGACGAAGCACGAGTCGTCGCCGAGACCGAGGCTGCCGCCGGAGCCGCGCTCGCGCCGCGGGATCTCGTGCTGCTGCTGGCGCGGGCGAAAGCTGAGGCGGCGGCATCCGTTCTGCTCGCGGAGCCGTTGAACGGGCTACTGCTGGGCGGCGATTCGGTGTTCGTGCTGGACGAGGTCATCTACGGCAAGCCGCATACCGCCGAAGCGGCGCGGGAACGCTGGGAGCGCCAGCGCGGGCGCACCGGAACGCTGTACTCGGGGCATTGGCTGATCGAGCTGACAGCCGGAGTGCCGAGCGACGCGGTCGGTGCGGTTGCGGTGGCCGAAGTGACCTTCGCCGACGACCTCGACGATGCCGAGCTTGACGCCTATATCGCGACCGGCGAACCGCTCTATGTCGCGGGAGCGTTCACGATCGACAGCCTCGGCGCTCCCTTTATTACGAGCATTGTCGGCGACCCGTCCACCGTGGTGGGACTGTCGCTGCCGACGCTTCGACGGCTGGTGCGTGGCCTCGGGCACGAGTGGCCGACGCTGTGGAATCGCCCCGGAGCGCTGTCATTGTAGGCATCCGCAAGAATCTGGCCGGTCTTTTTGTGGGAGAGAACCAAAATGGATGCGGTGCGGCCCAATAGGCTAAGTGATTGTGTCACTCATAACGAAGGTCCTCATCGCCAACCGAGGCGAGATCGCCGTTCGGGTCATCCGTGCCGCGAAGGACAGTGGAATTCTCTCTGTTGCCGTCTACGCCGACCAGGATCGCGATTCCCTGCACGCCCGTCTCGCCGACGAGGCGTACGGTCTCGACGGCACCAGCGGCGCTGAAACTTACCTGGTCATCGACAAGATCCTGTCGATCGCCCGCCGGAGCGGCGCTGACGCCGTGCACCCCGGCTACGGCTTTCTGGCCGAGAACGCTGACTTCGCCCGCGCCGTGATCGGCGCCGGACTGATCTGGATCGGGCCGTCGCCCGAGGCGATCGAGCAGCTCGGCGACAAGGTTTCCGCCCGCAAGATCGCCGAAAAGGTCAACGCGCCGATGGCGCCCGGCACCCTGAACCCCTGCACCGACGCCGCCGAGGTACTCGCCTTCGTTGACGTGCACGGTCTGCCCGTCGCGATCAAGGCCGCCTTCGGTGGCGGCGGCCGCGGCCTCAAGGTCGCCCGCACCCGCGAGGAGGTCGCCGAGATGTTCGACTCCGCCACCCGCGAGGCCATCACGGCTTTCGGTCGAGGCGAATGCTTCGTCGAGAAGTACCTCGACTCCCCCCGCCACGTCGAAACGCAGTGCCTGGCCGACCAGTACGGCAACGTCGTCGTCGTGTCGACCCGCGACTGCTCGCTGCAGCGCCGGCATCAGAAGCTCGTCGAAGAGGCGCCGGCGCCCTTCCTCACCGAAGCACAGACGACCGAGATGTATCGAGCGTCCAAGGCCATCCTCAAAGAGGTCGGCTACCTCGGCGCTGGCACCTGCGAGTTTCTCATCGGCCAGGACGGCACCGTCTCGTTCCTCGAGGTCAATACCCGGCTGCAGGTCGAACACACCGTCTCCGAAGAGGTCACCGGCATCGACCTCGTGCGCGAACAGTTCCGCCTCGCTGAGGGCGGCGAGCTTACCTATGGCGACCCCGTCGCATCCGCTCACTCGTTTGAATTCCGCATTAACGGAGAGGATGCCGGCCGCGGTTTTCTGCCCGCGCCCGGTCCGGTCCACGTGTTCAAGCCGTCCGGCGGCCCCGGCGTGCGCGTCGACACCGGCGTGCAGTCCGGCGATGTGATCAGCGGCTCCTTCGATTCCCTGATTGCCAAGCTCATCGTCACCGGCGCGACTCGCGAGGAAGCCCTGGAGCGTTCGCGCCGCGCCCTCGACGAGTTCGAGGTTGCCGGCCTGCCGACCGTGCTGCCCTTTCACCGCAAGGTCGTGCGCGACCCGGCCTTCGCTCCGACCGACGGCCAGCCGTTCAGCGTCTTCACCCGCTGGATCGAGACCGAGTTCGACAACGACATCGAACCGTGGACCGGCAGCATGGAAGACGCCGTCGGACCGCAGAAACGCCACAGCATCGTCGTCGAGGTGGACGGACGCCGCATCGAGGTGACCCTGCCGACGCGTCTGCTGCCCGGCGGCGCGAGCGCACGCTCGGTGGGCCCGGCCCCCAAGCGTCGCGACGGTCTGCACTCGGTCGATACCGCCACCGGAGACGCCATCAAGGCACCGATGCAGGCGACCATCGTCAAGCTACTGGTCGCCGAGGGCGACATTGTCGTCAAGGGCGACCTGCTGCTCGTGCTCGAGGCCATGAAAATGGAGCAGCCGCTCGTCGCCCACCGCGACGGCACCGTGGGCAACCTGGCCGCCGTCGTCGGCACGACGGTCTCCTCCGGTTCGGTTCTGCTGACCGTCTCCGACGCCGCGTAGCCCGCTCGACACTCGTCGATTGGCTGGCAGCACACCAGACTTGCGCATGATTTTGCCGGCGGGGTTGGGGACAAGACAACCGCTCCTCAGCTCAACCATTGCCGGTTTTCAGGAAGGGATCCGAGAAAAGCATTCGGACCCTTCCCACGCACCCGCGATGCCTGAGCGAGGAGCGGATGACCCGGTTTTCGCGGCCTACCTCGGAACCCCAACCCCGTCCACAAAAGCAGGGGCAGGGCGTCGAGAACGCGGGCTGCCCCGAGAACTGCGCGGGGATTTAGGGGCTACCGGACGACGTGCATGGCGCGCGCGGCATCCGTTATGGAACCGGTGAGCGAGGGGTAGACCGGGAACGTGCGAGCGACCTCGTCGACCGTGAGCCGGTGCTCGACCGCGAGAGCCAGCGGGAAGATGAGCTCGCTCGCCTTGGGGGCGACGATAACGCCACCGATGACGGTTCCGCTGCCGGTGCGGGCGAAGATCTTGACGAAACCGTCCTTGATTCCCATCATTTTGGCCCTCGGGTTCACGGCAAGCGGCAACTTGTAGATATCGCCCTGGGCGAGTCCGTCTTCGATCTGCTTCTGGGTGTAGCCGACCGTCGCGATTTCAGGCTGCGTGAAGATGTTCGCGGCGACGTTGCGAATCTCAATCGGGTTGACGGTGTCGCCCATGGCGTGGAACACCGCGGTGCGGCCCATCATCGAGGCAACGGATGCCAGCGGGAGCTCGGTCGTGCAGTCCCCGGCCGCGTAGATGTTCGGAATGGAGGTGCGGGCGACCCGGTTGGTCTGAATGTGCCCGGACTCGGTGATCTGCACGCCGGCCTGCTCGAGGCCGATATTCGCGGTGTTCGGAATCGACCCGACGGCGATGAGGCAGTGGCTGCCTTCGACCGTGCGTCCGTCTTCGAGGGTAGCGACGACACCGGTCTTGGTGCGCTTGACCGAACCGGCGCGCGACTTGGAGAGCACGGTCATACCGTTGCGCTTGAACACGTTCTCAATCACATTGGCGGCGTCGGCGTCTTCCCCGGGCAGTACCTGGTCGCGGCTGGAGATGAGGGTGACCTTCGCGCCGAGGGCACGGTAGGCGGAGGCGAACTCGGCGCCGGTAACGCCGGAGCCGACCACGATGAGGTGTTCGGGGATCGCCTTGAGGTTGTAGAGCTGGGTCCAGGTGAGAATGTGCTCGCCGTCGGGAAGTGCGGAGGACAGCACGCGCGGGCTGGCCCCCACGGAGACGACGAGGGTGTCGGCGTCGATGCGGTCGAAGTCGGTCGCGGTCGAGTCGCCGGAGGTGGCGACGATGATACCGGTGGTGCCGTCGAGCCGTCCGTGGCCCTGCACGTAGCGCACACCGGCGCGAATGAGCGTGGCCTTCATATCTTCGGACTGCTGGCGCGCCAGCGCGAGGAGGCGCTTGTTCACTGCGGCCAGGTTGATGGCGACTTCGGGGCGCGTGGGCTTGCCGGTGTCGCCGCGTACGAAGAACTGCACACCGAGGTCGGTAGCTTCTCCGATGGAGTTGGACGCCTCGGCGGTGGCGATGAGGGATTTGGAGGGGACAACATCCGTTATCACGGCGGAGCCGCCGACACCGACGCTTTCGATGAGGGTGACATCGGCACCCTGCTGTGCTCCGGCGATGGCCGCTTCGTATCCGCCGGGCCCTCCACCTAATACTGCGATGCGTTGCTTGCGTTCGAACTCATAGGCCATGTACTCCATTCTCGTGGCCTGCGCACCCCCCGCCAAACCGTGGGTATGTTCGCGGCGCGTGGATCGTCCGCCAAATCGGCCCAATTCGAGCCGTATTGTCGCCAGAGTGCCGGTTCGGCGCGCCGATGAGCAGAATTCGCGCAAAATCTCCGCCTGGTTGGCGGGGGTTCTAGAGTAGTGAAATGTTTACGAACGAGATCAACCCGTTAGACCTGCCCGAAACTGACCCGTTTGAGGCAGCTCGGTCGGCCGCAGCGGAGATCGCTGGCATCACGGGAGTGCCCCGGCACGACATCGCCCTGACGCTCGGCAGCGGCTGGGCCAAGGCGGCCGACCTCATCGGCGAGACCACGCACACCGTGGCCGCCGCCGACATCACCGGGTTCAGCGCCCCCGCGCTGGCCGGCCACGCTGGCACCCTGCGCTCGATTCTGCTGCCCGGCGGCAAGCGCGCGCTCGTGATCGGCGCCCGCACGCACTACTACGAGGGTCACGGCGTGCGCCGGGTCGTGCACAGTGTGCGCACGGCAGCGGCCACCGGAGCGACGACGATGATCCTGACCAACGGGGCCGGAGGCATCCGTGAATCGTGGAAGCCTGGAACTCCGGTGTTGATCAGCGACCACATCAACCTGACCTTCGATTCGCCGATCGAGGGCGCAAACTTCGTTGACCTGACCGATTTGTACTCGAAGCGGCTGCGCAATGTCGCGCGCGGCATCGACCCTTCCATCGACGAGGGCGTGTATTGCCAGTTTCGCGGGCCGCACTACGAGACGCCCGCCGAGGTACAGATGGCCAAGGCGATCGGCGGCCACATCGTGGGAATGTCGACCGCGCTTGAGGCCATCGCCGCTCGGCAGGCCGGCATGGAGGTGCTGGGTCTTTCGCTCATTACCAACCTCGCCGCCGGCATTCAGTCGACCCCGCTCAGCCATGGCGAGGTTATCGAGGCCGGTGCTCTGGCCGAACCTGTGATCAGTGCGCTCCTCGCGCGGATCGTGGCAGCGCTGTGAGCGGCCCGGATCGCGACAACGTCGAGCAGCCGGTCGAACGTAGTGGCGGTCGTCACTCCGGCCCGCCAGCGGATGCGACTGTCGAAGTCACCCCGCCAGGCACGCCGGCTTCCCCGCACGTCACCGACGCCGACCCGGCCGACGAGACCGAGACTCCCACCCGCGCCCTCCCGATCGTGCAGGACAGCGACGATGCCGGCTCAGAACCGACCGTCGCAATTCAGACCATTGTGCCGGACAACGACGATGACACCGTGGAAGCGACGGTTGCCATTCAGACCATCACGACCGACGATGGCGCTGAGATCGACGACCTAGCGACCGCGCCGGTGGCCCACGAAACCCCGGAGACCCCGACTGACCGCACCGCGACGGTGTTACAGGCCGCGCGGGCCTGGCTCAACCAGGACCCAGATCCGGAGACGCAGGCACAGTTGCGCGCTCTTATCAATGCCGTCGGAGACGGCGACACCGCAGCGCTGTCCAATCTGCATTCCCGGTTCGATACCCGGCTCGCCTTCGGCACGGCCGGGCTGCGCGGTGAGATTTCCGCCGGACCGAACCGCATGAACCGCGTGCTCGTCTCGCAGGCCGCCGCTGGCCTGGCCACTTACCTGCTGCGACACGCTGCGCCCGGGGTGACCCCGTCAGTCGTCATCGGCTACGACGGACGCAAGAACTCACACGTCTTCGCGACCGACACGGCGGCGCTGATGGCGGGCGCGGGGGTGCGCGCCATCCTCTTGCCGCGTCTGCTGCCCACGCCCGTGCTCGCCTTCGCCGTGCGGCATCTCGACGCAAGCTGCGGCGTGATGGTAACGGCCTCGCACAACCCGCCGAACGACAACGGTTACAAGGTGTACCTGGGCGGCGTGAACAATGGCGCGCAGATCGTCTCCCCCGACGACAAGGCCATCTCGGACGAGATTCTGCGAGTCGCCGCCGACGAGCACGTGCCGCACCTGCCGCGCGCCAGCTACGAGACCGCCGAAGAAACCGTTGTCCAGGCCTACATCGCCGAAACGGCCAGCATCGCCCACACACCGCGGGCGCAGGTGAACTCGGTGTACACCGCCATGCACGGCGTCGGCTGGGACACCACCCGTCGCGTGCTCGAAAAATCCGGTTTTGACCTGCCGACCCTGGTTGACGCGCAGATCGCGCCCGACGCGGCCTTTCCCACCGTCGCCTTTCCGAACCCTGAAGAGCCCGGCGCGATGGACCTCGCCTACGAGACTGCGCGTGAGGTGAGCGCCGAGCTCATTATTGCCAACGATCCCGACGCCGACCGGCTTGCCGTCGCCATTCCCGACCTCTCAAGCGCGAGCGGTTATCGCCGGCTCAGCGGCAACGAGGTCGGAGCGATTCTGGGCTGGCGCGCCGCGGCCCTGGCTACTGCTGACGCCTCAAACCCGGGCGCGCTAGCCTGCTCAATCGTGTCATCGCCGGCTCTGCACGCGGTAGCGGATGCCTACGGCCTGCGTTTCGTCGAAACCCTCACCGGGTTCAAATGGGTGTCGCGGGTGCCGGGCCTGGTCTACGGTTTCGAAGAGGCGCTCGGCTACCTGGTCAACCCGGACAGCGTGCGCGACAAGGACGGCATCTCGGCAGCGGTCGCCCTGCTCTCGCTGGTCAGCGACCTCAAGTCGGAAGGGACAACCCTCGCCGGCTACCTTGACCGGTTCAGTGAGAAGTTCGGACACTATGCCTCGGGGCAGATCTCGGTGCGGGTCTCCGAAGTCTCCACGATCGCCTTGGTCATGACGCGCCTACGGGAATCCCCGCCGACCCATGTCGGGCGCATTCGCGTCGACGAGATCGACGACTTTCGGTGGGGGCTGGGTGACCTGCCGCCGAGTGACGTGTTGCGCATCCGTTTGACCGACGGATCGCGCGTCATGGTGCGCCCAAGCGGTACCGAACCCAAGCTCAAGGTGTATATCGACACCCGAAGCACGGTCGGCACCCTGGTCGAGCGCCGTGCCGCGGCGCAGGCCGCCCTCGACGAGCTCGACCGCGGAATGCGCGCGCTGATCGAGTAAGTGCAGGCATCCGCTCGCGTCGATGGCGGGATCTGGGCGGGTCGGGTCGGCCATCCGCTTCGCTGAGCCGTGAGTTTCAATCACCGAGCCGTGACTTTGAGGCCATTTTGCGCGAGAAATCGCTCAAGACTCACGGCTCGGCGAACGGATGCTGCGGAAGCTAGCCGAGCAGGGAGACCGCCCGGGCGATGACGAGGGCCAGCAGCACGAAGCCGCCGAACGACTCAATCCCCATGAGCGCTTTAGCCCGGAGCGAGAGCGGCATCGTGTCGGTCGGGCTGAACGCCATGGAGTTCGACAACGAAAAGTAGACATAGTCGAAGAACGAAGCGACCCAACCGGTACGCTGCGACGACCTGGCGGCGACCTCCTCGATGGCGTCGTGGTCTTCGTCCTGGGGAAAGCGAAAATCAGCCGGCGGAAAGTCGGCCCGGTCGGCATGACGCCTCGAGACCGGGCCGCCGCGGTCGAGTTCCCAGTAGACCAGCGCGAAGGCGATGACATTGGTGACCCACACCTGCAGGGCAGCGAGCAGCAGTGTCGGCCCGTCATCCTTACCGCCCGACGTGAGCTGGATCACGAGCTGCACGAGGGCGACTTCGTTGGCCGCGACCAGCAAGACCGCCTGGCCGGTGGCGAGGTATTTCGACCAGCGGGTTTCGCGATGCAGCCGGTGGGGGTTGAGGGCGAGGAGCGGGATCAGCATGGCGAGCCCGATCGCGACGACCGTGTAACGCAGCCCGGGCAGGAACGTACTCGGCAAGGTGGCATACAGCGTGAGAGCTACCAGCAACCCCAGTACGGCCGGCCAGCGGTGTTCGGCCCGTGCACCCTGCTTCACGCTGTCGCCCATGCGCTGAGCATAGGCCCGTCGCGGGCGCTCGGGCCACTGCTCGAGGCGTCGCCGTCCAGGCGGTCGACGTGCCGCTCGGTGTGTTCGCCGGCGGGCCCACCTTACGGTCCTGGGCCCATGATCTATCATGGGCCCACTTTCCGGGCCCGGGCCCGGAAAAAACGCGGCCCGGAACGCGGCGGGGCTAGGAGCCCAGCGCGATGTCGAGCTTGGCGACGAGTTCGTCGACGTCGAAGTAGTTGTTGATGACGATCACATCGGCGTTGGTTTTGCCGATCGCGTCGACGAGCTCCGAGGAGGTCAGGATAACCTGGGCGTCGGCCGCGGCGGAACGCACGCCAGCGACATCCGTTGCCTGTACGCGTGCCTCGATCTCAAGCCGTTCGAGCGCGCGCTCGGCGTTGACCTTCAGAATGGCCGAGGTGCCGAGGCCGACGCCGCACATCACGACGATCTTCACGAGAAGACGCTCTGCACGAATTCCGCGGTGGTCGCGCCGGCCAGCGCCGGAATCACCGCCGGGTCATTGAACACGTTGGCGAGTTCGGCGACGAACTGGAGGTGGTCGTCGGCGCCGGCCACGGCCAGGCCGACGATCACGCTGACCGGGTCGTTGTGCGGGTGCCCGAAGGCGACCGGCTCAGCCAGAGTGACGACGCAGAGTCCGTCGGTGAGAACATCCGCTCCCGGCCGCGCGTGCGCGAGTGCCAAGCCGGGCGCGATCACGATGTAGGCGCCGAATTCGTGGATCACCGCGATCATGCGTTCGGTATAAGCGGATGTCGCGGCGCCGGAACGTACGAGCGCGTCGCCGGCGGCCGTGATGGCCGCGGTCCAGTCGTCAGCGTGCGCGCCGATGGTGATGGCGTCAAGCGGGAGGTGCGGGAGTGGCATGGTGTCTTTCGGTTATGCGGGGTCGTCCTTGGTTGGCTGGCGGGGCTAGGCGTCGCCGAAGCCCGCTTCGATGGCTTCGACGAGTTCTTCGCGGTCTTCCAGCGGCAGGAACGCCGCGTGGGCAGCGTTGAGCTGGAAGGTCTCGAGGTCGCCGAGGTCGTAGCCGAAGGCATCCGAGAGCAGGGCGAGTTCCTGGGACAGGGTGGTGTCACTCATCAGGCGGTTGTCGGTGTTGACGGTGACCTTGAAGCCGAGCTGGTACAGCAGGTCGAAGGGGTGGTCGAAAAGTTCTTCGCCCCAGGCGGCGACCGCTCCGGTCTGCAAGTTCGAGGACGGGCTCAGCTCGAGGGTGATCTCGCGGTCGCGCACCCATTGGGCCACCGGTCCGAGGGTGACGAAGGTGTTGTCGTCGTCCTGGCGTTCGATCGTGACGTCTTCGGCGAGGCGCACGCCGTGGCCAAGGCGCAGGGCGCGGCCGTCGAAGAGGGCGCCGCGGATGCTGTCAAGCCCGTCGGCCTCGCCGGCATGCACGGTGACCGGCATGAATTCGCGGGCTAGCAGGTCGAAGGCCGCGCGGTGGTTGCCGGCCGGGAAGCCGGCCTCGGCGCCGGCGATGTCGAAGCCGACGACGCCGTCGAAGCGGTAGCGCACGGCGAGTTCGGCGATCTCGAGGCCGCGGTTCGCGTGGCGCATGGCGGTGATGAGCTGGCCGATGCGGATGCTGCGGCCCGACTGCTCGACGTTCTCAATGCCGGCTTCGATGCCGTCCTGCACAGCCTCGACGACCTCGTTCAGGGTGAGGCCGCGAGCCAGGTGCTGCTCGGGAGCCCAGCGGATCTCTCCGTAGATGACGCCGTCATCGGCGAGGTCTTCGACGAATTCGCGGGCGACCCGGGTCAGGCCCTCGCGGGTCTGCATGACGGCGGTCGTGACGTCGAAGGTCTTCAGGTATTCCACGAGCGAGCCGGCATTGGACTGGTCGGAGAACCATTCGCCGAGCGCGTCGGCATCCGTTGTGGGAAGCACGAATCCGATGGAGTCGGCCAGCTCGATGATGGACTGCGGACGCAGACCGCCGTCGAGGTGGTCGTGCAGCGAAACCTTGGGCAGGGTGTTGATGCTCGTGCCGCCGCCGGGCATGAGGAATTCCTCGATCAAAGTCATACGAACAAGCTCCTCGGTACGGGGGCGGGTGTGAACTACAGCCGCGCGCCCAGCTTATCGGAGCGGCTCTGGGCGGACCATGAGAAATGCACGAGCGGATGCGCCGCCTCGCGTCGCTGCCGCTGCCCGCGCGCGCCGGGCCCACCTTCGGCAACTGGGCCCATGATCTACCATGGTCCCGGTTTCCGGGCCCGGGCCCGGAAAGGGGAAGACCACGTACCCTGAGTTGTGCCCACCAAAATCATCCTCGACTGCGATCCCGGCCACGACGATGCGATCGCGTTGCTCCTCGCGCACGGCAATCCGAACATCGACCTCGTCGCCGTGACCACGGTGATGGGCAACCAGACCCTCGACAAGGTCACTCGCAACGCCCTGTCCGTGGCCCGGGTGGCCGGCATTACCGGAGTGCCATTTGCCGCCGGATGCCCGCGCCCGCTGGTTCGGCAGATTGAAACGGCCCCGTCCATCCACGGCGAGTCAGGCCTCGACGGCCCGGTGCTGCCCGAACCGACCCTCGAGCTCGACGCTCGGCACGCCGTCGACCTCATCATCGACACGATCATGGCGCACGAGCCCGGGGAAATCACCCTCGTGCCGACCGGCGCCCTGACCAATATCGCCCTCGCCGCCCGCAAAGAGCCGCGCATCGTCGAGCGGGTCAAGCAGGTCGTGCTTATGGGCGGCGGCTACCACGTGGGCAACTGGTCGGCCACAGCCGAGTTCAACATCGTCATCGATCCCGAAGCCGCCCACATCGTGTTCAACGAGACGTGGCCGCTGACCATGATCGGGCTCGACCTCACCCACCAGGCCCTCGCCACCCCCGACATCGTCACCCGCATCGCCGCCGTCGGCACAGCGCCGGCCCGGTTCGTCGGCGAGCTGCTCGCCTTCTTCGCGGAAACCTACAAGGATACCCAGGGTTTCGACTACCCGCCGGTGCACGACCCGTGCGCGGTCGCCTACGTGATCGACCCGAGTGTCATCACCGTGCGCAAGGCTCCGCTCGACGTGGAACTGGCGGGCACCCTCACGCTCGGCATGACCGTGGCCGACTTTCGTGCGCCGGCCCCGGCCGACTGCGCCACCCAGGTGGCCGTCGACCTCAACCACGAGAAGTTCTGGGCCCTCATCGTCGACGCCCTCGAGCGCATCGGCGACCCGCCCCAAAGTTAAGCGGCCGGGAACGGATGCCCCCTCGTCGCTTCCCGAGATGCACCTGCCCCGGAATGCTGCGAGGGCGGCCACCCGTGAATCTGCCCGGGCTCGCGACCGACGCGTGACTTCCCCCGCACAAACGGGTTGGCTGAATTACCACCACTACTCGGGAGCACCATGACCAAGACCGCGCCGGCCAGCACGAGCAAACCCATTCCCGACATCCAGGTTCCCGACCTGCACGGCCAGCTGGCCGTCGTCACGGGCGCTAACAGCGGCCTCGGCTTCGGCCTGACCGGCCGCCTCGCCCGGGCCGGCGCCGAGGTCATTCTCGCCGTGCGCAACGAGGAGAAGGGCGCCGCGGCCGTCAAACTCCTGAACGAACAGTCCCCGGAGGCGAGCGTCAGCATCCGTCATCTCGATCTGGCGTCGCTCTCGAGTATCGCCGGATTCGGTGAGGAGCTCAGGAACGAGGGCCGCCCGATCGACATTCTGCTCAACAACGCTGGCCTCATGATGCCGCCTGTGCGCGACGAAACCGAAGACGGCTTCGAGCTGCAGTTCGGCACCAACCACCTCGGACACTTCGCGCTCACCGCGCATCTGCTTCCGCTGCTGCGGGCGGCCGGCACCAGCAGGGTCGTGAGTCTGTCGAGCCTCATCGCCCGCGGCGGCCACCTCGACTTCACCGACCTGCAGGGTCTGCGTTACCGCGCGCACCGCGCCTACGGACTCTCCAAACTGGCCACGCTCATGTTCGCGCGCGAGCTCAACCGGCGCAGCGTCGTCGGGAGCTGGGGCGTGCGCAGCGTCGCCGCGCACCCGGGCGCAACAGTCACGAACCTGCAGATCTCCGGCCCCACCCACAACGGGGCCTCGGCCCGCATCTTCCTCGCCGCCAACGAAGCCTCACACCGCATCGGCTGGATGTGGCAGCAGGTCGACCAAGGCATTCTTCCCGCCCTGTACGCGGCGACGAATCCCGCGGCGGCCGGCGGCGGTTACTACGGCCCTGGCGGGTTCGGTGAACTCACCGGCGCACCTGCTCCCGCCAGGCTGCCCAAACGTTCCCTCGATGAAGCGGATGCCCGCCGCCTCTGGTCGGTCTCGGAGAAACTCACCGGGGTGACCTACCCGGCCGTCTAGCTCAGCTGTCGATCACGTTCACCAGCACCCGGGCCAGGCGCCGGCGGATGATGTGGTCGTTGGCCTCGACCCGGTGCATGGTGACGTGGCGCATCCGCTCAATGATGGTCATGCTGCCCTGCGCGATGAACGCGTCGAGCGCACCGTAGATCACGTCGACCGGCACCTCGAGGCTCGCGATATCGCTCACCACGGTCTGCGATTCGATGCAGTGCTCCATCGACTTGATGAACGGCGTCCATGTTTTCTCGGTCAGTTCAAAGATGCCCTTGGGGAGCAGCCGCGTGATGATGGACGCGTTGGCGAGTGTGAAATCCTTATTGGCGCGCAGAAAATCGTAGGCCCGCAGGTAGGCGCTGACTCGCGCTTTGACTCGTGGGTCGCCGATATCGCTCGGTGACACATAGACCGGCGGCCCGACCAGCACCACGCGCGACACCGTGCCGCTGCCTGTCAGCCTCCGCCAAACGCTCGCCCCCGGGCCCTGCCGCTGCATCGCGGCGTAGCGGGTGCTGATCAGGCTGCCGAGGGAGTGGCCGACCAGCACGAACGGCTCGCGCAGTTTCAATGAGCGGATGGTCGCGGCCAGGGCCCCGACATGATCCTCCAGCCGGTACTCGCAGCCGTCCGGTGCCGGCGACTGCCCGAAGCCCAGAATGTCCACCGCGATCACCCGATGATTCGGGGTGAGCCGCGGGATCACCTCGTAGAAGGTGATCGAGGACGACGCGATGCCGTGCACGAGAATGACGACCGGGCCGGTACCCGCATCCGTTGCCACGTGCAACAGCGGTGGGCGGGACCGACGCGCTCGGCGCATCCGCTCCGCCCACCAGATCATGTGCTAATTATCGTCACGCAGGGTGGCCTTGAAGTCGTTCTTGGTCTCGGTGGCGTTGCGCTCGGCCTCGGCGTGCTTGACCTCGCCCTCGGCCTTCTTCACCTTGACGTCAGCCTTGGCCTCGTCGACCCGGTCTTCGACGCGGTCCTTGGCGTCATCAACCGCCCGGCCGATCTTTTTGCCGGTGGCATCGAGTGCATCCTTGGCATCGTCTACGAATCCCATGTTGTCCTCCTGATCGTGTGTGCAGTTGGGTTGAACGTGCAGTCGGGCTGCTCGCCGTCTCCCTGACCTTACTTCGGGGGTAGGCGCCGAGTCCCAATTGTGATCCGACTCCCAGACTGCCCCCAGACAGCGCCCCCACCCCGCTCGGTACGGTGAGTCATGAGACGAACCTGGGGAGTGATCGCGGTCCTTCTGACCGCCGTGTTGTTGGCGGGATGCACGGCGAATAGTGGTTCGGTGAGCACGGACTCTTCTGGGAGCACAGGCTCGTCGGAAGGCGACGTCGGCGCGGTCGCGCCGGAACAGGACTTTTCGGTCGACAAAGCCCCCTACGGCAGCGTCGTCACCGGCACCACGGGCGACGTGAACACGTCCAACCGGGACGTCATCACCACCGGGTCCATGTCGATCACAGCCACTGATCCGGTCGCGGCGAGCGAATCCGCCGTCACGATCACCGAACAGGCCGGCGGACGCGTCGACAGCCGCAGCGAAAACCCGGGCACCGACGTCCAGCCAGCGAGCGCCACCCTCACCCTGCGTATTCCGTCCGACGAACTCGACCGTACCCTGGCCGAGCTCAAGAAACTCGGCCGGCTCAACTTCGTCTCGCTCAACGCCCAGGACGTGACACAGCAGAGCCAGGACCTCGACGCCCGCATCACGGCTCTGACCACCTCGGTTGACCGGTTGTTGGCACTGATGGCCTCGGCGACGAGCACGACCGACCTGATCAGCATCGAAGACGCATTGTCGAGTCGGCAGGGTGAGCTCGAAAGCCTGCAGTCCCAGCGCGACTTTCTCGCCGATCAGATCGATTACTCGACCGTGCAGCTCGAATTGGTTTCGGAAGGCACCGTGGCCGCCGGCGGCCCCGACAATTTCTGGACCGGCATTATCGCCGGTTGGACCGCCCTCGTCGCCGCCGCCGGCGGCCTGCTGATCGGCCTCGGAGTTGCTCTGCCCTGGCTGGTCATACTGGCGATTTTCGGGGCAATCGCGCTCGTGATCGTGCGGGTGTTGGCGCGACGGCGTAAGGCTGCATAGGCTTGTCCCTGTGACCGAGTTTCTCCCTGCTTTAACCCTGCCCGAAACCTCTCCGGCAGCGCCCGTTTTTGTTCCCTCGACCGAGCCGGTGCTGTCTGATCAGCTGCTGGCCGGCATCCGCTCACGGGCAGCCGGGTATGACCGGGCCAACGCCTTCTTCACCGAAGATCTCGAGGTGCTCGTCGCTGCCGGCTACCTGCGCGCCCTCGTGCCGGTGCAGTTCGGCGGACTCGGCCGCACCCTGCAACAGACCGTGCGCGAGCAGACCCGGCTCGCCGCGCACGCCCCGGCCACCGCCCTCGCCGTGAACATGCACCTGGTTTGGACCGGTGTCGCCGCCAGCCTGAACGCGCAGGGCGACCACTCGCTCGACTTCGTGCTCGAAGAGGCCATGCGAGGCGAAATCTTCGCCTTTGGCGTGAGCGAACCCGGCAACGACCTGGTGCTGTTCGGCTCGCACACGGATGCCCTCCCCCAGCAAGATGGCGGCTACCGGTTCACCGGCACCAAGGTGTTCACCTCGCTCTCCCCCGCCTGGACCCGGCTCGGAACCCTCGGCCTGGATTCCTCCGCCCCAGCTGACCCCGCGATCGTCTGGGCGTTTCTCGATCGAGCGGATGCCGGCATCCGCTCGAAAGATGACTGGGACACCCTCGGCATGCGCGCCAGCCAGAGCCAGAGCACCGTGCTCGATGGCGCTCTCGCCCGCCCGGACCGGGTCGTGCGCCGCCTGCCGATCGGCCCGAACGGCGACCCGCTCATCGCCGGCATCTTCGCCAACTTTGAAATTCTGCTCAGCGCCGTGTACACCGGAATCGGCCAGCGCGCGCTCGAACTCGCCGCCCTGGGCGCTAACCGTCGCACCTCGCTGACAAACGAAGGGCGCACGCACGCGCAGGATCCGGTCGCGCGGTGGCGGATCGGGGACCTCGTCATTGCGATGGACGGCATCTATCCGCAGATCGACGCCCTCGCCCGGGCGGTCGACGAGCGATTATTCGCGGTCGGACCGGCCTGGTTCGCGCAGCTGTCCGGGCTCAAATACCGGGCCACCCAGAACGCCAAGTTCGTCGTCGACACCGCCGTGCAGGTTGCCGGCGGCTCCGCCTACGCCGCGTCCTCCGAACTGGCCCGGCTCTACCGCGACGTGCTCGCGGGTTACTTCCACCCCTCCGACGCGGACTCCGCGCACGCGACCGCCGCAGCATCCGTTCTCGGACCCCTCGATTTGCCTGCCTCATGAGTTTCAGCAAGACCACCGCCATCACGCTCGACCACTCCGGTTACACCCGGGCCGTGCTCGACCTCACCATGCGCCTCGCCGAAGTCATCTTCACCGCCGGCGCCGGCGCCGAAGACGCCACCGCCGCGATGATCGCGCTCACCAGGGCCTACGGGCTCAAGGGCACCGACGCGAATATCACCCACACGACCATCACGCTAACCCAGGAAGACCCGTCGACGCACGAGTCGATCATCCGCAGCCGCAACGTGAAGTACCGCACGCTGGACTATTCCAAGCTCACCGCCACCTCGGAGCTGATCGCGGACATTATCGAGAAGCCGATCGAGGTCGCCGAGGCCCGCAAGATCCTCGCGACCATCGTCAGCTCAAAACCGCAGGTGCCCAAACAGTGGCGCCGCATCGGCTGGAGCCTGGTCGGTGCCGGCGCCGCCGTTCTGATCGGCGGCGGGCCGACGGTGATCATCGCCGCCTTTATCGCCACCTGGATCATCGACTGGATCACGTCGGTGCTCGACCACCGCCAGGTTCCGCTGTTCTACCAGACGGTCGTCGGCGGGGCGATCGGCCCCCTCGTCGCCACGGTCGTGCGGGTGATCGACCCCACGGCCAACCCCTCGCTCGTCGTCGTCGCCACCATCATCATGCTTCTCGCCGGTGTCACAACGTTCGGTGCCGTGCATGACACGCTCTCGGGGTTTTACCTGACCGGCACCGCCCGACTGGTGGAGGCCCTCCTGATCACGGCTGGCCTGGTCACCGGGGTGTCGGGATCCGCCCTGTTTTTGGCCCGGTTCGGGCTGCTGCTCGAGATCGACTCGAATCCGATCGTGACTATCGGCGTGCTGCCGGTACTGCTCGTAGCCGCCATCGTCATCGTCATCGGGTTTGCGCTGGCCGTGCAGGTACCGTGGCGGGCGGTCTGGGTGGTCTGCGTGCTCGGCGCTCTCGCCGAGTTTCTGTTCGTGGCCGCGCTGGCCGGCGGATTCGGACTGGTCGGGGCCTCGGCGGCGAGCGCCCTCGGCGTCGGCCTGCTGGCGGCGGTCGCGGCGCGCATCGTGCGTACCCCTCCGCTCGTCATTATGGTGACGGCGCTCGTGCCGCTCGTGCCCGGCCTCACCCTGTTTCGAGGGTTGCTCCAGCTCTCCGAGGGCGATATCAACGGGCTGCTCGCATTGCTCACCGCTGCCGGCATCGCGATGGCCCTCGCGGCCGGCGCGCTGCTGTCGCAGTATGTCGTGCAGATCGTCTGGGGCCCGGCGCGCAGGCTGCAGCGCCGCTTCGTCGGACCACTCATGGCCCTGCCGGTGCGACTCGGCCGCGACGCAACCAAGCGCATTTAGCGCGCGCTGCAGCATCCGCTGTCAAACGGATGCCTGCGTCAATTGGGAACGTCCGCCTCGCCGGCGTCGACGGCGTCTTCCTCGACGAAACGATACGGGATGGGCTCGTCGGTCTCACGGCCGCGCTTATAAGTGCGGGTGATCGTTTCGGTGTCCTCAACCGCTTCGAGCACCAGGACGTCCTGATACTCACCGTCGATGTATTCCAATTCGACCTCGGTTCCGGCTGCAATCGGGTTGGGTCCAAACAGAACTGCCCGGTAGGTGGCGCTGTGGCTCATGACATGACCTTTCGACGGAGAGCGGGTTCGTTGCAGCGACAGCATACGACAGACCGGCAGCCGTGCACAGGGCTCCGACCAGGTCTGGCGATTTGCGGTAGCGCGGTCGGCTGCGGAGATGACGGATGCCGCAAACCCGCGTATTCTCGAGGAGACGGAGCCCCACGGCTCGGCGCGAAGGAGTACACAATGGCTGACAAATCACCGAAAAAGGACGCAACCAAGAAGGTTGCCGACAAGTCCCTCAAGGAAAAGAGGGCCGACAAGAAGGCGAAGTCTGAAGAGACCGCTTCTCGGGCCCGCAAGAGCTAGATTCTGCATCTTCTCGGTGCTGTGGGTTCTCCGCCCCTGGTACCACGCGCTGCATCTGGCGCAGTATTAGCAAGCACGGGTGCCGCCACGATCGTGGCGGCACCTTTCTTTCGTCGGCGTGACCGACAACATCCGCTTGTGAAAGGACCAGCCATGACCCTGCCCACCGAAGACACCCGAGTGCTCTACCCGAGCGGCGCCGTCGACGCGCGGGCGTCCGTGCTGCACTCCGAGCGGTTGGCGGATGGACGCTCAGCCGTACTGCTCGATGCGACCTGCGTGCATCCGGTCGATGCCGGCTGGCCCGACCAGGGACCCGACCAGGCCTTGCTGCACCACGGCGCCGCGTTCTGGCCGGTCGAGGACTGCATCGTCGGAGCCACCGACGGGTCCGAGCTGTATATCGGTGCGGACATTCCGGTGGCCAAGGGCACCCCGGGCTGGGCCTTCGTCGTGGTGCACGTCGTCGACGCGGCCGGGCTTTCAGCCGGCGACACCGTCACGGTCGAGGTTGACGAGGGCCTGCGCGACGCCACGAGCGCCGGCCACACCGCGTGTCATTTGGCCTCCCTCGCCCTGAACGACGCTCTCGCCGACCGGTGGAAAAAAGAGGTACGCGCCGACGCGCTCGGCCACCCCGACTTCGACGGGCTCGCCATCGACGAATCATTGATCGGTCAGAACGCTTCGGTCGACACCTACCGGCTCGGCAAATCGCTGCGCAAGAAGGGCTTCTCGGTCGATGGCTTCGCCGAGTCGCTCGCGGCGATCGAAGCGACCATTAACGCGACCCTTCTCGCGTGGACCATGACGGATGCCGCGGTACGCATCGACCAGGGAGGCGACCGGTTGACGGACCGCCGCTACTGGGTGTGCGAACTGCCCGGCGCGACCGTGCGCATCCCCTGCGGCGGCACCCATGTCGCATCGCTCGGCACACTCGGCGTTGTGACCGTGACGCTCGGCCTGCACGACCTGGACGGCACCGACGTGCTCACCATGAACACCTCCGCCGCGCGCTAGTTTTCGCGCATCCGGGGCAATTTGCGGACACAATCGGGATATCCATTAGGCACATTGCACGGTTAATCTGCGAGAGATTGCGCATTTCCACTCTCAGGCGCAGAATTCAGGGGTACCCGGTCAGAGAGGACCAGCCATGAGCACCGTCGTTGAGAGTCCGAAGATCGGCGATACCGAAGTGGATGCGCCCAGCCCCGAGTTTTACACCGGCCCCACCACCGATTTCTTCTCCTACCAGGACTTCCTCACCGTGGACGAGCAGAATCTGGTAGCCACAGCCCGTGCGGTGTTCGAACGCGAGATTCGACCCGTCGTCGCCGAGCACTGGAACAACGAGACGTTCCCGTTCGAAATCATCCCCGCCCTTTCCACCCTGAACCTCGTCGACCTGTGTGCGCGCGGCGACAATTTCTTACTCCACGGGTTCATGACCGTCGAGCTTGCCCGCGTCGATGCGTCCATTTCGACCTTTGTCGGCGTGCACAGCGGCCTGTTCGCAGCGGCGATCGCCCAGCTCGGCACCGATGACCAGCGCGACCGGTTCCTGGCCGACGCCATTTCCCTGCGCAAGATCGGCGCGTTCGCGCTCACCGAACCGGACCACGGCTCCGATGTCTCACGCAATATGGAGACAACCGCCACCCGCACCGGCGACTCCTGGACACTGAACGGCGTCAAACGCTGGATCGGCAGCGGAACCTTCGCGGCCAATGTGCTGGTCTGGGCGCGCGACACCGCCGACGACCAGATCAAGGGCTTCATCGTCGACGCGACCCTGGCCGGGTTCACTGCCGAGAAGATCGAAAACAAGATAGCCCTGCGCATTGTGCAGAACGCCACGATCACCCTGCGGAACGTCGTGGTCGCCGAACGCGACCGGCTGCCCGGTGCCACGAGCTTTCGCGATACCAACCGGCTGCTCACCAATTCGCGGGTCTGGGTCGGCTGGCAGTCCGTGGGCCTGCAATTCGCCGCCTACGACTATGCGCTGCGCTACGCGCTTGAACGCCGGCAGTTCGGCCAGCCGATCGCGTCGTTCCAGCTCGTGCAGGAGAAGCTGGTGCGCATTCTCGAGAATGCGACCATGTCGCTCGGCCTGATGGTGCGCATCGCCCAGCTGCAGCAGGCCGGAACGCTGCGGCCGGAGCACGCCGCGATGGCCAAGGCCTCCGCCAGCGCGCGCATGCGCGAATCCGTGGCACTGGGTCGTTCGGTGTTCGGCGGCAACGGCATCTCCACCTCCTGGGGCATAGCCCGCGTCTTCGCCGACGCCGAAGCCCTCTACACCTACGAGGGCAGCTACGAGGTCAACACCCTCGTCGTCGGCCGCGCGATCACCGGTATCTCCGCGTTCCAGTAGCTGCTGGTTCGTCAGGCGGATGCCCGCGGCCGCCTCACGAGGCCGCCCCAGGCATCCGCTCACCGAGGCGTGAGTTTCGCGACCCCGGGCGCACCGAGCCGTGAGTTTGGACACGATGTGTTGCCATTTTCGGGCTGAGACTCACGGGTCGATGACCGAAACTCACGGCTCGGCAACGCGCCCGCGTGGCCTGTCAGGCCACACCGAAAAACCCGGCCGCCGCATCCGCTCGCCAGGCTGATCCGGGCCACGGCCGGGCCGATCGTGGTTTGCCTGTGCATAACTAATATGTGCAATCGTGATTGGCGTCATGATCGCTGCATGCCCATCACACCTGAACGTGCAGCCCTGTCGTTTCGTCGTTTGCGGGCGGAGCGCGAGCATCCGGCGTCGACTTTCGACCTCGCCAGAGCATATTCCAAGCGGATGCCCGCCACCCACGTCTTCAGCCACTCGACGGCGGCTGTGATTCACGGGATCTGGTTGCCCAGCCGACTTGAAGGCGACCGCCGACTGCACGTCTCGGTGCCACCGGGGGTGCGGGCACCGCAGGTTGTGGGCATCATCGGGCACGAGCGGGTGGATGGCACGATGCAGCGGGTGTACGGATTCCCGGTGACCAGTTTGATCCAGACGTGGATCGACCTCAGCCCCCTGCTTCCCCGGATTGAGCTCGTGGCCGCTGCGGATTTTCTCTGCAGCGGCCGCAATCCGTGGCACACGCCCGACGAGCTTCGCGCGGTCGCTGCGGCCCTGATCGGGAGACGCGGGTGTCGTGCCCTGCGGAAGGCTGCCGCTCTTGCTCGGGCGGCGGTCGACTCTCCGCAGGAGACCAGGACTCGCCTCTTCTTGGTGGATGCGGGTATTCCAGAACCAGTCGTCAACTTCGAGATCCTCGACGCACGTGGCGTCTTCGTAGCCCGGGTCGATCTGGCGTGGCCGCGCTTCAAAGTCTGCGTCGAATACGAGGGCGACGGACACCGGAGTAACCAGAGGCAATTCCGCGTCGATATCACCCGCCGCGAGCGGGTCGAGGATCAGAAATGGCGCATGGTGCGCATCACCGACGACGACCTGAAGACTGGTGGCCAGGAACTTCTGCGCCGGGTGCGGGCCGCCCTGGTCGAACGGGGCGCGCGCTGGTAGGTGGGTCGGGCCATCCGCTCGCCGAGCCGTGAGTTTCCGGTTTCGCCGCTCACCGAGCCGTGAGTTTCAGGCCATTTCGAGCGGGCAAAGTCAAGTGGTCAGGGCAACGCGGGGGTTTTTGCTTCGAGAAGTAGCTGGTTGAGGCGGTAGGCGGGGGTTTCGAGGTTGAGGGTGGGGCGTGGGCGGCGGT
>NZ_SOFE01000022.1 GCF_004402405.1 Cryobacterium levicorallinum
CCGCACACACGAGATCAATGAACTCAGTGCGAGTATTCGGCGGAAACAACTTGACCATAAAACGCTCCAATCACTAGAGCGTTGCTACGACCATATGACTTTGCCGCGGGTTCTCGGGCCGAAACTCACGACTCGGCGGCCGAAACTCACGGGTCGATGGGGGGAACTCACGGTTCGGTGACGGCAGACCAGGTCTTCGCCAACCGGATGTCGTTAGGCGCGCTCGAAGATGGCCGCGAGTCCCTGCCCACCGCCAATACACATGGTTTCGAGGAGGTAACGGCCTTCGGTACGCTGCAGGTGGCGGGCGGCGGTGGCGAGGATACGTGCGCCGGTGGCGCCGACCGGGTGGCCGAGCGAGATGCCCGAGCCGTTGACGTTGGTGCGGGCCCAGTCTTCCGGGGTGAAGTTCCACTCCCGGCTGACGGCGAGTACCTGCGCGGCGAAGGCCTCGTTGAGTTCGATCAGGTCGATGTCGGCCAGGGTCAGGCCGGCACGCTCCAGCGCGAGCTTCGTCGCCGGCACCGGGCCGAGGCCCATGCGGGAGGGTTCGACGCCGGCCCGTGCCCAGGACGCGAGCCGCACCAGAGGGGTCAGGCCGAGCTCGGCCGCCCGCTCCGGGGTGGTCACGATGCACGCGGCGGCCGCATCGTTCTGCCCGCTGGCGTTGCCGGCGGTGACGGTGGCGGCGGCATCCGCTTTGCCCATGATCGGTTTCAGGCCGGCGAGGGCTTCGAGGGTGCTTTCGCGCGGGGTTTCATCGACCGAGACGACGATGGGGCCCTTGCGTCCGGGCACGGTGACCGGCACGATCTCGTCCACGAAGCGGCCGTCGGCGACGGCGGCGAGGGCGCGGCGTTGGGATTCGACGGCGAGCTCGTCTTGTTCGACGCGGTCGAGACTGTAGTCGCGGCGCAGGTTCTCGGCGGTTTCGAGCATGCCGCCGGGCACCGGATAGTGGCGTCCACCGGCGGTTTCGCGGCCACGGCCGAGGGCGTCCCGCAGCAGCACCCCGGCGGTTCCGGCCAGGCCCCAGCGGGAATCGACCGTGTAGATGGGGGCCTGGCTCATGACGTCCACGCCGCCGGCAATGGCGAGGTCACTGACCCCCGTCTGCACCTGCATCGCAGCGTCGAGGATGGCCTGCAGACCGCTGCCGCAACGACGATCGACCTGCACCCCGCCGACGGTGACGGGCAGGCCCGCGTTGAGGGCGGCGACGCGGGCGACCGGCGCGGCCTCGGCCGTGGGGTAGGCCTGGCCGAAGATGACGTCGTCGACGACGGCACCGTCGAGGCCGGTGCGTTCCATCAGCGCGACAATGACGGCCGCGGCGAGGTCGGCCGGCGCGACGGTTTTGAACGCGCCGCCGAAGCGGCCGATCGGGGTGCGAAGCGGTTCGCAGATGACGATCTGGCGGAGGGTGGTGATGGTCATGCGGCGGCTCCGTTGCTGAGGATGGTGGTATGGGAGGTGAGGACGGTCGCGGCGACGAGCATCATTCGGCAACGCCGAGCAGCGTCGTGATCGTGGTTGGCGGGGTGGGCACGAGCAGGGTCGCCTCGGTGGCGGCCTGCACCGCCAGGGCGGTGACGCCGGGCGCGACCTCGCGCAGCACAAGCCCCTCGGGAGTGACGTCGATCACGGCGAGGTCGGTGATAATGCGGGTGACGACGGCCTTGCCGGTTAAGGGCAGGTCACAGACCTCTTTGATCTTGAACTCGCCCGTCTTGGTCACGTGTTCCATCACGACGATCACGGTGTCGGCGCCGTCCACCAGGTCCATCGCACCGCCCATACCCTTGATCATCTTGCCGGGCACCGCCCAGTTGGCGATGTCACCGACCACACTGACCTGCATGGCGCCGAGCACGGCCACGTCGATCAGGCCGCCGCGAATCATGCCGAAGCTCTGTGCCGAGTCGAAGTACGCGGCGCCGGGATTGACGGTGACGGTTTCCTTTCCGGCGTTGATGAGCTTGGGATCGGCCTCACCATCCCACGGGTAGGGTCCGACGCCGAGCACCCCGTTTTCGGAGTGCAGCACGACGTGCACCCCCTCGGGCAGAAAGTTCGGAATGAGGGTCGGCAACCCGATGCCCAAATTGACATAGGAATCGGGGGCGAGCTCCTGGGCGGCGCGGGCCGCCATCTCATTACGCGTAAGGGCCATCAGTTCGCTCCAATTTCAGACGAAGGCCGCGGCCGCGTCGTCGTTTTCTCGATCGGCAGGTCGGCGGCGTCCACCGCGCCGAGCTGCACGATGCGGTTCACGTAGATGCCGGCGAGGTGCACCTCGTCCGGGTCGATCTGCCCCGGTTCCACCAGTTCGTCGACCTCGGCGATGGTGATCCGGCCGGCCATGCCGGCGACCGGGTTGAAGTTGCGGGCCGATTTCTCGAACACCAGGTTGCCGTGCCGGTCGCCCTTCGCGGCCCGCACCAGGGCATAGTCGGTGACGATGGCCTCTTCCAGGACGTATTCCTTCTCGCTGCCGAGCGAAGAGAAGCGTCGTGTCTCCTTCGGCGGCGATGACACCGTCACCTCGCCATCCGGGCCGTAGCGCCACGGCAGTCCGCCGTCGGCGACCATGGTTCCGACGCCACTCGCGGTGTAGAACGCGGGAATTCCGGTGCCGCCAGCCCGCAGCCGTTCGGCGAGGGTGCCCTGCGGCGTCAGCTCGACCTCGAGTTCACCACCGAGGTAACGGCGAGCGAAGTCCTTGTTCTCGCCGATATACGAGGCGATGACCCTGGCTATGCGGCCCTCCCGAAGGAGTTCGCCGAGCCCCCAGCCGTCGACGCCGCAGTTGTTCGAGGCGACGTGCAGGTTGGTGCTGCCGAGGGCGAGCAGCGCGCGAATGAGCACGATCGGCACGCCGACCAGGCCGAAGCCACCGACGGCGAGCGAGGCCCCGTCGGGGATGTCAGCGACGGCGGCCGCGGCGGAGGGATAGGTCTTGTCCATGGTGCTTGGGTCCTTTAGCTCGGCCGAATGGCGGTGTCGTCGGGCGTGGTCGCGTCGGTATCGGGTTCGGTGGCAGCCGCATCGAGCCCGGCGAAGGTCTCCCGGGCCACGGCGAACGCGGCGTTGGCGGCGGGTACGCCCGCATAGATAGCGGTGTGCAGGATGGCTTCGCTAACCTCGGCGCGGCTCAGCCCGTTGGTCAGGGCCGCGCGCACGTGCATCGCGAGCTCGCCCTCATGCCCGCCGGTGACGAGCGCGGCGATGGTCAGGAAGCTGCGAGTACGACGGTCGAGCCCCGGCCGCGTCCATACTTCGCCCCAGGCATAGCGCGTGATGAAGTCCTGAAACACCGCGGTTTCGGGGGTGATCGCAGCCGTGGCCGCATCGACGTGCATATCGCCGAGAACCGCGCGACGCACGAGCACGCCGTCCGCATAAGCGGATGCCGCGGTGCGGTCAGCCGATAGCGGCTCGGCCGAGTCGCTGGGTCGCCTTGCGGACGAGTCGCCCGCAGAAGCCCCCGCGGCTCCGGCCCGGGCCGAAGCGCCGGCCAGCCATTCCCCGAGCAGTGCGCCGACCTCGATCGGCTGCTCGAGCGCCGGCAGGTGCGCGACCCCGGCGATCTCCACGGCACGGGCGCCGGGAATGCGCGCCGCCAGCTCCTGCAACTGCACGGTCGGTGTCACCGTATCGAGTTCGCCCGACACGCACAGGACGGGCGTGCGGATAGCGCTGAGTGCATCCGTTTGATCGAAAATAGCGAGCGCTTCACAAGCGAGCGCATAGGATTCGTCGTCGATGTCGAGCAGCGCATCGAGCGCGTTTGATCCGGCCTTGGGGTCGCGACCGAGAAAGTCGGGGGCGAACCAGCGACTGGCGCTGCCGATAATGAGCGAGGGGGTGCCGCTCGCGCGTACGCCGGCGGCTCGATCGGTCCAGGCCTCCGCGGTGCCGATTGTTGCGCCGGAGCAGAACACCGCGAGGCTCGTCAGGCGGCTCGGGTGGTTCACAGCCAGGGCCAGGCCGATGGCCCCGCCGAGCGAGATTCCGGCGTAGTGAAAGCTGTCGACGCCGAGGGAGTCGACCAGGCCGACGACGGCGTCGGCGATCTCCTCGATCGTGAACTCTGCGGTCGCACGAGGACTGAACCCGTGCCCGGGCAGGTTGAAGCTGAGTACCCGGTGGGTCACGGCGAGCGTCGGCACGACGCCGGCCCAGAGGTCGGCCCAGAGGTCGGCCGTGGTGCCGAGCGAGGGGCCGAGAACGATGAGCGGCGCGTTGGCGTCGCCGGTCGCGGCCGGCTCGATGGTGCACAGGATGACGGGCTGGCTCATGAAATCCTTACGTCTTTGTTGGAGTGGGCTGCGCCGGTGCCTGCTTCGACCATATCGGTTGCGGCGGCTGCCTCGGCACGCCGCTTCACGGCATCCGCTCGCTGCCGGAACGCGCGCACGACGCGGTCGATGCCCGCCGCCGACTGCCCCGGCTGGCCCTCATAGTCGAAGGCCGCCCAGATCTGCGCGCGCAGTTCGTCGGAACAGCCCTCGGCGATGAGGATGCTCGCGAGCACGACCTGCAGCGGCCGGTTGGTCACGAAGGCCTCCTGCGAGGCGCGCTCGACCAGCGAAAACGCGGTGGTCTTGCCGACGGTCTCGGCCAGAATTGTGGTGACCCGTTCGCTGAACAGGAGTCCGTCGGTGACGTCGAGGTTAGCGCGCATGCGCTCCGGGTCCACGTCGAGGCGAGCGACGCGGCGCCGGTCACCGCCGAGATCGTGAGCCGTTCGAGCACACGCAGCGACTGCCATTCGGCATGCCGGGCCCCGCTCGGCCGCTGGTCTTCGGCGAGCATGCTGCCATAGAGAGTGGATGCCAGACCCGGCGTTTGCAGCGCAGCCGCCGTGATCAGCACGGCGGACACCGGGTTGCGTTTGTGCGGCATGGCGCTGGAACCACCCTGGCCGGGAGCGAGACGCTCGCTCACCTCGGCGATTTCGGTGCGTACGGCGAAGTTGCCGACCCCGCCGCCGAACTGCACGGGCAGGGTGTCGCGGTTGTCCTGGCTGGTCGCGCCGACGTGAATGTGGTCGGATGCTCCGGCCCTCACCTTCTCGGCGGCGCGGCCGAGGTGCTTCACGAACGGGATCACGGGGTTGCCGCCGCCCCTGGCCTCGACAGCGATCGCACCGAGGTCGAACTGGCTCGCGTCCCCGAGTGCATCGCAGACCGCGAGCATCCACTCGGGGGCAAGCTCGACCTCGACGAGCGCGCGGGTGAGGGCGAGCTCGGCGTCCCCCATTGCCTGCAGCCACGTCTGGTCGCGGGTCAGCTCGGATTCCCGGCTGCCGTGGCTCAGCGGGTTGAGCAGCCCGGCATCAATGCTGTGGTCAGGCATCAAAGTCCAAAAAAACGGTCTCGTTCTCGCCCTGCACGCGAATATCAAAGCGGTACGACTCGGCTCCCCCGACGATTCCCTCTGAGACGCAGATAAGCGTGCTGCGGCGGTCGACCGGAACCGCGCTGAGCACGGCGTCGGTCGCGTGCAGCACGGCGTCCTCGGCGAAGTAGGCCCGGGTGAAGAGAGGTGGTGCGTGACACCGCGCGCGAACACCGTCACCAGGATGTAGGGCGCTGCTGAACCGGCTGCACCGGGCTTGACCGTCGTGAAGGTGTAGTTGCCAGCGATCGTGGTCGCACCCCGGCCGAAGCCGGTGAAGGTGAACCCGTCGCGGTCGATGCTGCCACGGGAGCGGCTGAGCACGCCGCTCCCGTCGGCCTGCCAGATCTCGAGCAGGGCGTGAAGAATCGGCTCGCCGGCGCCGTCGGTGACGGTGCCATGAAAGCGGATGGCGCGGGGATGGTACCCGGGGACCAGCTCCGGCCCGCCCGCAAAGGGCAGGGCGTAGCCGTAGAACGGGCCGATCGTCTGCGACGGGGTCTGCAGAGCATGCTTCTGCGGGGTGGTGGTCTGCACGGCGGCAGCTACTTCGGCAAGGTCAGTCATGGGCTTCTTCGCTTTCCATCCAGGTGAACTTGGGTCCGGTTAGCACGATGTCCCAGGTGTAGCCGAGCGTGAACTCGGGCACGCTCAGGCTGTGGTCGTACTGCCCGATCAGGCGGGCGCGGGCATCAGCTGAGGCAATCGACTGGTAAATCGGGTCGAGCGCGAACAGCGGGTCACCCGGAAAGTACATCTGGGTAATCAGACGCTGAGTGAACGCGGTGCCAAACAGCGAAAAGTGAATGTGCGCTGGGCGCCACTCATTCACGTGGTTCTTCCACGGGCACGTCCCGGGCTTGATCAACGCGGTGAGCGCGCTCGCGAGCTGGGTGACGTCGGAGATGGCCGAGTTGAGACCCTTCGCGCCGGTCGGCGGCACGATGTGGCCGGCGTCGCCGACCAGAAACACGTTGCCGTAGGCCAGGCGGGAGACCACGAAGCTGCGCATCGGGGTGATCGATTTGTCGGTGATCGGGCCTTCGTTCAGGGTCCAGCTGGGCGTGCCGAGCCGGGCGTGCAGCGCCTCCCGGATGCGCCCGTCCGACCAGTTCTTGATATCGTCGGCCGGGTCGACCTGCAGGTAGAGGCGGGAGACGACCGGCGAACGCATCGACAGCATCGCGAAACCGTCTTCGTGCAGCGCATAGATCAGCTCGTCGGAGGCGGGTGCAACGTCAGCGAGGATGCCGAGCCAGGCGTAGCGGTAGCTACGGTCGAACAGGGTGATTTCTTCGCTGGGAATCGACGCCCGGCAGATGCCGTGAAAGCCGTCGGCGCCCACGACGAAGTCGGCGTCGATGGTGTGGTGCTCGCAGTCGTGCACGAAGGTCACGCGCGGGGTCGACCGTTTCGGTCGTGCGGGTGCCGCCAACGAGCTTGAGCCAGCCGCCATCTCCTTAGACATGCGGGCGATCCCGGTCAGGCGAATTTCCGCCAAACGCTTGCGCACCGCCTCGGGCTCGGTGACCGTGCGCGGCAGAAAGCGCTCGAGGCTCGCGGCGAGATACCGCTGCACCACGTCCGGCGGAGCGTGCGCCAGCAGCACCAGCCCCACCCCGGTCGAGCGCAGCGGTAGGCGAGCGCCGACCCGCGAGATCAAGCGAATCGAGTGGTGGCCCGAGAGCATTTCCAGGTACAGAGCGTCGCGCTCGTCGAGGATGGCGAGGTGCACGTGTTCCCGCGTCGTCTCATACCGGTCTTCCAGGTAGGGCAGCGCGATCGTGCGCAGGTTGCGGGCGGTCGGCGTCTGCACCCCGAGCTCCCACAGTTTCATGCCGAGCGAGTCCTGCCCATTCTCGTGCTTGCTCAGGCCGCCCCAGCTCACCCACTCGGCGACAGGCCGGTGCGTGGTGGAGAGCGGCAGGCCAGCACGTTGGGCAATGGCCGTCAGGGTCAGGGTGAGCGACGTCGCCCCGGCGGGCGCTGCGAACGCGTCGAGAATGGCGAAGAGCCTGGCCGCGACGGAACGATCGTCGACGGGGAGCGCAAGCTCCCCCTCGGGTTGCCGAGACCGCGCGGGTTTTCCTGACATCGATCCCCACGCGACTCGAAACCGGGGCTTCACCGAACTGGAGTTGTGTCGTGCGGGCCGAGGCCCTGCCGCCGTTTTCGTGGAGCGTGCGCCGCTGCGCTTTTACCTCGCAGATATGATTTATCTGAACCTCGTTGCCAACGCGCGCTCGGGACAATCTGGTTGCAATGCACGGTGGCATCTGAAAAGGGGGAATCATGACCGGGTTGCAGGAACGGCTGCTGCAACCAGCAGACGCGGTGACCTGTCGAGAGATTGTTCTGGACTTCTGGGTCGACCCCGAACTCGTATTCCTGCGTCTCCTGAAGTCTGAGAAAAACGCCTTTTGGCTTGATAGCGGGTTCGAAGCAGAGACCGGGGTGAGCTACCTGGGATTGCCCTCGCCATCGGCCCCGGTGGTCACGGCGTCCGGCGCCGGCGACACCGTCCTCGTCTCGGGAGTGGGCACGAGCGACAGGTTCGAGGGCTCGATCTTCGACCTGCTCCGGCTGACGACCACCAGTCGCGGAGCCGGCCCGGTGGCTGACCCGGTGGCTGACCCGGCCGACGGTCTGCGGATCGGCTGGGTCGGGTGGCTGGGTTATGAACTGGGGGCCAAAACGGTGGGGTCGCCGCGTCACGCGTCTGCCCTGCCCGACGCTGCCCTGATGTGGGCCGATCGCATTATCGCCTTCGACCACCGCGCGTCAACCATGTCCCTCCGCGTCCCCGCCGGGTCGCCGACAGCAAAGCTGTGGGTCCGGGACGTTCAGGCGACCCTCCTCTCCCTGGTCGGAAGCACGGTACCGCCGCTCCCGGAAGTCGGGCAGCCGAGGAAGGCCTCGCTACGTCATACCCACGCGGAGTACGTCGACCTGGTCGAGCAATGCCGGGATGCCATCACGGAGGGTGATGCCTACCAAATCTGCCTGACCAACGAGATCACCATCGAGGGAGCCCTGGACCCGGTCCAGACCTATCACCGGTTGCGTCGCCTGAACCCCGCACACCATGGAGCGTTGATCCGTTTCGCCGACTTCGCGCTGTTGAGTTCCTCCCCTGAGCAGTTCCTCGAGGTGTGCCCGGACAAAACGATGACGACCCGACCGATTAAGGGTACGCGTCCCCGAGGCCGAACATCCGAAGAAGATGCCGGGCTGATCACCGAGCTGGCCGGTCATCATAAGGAGATCGCGGAGAACGTGATGATCGTGGATCTCATGCGCAATGATCTGGGTCGGGTGGCCGAAACCGGCTCGGTGCAGGTCCCCGATTTACTCCGGGTCGAATCCTACCAAAACGTGCACCAACTGGTGAGCACCATCTCGGCGAAGATCGACCCAAGACTTACCTGGGTCGACGCCGTTGAGGCATGTCTGCCGGCCGGGTCTATGACCGGAGCGCCAAAACACAGCGCGATGAGCATCATCGATCGACTCGAAGGCGGTGCCCGGGGACCCTACGCCGGCGCCTTCGGATACATGGGGGCAGACGGTCGCGTCGACCTGGGCGTGACCATTCGAAGCCTCGTAATTGGACCGACGACGACGACCATCGGCGCGGGTGGCGGCATCACCGTTTGGTCGGTAGCTGAGGAAGAGTACGAGGAAACGCTGCTCAAGGCCGCGCCGCTGCTGGCCGCCGCGTCTGCGGTGATCATCGCCTGACGAGGCCTGTCCGGTCAGGGCCGGCCCGAACTACCTATGCTTATTGTTACCAGCACGACCGAGATGGAAGTCTCCGTAAGTCTTCGCCACGCCGTGCTGGCGCTCCTTACCGTGGAACCGATGACCGGGTACGACCTGTCCAAGGCGTTCCAGGCATCCGTTTCGCACGTCTGGCATGCGTCCGACTCGCAGCTCTATCCGGAACTGCGGCGCATGGAGGCCGATGGGCTGCTGGTCGGTACCGAGGTGCCGCGGGGGCCGCGCCGAATGGCTCGAGAAAGTGCGGGAGATCGACACCGGAACCAGCGCGATGCTCGAAAAACGTCTCGCGCACGCGCCCAAGAGCGAGCACGCGAGCATCCGCGTCTACAAGCGCTACACCTACGAGGGTTTGATCGCGCGGGCTGAGCACGAGATCGAGTGGGCCGAGCGGGGACTCCGGCTCATCGACGAGCTCATCAAAGCGGATTCCGCGCCGCCGACCGCCCCTTGACACGGCCAGCGGGGCCCAATGCTGCACGCGCGGGTGGCGGCGGACGCATCCGCTTGCCGTGTCGTGGGTTGTGACGGGAATTCGTCAATGAGCCACAGAACGAGCCTACGTGCGTGCGCTGTCGTGCCAATTTCGGGCGCACTGGGCCAAAATCGGCACGACCCAACGGCGCGATCACGAGGAGACAGTCATGACCGACACGAGCATCGAAACCGGCAGCAAAGACGACCCGTTGGTGCTGCGCACTCCGCGGGGTCGTCGGAATACCTGATGTATCGCGACGAGACGGCCATTCCCTCGGCCTGGCCGAGGTCGAGCACAACCCGCGCAACAACCGAATGCGCGCGCTCTGACCGCGCTCGCGTTTCGGGCAGATTACAAGTTGAGCCAATATCCCCCAAACAGTTGCAGGGATTGTTGAACAATCATAGGCTGTCTCACAATCAGTGACCGCCGGTGCTGACTCGTATCCCAAAGAAGTGAGCAGCGCCCATGGCCACGTCCGTCACACCCGTCACGCGTAAACTGAAGAAACCCAAGAACAGGCACCGCGGGGCCCTGCTCGGAGCCATGTTCCTCATGGCCACGAGCGCGGTCGGCCCGGGCTTCATCGTGCAGACCACGACCTTCACAGTGCAGCTCGGCGCGGCGTTCGCTTTCGCCATCCTGGTGTCGATCCTCGTGGACATCGCCGTTCAGCTGAACGTGTGGCGGGTGATCGGCGTGAGCGGCAAGCGCGCCCAGGAACTCGCCAACACCGTACTCCCGGGCGCCGGCTGGTTTCTCGCCGCCCTCATCTGCATCGGCGGCCTCGTCTTCAACGTGGGCAACATCGCCGGAACCGGCCTCGGCACGAACGTTCTGTTCGGCATCGACCCGAAGATCGGCGGGCTCATATCGGCCGCCATCGCCATCGCCATCTTCCTGAGCAAGCGCGCCGGCGTGGCCCTCGACAAGATCGTGGTCGTGCTCGGCGCGGTCATGATCCTGCTTATCGGGTACGTGGCGATCGTGTCGCAACCACCGCTCGGTGAAGCCCTCAAGAATGCCGTCATTCCCGACAACGTCGACTTTCTCATCATCACCACCCTCATCGGCGGCACCATTGGCGGGTACATTACCTATGCCGGGGCGCACCGCATGATCGACGCCGGCGTCTCCGGCCCCGAAAACGTGGGCGAGATCACCAAGAGCTCCGTTCTCGGAATCATCATTACCGGTGTCATCCGCGTGCTGTTGTTCCTGGCGATTCTCGGCGTCGTCGCCGGCGGAGTGGCCCTCACCAGTGACAACCTCGCGGCCGAAGCGTTCCAGTCAGCAGCCGGCGACATCGGCCTCAAGCTGTTCGGCGTGATTCTCTGGGCCGCTTCGATCACCTCGGTCATAGGCGCCGCATACACATCGATCTCCTTCGTCACGACCGCGAAGACCTCGCCGCGGGTGCGCAGCATCGCCACCTGCGTGTTCATCGCGGTGTCGGCCACGGTCTTCACCCTGCTCGGCCAGGCCCCGGCTACGCTGCTCATCATGGCCGGCGCCGTGAACGGGCTCATTCTGCCCGTCGGTTTCGCGGTCATCCTCTGGGTGGCGTGGCGCCGCCGCGACCTGCTCGGCGGCTACATCTACCCCAAGTGGCTGCTCGTTATCGGTGTCGCCGCCTGGCTGCTCACCCTGTATCTGGGTTACCGCTCGCTCGGTGGCCTCGCGGCGCTGTGGGCGTGACCGCACTCGACCGGGCCGCTCTTTCGCCCGCCGAAGCCCGTGCGCTCTTCCGCGGCGGACTCGTCACACCGACGGCGGGCTGGTCGAGCGGATTCACCCAGGCCAATCTCATCATCGTGCCGAAAGAGCAGGCCTTCGACGTGCTGCTCTTCGCCGAGCGCAACCCCAAGCCGTGCCCGATTCTCGGGGTGCTCGAGGCCGGCCAGACCACCGGCCCACTGCTGGCCGGCGGCGACATTCGCACGGACGTCGGCCGTTACACGGTCTACGAGAACGGTGTGCTCGTGGCCGAACCGACCGACCTGACGGCCTGGTGGCGCGACGACCTGGTCACCTTCATCGTCGGCTGCAGCTTCACCTTCGAGGCTGCATTGCAACAGGCTGGCATTCCGATCGCCCACATCGAGCAGGGTCGCAACGTGCCGATGTATCGCACCAACCGGCGCTGCGCATCCGCTGGCAGTATGGCCGGGCCGCTGGTCGTGTCGATGCGCCCGATCCGTGCCGATCGAGTAGCGGATGCCGCGCGCATCACCGCCCGCTACCCCGCCGTGCACGGCGCCCCCGTACACAGTGGGGATCCGGCCGATCTGGGAATCCGCGACCTCGCCAGCCCCGATTTCGGCGACGCGGTGACAGTGCCCGACGGCTTCGTGCCCGTGTTCTGGGCTTGCGGCGTCACACCGCAGGCGGCCGTGATGGAGTCACGTCCGCCACTCGCGATCGGCCACGCCCCCGGCCACATGCTCATCACGGATGCCCGCGACTCCGACTACCTCGTGCCGTAGGCCCGCTGGGCGCCGGTTTGCGCAAGCGGATGCCGCGTCGCTGCCCTAGCGCGCGCGTGCGCCTCGAGCAGCTGTTGCTCGGCCCGGCGCAGGTAGTCGACCATGAGCGCGGCCGCCTCGGAGCGCTCCCCCGCCTCGAATTTCGCCAGGATGATGGCGTTGTCGTCGATGTAGGGCGCGTGGAATAGGGGATCGGCCACCATCGAGTGGAACACCAGCCGCATCTCGGCAAGCACCTGCGTCATCTGCGCATTAAGACGGTCGCTTCCGGTAAGCGCGACGACCCCGGCGTGGAAGTCCTGGTTGGCGCTGGCCATGCCCGGCACCGAACCGTCGGTGTGGGCTGACCGGGCACGCGCAATGGCCGCGTGGAGGGCATCCGTTGTGTAATCGGTCGACCAGGTGAGAGCGGCCGGTTCGAGAAAGCGGCGCACCCGGTAGATCTCGCGAATGTCGTCGGCAGTCGGGCGGGTCACGAACACGCCACGGTTGGGGATGCGGGTGACGACGTGTTCGCGGGCTAGGGTGGCGAAGGCCTCGCGCAGGGTGTTGCGGGAAACGCCGAGCACCTCGCACAGCGGTTCCTCCGACAGCTTCGCGCCGGGTGCGAGCTGGCCGGCCGAAATGCGATCGCGCAGCATCGACGCGGCCCACAGGCCCGTTTCGGCGTGGCGCACGTCGACGCTCTGGCGACGCAGGTCGGGGAGGATCTCGTCGAGGGTCATACCCACACAGTATCGACTCTCGCGCTCAAGCCTCGATGGTCGCGACGACGGCGTGCACGGCCACCGCGTCGCCGGGAGCCACGATCAGCCCCACGAGGCGGCCGGAACGGTGCGCGACGACGGTCGATTCCATTTTCATGGCTTCGAGCACCAGCAGCGGCTCGCCCGCGGCGACCGTGGCGCCAGCGTCGACGAGCCACTTGACCACGGTGCCGCTCATGGTGGAGCGCAGCTCGGCTGGATCGGTCAGCTCGATCGGCGCTGGCGCCACCGGCCCGCTGCCCTGCGCAAAACCTGCCAGCAGGTTCTCCGGCAGGCCGAGGGCCACCCGGCGCCCGTCGAGTTCGATCGTGATCGTGCGGCGAGCCAGGGCCGGGGCTGCCGGCATGAGCGAGGAATCAGCGGCAATCTGCTCGGCGAACTCGGTTTCGATCCAGCTCGTGTACACGCCTAGCCGATCAGGCCCAATGAACGCGGGCAGGTTCACCACCGCACGGTGAAACGGCAGCACGGTGGGCAGGCCCGCGATCTCGAACTCGGCGAGCGCCCGGCGGGCCCGCCGAAGGGCCTGGGCCCGGTCGGCGCCGGTGACGATGAGTTTGGCGAGCAGCGAATCAAATTGCGGAGCCACCGCATCACCAGAGCGGATGCCGGCATCAACCCGAATTCCCGGCCCGGTCGGCACGGTGAACGCCGTCACTGTGCCCGGTGACGGGAGAAATCCGCGGCCGGGGTCTTCGGCGTTGATACGGAATTCGAAGGAGTGGCCGTGCGGCACCGGGTCGTCGGCGACCGGCAGCGGCCCGCCGGCGGCGATGGCGAGCTGGGCGAGCACGAGGTCGACGCCAGAGGTCTCTTCGGTGATCGGGTGCTCCACCTGCAGGCGCGTGTTCACCTCGAGAAAAGAGATACTGCCGTCGTCGGCCAGCAGGTATTCCACGGTACCGGCACCGATATACCCGGCCTCCCGGCAGATGGCTTTCGCCGAGGTATAGATGAGGTCGCGCTGGTCCGCGGTGAGAAACGGTGCCGGCGCTTCCTCGACAAGCTTCTGGTTGCGGCGCTGAAGCGAGCAGTCCCGGGTGCCGACGACGATCACGGTGCCGTTGCCGTCGGCCAGAATCTGCGCTTCGACGTGGCGGGGCTTGTTCAGAAAGCGCTCCACGTAGCATTCGCCGCGCCCGAACGCCGCAACGCTCTCGCGCACGGCGGAGTCGAACGATTCCTCGATGGCGTCCAGCTCCCAGACGACCTTCATGCCCCGGCCGCCGCCGCCGAACGCCGCCTTGATTGCCACCGGCAGACCGTGCTCCTCGGCGAAGGCGCGCACCTCGGCCGCGGTCTCAACGGTGCCGTTCGACCCCTCCACGAGCGGAGCACCCACCCGCACGGCGATCTCGCGCGCCGAGACCTTGTTGCCGAGCAGCCGAATGCTCTCCGGGCTCGGGCCGATCCAGACCAGCCCGGCGTCCTGCACGGCTTGGGCGAAGTCAGCGTTCTCCGACAGAAATCCGTAGCCGGGGTGTACGGCGTCGGTACCGGCGCGGCGCGCGATGGCCAGCAGTTTCGGCACGTTCAGGTAGGTGTCGGCCGGGCTGTTGCCGCCAAGCGCATAGGCCTCGGTGGCCAGCCCCACGTGCAGCGCGTCGGCGTCGACGTCGGCGTAGACGGCGACCGAGTCGAGCCCAGCGTCGGAACAACCGCGAATGATGCGCACGGCGATTTCGCCACGGTTGGCGATGAGTACTTTCTGCACAGGTCAGCTCTCGTTCGAAGGAATTGATGTGGTCACAAAGCGGATGCGCGCGCCCGTTACGAGCTGCGCCGCGCGGTCGAGGTCGGCGTGCAGCACCACGCCGAGCACCGGGTAACCGCCGGTGACCGGGTGGTCGGCGAGGAACAACACCGGAACGCCCGAGGCCGGCAGCTGGATGGCGCCGGAGACGGTGCCCTCGCTCGGCAGTTCGCCACCGTGCGCCCGCTCGAGGGCCGGCCCATCCAGGCGCAGGCCGATGCGGTTGGACTGCGCGGTGACGACCCAGTCGGTGCGGTCGAAATCGGCGAGGATGTCGGCACTGAACCAGTCGGCGCGCGGGCCGGGAACGTAGCGCAGCACGGTAACCTCCGCGGGCGGGGCCGGCGCGGGTTCGGCCGCCCCGACCACGCTCGTCGGCGCAGCCGGCAGCACCGTCAGTTCGGTGCCGGCAACGAGCGGCGCCGGACCGACGCCGGACATGGAGTCGGTCGAGCGGCTACCGAGCACGAGCGGCAGGTCGAAACCGCCGCGTACGGCGAGATAACTGCGCACGCCCCACAGCGGGGCGCCGAGGGTCAGCCGTTCGCCGGTGTGCAGCGCGAACGGGGCGTCGGTGGGTACAACGCGGGGTGCGGCATCCGTTCTGCTGATCGTGATGAGAACGGATGCCCCAGCCACGGCGAGCACCTGCTCGGTGCTGGCGTCGAGTACGAGGCCGCCGAGGGCGTTTTCGAGCACTGCGGCGGAGGCAGGGTTGCCAACCAGTCGGTTGGCGCGGCGCAGGGCTCCGCGGTCGAGGGCGCCGGCGCCGGCCACGCCGAGGTGGGCGAGGCCGGGGCGGCCGAGATCCTGCACGGTGGTCTGCGGCCCGGGCTGCACGACGACAAGGTCGGCGGGCAGGTCGGCTGGCGCCGTCGGGGCCGTCGGCGCGGCCCGCACGAACTCGTGCACGGCCCGAAATTGCACCCGGTTACCGGGCTGTAGCAGGGCCGGCTGATCGCGGTCAAGGCTCCACAGGGCGGCGTCGGTGCGGCCGATCAGCTGCCAGCCACCGGGAGTGACCCGCGGATACACGGCCGAATAGCCGTCGGCGAGCGCCACCGCACCGGCCGGAACGGCCTTGCGCGGGCTGCTGCGCCGGGAGACGGTGAGCCGGTCGTCACCGACGAGATAGGCGAAGCCGGGGGCGAAGCCGCCGAACGCGGCGGTCCATAGCTGCCCGGTGTGCGCCGCGATCACACCGCCGCGGTCGAGGCCGGTGAACTCGGCGACCTCTTCGAGGTCGTCGCCGTCGTAGATCACGTCGATGGTCACGAGCTCGTCCGGCCCGGAGTCGGCGGTGCGCGGCGCGATCGCGCGCAGCCCAGCCGCAAAGCCGCGGGCCGCTGCTGCCGAATCGGCAGTCACGAGCACGGTTTCGGCAGCGGCGACGACGTCGACCTGGCCGGGCAGCGGATGCTCACGCAGCGCCTCATACAGGCCGAGCACCTCACTCAGCCCGCCCAGTTGCACCAGCACGGCCCGGTCGCCCACGGCGCGAATGGATCGGATGGGGGTGGGCATCCGCTAGACGAAACTCGCCACGGAAACGCCGGCGGCCAGCAGCGCGGAGCGCACCGCGGCGGCCAGCCGCACGGCGCCGGGGGTGTCGCCGTGCAGGCAGATGCTCTCTGCCGGCACCGCGATGACCGAACCGTCGACGGCGACGACGGTTCCCTCGAGGGCGAGGCGCACGACCTGCGCCGTGACCGCCTCGACCGAGTGCAGCACCGCGCCGGGCAGCGTGCGTGACACCAGGCTGCCGTCGGGGTTGTAGGCACGGTCCGCGAAGGCTTCGGCCACGGTGCGGAGGCCCGCGGCCTGGGCGGCCCGTTCGATCTCGCTGTTCGGCAACACCATGAGCGGCAGGCACGAGTCGACGGCGAGCACGGCATCAACCACGGCCTGCGCCTGCACCGGGTGACGGGCGATCGTGTTGTAGAGGGCGCCGTGCGGTTTCACGTAACGCACCGCGGTGCCGGCAGCGCGGGCGAGGGCCTGCACGGCGCCGATCTGGTAAATCACGTCGTTACTAAGTTCGGCGGCATCCATCTCGATGAAGCGGCGGCCGAATCCGGCCAGGTCGCGGTAGCCCGGGTGTGCGCCCACCATGACACCGGCGGCAGCTGCAGCAGCGCAAGTGGCGCGAATGGTCGTGGGGTCGCCGGCGTGGAACCCGCCGGCCACATTGACGCTCGTGACCGAGGCGATAATGGCGGCGTCGTCGCCGAAGGTCCAGTTGCCGAAGGACTCTCCGACGTCGCTGTTCAGATCGATGGTTGGCATGGTCCCCGTCTTTCGTTCACCCTAGACTGCCGTATTTCTGTGTATTGTTCAACAATCTCTGTAAAATCAGCCCTGAATCCAAAGGAGTGCGACCTGGCCCGAACGTTCTACACCCCTAATGGGCCTCCCCCATAAGGGGTAGACAGCGAGTGCACTCCTCAATATTGTGTTAATACCTGCGGCAACAAGGTCCGCTGGTTGCGATCGATAACTGGAGTGAAGCACATGATGCGAAGCAAAGTTAGAACCGGCGCCCTCTCGGCGCTTCTGATCGGCACGCTGGTCGGTGCTGGCGGTTTCCTGTCGGCCGGCGCAGCCTCGGCCGCAATCGCGCCCGAGTTGACAGGCACCACCTCGTCAGCGGATGTCGACCGCTGGGTCGTTCCGCAGACCCAACAGGGCGGTGACTACTGGACCCCGGAGCGTATGCAGTCCGCCATACCCGGCGAGGTCCTGGTACAGGACAACGTGGCAGCCGGAGCGATCGGTGCTGTCGCGGCCGGAACCACCTCCCTGGTGTCCCCGCAGGCAGCGGACTCGGACCAGTCGCCCGCAGCCACCCAGGTCTCCCCGATTTCCCACATCGGTAAAATCTTCTTCACCCTCGGCGGCACCGACTACGTCTGTTCCGGCAACGCCATCTCCGCGGCCAACGAGAACACTGTCGTCACCGCCGGCCACTGCGTCAACGAAGGCCCCGGCAATTTCGCCACACGCCTCATCTTCGTACCGGCCTACGAGAACGGCTCCGCCCCGTTCGGCCAGTGGAATGCCACCGAGCTCTACGCTCCCACCCAGTGGAGCAACAGCGGTGATATCAGCTACGACACCGGCTTCGCCATCGTCTCCTCACCCACCGGCACGTCGCTGAGCGACAGCGTCGGCGCGTCCGGAGTCACGTTCAACCAGAGCCGTGGCCTCACCTACACGGCCTACGGTTACCCGGCAGCTGCGCCCTTCACCGGCGAGACCCTGCAGTCCTGCTACGGCACGGCCAGCGCCGACCCCTACGGCCAGACCCAGTCCCAGGGAATCCCGTGCGACATGACCGGCGGCTCCTCGGGCGGCCCGTGGATGATCGGCAGCGGCTCCACCGGCCTGCAGAACTCGGTCAACAGTTTTGGCTACAACAACATCGCGAACACCATGTTCGGGCCCTACTGGGGCTCGGTCATCCAGAACGCATATGTCGCCGCGTCAGCCTGACCCGAGCGGCGCAGACCCGGTTGCCCGGCAGCGCCTCAATCCCGATGCAACCGACTGGCCCGACGCAACCGACTGGGACGACGAACGGATGCACGCGGCCCGGCCGCGCGTCATCCGCCTGAACCCCGACGGGTCGCGCGTGCACGACGCGCCAACCGAGCAATCGGAAGCCGACACGGAGACCCCGCCGCCGGCATCCTGAAACAGGGAAGGCCCCGTCCGAAACTCGGACGGGGTCTTCCCTTGCCGGAAGGCGGCAGCACGCTCCTCCTGCTCATAGCTCGGAGCAAGCTCCCCCTGCTAGCAGCTCGGAGCCAGCTCCTCGACCGTGAAGGCGGCCTCGGTGGTGTCCTCGATGTCCTGCAGGCTCACGCCGGGGGCGCGCTGCCGCAGAACGAGGCCGGTCGGCGTCACATCGAAGACGGCCGTGTCGCTGATGATGCGATCCACGACGCGTACGCCGGTCAGCGGCAGGGTGCACTCGGTGACGATCTTCGGGGTGCCATCCTTGGCGACGTGTTCGGTCAGCACGATCACGCGCGGGGTTCCGGCCACGAGATCCATCGCACCGCCCATGCCCTTGACCATTTTGCCGGGGATGGTCCAGTTGGCGAGGTCACCCTGGCCGGAGACCTGCATGGCACCGAGGATGGCGACCTTCACGTGCCCACCGCGGATCATGCCGAACGAGGTCGCCGAATCGAAGATCGACGCCCCCGGCAGTACCGTAACGGTCTGTTTGCCGGCGTTGATGAGGTCGGCATCTTCCTCGCCCTCCCACGGGAACGGCCCCATGCCGAGCAGCCCGTTCTCGCTCTGCAGCGTCACCTGAATTCCCTCGGGCAGGTTGTTGGCCACGAGCGTTGGAATGCCGATGCCGAGGTTCACGTAGTCGCCGTCGCTCAGTTCTTGCGCCGCGATCGCGGCCATTTCATCTCTGGTCCACGCCATGATCTACTCCCCTGCCTGTACGCCGGCCAGTACGGGCCGACTGCGCACGGTGCGCTGTTCGATGTCTTTGACCCGGGCCAAGGCCTGAACCAGGCGCTGCACATAGACGCCCGGAGTGATCACGTGATTCGGATCGATCTCGCCGGGCTGCACAATAATCTCGGCCTCCGCGATCGTCATAATGCCGGCGGTCGCGACCACCGGGTTGAAGTTGCGCGCGGTAAAGCGGTACTCGAGGTTGCCCAGGGTGTCGGCGCGCCAGGCCTTGACCAGTGCGACGTCGGCGACGATGCCGCGTTCCTGAAGATACGTTTCGCCGTCGAAGTCGGCGAGCGGCTTGCCCTCGGCGATGAGCGTGCCGACTCCGGTCTTGGTATAGAAGGCGGGAATTCCCGCGCCGCCGGCCCGCAACCGCTCGGCCAGGGTGCCCTGCGGACTGAACTCCACCTCGAGCATCCCCGCCAGAAACTGCTCGGCGAACAGCTTGTTCTCCCCCACATACGAGGCGATGACCTTGCGCACCTGCCCGGATTCAAGCAGCACCCCCAGGCCTTTGCCGTCGACGCCCATATTGTTCGATACGACGGTGAGATCTTTCACAGCGGATGCCCGCACCGCGTCGATGAGATCCGCCGGAATTCCGCTGAGGCCGAAGCCGCCGACCGCGAGCACCATCCCGTCGCGCAGGACGTCGTGCAGCGCCTCGCTGGCGCTGGCCTGAACCTTGGACATACGTTCTCCTCATCGAGTTGGTGTCGCGCCTGCCGCAGTGTCCACCTTGTGGACATCGGCCGATATCGTCATGCTATTCAGACCCGATAAGCCCTGTCAAACCCAAGCTTCCGTCGTTTCCACCTCGTGAACAGTAGGATATTAATCATCCACAATATGGACACAGGAGGCGAAATAATCTCTCAACCAGCCGCATCGGACGTGCCGACGCCACCCAACGGGTCGCCAGTGCCGGCCGGGCAATCAGGTCGCGATGCCTCGGTTCGCGCCACCCGCCCAGAACGCGGCGGCCAGCCAGCTCAGAGCGCACACCCCGTCCCCGCCGCACAACCCGCACAGTCGGTGCCGGGCGCACAGGTCGCCGGCCGGATCGCCCTGCTGCTGCGCCTGGTCGGGCGCAACCCGGCCGGCACGCCCCTGGCCGAGATCGTGCGGGACTCGGGCCTGACCCGGCCCACCGTGCACCGGCTACTCACCTCGCTCGCCGCCGAGGGCCTGCTCGACCATGATGCCGTGCGCCGCACGTGGCACTACGGCCCAGAGGTGTTCGTCATGGGCACCGTCGCCGCGGCGCGCTATCCGATCGAGGAGCTGGCCCGGCCGAGCCTCGTGCGCCTGGCCGAAGCGACCGGGGAGAGCGCCTTCCTGTCCATTCGGCGCGGCGCCGAAACCGTGTGTCTGCTCCGCGAAGAGGGCAGCTTCCCCATCCGCTCCTTCGTGCTGCACGAGGGGGTGCGCTTTCCGTTGGGGGTGGCATCCGCTGGAATGGCCATTCTGGCCTACCTGCCCGAGCCCGAAGTGGATGCCCTCCTGGCCGACACAGGATCCGTCGACACCGAGACCTTCGCGGCTCGCTGGGGCGCCCAGCACTCCCCCGCGAGCATCCGCGCCAATCTCGAACGCACCCGAGTGACGGGCTATGCGGTCAACCCGGGACTCGTCCTGGAGGGCAGCTGGGGCATGGGCGCCGCGATCTTCGATCGCAGCGGTCGCCCGGGGTGGGCGCTCTCCCTCACCGGCATCGAACCACGATTCAAGCCCGAGCGGCAGAAGATTCTGGGTCAACTTCTGCTCGACGAGGCCAGCCGCATCACCCAGACCCTGCAGCGCCCCCCGATAGCCTGACCGCCCGCGCAATGCCAGTTTCGGCCCCGCGTCCCTCGTTTCCGCGCGCAACTTGACGCCGTCGGCCCCAGCACCCGTGCCGCCCTGCATGAGGTGTCATCTTCAACCCGCTGAACTCGGCCTGGCCACGCGAGGTACCACCTTTTGCCCCATGAGTCCTCGTCAAGGGGCTGTAAAGTCTCGTTGCCAATCTGACAGTTCTGTCTCACCACCTCGCCAAAGCGCACCATCCCGGACCGGGCATGAAAACAGCCCCGACCGAGGCCGGGGCTGTTCTTACAGTCTGAGTGGAGCTAAGGAGATTCGAACTCCTGACCTTCTCATTGCGAACGAGACGCGCTACCAACTGCGCCATAGCCCCAAACTGCCTTTGAAGAATATCACGGGCTGGCCGCCACTTTCGCCGCTTCCCGCCCGAGCCGCCGATTAGACGGCGCGGCGACGACGCAGCACGGCGTCGAGGTCGGTCATGCCGGGGCTGGTTTCGCCGACGATTCCCATCGACGCGAAACGGCTCGGCACCGCAGCCACCGCGGGCCTGGCGATCGGCGTGGCGGCCCGGATTGCTTCCTCGGCGAGCGCTGCGGCGCGGCGCGTGACCTCCGCCTCGGCGGCGGCCTTGCGCAGCTGATTGGCCGCTTCAACGGATGCCATCGCCGTCTGCGCAATGGATCCGCGCGAGAGATGCATCGCTCGCGGCACCGGCTGCGGCGTCCAGGTCGCCGCAGCAACCGGGGTCTCCTCAAGCTGCACGGGCTCAAAGGCCTGGCCGACCAGAACGGGCAACACCACCGGGGCGTCCACGCGCACCACACGCGCCGAACGGGCAACCGTGGCCAGCCGGCCGAGAATGCCGAACGCGGCCACCATGACAACTGCGCCACCGACCAAGGCGGTGAACGAGCCAGCCAGGGCGGGAGCGATCCCAGTCACGGCCAGCACGAATCCGGCCAGCAGAATCAGCGACACCAGGCCGCGGAAACGGCGCAGGCGCCGGAGCTTCGAAACGGGCGACTCCGCCACGCGCGGCGCAGCGGCAGCAGCGACGGCCGCAGCGGCGCGGCGAACGTCGCGGGCAGCATCCGCCACCGCTTGCGCTTCGGCTCGTTCGCTCTGCTCAGCGCGCGCCAGAACACGTTGCTGCTCGGCCACGGTGCGGGCGGTGGCTTCGAGTCGCACCTGGTGCGGCACCTCGGCGGTTTCGGCCAGGATGCGCAGCGTTTGCTGCAGCCGCACGGCGTTTTTTTCGGTCGCCTGGTACTGCTTGCGGCGCGACCAGGTGGGCATCAGGTAGGCGACCCAGAGCACGGCGGCCACCGCCACCATGACCCCGCCACCCAATGCCTCATTACTCATGTTGACAACGGTAAGAGGCGCAGCGGCCAGAGCCGATGATTACCGGTGGCGTGTCACCGAAGTTAATACGCTGATTCCGCCCCCGAACGGGGCAAATCGGGGCGATCATCGAACGATGACCCGCACCGGATGCGCGGCCGACTCGAGATCGGCCGCGGTGACCGTGGCGGCATCCGCTGGGACCAGACCATCGTGCCAGCGGCGCAGCACGCCCTGGGTGAGTTCCTCGGCGACCAAACCGAAGCAGAAATGGTCGCGCCAGTCACCGTTGATGTGAATGTAGCGGCGACGCAATCCCTCATAGCGAAAGCCGAGTTTCTCCACGACCCGCAGGCTCGCCTTGTTTTCCGGGCGGATGCAGATCTCCATGCGGTGCAGGCCGAGCTGATAGAAGCAGTAGTCGGTCGCGAGCGCCACGGCCATCGGCGTGATCGACTGGCCGGCGAACTTCTCACTCACCCAGTAGCCGATGGTCGCCGATGACAGTGATCCCCAGGTGATCGACGACACGTTCAGCTGGCCCGCCAGTTCGCCGTTGCTTTCGATGATGAATGGCAGACCGTTACCCGACCGCGAATGCGTCAACAGGCTCCGGATGCTCGCGCGCGTGTCGAAAGACATCGGCGCGTACGGGTTCGTCGCCTCCCACTTGCGCAGCCAGGAACGGTTGGCCAGAAGTTCGCCCTCGAGGGCGCGGGCGTCGCGCAATCGGATCGGGCGCAGGGTGACGGCCCCCTCGCGAAGGGTGGGAATAGCGATCGGCACGGTTCGCCTGTCTGTCGTGGGCTGAAAACCCCGGTGGGGCTCTGTAAAACGTTAGTCGAGCGTGGCGACGAATTCGTGCAACCAGGGCTTGAGGTCGCGCCCGAGGTCTTCGCGATCGACGGCGAGTTGCACGATGGCCTTGATGTAGTCGAGCCGGTCGCCGGTGTCATAACGACGCCCACGAAAAATGAGGCCGTACACGCCGCCGGTGGTTTCGGGGTTGACGGCCATCTCCTGCAGGGCATCGGTCAACTGAATTTCGTTGCCCTTGCCCGGCGCGGTGTGCTCGAGAATGTCGAACACCTCCGGACGCAACACATAGCGGCCGATAATGGCGAGGCTTGAGGGAGCATCCTCTTGGCTGGGCTTTTCGACCAGCCCGGTGATGCGCACGACGTCCGGGTCGTCGGTCGTTTCGACCGCGGCCGCGCCGTACAGGTGAATCTGCGACGGGTCGACCTCGAGCAGCGCCACGATGCTGGTGTTGCGCTTGCCCTGCTCCTCGAGCATGCGGGTGAGCAGGGGGTCGCGGGCATCGATGATGTCGTCACCGAGCAGCACGGCGAAGGGTTCGTTGCCGACGTGCATGCGGGCGCGCAGAACGGCGTGGCCGAGGCCGCGCGGGTCGCCCTGACGCACGTAGTGGATATCGGCAAGCTCGTTGGATTCGCGCACCTTGGCGAGCCGGGTCTGGTCGCCTTTGCGTTCGAGCATGGCCTCCAGCTCGGTCATGCGGTCAAAGTGGTTCTCCAGGGCGTTCTTGTTGCGCCCGGTGACCATCAGCACGTCGCTGAGCCCGGCCGCAACGGCTTCCTCAACGACATACTGGATGGCCGGTTTGTCGACGACGGGCAGCATCTCCTTCGGCATGGCCTTGGTCGCTGGCAGAAATCGTGTTCCCAGCCCAGCTGCGGGAATGACGGCTTTAGTTATCGGGGTACCCATGGGCCCTAGGTTAGTGGCAAGTAGGATGCCTTATATGGACTCCGACATTGGTCATCGAAAGCGTGCGCTGAGAGCGGAGCTGCGCGAACGTCGCCAGAACATGACATCGTCGGAGCGTGAATCCGCCACGGCCGGCTTCACCGCAAACCTGCAAAGCCTCGTCGTGGATCTCTCCGCCCGATCGATTTCCTGCTATCTGTCGGCGCGCAATGAACCCGATACCCGGCCCTTTCTCAACTGGGCAACGGCAGAGGGCATCCGTATTCTGTTTCCCATTTCTCGCGAAGACGGTCTGCTGGACTGGACCGTCGGCGACGGCGAAGAAGAATTCACCGGCATTTCCGGGGTTCCCGAAGCAGTCGGAACCTTGCTCGGCCCGATCGCCATCAACGATGTCGACCTCATCATCGTGCCGGCAGCGGCCATCGACGAGTCCGGTCTGCGCATGGGCTGGGGCCGCGGCTACTTCGACAAGACCCTCGGCTCGATGGAAAAGTGCCCGCCGGTCTACGCCGTCGTCTTCGACAGCGAATACCTCGACGAGGTTCCCCGCGAGGTGCACGACCAACCGGTCAACGGGCTCGTCACCCCGACCAGAATCATCGCGTTCTGACCATTTAATACCGCCCGTGAACCCCGTTCTGCATGTGACGGGGCGCCAGCGCGCCTAACCTTAGTTCTGGCGGGCATTTTGCCTGTCGGCTCAACCAGCTGGAGATGCAGTGCCTACCTACTCTTACCGTTGCACCGAGTGCGACACCGCCTTCGACATCCAGCAGGCCTTCACCGACCACTCGCTCACGGTGTGCCCGACCTGCCAGGGCAAACTGCGCAAGGTCTTCTCCTCGATCGGCGTGACCTTCAGCGGCTCCGGTTTCTACAGCAACGACTCTAAATCGGATGCGAAGCGGTCCAACCCGAATCTCGACCGCAAGCCGAGCGAAAGCTCGAGCGACAAGTCCGACTCCTCGGCGAGTAAACCGGCCGAAACCAAGACCGAGAAGAAGGCGGACAGCACACCCGCCAAGTCCGCGGCCCCCTCCGTTCCGACCGCCAAGGCGTCTTAGAGCATGGCGCTGACCAAGACGGTCGCCCAAGTCATTCGTTTGGAGCACCCCGTGATCAACGGTTTCAAAGAATTCATCATGCGCGGCAACGTCATCGACCTCGCCGTCGCCGTCGTCATCGGCACGGCGTTCACCGCCCTCGTCACGTCGATCGTTACGAGCATTTTCAACCCGCTCATCGCGTCGATCTTCAGCGCCGAGTCTTTGGCTGACTCGCTCGTCCTGCCTCTACGTGGTGGCGACGTCATCTTATTCGGTGCCGTCATCGGCGCACTGATCAATTTTCTGCTGATCGCCGCCGTTGTCTATTTCGCGATCGTGCTGCCGCTGAACAAGCTCAAGGAAGCCCAGGACCGTCGCCGCGCCGCCGGGGTTCCCTCCGAGGTCGTCGCCGACCCCACGACCGAGCTCGACCTGCTCACCGAGATCCGCGACCTGCTGGCCAGGAACGCCGCAACAGCCGCTTCCGACGAGGGCTCCAAACACACCGCCTAAAATACCGTCTTCCCCGTTGTCGGGGGAACACCTATTCCCCCCCCTTTGGGGTAATGTGAGCACGCCCCCGGGCGATTCGCGCGGACTGGCCGCACGGTGAACGAATTACAGGAGCGGTCAGATGAACCAGCTATTCTTGCGCGCGAGCGGCTGCGCCGCAGCGCTCGCGCTCATCGCTGCCTCCCTCCTTGTGGCTGGCCCGGCCTCGGCCGCGACGACCACCCAAATCATCAGCGGCGTCACGTATACGCTCGACGACGCGGCCAATACCGCCTCGGTCACTGACTACGACCACTCTGCGGCGAGCGTGACCATTGAGTCCAGCGTCGGCTCGTATCCGGTAACGAGCATCGGCGTGGACGCCTTCCGGGTAGCGTACGAAGACACCACGTCCACGAAACTCAGTTCCGTTTCCATCCCTGGTTCTATCCTCGCCATTGAGGACGGTGCATTCCAAAACAATGCTCTGAACCCCATCGCGATCCCTGGATCGGTCATCACCATCGGGGCATTCGCTTTCGCCGACAACGACCTGACCACCCTCACGCTGCCCGACTCGGTGCTCTCCGTCGGCGCTTTCTCCTTCTTTGCCAACAAACTCACCACACTCGATCTGGGTGAATCTATCGTCGACATCGGCGGCACGGCCTTCAGCGGTCATCTGCAGGGCAACGGCACCGACAACAATATCGGCTCTGTCGTGATCCCCAACTCCGTCATCACCATTGGCGACGGCGCCTTTCAGCACCTGAACAATCTGACCGAGGTCGTACTCGGCGACTCGGTTGAAACTCTCGGTGAATACGCCTTTGGCTTCTCCTACAATCTTGAATCGATCAGCATCCCCGATTCAGTCACGACCATCGGACCGTATGCATTTGCAGTGAGCGGGCGTCTTTCCGAGTTGGCTTTGGGTAGCGGGGTCAGCACAATCGCCGCAGGCGCGTTCCAGCAGACGGCGCTCACGTCGGTGTCCATTCCCAATTCCGTCACCGAAATCGGCGACTTCGCCTTCGCTTATGGGCACCTGACCTCGGTGAGCATCGGCGCGTCAGTTTCCAGCATCGGTAACCAGGCGTTCTCCAACCAATCAGACTTTATGTCCCATGAATTCGTCAACGATCTGACTTCTGTGTCCTTCGCGGGCAATGCCCCCACGGTGTTCACTGCCGGTTCTGAGCAGGACCAAGGCTCGCTCGGCTTCAGTACCGGCCTGACGGTGTCATATTTCTCGGACCGCACCGGCTTCACCAACCCCTGGCAGGGGTACGCCACGACGCCCGTCGTGCGCGATGTCACAGCGCCAACCGTCACGATCGATGGCGGCGCCTTTGTGACCACACTCGATCTGACACCGGCGATCACCGGTACCACCGGCGAAGCCGCCGGCACAACCGTCACCGTGGCTCTCGGTGATCAAACATTGACGACGACAGCGACCGGAACCGGAACCTGGGCAATCTCCCCCACGGTCACTGCGGGCAGCTACACCATCTCAGCATCCGTTACCGACGAGGCCGGCAACACCGGAACCGCCACCCAGTCCTTGCGGGTCAACTCTCAGAACCCCGCAGCGTTACCGCCGGCCAGCACCACCGCCGAACTCGAGACCTTCATCGTCGACAACAGCCTCGACAGCGCTGCCACCTCCGCAGCCTTCATCGCCACCGGAGCCACAGTGGGCAACCCGCTCGACTCGCTCGACACCAGCGAACCCTTCTCAGGAAACCTGCCCTGGTCCGATCCCACGGACAGCTTTGTCGATGTCTACGCGTACTCCTCACCGACTTTGCTCGGCACGTTCCCCGTCGTAAATGGCATGGTCATCATCAACGGCGTCAACCTCGCCGCCTTGTCAACCGGCGCCCACCACCTCGTCCTGATTGGCCAGACTAGCGGCGCCGTCTCAGTACTCAACATCACCGTGCAGCCCGCACCCGGAACGGGCACAGGCACAGGCACAGGCACTACAGCCGCAGCCGCAAGTACAAGCGCGACGAGCACACTAGCCGGGACCGGAGTGAACGCCTCCGCACCGATCGGCTCGGCACTTGCACTCGTACTCCTCGGGGCCGTTCTCTTGCTCAATCGCCGTCGAACCGCGACGCAGTATTAGAGCCGCAACCAGCAACCGTAGTTCCGAAACCCGTACGTAGCCGCGGGTGCAGGCTATCTGCGGGGTGTCGAGGTGTTTCAGCTGAGAAGCAGCTGACCCGCTCCTGGGGTGTCACCACCTCGACACGAAGCGAGCCGTGCCGGACGCAAGCGGCGGCGGCACCCCACAACTACCAGTGCGGCGGGCGATCCTGCAGCAACTGTGTCTCGTTCGCGCTGGGTGCGCTTCCGGTGTGCGCGACGCCGCCCTCTTCCCGTAACACCGGCGGATGCGGGTTCGGGTCGGTGTCCGGTGCCGGCAGCAGCCGGGCGCGCCGAGCCGTGCCCGCGGCCTTCACGATCGGCTGACGCTCGGTACCTAGACGCGGCGCATCGTCCCGAGCGCTCACGCGCCCGGCCGCTTCGGCGCGATCGTGGAGGCGTCGCCGGACGCAAAGGGCGGGGCATCCGTTTGAGGAACACCGGCGATGGCGGCGACGCGCGCCGCCACGGCGTCTGGGTTACTAAACAATTCGAAGCTGTGCACGCGCAGGTAATGCCAGCCGAGGCGGCGCAGCACTTCGGGACGCAGGCGCAGGGACTCGCGCAGACTCGCGCGGCCGACCACGGCATCCGTTTCAACCACGATGGCGCGCGTGCCGTAGGAGGCGGCCAGGGCGAGCTTGCCGCGGTGCCCGAGACGCACGCTGAGGCCGAGCTTTTCGAGGCGGCCGCCGAGGTCGACGAGCATGGCCTCGCTCGCGTCTGGAACCTGCACCTCGTCGCGGCGGGCCTCGGTCTCACTGAGCACCTGGGACAACGCGAGGATGCCATAGCGCTGACGATCCTCGTCGATGTCAGCCGGGCGAAAGCAGGACACGATGTCGAGCGCGCGGCGGGCCCGGGTCATGCCGATCGCGAGCAGGCGTTCGCCACCGGGTTCGCCGAGCGAACCGAAGTTCGACAGCAGACGCCCGTGCGGGGTGCGGCCGTAGCCGATCGAGAAGATTACCCGGTCCCGGCTCTGCGCCACGGCCTGCTCGAGGGTGAGCACGGTGAACGGTTCGCTGCGATCCTTCAGGATGAAGTCGGACAGGTCGGTGCGCTTCGCGAACGCGGCCAGCACCGCCTGCTGAACGCGAACGGCGTGCCGGGTGCTCGCGGTGATCACCATGAGCGATTCGCGCGCGCGCTTCGATGCGTGGTCGAGCACGAGGTCGACAACCTTCACGACCTCAGCGTCCACGCTCTCGATGGCACCGCTGTCGGCGTCGGGCATGCCACGGCCACCGGCAACATAGTTAATGGTCAAGCTGCCGTGGCCGAGAAAGCTTCCGGCCCAGGGCAGCGAGTCGATACGGCCACCGTAGAAGCGGTGGTTGACCAGTTCGGCGAGGTCTTCGCCGCCGGCCCGATAGCTGCGGGTGAGGGTCAGGGTCGGCAGCAGTTCGCCGAGGCGGGCCAGCGCTGAGTCGGCGTGCAGGGCATCGACCGAGACATCGGGCGTCGGCGCGGCCTCCCCCGAGGCCGAAATTCCGGTCTCGAATGCTGACGGCGTCTGGGTGACCGGGTCACCGAACGCGACAATCTGGCGTCCGCGGCGAATCGCGCCGACGTTTTCGGCGAGGGTCGTCGCTCCGGCATCGACGAGTAGCACTGTGTCAAAGGTGATCTGGTCGCTGATGTCGGCGATCTCGTACGGCGAGGCGAGCCAGACCGGCGCGAGCACCCTCCCGAGGTGCGGGGCGACCTCGTTGAGCCGGGCTGGCGTGGCCCGGTCGGCGCGCAGCAGGCGGCGCAGCTGATCGGCTTCCTCGGGAAAGTCGACGACGCCGATCTTCCAGGTTTCGGCCAGTAGCCAAGCCAGCAGCTTGCCCGAAGCGGATGCGTGCGCCTCGTCGACGAGTTTGAAATCGGCCTCGAGGCGGTCCAGTACCTGCGTGTTCGCGTTGAGAAGGGCTCGGTCGCTCGCCAGCATAATCTCGAGCACGGACTGCCACCAGGCGAGTTCGAGCTCGACAGCGACGTTCTCCTCAGACACGTGCCGCTGGGACAGGTCGGTCATCAGCGGGTCGAGGTTGTGCTCGCGCAGCGTTGCGAGCAGCGCGGTGCGCTCGTGCAGGTTGGCGAGCACCTCACTCTCGGCGGCGAGGCCGGAGATCATCGACACCAGTTCACCGAGCTGACGCCCGGCGAGGGTGCGCGGCGTGCCGACGGTGCCGAGGGGAACGTCGAGCAGGCCGAGGTCTTCGGAGACGCGCTGAAAAGCGACGTGCACGTCGTTGATGCCGACCGGCACCTCGGGCGTGACTCCCGCGGCGGCGTAGCGCTGCCAGAGCGTGCGCTGGTCCTGGATGCGGCGCAGGCTCTCGTTCATATCGCTGACCCGCACGCCGGGGCGCTGGTACTCCTCGGCGAGCTTGCGCAATCGGCGCCGGCTGGCCGAGCTCATCTCGGAGGATTCACGCCGCGACGACGTGGCGGCGATCAGCTCGATCAGCGAGCGGTCGTAGACGCCCGGCTGGAACTTGTCGAGCGTTTCTCGAATATCGAGCAGCAGGCGTAGGTAGATGCCGAGTTCGTTGATCGTCTCGAACGGGCGCAGCCGGGTCTGGCCGATCAGACCGTTGGCGCGTTCAAGCAACCGCGGCAGTTCAACCTGGTTGATGCGCTTGGCGAGTTGATGCGAGTTGGAGGCATCCGCTGAGGAGGTGAAGGAAGCGCCGTACCAGGGTGAGTCGCCGGGGCCGTACCGAAACTCGCCGAGGATAGCGGCTTTGATCAACGTATTGGCGGCGGCGGATCGGGAGTGAGCGAGCAGCTCGAGAGCGTGCCGGTCGAGCCGGGCCGTCGTCGACGGCGGCTGCGGCAGCTGCGCGAGGCGCGCGAGCTCACCCAGGGCATCGAGGACAGAGACGCCGAGCGCCGAATCGCGGCGGGTGAGCGCCGCGCGGTAGTCGAGCAGCACCTTGCGCAAGCGCACCAGGGCATCGTCCACGTCGCCGACCCGCGGCTGGGTGGCCTTCTCGTTGCGTGTGATCGACTGGATCAGGTCGCGGCGCAGCGAGCGCGGAGTCACGGCGATGCCGGGCAGGCCCACCTGCACCAGGCGACCGGCGATTCCGTCGAGGCTGGAGCGGCGGGCGCTGACCACGAGCACGCGCTTATGCTGGGCGACGAGCGAGCCGATCGCGTTGACGATGGTCTGGGTGCCGCCGGTTCCGGGCAGGGTCTTCACGACCAGAGAGTTTCCCGCCGCGATCTGCGCGACGACATTCTCCTGCTCTGGGTCTGCGTCGCCGAGCAGCGTGTCGGTGGCGGGCGGACGGGCATCCTGGCCGATCGGCACCACCGGGTTGTAGGCGGACCCGATATTGCGCTTGGCGGTCATATTACCGGCGACGGCGTCGAGCAGCGGGTGGTCGAGGTTCGAGGCGTCGGCGGCGAGTGCCTGGCCGCAGGAGGCGAAACTCGAAACGACGAGCCGGGGCACGACGTTGAACCAGGGCAGATGGGAGGTCAGGCCGCGCAGGCGGTCGATGACCGGCTGCGGTTTGAACGCACCGTTCGTGACGGCGAGCGCCACAAAAGCGTCGGCGTCGAGCACGATCTGAAACTGGTCCTTCAGCGCGCGGGCCAGTTCGGGGTTGAGAAAGGGCTGGCCCTTGAGCTTGAGCTCGTAGTCACGGCCGTAGCGGCGGATCGCAAGCGGGCGCAGCAGTACCGGGGCACTGTACTCGACGTCCTGGTAACGCCACTCGGCGAGGCCGATGGCGAGGTTGACCGACTCGATGCCGCGCATCGAGCGCAGTTCGATGCCCTTCTGGGTGATCTCGTTCGCGGCCAACCGGGCGTTGCGGAGCGCGAGTTCATCGCGAATGAGGTTGGACAGCAGGGTGGTCTTGCCGATGATGAACTGCGGCAGGCCCCCGGGATGGGTGGCGCTGAGCTCGATGCGGGTGCGGGCTTCGTCGGTGAAGTGCAGCAGCGGGGAGCGCCCGCCGAGCGCGGCGAGTTCATCGCGCCAGCGCTGCCAGACCGGCTCGGCGATGTTACCGGCAGTGAACGCCGGATCGCCCAGACTGAGGTTGTGGGGACTGGTCACGTTTTGCGGGTCGATGGGGACGACGTCCAGGTACTTGGAAAGCACGTCGTCGTCGTCTTGTTTTCTATCGAGGTGCCACACAGGGATACCCTAATTGCGAAACCACTGTTTTTGTTTGAGGCGGCCGGGGTTTCGCGTGATTTGGCCCTTACAGCCAGTCCCGACGCTTGAAGACGATGTACAGGGCGCATCCCATCGCGAGCATCAGGGCGAGCGCGAACGGGTAGCCCAGGGTCCAATGTAGTTCGGGCATGTGGTCGAAGTTCATGCCGTAGATGGTTCCGACCAGGGTCGGTGCGAACAGGATCGCCGCCCAGCTGGAAATTTTCTTGACCTCTTCGCTCTGCGCCAGGCTGGTCTCCGACAGGTGCCGCATTTCGTCGTTCTGGGCCTGTCCCACGAGGGTGCTGTGCACGGTCAGCGCGTTTTGCAGCAGCTGCCGAAAGGCGTCGCCGCGTTCAACGATGCGCAGGGTATGGTCGAGCACATCGCGCAGGTGCCGGTGCAGTTCCAGGTCGACGTTGTATTTGTCGAAGCCACGCTGCATGGCCTCAAACATACCCACGAGCGGTTGGGTGGCTCGTTGAAACTCGATCACTTCGCGGGACAGGGCGTAGATGCGTCGGCTGACCTCGGGGTCACCGTCGAAAAGTTGGTCTTCGATCTCATCGATGTCATTTTCGAGGCCGGCCACGACCGGCCCGTACTCGTCGACGACCTGGTCAAGAATCGCATACAGCACGGCTTCCGGGCCGAGGGCGAGCAGGTGCGGTGCCTGCTCCATCCGCTGGCGCACCTGGGCGAGGTCGGGCGATTCCGCGTGACGGATGGTGACGACGAAGTCCGGGCCGACGAAGACGTGCAGCTCACCGAATTCAACGCGTTCCTCGTCGTCCATATAGCGAGCGGGGCGCAGCACCACGAACAAAATATCGCCGAACCGCTCGATCTTCGACCGCTGATGGCCCTTGAAAGCATCCTCAATGGCCAGGTGGTGCAGGCTGAACTCGGTGGCGACGGCCCGCACTTCCTCCTCGCTCGGCCGGTACAGTCCGATCCAGGCGAAGCCCTTATGCTCCTTCATGGCCTCGAAGGTCTCGTCGAGGCTGGGCGGTGTCGAAACCCGATGCCCGTCCACGTAAACCGCGTTGTCCACCAGGGCCATGGGCTCTCCTTGTTCGCTCCTAGTTTGCCACCGCGTACGGTTGCAGAGTGACGCAAACGGATGTCTCCCTCTTCCTGGCTCCGCGGGCGCCGCTCCCTGAGACCGACCGTCTGCACCTGGCCGAGGCCGTCGCCCGGGTCTGCCGGGTTGAGCTCACCGAGGTCACCATCGCGCAGCGCTGCGAGCGCTGCGGTGGCGCACACGGGAAACCCCGCGTGCTGCGGCCCCCGGGCACCTTCGTGAGCCTGAGCCGCGCCGCCTCGACCGTCGCCGTCGCCGTGTCGCTGGCCGGGCCGATCGGTGTCGATATCGAGAGCGTCAGCGCGGTCGGCCGGGCCGGGTTCGACGACGTCGCGTTCAACGGGCCCGAGCAAGAAGCCCTGTGGGCGGTGCCGATGGCGGCACGCGACCGGGTGCGCGCGACGCTCTGGACGGCGAAGGAAGCGGTGCTCAAGCTGTCCGGGGCGGGGCTGACGGTGGACCCGCGGGAGCTGACCGTTGTATACCCGAAAGCGGCGGCATCCGTTCTCGTGATGGAGCCGCGGTGGCAGCTGCTGAGTTGGCCGGGCGCTTCCCTCGATCTGGCCGACCTGCACCTGGCGGGCTTCGACGCCGGCCCAGGCCTGGTCGGCACGGTGGCGACCCTCGGCCCGGAAGCGCCCCGGATCGTGCTGCTCCCCCAAACGTGAGGCGCAGCGTAACGGATGCCTGTTGCTGGTGCCCACAGGCGCCGCCGCCGGCATCCATTTCATGCTGCGCGGGACTTGCGCCGCTGCGCGGGAGGCCCAACTACCGCGCAGCGGCGCAACACCCGCGATACGCGCGACCCCGAGGCCACTCACCACCCCGCGCACTGGCACGACTCCAGCGGAGCGCACGAGCCGGGCCACCCGCCCAGCGCGGCTATCGGCTCGGCAGAGCCCGCTACCGCACCCAGCGCAGCTAGAGGCTTGGCAGGGGCCGCTCTTGCACCCAGCGAGCCACGAACCCGCCGATCGCCCGACTGCCGGTGTGCTCGGCGAAGAACTCGATGAAGTCATCGGTGGAGACATACCCGTGCCGCCGGGCCAACGTGTATGCGCGCAGGGCTGAAAAGAAGGCCTCGTCGCCGAGCGACTTGCGAATGGCGTGCAGGGCGAGCGCTCCCCGTTTGTAAACGCGGTCGTCGAACATGGCGTGCGGGCCCGGGTCTCCGACGACGATGTCGTGGGGCAGCGCAGCGACCTTGCCGCGGTGCAGGGCGGCCAGAACGTCGGCGGTGCGACCGCCGCGTTCCTCCTCCCAGAGCCATTCGGCGTAGCAGGCGAAACCCTCCTGCAGCCAGATGTCCTGCCAGCGGGCCACGGTGAGGCTGTTGCCGTACCACTGGTGCGCCAGTTCGTGGGCGATCAGCCGGTCTTCGCCGTGGTTGCCGTCGACGTGGTTGCTGCCGAACACGGCCAGGCCGTGCGCCTCGAGCGGAATCTCCAGCTCGTCCTCGGTGACGACGACGGAGTATGACGCGAACGGATACGGCCCGAATCGGTCGGCGAAGAACGCGATCATCTCGGTGAGGCGGGCGAAGTCGGTGCCGACCCGGGTGGCCAGTTCAGCCGGAAAGTACAGGCTGTGCGCGACCGGCCGGGCGGCGAGGTCGCGGCGGCGGTACCGACCGATCAGCACGGTCGCGAGGTAGGTGGCCATTGGCTCCCGCACGTCGAAGGTCCAGCTGGTGCGCCCAGAGCGACTCGACTGTGCCGACAGCACCCCGTTGGACACCACGGTGTACCCGGATTCACAGCCGACGGTGATGCGAAAGGTGGCCTTGTTGCTCGGATGGTCGTTGCACGGAAACCAGGAGGGGGCCCCGCAGGGCTGCCCAGAGACGAGTACGCCGTCGTCGAGTTCTTCCCAGCCGACATCACCCCAATTGCTGCGCACCGGATGCGGCGCCCCGCGATAACGCACCACGACCTCAAACAGGGCCCCGGCTTCCACCGGTGTGGCGAGCGTGATCACGAGTTTGCGGGCCGTGTGCGTCACCTTCGCCGGCCGCGCGCGGTTCACTGTGACTTTTTCCATGCTGAGCCCGGCGAAATCGAGACTGAATCGGTCCAGCCGCATCAGCGCCCGCGCGGTGATGATCGCGGTGGCGTTCAGCCGGTTGGTGGCCACTCGGTAGTCGAGGGTCAGCTCATAGTGCTCGGCGCTGTAGCCGCCGTTGCCGGAGGTGGGAATATAGGGGTCGCCGGCGCTGGCGGCACCGTGAGTGGTCTGCAGAGTCTGGCCCATCAGTCAACTATTCCACGCTCGACCACGGCGGCTGGTGCCACGGCGTAATCGGGTTGCCGGACCAGAGCGACCCGGTCGGCACGCGTTCGCCGCGCATCACGAGCGAGCCGGGGCCGACGGTCGCTCCGGCATCGATTGACGCCGCTGGCAGAATGACACCGTTCGGGCCCAGGGTGGCACCCTCGGCGAGTTCGACCGCGTCAAGCTGCATGATCCGATCGTGAAACAGGTGGGTCTGCACGACGCAGCCGCGGTTCACCGTGCTGCCGGCACCGAGTCGCACGAGATCGGCTTCGGGCAGCCAATAGGTTTCGCACCAGACACCGCGCCCCACCGTGGCGCCGAGGGTGCGCAGCCACACGGCGAGCGCCGGCGTGCCCGATGCTTTCTCGGCGAACCACGGGCGAGCCACCATCTCCACGAAACTGTCCGACACCTCGTTGCGCCAGATGAACGATGACCAAAGCGGATGCTCCGACGCGTCGATCCGCCCGACCAGCGTCCACTTGACCACCGTCGTGACCCCGGCGGCGACCGCGCCGGCCACGAGCATGACCACGCCGGACAGGGCGATGGCCGCGCCAAGTCCGAGCCTGAGCCAGACCAGGTCGAGCAGGGCGAGTACGAGCAGCGCGATCCACGCGGCGGTGACGCCGGCCACGATGCGCAGCAGTTCCCAGAGTGACCGGGCGACTTTCAGGCGTACGGGAGGGTGGAACGTTCGCGAGTCGTCGGCATCCGTTTGCCTGCGCCGCAGGCGGGCCGGCGGGTTGCCGAGCCAGCTGGAGCCGCGCTTGGCCTTGCGCGGCGTCGAGGAGAGCACAGCGACGAGCCCGTTGCGCGGCACGGTACGACCGGGGCCGGCCATGCCGCTGTTGCCCAGAAAAGCCTTGCGGCCGATCTTGGCCGGGCCAATGTGCATCCAGCCGCCGCCGAGTTCGTAGCAGGCGACCATGGTGTCGTCGGCGAGAAAAGCGGCCGGCGCGATCGTCGTCAGCGAGGGCAGCAGCAGCACGGTTGACGCCTCGACGTCGGCGCCCACCTTGGCGCCGAGCAGGCGCAGCCAGGTCGGGGTGAGCAGGCTCGCGTAGACCGGAAACAGCACGTTGCGAGCGCCGTCCAGGATACGTTCGGTCATCCAGACCTGCCAGCCGATGCGGCTGCGCACCGGATAGTAGCCCTCGCGCAGCCCGATACCGAGGGCTCGCACGAAGGCGATCACGAGCAGGGCGTAGGCGAGTCCACCGGCCAGAACCGCGACCGGCATGATCAGCGCTGCCCGCAGCGCGGCGACACCGAGACTGCCGGCGTCGCCGACGGCACCGCCGACGATGACGGCGCCCAGCGCGAGGGCCAGCGTGGGAATGGCCGTCATCGCGACGGACCCGGTGGCGAACGCGCCGAGCCACCGGCTGGCCCTTGCCGGCCGCTCGGCCGGCCACGGACGCCTTGCCGACCCCGCCCGGCGGGCCGGGGAACCAGCCCAGCGCTCCCCCGGTGGCACGCGGGACGAAACTGCAGCGCCGGGTTCGATCTCCGCGCCGTTCCCGACGTGGGCCCCGCCGAGCAGGGTGCTGCGCGAGCCGATTCGGGCGTCGGCACCGACGTGCAGGTGGCCGATCCGCAGCACGTCGCCGTCGATCCAATGGCCGGCCAGGTCGACCTCGGGCTCGATCGAGGCCTGGGCGCCGATGGTGAGCAGACCGGTGACCGGTGGCAGCGAGTGCAGGTCGACGTCGCGGCCGATCTCTGCGCCCAACGCCCGGGCGTAATAGCTGATCCAGGGGGCACCGGCCAGGCTCGCTGCGTCAACGAGCAGTGCCACCTGCTCGGCGAGCCACAGCCGCAGGTGCACGGAGCCGCCGCGCGGATAGTTACCCGGCACCAGGTTGCGCAGCAGCAGCCTCGATGCGATCACCGCGATCAGCATTTTGCCGGGCGGCGTCACGAACAGCGCAAAACCGAGCGCCACCCACCACCAGGACAGCGTCGGCGCGAAGGTCGCCCCGGCCAGGCTCAGCAGGTTGTTTGCGATGGCAAGGTAGACCAGCCAGCGGGCGCCGCTGAGCACGTGCAGGGGAATGCCGAGCAGGGTCTGGGCGAGCTGGCTGCGCGCCGGTGTCGGCAGCACGGTGCGCACGACTGGGACTTCCACGGGAGTGCGCGCGTCGAGTTCCTCGGCCAGGGAGCCGATGCGCGGGTGGTCGTAGAGGTCGGCGACGGTGGTTTCGGGGTGCCGGGCCCGCACAGCCGACACGAATTGCGCGGCTGAGAGCGAACCGCCGCCCTGGGCGAAAAAATCATCGTCGGGGCCGGTCACCGGCACGCCCAAAATGGATGCCCACGCCTCGGCCAGCCACTCGGCCGTCGGTGACAGCGCCGCGGTCTCATCGGCCGATTGAGGCAACGGCCAGGGCAATGCAGCCCGATCGACCTTGCCCGAGGTACGGGTCGGCAGCGCGTCGACGATGGCCAGCAGCGGCACGAGTGCGGCTGGGAGTTCCTCGCGCAGTCGGTCAATCGCAGCCGGCCGATCGAACGCGGCGTCCGCGTTGAGGGCGATATAGCCGACCAGAATGTGGTTGCCGGCCGGGGTGGTCTGGACCACGGCGGCGCCGCCAGCGACTCCGGGGAGAGCGCCCAGGGCAGCATCCACTTCACCGAGCTCGATGCGGCGGCCACCGAGTTTCACCTGGTCGTCGGCGCGCCCGGCAAAGACAAGGCCCGCCGTTTCGAAGCGCACCAGGTCCCCGCTGCGGTAGGCGCGATCCCAGCCGAGCTGCGGGTGCTGCGCATATTTCTCGGCGTCCTTCTCGGCGTCGAGGTAACGGGCCAAACCAACGCCGCCGATGATGAGCTCGCCGGTCTCCCCCTCGGCGACCCGGTGCCCGGCCGCGTCGACGACGGCGAGGTCCCAGCCGTCGAGCGGGAGGCCGATGCGCATCTCGCCGATGCCGTTGACGAGGGCGCCGCAGGCCACGACGGTCGCTTCGGTCGGGCCGTAGGTGTTCCACACTTCGCGTCCGCGGGTGGCAATGCGGGCGACCAGTTCGGGCGGGCAGGCCTCACCGCCGAAGATGAGCAACCTAACGGCCTCGAGCGACTCTTCCGGCCAGAGCGCGGCGAGGGTCGGCACGGTCGAGACGACGGTGATGCCGTGGGTGATCAGCCACGGGCCGAGGTCGGCGCCGCTGCGCACGAGCGAGCGCGGGGCGGGAACCAGGCAGGCGCCGTTGCGCCACGCCAGCCACATTTCCTCGCAGCTCGCGTCGAAGGCCACAGAGAGCCCGGCCAGCACGCGGTCTCCGGTCCCGATCGGTTCGTCCCGCAGAAACAGTCCGGCCTCGGCGTCGACGAACGCGGCCGCCGAGCGGTGGGTGACGGCGACGCCCTTGGGCACGCCGGTCGAGCCGGAGGTGAAGATGACCCAGGCATCGTCATCGGGCGTCGGAATGTTGCCGGTCGGAAAGACCAGCGCGGGATCCTCGTGCGGTCCGACACGGCGAGCGCGCAGGGCCTGCACGTCGAGGCCGTCGCGAGGCGCAAACACGCCGCCCTCCCCGATGATGCCGACCACGTGGGCTTCGGCGAAGACCAGCCGGGCGCGTTCCTCCGGGTCGTCCGCGTCGACCGGAACGTAGGCGGCACCCACCAGCAGCGTGGCCAGGATCGACACATACAGGTCGCGGGTGCCGGAGGGAATGCGAATTCCCACGGTGTCGCCGCGCCGCACCCCGGCCAGGCTCAGCGCATTCGCCTGTGCCTGCACGCGTCGCAGCAGGCCGCGATAGCTGATCGTTCCGGCCGCATCTTCCAGGGCCAAAGCCTCCGGATGCTGCGCCGCGGTTTCCGCAATAATGTCGGCGAGGGTGCGGGCCGGCTTGGCCCGGTGGCCCGCCGCCAGCACCTCCTGGCCGCGCCCGCCCCGGTCGGACGCGATCGGGTGACTTTGGCTCTGGTGCTCGCTCACACTGCTCCTTGATCAGGTCGTGGCAGTGGTGCACGGCGCGAAAACACCAGTCTAGAACTCACCGGTAACGCGCAGGTGAACAACCCCCGCCGGGGGTCGTCCGGCCTGGCAGTGGCGTGCAGAGTCTCAATGAAGTGTGCTTGCGCATCCGCTCCCCCTGGGTCGACACCTCGGGGAGCGTCGCAACAGCATTTCCCGGCTCGCAGCCGCGGATACTGGGTAACGTCCCGCCATCCGGGGACGAATGGAGTACTTGATCTTGAAGCACGCATCGAACTCCACCTGGACACGTCTGAAGGAAGAGGCGGCCGTTCACCTCTACGACGAACTACATAATGACGCGCGCGGCGTGAGGGCAGCGGCCCACGACACGGAAACCTCGCCAATCCAAGTGCAACGCCCCGTGGATTCCTAAACCCTCGCAGCCTTCCGCACAATCATCGAATAGGCGAGTTGCGACTCGCAGCGGCCTTCAACGCGAGCGTCTCCACGGCAACGTGTGGCAGCGAGGTGTTGGCCTCCGGCGCCCGAGAAACACAAAAACCCTGCATCTCAGATTTTGCGAGGGATGCAGGGTCGTAAACCGGTGTGCCCCTGGAGGGATTCGAACCCCCAACCGTTTCCTTAGGACGGAACTGCTCTTCCGTTGAGCTACAGAGGCTGGCCGGGCAAGTTTAGCCTGCGCAACGTCGCTGACGCGAAAGCCCGCAGTACCCCACGTGCCGCGGACGCTGCAGTAGCCCCGCTGCAGCAGTCGCACTGCAGCAGTCGCACTGCAGCAGTCGCACTGCAGCAGTCGCTCGGACGTACCTTAAGGGCGCACGCCAGCGCATCCGCTTTGGTGCCGTCAGGCGGCGGGTGCCAGATAGGCGTCCCAGTCCTCCAGCGGTCGCTCGATACCGCGCACGACCCAGGTCGTGCCCTGCGGCATCCGCGGGGTGAAGCGCAGTTCCCACCCCATTTCGGCCGGTGTGTGGTCGCTCTTGAGGTTATTGCAGCGCAGGCAGCAGGCGGCAAGATTGTCCCAGGTGTCGCGGCCACCGCGCGAGCGCGGCAGCACATGGTCGATCGTGGCCGCGGACTTACCGCAGTAACAGCAGCGGTGATCGTCACGGCGCAACACTCCGCGGCGACTGACCGGCACGAGTCTCGACATGGGAATGCGCACGTACCGCGTGAGCAGAATAACGCTCGGCCGATCCCACGAGCCCGACGCCGCGAAAACGGGGTGATTCTGATCGGACTGCACGATCGTCGCCTTCTGGTTCATCACCAGAATGAGTGCTCGTTTGAACGAGACAACGGCGAGGGGCTCATAGCCCGCATTGAGTACCAGTGTGCGCATGCGCTCCCTTTCGAAGGAGGCTGGACGGCTTCCAGCCATTCGAACTACATCCGATGCGTACAGAACAGGAGCGTGACAGCGCAAGAGAGGGTACAAAAAAGGCGCCGTCACAATGACAACGCCTTACGGCTGCTCACGCAGCTCTTCTCGCTCTGACAACTATGCCGAAAGCACTCGCGACCGCGCACATCCATGGTGTGGATAGTGCGTCGCTCATGCATGGGCTCTCCTAAAGACCTACAACTACATCAGGGCACTAGGTTAACCCACAAATGGCGCAACAGGGAAACCTGTGTGCGCCATCGGTGTGAGCTGTCACCCAGTGTTCACCGCGGGGGCGACTTAGATGCCGATCCGTACGATGTAGTAGTCGCTGGTCCAGATGGGCTGGATCCGCACGGACTGGCCCGTATAGGGCGCGTGCAAAATGTTGCCGTTGCCGGCGTAGAAACCGTCGTGGCCGTCCATGATCACGAGGTCGCCGGGCACGGCATCCTCGATCGCGATCTTGGTTCCGGCTGCACCCTGGCCCGTCGAGGAGTGCGGCAGGCTGATACCGAACTGCGCATAGACGTACATGATGAAGCCGGAGCAGTCGAAGCCGGCCGGGGTGGCGCCGCCATAGACATAGGGCACGCCCTGATACTGCGAGGCCACATTGAAAACGGATGCGAGATCAAAATTCGGGTAGGTCGGGTTGGCCAGGTAGTCGGCGACGCTCGGGCCGGAGTAGCTCGCGGCGTACGAGGTCATCTGCGCGGCAACTTCGATGCGGCGGGTTTCGGCCGCGGCAGCAGCAACGGCAGCTTCAAGTTCCTCCGGGGTGGTGGCGGTGAATCCCTCGCGAGCAACACTCACGGTCGCTGCCTGCGCGTCGACTTCAACGGCTTGAGCCTGAGCCTTGGACATCTCGGAGGATTCACTGGCCTGAAAGCTGGCTTCGTTCGAACCGGGGGCGAAGGCATAGGCCGGGAGGGCCATCGTGGCGATCATGCCGGTAGCGAGGGTCATGACGACGGCATTGCCGAGGCGGCTGCGGCGCTTCTTCGGGGCAGCGCGGGGCAGCGCTCGCTGGGTGTCTGCCGTCGATTCCACTGCTGCCAGGGCATCGGATGTTCGGCTCAGCCCGCGGCGGGACCTTCTCGTTCCTAATGCAGCCAAAGTTTTAACCTCCGGCGCCTCGACAACACTAGGTTGTTGTCCCGTCCACTTCGCTAATCGCGGGTGTGTTCCTAGTCAAGAGACGGGGCGAACAGGCGTCCTAACTAGAGTCCTTCGACCGTTTCTGATCTGTGGGACTCCCCGAGGCTACAAGAAGCACACCCATTTGTCACCCTGAAATACCATTTTTCTAACGAATTGGTAACGGAACGCGTGTCCCCGGGAGGCGACCGGCGGCATCCGTCGACCAGCGATGCGGGCTGGATCTCAGTGAACGACCGGGATGTAGCCGTCCGGTGTGCTGACGAAAATGTGACTGGCGACCTCACTGGGCAATTCCAGGCCAGCACCAAAACCTTCGACCTGTACTAGAACGTATGATCCGGCCACCGAGAAGACTCCGGTGGCGCCGGGCATGACGCCGCTCTGCTTGAGCTGCAGCAGCAGCTCGGGGTCGAACTGCACCGGTTCCCCCAGGCGACGGATGACCGCGGTCACCGGCTCGGGTGAACTCGCCACCACCGCCACCACGTTGGTCACTCCCGCCATGAACGCCACGGCCGCCGATTCGCCGAACTCGTCCAGACCCGGAATCGGATTGCCATACGGAGACTCGGTGGGGTGACCGAGCAACTCCAAAATCTTACGTTCCACCTGTTCGCTCATCACGTGCTCCCAGCGACAGGCCTCATCGTGCACGAACTCCCACTCGAGCCCGATCACGTCGCTGAGCAGGCGCTCGGCCAGACGGTGCTTGCGCATCACGTGCACGGCCTTACTGCGGCCCGCCACCGTCAATTCCAGGTGCCGGTCGCCGGAGACGACGACGAGGCCGTCCCGTTCCATGCGCGCGACGGTCTGAGAGACCGTGGGGCCGGAGTGCCCGAGGCGCTCGGATATGCGCGCCCGCAACGGCACGATCTCTTCTTCCTCCAGGTCGAGGATAGTGCGGAGATACATTTCGGTGGTGTCGATCAGATCGCTCATCCGCAGCCCTTCGTTCAGCTCGTGCGCGCACCGCTCATCTGGTGACGGAAGGGTGCCTCGTTGGCGGCCTCGGCAATGGCCCGCACAGCGTCACAAGCCTACCTGCCAGTGGGAGGGCAACTAGAATTACGGCATGGCCGACCTTCTCATACCCACCGATTTGCTCCCCCTCGACGGACGATTCGGCTGCGGCCCATCGAAAATCCGGCGAGAACAGCTCGACCACCTGCTCGGATTCGGCACGGGAGTGCTCGGCACCTCGCACCGCCAGTCCCCCGTGAAGGACCTCGTCGGCCGAGTACGTGGCGGCCTCGCCGAGCTGTTCAGCATTCCGGACGGCTATGAAGTCGTGCTCGGCAATGGCGGCTCGACCGCCTTCTGGGACGCCGCAGCGTTCTCGCTGATCGAGAAGCGCGCGCAGAACCTGGTCTTCGGCGAGTTCGGCGGCAAATTCGCCAAGGCGGCTGCCGCCCCGTGGCTCGACGCCCCCGACGTGATCAAGGCCGACACCGGTTCGCGCAGCGCCTTCATCGTGAAGGGCGGCATCGACGTCTACGCTTGGCCCCAGAACGAAACCTCGACCGGCGTCATGGCCCCGGTCACCCGGGTCACCGGCGATGCCGGCGCCCTCACCGTCATCGATGCAACGAGCGCCGCCGCCGGCATCGACTTCGACGCCAGCCAGGCGGACGTCTATTACTTCGCCCCGCAGAAAAACCTCGCCTCCGACGGTGGCCTGTGGATCGCCCTGTTCTCCCCGGCGGCCCTCGAACGAGTCGAACGTATCGCTGCGAGCGGCCGCTACATTCCGGAATTCCTCAGCCTCAAGAACGCCGTCGACAACTCGCGCCTGAACCAGACGCTAAACACTCCAGCCCTCAGCACGCTGCTGCTGATGGAGAACCAAATCGACTGGATCAACCAGAGCGGCGGTCTGGCGTGGGCGTCCGCGCGCACCCAGGCATCGTCATCCGTTCTGTATGACTGGGCGGAGGGCGTCGATTACGCGACCCCGTTCGTGGCGGACCCGACCCACCGTTCGCAGGTCGTCGTCACGATCGACTTCGACGACGCCATCGATGCGTCAGCGATCAGCAAGACGCTGCGCGCCAACGGCATTGTCGACACCGAGCCGTACCGCAAGCTCGGCCGCAACCAGCTGCGCATCGCGACCTTCACCGCGATCGACCCTGAGGACGTCAAGAAGCTCGTCGCGTCGATCGAATACGTCGTCGGCCACCTCGGCAACTAGCGCGAACCGCGGGCGAAAGGATCGGGCCATGCGTCTCTGGTTAAAAGACAGTGAACGGCGACCCGATCCGCTGCCCGCCAGAACGGATGCCCGCACGGCACTGGTCGTGGGCACGCTGATCTGGCTGATGGCCCTCGGCGCCGCACTCGTCGTTGAGTTCACGGCGCCGCAGGCGTCAGGGGCGGCGAGCGCGGCGGGACCGGGTTGGTGGCTGTGGTGCGCTGTGATCGGCGTCGGACTCGGACTCGCCGGTCTCGCCTGGGTTCAGTTCCGCCGCCGCTAGCGCCTCATCGAAATCGATGCCGTCGAGGGCGTCAAGCGAGTCGTCGTCACCGTCGTCGTCGTCGGACTCATCGTCGTTGTCGTCGTCTGAGTCGTCGTCGTCAGAGTCGTCGTCAGAGTCGTCGTCAGAGTCGTCGTCGTCGTCAGAGTCGTCGTAATTCTCTGATTCTGAATCGTCGGCATCCGCCTCCGAGTCGTCCTCGACCAGTCGATCCGACCACGGCACCCACTCGGGTGCGAGCAGGGAATCGTCGCCGGGGGTGAGCTCGGTCTCGAGCACCGTCGGCGCGGCGTTTTCATCGACTCGGGCCAGGGAAACCGTCCAGCGCCAGCCCGGATAGCCCGTCATCAGGCAGTCGAACAGTAGCGAGATCACGAGTTCGCCCTCATCGAGGTGCCCGATCACCTCGCCGATCGTGTCCTCGTCGGTGATCTCCAAAAGCGCAGCGCGGGCCAGATCGACAGCCGCGAGCAGGGTGGCGTCGGTCGGTTTCGCCGTCGTCGGCTGGACGTCGGTCGGCTGGACGTCGGGCACGTCAGGCATCCAGTTCCTCGGCGACCTTGCGCAGCATCGCCGCGATCTTCTTACTATGGCTCGACTCGGGGTAGCGCCCGCGCTTGAGGTTGGTGCCGATGCCGTCGAGCAGCTTCACCAGGTCTTCGACGATGATCGCCATGTCGTCGGCGGGTTTGCGGTTGATCTTGGACAGGCTTGGCGGAGCTTCAATCACCCGCACCGAGAGCGCCTGAGCACCGCGCTTGCCATCGGCGATGCCGAATTCGAGCTTCGCGCCGGCCTTGACGGTAACGCCGGAAGGCAGGGCGGAAGCGTGGAGGAAGACTTCCTGGCCGTCATCGGAAGTGATGAAGCCAAAACCCTTCTCCTCGTCGTAAAACTTGACCTTGCCGGTAGGCATCTGAACCTCACTGAGTTTTGGGCGCACGAAAAAGTGCGGGGTGTGCACCCAGCATATTCGGTTGCGGCCGCTGCGTGCCCGTATCCTTAGGCTGTGACCAATCAAACTCCACGACCCGTCAGCCGGATAGAACGTGTTCTCGCTTACATGGTCGCGAGCGTGGTCGGGTTGTCGATCCTCGCCTTCATCGCGGTGATCGCGGCTACGGCGATGGGCGTCAAGGCGGCGCAATTCGGGCAGGGCATCTGGCCATCCGTTATCGTCCTCCCGACCTTCGGTCTGCCGGTTGGATTCCTGCTGGTCATCGCGCTCATGGTCACGGTGGGAGTTCGCCGCAGTCGCGAAGCCCGACGAGACCGCGAGTAATGCTCGGCCTCGCGTCACGACTCCGGGCCCTGTCCGATGCCGAGCTGCGGCACGTGATCGGGGTGCGCGGTGTGAGCGCGAGCGGCATCCACGATTTTTTTGACCTCGCCGAGGCACTGCTGCACCCCGACAGTATCCAGCTGGCGCTCAGCCACCTGGACCGATCCGTCCTGGCCGTCCTGGCCGTCGCCGGCGAGTGCACGAGCGCTGATTCGGCACCCAGCCTGCACGCCGTCGCCGGGCGGCTCTCAGCACTGAGTTCCGCCGAGGTCACGGCCGTCGATGTGGCCGCCCGCGCCGACTCCCTCGACGCCCTGCTGCTCACCGTTCGCGCGGACGGATGCTGCATCCCCTACGACGCCGTCTCGGCTCACCTGGCTAAATGGCCGGCCCAGGGCCTTCCGGGAGCCGCCGATCTGGCCATCACGGTCTCCCCCGCTGCCGTAGCCGCCGTGCCGGACGCCGATATCCCGTTCATCGACCAGCTCGCCGCCGAGCGCGCCTTCTCGGTTGTATCGTCGATCGCCGAGCTGGTCAATGAGCTCAGCCGCGAGCCGGCCCGCGAGCTCAGCCGCGGCGGACTCGGCCTGCCCGACACGAAGCGCCTGGCCGCCATTATGACCGTCGAAATCGAGCTGGTCGCCCCGATTGTGGCTCTGGCCGCGCGCGCAGACCTGCTGGCCCGCTCCGACGGGTATTGGATGGAAACCGAGGCCGGCGAGGCCTGGCTGCTCCAGGGCACTACCTCCCGCTGGGCCGCCCTGGCTGCGGCCTGGCAGGCGGCCCTTCCGCCGATCGTCGCCGACATTCTGCCGCGGCAGGCTGGACTGTTCTGGGGCGAGGCGCTATCGGGATTCATAGCCTGGCTCTACCCGGCAGGCGGCGAGTGGATGCAGACGCAGCTGGCCGAGTTTGCCCGTGACGCCGAACTGATCGGAATCACCGCCCACGACACCACGAGCACCGCCGGCGCGAGCGTGCTGCGCGGCGACCCCGAGGCGGCCGTGGCGACCATGGTGGCCGCCCTGCCCACCGAGGTCGGTGCCGTGTATCTCCAGCACGACCTGTCAATGGTGTCCCCCGGCCCGTTGGCCCCGTCGATCGATGCCCGCCTGCGCGGGATGGCCGACGTGGAAAGTCGGGAACTGGCGTCGAGCTATCGCATCACCGCGGCATCCGTCAATCGTGCGCTGGCCGCGGGCGAGGACGCTAAGTCCCTGCTGGCCTTCCTGGCATCGATCTCGCTCACCGGAATTCCCCAGCCGGTGGACTACCTCATCAACGAGTCGGCCGCCCGCTACGGTCGTGTGCGGGTGGGCACCCTAGCCGAGGACGCCGCCCTCGCGTTGAGTTACGTTTCTTCAGCGGATGCCGCGCTGCTGAACACGATCGCGGTCGATCAGACCCTCGCCCCACTCGGGCTGGTGCGCGCCGACGACGGCGAGCGCCTGCTCAGTCGGTTCGGCGGCGACGCGGTGTTTTGGGCGCTCAGCGATGCGCGCTATCCCGTCGCCGCTGAGAATGAACACGGTGAGATCGTGCACCTGCGGCGACACCAGGTCGCCCGGATCACCGAGACGCCGCCGAAAGATCCGGCCCTGAACCTGGTCGAGAAACTCCGCGCCGGCGACGGCCACGGCGTGTCGGTCGCGGATGCCTGGCTCGCCCGCCAGCTCGACTCCGCCATCAAAGCGAAGCAGACCATCCTGGTCAGCATCGCGATGCCCGGCGGCTCGGTCGTGGACTATCTGCTGCAACCGGCCAGTGTCAGCAACGGCCGCTTCCGAGCTCGCGACCGACGCGCCGACATCGAGCGCACCCTGCCGCTCAAGAGCATCCTGAGCATCACCCCGGCACCCTGACCGATCGGGACACCCAGCGCGAGCATTGGCTGAGTGCGCGGAACCAGCCGGGTGCCAGGGACGTCACCCGACGCGAGTAGGATTAGGCGCTATGTCTGATGGCCCCCTGATTGTCCAAAGTGACCGCACGGTGTTGCTCGAAGTCGCCCACCCTCTTGCCGAGGATGCTCGTCACGACCTCGCCGTCTTCGCCGAACTCGAACGAGCCCCCGAGCACATCCACACCTATCGCATCACGCGGCTGGGTCTGTGGAATGCCCGGGCGGCCGGCCACGACGCTTCGGACATGCTCGCCACGCTGGAGAAATATTCTAAATTCGCCATACCCCAGACGGTCAGCGTGGACATCACCGAGACTGTCGGTCGCTACGGGCGTCTCGTCATTGAACGCGACTCCGAGGGCGCTCTCGTGTTGCACAGCAGCGACCAGGCCGTTCTCACCGAGATAGCAGGAGCCAAGCGCATCGCGCCGCTGCTGATCGGGCATCCGTCGCCGGAAACGTACCTGGTGGAGCCGTGGGCGCGCGGGCAGCTCAAGCAGGAGCTGGTGAAGCTCGGCTGGCCGGCCGAGGACCTCGCGGGGTACACGCCGGGCACCCCGCACGACATCGCCCTGCGCGAAGACGGCTGGGCGCTGCGCGACTACCAGAACAAGGCCGTCGCGAGCTTCTTCGACGGTGGCAGCGGCGTGGTCGTGCTGCCCTGTGGCGCCGGTAAGACACTGGTCGGTGCCGGAGCCATGGCCACAGCGAAGACCAACACCCTCATCCTGGTGACCAACACCGTCTCGGCGCGACAGTGGCGCGACGAACTGCTCAAGCGCACCACGCTCACGCCCGACGAGATCGGCGAATACTCCGGGCAGGTCAAAGAGGTCAAGCCCGTCACCATCGCGACCTACCAAATTCTCACCGCGAAGCGCAAGGGTGAGTACGCCCACCTCGAGCTGCTCGATGCCATGGACTGGGGCCTGGTGATCTACGACGAGGTGCACCTGCTGCCAGCACCCGTGTTCAAGCTCACCGCCGAGCTGCAGGCGCGCCGCCGCCTCGGCCTGACCGCCACCCTGGTGCGCGAGGACGGCCGCGAGGGCGACGTGTTCAGCTTGATCGGCCCCAAGCGGTTCGACGCACCGTGGAAGGAGATCGAAGCCCAGGGCTTCATCTCGCCCGCCAACTGCTATGAGGTGCGCATCGACCTGCCACAGTCGGAGCGGCTCAGCTATGCCGCGGCAGCGGACGACGAGCGGTACCGCATGGCCGCAACCGCACCGGCCAAGCTTGGCGTGGTGCAGGCACTGATCCAGAAGCACGAGGGCGAACGCATCCTGGTGATCGGCCAGTACCTCGACCAGATCGACGAACTCGCCGAGGTCTTGAACGCTCCCCAGCTCACCGGTGCCACCCCAATCGACGAGCGAGAACGGTTGTATCAGGCGTTCCGGGTGGGCGAGGTCAAGGTGCTTGTGGTGTCGAAGGTTGCCAATTTCTCGGTCGACCTGCCCGAGGCGACCGTGGCCATCCAGGTGTCCGGCTCGTTCGGCTCCCGCCAGGAAGAGGCCCAGCGTCTCGGCCGGCTGCTGCGCCCGAAGGAGTCCGGCCTGTCGGCGAACTTCTACACCCTCGTCGCCCGCGACACGGTCGACCAGGACTTCGCCCAGAACCGCCAGCGCTTTCTCGCCGAGCAGGGCTACAGCTACACGATCCTCGACTCGCACAGCCTCGAGGCCGCCTAGCTCCTCTCCCGCGCGCCTGATTACTTCCCGGGCCCGGGCCCGGAAAGCGGGCCCATGCTAGATCATGGGCCCGCTTTCGCAAGGTGGGCCCAGGCGGATGCAGACGCCGGGATCAGCGCATAATCCCGCCTAGCGCCACGGCCACCGACCCGTGAGTTTCGCTCGCCGAGCCGTGAGTTTCGCGGCGTTGAAACGATTAATTCGCCCAACACTCACGGCTCAGCAACGAGCGCGCGCTCAGGATCGGGCGTAGCGCAGAAAGAGCATGTCGCCGGCGCGCAGCACGTGCAGCAACTCCATAGCGCGGGTCACAGCACTAGCGCCAACGGCGATACGCCCAGCAGAGCCCCCCACCAGCACCGGGCTGAAACTCAGGCACAACTCGTCGACACAGTCCGCCGCGAGCAGGTCGCCGAACAGGTGCGGCCCCCCCTCGCACAGGATCTGCGGCAATCCGCGTGCGGCGAGCGCCGCCACCACGCGGTGCGGCTCGACTTCTTCGTCGCCGCACACGATCACGTCGGCCACCGCGGCGAGCGCGGCCCGCCGGTCTGACGGGGCGGCGGCGTGGGTCAGCACGATGGGGCGGGTCACGGCTTCCGTGAAAAGCGGATGCCGCGGGTCGAGATCCAGACGCCCCGACACCACGGCTAGCGGAGGCTGGGCGGCCAGACCCGCCTGCGTGCGCCAGGCCGCGTCATCCGCTGATAAACGAATGCCACCGTAGCCCTCGGCCCGAACGGTGCCGGCCCCGATGAGGATCACGTCGGTCAGTAGCCGCAGGGTGTCGAACACGAGTTTGTCGTCGGCGTTGTTCAGGCCACCGCTCAGGCCGTCGATGGTTGCGGCGCCGTCGAGGCTCGCGATGAAGTTGACGCGCGTCCGCGGCGCCCCGCGGTCGGCCACCCGGTAGTGCTCGATAAGTTCCGCCCGCGGCGGCAGCTCGGCGCGCATCAGGCGAGGTTGTGACGCTCGTAGGCGGGCTGCCGAAGCCCGAGGATGGCCTCGGTCATGCGCACGGCATCGACCGCCGCGCGCACGTTGTGCATGCGCACGATCCGCGCCCCCTGCAGAATACAGACCGTCATGGCGGCCAGCGACCCGTCGACCCGTTCACCGCGCGGCCGATCGAGGCTCTCCCCGACGAAATCCTTATTGGAGACGGCCACCAGCGTCGGCAGGCCGAGCCCGGTAATCTCGCCGAGCCTCCGGGTGAGTTCGAGCGAGTGCCGCGTGGTCTTGTTGAGGTCATGGCCGGGGTCGATGATGATGCGGTCGGCCCGCATCCCCCGCCCGAGGGCTCGGTCGACGCGGGCGAGCAGAAACGCGCTGATCTCGCCGACAACATCGTCGTACTGCGGCGCCGGATAGGGCATGCGCGGCGCCGCGAGGCTGTGGGTGATCACGAGGGTGGCATCGCTGTCGGCGACGACGTCGGCCATCGCCGGGTCGTGCACGCCGGTGGTGTCGTTGATCACGTGCGCGCCGGCGGCAATGCTCGCGGCGGCCACGGCCGGGTGGAAGGTATCGACCGAGATGACCACGCCGGCGCCGCGCAGCGCCTCGACCACCGGAACGACCCGGTCGATCTCCTCCTCGATCGGCACGATTGGCCCGGGCGCGAACTTGGCGCCACCGATGTCGACCCAGTCTGCCCCGTCGGCAATGGCCTTCTGCGCCGCCAAAACGGATGCGTCGAGCGCGAACGTTGCACCCTGGTCGTAGAACGAGTCCGGCGTGCGATTGACGATGGCCATCACGGCCACCTCGCGATCGAAATCGAAGGTGCGGCCGCCGATCAACCGGCGCGGAGCATCCAGTTGAGGAAGCATCACTCCCGGAGCGGAGTTGATTCTCGTGCGTGTCATAACGGTCCTCACCATTGGAACAAATCGATTGTTCCATTCCATCATGTCGCCAACTCCTGCCGCGGAACGGATCATCGGCCGTCGATCCCCGCACACGGACTTACTCTCAGTAAAGCTTCAGCTAACACGCAGATACTGGGGGCATGACTGACGGCCCCCGCATCCTTATCGTCGATGACGAACCCAATATCCGCGACCTACTCACCACCAGCCTCCGCTTCGCCGGCTTCGCCGTACGCGCAGTGGGCAACGGCGCGCAGGCTATCTCCGCCGTGCTCGAGGAGGAACCCGACCTTATCATTCTCGATGTCATGCTGCCCGACATGAACGGTTTCGGTGTCACCAAGCGCCTGCGTTCGGCCGGCTACACGGCCCCGATTCTGTTCCTGACGGCCAAGGACGACACCGAAGACAAGATCACCGGCCTCACCGTCGGCGGCGACGACTACGTGACCAAGCCGTTCAGCCTCGACGAGATCGTCGCCCGGATCAAGGCCATCCTGCGTCGCACCATGCACGCCGATGAAGATGCCGTCATTCGAGCCGGTGAACTCACCATGGATCAGGACACCCACGAGGTTCTCGTCGGCACCGAGGCCATCGAACTGAGCCCGACCGAGTTCAAGCTGCTGCGCTACCTCATGCTCAACCCCAACCGGGTGCTGTCGAAGGCGCAGATCCTCGATCACGTCTGGGAATACGACTTCAACGGTGACGCCGGAATCGTGGAGAGCTACATCTCCTACCTGCGCCGCAAGGTCGACGTGCACTCGAGCGAACCGCTCATTCAGACCAAGCGTGGCTTCGGCTACATGCTCAAGGCCGCCAAGGCGTAGTCACGGCGTTCGTTATACACAGCGAGCTTTCGTAGACTAAATCCCCTAATGCACGAAACCCTGTCCAGGCGGTGGAGCAGCATCTCCCTCCGTTCCAAGATCACCGGTGTCACGGTGTTGATGCTCACGCTCGGCCTGCTCGTTTCCGGCATCGGCACAATGGCCATGCTCAAGCAGTATGTGGTGACCCAGGTCGACACCCAGCTGCAGGTCGACACGCAGACCGCGCTCAGCGGTTACTCGTCGAGCGTGTTCTCGCAGGGTGATACCGAGGGCGTCGCCTCGGACTATTTCGTGGCCCTGTACGACCAAGACGGCGCGCTGATCACCCGCACCTGGCAGGAACGTGACCACGCCGAGCTGCCGGTTGTCGGCATGCCGCTCGACCTGAAACGGGTCTCGCAGCTTGACGGACAGATTCAAACTCTGTGGGACGCCGCCCACGACACCGAGTTTCACGCGATCATGGTTCCCGTGGTGATCAGCCCCACCGGTACCTACGGCACCCTCGTCATGGCCGTGTCGCTGCGGCCCACCGAGAACACCATGGCCACCTACCTCACGATCTTTCTGGGTTTCGGCGCCGGGGTCGTGCTGATCGGCGCCATGCTCACCCGCGTGCTCGTCACGACCACCTTCGTGCCGTTGCGCGAGGCGGAGCAGACCGCGGCCGCCATCGCCGACGGTGACTTCAGCCAGCGTCTCGGCGGCGCAACGCCGAACACCGAGGTCGGTCGTCTCAACCGCTCGCTCAACATCATGCTCAGCCGCATCGACCGGGCCTTCAAAGACCGCGCCCGCACCATTGACCAGATGCGCCGCTTCGTCGGCGACGCCAGCCACGAACTGCGCACCCCCCTGGTTTCGGTGCGCGGCTACGCCGAGCTGTACCGCATGGGTGCCCTGCAGACCCCCGAAGATGTCGCCCAAGCCATGGAACGCATCGAAAAAGAGGCCATTCGTATGGGCGGTCTGGTCGAGGATCTGCTCGAACTCGCCCGCCTCGACGAGACCAAGCCGCTCGCGCTCACCCCGGTCGACCTCGTTCCGCTGGCCCGCGACGCCGCCCTCGATGCCATGGCCAGCTCACCGGGCCGCCAGGTGACGGTGGTGATTCCCCCGCCCGTGCTTGTGTCACTCGAGGCTGACGCCGATCTGGACCACCACTTCGGTGACTCCGGCGAGATCGACAACGATGGAACGGAGAGCGTCACCACCGGCACGATTACCCGGCCGTCCGGAACGGGCACTCCGACCGGTGCCATTGCCTTCGCCGGCGCCACCCTGGCCCGGCTGCGCACCCGCAAACCGCGCCGCACAACCGCTGTGCTGCCCGATGCCGGCCTGACTGTGTTGCCCGTCGTGCCCCAGCTGCCGCCCGTGGTGATGGCCGAAGAGAACAAGATTCGCCAGGTCATCACCAACCTGATGGGCAATGCGATGCGGTTCACCGCCTCAGACAGCCCGATCGAACTCGAGGTCGCAGTCGACCCGCGCACCCTGCGGGCATCGATCGCCATCGTCGACCACGGCGAGGGCATCCCGCCGCAGATTCGGGAGAAGATCTTCCAGCGCTTCTGGCGCGCCGACTCCAGCCGCGCCCGCGAAACCGGTGGCAGCGGCCTCGGCCTCGCCATCGTCGCCGCCATCGTCGCCAGCCACAACGGCACCGTCGACGTCGTCGACACCCCCGGCGGCGGCGCCACCTTCCGGGTCTCGCTCCCCCTCGCCGGCACGCCGAGCGCGCCGCTGCACGCCCAGCCCGTCATTCCGTAGCGGCCCTCCTGCACCGGCCGCGGCAGGCGGCATCCATTCACAAATTGACTGCCGGGCAGCGGATTCTGCACGCTCGCCTTCTACGCTCATGGTCACCAACATCCATGTTTGAGTAGCAGGAAGGCACACCATGACGAGCTTTCAGGTCGACAGCGATGCGGTGCAGAGCACCGCCAACACCGCACGCGGCACGATCGGGCGGGTGCAGGCCGATGTGGCCGAGCTCAACGCCCAGCTCACCAGCCTCGAAGGGTTCTGGACCGGCCAGGCGTCTGCCGCGTTCCAGGGGGCTTTCGCCGAGTGGCGCGGCATGCATCAGCAGCTGGAAGAGAGCCTGACCCTGCTCAACCAGGCGCTGAGCCTGGCCGGGCAGCAGTACGCCGAGACCGAGCAAGCCAACACCCGGCTGTTCGCGCGGTAGGCGATTCGTGGCCGGTCGGAGTGTGTTATCTCGCGCGGGATAGCACTACCGCACCCAGCGCATCCCGAAAAAGCCCGGAAAGACGCGGATTTTCGGTTGCTAGACTGACAGACGCGCGTACGCCGCCACCGCGGCCACTCGGACAGCCAGCCCGCGCACACGCGGCCGGCGCCACCCCGACATCACACCAAGCACCAAGGATGAGATGACTCTCTCTGCCCACACTCCCGCCACCGAACCATCGACCGGACCGCCTGGCCTCCCCCCGGAGAACAAAACCCGGGTGAACAAGACGGTCTTCTTCGGTTCAGCCTCCGGCATCATTGCCATCGCCCTCTGGGCGATTCTCGCCCCCAGCAACGCGAGCGACGTCATTGCTGCCGTCGTCGGCTGGGTGTCGGTCAACCTCGGCTGGTATTACTTTCTGATCGTCACTGTCGTGCTGGTCTTCGTCATCGTCGTCGCGCTGTCCCGGGTCGGCAAGACCCGCCTCGGGCCAGACCACTCCAGGCCGCAGTTCAGCCTGTTCACCTGGACCGCCATGCTCTTCGCCGCCGGAATCGGCATCGACCTCATGTTCTTCTCGGTCTCCGAACCGGTCACCCAGTATCTCGTTCCGCCCACCGGTGATGGCAGCTCCGTTGAGGCCGCCCGCCAGGCCATGGTCTGGACCCTGTTCCACTACGGCCTCACCGGCTGGGCCCTCTACGCCCTCATGGGTCTGGCCCTCGGCTACTTCGCTTACCGGCAGAACCTGCCGCTGAGCATCCGTTCGGCGCTGTACCCGATCTTCGGCAAGAAGATCCACGGCCCGATCGGCGACGTGGTCGACATCGCCGCGATCCTCGGCACCATTTTCGGCATCGCCACGAGCCTCGGCATCGGCGTCGCCCAGCTCAACTACGGCCTCACTTTTATGTTCGGAACGCCGGAGACCCTGCTCGTGCAGGGCTCGCTCATCGCCCTGAGTGTGGTCATGGCCACGATCTCCGTCGTCTCCGGGGTCGAGAAGGGCATTCGTCGACTGTCCGAGCTGAACGTTCTGCTGAGCGTCGGCCTCATGCTGTTCATTCTGATTGCCGGCAACACGAGCTTTCTGCTCGACGCCATCGTCCTCAACATCGGTGACACCCTGAGCCGGTTCCCGGCCATGACCCTCGACACCTTCGCCTACGACCGCCCCGATGAATGGCTCAACTGGTGGACCCTGTTCTTCTGGGCCTGGTGGATCGCCTGGGCGCCGTTCGTCGGGCTGTTCCTGGCCCGCATCAGCCGCGGCCGCACCATCCGCGAGTTCGTCGCCGGCACCATGATCGTGCCGTTCGCGTTCATCCTGATCTGGATCGCCGTGTTCGGCAACAGCGCCCTCGCTATCGTGATCGGCGGAGATGCCGGCTTCGGCGAGGTCGCCATGAATTCGCCGGAGCGTGCGTTTTACTCGCTGCTGGCCGAGTTCCCGTTCGCCCCGGCCACCGCCGCGATCGCGACCTTCACCGGACTGCTGTTCTATGTCACGAGCGCCGACTCCGGCGCCCTCGTCATGGCCAATTTCACCTCGCATCTCAAGGACTCCGAGTCCGACGGCCCGAAGTGGCTGCGCATCTTCTGGGCGGTGACCACCGGAGTGCTGACCATGGCAATGCTGCTGGTGGGCGGCATCCCGACCCTGCAAAATGCCACGATCATTATGGGGCTGCCCTTCTCCGCGGTGCTGCTGCTCGTCATGCTCGGGCTGTATCGGGCGCTTCGGTTGGAGCAATCGCTCACCGACAGTTACCGGGCCAGCCTGCCCGGCCTGTTGTCTGGCCGCAGCACCGACCCGGCGCGGGCGCGCAACTGGCGTCAGCGGCTGACCCGCGCCATGAGCTACCCTGGCCCACGCCAGGCCGAACGCTTCGTGTCGAGCGTGGCCCTGCCCGCCCTGCAGGAAGTGCGTGACGAGCTCGTGACGCAGGGTGCCGAGGTGACGCTATCGCAGGGCGTGGTCGATGGTCTGCAGATTCCGCACCTCGACCTCAACGTGTCGATGGGCGACGAGCGTGGTTTCAAATACCAGATCTACCCCGTGCAATTCGACACTCCGACCTATGCGGTGCGTTCGGCGAGCGCCAGCGGCAAGTATTACCGCATGGAGGTTTTCTCCCTCGAGGGCAGCCACGGCTACGACCTCATGGGCTACAGCAAGGAGCAGGTCATCACTGACGTGCTCGATCATTACGAAACCCACCTCGACTTTCTGCACCTGAACCGGGCAGAGCCGGGAAACACCGCCCTCGCCGAGGACCAGGTGGCTAAAGACAATTGGGAAGCCGATTTTGAATCGGACGAGGTCAAGCAATGAACACACCGATCGATACCGCGCCGCCGGCCACGCTGTTCATCAGCGGCGCCTGGGTACCAGCGAGCGACGCCGGCACCCGCGAAATCCACTGCCCGGCCGATCAGAGCCTGGTCGGCACGGTCAGCGAGGCGACCACAACGGATGTCCATGCTGCGATCCGCGCGGCCCGCACCGCCTTCGACAGCGGCCTGTGGAGCAGCGTTCCGGCGCCCGAACGTGGTGATTTTCTGCTGTGCGTCGCCGCTGAACTGCGCGTGCGCCGGGCCGAGTTCGCCCGCGCCGAAACGCTCGACACCGGCAAGCGTCTGGTCGAGAGTGAAATCGATATGGACGACATCGCGAACTGCTTCGCCTACTTCGGCAAGATCGCCGGGCAGGACAGCGGACGCATCGTCAATGCCGGCGATGAAAACGTTGTCAGCCGCATCGTGCACGAGCCCGTCGGGGTCTGCGGGCTGATCGCGCCGTGGAACTACCCATTGCTGCAGGCCGCGTGGAAGATCGCCCCGGCCCTCGCCGCCGGTAACAGTTTCGTGCTCAAGCCGAGCGAGCTCACCCCGCACACCAGCATGCTCATGATGGTGCTGCTGGACGACCTCGGCCTGCCGGCCGGCGTCGCCAACCTCGTGCTCGGCGCTGGCGCTGTGGCCGGGGCCCCGCTCTCCAGCCACCCCGACGTCGACCTGGTCTCGTTCACCGGCGGTCTCGAGACCGGCCGGAAGATCGCAGCGGCCGCCGCCGGAACGGTCAAGAAGGTCGCCCTCGAACTCGGCGGCAAGAATCCCAACGTGATCTTCGCCGACGCCGACTTCGACGCCGCCGTGGACAACGCGCTGAACGGCGCGTTCGTGCACTCGGGGCAGGTCTGCTCGGCCGGCGCGCGCATCGTGGTGGAAGCATCCGTTGCGGAGAAGTTCGTCGACGAGCTCGTGCGCCGGGCCAACCAGATCCGTCTCGGCGGACCGTTTGACCCGGAAGCCGAAACCGGGCCGCTGATCAGCGCAGCGCACCGCGACAAGGTCACCGCCTACGTTGCGAAGGGCATCGCCGAGGGCGCCCGCCTGCGCTGCGGAGGAACCTGGGGCGCAGGCGACCTCGCGCAGGGCTTTTATTACACGCCGACCGTGCTCGACCAGGTTTCAAGCGGCATGTCCGTCGTGATCGACGAGGCTTTCGGTCCGGTCGTGACGATTGAAACCTTCGAGACCGAAGCCGAGGCCGTGCGCATCGCCAACGACACCGTCTACGGCCTGGCCGGAGCGGTCTGGACCCAGGACGCCGGCAAGGCCCAGCGCATGGCCAAGGCCTTGCGGCACGGAACCGTCTGGATCAATGACTTTCACCCCTACCTGCCGCAGGCGGAGTGGGGCGGCTACGGCCAGTCCGGCGTTGGTCGCGAGCTCGGCCCGATGGGCCTCGGCGAGTACCAGGAAACGAAGCACATTTACCAGAACACCGCACCGGCCGTCACCGGCTGGTTCGCCGCACGTTAGGACCACCGATGACCGTACTGACCCAGACCGACTTCGACTACATCGTGATCGGTGGTGGTTCCGCCGGGGCCGCTGTCGCCGCCCGGCTGAGCGAGGATCCTGCCCTTGAGGTGGCCCTCGTGGAGGCCGGTCCCGACGACCGTGGCATCGACGTCATCCTCCAGCTCGACCGCTGGATGGAGCTGCTGGAGAGCGGCTACGACTGGGATTACCCGATCGAGCCGCAGGAGCACGGCAACTCGTTCATGCGCCACGCCCGTGCCAAGGTGCTCGGCGGCTGTTCCAGCCACAACTCCTGCATCGCGTTCTGGGCTCCGGCCGAAGACCTGAACGACTGGGCGTTCAAGCACGGAGCCACCGGCTGGGACGCCGCCACCACCTTCCCGCTGTTCCAGCGTCTGGAAACCAACGAGGACCGGGCCCCGCACCACGGCCAGGACGGCCCCGTGCACCTGATGAACGTGCCGGCCACCGATCCGTGCGGCGTGGCTCTCCTCGACGCCTGCGAGCAGACCGGAATCCCTCGCACAACGTTCAACTCCGGTACAACCGTTGTGAACGGCGCGAATTTCTTCCAGATCAACCGGCAGGCGGACGGAACGCGCGCGTCGTCATCCGTTTCGTATATTCACCCGATTCGGGATCGCGCCAACTTCACTCTGCTCACCGGCATGCGAGCCCGCAAACTCACCTTCGACGGGAACAAGCACTGCACCGGCGTACAGGTCGTCGATGCCAGCTTCGGCAAGACCCACCAGCTCACCGCGCGCGCCGAGGTCATCCTCTCGGCCGGCGCCATCGATTCGCCCAAGCTGCTCCTGCTCTCCGGCGTCGGTCCGGCCGAGCAGCTTGCCTCCTTTGGCATCGAGGTACTCTCGGACTCCCCCGGCGTCGGCGAGAACCTGCAGGACCACCCGGAGGGCGTGATTCAGTGGGAAGCGAAGCAGCCGATGCCCGAGACTTCCACCCAGTGGTGGGAAGCCGGCATCTTCACGACGACCGAGGAGGGCCTCGACCGCCCCGACCTCATGTTCCACTACGGTTCGGTGCCCTTCGACATGCACACCGCCCGTCAGGGTTACCCGACAACGGAGAACGGGTTCTGCCTGACGCCAAACGTCACCCGGGCACGCTCCCGCGGCACGGTCAAGCTGCGCTCGAGCGACTACCGCGACAAGCCCATGGTGGATCCGCGCTACTTCACCGACCCACACGACATGCGCGTCATGGTCGCCGGCATCCGCAAGGCCCGGGAAATCGTGGCCCAGCCGGCCATGGCCGAGTGGGCCGGCGAGGAACTGTATCCGGGCGCCGCTGTGCAAACGGATGCCGAAATCACCTCGTACATCGAAAAGACCCACAACACGGTCTACCACCCGGCCGGGACCCTGCGGATGGGCGCCGTCGACGATGTGCTCGCGCCGCTCGATCCCGAGCTGCGGGTCAAGGGAGTCACCGGCCTGCGCGTCGCCGACGCGTCGGTCATGCCGGTTCTCGTCACCGTAAACCCGAACATCACCACGATGATGATCGGTGAGCGCTGCGCCGACCTGGTGAAAGCGGCCCGCAGCATCCGCTGACCTGCGCCGAGGTGTGAGTCCGGGCCCAATTTTTGCGAATAATGCGGTCAGCCTCACACCTCGGCTACGGAACATGAAAAAAGTGGGCGCCTCCCGAGGGAGACGCCCACTTTTGTGTGGTGCTAGCTGGCGGGGACTTAGAAGTCCATGCCACCCGAGGGGTCGCCGGCCGGAGCCGAGTTCTTCTCGGGCTTGTCGGCAACGACGGCCTCGGTGGTGAGGAACAGTCCGGCAATCGACGCGGCGTTGAGCAGCGCGGAGCGGGTGACCTTCACCGGGTCATTGATGCCGGCAGCGATCATGTCGACGTACTCGCCGGTGGCGGCGTTGAGGCCCCATCCGACGGGCAGGTTGCGCACCTTGTCGGCGACAACGCCGGGCTCCATGCCCGCGTTTAGTGCGATCTGCTTGAGCGGAGCGTCGATGGCGACGCGCACGATGTTCGCGCCCGTTGCCTCGTCGCCGACGAGAGCGAGAACTGCTTCGCTCTCGAATGCGGTCTTGCCGGCCTGGATCAGTGCAACGCCACCACCGGCGACGATGCCCTCTTCGACGGCAGCCTTGGCGTTACGCACTGCATCTTCGATGCGGTGCTTGCGCTCCTTGAGCTCAACCTCCGTTGCGGCTCCGGCCTTGATGACAGCAACGCCGCCAGCAAGCTTGGCGAGGCGCTCCTGGAGCTTCTCGCGGTCGTAGTCGCTGTCGGTGTTCTCGATCTCGGCGCGAATCTGCGAAACGCGACCGGCGATGGCTTCGACGTCGCCGGCACCCTCAACGATGGTGGTCTCGTCCTTGGTGATGACGACCTTGCGGGCGTTACCAAGCAGGTCGAGCGTGACGTTCTCGAGCTTGAGGCCGACCTCTTCCGAGATGACCTGTCCACCGGTGAGGATGGCGATGTCCTGCAGCTGAGCCTTGCGACGGTCTCCGAAGCCCGGAGCCTTGACGGCGACGGACTTGAAGATGCCACGGATCTTGTTCACAACGAGCGTGGCCAGGGCCTCGCCGTCGACGTCTTCCGCGATGATGAGGAGCTGCTTGCCGGTCTGGATGACCTTGTCCACGATGGGGAGCAGGTCCTTGATGTTGGAGACCTTGGAGTTGACGATCAGGATGTAGGGGTCTTCGAAGACCGCTTCCTGACGGTCAGGGTCGGTGACGAAGTACGCCGACAGGAAGCCCTTGTCGAAGCGCATGCCCTCGGTGAGCTCGAGTTCGGTGCCGAAGGTGTTCGACTCCTCAACGGTGACAACACCTTCCTTGCCGACCTTGTCGATGGCCTCGGCGATGATCGCGCCGATTTCGGTGTCGCCGGCAGAGATGGAAGCCGTGGCCGCGATCTCTTCCTTGGTTTCGATTTCCTTGGCGCTGGCGATGAGCTCGGCGATGACAGCTGCCGTGGCCTTCTCGATGCCGCGCTTGAGGCTGATCGGGTCGGCGCCGGCTGCGACGTTGCGCAGGCCTTCGCGAACCAGAGCCTGGGCGAGGACGGTTGCGGTGGTCGTTCCGTCGCCGGCTACGTCATCCGTCTTCTTGGCGACCTCTTTGACGAGCTCGGCACCGATCTTCTCGTACGGGTCGTCGAGCTCGATCTCCTTGGCGATGGACACACCGTCGTTGGTGATCGTGGGGGCGCCCCACTTCTTCTCCAGAACGACGTTGCGGCCGCGCGGGCCGAGGGTGACCTTGACGGTGTCGGCGAGAATATTCAGGCCGCGCTCAAGCCCACGACGGGCCTCTTCATTGAATGCAATGATTTTTGCCATATGTGTAACTCGTCCCTCCCGGACGTTCCAAACGATGATGGGGTTAGCACTCGGATGACGAGAGTGCTAGATCGATTCTGGCACTCTGGGGTCGAGAGTGCAAGCGAGCATCCGGAGTGATGCCGGGCTATCTGCAGCTGTCAGGGAACGAGATCGGCCGAGCCGGTGCCGTTGGGCACCAACTGGAACCAGGTATTGCCCGGTGCCAGCCGAATTGTCACTCCGTTGGCGTCGATGAGGCGGATCGGCGACGTCTGGGCGTCCTTGCTCCAGGTGGCCGCGAGGGTCTTGCCGCCGGACGAGATTGACGCTTCACCGGAGGCGATCAACTCGGTCTTGGGGATACTGTCGGAGACGGTTACATCGACCCGCAGTACGACCACGTTGGTGGCCTTGAGCTGGGCCCCCTCGGGGGTCAGGTCGGGCGCGCCATCCTGAGCGCGCAGGTAGGCGGCCGCCTCGGCGTTCCAGGTCCAGCTGCGGGCGCTGGAGTTGGAAAATCTGGTGTTGATCACCGAAATCGGCGTACCGTCCGTGGCAGCGGATGCCGCGGCGAGGGTGGACGCGTAGGCGTACTGCTGGGCGGGCGGGGCGACGGAGGCATTGCGGTTGACGAATTCCGACGCGGCGAGGATCACGTTGTGCGGGGCTGAAGTAGCGGAGGACCGCGAGAACAAGCCGCTCGTGTCGTAGTCGAAGATGGCGCTGATCTGGCCGGTCGCATTCATCGCGTCGACGAATCGCTGCTGGCCGCCGGAGTAGGCGACCAGACCGCCGAACGGCGCGATAATGTCGGGATCCATCGGCCGAATCGACCGCACCGGTCCGAGCTGATCGGGAATGCTTGACTGCCAGACCGCGACATAGCGGGTGATGCCGCCCTCGACCAGTTCTTCGAACACGACGTCGGTACGGTCAATGGCAACCTGCGGCCGGGCCGCAACGTGGTTGTCAATCTTGGCCGCCAGGGACGGGTGGGCCGACGAGCCGCCTTCGACGCTCAGCCCGGTTAGCGGTGCGATCTCGGTCGCCGCCGGGGCGACATAGTCAGAGGTCCAGGCCTTGCTGGTCGGTGTCGAGGAGGGGGCCGGGGTGCTGCCGCTGCACGCGCTCAGGAGCAGTGCCGGCAGCACGAGGGCGAGCAGCCCCGCTGCCCGAAGCGGTCGAGCGGTGCGGGCCGTATTTTTCATAGTCACCGGTAAACACTAACGCCGCCCGTTGCAGCGGGCGGCGTTAGTGTGAACTGCGAGGCGGGTTAGGCCGGTCGCACCGATTCAGCCTGCGGGCCTTTCGCTCCGGCACCGACCTCGAAGACGACCTGCTGGCCTTCTTCAAGAACCTTGTACCCGCTCATGTCGATAGCGGAGTAGTGGACGAAGACGTCTTGCCCTCCCCCGTCGACAGTAATGAAGCCGAAACCCTTTTCAGCGTTGAACCACTTTACGGTTCCGTTCGCCATGTGTCACTCCTTGCTCAGTTTTCAACGGCAACCGCCCATTGGCTGTTCCGGGCCGTGCCGCAGAGACTGCGTTCATCCTGTGCGAGCAGCAAATCCCCGAGAGCAAGACATCTGTTACAAGTTACCTACTGGTGCAAGTTTCCTTGGGCGAGCTTTCTTGATCCGGGCGGGTATTGCCCGAACAAAATGTGTGACCAAAACGCACATTACTGAAATCGGAACAGAAGACTAGGGGCTTGACGAATCAAATCGTGGCCGCTACGACCACGGCTTTCGCGTTTTGCTCAGTCAACCGGTGAAACATAGTCGTTGCCGACGACGACGGTCATACTGGCGCCGGAATCAACGAAATTGGTGGAGACCACGATCTGCGCTCCCGAAAGGGAGGCAGCGACGCCGCGGGCGGCGCCTTCCTGGCTCGCATCGGCGTAGTAGATCACTGTGGTCGCCTCAGTGTCCGTGCTGGCGTTCCCGGTGGCATTGACCACCCAGCCTGCAGCGGTGAGTGTGTCCCTGACGGATGCTGCGACGCCGTCGTTCGCGGACCCGTTGAGCACGTTGATGGTCTGCGCCGGGTCGACGGTGGCAACGGCAGTGGGGACGGCGGTCGCTGCGGGCGTCGCGGTTGCGCTGCTCGCGGGCAGCCCGGGAATGTTGGAGAAGTCGAGGCGATTATTGATTGCTAGGATGCCGACTGCACCGATGGCGATCAACAGCCCGGTAGCCCCCAGCGCCCACCAGAATCCGATCCAGCCACGTCCACTCTTGCCGGGGGCGCGGTGGGCTCCCACCCGGTCGAGGGCATGCGTGTGGGTGTCGAAACGGTCTTTCGCAAATTTTTTCGCCATGGTGGTGGAATCCTTGGTTGGCCGGCCGGGCCGGAATCGAGCTGCAGCGCAAGGTTCCGTGCTGGCCGAAAAGCGGGTGGGTGCCTAGTCGCGGGTGGGCAGCGAACGACTGGCGCGTGCCTCGGATCGGACGGAACGCATCCGCTGCAATCGTTTCACCAGCATGGGATCAAAAGCCAACGCCAACGGTGAGTCGACCAGTGCGCCCAATAACTGATAGTACCGGGCGGTCGACAGGCTGAAGGTGGCCCGGATGGCCTCCTCCTTGGCGCCGACATGCCGCCACCATTGCCGTTCGAAGGCGAGCACGGCCTGGTCGCGTTCGCTCAACTGGGTTGTCGGGGCGTGCTCAGTCATTGCTGCATCCCTCCCCCGGTTGGCTGTCCGTCAGGCTCATCCTATTTGCGGGCGGCTGAATGTTGCCTCCGGCACGCCCTGCCGCGGTGGGACACGCCGTGTGGAATGCGCGCGGGGCCAAGCGAGTTTAGGCTTAGTAGACGCGGCCAGTGCCCGGTCGCCGGAACGAAGGGATCTGAACATGGACTACGAAATCAAGAAGTCAGACAGCGAATGGCGCTCCGAACTGGGCGCGGAGAAATTTGCGGTGCTGCGCGAAGCCGGCACCGAACGCCCCGGCACCGGCGAGCTGCTCGACGAGGGTCGGGCCGGCCTCTACACCTGTGGCGCCTGCAACGCCGAGCTGTTTCAGAGTGGCACCAAGTTCGATTCCGGCTGCGGCTGGCCGAGCTTTTACGAGTCGGTTCGGCCCGAAGCGGTCGAACTGCTTGAGGACCGCTCCTTGGGAAGCGTGCGCACCGAGGTGCGCTGCGCGAACTGTGGCTCGCACCTCGGCCACGTTTTTCCCGACGGTTTCGGCACTCCGACCGGCGACCGGTACTGCATGAATTCGCTGTCGCTCAACTTCACGCCCGCTGAGTAGCGCGGTGTCGATGACGGGTGCGGTTGCCAGTTCGAAAGTGGCAGGTTCGGCCGGAGCGAATCCTGGTCTTCCCGGCCGGGACACGACCGGTTTCAGAACGGGTACCGCGGCGGTCTTCAAAGCTGTCGCTGACCGGCGCAGTTACTCCAAGGTGACGACACTCGCCCCCAGCCGGGCGGAGTTGCTGCCGCTCGTGGCGGCGGCCGCGCGGGTGGCGGATCACGGCGCGTTGCGTCCGTGGCGGCTGCTCGAGCTGCGCGGCGACGCCCGCGACCGGCTCGGAGCGGCGTTTGTGGCGGCATCCGCTTGTGAGGGGCTCGAAGCGATCAAGCTGGCCGCCAAGCCGCTGCGCGCACCGCTGCTGATCGCGATCGTCGCGTCACGGCAGGTGAACTTCAAGGTGGCTGGCTGGGAACAGGATGCCGCGGCTGCGGGCGTCGCGCACCTTCTCACGCTGCTGCTCGAAAACGCCGGCTGGGGGGCGATGTGGCGCACCGGGCCGTTGGTGCGATCGGCGCCGGTGCGAGCGTTGCATGGCCTTGCCGACGGGGAAGAGCTGCTTGGCTGGCTCTACGTTGGGGGAATTCCCGAGGAGTCGAAACCGTGCGTGCGGCTGTCGATTGATCCGGAGGAGTTTTTGGGGGTGCTGTAGCTCGGGGCCGTACGCTTCTTCCCCGGCCCACCTTGGAGCGCCGGCCCGTGATCTATCAGGGGCCCCTTTCCGGGCCCGGGCGGAAGGAACAGGACGTTCAAGGGCTGCGGTCAGGTGCGGGCGTGGCCGGGCCGGTGCCAGCGCACCGCGGCGATGACCACGGCGACGAGGGCGAGCGCGGTTCCGGCCAGGGTCGTTACGCCGACCGGATGCCCCTGAGTGGGCGCGAGCAGATCCAGCGCAAGGGCGCAGAGCAGCTGGCCGGCGACGATGCACAGGCCGAGCATGAGCACGCCGGTGGTACGCACGACGAGCGCGGCGCCGGCGATGAAGATGCAGCCGATGAGCCCGCCGGTATAGAGCCACGGGTTGCCCGGCAGATCGAGGGCGAAACCGACCAGCACACCGTGCACGAGCGCCGCGAGTACGAGCGCGACGGATCCGGTGAGAAAGTTCAGAAAAGTTGCCGTGAGCGCACTTTGCGCGGTGACCCGCACCTGACCGTTCACGGCCTGCTGCCAGCCCTGGCCGATACCCGCCACGAGGGGTAGCACGAGCAGCCAGAGCGCGTCGCTGCCGCCCAATTCGCCGCTCACCGTCCAGGCTACGGCGACCAAGGCGAGCACCGCGCCAACTATTTTGGACGCGTGCAGCGGTCGGCGCCCACCCGGACCGATGCCAAACCGGTCTATGAGCACACCGCTCACGGTCTGACCGGCCACAACGGCGACAGTGAACAGGGCGATGCCGAGTGGCGCGGCGACAAGGCCCTGCGACAGTACGAACAGCGCGCCGGCCAGGCCGCCGAACAGGTGCCACCAGGACAGGGTTTTCGCTCGCACCGCGCGAGTGACGAGTTGCAGGCCGCGGCGCCCGCTTCGGAACACGACGAGGCCAAGGCTGAGAATGACCAGCCCGGAGCCGAAGGAGATGACGGCGGCAGTGAATCCGTCGCCGATTTGATGCCCGAGTTCGCCATTCACGCGCGATTGCACGGCATACATGGCCCCGATCAGCACCGAGAACAGAAGCGCCAGCCAAATCGGCACAGAGGATGCCGCTGGCGCGGCCGAAGCATCCGTTCGGGTCCGTGCGCTGTCCTCTGTCACTTGGCAATACTACGAGATGGGTGCGTGCGGGTTCTGCCCGGTGCTGCCCGGTCGGGCTCCGATTCGCCCGGGGCCCACCTTAGGTCGCCGGGCCCGGTCGAAAACAGCGCGCGGGGCGAGGCTTGGCGCGTCAGGCGGCGCGCACCTCGATTTCGCCGGGGGCTGCACCCTCGCTGCCGAAGACCAGGCGGCGGTTGGCGATCTTGTCGGTGAAGAAGCGATCGTGACTAACCACCACGACGGCCCCGGGAAAGTGCACGAGGGCGCGTTCCATCACCTGGGTGCTCGACATGTCGAGGTGGTTGGTCGGCTCGTCGAGCAGCAGCACCGACGCTCCGGAGAGCAGGCATTGCGCCATGGCGACGCGGGCGCGCTGACCGCCCGAGAGAGCACCGATCTTCTGTTTGAGGTCGGCCTCGCTGAACTGGAACATGGTCAGAAAACGGTTGACCGACTTCTTGGTCGCGGTGAGGGCGAGGCTGCCGGGCATGGCGTTGACGGCATGACTGACGGTGTCGCTCTCGTCGAGTTCGGCGAGAATCTGGTTGTACGAGACAACGCCGGCGCCGCTGGCCCAGGCGACGTCACCGTGGTCGGCGCTCTCCTCGCCGGTGAGCACCCGCAGCAGGGTCGTCTTTCCGCTGCCGTTACTGCCGAGCACGACAATGCGGTTGCCGCGGCGCACCTCGAAACTGAGGTTTTCGAACAGCACCTTGTCGCCGAAGCTTTTTGCCAGGCCGTCGACCCGGCAGAGGACGTCCTTGACGTGCAGGTTGCCGTAGATCTCGGTGATGATCTGGTCGACCGGGCGCGGTGTGCGCGACTTCTTGATGTGCGCCAGCTGATTGCCGAGCTGACGACTCTCGGCCTTGGCGGCCTCCCGACGGTCGGCGATCCCCTCGGCTTCGAAGGCGAGCAGCTCGGATTCGTGCACGAACTGTGCCTCAAGGGTCTTGAGGCGAAACTGCTTCTGCACGATGTACTCGCCGAAGTTGCCGGGGTACTCGTGCAGGTGAAAGTTCTCGACCTCAATGATGCGGGTGACGACAGCGTCGAGAAACTTACGGTCGTGCGAGACGACGATGGCAGCACCCTTGAAGCTCTTGAACCAGGCTTCGAGCCACTCAACACCGGCCACGTCGAGGTAGTTGGTCGGCTCGTCGAGCAGCAGTACATCGGGAGCTTCCAGCACGATCTTGGCCAGGGCAGCCCGATTACGCCAGCCACCGGAAAGCTCATCGATCGCGCAGACGCGGTGCGCCTCGTTGAATCCGAGGGTGGTCAGCGCGGTGTCGATGTGCCGCTTGTAGTCCCAGCCGTCCAGCCGATCCATCTCCTCGAACAGCTCGCCCTGCCGCCCGATCAGCCGGTCGAGTTCGGCGCTGGCCGAGGAATCGAGGGCGATCGCCGCATCAATCGCGGCGAGCTCGGCCTCAACTGCCTTCACGGCCACGAACAGTTCGTCGAGCACCTCGGTTATGGTCTGTGCACCGTTGAGTTCGGAGAACTGGGAGAAATAGCCGACCCGAATGCCATCTTCGAGGGTGACCTCGCCGGCGTCTGGCGAGACCTGGTCGAGAATCAGCTTGAGAATGGTGGACTTGCCGGAGCCGTTCTTACCGATCAAGCCGACCCGGTCGCCGGGTTCGAGGCGAAAGAACGCCTCGCGCAGAATCTGCGTGTTCTCAAAGCGGATGCTGACATCGTTCAGCCGGATCAGGCTCATGTGTGTTTCCTCCCGGGGTTTCTGCAGCGGGCATCCGCTCGAAAAACCCCAGCCATCAGTGTACGTGGCGGCCCTGTGAGACCTTGGCGGCACAAAGAAACCCCTACATCCCAGTGGGGAGTACGGGTTGAGAGGGCCGGCCACGGGACTTGAACCCGTAACCCCCACTTTACAAGAGTGGTGCGCTACCAATTGCGCCAGGCCGGCATGAGACCAGGGCCTCGAAAGACCATCCTAAATGATTCCCGCGCCTTTGCCGCCATCGGCCAGGCGAAGCGGATGCAACGGCGCGAGCAGCAGCATCCGCTTAATAGCTACCCGGCGGGTGTCGGGGTGGGGGTCGGCGTCGAGGTCGAGTAGGTCTCGCCGAGGGCCTGCTGCACGAAGGAGGCGAATTCCTTGGGGTCATCGAGCGAGCCGGTGTAGGGCTTGCCATTGACCAGAACGGTCGGGGTGCCGGTGATGGCCTTGATCGACGAGTTGGCGATCGGACCGTCGAGGGATCGGTCGGTGGCGGCCTGAACCCAGGACTCGAAGGTTCCGTCGTCGATGCAGGTGTTGATGCTGGAGAGCGCGGTGCGCACTCCGGAATCCTTGACCACGGCCTTGAGCTCATCGTTGCTGCGGCCGGGCTTGTTTTCCTCGGGCTGGTCAACGAACAGCGCCGAGTTGAAGTCGAAGAAGTCATCGGGCGAGTAGTTGGCGACGCAAGCTGCAGCGTTGGCGGCTCGCAGGGAGTATTTGGTGCCGGCGGACTTGCTCTTGAGAATCGACACCGGGTGAATTTCGATGGTGGCGGCACCGGAGTCGACCCACTCGGCGATCTGCTCGGTATTGGCTGCTTCGAAGTCCGCACAGAACGGGCAGAGGTAGTCCAGGTAGACGCGAATGTTGGCGACGGCACCGGTGGGATCGGGTTCGGAGGGCCGAGCTGCGGCGTCGGGCTGCAGCGCCGGGGTGAGGGCCGTGATCATGCCTTCGCCGATGAGGACGCCATCGCTCGCCATGTTCCTGGGGCCGGGACCGGCCGGTTTGATCGAATTGACGATGATGACGGCAACGAGCACGACGATGGCGATGCCCGCGATGCCGATTCCGCCCTGCAGGAAGACCTTGTTGCGGCGGTCCTTCTTCTTCTGGCTGACGCGCAGCTGCTTGGCCTTGATGCGGGCCGCGTCACGGCGTCGGTTTTTTGAGGGACTGCTGTCGCTGGGTCCGCCAATAGTCATAAAGATCGCTTTCGAGAAGTGAGCGCGCGCGTTAGCGCACCTTTCGAATAGTAGATCCCCTGACTGGGAATCGACCAAACGGGGCGGGCGGGCGAAAACCGGCAGCGAGGCATCCGTCGTGCAATAATAAAAAGGTCGTGTGCTTCGGCGTGCGGCATATAATTCCTATTCACAACGGATCGTCCGGCACGTTCCTGCCGGTGAAGGAGTAATAATCATGGCTTCAGTGACCTTTGACAAGGCAACTCGGCTCTACCCTGGTTCCACCAGGCCCGCTGTTGACCAGCTCGACCTGCAGGTCGCCGATGGCGAGTTCCTGGTTCTGGTCGGCCCGTCCGGCTGCGGAAAGTCCACCTCGCTGCGGATGCTCGCCGGCCTCGAAGAGGTCAACGACGGCAACATCCTCATCGGTGACCGCAACGTGACGGATGTTCCGCCGAAGGACCGCGACATCGCCATGGTCTTTCAGAACTACGCGCTGTACCCGCACATGACCGTCGCCGAGAACATGGGCTTCGCGCTCAAGATCGCCGGCATCAACAAGGACGAGCGTGCCGCCCGCGTACTCGAGGCCGCCAAGCTGCTCGACCTGGAGCCCTACCTCAGCCGCAAGCCGAAGGCCCTCTCCGGTGGTCAGCGTCAGCGCGTTGCTATGGGACGCGCGATCGTGCGTCAGCCGCAGGTGTTCCTGATGGATGAGCCGCTCTCCAACCTTGACGCCAAGCTGCGCGTGCAGACGCGTACCCAGATCGCCTCGTTGCAGCGCCGACTCGGCGTCACGACCGTCTACGTGACCCACGACCAGACCGAGGCGCTCACCATGGGCGACCGGATTGCGGTACTCAAGGACGGCATCCTGCAGCAGGTAGGTTCGCCCCGCGACCTGTACGCGAAGCCGCAGAACGTCTTCGTGGCCGGCTTCATCGGCAGCCCCGCGATGAATCTGTTCCTCGCGGACACCGTCGACGGCGGCATCAAGTTCGGCACCGCGACCGTTCCCGTGCAGCGCGACACCCTGGCCAGTTCCACCGGCAAGAAGGTCACCGTGGGAATCCGTCCGGAAGACATCCAGATGTCGTCGACCGCGGGCGAGGGCCTGCAGATCGAGGTCGACCTGGTCGAAGAGCTCGGCGCCGACGGCTACCTCTACGGTCACTCCACGATCGAGGGCAAGCGCACCGACATTGTCGCTCGCGTCGACGGCCGCTCGCACCCGAACGCCGGCGAGACGGTGTACCTCACGGCTACCCCGAACCACCTGCACGTGTTCGACGCTGAAACCGGCCTGCGCCTCGGCGGCGCCGTCACCGACTAGTCAGCTTTTCGAGTATTTTGGCTTTCGGCTGGAGGGAGTTCGCTCCCTCCAGCCTTTTTCTTAGGGTCACACTATGAGCGGTTCCCTCAATATCACCGCGGCCACGGCCGACCCGGCGCTGCTCGACCTGCCGTGGCATCTGCCCCTGGACGCCTGGCCGAACGAGAACATCGCCTCGCTGCCCAAGGGCATTTCCCGGCACCTGGTGCGGTTCGCTCACCTGAGCGGGCGGGTGGTCGCCATCAAGGAGACCACGAGCGAGATGGCCAAGCGCGAGTACGACATGCTGCGCACCCTGGCCAACCTCGAGATTCCCTGTGTCGAGCCGGTCGCCGTCATCACCAATAGAACGGATGCCGACCTCGACCCCCTGAATTCGGTTCTGGTCACCCGGCACCTCAAGTTTTCACTCCCCTATCGCGCCCTGTATTCGCACGCCCTGCGCCCGGATACTGCCACCCGGCTGGTCGACGCCCTCGCCGTTCTGCTGGTGCGGCTGCACATGATCGGATTCTTCTGGGGCGACGTGTCGCTATCGAACACCCTGTTTCGGCGCGATGCCGGCGCCTTCGCGGCCTATCTCGTCGACGCCGAGACCGGACAGTTGTATTCCGGTGGGCTGTCGAACGGCCAGCGCGAGAACGATTTGGAAATCGCCCGGGTGAACATTGCCGGCGAATTGATGGACCTCGAAGCCGGCGGCCGCGTCGCCGACGAACTCGACCCGATCCGGGTCAGCAACGGCATCGTTGCGGCCTACCGGCTGCTCTGGAAGGAGCTCACCGGCTCCGAGTCGTTCTCCAGTTCCGAACGGTGGCGCATCACCGAACGCGTCGAGCGCCTCAATAACCTCGGCTTCGACATCGAGGAACTAGCGATCAAGACCGATGGGACCGGTTCGCGCGTGCGGATTCAGCCCAAGGTTGTCGACGCCGGCCACCATCAGCGTCGCCTGCTGCGCCTGACCGGCCTCGATGCCGAAGAGAACCAGGCTCGTCGGCTGCTCAACGACCTCGACTCCTACCGCGCTGCGTATGGTTCGCCGGCCGCCGACGAGGAAATGGTCGCGCACGAGTGGCTCGTGCGCGTGTTCGAGCCGGTGGTGCGGGCGATACCCGTGGAGATGCAGGGCAAGCTCGAGCGGGCGCAGGTGTTCCACCAGCTGCTCGATCACCGCTGGTACATGGCGCAGAACCAGTCGCGGGACATTCCGCTGGCCGAGGCCGTGACCTCGTATGTGCAGGATGTGCTGCGGCACCGCCGCGACGAGGCAACCGTGCTGGACCCGCTGACTGGCGCAATCACGCTGCCGATCCGCGTGCAGCTCGGCGACGATACCTCGGTCGACCCCGATGACGCCGACGACTGGACCCTCAAGGTCTAGCTCCCTCCTCTTCTTCGACCGGGCCCGGGCCCGGAAACGGGGCCCATGATAGATCATGGGCCCCATTCCGTAAGGTGGGCCTGGAGCACCAGAACACCACTCTGACGCCAAGGTCGGATCGTGAGGCGGCGGGCATCCGCTTGACTGATTAGGCTCGGGGAACGTCGTGCTCGGTCAGGAATTCGTAAAACAGGCGGGGCGAGTAGGCCGTGTCCCAGTCCCACCGATCGAAGCTGCTGACACCGGGTCTCAGCAGGTTCTCGCGATCCTTTTCAACGGTGACAACTTCTGAGGGATGACGGTCCCCCAGAATGGCACCCCGGGTGTAATTAATTTCGCCGTCGAATTCGCCGATCTTGCGCACACTCTGCCAGAAGAAGTCGACCCAGTACTCGCGCCCCTTCACCACAAAACGCACCTGAAGGTCGGGAATCTCGAAGCCCAACTCGGCCATGCGAACGCGACTGAGGGACTCGCCCGGGTTAGCTGAGAGCGGATTCGTGAATTCAATTGCGCGGCGCGCCTGAGCGCCTCCGTTCCGCGGATGCACACTGGTGAGTTCGGCATACAGCGCGTCTTTGGTGAGGAGCGGGGGGCCAAGGGTTCCATGCCGGCGTTCCGCCTCCGCGCGCTCCTGCTCCACTCGTAGGGCGTGGTCCATCATCGTGACGCCGACGAGAAAAGTCGAATTGGCTGCCACGTCGATGAGGGTGCGGGGAAGGCTGGTGGCGGCGCATCCGTTCACCGTGACTGTTTCGGGCTCGACCACGCTGCGATGACTCGTGGTGAATCGGGCACTGCTCCCGCCAGCGGTGTCATTGTTGATCGCGTGCACGACCTGCGGCCACGGGCCGATGATGGGCAGGCCATGCAGCACCGCCGCCGAATGATGCGAGAGTAGCAGCGGCTGCTCGGCCGCGAGGACGGTGGCACGTACAAAGAGTCGATATCGGTCCTCGCTGTGGCCGGAGCGCCAGGCCGCCCCCAGGGCGTAAATTCCACGACGGATGCGCACCAGCTGCCCATTCGCAAGGAGTGCGCGCACGGCATGGGTGGTGAGTCCCGACGCGAGCAGGGATTCGGCAAGAATGAGTCCCTCGTTGCGGGCATTTGGTAGATCCAGGCTGTCAAGCATGGCTACTTTTTACCGGGTACGGGTCTCGAGCGTCGAAAAGTTGGCGGACTTGTGGGAACTGGATGGCGGCATCCGCTGCGGAGGAGAGCCGCGGGCCGCCGCGGAGCGCACGCCGACCTCGCCCCGCTTGCCCGGCCGGGCCCACCTTACGGAACCGGGCCCGGGCCCCGTCGCAAAAGGACACGGCGGCAGGGGCGCGCGGGCTGCCGCGCAGGGGCTACTGCTTCGCGGCCTGCTTGGCCTTCTTGATCTCGGCGCGCAGGCGGGAGACCTCGTACAGGGTGACGCCGGCGGCGATTCCGGCGTTGAGCGACTCGGTCGAGGCGCTGATCGGAATCGAGACGATCGCGTCGCAGGTCTCGGTGACGAGGCGGGACAAGCCCTTACCCTCGCTGCCGACGACGATCACGATCGGGCGCTCGGCGAAACCGGTGCCGAGGTCGGGCAGCGACACATCGCCATCGCCGGCCAGGCCGAGCACGAACACGCCCTGCGCCTTGAGGGCCTTGAGCGTCTGGGTCAGGTTGCTCGCCATCGCGACGGGCGTTCGGGCGGCGGCGCCGGCGCTGGTCTTCCAGGCTGAGGCGGTGACGCCGACCGAGCGACGCTGCGGAACGATGATGCCGTGGCCGCCGAACGCAGCGGTCGAACGGATGATCGCACCCAGGTTGCGCGGGTCGGTGATGCCGTCGAGGGCCACGAACAACGGCTTATGGCCGCGGCTGATGGTCAGTTCGAGCAACTCCATCGGGTGCGCGTACTCGTAGGCCGGAACCTTGAGCGCGAGGCCCTGGTGCACGGCGTCGCGACCGGCGAGACGGTCAAGCTCGGGGCGCATGACCTCGAGAATGGGGATGTTGCGGCTCGTCGCCATAAGCAGCACCTCTTTAACGCGCTCATCCATTTCGATGCGCGCCGCGATGTACAGAGTCAGCGCCGGAATCTTCGCGCGCAGCGCCTCCAGCACCGAGTTACGGCCGGTGACAATCTCGTGCTCGTCGATCTGCTGGGCGCGACGGGTCGAAGAGCCACCGCCGCCGGTGTTGCCGGTGCCGCGCTGCGGGCCGCCCTGCGATGCGCCGCGGGCACCGCCGCGAGCAGCGGGGCCGCCGCGCGAGCCGCCGCGGTTGGCGGAAGCATCCGCTGCGGGGCGGGAGTTGAAGCCGCCGGCCGCGGTGAAGCGCTCGGCAGCAGCCTTGCGCTTGCCCGCGGGGTGGTACGGACGGTCTTCGGCCTTAGGCGTGGGCTTCTTGCCCTCGAGCGCCTGACGGCCCTGGCCGCCGGAGCCGACTTGGGCTCCACGGCTGCCCTTGCGCACCGCTCCGGTACGCGATTTGCGGTCTAAGTTCTTCATCAGTCAAAGCTCCAATGGGCACCCGACGGGGTGTCTTCGATGGTAATTCCGGCGGCGACGAGTTCGTCCCGGATTCGGTCTGCGGCCGCGTAGTCGCGGTTTTCCCTGGCGAGGTTGCGGTCGCCGAGCAGCCGCTCGACCAACGCACTCAGGGCCACCATGGCCGGTTCGTCCGTCGCCACGGCCCAGCCGGGCGACAAAGGGTTGATTCCCAGCACTTCGCTCATCGCGAGTACTTCACTGCGAGCGGATGCCGCAGCGTGCAGGTCTTCGGCATCCAGCGCGGCGTTTCCGGCCCGCACGGTGTCGTGCAACACGCCGAGCGCCTGCGGAACGGCAAGGTCGTCGTCCATGGCCGCGGCGAACTCGTCGGGCACGACCTCGACGCCACTCCCGGCGAACCGGGTACCGGCGAGGCGCCGGTCTGCACGGTCGAGAAAACTTTCGACGCGCTCGAGGGCCGCTTCGGCCTCGGCCAGGGACCCGTCGTTGTAGTCAATGGTCGAGCGATAGTGGGCCGCGCCGAGAAAATAGCGAACGACGATGGCGCGAGCCTGGTCGAGCAGTTCGGCCGCGAACACGGAATTGCCGAGCGACTTGGACATCTTCTGCCCGTTCACGTTCACCAGGCCGTTGTGCACCCAGTAGTTCGCGAACTCGCTGCCGGCCGCGTTCGACTGAGCCATCTCGTTCTCGTGGTGCGGAAACCGCAGGTCGAGTCCGCCGCCGTGAATGTCGAACCGGTCGCCGAGATAGCGGGCTGCCATAGCCGAGCACTCGATGTGCCAGCCGGGGCGACCAACGCCCCACGGCGATGGCCAGGCGGCTGAGGTCGGCTCGCCCTCCTTGTGGGCCTTCCACAGGGCGAAGTCGTGGGGGTCGCGCTTGCCGCGCGGCGAAGCATCCGCTGCCGCTTCCATATTGCCCGGCGACTGGTGCGTGAGCGCGCCATAGGCGGCCCAGCTCGCACTGGAAAAATACACGTCGGCCGAACCGTCAGCGGCCGGGTAGGCGTTGCCGCGTTCGATCAGGGCGGCGATGAGGGTCTGCATCTCGGTGATGCTCGCCGTCGCGCGCGGCTCGTAGGTGGGGGCAAGAATGCCGAGGCGCTGATAGCCCGCGGTGAACTCCAGCTCGTAGCGGTAGGCCAGCGCCCACCATTGCTCGCTCGAGCCCTTGGCGTTGATCAGAATTTTGTCGTCGATGTCGGTGACGTTGCGCACGAACGTGACGTTCAGTCCACGGTAGCTGAGCCAGCGGCGCAACTGGTCGTAGACCAGGGCGCTGCGCAGGTGACCGATGTGAGGGCTGGACTGCACAGTGGGTCCACACACGTACATTCCGACCTGGCCCGGTTCGAGGGGGACAAAGTCACGCAAGGCCTGGGCCTTCGAATCGTACAGTTGCATGGTCACACCTCCCAGTTTAGGTCAGGGGTCTGACCCGGCTCTGGTGCCGCGGGCGGTAGCGGGTAGAGCAGCGCCGTGGCCGTCGCCGCGACGCCCTCGCCGCGACCGGTGAATCCGAGGGCGTCGGTCGTGGTCGCTGCGATATTGATCGGTGCAGCGAGGATGCCGGCGAGTCGCGTTTCGGCCTCGGCCCGACGCGGCGCGAACTTGGGGCGGTTGCCGATGATCTGCACCGAGACGTTGCCGATCTGGTAGCCGGCGGCTGCGACCAGGCGCACCGTTTCGGTGAGAAAAACGTCGCCGTGGGCGCCGCTGAACCGCGGATCAGTCGTGCCGAACACGCTGCCGATGTCACCGAGACCGGCGGCGCCGAGCAGGGCGTCGCAGATAGCGTGGCAGGCGACGTCGCCGTCGCTGTGCCCGCTGAGGCCGCGCTCCCCCGGCCAATACAGCCCGGCCAGCCAGAGCTCGGTGGTGCCGTCAGGCTCAGTGTCGGCGGCGAAGGCGTGCACGTCAAGGCCGGTCCCGATGCGCGGCAGGAGCGGGAGCAGCGGCGGGGTTGCGGCGGCGTGCAGGATCAAGTCAGCTCGGTCGAGGTCTTCCGGCGTGGTGATCTTGAAGGCGAGGGCGTCGCCGGCAATGACGGAGACCGGGTGACCGGCGTCGGCGACAAGGGCCGCATCGTCGGTGAGCGCCTCGAACCGACCGTTCTGCACGGCCCAGGCGCGGGCAGCGGCGAGCATGGCACGGGGAAATCCCTGCGGGGTCTGGACGGCGGAGAGTTCGGATCGGTCGACGGTGCCGAGGATGGCGCCGGAGGCGGCGACCCGTTTGATGGTGTCCACGACCGGGAGCCCCGGAATGATGCCGTGCCCGGTGGAGCGCACGGCGTCGACGACGGCATCGCACAAGCTGGCGGGGGTGAGAGCACGCGCGGCATCGTGTACGAGCACCACGTCGACACCCGGCAGCAGGGCTGCGACGCCCAGGTCGACGGAGTCCTGGCGGGTGCGTCCGCCGGCAACGATCGTTAGGGCCGCCGCGGGCGACTCGTGACGAGCCGCAGCAGCGGCGGCGATGGCGCGGGCATCCGCTACCCGCTCGCTGGGGGCAACAACGATGATCTGCACGGGCGAACGCATTCCAAAAATGGAATCTAGGACGTGGTCGAGCAGGGGGCGCATATGCAGCAAAACGAATGCTTTAGGTTCGGCGTGCCCCAGACGAATTCCGCTGCCGGCAGCGACGATGATCACGGCAACGGTGGGCGAATCGGGTGAGGGGTCGTCGAGCGGGCTGGCCGGCGGCAGGAGGGGAACAGTCATATCTGGAGGGTATCTATCTGGGCGATGCAGCGGGATGGACAAGCAAAAGGCGGCACCTCGCGGCACCGCCCCTCACGAAGCAAAATAAAGAATCAGGAAGCGAGGACTTCATCCAGAACGGTGGAGGCCCGCTCTTCATCGGTCTTCTCGGCCAGGGCCAACTCGCTGATCAGGATCTGCCGGGCCTTGGCCAACATGCGCTTCTCACCGGCGGACAGGCCGCGGTCCTGGTCACGACGCCACAGGTCGCGCACGACCTCCGATACCTTGATGACATCGCCGCTGGCGAGCTTCTCGAGGTTGGCCTTGTACCGGCGGGACCAGTTGGTGGGCTCCTCAGTGAACGGTGCCCGCAGCACTTCGAACACCTGGTCGAGGCCCTCCTGGCCGATCACGTCGCGCACGCCGACCAGGTCGACGTTCTCGGCGGGAACCTCAATTGTCAGATCACCCTGCGTGACGTTGAGCTTGAGGTAGAGCTTCTCTTCACCCTTGATGATGCGCGTTTTCACCTCGGTGATCGTCGCAGCGCCGTGGTGGGGATAAACAACAGTTTCGCCAACCTCAAACAGCATAGGGATCCCTTCAGCAACGATAAGAATACCACATCAAGGTAGTGCTAAAGTACGCGCGCCCCCGCGAGGCGCGGCGACGACATGTCACCGCCCAGACTCGCCGCTAAGCTAGTGCCAAAGCGAATTCTGCAGCGCCGGCCCACCGTCGAACGCTGCTTCGGTATGGAGGTCTTGTGAGAGCGCGCATCGCTGCATCCGTTGTACTGGCGGCCGGCATTCTGTTGGGCACGAGCGCATGCGGATTTTTCGCACCGCAGGCCACCTCGATCGAATACAACGCGAGCGACGGAGTCAGTGGTGATGTTGGCGAGATCCACATTCGCAACGGTCTGCTGCTCTCGACCGACGGTGAACTGGCGAACCTGATCGTGTCCGTCGTGAACACGACCGACTCCGAGCAGAACCTGGTCGTGCAGTACGAGTCCAGCACCGGCACGGTCACGCAGGATATTCCGGTCGAGGCCAACACGACCGTGACGTTCGGCACCGAGGGTGAAGAATCGGTCATTCTCGAGAACATGGACAGCCAGCCCGGCTCGCTATTTCCGGTGTTCTTCCAGTACGGCGAAGAGACCGGCGTCGAGCTGCTGTTGCCGGTGCTGACCGGCACTCAGGGTGAGTATTCGACCCTGCTGCCGACGCTCGCGCCGACCGAGACCCCCGAGCCGGCTGAGACGCCCGCAGCGTAGGTTTTTCGGCACACTGGCCGCCATTCTCTCGGGGACGGCGGCCTGTTTTATGTCTGCGGCAGCCTGCGCCGCGCGGCCGGCGGGACGCGCGCGGGTGCGCGAATCCACTGCCCGCCTGGTCAAGCGGATGCCGCCCGTCCGTGACTGCTCAGGCCTCGAAGCGGTAACCGAGCCCGCGCACGGTGACGAGCATGGTCGGGTCAGACGGGACCGCCTCAATGCGCGAACGGATGCGTTTAATGTGCACGTCGAGCGTCTTGGTGTCGCCGAAGTAGTCCGTGCCCCAGACCCGGTCGATGAGCTGACCGCGGGTGAGCACCCGGCCGGCGTTGCGCAGTAGGAACTCGAGCAGCTCGAATTCCTTGAGCGGCATATTCACGAGTTCGCCGGACACTGAGACGGCGTGCCGCTCGACGTCCATGCGCACGGTGCCGGCGGCAAGCGTGGTGTCGTCGTCATCGCCGCCCTGATCGTCGTGGCGCCGGAGCACCGCACGGATGCGCGCAACGAGTTCGCGCGTCGAATACGGCTTGGTCACGTAGTCGTCGGCGCCGAGTTCCAGCCCGACGACGATATCGATTTCGGAGTCCTTGGCGGTGAGCATGATGATCGGCACCGTCGACCGGGTGCGGATCTCACGGCACACCTCGGTGCCCGGAATTCCGGGCAGCATGAGGTCGAGCAGGATGAGATCGCTGCCGTTCTGGTCGAATTCGCTGATCGCGCTCGGCCCGTCTTCGGCCACGACGACCTCGTAGCCCTCACGTTCGAGCAGGAAGCTCAGCGGCTCGCTCAGCGCGCTCTCGTCTTCGACCAGAAGGATGCGTGTCATGGTGTGTCTCCTGCGGCCGCACGTGCGGCTGGTTGCGGCTTCTTGGGGCCGGGTTCGATCGGCTGCGCCGCCTCGGGGAGACGGATGGTGAAGGTGGATCCGCTGCCCGGCTGGGACCAGACGCGAATGTCTCCGCCGTGGTTCTGCACGACGTGTTTGACGATGGACAGGCCCAGTCCGGTTCCGCCGGTGTGGCGCGAACGGGCTTGGTCGACCCGGAAAAACCGTTCGAAGACCCGGTCCAGATCGGCCTCGGCAATTCCGACGCCCTGATCGGTGACGGTGATTTCGACGATGCCCTTCTGCAGGCGCACGCCAACGCCCACGCGCGATCCCTCGAGGGAGTAGTTCACCGCGTTGGCGACCAGGTTGTGCACGGCCACGATGAGCAGGGCTTCATCGCCGTAGACGTGGGCACCAGACTTCTTGCCCAGAACAATGGTGATGCGTTCCGCCTCGGCGACGACCCGACTCTGGTCGACGGCCGCGGCGACGATGTCGTCGACGCTGAGATTCTCCGGCTCGGCGAGCACGTCCTGCGCCTGCAGCCGGGACAGTTCAATGATCTCCTGGGTGAGGCGGCCGAGCCTGGCCGACTCGGTCGTTAACCGGTTGGCGAAGCGGCGAACCTGCGCCGGTTCATCCGCTGCCTTGTCGAGCGCCTCGGCGAGCAGACCGACGGAGGCGATCGGGGTCTTCAGTTCGTGGCTGATGTTTGCGACGAAGTCGCGGCGCACCTCGTCGAGGCGGAAGGCTTCGGTGCGGTCTTCGGCCAGGAGCAGCACGTAGCGAGTGCCGAGCCGGGCCAGGCGCACCCGAAACCGCATGCTTGCGTCGCCGAACGGGCCGCGGGAGAGCACGAGGTCTTCGCTGATCGGCTCGCCGGTGCTGCGCACTCGTCGGGCGAGTTCGAGCAGTTCGGGATGCACGAGCTGATGGTTCCAGACCAGACCGAGAGTGAGGGCGCCCGGGCTGGTCTTGATGACGTTGTTGGACGGGTCGAGCACGACGCCGGCGGTCTCGAGGGCGTCGAGCACCTGGTCGATTCCGTCGGGCACGGCTGGGTTGACCACTTCGCTGGCGCGGCGTCCGTGCCGTTCGGCGACGTGCAACAGGGTCACGAAGCCAGCCCCGACGCCGAGGCCGAGTGCCAGCGACAGCAACACCAGCAACGTCGATTCCATAACCTACAGGTTACTGACACTCTGGGGCTCTACTTCGCAGCGAAGGCCGCCGGAGACCTGTACTTTAGAAAGTGTTCAAGACCACGGCACCTGCCGTTAACCTAAATCCGGCATTCTAGGTCGGAGGCCAAGGCGGGTCTCACAGGCCCGTGCGTGCCCGCGCGGCAAGGAAGGACCACAGCATGCGCGACGTATTCCAGCAGGAGCTGGCAGAAGTTCAACAACGATTAGTCGAGATCTCTCGGCTCGTCGCCATCTCGATGGACAAGGCCACTCGCGCCTTCAACGAGAGTGACGTCAGCCTCGCCGAAGAGGCCATCACCGAAGACGAGAAGATCGACGAACTCACGGTCGAGCTCGACGAGCTCGCGATCACCATTTTGGCCCGCCAGCAGCCGGTCGCCCGTGACCTGCGAATTGTCGTGAGTGCCCTGCGCATCAGCGCCTCCCTTGAGCGGATGGGCGACCTTTCGACGCACATCGCCCAGCTGGCCCGCTACCGTTTTCCCGACAAGGTCATTCCCAAGGGGCTGCGCGGCACGTTCGCCGAAATGGGCACGCTCGACGTGGTCATCGCGAATATGCTCACCGAGCTACTCCTGCATCAGGACATGGCCCTCGCCGAGACCATTCGCAATGAAGACGACAAGGTCGACGCGCTGCACGTGAGCGTGTTCGACGCCGTGCTCGGCGAAACCTGGAAGGGGCTCGCCGCCGACACCGTCGATGCGACCCTGGCCAGCCGGTACCACGAGCGATTCGCCGACCACGCGGTGTCCATCGCGAAGAAGGTGCAGTACCTCGGCACGGGGGCCTGGCACCAGGACAACAACGACTGACTTATTGCACGTGAGAGGCCCCGGAGCATGCGCTCGCGGGGCCTTTTGCGTGAAACTGATGCCCCGCCCGGTTGCGGCACGGGTGAGCGCACCCGATATGGGTGGCCGCGCTCGGTTTGGCGGCGCGGCACGCAGGACCGCGCCCGATATCGGTAGCCGCTACGGTAACGGGCGTAGCGCGCACCAGTTTCGGGCGCGCTCATAACCTGCGGGCACATAGAAGGCCCCGGAGCACCTGCTCCGGGGCCTTCTATGGGGGCTACTTCTTGTTGCCCTGGGCTGCGACGGCGGCAGCTCCGGCGGCAGCGGCCTCGGCGTCGAGGTATTCCCCCGGGCCAAGCGGCATGAAGTCTTCGCCGAGCCGATATACCAGCGGGATTCCGGTGGGGATGTTCAGTTCGGCGATGTCGGCGTCGCTGATGCCGTCGAGGTGCTTGACCAGGGCACGCAGGGAGTTGCCGTGCGCGGTCACCAGGACGGTCTTGTTCGCCTGCAGGTCGGGCACGATGTCGGACTGCCAGTAGGGCAGCATCCGCTCGACGACGTCTTTGAGGCATTCGGTGCGGGGAAGGTCGTCGCCGAGGTCGGCGTAGCGCGCGTCGTGCGCCTGCGAGAACTCGCTGGAGTCGTCGAGCACGGGCGGCGGGGTGTCGTAGGAGCGGCGCCACAGCATGAACTGCTCCTGGCCGAACTTGGCCTGGGTGGCCGCCTTGTCGAGGCCCTGCAGTCCGCCGTAGTGGCGTTCGTTGAGGCGCCAGGAGCGCTTGACCGGGATCCACGAGCGGTCGGCTTCTTCGAGCGCGAGGTTCGCCGTCTGGATGGCGCGGGACAGCAGGCTGGTGTGCAGCACGTCGGGCAGTAGGCCGGCGTCCTTGAGCAGTACACCGGCGCGCGCGGCTTCGGTGGCACCCTGCTCGCTGAGGCGAACGTCCACCCAGCCGGTGAACAGGTTCTGCTGATTCCAGGTGCTTTGGCCGTGGCGGAGGAGGACGAGTGTGTAGGGGGCAGACATGTGCCCACTCTATCGAGCGTGCGTGACGCAATTGCGCCGGAGCGCACCCGCCGGCGGGGGCTAATTCAGGAAAACTGGTCACAACGGGTGCCGCCACCCGCGCCTACACGCGGGAAGCAGCATCCGTCACAGAGGATTTCCTGAATAAGCCATCGAAAGTCGGCGAGCCCGGGGACCCTGGAAGGTCAGCGAACGGGGGTGCGAACTCCGAGGCGGGGCAGACGGGGAATGTCGGCGACCGACCCGGCGGACTGCGGCACGATGATCTCCTGGCCGGCCGAGATGGAGATGCCCTCGGACTCGACGTAGAGCGTCGATGCGCCCGGGATGGTGCGCTTGATCACGGCGAGCGCGATCGGTCCGAGCTCATAGTGGATGGCACTCGACGTGATGCTGCCGACAACGACCCGTTCGGGCTCGGCTTCGGGCCGGACGCGGTCGGCCTGCACCGGGTCGCCGGGCGCGGGCAGCACGCCTTCCGACCCGTCGAGGTGCAGCATGACGAGGCGGCGCGGCGGGTGGCCGAGGTTGTGCACCTTGGCCACGGTTTCCTGTCCGCGGTAGCAGCCCTTGCTGAGGTGCACGGCGGTGCGCAGCCAGTCCAGCTCGTGCGGGATGCTCTTCTCATCGACCTCCCGGGCCCGGCGCGGACGCCACGCGGCGATGCGCAGCGCCTCGAGCGCGAGCAGTCCGGCCGATTTTACCAGTGAAGCTGATGCTGCAGCGCCGGTTGGGACTGGGGCGGCCGGGTCGGAGGCGGGCGCGGTTGCGGCGGGCGTGGCGGACTCGGGCCTGACGGTGAGGGCGCCGGCGGCGAGTGCGTCACGCAGGGCGGGGAGGCTGGCGCGGGCCACGAGGGTCTCGGTGTAGGTCCAGCGGGTTCCGGGATGCTCGGGCGCCTCGGCATACTGATAGCCGCCTCGGGCGACAGTGGCCCAAGGATCCAGCCAGGTCAGCGGCACGCCGTTCGGGGCGGCGGCGGTGATGCCAACGGAGGCGGGGGCATCCGTCATGGCGCCGATGGTGGCGTAGGCGAGGGTGTGGTCGACGACCTGCACCCGCAGCATGAACTTCATGCGGTCGAGGAAGGTTTGCAGGCCGGGCAGCTCGGCGGCCTCAACGAGGAGCCAGGTTTCGACGCCGTCATCGAGCACGCGGACGGCGTACTGAAGGTGTCCGTTGGGGTCGAGCAACAGCATCTCGGTGGATTCGCCGGGGGCGAGGGTTTTGAGTTCCTGGCTGGCGATGGAGTTGAGCCAGCTGAGACGGTCGGGGCCGGCGACGGAAAGCACGCCGCGGTGCGAGAGGTCGACGATGGCGTGTCCGGCAACGAGCGAGCGTTGTTCGATCATGGGGTTGCCGTAGTGCGCGGCGACGCCGGCATCGATTCCCGCGGACTGCACCGCGCCGGGCAGTCCGAGCAGCGGTGAGACGGTTGTTGCCGGGTCAGTCATGGCACTCAATTCTGCCGATCCGGGTTGACGGTCGGCGATCGTGCTTGGGGGCGTGCTCGTTGGCACGGCTCATGCACTAACAACACTACGGCCCGCGGATTTATTCGACAGGCGTGGGGCGTCGGATGACTCGTGGCACTCGTTCACGTTGAGAACACTCCTACGAACAAGTCCCGCCAGCCTTTACCAGTGCCACGACGCGTCGGCAACCCAGATGGCACAGAAGCAGGGCTAGGAGACCCGGGCGAGGCGGCCGGAGGCGTGGGTGCGCAGGTCCTGGCCCAGGGCGGCGATGTCCCAGGCCCAAAGCAGGTCATTGTCGACCAAGCCGTAGAGGCGGGTGGCGGCCGCGTAGGGCTTGGATCCGGCGGTGCGCAGCACGGCATCCGTGGCGAGGTCGATACGGGGGCCCTTTACCTGGCCGAGGTAGAGTTCGGCGACGCCGCCGGGATGCACGAGCGTGACCTCGATGTCGAAACCACCGTCACGATTGCGCAACGTTTCAACGGCCGCCGCCGAGGTGAACGGGCGCTCCCCCATGCCCGGCAGCATGCCGGGCCCCGGGTCGCCGTCACTCTGGTGACGACTGAGCCGCCAATACCCGGTTTCGGTGACCAGCGGGAGCTTCTCGTCGGACAGCATCTCGGGCGGCAGCGTCGGGGCCGGCGTGGCGACATCCGTTTCAGAGGGAACGTTTTGTTCAGCCAAAGCGGATGCGGCATCCGCCTCAAAAGCAGCGCCAGAACCAGAAGCGCCCTCGGACTCGGGCACAGCGGTATCCGATTTAGAGGCGGCCGCAGCCAGCGGCTCCAGCCAGGTATACGAGCTGTAGTTCAGGTGCGGCAGACCGTCGTGGCTGAAGCTGATGCGGTGGCCGAAGGTACGGCTGACCGACTCCTCGCCGATTTTGTATTCGAGCACACCGGAACCTTCCCAGACTCCGATCAACCAGGAGAGTGGAACAAGTTCGGACGGCAAACCGACCGGAAGGTCAAACATGCGTACTTACCGCTGCCCCCGGAACAGCTTGAAAACGACCATGCCGGATACCCAGGCGATCGACAAGCTGGCCAGTCCGAGCAGGCCTAAAAAGAAAAGTTCCAGTGCTAACAGATCCATGCTGCGAGTCTAGCGGGAGCTCAGAGCAGAGCGACCACAATCGTCGCCGCGACGAGGATCACGAGGGCGCCGGCGATGCTCAGCGTGACCCGTTTCACGTAACCTTCTTTGGTTCCGGTGGCGATCTGCAGTCCGAGCGTGACGAGCGTGCAGCCGGCCAGGGTGAGCCCGAACCAGCCGAGCGCCGACGCCGGCGTGGCGAGCAATCCGGTGAGAATGGCCCCCACAATCGCCAGTAACCACACGGTCGCGATCGTTCTCCAGTGCCAGCTCACGTCTCTATTGTGCCTGAACGGTCGCATCCCGTGGCACGCTAGTATGAAATTCGAGACACTTGGAGGGCGCCCGTGGCGCAGTTGTTGATCCTGACCTCGGCGGCCAACAATGACGTACTCCCCGCCCTGGCGTTGCTGTCACACAGCGCGAAACTGATTCCCGCCCAAGCGGATCAGCTCCTTCACGCCCCGGATTCTGATCTGATTTTGGTGGATGCCCGCAGCAACCTTGCCGCGGCCAAGTCGCTCTGCCAGATTCTGCGCACGATGGGCACCATTACTCCCCTGCTTCTCGTCATCACCGAGGGCGGACTGGCCGCGGTCAGTCCGGACTGGGGCGTCGACGATGTCATTCTCGACACGGCCGGCCCAGCCGAAGTGGATGCCCGTATCCGCCTGAGCATCGGCCGGCTCGCCCAGACGGTGCCCTCGAACACGATCCGCGCGGCCGGAGTCGTGATCGACGAGGCGAGCTACTCGGCCAAGGTGCACGGAAAACCGCTCGACCTCACCTATAAGGAGTTCGAACTGCTGCGGTTCCTGGCCGCGCATCCGTCACGGGTGTTCACCCGTGAACAGCTCTTGAGCGAGGTTTGGGGCTACGACTATTTCGGCGGCACTCGCACGGTCGACGTGCACGTGCGGCGCCTGCGCGCCAAGCTGGGCGACCAGGAATCGCTCATCGGCACCGTACGCAACGTCGGCTACCGGTTCAATGTGCACGAGGAAAACGATGAGCGAGTTCCCAATTCTCTCCGCGCTTAGTAAAACGGATGCCGCCGGGCTGACCGAATTCCACCGCATCGCCGCGGAGGCGCTCGCCTTCGACGGCTACGCGCCCTTCAACGAGCAGGGGCTGTTCGACCTGCACAGCGGCCTGCGGACCGCCTATTTGGTGCGATCGAACGACCTTCTGGTGGGGGCGGCGCTGGCTGGGCGCGGCGAAATCGACCTGGTTATTACGCCGGAGTGTCGCCGACGCGGGTACGGACGGGCGGCATGGGGCGAACTCGGCGCGCTCGAGCCCGGCGAAGTGACCGCGTGGTCGCACGGCGACCACCCCGGCGCGCGCGCCCTGGCGGTCGAGCTGAACTTCGTCGCGGTGCGAACCCTTTTGGAATTGCGCAAGACATTGGCGGACACCATGGAGTCGGCATCCGTTTCCCTGGATGGCGCAGGCATTTCGGCATTTCGGCCAGGCCTGGACGATGCGGAGTGGGTTGACCTGAACGCGCTCGTGTTTGCGACGCACCCGGAACAGGGCGCTATTACCGAGGCCGACCTGGCAGCGCGACAGGCCGAGTCGTGGTTCAGCAGCGACGACTTTCTGATTCTGCGGGACGTTGAGGGTCGCATGATCGGCTACAACTGGCTGAAAATTGACGGGGCGATCGGCGAGATCTATGTGATCGGGGTGTATCCGGATGCCGCCGGTCACGGCTTCGGCCGCGCGCTCATGCAGGCGGGGCTTCAGCGCTTGCACGCTGCCGGCTGCAGTACAGCCGCCCTCTACGTGGAGGCCGACAGCGCCGGCGCCGTGCACCTGTATCGGTCGCTCGGTTTCACCGACCACACGGTCGACGTGCAGTACCGCCGCCTCGCCGGCTGAGGCCATTTCATCCGGTCGGAGCCGACTCGCAGGGTAACACCGGCGAGTTAATCTGGGCGACGCGCCGAAAAGTCAACGGCTCAGAGAATATTTCGTCAGACGTTCACCCGGTTCGTCGCGGTGGCGTGACCAAGGGTGTCAGGATGGACAGATGGACGGCGAAATCACTCAAGCGGACTCGGGTCTCGGAACGGACTTCGATGACGACTTCGACCCACTCTTCTCAAAACTCGATCCGGCGCTGCCCGACGACCGTTACCTCGACCGCGAGCTGAGCTGGCTCGCCTTCAACCAGCGCGTGCTCGAACTGGCCGAGGACGAGTCCCTTCCGGTGCTGGAACGCACCAACTTTCTCGCCATCTTCGCCAGTAACCTCGACGAATTCTTCATGGTGCGCGTCGCCGGCCTGAAGCGCCGCATCCTCACCGGTCTGGCCGTTCCGACGAACGTCGGCCGGGCCCCGCAGGACGTACTGAGCGACATCTCGGCGGCCGCCCACGCCCTGCAGGATCGCCACGCCCTCGCTTTTCAGAACCTCGTGCGGCCCGCCCTCGCCACGGCCGGCGTCGACGTCGTCGACTGGCAGAGCCTCGGCGACGCCGACCGTCGCTCGCTGCGCACCTACTTCTCCAACCAGATATTTCCGGTGCTGATGCCCCTGGCCGTCGACCCCGCGCATCCGTTCCCCTATATCTCCGGCCTCTCCCTCAACCTGGCCGTGCGGGTGCGCAACACCAAAACGGGCAAGCAAGAGTTCGCCCGGCTCAAGGTGCCACCGATGCTGCCGCGCTTCGTGCGGGTCGACCGCACCGAGTCGGTCGATCGCATCCGCTATATCGCGCTCGAAGACCTCATCGCCAACCAGCTCGGCGACCTGTTTCCGGGCATGGAAATTCTGGAACACCACGTGTTTCGGGTCACCCGTAACGAAGACGTCGAAATCGACGAGGACGAAACCGAGAACCTGATCAAAGCTCTCGAGAAGGAGCTGCTGCGGCGCCGGTTCGGCCCGCCCATTCGACTGGAGATCACCGAGGACATGGACGAGGTCACCCTCGGGCTGCTCGTGCGCGAACTCGACGTGACCGAGCAGGAGGTCTACCACCTGCCGGCGCCGCTCGACCTCGGCGGGCTGTTCGACCTGCGCATCGACCGCCCCGACCTGCACTTCGCCAAGCACTTACCGACCACGGCCGCGCAGCTGCTGCCGAGCGAGCCGAACGCCGAGCAGGACATCTTTACGGCGGTCGCACGGCGCGACGTGCTGCTGCACCACCCCTACGAGTCATTCGCCACGAGCGTGCAGGCGTTTCTGGAGCAGGCCGCGGCCGACCCGAACGTGCTCGCCATTAAACAGACGCTGTACCGCACAAGCGGAGACAGCCCCATCGTCGAGGCGCTCATCGCCGCCGCCGACAGCGGCAAGCAGGTGCTCGCCCTGGTCGAGATCAAGGCACGGTTCGACGAGCAGGCCAACATCACCTGGGCACGCAAGCTGGAAAAGGCCGGCGTGCACGTCGTCTACGGACTGGTCGGCCTCAAGACGCACTGCAAGCTCGCCCTCGTGGTGCGCTACGAGAAGGGCGTTTTGCGGCACTACAGCCACATCGGCACCGGAAACTACAACCCGAAGACCAGCCGCATCTACGAAGACCTCGGCTTGCTGACAGCGGATGCCCAGGTCGGCAAGGACCTCACCCGCCTGTTCAACGAGTTGTCGGGTTACGCCATCGAGAAGAAGTTCAAGCGACTGCTCGTGGCTCCCCTGCATTTGCGCAAGGCCCTGCTCAAGCAGATCCAGGCGGAAACCGACAACGCCCTCTCGGGGGCGACCAGCGGCATCCGCATCAAGGTCAACTCGATGGTCGACGAGGACATCATCGACGCGCTGTACCGGGCCAGCCAGGCCGGCGTGCACGTCGACGTCTGGGTGCGCGGCATTTGCAGCCTCAAGCCGGGCGTTCCCGGCATGAGCGAGAATATTCGGGTGCGGTCGATTCTCGGCCGGTACCTCGAGCACTCGCGCATCTTCTCCTTTCACAACCTCGGGGACACGCAGGTGTTCATCGGCAGCGCCGACATGATGCACCGCAACCTCGACCGCCGGGTGGAGGCGCTCGTGCGACTGGTCGACCCGGAACATCTGCTCGAGATCGAGGCGCTGTTCGAACGGGCCATGGACGATCGAACCTCCAGTTGGTGGCTCGATGACACCGGTCACTGGACCCGCCACGACGTCGACGAGAACGGCGTGCACCTCAGCGACATGCAGAACCGGTTGATGCAGCAGATCAGTGCCCGCAAACGACCGCCGGCGCGGCGCTGATGGCGGTCAAGACCACCGACCCGAACGTGTACGCCGCCGGAGCCGTCTGCTGGCGCCTGATCGACGGCCGCATGCACGTGCTGCTCATTCACCGCACCGTGCACGGCGATGTCACCATCCCCAAGGGCAAGGTGGATCCTGGCGAGTCACTGCCCCGCACCGCGGTCCGCGAGGTCGCGGAAGAGACCGGGCTGGACGTGGCGCTCGGGGTTCCGCTCGGGGTGTCGCACTACGACATGCCCGACGGCCGCACCAAGATTGTGCACTACTGGGCCGCCGAAATCACGCCGGACGCGATCGCGCGGTCAACCTTCGTTCCCAACGGTGAGGTCGCCGCGATCGAGTGGGTGACCATCAAAAAGGCCCGCAGCTACCTGAGCTACCCGGCCGATGTCGAGATTCTCGAGACGTTCTCCGCCCTCGTCGAGTCCGGCGTCACCCGCACGTTCGCGCTGATCGCGCTGCGCCATGGCAAGGCCGCGCCGCGCACCGGCGCCGGCCCCGATGCGCGTCGTCCACTGACGGCACGCGGGGTCACGCAGGCAACGGACCTCGTGGCCACGATCACGGCCTGGCGCCCGCTGCGCATTATCTCGAGCACGGCCGTGCGGTGCGTCACGACGGTGGCTCCGCTCGCCGCCGCTACGGGCATCCCGATCAAGCAGACGGATCTGATCTGCCAGGACGCGCTCGAAAGCGGTGAAGCGGATGTTCGCTCCATCGTCGGCAAGCGCGTACGCTCCCGCAAAACCGCTGTTTTGTGCAGCCACGGTCCGGTGCTGCCTGAGATCATGCGGGAAATCGCGTTGGCTACCGGGAGTCAGCCGACCACGGCGCTGTTCGACGCCGCAGACCTCGACACCGGCGGGTTCTCGATCGTGCACCTGTCGTCGGAGAACCCGGCCGCGGGCATCCTGGCCATCGAGACGTTCCGCGCGACCGCCTGACCCGCTTTTCGCGGGGGGCGCTCGCTTTGGTCGACGGCGGTCTCGCGAAGCGGCGCTACGGGATCGGGACCGGGGTGATGCCGAACTGGGCGAGGCCGGCTACGCCGCCGTCTTCGGCGGTGAGCACCCAGATGCCGTCCTTGTGCACGGCAATGCTGTGTTCCCAGTGCGCTGCTGCCTTGCCGTCGCTGGTGGCGACGGTCCAGTCGTCGTCCCGGGTGTAGGTATCGATCGATCCGAGCACGACCATCGGCTCGATCGCGACGACGAGGCCCGGCTTCACATCCGGACCCTTGGGGCGTACGCGGTAGTTGAACACGGGCGGAGCCTCGTGCATCGAACGGCCGATGCCGTGGCCGACATAGTCGGTCAGGATTCCGTAGCTGCCCTGCGACTCCACGTAATCTTCGATGGCTTCGCCGACCTCGTTCAGGTGGCGTGCGGTGTGCAGCCGGGCGATGCCGTGCCACAGGGACTGCTCGGTGACATCGGACAGCTTCTGACGCTCGGCCACGACCTCGGGCCGCGACGCGTCCGGCAGCACGAAGCTGAACGCGGCGTCGCCGTTCCAGCCCTCGATAATGGCTCCGCTGTCGATCGAGACGATGTCACCGGCCGCGAGGCGTCGCCCGGAGGGGATGCCGTGCACGACGTCGTCGTTCACTGAGGCGCACACAGTGTGGTGATATCCGGCTTCGAGCTTGAAGTTCGGCTTGCCGCCGAGCGCGACGATGGCGGCCTCGGCCGCAGCGTCGAGTTCGAGGGTTGTGGCCCCGATCACCATGGCCGCGCGGGCGGCCGCGAGCGATGCCGCGGTGGCCAGGCCCGGCGCGACCATGAGGCGCAGCTGGGCGGGGTTCTTGTAGATGGAACGACGAAAACTCACTGATTTCCTACAAACTAGCTCCGAGAAGGGGAGCGATCTTTTCTTATTTACGTGGTGGTGCAGATGATGATGGGCCGAGTCAGGCCCGGCCCCAAACGGGTATTAGAGCGTGCTGCTGTCGGGGCGCAGGCCGCCCTCGGCCAGGGCCGCGAGAATGCGGTCGGTGACCGCCTCAACGGCACCGAGGCCATCGATCGTGACGACGAGGCCACGAGCGCTGTACACATCGATCAGCGGAGCGGTCTGCTCCGCGTAGACGTCCAGACGATGACGGATGACGTCGGCCGTATCGTCCGCGCGGCCCTGCTCGGCCGCACGCTTCAGCAGCCGCGCGACGACCTCGTCAGTGTCGGCGGTGATGAGAACGACGAAGTCGAGCTGGGTACCCGCTGCACTTAGCAGACGGTCGAGCTCAGCGACCTGGTCGGTCGTGCGCGGGTAGCCGTCAAGCAGAAAGCCGTCGGCAGCATCCGCTTCGTTGAGCCGGTCAGCGACAATGGCGTTGGTGAGGGTGTCGGGAACGTATGCCCCGGCGTCCATGAACGACTTGACCTCGATCCCCAGCGGGGTGTTGTTGGTCACGTTGTAGCGAAAAATGTCGCCGGTGGAGATGGCGGGAATATCGAAGGCGAGCGCCAAGCGCTCCGCCTGGGTGCCTTTGCCAGCGCCGGGCGGGCCGATCAGTAGTAAGCGCGTCATTTAAGAAGCCCCTCATAGTGTCGCTGTTGCAGTTGCGAGTCGATCTGCTTGACCGTCTCGAGCCCCACGCCGACGATGATGAGAATGCTCGCGCCGCCGAACGGAAAGTTCTGGTCGGCGCCGATAACCGAGAATGCTACGAGTGGAATCAAGGCGATAAAGCCCAGGTAGAGCGAGCCCGGAAGCGTGATGCGGGTCAGCACGAAGTCGAGGTACTCGGCGGTCGGGCGGCCGGCGCGGATGCCGGGAATGAATCCGCCATACTTCTTCATATTGTCGGCGACTTCTTCGGGGTTGAACGTGATCGCCACGTAGAAGTAGGTGAAGCCGATGATCAGGAAGAAGTACATGGCCATGTACAGCGGCTGGTCCCCACCGGTGAGGTTGTTGGAGATCCAGACGACCCAGGCCGGAGCCTCGGTGCCAGCGGCCGGCTGGTTGAACTGCGCAAGCAGGGCGGGCAGGTACAGCAGAGAGGAGGCGAAGATGACGGGGATCACGCCGGCCATGTTGACCTTGATCGGAATATAGGTGTTGTTGCCGCCGTAGGTGCGGCGCCCCACCATGCGTTTGGCGTACTGCACCGGAATTCGCCGCTGGGATTGCTCGACGAAGACCACGCCGGCGACCACCAGAATTCCGACGATCAGCACGATGATGAGGGTGTCGAGGCCCTGCTGCTGCCCGATGGAGCCGAGCGATCCGGGGAACAAAGCTGCGATCGAGATAAAGATCATGAGCGACATGCCGTTGCCGACGCCGCGTTCGGTGACGAGCTCACCCATCCACATGATGACGCCGGTGCCGGCGGTCATCGTGATGACCATGAGCATGATGGCGTACCAGGCGTCGTTGGTGATCAGTTGCGTGCACTCGGTGCTGGCGGATGTGCCAAACAGGGCGCCGCTGCGGGCGACAGTGATCAACGTGGTCGACTGCAGAATGCCGAGGGCGATCGTGAGGTACCGGGTGTACTGGGTCAGTGTGCTCTGACCGGAGGCACCCTCCTTGTAGAGGGTGTCGAAGTGGGGGATGACCACGCGCAGCAGCTGCACGATGATCGAGGCCGTGATGTACGGCATAATGCCGAGGGCGAACACGCTGAGCTGGAGCAGGGCGCCACCGCTGAACAGGTTGACGAGCTCGTAGAGGCCGCTCGATCCCTGGTTGGCTGCCAGACACATCTGCACGTTGCCGAAGTCCACGAACGGGGCCGGGATGAACGAGCCCAGGCGGAACAGAGCAATAATGCCCAGGGTGAAGCCGATCTTCTTGCGAAGGTCGGGTGTGCGGAAGATCCGCGCAATGGCGCTGAACAAAAAGGCCTCCAGATATTTACGCAGACCGACCCGCGCGGGTCGACTTAAAACGATCGAGCTTGTCGAATCACACCAAACGATTTAACTCGATTGACGGATTCGACAAGCTCGATGGAGCGTCTACGGGTTTACTTTACAGTTCCGCCCGCGGCAACAATTTTCTGCTCAGCTGAAGCAGAGACCTTGTCGACCGTCACGTTCAGCTTAACGGTAATCTCACCGGTACCGAGAACCTTGACTTTTTCGTTGTCACGAACCGCACCCTTGGCGATCAGGCTGGCGATGGTGACATCGCCGCCGTTCGGGTAGAGCAGTTCGAGCTTTTCCAGGTTGACAACCTGGTACTCGACGCGGAACGGGTTCTTGAATCCACGCAGTTTCGGGGTGCGCATGTGCAGAGGCATCTGCCCACCCTCGAAGCCGACGCGTACGCTGTAACGCGCTTTCGTGCCCTTGGTGCCTCGACCCGCGGTTTTACCCTTGGATCCTTCACCACGGCCAACGCGCATGCGGGCCTTCTTCGCTCCGGGAGCCGGGCGAAGGTGGTGTACCTTCAGCACGTGCTCGCGGGGCTCAGTCGGCTCGGCTGCAACGGGGGCCTTCTTCGGTGCTGCGGCCTTTTTGGGGGCAGCGGCCTTCTTCGCGGCGGGCTTGTCGGCTACCTTGGTAGCTTCCTTCTCGTCAGCCATTAGTCAATCTCCTCGACCTTTACGAGGTGAGCGACGGTGTTGACGTAGCCACGGTTCTGCGAGTTGTCCTCGCGGATCGTAACGGCGCCAATGCGTCGCAGACCCAAGCTGCGAAGAGTGTCGCGCTGGTTCTGCTTCTCACTAATTTTGGACTTGATCTGTGTGATCTTCAGCTGGGCCATCAGGCACCTGCCTTCGCGGTTGCGGCTGCTGCAGCTGCAGCAGCGTCGGCACGCAGGAAACGGGCCGGAGCCACGTCTTCATAGGCCAGGCCGCGGCGAGCCGCAACCGCACGCGGCTCTTCGAGCTGGTGCAGTGCCTCGACCGTGGCGTGCACGATGTTGATGGTGTTCGACGAACCGAGCGACTTGCTCAGCACGTCGTGGATGCCAGCGCATTCGAGTACGGCGCGCACCGGGCCACCGGCGATAACGCCGGTACCTGCTGCTGCCGGACGAAGCAGAACGACGCCGGCTGCGGCCTCACCCTGTACGGGGTGAGGGATGGTCAGGCCAACGCGAGGAACGCGGAAGAAGTTCTTCTTCGCCTCTTCGACGCCCTTGGAGATAGCGGTCGGGACCTCGCGGGCCTTACCGTATCCAACGCCGACCAGTCCGTTACCGTCGCCGACAACGACGAGAGCGGTGAAGCTGAAGCGACGACCACCCTTGACGACCTTCGACACGCGGTTGATGGTGACGACGCGCTCCAGGAACTGGCTCTTGTCGGCATCGCGGCTTCCGCGGTCCTTGTTCGGGTTGCGCTCACGGCCACCACGACGAGCCTCGCGGGGCTCGTTCTGCGGCGGGGTCGTGGACGCAGCGGTTTCAACCGGTGCAACCGCTTCGGCAGCAACAGGTGCTGTGGTTTCGATCTTTTCAGTGCTCACAGGTTCAATCCACCCTCTCGAGCTCCTTCAGCGATGGCTGCGACGCGTCCTGCGTACTTGCTGCCACCACGGTCAAATACAACGGCTTCGATGCCGGCGGCTTTCGCACGTTCAGCAACGAGCTCACCGACCTTGCGGGCCTTGGCGGTCTTGTCACCATCGAAGGTGCGCAAGTCCGTTTCGAGCGTGGATGCCGACGCAAGGGTGAATCCCTTGCTGTCGTCGACGACCTGCACGAATACGTGGCGAGCCGAGCGCGTGACGACGAGGCGCGGGCGAAGCGCCGTTCCCTCGATCTTCTTGCGAAGACGGGTGTGTCGACGTCCGCGGGCGGCGGCCTTGCTCTTGCCTCTAGTTCCGAGTCCCATGGCTACTTACCGCTCTTTCCGGCCTTGCGGCGAACAATCTCGCCGGCGTAACGCACACCCTTGCCCTTGTAGGGCTCTGGCTTGCGAATCTTACGGATGTTGGCGGCAACCTCGCCGACGGCCTGCTTGTCGATTCCGCTGACCGTGAGCTTGTTGACGCTCTCCACGGTCAGAACGATGCCGACGGGCGGCTCGACGACGACCGGGTGCGAGAAGCCGAGGGCGAACTCAACAGAGGTGCCCTTCTGCGCCGCGCGGTAACCGGTACCGACGATTTCGAGACCCTTGGTGTAACCAACGGTTACGCCGATGATCTGGTTGTTGATCAGGGTGCGAGTCAGACCGTGCAGCGAACGCGACTGGCGTTCGTCGTTCGGACGGGTGACGAGAACGTGACCGTCCTCGATCGACACCGTGATGGGGTTGGAAACGACGAGCGCGAGCTCGCCCTTCGGGCCCTTGACGGAGACGGCCTGGCCGTCAGCCACAACCGTGACCCCGGCAGGGATCGGGATGGGGAGTCTTCCAATACGTGACATTCTCAGTTACCACACGTAGGCGAGAACTTCTCCGCCTACGCCCTTCTTCTCAGCCTGGCGGTCGGTAAGCAAACCGCTGGAGGTGGACAGGATGGCAACGCCGAGGCCGCCGAGAACCGTGGGGATCTCAGTCGACTTTGCGTACACGCGCAGGCCGGGCTTGGAAACCCGCTTGATGCCGACGATGGAACGCTCACGGTTCGGACCGAACTTGAGGTCCAGCGTGAGGGTCTTGCCTACTGTTGCATCCTTGACGGTCCAGGCAGAGATATAACCCTGTGCCTTGAGGATGTCAGCGATGTGCGCTTTCAATTTGCTATGCGGCATCGACACTGTGTCGTGGTACGCCGAGTTAGCGTTGCGCAGTCTGGTCAGCATGTCTGCGACCGGATCTGTCATTGTCATTTTGTGGTGCCTTTCTCGCCTGGTTTCATCATCCGTTACGCGAATGACGACCTGTGGTGGTGAGGAAACCGATCGGTTGAACGGCTTCCGGGGTGAAAATCTGTGTGCGCCTGGCATTTCTGCAGGGCGGGGCCAACCATGAGTTGGGAGCTCGCAAGCGCAAGCTCCCAACTCTAGTTGAAAAACGCTACTTCTGTGCGTCGGCCGTCTTGAACGGGAAGCCGAGCGCCTTGAGCAGCGCGCGACCCTCATCGTTGGACTTCGCGGTCGTAACAACCGTGATGTCCATACCGCGAACGCGGTCAATGCGGTCCTGGTCGATTTCGTGGAACATAACCTGCTCGGTCAGACCGAAGGTGTAGTTGCCCGCACCATCGAACTGCTTGTCGGACAGGCCGCGGAAGTCACGGATGCGAGGAAGGGCCAGGCTGAGCAGCCGGTCCAGGAACTCCCACATGCGGTCGCCACGAAGGGTGACGTGGGCGCCGATGGGCTGTCCCTCACGCAGTTTGAACTGCGCGATGGACTTGCGAGCCTTGGTGACCTGCGGCTTCTGGCCGGTGATCTTGGTGAGGTCAGAAACCGCACCGTCCATCACCTTGCCGTCGCGTGCTGCTTCTCCGACACCCATGTTGACGACAATCTTCGTCAGGGTGGGGATACGGTGCACGTTGGTGAAGCCGAGTTCCTCGGAGAGCTTGGCACTGATCTCATCGCGGTACTTCTGCTTCAGACGCGGCAGGGCCTTGACGGGCGCGGTGCCCTCAGGGGCGGTGCCGGTAACGGTGTCAGTCATTAGAGGTCCTTCCCTGACTTCTTGGCGTAACGAATGCGGACCGTCTTGGTGACGCCGTCCTTCGTTACCTCTTCCTGGCGGAAACCGACGCGGGTCGGCTTCTTGGTCTCCGGGTCGACGATGGCAACGTTGGACACGTGGATGGCGGCTTCGAAGGTCTCGATGCCACCCGTCTTGGTGCCGCGCTGGGTCTGTCCGACGCGAACGTGCTTGGTCACGAAGTTGATGCCCTCAACGAGGACACGGTTCTTCTCGACGTCGACGGAGATGATCTTGCCCTGCTTGCCACGGTCTCCGCCGCGAGCCTGGCTGCGGCCGCTGATGACCTGTACGAGGTCACCCTTTTTGATTCTGGCCATGATTAAATAACCTCCGGTGCCAGCGAGATGATCTTCATGAACTTCTTGTCGCGAAGCTCGCGACCGACCGGTCCGAAGATTCGGGTGCCGCGGGGGTCACCGTCTGCCTTCAAGATCACTGCAGCGTTCTCATCGAACTTGATGTAGGAGCCGTCTGGACGACGGGTTTCCTTCTTGGTGCGAACGATGACAGCTTTGACGATGTCACCCTTCTTGACGTTTCCGCCCGGGATTGCATCCTTGACCGTGGCGACGATGACGTCGCCCAGGCCGGCGTAACGACGGCCGGAGCCACCGAGAACGCGGATGGTCAAGAGTTCCTTGGCGCCGCTGTTGTCGGCAACCCGTACTCGTGATTCTTGCTGAAGCACTTTATAACTCCTTTACGTCAAGTAAGCGCGAGGCTTACTTGGCCTTCTCAAGAATCTCGACCAGGCGCCAGCGCTTGGAGGCGCTAAGCGGACGGGTCTCACTGATCAGGACCAGGTCGCCGATGCCGGCGGAGTTCGCCTCATCGTGCGCCTTCAGCTTGGATGTACGGCGGATGACCTTACCGTACAACGGGTGCTTCACGCGGTCTTCGACAACGACAATGATGGTTTTGTTCATCTTGTCGCTGGTCACGTAACCACGCAGCGTCTTGCGGTAACCGCGAACGAGAGCTTCTGCCTCGGCTGCGACGACCGTTTCGTCAGTCTTCGCCATGACTAGGCCTCCTTCGTCTCGACGGTCTCGGCTGCAGCGTCGTCCGTGGACTCGTCTGCGGCCTTGGCCTTCTTGGTTTTCTTGTCGGCCTTCTCAGCCTTGGCCGGAGCCGGGGCTACGACCGGGGTTGCACGAATGCCCAGCTCGCGCTCACGGAGAACCGTGTAGATGCGAGCGATGTCGCGCTTGACCGCGCGGAGGCGGCCGTGGCTCTCGAGCTGACCGGTGGCCGACTGGAAGCGCAGGTTGAACAGCTCTTCCTTGGCCTTCTTCAGCTCTTCGAACAGCTTCTCATTGTCAAAAGTGTCGAGCTCGACTGGGGCGAGCTCCTTGGTTCCGATCGCCATTATGCGTCGCCCTCCTCGCGCTTGATGATGCGTGCCTTGAGGGGCAGCTTGTGAATTGCACGGGTAAGTGCCTCTTTCGCAACGGCGTCGGTGACACCACTGAGCTCGAAGAGAACGCGTCCCGGCTTGACGTTGGCAACCCACCACTCGACCGAACCCTTACCGGAACCCATGCGGGTTTCGGCCGGCTTCTTGGTCAGCGGGCGGTCGGGGTAGATGTTGATCCACACCTTTCCACCACGCTTGATGTGACGTGTCATAGCGATACGAGCGGACTCGATCTGACGGTTGGTCACGTACGCGGGGGTCAGCGCCTGGATGCCATAGTCACCGAAGGAGACCGTGGTGCCACCAGTAGCGTGGCCGGTACGACCCGGGTGGTGCTGCTTGCGGTGCTTGACTCTACGTGGAATCAACATTATTTAGCCTCAACTCCTGCTGCGACCGGTGCCGCTGCCGGAGCATCTGCACGAGGTGCACGGCGCGGTCGATCGTCACGACGCTCGGGGCGGGACGACTTAGCGTTGGCCTGCTCGCGAGCGAGTTCCTTGTTGGTGATGTCGCCCTTGTAGATCCAGACCTTCACGCCGATGCGGCCGAAGGTGGTCTTGGCTTCGTAGAAGCCGTAGTCGATGTTCGCGCGAAGCGTGTGCAGGGGCACCCGGCCTTCGCGGTAGAACTCGCTGCGGCTCATCTCGGCGCCACCCAGACGACCGGACACCTGGATACGAACACCCTTGGCGCCGGCGCGCTGTGCGCCCTGCAGGCCCTTACGCATCGCGCGGCGGAAGGCCACACGTGCGCTGAGCTGCTCGGCAATACCCTGCGCGACCAGCTGGGCATCCTGCTCGGGGTTCTTGACCTCGAGGATGTTCAGCTGAATCTGCTTGGCGGTGAGCTTCTCCAGGTCAGAGCGGATGCGCTCGGCCTCCGCGCCGCGGCGACCAATCACAATGCCCGGACGGGCAGTGTGGATGTCAACGCGAACGCGGTCACGAGTGCGCTCGATTTCGATGCGGCTGACGCCGGCACGGTCGAGGCTGGTGCTCAGCAGGCGACGGATCTTGACGTCTTCTGCGACAAAGTCAGCGTAACGCTGACCCGGCTTGGTCGAGTCAGAGAACCAACGCGATACGTGATCGGTGGTGATTCCCAGACGGAAGCCATAGGGGTTTACTTTCTGACCCATTACTTCGTACCCTCCTCAGGAGTGGTGAGCACAACCGTGATGTGGCTGGTGCGCTTCTTGATTTCGAATGCGCGACCCTGGGCACGAGCCTGGAAACGCTTGAGGGTCGTACCCTCGTCAACGAATGCCCGGCTGATGAACAGGTCCTGCTCGTCCAGATACGTGTTGGCTGCATCTGCCTTGACCCGGGCGTTGGCGATGGCCGAGGCCACCAGCTTGTACACCGGATCGGATGCGCCCTGGGGCGCAAACTTCAGAATTCCCAGCGCTTCATGCGCCTGCTTGCCGCGGATCATGTCAACGACGCGACGAGCCTTCTGGGGGGTAACGCGGATGTGACGCACGCGTGCGATCGACTCCACCATTTCTTCTCCTCCTTCACGTCCCCGCGCTAGCGGCGACGGCCCTTCTTGTCGTCCTTCACGTGTCCACGGAAGGTGCGGGTGGGCGCAAACTCGCCGAGCTTGTGGCCGACCATGCTCTCGGTGACGAACACCGGGATGTGCTTGCGTCCGTCGTGCACTGCGATGGTGTGTCCGAGCATGTCGGGGATGATCATCGAGCGGCGCGACCAGGTCTTGATTACGTTCTTGCTCTTGGCTTCGTTCGCCGCGAACACCTTGCGAAGCAGGTGGTCGTCAACGAAAGGGCCTTTCTTAAGACTTCTTGGCATCGTCTACTCCTACTTACGCTTCTTGCCGACGGTGCGGCGACGAACAATGAGCTTGTCGCTTTCCTTATTCGGGTGGCGGGTGCGCCCTTCCTTCTGGCCCCAGGGGCTGACGGGGTGACGTCCACCGGACGTCTTACCCTCACCACCACCGTGCGGGTGATCGACCGGGTTCATGGCAACACCACGAACGGTCGGGCGAACGCCTTTCCAGCGCATACGTCCGGCCTTGCCCCAGTTGATGTTCGACTGCTCGGCGTTACCGACCTCGCCGATCGTCGCGCGGCAGCGAGCATCCACGTTGCGGATTTCACCAGACGGCAGACGAAGCTGGGCGTAAACGCCCTCCTTCGCGACCAGACGAACGGATGCTCCGGCGGAACGGGCCATCTTGGCGCCGCCACCCGGACGCAGCTCGATCGCGTGAATGATGGTACCGGTGGGGATGTTCTTCAACGGCAGGTTATTGCCGGGCTTGATGTCAGCCCCGGCTCCCGACTCGATGATGTCGCCCTGGCTGAGCTTGTTCGGCGCGATGATGTAACGCTTCGTGCCGTCGATGAAGTGCAGGAGCGCGATGCGCGCCGTGCGGTTCGGGTCGTATTCAATTTCAGCGACGCGGGCGTTGACGCCGTCCTTGTCGTTGCGCTTGAAGTCGATCACGCGGTACTGGCGCTTGTGGCCACCACCGATGTGACGGGTCGTGATGCGGCCCTGGTTGTTACGTCCACCGGTCTTGGAGAGGGGACGCAGAAGCGACTTCTCCGGGGTGGAACGCGTGATTTCCGCGAAGTCGGCAACGGATGAACCGCGTCGACCCGGGGTCGTGGGCTTGTACTTACGAATAGCCATTAGTTATCCCTCTGCCTGTCGCTTAGCCGACGGCCGTGAAGATGTCGATGGAGCCAGACTTGAGCGTGACAATGGCACGCTTGGTGTCCTTGCGCTTGCCCATGCCGAACTTGGTGCGGCGAGTCTTGCCCACGCGGTTCAGGGTGTTGATCGAAGCGACCTGCACCTTGAAGATCTTTTCGATCGCGAGCTTGATCTCCGTCTTGTTCGAGCGGGGGTCAACGATGAAGGTGTACTTACCCTCGTCAATCAGGCCGTAGCTCTTCTCAGAGACAACCGGAGAGATGATGATGTCGCGGGGGTCCTTGTTGGTCGCGATAGTCATTATGCGGCCACCTCTTCCTTCTTGGTCTTGCTCTCCACAAACGCGTTGAACGCGGCGGTGGTGAAGACAATGTCGTCGCTGACGAGCACGTCGTAGGCGTTGAGCTGGTCCCACGAGAGGATGTGCACCGTCGGGATGTTGCGAATGCTGCGCAACGTGATCTCGTCGGTACGCTCAAGAACAACCAGCACGTGCTTGCTCGTGGCAATCTGCGAGAGCAGCTCCAGGGCAATCTTCGTGTTGGGGGTCTCAGCCGTGAACAGTGCCTCGACGATGTGCAGGCGGCCACCGCGGGCGCGGTCGCTCAGTGCACCCTTGAGGGCTGCGGCAATCATCTTTTTCGGGGTGCGCTGGTCGTAGCTGCGCGGGGTCGGTCCGTGGACGATTCCACCACCGGTCATCTGAGGAGCGCGGATCGAGCCCTGACGAGCGCGACCGGTTCCTTTCTGCTTGAACGGCTTGCGGCCGGCACCGGAAACTTCTCCACGGCGCTTGACCTTGCTCGTTCCCTGGCGTGCGGCAGCAAGCTGCGCAACAACGACCTGGTGGATGAGAGGAATGTTGGCGGGAACGTCGAAGAGCTCGTCGGGAAGCTCGGCAGAGCCTGCCTTCTTGCCCTTGGCGTCAATGATGTCGAGTGCTGTAGCCATAAGGACTACGCTCCCTTCACTGCGTTGCGAACGAATACGAGGCGGCCACGAGCACCGGGAACGGCACCCTTGACGAGCATGAGGCCCTTATCGGCGTCAATAGCGTGCACCTTGAGGTTCAGCACGGTTACGCGCTCGCCACCCATACGACCAGCCATGCGCATGCCCTTGAAGACACGGCTCGGGGTCGAAGAAGCACCGATGGAACCGGGCTTGCGGTGGTTACGGTGCGAACCGTGTGAAGAGGAAACACCCTTGAAGTTGTGACGCTTCATAACACCGGCGAAGCCCTTACCCTTGCTGGTGCCCATGACGTCAACCTTGGTGCCGGCAGCGAAAACACCGTCAACGGTGAGCTCCTGGCCGAGGTTGTAGTCAGCGGCATCCGCGGTGCGGAGCTCGGTGATGTGGCGACGCGGCGTGACGCCGGCCTTGTCGAAGTGACCGGCAAGGGGCTTGTTGACCTTGCGCGGGTCGATGGGGCCAGCGGCGATCTGAACGCCGTTGTAGCCGTCGACGGCCTTGGTACGAACCTGCGTGACAACGTTCGGCGCGATTTCGATGACGGTAACGGGAACAAGTTTGTTGTTCTCGTCCCACACCTGGGTCATGCCGAGCTTCTTGCCAAGGAGACCCTTGGTGGTTTTGGTATCTGCGTAAGACATCGCGGGCCCTAGAGCTTGATCTCGATGTTGACGTCGGCCGGAAGGTCGAGGCGCATGAGCGAGTCAACAGCCTTCGGGGTCGGGTCGATGATGTCGATCAGACGCTTGTGGGTGCGCATTTCAAAGTGCTCCCGGCTGTCCTTGTACTTGTGAGGAGAACGGATGACACACACCACGTTCTTCTCGGTCGGAAGCGGCACCGGGCCGACGACTGTAGCGCCCGCACGGGTCACTGTGTCGACGATCTTGCGCGCCGAAATGTCGATGACCTCGTGGTCATACGACTTAAGTCGAATGCGGATCTTCTGTCCCGCCATGTCGAACTCTCTCTCTGTCGAGGCGTCTTACAGACAACGGCACTGTTTGCCGAGGTTGCATTGGACGCCGTAGTAGCACTGCTGCTGAAAGCACCACTGTTCAAATGTCAATTTGATTCACGTACGAATAAACGACGCTCATCATCAACGCCGACTCCCAGAGCAGAACCTGGGGGACGACACGGTTTTACCCACGCCGACCAGATCGTTGATTTATGCTGCGCTCTGCTCCCTGCGGCCTAGCCTGCGATCGTTGCTCTTGCGACAAGTGTTCTTCGTAGAGGGTGACGCGACTATGCACTGCCTGGCAGTGATTCCGGCGACGCGTAGCGCACGCCGAAAGTGTTGAACTAGAAGAGTCTGCCACACAGTTACCACTTCATGCAACCCGGGCGTGTCGCACGCGTCTCGTCGGCTCGTTCTTGTCGGGCGATTCGCAGACGTAGGCCCGCGGCCGGCCGCGGGCCTACGCTCTGCTGCGCTGTGCGGGGCTAGCCCTGAATGCCGGCGGCGACGCGCGGGCTCTGGTCGGCGCAGCTCTTGGCGGCGGACTCGGTCAGCACTCGCTCGGCCATGATTTGACGCGACTGGCCGGAGAGGCCCGATGTCGGGTATTCGGCCAGCACCTTGGAGATGATTTCGGGGACCGACAGGGCGGCGTACTCGTCGAGACTGTTGCAGACCAACATGCTGTAGACGCTGACCGTGCTCGCCACGATGTCGTCGAGGATCTGCTGTTCCGTCTTCGCAGTCGGCGAGGAAATGGGTGTCGGCGCAAGCGTCGGGGTAGGGATCGTGCTCGGCGCCGGCGCGGACGCTCCCGGCCCAACGGCCGATTGGGCAGCGGGGGCGGACCCGACCAGTCGCGGCACGATCACCACGGCGAGGATGCCGACCACCAGGATCGCGATCGCCATCAGGATGCGCACTTCGAGCTTAGATATCTGCATGGGCAGACCATAACCGAAAACTGAGGATCCTGCAGGGAACCGGGCGCAACGCCATTCGCCGGAACCCAGACCCTGACATCCTCGCGACGAGCGGGGCCGAGGCATCCGTCTGCAAAGTGCCGACAGCCGCGTGGGTACAAAAAAGGGGCCGGGCCCGAAGGCCCGACCCCTTTCAGGAGATCAGTAGGTGAAAAAGACTACTTGATGATCTTGGTCACCGTGCCGGCGCCGACGGTGCGGCCACCTTCACGGATAGCGAAGCCGAGGCCCTCTTCCATGGCGATCGGCTGAATCAGCGCGACAGTCAGGTCGGTGGTGTCGCCAGGCATAACCATCTCGGTGCCCTCGGGCAGCGTGATGACGCCGGTGACGTCCGTGGTGCGGAAGTAGAACTGCGGGCGGTAGTTCGCGTAGAACGGGTTGTGACGCCCACCCTCGTTCTTGCTGAGGATGTACGCGGTGCCCTCGAAGTCGGTGTGCGGCGTAACCGAACCCGGCTTGACGACGACCTGGCCGCGCTCAACGTCTTCGCGCTTGGTGCCACGAAGAAGAAGTCCACAGTTCTCGCCGGCCCACGCCTCGTCGAGCTGCTTGTGGAACATCTCAATACCGGTAACCGTGGTCTTCTGCGTCGGGCGGATGCCGACGATCTCGACCTCAGAGTTGATCTTGAGGGTTCCACGCTCGGCGCGGCCCGTAACAACGGTTCCACGGCCGGTGATCGTGAAGACGTCCTCGATCGGCATCAAGAACGGCTTGTCCTTGTCGCGGATCGGGTCCGGGATGTACTCGTCAACGGCCTTCATGAGCTCAAGGATGTTGGCGGTCCACTTCTCGTCGCCCTCAAGCGCCTTGAGTGCGGAGACCTGGATAACGGGGGCGTTGTCGCCATCGAAACCCTGGCTGGAGAGAAGTTCACGAACTTCGAGCTCAACGAGCTCCATGATCTCTTCGTCGTCAACCATGTCGGCCTTGTTCAGCGCGACCATGAGGGTCGGCACGCCGACCTGCTTGGCGAGAAGAACGTGCTCACGGGTCTGAGCCATCGGGCCGTCAGTAGCGGCAACCACGAGGATTGCGCCGTCCATCTGAGCAGCACCGGTGATCATGTTCTTGATGTAGTCAGCGTGGCCGGGAGCATCGACGTGAGCATAGTGACGCTTGTCGGTCTCGTACTCAACATGCGAAATGTTGATCGTGATGCCGCGCTGGCGTTCTTCCGGAGCCGAGTCAATCGACGCGAAGTCGCGCTGAACGTTGATCTTGGACGGGAACTTATCGGCAAGAACCTTGGAGATCGCTGCAGTCAGCGTGGTCTTTCCGTGGTCAACGTGACCGATCGTTCCGATGTTTACGTGCGGCTTTGTCCGCTCGAACTTGGCCTTGGCCACTGTGGGTCCTCCTCAGGACTCGCGTGCAAATTCACGGCCGCCGTTATGAGCGGCCGGTATGCGCTGGATGTGTCTACTTATGTTACTCGGGCCAGGTGGCCGAAGCGATTCGGCCCGAAGGCCAGAATAGAGGGCTATTCGCCCTTGTTCTTGTTGATGATCTCGTCGGCAACAGCCTTCGGGACCTCCGCATAGCTCTCGAACGTCATCGAGTACACCGCACGGCCGCTGGTCTTCGACCGCAGGTCACCGATGTATCCGAACATCTCCGACAGTGGAACGTGAGCGCGAATTACCTTCACGCCCTGCGCATCCTCCATGGTCTGGATCTGCCCACGACGCGAGTTGAGGTCTCCGATTACGTCACCCATGTATTCCTCAGGGGTACGAACTTCGACGGCCATCAGCGGCTCGAGCAGAACGGGGTTCGCCTTACGAACGGCTTCTTTGAAGCCCATCGATCCGGCAATCTTGAACGCCATCTCCGAGGAGTCAACGTCGTGCGCAGCGCCGTCAAGCAGGCTGGCTCGAACGCCCACCATCGGGTAGCCGGCCAGGACGCCTACGCGGAGCGCATCCTGAATTCCAGCATCCACCGAGGGGATGTACTCACGCGGGATACGGCCACCAGTGACCTTGTTCAGGAACTCGTACGACTTTTCAGCAGTGATTTCCATCGGCTCGATCGCGATCTGAATCTTCGCGAACTGGCCGGATCCACCGGTCTGCTTCTTGTGCGTGTAGTCGTGACGCTCGACGGCCTTGCGGATCGTCTCGCGGTACGCGACCTGGGGCTTGCCGACGTTCGCCTCAACGTTGAATTCACGCTTCATGCGGTCGACCAGGATGTCCAGGTGAAGTTCACCCATTCCCTTGATTACCGTCTGGCCAGTTTCCTGGTTCTGTTCGGTACGGAAGGTGGGGTCTTCTTCGGCGAGCTTCTGAATGGCAAGGCCCAGCTTTTCCTGGTCCTGCTTGGTCTTCGGCTCAATCGCGACCTCGATAACCGGGTCAGGGAACGTCATGGACTCAAGTACGACCTGGGCGTTCGGGTCGCACAGGGTGTCGCCCGTGGTGGTGTCCTTGAGGCCGATGACCGCGTAGATGTGACCGGCGGTCACGAAGGCCACCGGGTTCTCCTTGTTGGCGTGCATCTGGAAGATCTTGCCGATGCGCTCCTTCTTGCCCTTGGTCGAGTTGATGACCTGGGCTCCGGAGTCGAGACGGCCCGAGTACACGCGAACATAGGTGAGGCGACCGAAGAACGGGTGCACCGCAACCTTGAACGCGAGAGCCGTGAAGGGCTCCTCGGCGTCGGGGTGACGCATGATGACCTTTTCTTCGTCGCGCGGGTCGTGTGCCTCAATGGCAGGCACGTCGAGCGGCGTCGGAAGGTAATCGATGACAGCGTCGAGCATCGGCTGAACGCCGCGGTTCTTGAATGCAGAACCACAGAGAACCGGGTAGATCTCGCTGTTGATGGTGAGCTTGCGAATGGCGCCCTTGATCTCGGCAACCGTCAGCTCTTCGCCGGCGAAGTAACGCTCCATGAGGTCATCGTCGGTTTCGGCAACGGTCTCGAGCAGAAGCTTGCGGTACTCAGCAGCCTTCTCGACGAGGTCGGCGGGGATCTCTTCGATGGCGTACTTCGAGCCCATCTCCACGTCACCCTTGGAGTCGCCACGCCAGGTCAGTGCGCGCATCTGAACGAGGTCAACGACACCCTCGAAGTCAGACTCTGCACCGATCGGCAGCTGGATGACCAGCGGCTTGGCGCCGAGGCGCTTGATGATGGTGTCGACCGTGAAGTAGAAGTCGGCGCCGAGCTTGTCCATCTTGTTGACGAAGCAAATGCGGGGAACGTCGTACTTGTCGGCCTGACGCCACACGGTTTCGGACTGGGGCTCAACGCCCTCCTTGCCGTCGAACACGGCAACAGCACCGTCGAGGACGCGGAGCGAACGCTCCACCTCCACGGTGAAGTCCACGTGTCCGGGGGTGTCGATGATGTTGATCTGGTTGTTGTCCCAGAAACAGGTCGTCGCAGCGGAGGTGATCGTGATGCCACGTTCCTGCTCCTGCGCCATCCAGTCCATCGTCGAGGCGCCGTCGTGGGTCTCGCCGATCTTGTGGTTGACACCCGTGTAGAACAGGATGCGCTCAGTCGTGGTGGTCTTGCCAGCATCAATGTGAGCCATGATGCCGATATTGCGGACCTTACTCAGGTCGGTGAGCACGTCAAGTGCCACGGGGGTCCTCCAGCGGGTAGGGGTGGAAATGCAGAACAGGGCCGTAAGCATCCGCTTCTCAGCTGTGTTCAGGCGCGCGCCGACTATGCCGACACGCGCCTGAACAGCTGATCAGGAATGCTCGATGGAGCTAGCTACCAGCGGTAGTGAGCGAAGGCCTTGTTCGCTTCAGCCATCTTGTGAGTGTCTTCACGACGCTTGACAGCGGCACCGAGGCCGTTGCTCGCGTCGAGGATCTCGTTGGTGAGACGCTCGGTCATGGTCTTCTCGCGACGCGCCTTGGCGTAGCTGGTCAACCAGCGCAGCGCCAGGGTGTTGGCGCGGTGCGGCTTGACCTCAACCGGAACCTGGTAGGTGGAACCACCGACGCGGCGCGAACGCACCTCGAGGGTCGGACGGACGTTGTCGAGTGCCTTCTTCAGCGTGACAACGGCATCCAGCTCGTTCTTGGCGGACACTCCGGCGAGGGCATCGTAAACGATGCGCTCGGCGAGGCCCTTTTTGCCATCGAGAAGGATCTTGTTGACGAGCTGGCTGACGATGGGTGCACCGTAAACCGGGTCGGCAATGACAGGGCGCTTGGGAGCGGGTCCTTTACGGGGCATTACTTCTTCTCCATCTTTGCGCCGTAGCGGCTACGTGCCTGCTTACGGTTCTTGACGGCCTGGGTGTCCAGTGCGCCGCGAATGATTTTGTAACGCACACCGGGGAGGTCCTTAACACGGCCTCCGCGCACGAGCACCATGGAGTGCTCCTGCAGGTTGTGGCCCTCGCCGGGAATGTAGGCGGTGACCTCGGTGCCGTTGGAAAGCTTGACGCGGGCGACCTTGCGAAGAGCCGAGTTCGGCTTCTTCGGGGTGGTGGTGTAGACGCGGGTGCAAACGCCGCGCTGCTGCGGGTTGGACTTCAGGGCGGGAGCCTTGGTCTTGGTGACCTTGGGGCTACGGCCCTTCCTGACCAACTGCTGAATGGTGGGCACTAAATACTCCTTGATATTGCTGCACGGTGACAGCTTTGTGATGGTTAGCATTCGACTTAGCTCTTGCGAGTTAGGTCGAGTTCATCTGGACCCGCTTGAACCCACACGATTGCTCGCGCGTGTTTTGGTGGGTATGCCGTGGGGGCATGGCCTTCGACCAGCCCTACATGTGTGGAATCTCGGCCTGTGCTCTCAGGAGGGCATAATTCAGGCGCACGACAAAGCGCACACCGGGTAATTCTAGCCCGGTGGGGCCTTGACGGTCAAATGGGTTGTGCCCCGCGTCGCAGGTGCCGCCGCGCGCCCCTTCTCCTGCACTTCTACTTCCCGGGCCTGGGCCCGGTCGCTGGGCCCATAATCTATCGTGGGCCCAGTTTCCCGGCCCGGGCCCGGTCGGTATTTGCTTCTCGTATCAGAGCGGATGCGCGGGCTCGGCTAGGGATTGCGCGGCCAGAGCGGGGAGTCGAGGGTGCTGTCGAGGTCGGCGAGCAGGGCCTGCACCTGGGGCTCGACGTGCTCGGCGATCGCGGCGAGCAGGCGAGACTGCTGTTGCCGGAGTTGGGCACAGACCCGGCGGCCGACCTGGGTGGCGAACTCGTCGGCGAGGCCGATTTCTACCCGGAGGGCGGCCTTTTCTTCGGGGGTGAGCGGCGGGAGGCGCTCCTTTGCTGTTTCGTCTGGGTCGTGGTCGGCCTGGGGGTTCCGGCCGGGACCTTGACCGGGTTCGGACTCGAAATCACCGCCCGGGGCGGCAGGCTTGGGGGCCGCAGGCGGTGAGTCGGGGGGTTCCAGGCCGGCGAGCTCGCTGAAGGTGAAGAGGTAGGGCGCATCCGCTGCCGGTTGCGGGTCAAGGTCGAGGCCGCGAAATTCCGGCTCGAGTCCTTCGGCCGGGCGATACGCCTGCGCGGATTGGCGGCGCTCGCTCAGGTTGAGTTCGTGCGCGAGCAGCGGGAGGTTGCGCTCGGTGTATTCATCGACCGATGCGTCGATGACGATCTTCATGCGCATGGAGAGGGCGTGCTGCACGACGTGGGGCACGTCGACGGCAAGTCCGGCCGACGCGATGATCGGCGAGCCGAAGCACTGACGGCAAAGCCGTGCGCGGCCGCGGTGCGTTGCGGGCCGCCACCGGGTGATCCAACGCAGCCAGTTCTCAACCTCATGGTTGACGCGCGATTCGATGGACCCTTCCATACTGCACAAGGGTACTCGACCGGCGTTACCCGCGAGGGGCCACGAACGACCCCATCATCGGGGCTCGTTGTCGTCGTCCTTCTGCCAGGGCCACTCGGGAGTGCCGGATCCGTCGGGCTTGGCCAGCAGCACGACGAAGTAGAGAAACGCGATGAGCCAGCCGCAGACCGCGACGGAGATCGCGAAGGGGCTCGTCATCTCGCCGCCGATGAAGATTACCGAGCGAAAGAGTTCGCCGGCGCCGAGGCTGTAGAAGACTCCCCCGAAGACGCAATAGGTCAGGTAGGCAGCGACTCCGGCGAGGAAGATCGGCAGCGGCGGCACCTGGGTGAGGCGCTCGGGCGAGCGCAGCACTGCGGAGAGAATGACCCAGACCAGGGCGAGGACCGCGGTCGTGACCATGAGGGGGCCGAGGAGGGCACCGGCATCCGTTTCGTTGATGACGTCGCGATTGAGCAGCAGGCTGAGCACCCCGAATGACGCCACGATGAGGGCCACATAGAGGACGACCGAAAAGGCCGCCATGGTGATCGCGTACTTTCGGTATTCCCGCATGGCTCTAGCGTAGGCCCGCGGGCGCAGCGCGAGCCGCCGCACACGGTGCAGCGAAGCGGATGCCGCGGCTGGCGTGAAGACCGGGCCACCCTGTGAACCCAGGCCCAGTTTCTAAACTGGGCCCACGACCGGGGCCAAAAACAGAACGCTACGGGCGGGTGGGGTGGGGGCCGTCGGCGAGCAGGCGCTCGTACTCGGTGCGGGCCTCAAGGTTGCGGGCGGTGACGCGGCGTCCGCGACGGGCGATCCAGGCGCCGGCCCAGATCGGAACCTCGCGGGCGATGAGTCCGGCGGCGATCGCGCCCGGGTTCAGCCAGAGCGAGGACACGAAGCGACTGAGGTCGGCGGCACCGACCGTGTCGGCCGTTCCATCGAAGACGAGGCCGAGCAGCGCCCCGCCGATGTAAGAGAAGTAGACGACGACGGCGACGATGAATCCGAACAGCACGTACGCCCACCAGCCGCCCCGGTTGACCAGAGCGATCAGTCCGACATAGGCGAGGAAGAAGAACAGGATGGGAATGTAGAAGACCGGCAGTGCGGCAAAGGTGGTGAACCCGGTCACGGTCGCGGCGACGCTGGTGCTGGTCACTCCGATGATGATGAAGGCTGCTGCAGCGTAGAGCAGGGCGAAAACCACCGTGGCGAGCAAGGCGATCAGGATGCCACCGCCCCGGTTGCTGCGCAGGCGCGGCTTGGTCGGCGCCTGCACGTAGATCGGCGACTGGGCTGCGGGCGCGGCGTAAGCCGGAGCAGCAGGCGCCGGCGCGGCGACCGGCACGTCATCGACCGGCACGTCATCGACCGGCACAGTGGAAGCGGCGGCGGGCGTTCCGACAACGAGAAGAGCCGACGGGGTGACCACGGGTTCTGAATCGATGGCCGTGCTCCGGGCCGGCACGGTGGCCGCCGGAGTATAGGAGTCGGCGTAGTCGTCGGCGAGGCTCGGGGCGTCAACGTCGGCCGATGCAACCGGCTCGGCCGTCGACATCGGCGACAGGTTGCGAGAGTTCGCCGAAGCGGTCGCGGCATCGGCACGTTCGGCCGCGGTCAGGTTGGCGTTGATGGCGTCATAGTCGATGACGAGGGGCTCCTGCACCGGCTCAGGCGAAGCTGCCTCCGCTGAAAGTACTTCTGCAGGCTCCGGCACGGCCTGCCCGCGAGCGGTCTCGTCGGGCGACGCCGTTGCATCCGTTTCAGAATTCTTCTTGCCGTCAAGTGGCGTGTTGTCGCTCATGCTGAACTCCTCGTGGCCTTCGCCGTGACTGGCCTTTATTGTACCAAGGGCACGGCAAATGCCACGGAGACTCGGCGTGCCGCGCCATTATCCAACGGATGTCGTCGCCGCTACCAGCGAATACACCAGTCCAGAGATGGTCGCGTCCACCAAGGTCTCTTCGCCGGAGGCCTGCGCGGTATCGATCCCGTGCACGAGGAACAACCGGCTCCCGGATTGCACACTGGCCACGAATTCAAGCACCTGGGCGTAGGTTCCCGTCACGGTGATCTGCAGCGGGAAGGCGGCGAAGTTGCTCTCCGTGATCAGCGCGACGGGCGCTGGCGTTGCAGCCGCCGCGGCCGAAGAAGCCGCCGCAGACGCGCCTTCTGAATCCGGCGCAGCCGACCCCGTAGAAGTCGCAGCCGCCGGAACCTCGGGCAGCAAAGGCACATAGGCTTGCGCCTCGGTCACGGTCATTCCGGTGAGGGTGAGGCCCACCGCCTGGGCCTGGGCGTCGAGCTGGTCAACGAAGGCCGGCATGGCCGAGCCGCTCGGCACGGATTCGGCGAGCGCCTCAGCCGTCGCGGTCAGCGCGTCCAGGTCTTCGAAGTCGTGCTTGAGGCGGGCGAGCAGGGCGACGTGCCCGGCATTCGTACTCTGCACGGCCGCCCGGCTCGCGTCGGCGGCGTTCATGCTGTCCAGCTGCGGCTGCACTCCGAGAAGCACGCCGAGAACGACGATGACGCTCGTCACCAGCACCGAACCGATGAGCCAGAGCTTGTTCTTGTCCATGGCTAGTCCTTTTTCGGCGGGTCGAAGCGGTGCGCGAACGCCACGTCATTGACGTGCATCGTGATGATAACGGTATAGCTGCCCAAGTTTTGGTCGAGCGAGACCGAGCCCGGCAGCGCGTCGGCAAAGCCGTCGAGCGTACTGAGCGCGTTCAGCCAGGCTGGAATGTCCGGCAGCACGGCGCTCGTCGCGGTGAACGACACGGTCGCCACCCGCAGTCCCTGCAGCGGTGCGGTCGCCTGGGTGTATGCCGCGAGCGGGGTCGCCGAATCCACCTGTACCGTGCCGATCGCGACGCTGCTCGGCAGGGTGCCCTGCACTGCGTCGAGGTAGCCCTTCCAGTCAATTTCAGTCGAGGCGCCCAGCTGCTGCGCCGCCTCGCTCAGCGCGATCTGGTGTTGCAACGACCGCACGGCGAAGTACTTGCCCTGTTCGGTCAGCAGGGTTTCGGTGCGGGCCTGCTCGGTCGCGAGTTTGGTTTGGGCGCTCAGCGCGAGCGCCGTTGACGCGCCGACTCCGAGGGCGACGAGCACGGCGATGCCCGTGACGCCGAGGGCGAGGCTGCGCCGTTGCCGCTGGCCGCGCCGCTCGGCTCGCACCTCCGGCGGCAGCAGGTCGACCCGTTGGTCGCCGCCGATGACGGGCACATCGTCGTTCGAAGCTCGTCTCATGCTGCACGCCCGAGCGCGAGGCCGAGGGCCACGGTGTAGGCGGAGCCGCTCAGCCGCAGCGCTTGAGTATCGATAACGGATGCGAGACCCACCGTTGCGAGCGGATCCCCCCGGGTCACGCCGAGGCGGGTCAATTTCGAGACCGCCTCGGCCAGGCCGGGAAGCTCGGCTCCCCCACCGCTGAGTATGATGGCCGACACTGGATCGCTCGGCCGGGTGTTGGCGAAGTAGCTGAGCGTGTTGACGATGCTGCCGAGCTGGTCGTGCATGGTGTCCGCAATGATGCGGGCGGCGGCCGCCTCGATCGGGCTGGAATCCGGCACTGCGGCGGCGAACAGCACTGCGGCGGCGAACAGCACTGCGGCGGCGGACGATTCGGTCGCGGCCGGCAGACCGACGCGCCGTTTCAGCTGCTCGGCGGCGGCGGCATCCGTTTGCAAACCGTCGCTGAGAGCCTGGGTGAGATCGTTGGCTCCGGTGGGGATGATGCGCACGAACTGGGGTACACCGTTGCGGGTGATCACGATGCTCGTGGTCGTCGCGCCGAGGTCGATGACGGCCACGACGCCGTCGATGCCGGGGCGGGTGACCAGCAGGCGGCTGACCGCGAAGGGGATCAGGTCGACGTCGATGGTTCTGAGTCCCGCCAGACGTACCGCGGAGACATTGGCGACGACGGCCGCCTTGACGGCCGCTATGAGCAGCCCGTTCACGGTTTGGCCGTGCTCGGTCGTCGACTCCGAGATGGGATAGAAGTCGAGCAGTGCGTCGGCGACCGGTACCGGCAGCAGGTCCTGCACCTCGAACGGGAGCGCTTGTCGAATGCGCGCGAGCGACATTTTGGGCACGCTCAGGTCGCGGGCCAGCACGCGCTGGTTGCCCATGCCGAGTACTACCTGGCGGGAACGGAACCCACCGCCAGACCACAGCGCTTTGAGCGCGGCGGCCACCGTATTCGGCTCGATCACCTCGCCGGCGATGACGGCTCCAGGCGGCAGCGACACCTCGTGATAGCGCAGCAGCATCGGCCGGGGCTTGCCGGGACCCCGCACCTCGACGGCGCGCAGGTGCGCGGTGCCGATGTCTATTCCGACGATGCTCTGAGTCACGAGAAGTGCTCCTTATAAATAGGGATGGGTGAACTGACGAGTGGATGCTGGGCGCGGCCGGTCATTACGGAACCGTCGCTCCCCGCGCGGTGAACGCCGAACTCACTTCAACCAGCAGGTTCACGCTGTAGCGGGCCGACACCGGTGAGAGGAATTTGGGCGGCGCAATGTAGCGAAAGCGCGGATCGTAGGTGTAGTTCTTGCTGTACCCGTTGGCGCCGCCGCTGTTGGTCATTCGCACGGAGCCGCGATATTTCTGGGCGAGCGACCCGTTGATGGTCAGCACGCCCTGATTGCCGCCGCGATCGTAGTTCTGCACCTGAATGGTGTGGTCGAGCGAGAGCATGGCCGCGTCGATGCGCCGATTGTCAGGCAGGATGGCGCCACCTTCACCGAGGCCAACCCCCGGGCAAACCTCCCCATGCGTACTGTCGCAGTACGGGTTCCAAACCCAGATGGCATTCTGCGCGACCAGCCCGAGCACGTCGGTGGATGCATCCGAATAAATGATGTCGCCGGTGACGTAGAGAAAGTTGTCGGTGGCGATGGTCATCGTGCCGTCCAGGGTGCCCATCACGAAGGCATCCCCCTTGCGGCAGTCATAGGACCGGGCGCTTGGCGCGGTTTCATGCGTCACGGGAAAGCCGATACCGTTGCCGACGGAGCAGGTGGCCGCGCTTTGGCCGCTGGGCCAATCGGTGCTGCTCATATAGTTCGGATCAGTGACGACGCCCGGAACGCTCTGGACAAAGAGCAGGTTCGCGTTCAACACCGGGACGGTGGCGCCGGCCGTCGAGCCAAGCTGGCCATTGGCCGTTCCCGGCAGGCCGCAGGCCGCCGGCGTGCTGCCCGACGTCGCCGGGTCCCCGACGATGCGGGTCTTCTTGGTCCAGGGCGAACGGATGGTCATGGTGCCCGAGCTGTTCAGTACGATGCTGGTCGGGCCGGTGTAGAGGCAACCCGGAGCGTCGATACCGGCGTCCGTCCGGGTTTCCTGCTTGAGCTGCATGTTGGTAGCCGGCATCGCGATGACCGGGCTGGTCGTCGGCTGGCCGCCGTTGAAAACCTGCCCAGAGCAGTCGCTGCCGTCGGAGGCTTTCTTGAGGTAATTCGCACCGGGCGCTCCCGGATCGCCCGTCGTGATCGTGCCGTTGAACGTGGCCCCGCAGATGCGCATGGTGTCGTTGGAGTGCGCCGGACCGTTGACGACGTCGCTGCTGCCGAAGGCGATGTCGCCGCACACGCTCGTGCCGCCGGAGGGCATCGGCCGACCGGCCCAGGCGTAGGTGTCGGCGCAGCCGGACGTCGTGATTCCGCTCTGCGCCGGGTCCTGCATCTCATACACGGTGAAGTAGAGGTAGTCGATGAAGCCGTCCTGCCGGATATTGGCGACGATGCTGCGGGCCACGGCTCCCACCCGCCCGGTGGAGCGGATGCGCAACACTCCCGACGACGCATAGGCCGCGTTGTCGACCTCGTAGCGGAAAGACGCGGTGCCGTCGCTGCCGGTGACGGTGTCCCAGGCGCCGTCGGTGCCGAGGCCGAATGCCGGGTTCTCGGTGGCCGCCGAGGGCGCAGTGACTGTGCTGCCCGCGCTGAAGCTTGCCGCCGGGTTGCCGAACCGGTAGTAGGTGTTGTCGTTGGCGAGGCGGCTTTCGTAGTCGGCCACACCGGCATAGGCGGCGGCCATGGCGCCGTTCCAGTTCTGGTCGCTCGAGGCTTTGAGGCTGCCGCTGACGGAGAACGTCATCGCGGTAGCGACGAGGGTGAGCAGCAGCAGGCCGAGGCCGATCACGACGACGAGGGCGGCGCCGCGTTCGTCCGGTTCTCGGCGGATGAGGCGACGAAAGACGCTCAGCAACGCGAATCGCTTTCGGGGCGTCCAGGTGCTCCGGCGCCGGGAGGGGCGCCAGAACGGGTAGGCGCTCATGACGCCCCCGCCGCGACGGCAACGTTGGGCATGCCGACGGTATTGTGCAGGGTGACCGCGCTGCGGGCATCCGTCACGGTGGCCTGCACCGTGAGATTCACCGAAACGGATGCGACGCTGCGTAGCTCGGTACTGGTGAGCAGCCTGCCGTCGCCCCCCGAGCCGAGCAGAGGCAGGCCGGCGGCGTCACGGTAGCCGAACAGAAATGTGCCGGGGTCGCCCGGCGCCACGGTTTCGGCGATGATGCGCGACGATTCCGGCTCGCCGGAAAACCCGAAATACCCGCCGCTGAGGGCGGTGGCTGCCCAGCGGGTCTCGACCAGTCGCCGGTCGGCGTCGAGGGACAGGCGAATCTTCACCGGCTGTTGGGTGGGCATTCCGAGGTTGACGTAGGCATAGAGGGTCACCACTTCCGGGGTCGCTTCGACGAGGGCCGGGTCGGGCAGCGGATGCCCGGACACCGGGTTCTCGGTGGCCGCACGGATGACCCGGGCGACCTCGTTCATGCCGTTGGACACCTGCCGGGTGTTCACGGTGAGCAGCTTGGCCTGGCCGAGCGAGCGGGAGGCGCTCAGATAGAGGCTCGAGATCATGGTCATGAACATGCCGAGCAGCAGCATCGCCACGAGCAGCTCGACCAGCGACAGACCGGCCTCGTTGGTGCGGGACGGCATCATGGCGCCACCGCTCGCGGGTCGAGGGTGACGACGCCGCCGGCGGCCACGCCCCGGGTGAGCACGGCGAGGTTTGCAGCGGGCACGGGCGTCGTCTCGGAGCCGCTGGTGGCACCGGAGAAGAAGGTCCAGGAGCCAAACGGCAGGCCGAGTTGGGTCGTGGCGTCGGCGGGGAGCTGCCCGAAGTTGTAGGTCGTGGCGACTCCGCAGCCCGGATCTCCGCTGCCGGCCGGGGCGGTCGTCGTCTCGGCCCGCAAGAATTGCCCGGCCAGGCCGGTCACGGACAGCACGCCGAGCGGCACGTCGACGGTGGCACTGCCGCCGGGAAGGATACCGATGGAGGCGGCCGCGGTGCCGATGGCCCCATCGGCGGCCGCGGTGGTCCAGGCAGCAGGGTCGACCGATACGCAGCCGGGGGCGACCGGGGTAGCCGCTATGAAACGGCCGGCGAAGACCTCATAGCCGAACGGGTGCAGTCGAAAGGTCTGCACGTTCGCGCTGCTCGGGTTGACAGCTGCGTAGGGCTCGTACGCGCTGCGAAAGGTGGTGCTCAGGTTGCTCGGCAGCAGCGTCGTGCCCTCCGAATAGTTGGTGCCGTAGTGGGCCGTGACGGTTCCGGCCAGATCGTAGGCGAAGGCGACGGATGCCGCTCCTCCGGCCGCGACACCGACCGTCTGCGCCCCGCTGGTCGCCTGATTTTTGTCGACGAAGTTGGGGCGGGAGACGGTGACGTCATAGGTACCGGGCTGCACCTTGAGCAGATAACTGCAACCCTCGGCATCCGTTGCCGCTGGTGCATCGCTGAGCATCGCAGCGCCTTTCGGGACGACACCCGGCGCTGCGGAGATGGCCACGCCGGCGGCGCCGCTGCCGGAGGCGGTCAGCACCGACACCAGGATGGTGCCGAGTGCTGGATCGTTGATGCGGCTGCCGGGGGCGAGTGCGCTGTCGGCGCGCACGACCGGAGTCGTGGCGCGCATGCTATCCCAGGTGACGGTGACGTTGACGCGGCGGTAACGCAGCTGGCCGCCGCCGGAACCGCAGTTGCCGTCGGCACCGGTGGTGGTTTCCCAGTCGGTGGAGCGGTGCAGGGTGAAGGTCGTGCCGTTTTGTACGACCGTGCTGGTGCTTTCGAGCACGGCGAATACGTTTCCGGCCGAGCGGGCGAGGTCGATCTCCTGCGCGGCCAGGTTGACGGCCGATTCGCGGGACCGTGCGTCGTTGCCGAGATAGAGGGAGGTGACGAGTCCGTAGCCGACACCGACGGCGATAATGGCGAAGATCAGCATGGCCACGAGCACTTCGATGAGACTGACGCCGTCGTCGTTTCGGGCGAGGCGGCGGCCCAGGCTGAGCTGTTTTGGAGCGTGCACGAGGGCCTCCTTCGCGAGAATCAGGTCGAGGTGTTGCAGAACCGGGTGGCCGGGGCGGCCCGAAGGGGTGGCCCCGGCTCACGCCGGTGGGGCTGTTACTCGAAGACGCAACCGGTCGGTGCTGCGTCCGTTGCATCGTTGGTGATACCCAGGAGGTCGGTCACGTAGAACTTCGCTGCTGTCGAGCTCGTGGCGCCGATGCAGAATGTGGGATCGCCAGTTGCCGCGACTGTGAGTACTTTGTATCCGATCGACTCAGTGTTGGGGCCGTCGGTGTAGCCATAATTGACAATGCCCGGCATAGAAGCAATCGCAGTGGCGTCGTCCACCATCTCACCGGCTTCCGTCTGCAGCGCGATGATCGCGGTCTTGGCGTTGGCGAGGTCGCTCTTGACGCTTGCGTCCTTGGCGTTGTTCTGCACGCCGAGGTACACCGGGATGGCGATGGCGGCGAGGATGCCGATGATGATTACGACGACGAGCAGCTCGATCAACGTGAACCCTTTCTGGTTCTCGGTGAAGCGTGCGCGGCGCTGGTTCAGTGAAGCGAGCAGGCGAATAATCATGGTGTGTCCATTCGGGTTGGAAGTGGGCCGTACAAAGCGAGCCGGGTAAGGGCTCGTGATGCTGTGTTTCTTGGCGACCGAGGGTGCGATCGGAGCTTCAGATTAGGGGGCCATTTTTCTTCCGCACGACCCACAAGTGAGGGTGATTTTGGGTATTACCCACCCCCACAACGGGATCGTTCGCACTCCGCGGGCACACCAAACGCCCCACACTGCGGGTCGAGGGCAGTGCTGGCTTACTTGATCATGCTGGCGATGCTGAAGATGGGCAGGTAGAGGGCGATCACCATGCCGCCGATGACGACGCCGAGAAAGGCGATCAGCAGCGGTTCGATCATGGCGGTGAGCTGCTCGGTGGCAGATTGCACCTCCTGGTCGTAGAAGTCGGCGATTTTGTCGAGCATCAACTCGAGCGTTCCGGCATCCTCTCCTACGGCGATCATCTGCACGACCATGGCCGGAAAGACCGGGTGTTCGAGCAGCGGCTCCGAGACGGACTTTCCGCGCCGCACCGCCTCGCCGACCTCGGTCAACGCATTTTCGATGGCCCAGTTGCCGCTGGTCTCCCCCACGATCTTCAGCGCCTGCAAAATGGGGACACCGGCGCCGAGCATGTTGGAGAAGTTGCGGCTGAACCGTGCCACCGCGATCTTCTTGAGCAGCAACCCGAACACCGGCAGTTTCAGCCGCAACGGGTCGAGTCGACGGCGCACGGCCTCGGTGTGTTTGCTGCGTCGCCACCAGAGGGCGAAGGCGACGCCGAGCACCGCGCCGATCGGTACAACGTAGATCATCGATTCCGAGAGGGTGACGAGTAGTTGGGTGGGCAGCGGCAGGGCGCCGCCCAGGCCGGTGAACATGTCTTGAAAGATCGGCACGATGAAGATCAGCATGATCAGCACGGCGGCGAACGACATTGCCAGCACGATCACCGGGTAGGTCATCGCCGACTTGATGGTGCCGCGCAGCTTGACCTCCTTCTCGAAGTTCTCGGCGATCGAGTTCAGCGCGCCGTCGAGAAAGCCGCCGGTCTCACCGGCGCGAACCATGTTCACCATGATCGGCGGAAAGGTCAGCGGATGCTTCGCGAGCGACTCCGAGATCGACTGCCCGGCTTCGACGTCGTCGCGGACCAGGGCGAGCACAGCCGCGAGGGGTTTACTCTCGGTCTGCTCGGTGAGGATGCTCAGGGCGCGCAGCAGCGACAGCCCGGCCCCGATCATGGTGGCGAACTGCCGGCTCATGATGGCGAGGTCCTTCAGGCGCACTCCGCGCGCGAAGACCGACAGAGTCAGTGACCGCCCGAGCCCGGTTCCCGGCACGACCGGGGCGATCGAGATGGGGGCGATACCCAGGGTGTTCAGCCGGGACGCCACCTGGGACTCACTCAGGGCATCGAGTTGCCCCTTCACGTTCTTGCCGGCGGTGTCCCGCCCGGTGTAAGAAAAAGCGACGGCGGTCGACATCAGCTCGCCGACCGGGCGAGGTCAGCGGTCGCAGCCGTCGGGCTGTCCGCCGCGGCCACGCCGTTCGCGCCGGGCAGGCCGGCCGCCGCCTCACGAAAGCTGGTCTGCCTAAAGCTGGGCTCGACAAACGGCTTCTCCGCAAATCCAGACGGCGCAAATCCCGCCGGCGCAAATCCCGCCGGCGCAAGTCCAGCCGCAGCGAAACCGGCCTCCACGAAGCCCGGATCGGCGGCGAACGAGAAGCCGCCGGTCTGTCTTGGCGTGTCGCTGCGACGAATGAGTTTCTCGAGTCCCACGGCGTTTTGGGCCTTCTCCAGCGCGGCCTGGCGCGTGACCTGTCCTCTGTTCACGAGTTCGGCGAGGTGCTGATCCAGGGTGTGCATGCCACGCTCGCGCCCGGTTTGCATCATCGATTCGATCTGGTGTGTCTTGCCCTCGCGAATGAGGTTGGCGATCGCCGGAGTCGTCACGAGAATCTCGGTGGCCGCCACACGCCCGATGCCGGTCGCCGACTTGACCAGGGCCTGGCAGATCACTCCCTGCAGCGTCTGGGCCAGTTGCGCGCGCACCTGGTTTTGCTGGTGCGGCGGAAAAACATCCACGATGCGGTCGACGGTCTGGGCCGCGCTCTGCGTGTGCAGGGTCGCGAAGACGAGATGCCCGGTCTCGGCGGCGGTCAGCGCCACCTGAATTGTCTCAAGATCCCGCAGCTCGCCGATCAAAATCACGTCGGGGTCCTGCCGCAACACGTGCTTCAAAGCGGATGCGAAACTGGCCGTATCCGCTCCCACCTCGCGCTGGGTCACCACTGACTTCTTGTGCGCGTGCAGAAACTCAATTGGATCCTCCACGGTCACGATATGGTCGGCCCGCGTGCTGTTGACGAGGTCGACGAGCGCGGCGAGGGTGGTCGACTTTCCCGAGCCGGTCGGCCCCGCCACGAGCACGAGCCCGCGGGGAAGCTGCGCGAACTCGGCCACGGACTCGGGGATACCGAGCGACTTGAGGTCTTGGATCTCGCTCGGAATCAGTCGAAAGGCCGCCCCGGGCGTTCCCCGCTGCTGGTGCACATTGACCCGAAACCGGCTGGCTTTCCGGCCTGCGCCGTGCAGCGTGTAGGCGAAGTCCAGCTCGTGATCGCGGTCGAAGATGTTCTGCTGCGGGGCAGAGAGGATGCTGCGGATCGCCCGGCTCGCCTTCTTCGCCGACCAGATCGGCGCATTGTCGATCGAGCCCAGACCCCCGTCCCGGCGGATCTTCGGCGGGGACCCCACGGTGACGTGCAGGTCGGAACCGTGCTGCGCGACGACACACTCGAGCGCCGCGAGCAGGTCAGCGTCGATCGGACCGAGCGCTTTATCGGCCGGCTCGAGCGGGTGCACCGGCTGAGGCTGGTCGGCGGATGGCAACGGTGGCTCCTCGTCGAACGGCGCGGCATGGACGTGGCGCTGCTCCGGCACTGTGCCGGTCGTGGCGTCGGCGAGTGACCGGGTGCGGGCACGGAGCTGGGGCAGCACCTGCACCTCACCGGGGCGGCTCTCGTCCAGCGCATCGCGGGCCGAAACGGGGTGCCAGTCGATGGCGTCGCTCGCCGCGGGGGTCTCGTGCCTGCCCGCATTGTCGGTCGGCGACGGGGGCATTTTCGGGTCGTCCATGGGATCCTTCTCGCAAAGCAATGGCGTCGGGTACTGATTGCCGCGAAAGACACGGCCGCGCTGGTTGTTCGGGGCAAGACGACCGGTCATCGAGGGTGCGGTGACCGAGGCTGGCAGGCTTGGCGCTACGAGGGTAAGTCGTGTTCGCCGAGGTCTACGTAAGCCGTAACGCTAACGACGCGACTGCCGGCTCGGTAGTCCCGCGATCTGGGGGTCTGCACCCGGTATGTCACTGTTTTCCCGATCTCTCGCTGAGCGCCGCAGCGTTCAGTGGACTCTCGCTGAGCGCCGAGACTCTTGCCCTGCCTCCCCGCAGTGTCCGTGGGGCCTCGTCCTGCTCCATGCCCCTTGCCGCGTTTCACACCCTGCATTTTGTCCCGGGCCCGAACAGCGGGCCCACGATAGATCATGGGCCCGCTTTCGCAATATGGGCCCGGCATGCCCGCACACGCTGTTTGTGGATCGGGACGCCATTCCAATCGCCCGAATCCGCCCTGCTTAAAATGGTGACAGAGTTTCGATAGTTATTTTTATTTGTCTTTCGCGTCACCGCAACGCCTCCGAGGGCACGAACCTTTCAATTGAACGTGATTCAGGGCCTTCCAGCGCGGGGGAAGCTCCGCCAATTCGCTGTAGCACCGAAATTCGTGTAGAAATTTACCTGAGTTTCTCTCGCTTTTGTGTTCGGTTTGGGGTAGAATCATGGGGAGGAGGCAATGGCGCCCATGTTCATGGAAAACCCGAGCGACGTCAGTGTGAACCCCACTATTGTGGCGGTGGAGCAGGCGCGGGAGGCGTTGTTGGCGGCGTTGGGTGGGGTGTCGTTCGGGCTGCTCGGTGATGACGAGTCCTTGAGCATGTTGCTTGCGTTGGAGGGTGTGGGTCGGGTTGTTGATGGGGCCCGGGTGCTGTCGACGACGGATGTGCTGCGTCGTTCCGAGTACTTTGATGAGTCCGTGGCGAAGACGGCAGCGGCGATGACCGACGGGCAGGCCGACAGCCAGCACGGCCGGCACGCAGGCCGCGCCGAGCAGGCTGGAGCAAGGGCGGCCAGGTGCTCAGTCCTTGCCCGCAGGAACCCGGCGACATCCGCTCGATTGGTGAGAAGCAGGCCGGCATCCTCCGCGCGGTGTTCGAAGCGGCCGCTCGACAGCCGGGAACCCCGACGATGGGCGGCGCGGCACCAACGGTGCTGGTGCACATCCACATCGACGACCTCCTCGCCGGGCGCGGCGCCGGCTGGATCGACGGCATCAACGGCCCCCTCAGCGTCAAACAAGTCGAAGAACTCGTCTGCGCCGGCGGCTATCAGCCCGTGTTGTTCGGCCACCAGGGTCAGGTTGTGCACCTCGGCACCACCAACCGATTCTTCACCAACAGCCAACGCCGAGCATTAGCGGCCCGTGATGGTGGCTGTGTCATCCCCGGCTGCACCGTGCCACCCCACCTCACGCAGGTTCACCACGTTATTCCCTGGAATAAGGGCGGTCTGACAAATATCGACAACGCCGTTCTCATCTGCAACGCCGTTCTCATCTGCAACGCCGTTCTCATCTGCAACGCCGCGCATGCCAGCATCGAAACATCCGGATAAAACATCGACATGCGACACGGACGCCCCTGGGTCCGCGGACCCCTCATCTTCGACCCCACCCAAACCTGGCGCCCCGCCGGCCAAAACCGCGCCGCCACCCCAGCCGAGAAACCCCACTGGGAAAAGTGAGCGCCACCGCGATGGGCGCGACGCCCCGGTCGCGGTGTCCACCAGTGCCTGGCAGGTGCTACTGGGCGAGAGCCAGGGCGCTGGGATCCAGAAGCACGTAGATCATCCCGGTGATAGCCAGCTCCGTGGTGTCTGTTCCCTGGGGGGCCTCGGTCACCAACGTGGAAATGGACACGGTTCGCTCGCCATGCTGCAGACCGGCAACGAAGTCAAAGAGATTACTCTGGGCTCCCTGAACCGACATAGTGATGGGAAGCGCGAGGTAGGCGCCGTCGCTAAACGAGTTCGCCGCGGCGTTGGCTGAGTCGGCAGAGTCCGCATCCGGCACTGGCATCCCTGGTGGCGGCACAGCGTCGTCACCAGCGTCACCAGCACCAGCACCAGCACCAGCACCAGCACCAGCCGACAGCGCGGCCCCCGCTACTTGTTCATATGCCACCGCGTCGCCGAGGGTCAACGACTCAAGGATCACATTGTTCTGATGAGCGATGACTTCGAGCTGCCCGACGAATGCCGGAATCGCCGCGTCGGGAGGGACAGCCGTCTGCAGCGTGCCCAGATAGGTGCGGAATTCGGCGATGCCGTCAAAGTCGTGTTGCAAGCTCTCGAGGGCGATCTCATACTCGGCGTTCTGCGCGTCCACGACCTCGCGGTGGGCGGTCAAGGCTCGCACCTCCTCGAGCTTCGGCGCAATCCCCAGGAGCCCGCCCAGAACTACGGCGGCGCTCACGGTAGACGCCATCACTGCACCGAATAGTCGATTTCGATTCATGATCAGTTTCCCCCGCCTACGCGATTCGCACGGGCATCCGCATTGATGTTGATTTCAATGTCCACGACGTAGGTACCCGATTCTGAGCGCGTGATCGAACCGAGGCTGGCATCAGCAAACCCGGGCAGCATCTTCAGATTCGTCAGCCATTGCGGTACGGCCGGCAATGATGGACTGGTCAGGCTGAGGGTGAGAGTGGCCACGCGGGGGTTGTGCAGGGCAACGGTGCTTTGGGCGTAGTCCTCCCACGGCGAGCCGGAGTCAATCGTCACCGCATCGATGGTGACCACGCTGGGCAAAATTACGCGCACTTCAGCCAGGTAGGCTCGCCAGTCGATTTCGGTTTTGGTTCCGACCGTTCGTGCGGCCGCCGTCAGGTCGATCTGTGCCTGAACACTCCGCACCTGCGAATACTTGGCAGATTCCAGAAGCAACTCGTTGGTGCGCGCCTCAGCGTGCGCGAGATCGGCTTGGGCAACCCCGGCTTGCACGGAGACCGCCCCGATCGATGCCGCCATGAAGAAGACGACTCCAGCGGAGGCGGCCAGAATGATGCGGCGCAGCATTTTGCCCTTGCGTTTGGCCTTAAGTTCAAGGGGCAGCAGGTTGGCTCGAGGCTCGCCGCCGTAAACCAGCTCGCGCCGGTTGCTGCGGTGCTTCATGCTTTGCTCCCCAGGGCCAGCCCGAGAGCTGCAACGAAAGTGCACTCCGATTCTTGCAATGCGGCCCGATCCACATCGGGCCCCAATTCCAGACCTCCGAAGGGCTGAGCCGTCAGCACCGGAAAGCCGGTGACTTCGCGCAGAGCGGTTGGAAACCCACCGAGCCGAGCTCCACCGCCCATGAGCACGATGTGATCGATCGGCAGCTCCGGCCAATTGTTGGTGAAGTACTGCACCGTATTGCGCAGGCTTTCGAGCAATTCGGCCGTGACCTCGCGGATGACCGTGGCAGCGATCGCGTCGTGCGGTGCCACCACGTCCGTCAGACCGAGCTTCATTTTGAGCACTTCAGCTGCCTCCTCGTCAATACCGAGGCGCGCACGCAATGCCTTGGTCAGCTGGTTGCCGCCCGAGGGAATGACCCGCACAAACTGCGGTACACCTCCAGAGGAAATGAGCACACTCGATGAGCCACCACCAATATCGATCTGTGCGATCACACCGGGAGCCGTGACCCCGCGGTGAATGGCCCGGCTGCGCGCAAACGCCATAATGTCGACGTTGATGCTGCGCAGCCCAGCGAGTTTTGCGGCCTTGATGTGGGCCTGCACGACGTCCTTCGTCGCGGCGATCAAGAGTCCGGAAACTTGCGGCTCTGACTCGCCTTCACCGTCGACCTCGTTGATGGGGTAGAAATCGAGCAGCGCTTCGGCCGTGGGGAACGACAGCAGGTCCTGCACCTGAAACGGCAGCGACTCACGAATGCGTCGCAGCGACATTTTCGGCACGGTCAGGTTTCGCACCACCATGCGGTGATAGCCCATTCCGAGCACAACGTCTTTGCTCGTGAACCCGCCGGTCGACCAGAGACGCTTGAGGGCAGCGCCGACGACGGCCGGTTCGAGTACCTCGCCGCGGCTGACCGCGCCGAACGGCAGTGGATGCTCATGGCACCGCAGCAACACGGGATTCTCCGTTTCGGCGTCGCGCACCTCGACGGCGCGCACGGCGGTGGTGCCGATATCGATTCCGACCACACGTGGCGTCATTGTTGTTCCCCCGGTGAAATGTGAGTGTGCAAGGTAAAGGTAGTGAGGCGCGAGCGTCTAGGTGAGTCCGTACAGAGTCAGGTAGCCGGCGGCTATCGACTGACCGAACACGGCGCCGAGCCAGGCGGCCAGGAGCATCCAGGGGCCAAACGGAATGCTGCTGCGCCGCCCGGCCTTGCGGGATACCAGCAGCCCGATTCCGAAGAGCCCCCCGAGCAGAAATGCCCCAAATGCGCCCACGATCAGCGGTGCCCAGCCGAGCCAGCCGAGATAGAGGCCGAGCACACCGGCGAGTTTCACGTCGCCGAGGCCCATGCCGCCTGGGCTGATCAGGGCCAGCGCAAGGTAGAGGCCGAACAGGGCGGCCGCACCGATCAGGGCGCTCAGCAGACGGCCCGGTTCTCCAGAGACGAGAGCGGCCGCTGTGAGCAGCACTGCGCCCACCGGATAGACCGGTAGCAGAATCTTGTTGGGCAGGGTGTGGGTATCGAGATCGATCATGGCGAGCGCGACGCTCACCGCAGCGAGGTACAGAAACGCGACAAGCACGATGATCTGGGCGAGCAACGCGTCCGTCGAGACCAGTGCCCCACCGTCGCCGCTCGAAAACACCCAGAGTGCGACGACCGCGAAGAACACGCCGGTGCCCAGCTCCACCAGCGGGTAGCGCACCGAAAAGGCGGCCCCACAGTGCCGGCATTTGCCCCGCAGCAGCAGCCACGACAGCACGGGAATGTTGTCATACGAGCGGATGCGCGCGCCGCAACTACCGCAGGCACTCGGCGGGGACACTATGGACTTGCCTGCCGGAATCCGATAGATAACGACGTTCAGGAAGGAACCAATGAGCAGGCCGAATATGCCGGCGAACACCGCTAGTAGTGCCGTCATTTGTCGCCGTTCGTTCGATCGCGGCTGGAAAGCAGAGTCCATCGGGAATCGTCTGGGTCAGAACCAGCGGGCATCGCGCCGTAGAGATCCGTGCCCGGGATGCTCATCGGGACAAAGTCAACATTGCTGGTATTGTTCACCACAAAACTTTCGGAATAGATTTGTCCTCGCCACTGGGTCCGGTTGAAGACGACGGCGCATGGCGTATACAGCATCGCCGAAATCTCGGTATCGAATTGTACGGAGCCGTTGACGGTGAAGTTGGAACTGCATTTGTTCGCTCCGAGCGCCTCAACTCCCGGTGCGATGAACCATATCTTGTGGTCGTTTCCGTCACTCGCGACCACTGAGAAATCATTGACGACCACCTCGTGGAAAAGAAAAGCAATGTCAGATTTCACATTCATTTCAATGCTGCCAAAGTCAAAGGTGTCACACTGGCGAACATCGACGATAGTCGGCTTCGTGAGGTTGCGAAGGTCCTCATAGAATTGGTGGAGCGAATCACCCGAATTGTCCTGCACCCATGATCCGAGCTGGCACTTCTTACTGCCCGGCGCGACAAGCTCATTGCTGTCGGTCGAGAAGGGAACAAAACCCTCCTTCTCGAAGTCACTCCAGTCGTAAGCAAACGTCACCCAACTGGCAATGTCGACGGTGCCGTTGGCGTATACGTCCCCTGCCACGGAACACGAGTTGTAGAGACTAACGGCCCCGTTCACGATGAGATTTCCGGCTATCGTGCCGCTGGACGTGCAGGTGTAGTCGCCGGTGGCAACGACGACATCTACCGGTGACCCCAAACTATCCTTGGTACTGAATTGATTGACCACGGCGCTTCCATACGAATAGACGACGGGGCCGGGGCTGACCGTGCCGGATATGGTGAATATACTTTCGACGACTCTCGTGGTCTTGAGTCCGGCTGAGTCGGCGCCGGCATGACCGGTGGAGACGATCTGTACTTCCGTTTCGTCCGCAGCTCCCGTCGGACATTTTTGGACCCACCCAGTGGCATGGGTCCAAACCGTTGAGGTGTAGGCCGGAAGCGTGCCGTCGGGGCTCTGAAATAAACCGTCGGTCGGGCAGGACGAGGGGGTGCGCTGCAATTCGGCGAGGGCGGCATCGATGCCGGCCTCGGCGGCGGCCTGGGCCTGCACTCCGGCGCGGATTGAAGTCGTGACGGTTAGAGCTTGCAGGGATGACGACGTTACGGTGAGCGTGATGACCAGGAGGACCGCCATCACACCGACGACGGCTATGAGGGCACTTCCGCGTTCGCCACTGTGCCGACTCAGTCTGCGAAACATGTTTTCTCGATACTGCTCGGCGCTCGTTGTGTGACGGTCGTGTGCACGACGACCGGCATGGTTCCTCCGACCGTGAACGACAGTTTGACCTGGCCCTGGACGACCACGGAAAACACGGGCTCCGTGAGATTGACCGCGCTAATTCCCTGGCCTTGCACGGTCCAATCTTTCAGCCCTTCAGGCGCGGGCGCAGTCACTCGTGCGTCCCCCGTGTTGACCGTGTACAAGACGCCGGAATCGAAATACCAGGCTCGGCAGGACAGGTCGGATGTGTCGTCCATTCCGGCGGTCCTGACCACGAGCAGATTGCCGCTCACTGCGACTTCGGTGGCGTTTCGCACATCTCGCTTGATCGACTCGGCGATCAGCTGCGCGGTGTTGGCGCCATCCGAGGAAGAGACCACGTCTCGCTGGGCTCGCACCGCGTTGAGCAGAAAGCCACCCACGAGGGAGAGGATCAACACCGAGAGGCTGATGTAGATGACCAACTCGACCAGGGTGAAACCGGTCTCGCGGCGGCGAGGGCCCACCGGAATGATGTCGGTCATCCGTTCACCAAGATGAGCGTGACCGCTTGGGCCAGAAATTTGTCTGCCCCCGTAATCTGGACCTTGCTCGTGTATGACAACGTCGTCGGCACGCCCGCTCCGCACCCTTCAACGCCAGCCCACACACCGGTCACCGTGAACTCGCCCTCTACTCTGGAGTCCGCGGCGGGACGGGGATCACACGTCACGGTTGACTGTCGAGCACGGTCGAGATCGGCACTCAACAGCTGAGTCGCGGTCGCGATCAACGCGTTGGTGCGGGCCAGCTGCTGGGACTGCACGAGGACGGACAGAAACGCCATGGCCATGATGCTCAGCAGAAACATCGAGACGATGACTTCGACGATTCCGAAGCCAGCGTTCCTCGTTTCGGGGTCAGCGGGAAGAGTCGCGCTCATCTCGTCGTACTCTCTCCTTGTGGCTTAGTAGCTCAATGCTCCTCGGCGGGTTTGCGCAATCAATCAGCCCGGCTAGGGCTCTGTCGTCGACGCCGACGTGGACTCGGAGATGTACTGCGTATGCGTACCTGTTGTGGCGTCCGCTGGCTTCCATTGCCCCGTTAGAACAAAAGTATTTTCGTTGGGCGAAACACCGGCGACGCCTGTAATGAGGATGTCGTCGCTCGTAGAGTACGAGTCCAAACCTGTGGAGAGTTTGCCGACGGCATCCGAAACCGATGTCCCCTTCGTTACCTCGACAGCAATCGCGGTCTTCGCCTGGGTCAGCTGGGTCGCGACGGCGGAATCCTTGGCCTTATCTTGCTGGTTCAAATAAATCGGAACAGCGATGGCAGATAGAACGCCGAGAATCACCACGACAATTAGAAGCTCGATGAGCGTGAAGCCCTTGTCGCTGCGACCGAGGGTCATGCGTTTATTGCCTAGGACGGACATGATGCGGTTCATGGTGGTTCCTTTAGGTGGCGTTTCTGGGAGCAGAACGGTGCGGCTACTCATACTTCAACCTAGGTTCTACCCCCGGTGAAATAAATGGGTTTTTGGGGTTTACCCACCCCCAGATATAGTGCAGCCCCAACTGGGGTGGACTATCCGACATAGTCGAATACGTTGAACATCGGCAGGTAAAGAGCGACAACCATCCCTCCGACGATGATGCCGATCACGGCGATCATCAGGGGTTCGATCAGGGCGGTGAGCTGCTGGGTCGTCGACTGCACTTCCTGATCGTAGAACTCAGCAATCTTGCGCAGCATCTGCCCGAGCGCGCCGGCATCCTCTCCCACCGCGATCATCTGCGTAACCATTGCCGGGAAGACCGGTTCGAGGGCGAGTGGGCCGGCAATCGACCGGCCTCGACTCACCGATTCCTGCACTTTGTGCAACGCTTCTTCGATGACCCAGTTTCCTGAGGTCTCCCCTACAATTTTTAGGGAACCCAGAATGGGCACGCCAGCGCCGATCATGGTGGCGAAGTTGCGACTGAACCGAGCTATCGCGAGCTTAGCGAGCACAGGGCCGACTACGGGCAGTTTGAGCTTGAGTGGATCGGCCACGCGTCGCACGCGCTCGGTGTGCCGATTTTTGCCCCACCACAGCCATGCCAACACCGCTCCTACGATCAGTATCGGGGCGACCCAGAGCATGATGTTGGAAAGGTGCACGAGCACCTGGGTCGCGATCGGCAGCTGACCACCGAGCTGTTGAAACATGTCCTCAAACACGGGCACGATGAAAATGAGCATGCCAATGATGGCGAGCACCGCCATGATCATCACGATCACCGGGTAGGCCAGGGCCGACTTGATCGTGTCACGCAGGCGCACCTCGGTTTCGAAGTTGTCGGCGATGGAGCCCAGCGAATCCTCAAGAAAACCGCCGATCTCGCCGGCGCGAACGAGGTTGATCATGATCGGCGGAAAGACCTCGTCGTGCTTGTCAAAAGCGTGCGACAGGGACATGCCCGTTTCGACGTCGCTGCGAATGACCGAGATCACCTGCGCGAGCCGACGATTCTGGGTCTGCTCCGAGAGAATGATCAGCGTACGCAGCAGCGACAGACCGGCTGCGGTCATGGTCGCCATCTGGCGACTCATCACGGCCAGATCGGCGAGCGCGACCGGCTTGGTATACCCGGGCAGGTGCAGATCCATATTGAGGCCACGAATCGGGCGGGCTGGAACGATCGAGATCGGCGACAGCCCCATGGTGCGCAGCTGCTGCAGCGCAGCACGCTCCGACCCGGCGTCCATGCGCCCCCTAACGACCTTGTCGTCGTCGTCCCGACCCGAATAGGCGAAGGAGAGTTCAGCGGCCATTAGCGCCTCCTCGATGTGAACGAGTCGTTGAAGTCGATCTCGGCCAGGCTCAGGTCGCCGAGCGCGGGATCGCTTGGATCAATCTTGTGCACGAGTTGCTTGAGCACCTCGATGTCCTGGGCCTTTTCCTCCGCCGCCTGCCGCGTGATCAGGCGGGCGTCGACGAGCTCGGCGAGGTGCTGATCCATGGTGTGCATGCCGGTGGCGCGGCCCGATTGCAGCGCAGATCCGATCTGATGGGTCTTGCCTTCCCGAATGAGGTTGGCGATGGCTGGCGTTGAAACCAGAATCTCGGTGGCCACCACCCGTCCACCCCCGACCTTGCGCACGAGCGTCTGACAAAGCACTCCGCGCAGGGTCGCGGCGAGCTGCGCCCGCACCTGGGCCTGCTGGTGGGCGGGAAAAACGTCGATCATGCGGTCGATGGTTTGGGCGGCATCCTGCGTGTGCAGGGTCGAGAAGACCAGGTGGCCCGTTTCGGCGGCGGTCAGCGCGACCGAGATGGTCTCGAGGTCGCGCAGCTCGCCGATCAGAATGACGTCGGGGTCCTGCCGCAGCACGTGTTTGAGCGCCGCGGCGAAACTGTGCGTGTCCTGCCCGACTTCGCGCTGGCTGATCACACACTTCTTGGACTCGTGCACGAACTCGATCGGGTCTTCCACCGTGACGATGTGGTCGGTGCGGGTGCTGTTGACAAGGTCGACGATGGCCGCGAGCGTGGTCGTCTTGCCCGAACCGGTCGGACCGGTGACCAGCACCAGGCCTCGCGGCAAATGCGCAAACCGCGAAACGGATGCCGGCACGCCCAGTTCACTCAGCGACCTGATCGCATTCGGAATCAACCGAAATGCGCCGCTGACCGAGCCGCGCTGCTGGTAGAAATTGACGCGGAACCGAGTCGACTCGATCGTGTACGCGAAGTCGAGTTCGAGTTCGCGCGCGAATTCCTCCCGCTGCTCGGGCGAGAGGATGCTGCCGAGGGCCGCCGCGACCTTGCCCGGCGACCAGCGCGCCCAGCCGACGATGGGCCGCAGGGCACCGTCAATGCGCACGCTCGGAGGTGCACCGCCGGCCACGTGCAGGTCTGATCCGCCAGCATGAGCGACCAGGCGCAGGGCGGCGAGCAGGTCGGGGTCGATATCAGTGGCCGGTGGCTCATCTGTGACTAGGTCGGTTGCCGGTGGTTCGCCGGGCTCGCGCTCGCTGGACAGGGCGCGCATCGCGTGCAGAATGCGAGCCGTTGGGGTGGGGTCTGCGGTGCTGTCGTCGGTGGGCATCCGGTCGTAATCGGGTCGGCTCATGACAACTGCCCTCCCGCTGCTCTAGGAGACAACGCGGAGTACCTCATCCACCGAGGTCAAGCCGAGGGCGACCTTGGCCCAGCCGTCTTCACGCATGGTGATCATGCCCTGCTTGCGCGCGGCGGCCCCGATCTGGGCGCTCGAAGCGTGCGCGACGGTGAGGCGCTCGATCTCCTCGGACACCGTCATGACCTCGTGAATGCCGAGGCGACCGCGGTATCCCGTCTGCGAGCAGCTTGAGCATCCGGCCGACTTGTAGATCACGGTGCCGGTGGTGGTGGGGTCGATGGCCGGACCGATCTCGGGCCGGATCGTTGAGCGGTTCGAGACGTAACCCACGGTGGGGTTGACCACGAATCCCAGATAGGCGAGGTCGGTGCGGTGGTCTGGCACCTTGCAGCGGTCGCAGAGCCGACGGGCGAGTCGCTGGGCCACCACACAGTCCAGGGCCGATCCCACGAGAAACGGTTCGACTCCCATTTCGATCAGGCGGGTCATAGCACTTGGCGCATCGTTGGTGTGCAGCGTCGACAGCACGAGGTGACCGGTGAGCGAGGCCTCGATCGCGATTTTCGCGGTCTCCTGGTCGCGAATCTCACCGAGCAGCACCACGTCGGGGTCTGAGCGCAGAATCGAACGCAGGGCGACGGCGAAGGTGAGGCCGGCCTTGCGGTTCACCTGCACCTGATTCACCCCGGGCATGCGGTATTCCACCGGGTCCTCGACCGTGATGACGTTGATTTCGGGCCGGGAGATGGCGTGCAGCGTCGTGTAGAGCGTGGTCGACTTGCCCGACCCGGTGGGGCCGGTGACCAGGATCATGCCGTACGGCTTGGTATACGCCATTTCGAACTCGTTGAAGTTGTCGGTGAGCAGATTGAGGCCGCTCATCTTCATCGATGAGGTGGCGTTGTCGAGAATACGCAGCACCACCTTTTCACCCCAGACCGTGGGCAGAATGGCGACGCGCAGATCGACGGTGCGGCCGTTGTGGTGCACCGACATGCGACCGTCCTGCGGTTTGCGCCGCTCGGCGATGTCGAGGTCGCTCATGATCTTGATGCGCGAGGTGACGCCGCCGGCGATAGTCGATGGCGCATTCTGCATATCGTGCAGCACGCCGTCGATGCGGTAGCGCACCCGCAGGCCGCCTTCGCCGGGTTCGATGTGAATATCGGAGGCCTTGTCCTGGATCGCCTGGCTGACCAGCAGGTTGACGAAGCGCACGATCGGCGCCGCGTCATCCGCTTCTGTATAAGTTGACGTCTCGTCGACATCGTCGCTCTCGGCCGTGAGGGTGGAGCTGAGGTCGATCAGTTCACTGTCGGCGCGGTGGTAGCGGGCGATGGCCGCCTGCAGGTCGGAGGGTTCAACGACGACCGGGGTGACCCGCATGCGGGCGGCTTCGCGCACGTCATCGACGGCGAATACGTCGCCGGGATTGACCATGGCCACCACGAGACGGCCGTCTTCGAAGGCGATGGGCAGCACGTTGGCGCGGCGGCAGACTGCGGCCGGCACCTTGGCCACGGCGAGCCGGTCGACGGGATAATCCAGCAACTCGACGAAGGGCAGATTCTTCTGCTCGGCGCGCGCCTGGGCGAATTGCACCTCGCTGATCGTGCCCGCGTCGACCATGCTGCGCACGGCGGCCTCATCGGCGCGGTCGCTCCGGCGCACGGTGTCGAGGTCCTCGATCGGAAGTAGGCCGTGCACGATCAGAATTTCGGTCAGGCTGGTCACGAACGCGCTCCCCCGGGATACCACGTGGGTACCGCCACCCGGCCAGTGAATGACGCACAAAACGGATGACGGCACAAAAGTAGAGCTTCAGGGTAGCCCGTGAGTAAAACAGCTGGACAGCCCCACTGTATGGGGCGCTCATTCGGGGGTGTTTCGGTCCGGTCTACGGCAGGGTGTCGGCGGTTAATGCGCCCTTGGCGGCTCGAGTGTTCGTGGGTCGGGCCGCGGTCGAGGCGGCCGCATTGTCGCTGGGGATATCGCGGCGCCAGGTCTATGTACTGATCAAACGCTATCGAACAAGGTCGGGGTTAGCGACGGATTTGGCTCCCGGGCGATCCTCTCATGGGAAAGGTACGTGGCGGCTGGACGCCGAAGTTGAAGACCTCGTCAGTGAGGTGGTGCGGAAGCAGTTCCTGATGAATCGGAGGTAGTCGCCGTCCAGTGCCCCAACGATTCGTCCGTCCGGAGCGAAGGTCGCTTCCATCCACCTGGGCTTCTTGTTCTTGAATCTCTGAATAACCTTGATCCGAAGACTTCTGACGAGGACCTTTGCCTCTGCTGAGTTTGGGTTCTCCAGATTCACGAACTGGGTCAGATTACGAATCACGTCATCGGCCAGGTGCTTGTTCGCGCTTGACAGCTGCTGTACTGCGTAGCCTCGATCCACCGATCGGTGGATCGAGGCTACGAGTGGACGCTGTGCGATACCGCTAATTTTGGCGGAACGGCCAGTGTCTGGAAGACGACGCAATAGCGTTCCGTCAAACGGATAAGGGTGGCGATCTGCTCCTCATCCGCATCGGATGTTAACTCGAACCGCATCCTGATGTCCTGAAATCCGACCGCCGTCTGCTTGTCGACGGCGAGCGTGCCGCGAAAATCGAGGTCTCCCTCGGCGTGCACCACACCGGTGACGTCGATGCCAAGCGAGGAAGCGACTGCGGCCAGAGTCACCCCCGCGCAGGCAACGAGTGCCTGGAGGAGCATATCGCCTGAGCACACGGAGAGACCGTCGCCTCCGGTGGCGGGGTGCAAACCAGCCTCCACCAGGGCCTGCCCGGTCTGCACCGAACAACTGATACCCGCGCCCAGTTCACCGTTGGCCCGAAGCGTCACCAGGGCGGCGTCGGGGTCATCGCGGTACTGCTGCTTCAGAGGAGCTTGCACCGTGCGCAGGTCACTGATAGTCACTGGTCATCATCTCCAAGTAGTTTCGAAGCGTGCGGTCGGCGACGCTTCCTCCTTTACAGTATCCGCCGGCAACTGGAGCTACCGCAGATTGCTCCCATTGTTACCGTGCATGTCCACACGAAGTTGCCGGGGAGCACGTTCCGGTAGCGTGAAGGAATGGCAAACCACGACCGCACAGACAGGGAGTGGGGTTTTCGCACCCGTTCCATCCACGCAGGAAATGTTCCAGATGCGGTGACCGGCGCCCGAGCCATTCCCATCTACCAGACCACGGCCTTCGTGTTCGATGACACCGCTGATGCTGCGGCCCGGTTCGCCCTACAAAAGTACGGCAATATTTACTCCCGCCTCGCCAACCCGACGGTCGCCGCATTCGAGGAGCGTGTGGCAAGCCTTGAGGGTGGGCTGGGCGCTGTCGCAACCTCGAGCGGCCTGTCGGCGCAGTACATTACCTTCGCTTCGCTCGTGGGTTCCGGCGACCACATCGTCGCATCTGCGAGCCTCTATGGCGGTTCCCTCACGCAGCTCGACATCACGCTGCGTCGGTTCGGAGTTGAGACCACTTTTGTGCCGGGCACGGATGCGGCCGACTATGCCGCAGCGATTACTGACAAGACCAGACTGATCTTCGCCGAGTCCATCTCCAACCCGTCCGGCGAGATCGCCGACCTCGAGGGTCTGGCCGACGTCGCCCACGCCGCGGGTATTCCGCTCATCATCGACTCGACCTTTGCCACCCCCTACCTGAACCGGCCAATGGAATGGGGAGCAGACGTGGTCATCCACTCGGCGACGAAATTTCTCGGCGGCCACGGGACCACTCTGGGTGGTGTCGTGGTGGAGTCCGGTCGGTTCGACTGGAACAGCGGCAAGTTCCCCCTGTTCGACATTCCAGTGCCGGCGTACGGCGACCTCAACTGGTCGGGCAACTTCGGCGAGTATGCCTTTCTCACCCGCCTGCGTGCCGAGCAGCTGCGGGATATCGGACCTGTCCTGGCCCCACACTCCGCGTTCCTCCTCGCCCAAGGCGTCGAAACCCTGGCCTTTCGGATGGAAGCGCACGTCGCCAATGCCAGGATCGTCGCGGAGTGGCTCGAAGCCGATCCCCGAATCGAATTCGTCAATTGGGCCGGGCTCCCCTCGCACACGCACTTTGACCGCGCCAAGAAATACCTGCCGAAGGGACCGAGCTCGATCTTCAGCTTCGGCGTCAGGGGCGGCAGGGATGCCGGGCGCACTTTCATCGAGTCAGTGACCCTGGCCAGCCACCTCGCCAACGTCGGCGACGCGAAGACACTGGTTATTCATCCGGCGTCCACCACTCACGCGCAGCTCACCGAGCAGCAGCTTGTTGACGCGAAGGTGTTGCCGGGCCTTGTACGCATTAGCGTGGGGATCGAAGATCCAGACGACATTATTTACGACCTCGACCAGGCGCTGAGCCTGGCAACCGGAGGCAAGTGATGAGCACGGAAGCAGTACCCTCCCCATTGGCCAACGGCCCCGCCTGCGAACTGCCGGTTAGCGTGTCCGGCGCGAACCGAGTGAAGTCCCCGCGAACCTGGATCGGTCCCAGCGCCAAGGAACGCCTCAAGATTCTGCAGAGTGCCACGTCGGTCGCCATCGTGGGCGCATCGCCCAACGCGGCGCGGGCAAGCTACTTCGTGGGAACCTACCTGCTGCAGTCCAGCAGCTACCGGGTGTATTTCGTCAACCCGAACGCCGACGAGATTCTCGGCCACAAGACCTACCCCACCCTTGCCGCACTGCCCGAGGTGCCCGACATCGTCGACGTGTTCCGCCGGGAAAGCGAAATCTCCTCGGTTGTCGATGACGCCGTCGCCATCGGCGCTCCGACCGTCTGGATGCAGCTTGGCATTTGGAACCAGGATGCGGCGACCTACGCGCAGAGCCAGGGTCTGACGGTAATCATGGACCGCTGCCTCAAGATTGAGCACGCCCGCTTCAACGGCGGCCTCTATCTCCTCGGCTTCAACACCGGCGTGATCTCGGCACGAAAGACGGCCCGCTGAGAGCCGACACTGCCCTCGTAATTTCACCGTGCGACGCCGCCCAGCGGCTCTCTGATCACTCGAGAGCCGCTAACCGACTGGCCGCGACCTAAGCGGATCGCACCCGGTAGTTCGCCCCCTTGTGCTCGTCGGGAAGACGGCCGCCCCGTCCGTGCAACTTGTTGCGCAGCGTGCCCTCGACGTACTCCTTCGGGTAGGCACCACGAGCCTGCAGCTCGGGGATCACATAGGTGACGACATCCTCAAACGTTCCGGGGGTGATGGCATAGGCCAGGTTAAAACCGTCCACATCCGTCTCCTCCACCCACTCCTGCAGGGTGTCGGCAATCTCCGAGCCTGAACCAACAATGAACGGGCCGAGGCCGCCGATAGCCGCCAGTCTGGCTATATCGCGTACCTTCCATTCGCTGCCGTCTGCATTCGCCTCCTGATAGTTGGCCACGACGGACTGAATCGCGTTGCTCTTGACATTACCGATGGGCTCGTCGAGGTCGTACTGCGAGAGGTCGATGCCCATCCAGCCGGACATGAAGACGAGCGCGCCCTCCTCGCTGGCATACGAGAGGTAGTCCTGGTACTTGTCCGTCGCCTTCTCCGACGTCTCGTCGGTGATGATCGTGAGGAGAGTGTAGATGCGCGCGGAATAGCGGCTGCGGCCTGCTTTTTCGAGGGCATCCCGAATTTTCGTGACGGTGGCCTTCAGCCCAGCCTTGGTCGATGACGCAACGAAGATCGCCTCTGCATTACCGGCAGCGAAGTCGATGCCGCGGGAGGATGCCCCCGCCTGGTAGATCACCGGTGTACGCTGCAGCGACGGCTCAGAGAGGTGGATACCCGGGACCGTGAAGTGCTTGCCGTGGTGGCCGATCTCGTGAACCTTGCTCGGGTCGGTGAACACCCCGGATTCGCGGTCGCGGATGACGGCGTCGTCCTCCCATGACCCTTCCCACAACTTGTACAACACCTCGAGGTACTCGTCCGCGTGGTCATACCGCGCGTCGTGCTCGAGCTGGTCTTCTTGACCCATGTTTCGTGCGGCGGATGGTAGGTATCCGGTGACCACGTTCCAGCCCACCCGCCCATTGGTCAGGTGGTCAAGGGTCGACATCCGTCGTGCAAACGGATACGGATGCTCGTACGCCGTACCAGCGGTCACCCCGAACCCCAGATGATCTGTCACTAATGCCATCGCCGAGATCAGCAGCACGGGGTCATTCACGGGAACCTGCGCACCATGCCGGATCGCGGCCTCATTCGAGCCGCCGTACACGTCGTAGGTGCCCAGAACGTCAGCGATGAAGATTCCGTCGAATCTTCCGCGCTCCAATAGTTTTGCGAGCTCGGTCCAGTAGTGCAGGTCTTTGTACCGCCAGGACTGGTCATCCGGGTGCCGCCACATTCCAGAGGACTGGTGGGCGACACAGTTCATGTCAAAGGCGTTGAATCGAATCTGTCTGGGCATCTGTCTATCGTGACTGTTGAGACCCGAACCGCGGCTTATGACGCAACATGGCGTCACATTACGACAGACATTCACGCTCAAAGCTCCCGACGGGGGACCCTTGATTCTGTCTTTGATTATTTTGTGAACGGAACCCGATGAGAACTCAAGAACAGGCCGCACTCGCCGGGCCGTGGCCGACCGACGGTGACCAGGGTGCGAAACATCTCGGTGGGCTGCATCCGGACGAGTTCAAGCTGGCGTTTCGCAATCATGCCGCCGGCGTCGCGGTGATCACCGCCGATGCCGGCGACGGCCCGGTCGGCCTGACCGCCACCTCGGTGTTCTCGGTGAGTGCCGAGCCACCGCTGCTGGTGTTCTCCCTCTCGGATCACGCCTCCAGCGCTCCGACCATCCGCCGCGCCGACACTGTCGTCGTGCATCTCCTCGGAGCTGAGCAATTGAACATTGCAAAGCTCTGCGCCACCAGCGGCGTCAACCGTTTCGCCGATACTGAAATTTGGGCCAGGCTCGCTACCGGTGAACCGTATTTCCCCAGCGCACACGCCTGGATTCGTGGGCGCATCATCAACCGGATGGCCGCGGGCAGTTCCACGATCATTGCCGTGCACGCACTCGAAGCCACGGTCGCCACCGATCAAGGCGGATCCGACCCGCTGGTCTACCACAACCGCACGTGGCACAGCCTCGACGAGCACTCGGCGCTGCGGAGCGTACCGGGAGCGTGAGGAGCGCCTACATTACGCCGCCTTACCGGCTCGTGTGCGCCCCCCTGCGCGGCGCGGTAGCGTCAAAGCGATGACCCTTCCCCTCGAGACCGCTGCAGCCAACGACAGCCTCTACTATCCGCCTGCTGGCCTCGTCGACTACGCCAACGTGGGCTCCGGCGCATGGCCCACCGCCGCGACTGACCCCGTCGCATTCTGGGAGCGGCAGGCCGACCGCCTCGACTGGGCGGAACGCTGGCACACCGCACACACGTGGGAGCCGGCCCTCGCCGACGCCAGCGGCACGCTCGAATCGGACGGGCATCCGTTGCTTTCGATCCCCCGTGCCCAGTGGTTTCTCGGCGGTCGGTTGAACGTGGCAGTCAATTGCGTCGACCGCCACGTCGATGCCGGGCACGGCGATCGGGTCGCCATCAACTTCGAGGGAGAGCGCGGCGACCGTGAGGTGATCACCTATGCAGATCTCCAGCGCAGGGTTGCGCAGGCCGCGAACGCCCTCATCGCTTTGGGAATCGTGGCGGGCGACCGCGTGGTCGTCTACCTCCCGGTCATACCGGAGACCATTGTCATCACCCTCGCCGTTGCCCGGCTCGGCGCGGTGCATTCCCTGGTGTTCGGGGGCTTCTCGGCCGCGGCGCTGCGATTTCGCCTTGAGGACACCGGGGCCAAACTGCTCGTCACCTCCGACGGCCAGTTTCGCCGCGGGGCCGCCGTAGCGGTGAAAGAGCAGGCGGATGTCGCTGTTGCGGGCATCGACGCGGTCGAACACGTGCTCGTCGTGCGGCGCACCGGAGACCTGACACCCAACGTGCCCTGGACAGCCGGCCGGGATGTCTGGTGGCACGACGTCGTCGACACCGCCGAAAACACCCACGACGCCGAGTTCTTCGACGCCGAAACGCCCCTCTTCATTATCTACACCTCGGGCACCACGGGCACCCCCAAGGGGCTCGTGCACACGTCGGGAGGCTATCTCACCCAAGCGTCGTGGAGCCACTGGGCAATCTTCGATGCAAAAGACTCCGACGTGTACTGGTGCACGGCCGACCTCGCGTGGGTCACGGCCCACACCTACGTGCTCTACGGCCCGTTCTCCAACGGCGCGACCTCCGTCATTTACGAGGGAACCCCAAACATTCCGCACCCTGGGCGCCATTTCGAGATCATCGAACGCTATGCGGTGACAACCTATTACACCGCTCCGACCCTCGTGCGCACCCTCATGACCTGGTTCCCAGATGGCGTGCCCGCCACCTTTGACCTCTCCAGCATCCGCCTCCTCGGCTCGGTTGGCGAGGCGATAAATCCGCACGCCTGGCTGTGGTTTCGAGAGAATATCGGCGCCGGCACGGCCCCCATCGTCGACACCTGGTGGCAGTCCGAGACCGGAGCGGCAATCGTGGCCCCGCTACCCGGGGTCACGGCCCTGAAGCCGGGGTCAGCTACCCACGCGCTGCCGGGACTCACCGTGCGTGTGGTCGACGATCAGGGCACGGATACCGAGCCCGGGTCGAGCGGATCCCTCGTGGTCGACGGCACGTGGCCGGCTATGGCCCGCACTGTGTGGGGCAACCCCGAACGGTACCGCGACGCGTATTGGAAGAAGTACGCCGCGCAAGGCTACTTTCTTGCCGGCGACAGCGCGAAGATCGACGCCGACGGCTACCTGTGGCTGCTCGGACGCATCGACGACGTCATCAACGTGTCCGGACACCGGCTGTCGACCATCGAGATCGAGTCGGCACTGGTCGCGCATCCCGCCGTCGGCGAGGCCGGGGTTGTTGGCATTCATGACGAGACCACCGGGCAGGCCATCGCCGCCTTCGTGATCCCCGCTCGGTCGCCCTCCGCTGCGGAGGCCGCCGATCCCCGGTTCTGGCGTGCCCTCGAAGCGGAACTCTCGCCGGCGCTCCGCTCCCAGGTCACCGTTCAGGTCGGAGCGATCGCTAAGCCGAGGGAGATCGTGGTGGTACCCGACCTGCCGAAGACTCGATCGGGCAAGATCATGCGTCGCCTGCTCGGCGATCTCATGGACGGACGCGAACTGGGCGATACAACGTCGCTGCAGGATGACACGGTGCCGCTCCAGATCAGACAGATCCTAGACGCCAGGCGCTCACCGGGCTAACCGCGTCAACACCCGATATAGCGTCAACGGTGCGCTCAGCAACGTGCCTTTTCAGCGCGGGAAATATGCGCAGGAATCGATTGGTCAGGAACGGCACCAGCGCGGGATTTCTGTGCCGACTAGTTGCGATGAGGTAGCCACTGATGGCAAAAATATGTAGCGACCACGACTATGAATCGGGATCCCGAGGACTCGGGGTGCTGCAGCGATGCCGGTCAACGTGCACGAGTGGCCCACAATCACAGCCAGAGCGGAGACGAGACTCAAGCAGATTATTCGTCGGCCTGATGATCGCTCCCCACAATTCGCCCAAGAGGCGACGGTGCCTCTGAACGAAGTATTGCAGTGAGAATGCGCTACCCGTAAGTAGACGAACTCACGACGCGAACCGGCAACGGTCTTCTGCAAGTTCACCTTGCAGGGCTGGGGGCCAGCTGAAGTTCACCAGGTGGCGAGGGCGAAGACGGTGAACGCGACGGCCGCGACCAGAGCGAGCAGGGTGCTCGCAATTATCACGACCAGAGTGATCTGACGTCGACGACGGATGCCCGCCGCGGCTCGCTGACGGATCTCGGCCGCCGCCTCGGCGAGGGCGATCCGGGCCGGATCGAGCGCGATCGGCTGCGACCCAGGTGTGGGTTGGGCTGGCGCGACGATGATTGGGACCGGTCGGGCCTGGTAGCGCACGCTCGAGCCGCTCTGCACCTGCGGCGGCTGGTAGCGACGCTGCAGATCGTCAACGACCGGGATGTGCGCCGGCCGGGTCGCCCGTCGGCTGCTCAGGAGAGTGTCGCTCGCCGCGCTGCCGCGGGGCGAGCGCACGGTTGCTTCGCCGTCGTCTTCGGGGTCGGCGGCGAGGTCGACGAGCGGATCGACCGCTGGGTCCACAGCTGGGTCCACAGCCTCGGGTCGGGCGTGGCGGGCGCGTGCCACGATGCGGGTGCGTTCGTCTGTGGCTCGCTGCACGATGACAGTGTCGTCGTTGTCCGTGCGCTGCACGATCACGGTGTCGTGGTTGTCCGTGCGCTGCACGATTACCGTGTCGTCGTCATCGTCACCGATGTCGGTGTCAGCCCCATCGCGTGGATCAGCGGGCGGCATTGCGGGCCACTCGTTGAACCGGGCGGGTGTCATCGGTTTGAGTGTCGATGGTCTCGGCGTGGTCTTCCTCGATCGCGACACCGTGCCAGGAGCTGACCCCGCCGGCGACGACGTCGATGACGATCACCGAGACGTTGTCGCGCCCGCCGTGCTCGAGAGCGCCGGCGAGCAGCAGGTCCGCGGTCTGCTGGGTGCTGCCGCCGAGCGTGAGCCCGGCCTTGATGCTCTCCTCGGAGAGCTCGCCGTGGAGTCCGTCGGAGCAGACCAGCAGCCGTTCGCCGGTCACCACCGGGCGCAGCCAGTAGTCGGTCGGGCTGTTGTCGGCGCCCATGGCCCGGGTGATCACATTCTTGCGGGCGAAGGTGGCGACATCCGCTTGCAGCAGTGTCCCCTCTTCGATGAGTTCCTGCGCGAGGGAATGGTCGACGGTGAGCTGGCTGAGTTCGCCGCCGTACAACCGGTAGACCCGGGAGTCGCCGACGTTCACGATGAGCCATTGCGGGGCATCGTCGTGGTCGATCAGGACGAGGCCGGTGAGGGTGCTGCCGGCGCCGCGCCCGGTCGCGTCCGACACCGCGCGCACCGCCGCGTGGGCGCGCTCAACGGCTGCTCCGACGTCCTCGGCCAGCAGCCCGGGGTGCGCGACGCAGCTCTGGAATTCGTCGATGACGGCGGAACTAGCCCGATGGCCGGCTTCGAGGCCGCCCATGCCGTCGGCGACGATGAACACCGGGGATGCGGCCAGCAGCGAGTCTTCGTTCTGCTGACGCTTGCGACCGACATCGGAGCGAAAGCCGCACTGCAGTGAGACCTGGGCACTGGTTGGCTGGAGGTGGGTCATATTCAGGCCTCCAGGTAGATGCGGGCCGCGAGCTCCCCCAGCAAAAACCGCTCGGTCAGCGACGCGCTCGCGCCCGCATCGAGCTCGCTCTCGTCGCCGGCGCCATCGATGAGCACGATGCCGTTGGTCGACTGCAGGTCGCGAATGCCCCAGGCCCCGTCAACGAAATCGAGGCGGGCGTGGGTCTTCGACACGGTCTTGCCGGGGTCCTGCAGCAAAACCAATTGCGCATCCGGATGTGCGCTGCCACGCGCAGGGTTGCGTCCGAGCAGCACGACCGGTTTGGTGAGCGAGACTTTCAGGCCGTGCTCGGTTTCCAGCGTCCATGGTTTCATGCGGCGCACGGCGATCATGGTCTCGTCGAAGTCGTCGTCCTCCGCGAGCTCGGTCTCGGTCTCGGTCTCGGTCTCGGTCTCGGTGCGGTCAGTGGCGCTCGCGGCCGGGCTTGGGGCCGGGATTGAGGCCAGCGGAGCTACTGGTGCAGGGACGACCGGTATGGGCACGACCGGTGCCGGCCCGGCCCACGCGTTCGTCGTGGCGACCGCGTGGGCCGGCGGGGCGGCGAGGGGTGGGGCATCCGTTTCGGCCGGTTGCGCGGGCGCGGCGGGGGCGACCGGCGGCGCAACGAGTGGTGCAGATGCTGGTGCAGACGCTGCTGGAGGTGCAGCAAATGATGCAAGAGCGGCCGGCGGAGCCAGCGGGGCAGGCGGGGCCGTGACGGCCGGGGGCTCGGCCGGAGACTTGGCCGGAGACTCGGCCGGGGGCGTCGGCGGCGACCTCACGTAGAACGGTGGCGGCCCAGTGGGCAGGCCACGCACGACCGGAGGCGGGGGCGTGGGCAGCGCGGCCGACAGCGGCAGCGACACAGGCGCGGGCGGCATCGGTGCAGCGAGCGGCGCGGGCACTGCAGCCGCGTGCGACGGTGCCGCGGCCTGACGAACGGGATCCGGGGCCACGGTCGGCGCGGACGCCGGGGACACCGGGCGCGCTGCGGGCACTGCGGGAACCGGCGACGCGGGCGACACCGCAGGAACGGGCGACGAGACAGGCGCGGCCGGGCCCGTCAGCGGCGGCACCGGGGTGAACGGCACATACCCGGTTGCGGCCGGTACCGGCAGCCAGCCGGTGTTGACGGACTTGCCGAATCCGAGCACGCCGGCCCAGATGGGGAAGGCGACCAGGTAGAGCAGGGTGAATCCGCCGCCGTGGCCGAGCCGTCGGTTGACGTTGTTGACCGCCAGGATGAAGACGATCAGGGCTCCGATATCGACGACCGGGATGAACAATCCCACGACCCACAGGGCCGGATACCGACCGAGCTCAAACAGGGTGATGATGTTGACGATCGGCACCCACGCCTTCCAGGCCTGTTCGCCGAGCTTGACGAAGACCTTGCCGAGGGCGATCGACGAAAACACATACAGGCCGAGGCCAAGTAGCACGGGCACCACGACGACGGCGATGACCGCTCCAGATGATTCATCCATTTACGATTTGCGGCCGCTGGTGCGCGGTCGCTCCCCCATTCTGCTGCTGGAGCGCCGGTTTGGGCGCACTGTGGTGACGTCTAGTCGAACTGTGCCGTGGCTGTGGTGTCGAAATCTGTGGTGTTGAAAACTGCGCGATCGGCCGGCATCCGCCAGTCGAGAGAAGGAGCGCAGCGAGAGGGCGGCAAGCCAGCGGTCGCGCCTGGTGCCGCTCGCGGCCAGCCCGGCGCGCTCAGCGGTGACGAGCGCCCAGAAAGCGTCACTGTCGCTGGCAACCGGGGGCACTTCGCCGAACACGGCCTGGTCGGCAAGCGCCGCGAGCATCTTGCCGCCGGCCGACTGGTAGTGCCGGGCGATCTCGACCCGGGTCATGCTGCCCTGGTCGGCGAAGCCGCGGTCGACGGCGGCGTCGACGTATTCGTCCCAGCCGCCGGCGAACCGCGCCGACACGTCCGGCGCCCGCGCCCGGTCCCGGCGTCGCTTGAACTTGGCGCCCAGAATGACCAGGAACGGTGTGCTCACCACGAGCAGGGCGGCGAGGCTGATGCCGCCGATCTTCAGGGCCGCGAACAGCCAGGCCAGGTCGGTGCGGGTGGCCGGTTCTTCTTCCTGCTGGTCTTCGCCACTGGTCGGGTTGGCCTCGGGGGCCCGCCGTTCGGTAGCTCCCTCGGGCAGCACCTCGGTGTTGTACTGCGGGTCGCGGGTGGCATCGTCGATTGGTGAGAGCGGGTTCTGAAACTGCGGGGTCGCGTCCACGGTGATCCAACTGCCGTCCACTCCGGCCACTTCGACCCAGGCCGCAAGGTTCTGGCCCGAGCAGACACCCTCGACGCAGGCCCCGGGTGCGCCAGTTACCGCGTCGGCCGCCGCGAGGCTGAATCCCAGCACTACACGGGATTCAAACCCGAGGTGCTGGGCCAGCAGCGCGGTCGCCACGGCGAATTGTTCGTCATCGCCGACGGCGGCGACCAGCTGGGAGTTCTCGGTCGAGGTGGTGTTGTTCTGCTTCTCCAGCAGGGCGGTGAACAGGGCATCGATGCGCGCGACCGAGTGGCCGGACAGGCTCGGCGAAAACTGGTAATCACCGAGGTCAGCGGTCCAGGACTGTGCCGTTGGAGTGGTCAGTGCGTGGCTGAGATAGCCGCGCTCCCGCAGCCGGCTGACGAGTTCGGCCAGTCCGGCACCGTCACTGCTGACCTCCTGCGCGGTGACCCAATCGGCGAGGCTCGCCGGAATCAGCGACTCATCGATCAGTCTGGACGCAGCCGCCGGGCGGGCGAGACCGGCCAGATCCGTCGCATCCGCTTCGCTCGGGGCAATGATCGTGTAACGGTCGCCGCTTTCGAGGGCATTCAGTTGAATACCGGATGCCGTCCCCGCGTTGTAGAAGAACCCGTCGCTAAGTTCCGCCGCGCGTTCGCCGGCAAAGCGGATGCTCGACAGCGCGTCGGTCCCCGGCATCCACACGCCCTGATACCCGCTGATCGCAAACGCGGTCGCCCGGCCGCCGCTGGCCGAGCCGCGGCTGTGGGGCACCCGGGCAAACGCGGTGTCCTGATCGCTCACGCCCGATATAGGATCGACGACCCGAAAGACCTCGCCGTCATAGTGACTGAGCACGGCCAGGCGCACCCGGCTCGTCGGGTCGCCCTCAACAGAAGTCACCGTGAATAGCTCTTCGTCATACCGCTCGGCGCTGAAGAAACTGCGGTATTGGCTCAGCGGGCTGACGTACTCGCGCAGCTCGACGGCGGGGTCGATGCTGCTGCGCAGCACCTCGCGGGCCGGAGTCGACGCTACCGCCGACAGCCCGCCGAGCGACACTGCGACGGCGAGTGCGAGCACGCCGAAGGCGAGGGCGCCGCGGCGCACCCGCCCGCCGAGGCCGCCAGGAGTGCGGCGCACCCCGGTCGTGCGGGCCGCCAAATTGAGGGCTTCGCTGCGGGCCAGGTGGGTGCGCCAGGCCAGAAAGCCGAAGCCGAGCAGCAGTGCGGCCAGTCCGATCAGGCTCTCCCGCGGTGCCGGAACGGTGTACCCGGCCAGCACCATCGGTGCGCTCTCGGCGCCGGGCCCGAACACCAGCCCGAACAGTTGCACGGCGAAGATCAGGGGAACGGCGAGGGCGTAGCGTCGGCCGCCGCGCCAGGCGAGCGTCAGGGACGCTGTCGTGCCGCCGAGGAACAGCACGAAGGCCGGCACCAGCAGGGTCTGGTACGACCCGACCGGCAGCGAAATGGTGACGAGTTCCTTCCAGCTGAACACCGTGGCGGCGACCAGGTCGAGCAGGCCGCCGAGGGCACCCGAGACGCTGGATAGCGCCGACGGCACGGCGAGCGGAACGCCGAGCAACAGGTAGACGCCGAGGGTGGCCAGCAGCAGGCTGAACCAGGACCAGCCGCGGGCGCGAGCAAGCCAGGCCAGCAGTATGCCCGCCGCGATCGCTCCGGCCGCCATCACCAGATAGCTGCTGTCCTGGTAGATCGGCCAGGCCGCCCAGACGGCGACCAGCAGCATCAGCACCACGAACAGGGCGTTGATCACGAGGGACCGTCGCTGGCTGGGTGCGCGACGCGGCCGACGCAAGGGCAGGAAACCGGGCGCGCTCATGCGGCCCGCCGGCTCAGCAGGGAGCGAAAGTCGTCGAGCACGCCGATGGTCAGCACGCTCGTGCCGGCCAGGTCGCGAAAGCTCGGCTGAGCTTTCGGGTTGCACAGAACGGCAACGACCCGCACGTTGCCGTCGAATTTGAGGGTGAGCGCCTGCAGCCGCCGGGCGGTCATGGCCCCGCCGCACACCACGAACGCGATCGACATATCGGGCACCACCTGGGCCGCGAGCAGACAGACATCTTCAACGTTCATGGCCTGCGCACTGGTCTCAATCGCGGTGAGGTCGTCGAGCAGGGTGCGGGTCGATACGACGCTCAAACTCCGCACCGAACGGATGCTGCTGCGCACGATATCGGGAATCTCCTCGCTCGCCACGACGGCCAGGTCCCGACCGTCGCGAATCGCGCGCACGCCGAGCGAACCGGTGGCGCTGACCGCCATCTCGAACTCGTCCTCGGAAGCGTATTCCGCCTGGTTCAGGCTCAGCACGATAGCTAGGCGCGAACGCCGGCTCTCCTCGAACTGGCGCACCATGAGCTTGCCGGTCTTGGCGGTTGACTTCCAGTGGATGTGTCGCTGCCCGTCGCCCGGCGCGTACTCCCGAATGGCGTGAAACGAGATATCGGAGTCGACGATGTCACTCGTCGGGTTGCCCTCGAGGTCGCGCACGAATCCGGCGCTCGTGCTCGGAATCGACACGGTCACCGGGTGCACGAACAGGCGATTCACGTCGGCCCAGGCCACTTCGCGGCCGAGCACGCCGAGCGGGTCGCTGCGCACGGTCGTGACCGGGCCCACATCGATGATGCCGCGGCGGTACGCGGGCACGCGAACGTGTTCCTCGTGCACCTGACCGGCGCGCAGCAGCGGCACGTAGACATCCGCTAGCCCCCGGCCGATTGGAACGTCGACGCGACCGGGCAGTTCGAGCCGCTTGGAGATATTGGTGACGGTGAGGGTGCCGAGCACTTCGGAACCGGCCACGACCCGATCGACCGGCAGCGTGAAATCGACGCTGTAGGCGCGGCCACCGGCCAGAAACGGCAGTGACATGAGGATGAGGGCGACCGCCACCCAGCCGATCACGATCAATTCGGTCCAGCCCAACGCCAGGCCGAGCGGCAGCAGCACGATCGCGGCCGTGACCACGACCCAGCCGGCCGGCGTGACCGTTTCGCCGACCCAGTCGACGGATGCCCGCACACCGATTCGCACAGCGCGCGCGGCCCGCATCCAGAGCACGACGGCGCCCACGAGGGTCAACGTCGTTGACCTATTCGTGCGCGTCGTGGCATACCGAGTGTGCGTTGCAGACCGGGTCTGGGTGCTGGTGCGCGCCAGATTTGATGTCTGGGAGCGCCGCGATTCGGTGTGAAAGCTCACGCCAGGTCGCTCCGACTGGGCGGCAGCACGTCGAGCAGAATCTGGCCGATAACGGCGCTCGCGGTGACGCCGTCGAACTCGGCCTCAGGGTCGAGCACCATCCGGTGGGCGAGCACCTGCTCGGCGAGCGCCTTCACGTCGTCGGGGGTGACGAAGCTGCGGCCGTGCGCGACGGCCCAGGTCTTCGCGGCCTTGGTAATGGCACGGGCGCCACGCACGCTGACGCCCATACGCACCTGGCGAGCATTGCGGGTCGCCTCGACCAGGCGACCGATGTAGTCGTAGATAAGAGGGTTCACGAAGACGCCGCGGGCGATGTCGCTCATGCTCACGAGCGCCTGCGGGGTGATCACCGGCGCGAGGTCGTGCCGCACATCGGCGGTGCCCTCGAGAATACGAATGGTCGCGGCGAGGTCGGGGTAGCCGAGCGAGGCCTTCATCATGAAGCGGTCGAGCTGGGCTTCGGGCAGCCGGTACGTGCCGGCGTGCTCGATCGGGTTCTGGGTGGCGATGACGAGAAACGGCACACCGGTGGAGCGGGTGACACCGTCGATGGTGACGTTGCCCTCCTCCATCGCTTCGAGCAGCGCCGACTGGGTTTTCGGGCTGGCCCGGTTGATCTCGTCGGCGAGCACGACGTTGGCGAAGATCGGTCCGCTGTGAAACTCGAACTCGCCGGTCTTCTGGTCGTACACGGTGATGCCGGTCACGTCGCCGGGCAGCAGGTCTGGCGTGAACTGAATTCGGGTCGAGACGCCCTGCACGGTCTGTGACATGGCGCGGGCCAGCGAGGTCTTGCCGGTGCCTGGGTAGTCTTCGAGCAGCAGGTGGCCCTCGCTGACCATCGCGGTGAAGGCGAGTTCGATCACGTGGCGCTTGCCGAGGACGACGCGTTCAACGTTGTCGACCATCACCGTGAAGGTCGCGGCGAACCATTCGGACTGCTCCGGGGTGATTGTCATGGGTAGCTCTTTCAGTGTCACGGTTTATTGCTGTCACGGTGTTGTGGTGGTCGCCGCGGTGCACGCGACGGCGGTGGTCGTCGTGGTACCTGAGACGATTTCCAGGCCCGAGGTTTCGGGGGCGGTCCAGCTCAGGGTCCAGTTCACGTTTCTGGTCTGGGCGGCATCCAGGGGCACATTCTGGTCGCCGTCCACCCACATTCGGCCACCGTTGGGGTTGATGACGTCGTACTGCGCAGCGGTGACCACGCCCTCGGCGAGGCCGCTGTCCGTTGCGTCGACCGCGACGGCGAGCGTGCCGCCGATGACGCAGCCACTGTTGTCGAGGCCGTTCACCGCGAACCTGACCTGCCAGGCGCGCGCGGCGTCGGCTGCTTCCACCGTCGACCAATCGCTGCACAGGGTGGAATCGGCCTCGGTGCAGTACCGCACGCGAATACGCGGGTCGGCGCCGAACACCGTCGAGCCCCTGACTGCGTCGAAGTTTTCGAAGTCGACCACGAAATCGCTCGGCGCGGTCGTCGACGATGTGGGAGCGGTGATGAGGTACTGGCCGTCAACCGGCGCCGCCAGGCCGTAGGTGTATTCCCCGTTGCCCGGGGCGGGCGGCTGCTCCCAGGTGGTGATCGAATCGGCAGCGGCTGTGGCCACCCCGTAGCCGTTGGAGTAGCAGACCGTCACGAAATACTCCGTGTGTTTGGTCAGACCGTCGATTTCGCGGTCTTTCGAAGTGGCCGCGGCGCCGGCCGAGGTCAGACCGGTCGCGCTGAGTCGGCAGGTCGCGCCCTCGGTGAGTGAGGCGACGTAGAGAAATTCTTCCGGCAGGGTGCTGAAGTTCTTCTCGAAGCGCGCCTGGGCCACGGTGATCGACCGGTTCTGCGAGCTCAGCACGCCAGCACTGGTGATGGCGGGCGACCCGGCCACGAGCACCGTCTGCGACGTCGTCTCCTCGGTCGGGCCGGTTCCGGCGGGCTGCTCGTGGCGGCTCAGCGGGGTCACGGTGATGTTCTGGTCGCCGACCTCGAGTGCGAGGGTGAGCTCGGTCGTTCCGAGACCGGGCGAAGCGACTCGTTGTTCGACCCCATTGACGCTGTACCGATTGGTGGACCGGTCATTGTTTTCGATGGTCACGGTCACAGCACCGGTGCCGGCGCTCGTCACATCCTCGTCGAAGACCGGCTCAGCCGTGAGCGTTCCCATGCCGGGGGTGTCATAGGACCAGGCCGTGACGCTGACCGCACTGCGAGATTCGCCGACGGCGTTCACGGCCTTGGCCTCGTAGCGGTCCTTCAGACCGTTTTCGGTCGTTCGAATCACACCGCAGTCGCCCGAAACGTCACAGCGACCGACCGAAGCCCCATTGCGGTACAGGGTGAATCCCGTGAGCTTCGGGTAGGTGGAGTTCGCGCCGCCGGGGCTGACGGACAGGGTGATCGACTCGTCGCCGTAGGCGATCTGGGTGACCGCGTTCGGCACCTTGGGGTACCCCTGCAGGTCGACCGTGATCGACCCGTTGCGGCTGCCGGCGCTGAGCTTGCCCTGCGCGTCGCGCACCACAAAACTGGCCTCGCAGACCCCGCCGGCGGTATCACCAGACCAGGAGGCCCGCACGCTGCGGGTGTTCTCCACCGCGAAGGAGACGCCGACGCAGGTACTCGGCGCCGCGACCGACACCAGTACGAGCGGCGTGTTGCGGTACAGGTTGACCTCGCCGGCCACGCCGACGACGGCGATCGAGCAGCTCGAGCCGGAGGACTGCGAACAGGTCCGTGCCACCGTACCGCCCTTGGGCAACTCGCTCGGCGCCGGGCCGACTTTGAGCGCGAGCAGGGCCGGCTCGGCGTCACGGTGGCTGGCGAGGCTCACCGTCACGGCCGCCTCACGGCCGGCCACGGCGTTGTCCGCGACGGAGATCGTGAGAATGGCACCGTCCTGCGTCACGGTGAACTGGTCGGAGACGATCTCGGTCGCGAAGGTCAGCGCCGGTACCGCTCCCTTACCCTGCCAGTCGACCATGTGGGTGAGGTCGTAACGAATGTCGTCGGCGCCCGGGCTTTGGGTCAGTGCCGCTGGGCGCAGGGTCGGCTGCGGGTCAAGCGGTTCAACGACGATCGGCACGACCAGCTGGGTGTAATCCTCCTGGCCGTCGATGCGCACCGGCACGGTGCACGAGTCGCTCCAGGGGGCATCGGATCCGGCCCGATAGGTGACGCGGGTGCCGGCGTCGAAGGTACACCGCGCGTTTGCGCGTTCGCCCGATGAACGGATGCCCGACCGCTCCAGTTGCAGCTCGGTCCCGGCCGGAATCGACACCAGGCTGGCCAGGTCGAAGCTGACGGAGGCGTCTTCCCGAACGTTCTGCTCCACGTTGCCCTTTTTGAGCGCGAGGATGATGGCATCCGCTGCTGGGATGCGCAGGAACCCGTAGGTGGTGACTTCGACACCCTGAAAGTTCAGCCCGGTGAGGGAGAACGGGGCGAGGAGGCCTTCGTCGGGGACCTCGCCGCTGATCTTCCAGCCGGAGACCGTGAGGCCGGGGTGGTCGCCCCACAGTGCGAGGGTCAGGCCCCCGACGTCGCCGGAGTTCCAGGAGACTTTGCCGGTCACGACGTCGATGCCTGTCGGGAACGAGTCGCGGTCGTCGAGCGCGACGGTCGTGTCAATGACGATGGGAAAGTCAGGAACGGAGGCGCGCACCACCTTCACAACGATGAGGCCCTGGCCGACGTCTTCGTTCTCGTTGGCGACGGAGTAGACGAAGGTGAGCAGTCCGGGGTCGTCGCCGGCGGTGAAGACCACCTGGCTGTCGGTGACCTGCCCGATGCGCTGCTGCAGGGCATCGTATTCGAGCGAGCCGGCCGTGGCGTCGGGCGTGACGCCGGTCAGGGTGAGTCGACCGCCGCCGGGTTCCACGTCGTTGGCGGCCGGGCGCACGATCACCAGGTTGTCGGCACCGACCTGCACCTCGACGTAGTCACTGAACGTGATCGGGCTCGGGTTGGAGCGCTGGTCGAGCACACCGATGCGTACCAGGGCGATGCCGGTGGCTCCGCTGGCATCGCGCACCCGGTATTGGAATTCGATGGCGCCGTGGTAGTCGAGCGGGCTCGAATAGACAATGGCGTCGCCGGTGGCGTTGACCCCGGCGGTTCCGCGCGCCGGTTGGGTCAGTACCCGGTCGAGCACGACGGTGTCGCCGTCCGCGTCGAGGCCGAAGCTGTCGAACGGAATCTCAATGCTCTCCCCCGACAGCACGCGGCCGTAGAGGGTGTGCGGCTGTGGGGCGGTGTTGTCGCCCTCGGCGAGCACCTCGATCGAGACGACGGCCGAGTCGATCAATTCGGGGGCGCCGGCGACATAGACGCTGTAGCCGAGTTCATAGCTGCCCGGCTGGTCCGGCGCGAGGTAGCGCAGCTCGACACCGGCCGCGAAGGCGAGACCCCGATCGCTTCTGTTCTGCACCGATTCGGCGTTGAGCATCACGATATTGCCGTCGGGCGCGACGTCGTTGGCGAGCACGGGAATGTCAATCTGCGCGCCGACCCGCACCGACACGCTGTCGTTCCTGGCGATCGGTGCCTGCGGCACTGACGCCGGAAGCAGGTAGACGGTGGCCTCGCCGCGCACGGTGTACAGCGGGTTTTCGGTGCCGTCAGAGACGGTGTAGCGCACGGTGCCGAGTTTGCCCGGCCGTTCGTCGGCGGTCGAGCCGCGCACGCGCAACACGTTCTGGCCGACCACGTCGACGCTGAGCGACGCCCCGAACACGGTCTCGGGGATGGCTTCGCCGAGCAGCAGCACCCGCCCGGCCGGGTTGGAGACGGCGGTGAAGACGTCGACGCTCGTGTCCGCCTTGGGCCGCACGAAAACGGTCACCGGGGAGGTGGTGAGTGCCTGCGCATCCGCTGACACCACCGAAATGCGCACGAAAGAGACGACTTCGCTGGCGTCGTCGGCGATGGTGAGACTGACCGTGTAGTTGCCTGGCATAGTGGCGACGAAGTCGAAGGAGGTTCCGTTGGCGGTGACGCCGACCGTGGATCCCTCGGAGCTGGTCGGGGTGGTCGCCGAATTGATGCGGTACAGGCCGGCTGCTCCGGAGACGTACTCGGCCGGGCTGACCGTGAGGCGTTCGTTCACCGAGGCGAGCAGTGCGAACGGTAGGGCCGTGAGCTGCGGGGTCGGCGTGACCGCGATCGTGAGCACCTTCTCGGCCGTGGCGCCGTGAATGTCGGAGACGCTCACCAGAATGGTTGCCGATTGCGCGGTCTGGTCGGCCGCGTTGGGGTGCTTGTAGACGAGCACCCCGGCCGGCGTCACGCTGACCGAGCCGACGTCGGTCGTGTTTACAACGGATGCGACGAAAATCGGATCCCCGTCGGGATCGACCCAGCCGGGCAGCACCGGAACGGTGACCGTACCGCCGGGTTGCACCTCGGGGCTCGGCCAGTCTTGCAGGCAGCCCTCGGTGCCGCACCATACCGGCGCGGCATTCACGTCGTCGCCGTGCACGGTCAGGGTGACCGTCGTGGCCGGCGAGTTGAGTCCGTCTACGCGGGAACCGTCGGTGACGGCGTAGCTGAACGTGGCCGAGCCGCGAGCGCCGGCGGCGACCTGCACTGCGATGGCCTGGTTCGAGTCGGTGACGCTGACGGTGCCCCAGGAAGGGTCAAGCCCGGTCACCGAGGCTGGCAGCACGGTGAGCACGTCGTCGTTGGCGTCGTGGTCGTTGAGCAGCACGGGAAGCAGGGCGAGTTGGTCGCTGCGCACCCCGAAGGCATCGGCAACCGCCACGGGAGCCTTGGGCTCGACAACCTCAGAGGCTTCCTCCACGTCGTCCTGGCGCTGCGGTTTTTCAGCCGCGGCGAGGGTCCAGTCCTGGGAACTCTTGACCAGGGCGCCGTCCGGAACGGTCCACACCCATCCGCTCCGGGAGTCGTTGAGAATCATGAGGGAGTCGTTGGACCGAAACGCGGGGGCTGCGTCCCCGTTCGGTGTGGCCGTGCCGTAGCTGAGCGTCGTTTCGCCGGCGCTTTCGCTGAACAGGGTGCCGCCGGCGCCGGAGGACGGCAGCCAGGCCGCGTAGCGCTCGCCATTAAAAGGGGTCGGTACGGCCGGGGCGCCGAGCACAGTCTCAAAATCGCCGACCAGTTCGGTGCGGGCACCGTCAGCCAGCGCAAAGGAGACCAGGCCGGTCTGGTCGGCCACGAGCACGCCGTCGGAACCGCGCAGGTCGTCGGTGCTGCTCGGGCGCTGCAGCACGGCCAGCTCGCTCAGATTCGTCTCGACCGGTTCGTCCTGGCCGGCCAGCCAGAGTTCGTCGCCGGCCATGCTGAGCAGCGCCCAGGTATCGCCTACGACGCTCAGTTGCGTGCCTGGCTCGGTCGGACCGTCGGTGACGGTGTCATCACCCAGAATTTCGTCGTCCACTATGGAATAGCGCAGCACGCTGTTGGCCGCGCTGGAGTAGCTGTAGAGCACGCCGGCGGGGGTGATCGCGACGGCGTCGGAGACGTAGAAGCGGGCGGTTTCGCCCTCGATGACCTCGTCGTCGGCGTAGGGGTTGACCGGGCGCGGGGACTCGGCCGCGCCGACCGCCCCGGCGAACACCGCTCCGGTGCTCGTGAGGTAGCCGACCCAGGCCCCCGATGAGACGACGGTGCGGGTACCGGCCGGGGTCACGTCGTAGTCGGCGGCGTCGTCGCCGAGGTCGATTGGCGCGGCGAGGCTCACGTCGACGACTTTTTCGTTGTTCTGCGCGTAGAGCAGCACGGTCGCGTCGGTCTGCACCAATTCGCTCGGCGCCGGCACGGTTTTCACGGTGTCCAGTTCGAGCAGGTCGGTGTTGATGCGGGCGTACCGGTTGCCGTCGCCGCTCTGCAGCGCCCAGATCGAGCTCGCGTGCACCGGAGTCTGCTTCACGTCGAAACCGTCGACGACTATGGCCACCGTGGCCAGCAACGCACCAATCGCGGCCACCGCCATAATGCGAATCATGCCGCGACGCTTCTTCGATATCACCGGGAATCGGCGGCGGGTACGCGGCCCGGCCACTAGATCAGCCCAACGAGAAACAGGGCGCCGAACATCGCGCCACCACCGACGACGACCGCCCCGACCAGCAGCAGGGCGAGGGCCACCGGGCGCAGGCGCGTTCGGCGGGGGCCGTCGACGTCGACGTCGGTCAGCGTGCCCTCCCGCGTTTGTGAGGCCGGGCGACGGGTGCCCCGGCCGGGGCGCAGCGACGCGATGACCACGTCGGAGACGACCGGGCCACGCGCCTCCAGGTTGTTGAAATCGACGGGCACGCCAGCGGATGCCCACGCTTCGTCCGCCACTTCGAGCGCCGTGATCGGCAGCCCCAGGTCGCGTTGCACCCGCTGCAGATCGTGGGCGCACTCGAGCAGGCTCGCTTGGCGGCTGGCCGGGTCGCGACTCATCATGCGGGCGAGGATGGTTTCGAGGGCGGGGGGAACATCCGCTCGCCCGATGCTCGTGTATTTGGCCCGGCTGATGCGTTGTTTCAGCTGTGCGCGGGATCCGGCGGATCCGGCGGGCAGGTCGAACGGGGCCCGATCGGCCAGTAGCGAGTAGAGGGTGGCGCCGAACGACCAGACTTCGGTGGCGACGGTACCGGTCGTGCGTTCGTCGACAACTTCTGGGGCGCTCCACGGCAGCGACATGGCGAACAGTTCGCCCGGGCCGCCGCCAGCCAGGGAAGCGGCGATACCGAAGTCACCGAGCACCGGACCGCCGAAGGTCGTGGTGAGAATGTTGGACGGTTTGATGTCTCGGTGCAGCACCTTGGAGCGGTGTGCGGTTTCGAGGGCGCAGGCGATTTTGACCGCGACGCCCAGCACCGTCGCCAGGCGCAGCGGCGCAGCGCGCTCACGCGAGGAGTATGAGCCAGGGCAGAATTCCATCACGAGATAGGGGCGGCCGTCGGCCGAGATGCTCGCGTTGTAGACGGTGAGAATAGACGGATGCGAGCTGAGCCTGGCCATGACATCGGCTTCGGCATTGAATGAGCGCAATACGTCATCGTCGACGATGTCCCGCAGCAGCACTTTGACGGCCACGGAGCGGCGCGGCATGTTCTGTTCGAACAGAAAGACGTCGGCGAATCCGCCGGTGCCGAGCGGGCGCACGTAGCTGTATCCCGACAAAACGGGCGGAACAGAGGGAAGTCGCCTGCCCATTGCTCCCCCCGACCTGCGTTGTTTCTGTCGTGCAACCTTGTGCTGGTCTAAGGTTCAAGCTTAACCACGGCGCCCGATCCCGACACCCACAAGGGGACATGGTACACCCCCACAATGGGGGTGCAAAATGTGAGCGCGGTGGGGGCCACGGAAGGCTTGACCGGGCGCTAGCCGCGGATAGCGTTGCCGAGCTCGGTGTCCGCGTTGCCGCGTGCGTCGGCGGTGAAGAACTGACTCATGCCGTCGAGGCCGTCGACCGCGACGGGTCGTGCCCTGCGTGAACGAGTCATACGCGGTCTGGAAAGCATCCGAAGCTGAGTCCGTCACGAAGCGGGAACCGACCAGGTTGTTCACGAGCGTCTGCAGCTCGGTCAGCTTGGTGATGAGGTCTTCCTTGCCGCAACTGAGTCGACCAGCGGCATCCGTCATGTCGGACTAGGTCACCTTGCGATTGGCCACGGTGTCCCCCCCACTTGTTTGAGCCCGAAGGGTGCGTGTGGTCCTGACCGAATGGCAATACCCCGGACGGGGTCGAATAGGGGTGCACTCGCCGTCCACTGCCCTCGCTGGACGCTAGCTGCACGTAGTCGGGGTGCTGGCTACCTGCGAGACCCACCCGTTTCCGTTGGTCGAGCTTGCCGAGACCGCCGTGGACTGGCCTGAGCCGGTCTCGACAACGCGCGGTCTGCCCGAATGCATATTCGCACAGAAATTCAAACATATTTGAGAATCTCTCGACTCTGGTGCATGGTTTTGGTATCCTTCTTCTATGAGCCAGAGCGGCGATACTCCCCAGCCGGGCCGTGTCGATCCGTTCTTCGCGGCTCACGGCTACCCGCCGTCCACACCCGAAGAGCGTGCCGAGTTCGAGGTGTTCTGGGCGCAGTGTCAGGCTGATTGGCGGCTCCAACTGGCCGAGGGGCTCGGAGACTGCGCCCTGTACGAGGTCACCGACCCGGTCGATCCGGAACCAGTCAACCCGGCATCAGTGAGCCCGGCACCGGTGAGCCTGGCGATTGACCGCCCGGAGTTGATTGACGGCCCGCCCATTCCGGCCGACCTCGATCTGACCGAGGTGTTCGCCGCGGTGCCGCCCGAGCACCTCTTCGATGAGGACCTCCGCGAAGAGTTCCTCTATACGAATTACCTCGCGGACAATTTTCTCCCGGACGATTTCCTCGCCGACGATTCCCTCCCGGCCGAAGGCGCCGCTGGTGAGTTCTCTGCTGGCGCCGATAACTCTGGACAACCCGACCCGGAAGACGACAGCCCCGCGGATGTGCTGAGTCCGTTCCAGCGGCACCAGGCGCAGTTCGTCGACCGGGTGCTCTACCTGGAGAAGGTGATCGCGTGGGCGCAGGCGAGTAAGGCTGAGGTCCTGACTGAGGCGTGGGATTACACCACCAACAGTGCCGAGACCGGCCGCCCGCAGGCCGGTCCGCAGCATGAGCACGACTGGGATGCGACCTTCGCCGCTCAGCAGGGCCTGGTCGCCGAAATGGCCTGTGCGCTGCGCATCCCGGCCGGCACCGCGTCTGGCCTGTTGCGGGAGAGCCGGGTGCTGGTCGAATCCCGGCCCGAGACCCTCGATGCTCTCCGCACCGGGGAGATCTCCCTGCGGCACGCCCAGCGGCTGCTCGACCAGCTCGATTCCGTCTCCGAGCCCGCCCGCGCCGAGCTGGAGGCGGTGTTGCTGCCGCACGCTCGCAAACTCACCGCGACGCAGTTCGATGGAAAAGCCCGCAAACTCCGCGAGCGGTTCCACCCCGACAGCATCACCGTTCGCCGCACCCGGTGCCTGGCCGATCGCCGGGTGCAGTTCTTCCCCGACAAGGACGGCATGGCGACCCTCTGGTTGCGGGCGGCCGGCGACGACGTGCAGAGTATCTATACCCGCGTCACCGATGCTGCGATCAGTCTGCAGGGCCCCGATGAGCCCCGCACCCTCAGCCAACTCCGCGCCGACGTCGCCATTGACCTGCTCCAGCAGGGCGTCACCGGCAGCGGCCTCGGCGCCGGCCTCACCGCCAACGTCAACATCACCGTCCCCGTCCTCACCCTGATGGGTCAGAGCGAGGAACCCGCCGAGCTCGAAGGGTACGGCCCAATCGATCCGGAGACGGCCCGCCGGCTGGCTGGGACCGCGACGAGTTTTCTGCGCGTCCTCACCCACCCGCACACCGGCATCGTCCTCGACGTCAGCTCCACCCCGTTCCGCGTGCCGGCGGCGCTGAAGAAATACCTGCGCCTACGCGATGGAACCTGCCGGTTCCCCGGCTGCAACCGCTCCGCCGGCCACTCCGACCTCGACCACACCATAGATAAACAATTCGGCGGCCCCACCACCGCCACCAACCTCCACTCCCTCTCGCCCGCCCACCACAACCTCAAGCACTTCTCCGATTGGAAAGCCACTGACCTGCCGCGGATATCTCGGACAGTGGGCCCTCTTAAAGTGAGGGTTCACTGAAAGTAGAGATCAGCATGACCGCAGCACGCAGGCGTTTCACCCAGGAGTTCAAAGACGAGCTGTGCCGTGAGGTGATCAACACCTCCAAGCCGATCANCGCCGACCCCGACGGCACCGTCCACTGGACCAGCCCCGCCAGCAAACACTACGCCACCGACCCCGCCACCCGCATCAACCCACCGCAACAACAACAGGCAGCTCCACAGGCATCAGCGCCACCCGAACCACCAGCCCCACCACCGCCCGACCCCTGGAACATCCCCTGGAACACCCCCTCGAACACCGACTGGAACCTCGACTGGAACCTCGACGACTCTAATCCGCCACCGTTCTGACCGCTGAGCGGCGTGACTGACCGTGCTTCGCGGCGGCCTCGGCTTCGGTCTCAACCTCATGCAAGACCGCAAACACATCCGTCCTGCACATGTACATTGCTGGCATGCACCGCTATTAGGCATTGCCTACTACCAGTCCTAGGGTAGTAGTCATGACGCCCACACCGAACACGCCGGCCTTGCCGCAAGACGCGCAGTCCTTGCGCGGGGTGCTGCCCATGCTAATCCTGAGCCAACTGCGTCTGGCTGAGTCGTACGGCTATGAACTCGTGGTGCGGCTGCAGAACATTGGGCTCAGCGACCTCTCGACCGGCACGGTCTACCCGGTGTTGTCGCGGCTCGAGCAGGACGGCTCGCTCACCAGTCGCCTGGTGGCGTCCACGGCTGGCCCGGCCCGCAAGTACTACGCACTTAGCCCGGCCGGGGATGCAACTCTCGCGCTGGCGACGGCACGATGGCATGCCCTCATCGCCATCGTGCAGACCGGCCTGACTGCCACCCCCGCAGAAGAACCACTCCGAGAGGATCAGAAATGAACACCCAAACCACCGAGACCCAATCCACGTTCGGAGTCTGGCGTCGTCGGGAGTCCTACCTGTTCCGGCTCGACCTCTGGCTTGAAGAACGCGTGTCCTTGCGCGAACGTCGATCGATTCTGCGGGAGATTCGCGACAATATCAAAGCGGATGCCGCAATCCGCGGCATCGACACTGCGCTCGACTCGCTTGGCTCACCCCGCGCCCTGGCCCGAAGCTTCGCCGAAGACGGCCGCGGCAACCGGCCATCCTGGAATCGGGCAATCTACTGGTTCACCGGCCTGCTGGTGCTCTGGTGGACCCTAGCCTTCGTTTACACGGCCGGCATGCTGTCGGCCCTGATCTCCAGCGGAGCGGAGTCGGCCGAGTCCTACTTCCTCGGGCTGCCGGTATCGGCTTTCAATCGTGAGTCCGGAATCGGCATCGGCTGGGAAGCCTCCTCTGCCGTTGCCTACATTCCGCTGATGGTCATGGTCGTTGCCGCCATCATCGCCGGGCGGCTGTGGCGCGTGCGGATCGGTCGCCGATAGTCGGCCCAGGGCAGTCGCGTATTATGGAACGAGTGAATGAGACCCTGCCTCCGTGCCCTGAATGCTCTAGCGACCTGTCCTACGAGATGGGCGCCCTGCTGGTTTGCCCGCTCTGCGCCCACGAATGGTCGAATGAACCGGTTGAAGAAGAGCAGGAAGCCGTCGTCAAGGACGCCTTCGGTACCATCCTGACGGACGGCGACACCGTGTCGATCATCAAGGACCTCAAGGTCAAGGGTCAGGCACTGTCGATCAAGGTCGGCACCAAGGTGCGCAACATTCGCTTGGTCGACCCGGTCGACGGCCACGACATCGACTGCAAGGTCGACGGTTTCGGTTTCATGCAGCTCAAGTCCAGTGTGGTCAAGAAGGTTTAAGTGAGCCGGTCGTGACGTGTCAGATTTGCGGTGCCTGGCTGCCGGTTGGTGCCATGTTCTGCGGCGAGTGCGGTAGCTCCCGATCGGCCACCGTGGAATCCCGCAAGCGCCGGGATCCGCGCCCGAACGACACGACCATCATCGCGCGCCTCCCGCACAAGGCCACGATCATCTCCGTTCCGATTCCCGCACTCGTGCCCGTGCCGGTGCGCGCGGTCGCCGCAGTGACGAACGTTCCCCCCGCAGCATCGACGCTGCCGAGCAGCGCGACCTTCGTTTTGACCTTCAGCACCGGTCGGAAAGTGTCCGTGCAGGGGTCGGGCCTAATCGGGCGCAAGCCCCTGCCTCAACCCGACGAGATCTTCGACGACCTCATTCGGGTAGCGGATGCTGACCGCTCGGTCTCCAAGACTCACCTCGAGTTCGGCCAGCACGACGGCGAATTCTGGGTCAGCGACCGGGTCTCCGGCAATGGCACCGTCATTCGCCGGCCCGGCGAAACGGCCGAGCCGCTCGAACCGGGACGACGCTACGTGCTGCCGCGCGGCACGCGAGTCGAGATCGCCGACCACTCATTCACCGTCGCCTGAACCGTTAGCCGCGGCGGGTCACTCCTCCACCGGTGACCCAGACGCAGATTACGCACGGATGGCTCTCGCACTGCCCACGTGAAGCTGATCCTCTGCTCTGATGGTCCTGTGTCGACCGTTGACGAGAACCTCAGCCTGCCGCCAGCGTCGACCGCGCCGCCACCGGCCGGATTTCCGCTTTTCGCCACCGTGGCGCCACTGGCTGCCGCCGGCCTGATTTGGTCGATCACCGGGTCAGCGTTCGCGCTGATCTTCGCCCTACTCAGCCCGCTCATCGCGGTCGCCAGCATGGTCGACGCGCGGCGCACCGGGCGCAAACGCCGCCGGACCGAAACCGCCGCACAGGCCGAGGCCGTCACGGTGCTTCGGCTGGCGATCACCGAACGCCAGGCCCGCTGGAGGGAGTCCGCCTGGCAGCAGACTCCCTCGGCCAGGGACATCGTGCTCGGCCGTGCCGCTGCCGCGCGCTGGAGGCAAACGGATGCCACGCTCGTCACCCTGGGCTGTGGCCCGGCTCCGAGTGGCATACGGCTGGGCGGGGCGACCTCCCCGAACGACCATCGAGAACTTCGGGACTGGGCCGCGACCATCAAAGACGCTCCGATCGTCGTCGACCTGATGCACGGACTCGGCATCGTGGGTGCTGCGCCCCTTCCCGAAGCCCTGGCTCGGGCGGTGCTCGTACAACTGTGCTTTGCGCTGCCGCCGACCGACGTTGGCTTGGATCTGGACCCCGGCCCCGGGTGGGAGTGGGCAGCCGCGTTTCCACACGACGACGTGTCACCAGCGGCTCGATGCATAGTGCTGCATCAGGCGACGGCGGGAACGCCTGCCCGCACCGCGCGCGATCTCGGCCAAGGGCGACTGTTGGTCGCTGTCGCAACCCGGCTCGACGATCTGCCGCCGGGTTGCGGAACCGTCGTGCGGGTGATCGGTCCCGGCCGAGCGCAGCTGATCCGATCGCCGAATCGGGCGCCGGCCATCGATTTCTTTCCGGAACTGCTGACCCGGGCCGCGGCCGCCGACTTTGCGGTGGCGCTCGCCCGGCAGGCAAGAGATGCCGGCCTCGTCACTTCAGCCGGGGCGATCCCGGTCGGCGTTACCCTAACCGACCTGCTCGCCGTAACCGCCGCCGCCGACCCGTCCTCGGTCACCCCGACCGGCCTGGGTTGCGTGATCGGAGTCGGACCCGCAGGGCCGGTACACATCGATCTGGTGCGAGCCGGACCGCACGCCATCGTGGGCGGCACGACCGGCAGCGGCAAGAGTGAGCTCCTGACGACCTGGGTGGCGTCCCTGGCCGCAGCCCATTCAGCCGACCAGGTGAATTTCTTACTCGTTGACTTCAAGGGCGGTGCCGCGTTTGCGCCCCTCGGCAGGCTTCCGCACTGCGTCGGGCTCATCACCGACCTCGATTCCCAGACTGCTGCCCGCGCCCTGGCCAGTCTGGGGGCCGAACTGCGCTTTCGAGAGCGGATACTCAGCACGGCTGGCGCGCGGGATCTGACCGAACTCGAGCATCCGCTGCCCCGGCTGGTCATCGTTGTCGATGAATTCGCGACCATGCTGGGGGCCTTTCCGGAGCTGCACGCCCTGTTCGTCGACATCGCTGCGCGCGGGCGGTCGCTCGGAGTGCACCTGATTCTGTGCACTCAACGACCGGCCGGGGTGGTGCGTGATGCCCTGATGGCCAACTGCAGTCTGCATCTGTCTCTGCGGGTCAACAACCGGGCTGACAGCCAGGCCCTGGTCGGAACGGATGCTGCGGCCACCTTGGATCCGAATCAACCCGGCCGGTGCGTGATCGCCACCGATACCGCCGAGCCCGTGCTCTGCCAGGTCGCCTCCACCGGAGAAAGCGACATTCTGGAGATTGCGGCGCGTTTCTCTGGCGGCACCGCACCGCGGCGCCCGTGGCTGGATGCGCTTCCGACGCTGGTGACCGAGGCCGATCTGCGCCGGATCGCCGGCGAGGGTGCTCCGGCTCCCGGCTACCCCCTCGGTCTGCTGGACGAACCCGACAGTCAGCGGTACCGGGTGTTCGCCTACGTTCCCGAGCTCGATGGCCACCTGCTCGTCGTGGGCGGGTCCGGCTCGGGCAAGTCCACGCTGCTGTGCCACCTCGCTCGGGTGGCCGAATGTCCGGGTGATGCCCCGGTTGCCGTGGAACGAGTGAGCGCTGATGTCGAGGCGACCTGGGACGCACTGGAACGGGTGAGCGCGCTCATAGAAAGCGGGCAGCAGACCGCAGCGCTGCCGCGACTGTTGCTGCTCGATGACTTCGATTCGGTCTTGGCGCGCTGGCAGCCGGATCATCGACTTGCCGCCGCCGATCTGCTCACCGGGTTGCTGCGCGACGGCCCTGCCGCCGGCGTGCACCTCGTCGTCGCCGTGCAGCGGCTGACCAGCACGGTTCCCGGACTCGCCTCACTCTGCCCGAGCACACTGCTGCTCAAGCTCCCCAGCGTGCAGGATCACCTCGCCGCGGGCGGATTGTCGGCCAACTACCACGCCACCCTGCCGGCCGGCGGGGGAGTCTGGCACAACACCCGCGTGCAACTGCTGGCGCCGTTGCCGTTGCAGCTCACCCCGCTCGCCCGGTCGACCGCACAGCTGCCCGAACACGGCCCGCTGCTCGTCGTATCGTCATCTCCGGCGCGCACCGCCGCGCGACTGCGCGCTGTGCTGGGGGTGCCGGTGGTGGAGTTGGCGGGAACGACCGCGCCGGCAGCATCCGCCCTGATCAGCGTCGAAACCGGTCAAACGGATGCCCCCGGCCGGCTGGTCGTCGTCGGTGACGCCGAAACGTGGCAGGCGCACTGGACCCTGCTGACCCGGCTGCGTGGTCAGACTGCCGGCAGCCGGGCCAGCATCGTCTTCGATCGGTGCGGCTTGTCGGATTTTCGGATGGTCAGCCACAGCCGTCAGTTGCCGCCGCCGCTGGCTCCCGGGCGCGGACGAGTGTGGGTGCTGCACCCCGACGGTGACCTGACCCGGGCGATCCTGCCAGAACCGGACGGCGGCCAAGTGAGCAGCTAGAGGAGCACCTCGGCGAGCGGCCGGTGCGTCATTCCGTGGGCGAGCGCGACCGGGGCGCTGATCAGGCGGCCGCCGAACACGTTGAGTCCCTGCGCCAGCGCGGCATCGGCGCGCAGCGCGTTCAGCCAACCGAGCGTCGCGAGGGCCCGCACATACGGCAGCGTCGCATTCGTCAGGGCATAGGTCGAGGTGTGCGGCACAGCGCCGGGCATATTGGCGACACAGTAGAACAGGGATCGGTGCACGGTGAAGGTGGGGTCGGCGTGAGTGGTCGGATGGCTGTCGGCAAAGCAGCCGCCCTGGTCAACGGCGATGTCCACGAGCACGCTGCCCGATTTCATGCGTGACACCAGCTCGTTGCTGACCAGCTTGGGTGCCTTCGCGCCGGGAATGAGCACCGAACCGATCACCATATCGGCCTCCATGACAGCTTTGTCGATCTCGAAGCTGTTCGAGGCGATGGTCTTGACCCGGCCGAAGTGCAGGGCGTCGATCTCACGCAGCCGAAACAGATTCGTATCGAGCACGGTCACCTCCGCGCCGAGGCCGAGCGACACCTGCATCGCAGCGGTCCCGGCGACACCGCCGCCCAGCACGGCGATCTTGGCCGGATGCGTGCCGGGAACCCCTGGCACCAGCAGGCCGGGGCCACCGTTCGGTTTGAGCATGGCATTGGCACCCACAATGGGTGCGAGTCGACCGGCGACCTCGCTCATGGGCGCGAGCAGCGGAAGCGCGCGGGAGGGCAACTGCACAGTTTCGTAGGCGATCGCGGTGACCTGACTCGCGAGCAGGGCCCGCGTCAGGTCGGGTTCGGCGGCGAGGTGCAGGTAGGTGAACAGCACCAGATCGGCCCGAAAATAGCCGTATTCGCTCGCTACCGGTTCTTTCACCTTGAGCAGGAGGTCGGCGGCCGCCCAGACGCTCGCGGCGTCCGGCAGAATCGTCGCACCGGCCGAGCGATACTGCTCATCGCGGATCGAGGACCCCACCCCGGCACCGGCCTGAACCATCACTTCGTGACCGTGCGACACCAGGTCGTGCACCCCCGCCGGGGTGATCGCGACCCGAAATTCATTATTCTTGATCTCGGTGGGAACTGCGATTCTCATGGTGTTCCTCTCTCGCTCCTGGCCACCACCCTAGTCTCGGTGAACCGACGATTTCGCGGGCGAATATTGCAAGTATGTGCTGATTTCGTGACAAATCGGTTCCAAAATCAATGTTTTGAACACTTTTAGGTGTAATTACCGCCGATATGTGCAACTATCGACCAACTCGCAACGTCGTGAGCCTTGACCGTGCGCGTGCCCAAAATGCTAGGAGAACCAGATGAAGTCCAAGCCGCTGCCCGCTGATCCCATGATCCGCCAGCTCATTCGTCAGGCGCAGAACTCGCAACTGGGTCGTCGAACGCTGCTGGCCGGGGCCGGGGCCGGTGCCACCGCGTTCGCGCTCGCCGCGTGTTCCTCCGGCGCCACGGCCAAACCCACCGCCGCGGCCGACACCTCGGCCACCGACAAGTCCATCCGCTGGGATAACTGGGCGCTCTACATTGATGTGGACGACGCCGGCAGCTACCCAACGCTTGCGGCGTTCAAGGCGCAGACCGGCATCTCGGTCAAGTACACCGAGGCCGTCGACGACAACAACTCCTACTACGGCAAAGTCAAGGACCAGCTCGCCCTCGGCCAGGACATCGGTGCCGATGTCGCCTGCCTGACCGACTGGATGGTCAGCCGCATGATCCGATTCGGCTACACCCAGGAACTCGATCACGCCAACATTCCCAACCTGGCCAATCTGCTGCCGTCGCTGCAGGACGTCGACTTCGACCCGGGGCGGGCCATGAGTGTGCCGTGGCAGGGTGGCTTCGCAGGCCTGGCTTGGAACAAGGAGAAGTATCCCCAGGGACTCAAATCGGTCGAAGACCTGTGGGCTCCCGACCTGAAGGGGCGCGTCGGTGTGCTCTCCGAAATGCGCGACACGATGGGCCTGATCATGCTCGACCAGGGCGTCGACATCTCCGGCGACTGGGGCGAAGACGAGTTCACCGCGGCCATCGACGAATTCAAGAAGCAGGTCGCCGACGGTCAGATCCGAAACATCAAGGGCAACTCTTACAAGGAAGACCTCGCCAACGAAGACACCCTCGCCGCCATCGTCTGGTCCGGCGACATCGTGCAGCTTAACGCCGAAAACGGCGACAAATGGGGCTTCATCGTTCCTGAGAAAGGTGGCACCCTCTGGAATGACAACTTCGTTGTGCCGATCGGCTCGCCCGCCAAAAAGAGCGTGGAACAGCTGATCAACTACTACTACGACCCGGCCGTTGCCGCCGAGGTCGCCGCCTACGTCAACTACATCACCCCGGTCGCCGGTGCCAAGGAAGCCATGATGGCCATCGACCCGGCGTTGGCTGAAGACCCGCTGATCTTTCCCGACGATGCCACCCTCGCCAACGCCTACGTTTTCCGCGGTCTCGACGGCACCGAAGAGCAGACGTTCAACGCCCAGTTCCAAGCGATCCTGCTGGGCGCAGCCTGATGGCCGTCGGTGCGTTCGCCGATCGTGGTGCTGACCTGGAACTGGTCGGCATTGAAAAACGTTTCCCCGGGTTCACCGCCATTGAAAATCTCAACCTCACCATTCCGGCCGGATCGTTCTTCGCGCTGCTGGGCCCCTCCGGCTGCGGAAAAACGACGACCCTCCGCCTCGTCGCCGGACTGGAAGAACCGACCAGCGGCCGCATCCTGATCGGTGGAACGGATGTGACGAATCAGAAATCCTTCCAGCGTCCGGTTAACACCGTGTTCCAGAGCTATGCGCTGTTTCCGCACATGACCGTGCTGGAGAACGTCGCCTTCGGGCTGCGCCGACGCAAAATCGAACGCCCCGTGGCCAAGGCGCACGAGGCGCTGCTCCTGGTGGAGCTCGACCACCTCGCCCACCGTAAACCGCAGCAGCTGTCCGGCGGGCAGCAGCAGCGCGTGGCGCTGGCCCGCGCGATCGTCAACCGGCCGGCCCTGCTCCTGCTCGATGAGCCGCTCGGCGCCCTCGATCTCAAACTGAGGCGTCAGATGCAGCTCGAGTTGAAAACCATCCAGGAAGAGGTTGGCCTGACCTTTCTGCACGTGACCCACGACCAGGAGGAGGCCATGACCATGGCCGACACCATCGCGGTCATGAACAAGGGCCGAATCGAGCAGATGGGTGAGCCGCAGCAGCTCTACGAACTGCCCAAGACCGCGTTCGTCGCTAACTTTCTCGGTCAGTCCAACCTGTTCACAGGTCCGGTCGTTGGCACCACGAGTACCGCCATCGCCGTCGACGTCTCCGGGCAGAAGATCGTGGTGCCGCTGGAGCGAGCGCACCGAGTGTCGGGCGAAGTCACCATCGGAGTGCGTCCCGAGAAACTCACCCTGCACGCTGAAGCACCGCTCCAGGACCCCGGCCGCAACGTGATGGGCCCCGGTCGGGTCATCGATGTGTCGTTCAGCGGGGTCAGCACGCAGTACCTGGTCGATGTGCCGGGTGTCGGCACCCTGGTGGTATTTGCCCAGAACATGGCTTTCGGCCCGGCCGCGCACGTCGGTGCCACCTGTTGGCTCAGCTGGAACGTCGACCACGGCTTCGGTCTCGACGACGATCCCGCCCAGAGTCCGAGATTCGAAGCCGACCTCGACACCAAGACAATCGCCCAGCAGCGTCGGTCATCGCTGCTCACGGAGCTCGAGGAGGCCTGAGATGGCCTTTGCCGCATTCTCATCCACGACCGCGCCGTCCGCCGATCCGGCCGCCAGGCGCCGCAGCCCGGTAGCCTTGTTTCTGCTGCTGCCGGGCATCCTCTATCTGGTGCTGTTCTTTCTCACCCCGCTGGTGTCGCTGCTGCTGACCTCGTTCCAGGCGCCGCGGGAGTTCGGTGATATTGGTCAGTACGATTACGCCTTCCGCTGGCAGAACTACGTCGAAGTGGTCACGACCTACTGGCCGCACATTGTGCGTTCGTTCAGTTACGCGCTCGCGGCGACGTTCTTCGCGCTTCTGATCAGCTACCCGCTGGCCTACTTCATCGGGGTCAAGGCGCGAAGATGGCCGCTGCTGCAGAGCCTCATGCTCGTTCTCGTGATCGCGCCGTTCTTTATCAGCTTTCTGCTGCGCACCCTGGCCTGGAAGCAGCTGTTCTCGGACGAGTCCTTCGTGGTTCAGTCGCTCAAGGCCCTGTCGCTGCTGGCGCCGGAAGCGCACGTGACCGGCACCGCGTTCTCGGTGATCTTCGGTCTCACCTACAACTTCATCCCGTTCATGACCCTGCCGCTCTACACGACCCTGGAGCGGCTTGACGTGCGCTACCTTGAGGCCGGCAGCGACCTGTACGCGAGCCCGTTCCACGTGTTCCGCAAGGTCACCATCCCGCTGTCGATGCCCGGTATCGTCGCGGGCACGCTGCTCACCTTCATTCCGGCGGCGGGCGACTATATCAACGCCAGCCGGGACTTTCTCGGCGGTACCGGCACCCAGATGATGGGTAACGTGATCGAAGCCAACTTTCTGGTGCTGCAGAACTTTCCAGCCGCTGCGGCCCTGTCGATCATTCTGATGACCGTGATCCTGGTGATCGTAAGCATCTACGTCAAACGATCCGGAACGGAGGAGCTGCTGTGAAAGTCTCCCTCGGCAAATGGTTGCTGCCCGTTTACAGCGCCCTGGCTCTGCTGTTCCTGATGATTCCGATCGGGTACACCTTCGTCTATTCCTTCAACGACTCGCTCAAGTCGAACATCACCTGGCAAGGCTTCACCTTCGACAAGTGGCTGAACGTCTGCAATGTGCAGAACGGAGCCGTCTGCCAGGCCTTCGGCAATAGCCTGTTCATCGGGGCTATCGCCACCATCGTTGCGACCACGCTCGGCACCATGATCGCGATCGCCATCGTGCGCTACCGGTTCAAGTTTCGATCCCAGACCAGCTTGCTGCTGTTTCTGCCGATGGCGACCCCGGAGGTCGTGCTCGGTGCCGGACTGGCCGCACAGTTCTTGTCGGTCGGGGTGCCGAAGGACATGCTGACGATCATTCTCGCGCACACCATGTTCTGCATCAGTTTCGTGGTGGTCACGGTCAAGGCCCGGGTTGCGAGCCTCGACCCGGCGCTCGAAGAGGCCGGTCGCGACCTCTACGGTTCGGCCGCGCAGGTGTTCGCCCGCATCACCTTTCCGCTGCTGCTGCCGGGTATTCTCGCGGCCGCTCTGCTGTCGTTCGCCCTGTCCTTCGATGACTTCATCATCACGAACTTCAACTCCGGCGCGGTGTCGACCTTTCCGAAATACATCTACATTTCGGCGGCCCGCGGCATCCCGGCTGAGGCCAACGTGCTCGCCTCGGCCGTGTTCATCATTGCCATCGTCGTGGTCGTGACGGTGCAGGTGACGGGAGCGGCCAAGGCGCGGCGCCTGGCCAGGCCCAGCTAGTCGCGAGGGCGCAGGCCTTGGCGGTGGAGCTCCGGCGCCAGCTCGAGCGCCTCGGCCGGGGACAGCCGGCGCGGTGCGGGCAGCGCGCCGCGCGGCGTGTGCGCTCCCACTCGGAGTGCATCACCCAGTCGCAGGCCGACCGCCCCGATGGCACCCTGCTCCGGCGCTACCATCGGGCCGAGCGGTAACACCATCGGGAGTGGATGCACCGAGTGCGGCGCCGTGCGGGTCAGCAGGATGCCGCGTTCGACGGCGCATTCCCTGGCCACCCGGAGCTGGCCGTTGGCGAGGTAGCGCAGCCCCCTGTGCTCCAGCTTGGAACTCCACCGTGACGTGCCGAAGGCCAGGTCGTGCGCGTCGACGGCCACGACGGTGAGCCCACGCGTCGCCGCATCGAGGGCCACCCCGGCCCCGGTGACGCCGAGGCCGACGACGAGCAGGTCGATGACCCGGCCGTCAGCCGCTTCGGCCAGTTCGCGCTCGCGGCCGGAATCCCTGCGGGGTGCGCCTGCCGGGCAGCGATCTGCGCGGAGGTTTCCTCCCAGCTCTGCTCGACATCGTCGGCGCCAGCAACGTGACGATCGATGCTGAGGCTCGGGTATGGAACACCGGCGGCAAGTCCACCCCCGATCTGATTCGGCTGCGCTCCGGAGACGGGCACGCTGCCCCGGACGCCATCGTGACTGCGGGCAGTCACGAGCAGGTGGTCGAGATCATCACGCTGTGCTCGCAGCATCGAATAGTCCTGGTTCCGTTCGGCGGCGGCAGCTCGGTGGTCGGCGGCCTGGGCGTGGTCCCGGTCGGTCGGGGCAATGACTTTGCGTGTCAGCTGGGGATCCCCGGCGACGTCGGGCCGGGCGCCCTCAACGTGATTGCGCCCGACCGTTCCGAACCCGGTCAGACGTAGCTGGCGCGAATTTCCCCGACCGGCCGGCCACCGCCGGTCACGGTGAGTCCGAGCTCGGGCAGTAACTCATCTACATCCGCTCGTTTGATGGCACCGGAGTCGGCGAGCAGACCTACGGCGACGGCCGCTGCGGCGCGCAGGTTACCGTCCAGAATCTTCAGCGCCACGGTGGTGCCGTTTTCGGCGGCGGCCACCATGATGCCCTCGGCACCGCCCTTCACGAACAGGCCGAGCCGGTCGATGACGATGCTGTCGGAGTGCCCGGGGCCGGCCACGACCCACCCGTTGGCACGCACCGCTTCGGCCAGAAAACCGGCCTCACGGTAGATCGCAAACGGCGAGTTGGACTTGCTCGTGGCGATGCGGGCGATGCCGCGGGCCAGGCCGGTAAGCGAAATGGCGTGCACGGGCGCGCCGCAGCCATCAATGCCCGAGACCAGCGGACGTTCGCCGGTGAACCGTTCGAGCACGTCGAGAATGCGTTTTTGCAGCGGATGTTCCGGCTGCAGATAACCCTCGATCGCCCAGCCGTTCTGCTGGCAGGCGACGAGCATCGCCGCGTGCTTGCCCGAGCATTCCATGTATACCGGAGCCTTGCCGGCTCCGAGTCGCACCAGGGCGTCCCGCGCGGCGGAGTCGATCGGCCAGGCGGCCGGGCAGGCGAGCGCCGTTTCGGGTACTCCGGCCCGGCTGAGCAGCCCGCGCACCAGTGCGACGTGTTCTGGCGTACCGATGTGACTCGCGGTCGCGATCGCAGCATCCGCTCCCCGCAGGGCGACACCGCTCGCCATGACCGCGACAGCCTGAAACGGTTTCATCGCCGAGCGCGGAAAGACCGGGCTGGTGACATCGCCGAGGGCACGCAGCACCTCACCGTTGGTACCGAGCACGATCGCCGAACCGGCGTGCCTGGATTCGACGAACCCGCTGCGTTCGACGACGGCGAGTTCGACGGAATCGTTGACCGTGAAGGTTTCAGTGGTCACGTTAGAGTGCGGCGATCGCATCGTCGATCACCGAGAGGGCGTCGATGATGAGAGCATCGGACAGCGCGAGGCTCGGCAGGAACCGCAGTACGTTGCCGTAGGTTCCGGCTGTGAGCAGCAGCACGCCGTGCTGGCTCGCGTAGGCGGAGATGGCGGTCACCGCAGCGGCGTTCGGGACCTTCGTCGTGTCGCCGGTACCGGGCTGCACGAGTTCGATCGCCATCATGGCGCCGCGACCGCGGATCTCGCCGATGATGTCGTACTTGTTCTTCAGTGCGGTCAGGCCAGCGGTGAGGGACTTTTCGATGCGCTGCGCTTCGGCCAGCAGGTTGTTGGCCTCGATCGCGTCGAACACGGCGATCGCCGCAGCACAGGAGACGGGGTTGCCGCCGAAGGTGCCGCCGAGCCCGCCGGGCTGGGAGGCGTCCATGATGTCGGCGCGGCCGGTGACGGCGGCGAGCGGAAAGCCGCCGGCGATGCCCTTGGCGGTGAGCACGAGGTCGGGGATCCAGCCGAAGTGCTCGCTCGCGTAGTACTTGCCGGAGCGGGCCATGCCGCTCTGAATTTCATCGGCGATCATTACGACACCGTTGGCGGTGCACCAGTTCTGGAGCGCGGGCAGGTAGCCGTCCGCTGGCACCATGAAACCGCCCTCGCCCTGAATGGGTTCGACGACCAGGCAGGCCAGATCGGATGCCCCGATCACCTTGTCGAGGTAGGCGATGGTGCGAGCAGCCGCTTCAGCGCCGGACAGACCGTCGTGATACGGGTAGGAGCTCGGGGCGTGGTAGACGTCGCTGGCGAGCGGGCCGTAGCCGGTGGCGTACGGCATGGCCTTGTAATTCATGGCCATGGTCAGCACGGTGCGGCCGTGGTAGGCGTGGTCGAGCACCGCGACGGCACGACGGCCGGTGTACTTGCGGGCGATCTTCACGCCGTTCTCAACGGCTTCCGCGCCGGAGTTGATGAGCACGCTCTTCTTGGCGAAGTCACCGGGAGTGTGCTCGGCGAGCAGCTCGGCGACGCGAACGTACTCTTCGTACGGCGTGACGGTGAACAGGGTATGGATGAAGTCTTGGGACTGTTCGACGGCGGCCGCGACGACACTGGTCTCGGTGTGGCCGATCGTGGTCACACCGATGCCGGCACCGAGGTCGATGAACTGGTTGCCGTCCACGTCGACCAGAATCGCGCCGTTGGCCTTGGCAATGTAGACGGGCAGCATGGAACTGACCCCGTCGGAGACGACCGCCCGACGCCGCTCATGCAACGCCGCCGAGATCGGACCGGGGATGGCCGTGACGATCTTTCGTTCTTGCGTGACAGAGTACGCGGTGGCGGTGGCAGAGTTTGTGAGGGTGTCAGTCATGATTCCCCTACTGTACCTAATAGTGCTGTACCGACCATGGGCGCGGTGTTCCTGAGTTCGCCTGCAAGAATCTTTGAGAGCAAGGGGAGAAGCATGAACGGAGTGCACGAATATGCGGTGCGGGTTGAGTGGACCGGCAATCGCGGCACCGGAACCAGCCACTACAAGGCCTATGGACGTGACCATCTGATTTCACCGGCCGGTCGGGCATCCGCTGAGAAGGTGCCGATTCTGGGCTCGTCCGACTCGACCTTTCACGGTGACAACGACCGGTGGAATCCGGAGGAGCTGCTGCTCGCGGCGCTCAGCCAGTGCCACCTCTTGTCGTATCTGCACGTGGCGGTCCGCAATGGAATCACGGTGACGGCGTATACGGATGCCCCGGTCGGCACCATGGAACAGGTGGCCGGCGGCGGCCACTTCACGGCGGTCACCCTGCGGCCCCGCGTGACTATTACCGACCCCGAACAGGTTGAGTTCGCGCAGTCGCTGCACGCCGAGGCCGCCCTCGAATGCTTCATCGCGGCGTCGGTGAACTTTCCGGTTGGGCACGAGCCGGTCACGGTCGCCTGACGCGTAGTGCGTCGCCGAGCCGTGAGTTTGAGGCGATTTCAGCGCTGAAATGGCCTCAAACTCACGGCTCGGTGGTTGAAACTCACGGCTCGGTGGTTGAAACTCACGGCTCGGTGGTTGAAACTCACGGCTCGGCCGGGGACCAAGATTCTGCATGGCACGGTACAGCGGTTTGCGTAGTAGTGTGGGATCCGTTGAAGGCCTGCGTGTGCGCCCCGACCGATGAAGGAGATACCGATGGATACCACCCAACTACTGAAGGGGGTGCTCGATATGGCCGTCCTGGCCGTGATCGTCGACGACGACGGCTACGGCTATGACATTGTGCGTCGGTTGCGCGCCGCCGGACTCGATGAGGTCGGTGACGCGTCGGTCTACGGCACCCTGCGCCGGCTGTACAGCGCCGGGGCGCTGTCGAGCTATGTCGTGCCGTCGGACGGCGGGCCGCACCGCAAGTACTACGGAATGAACGCGAACGGCCGGGCCATGCTCGCCGAACAGCGCTCGAACTGGACCCACTTCGCAAATACCCTCACCCAGTTGCTCGAGAAGCCGAAACCCACCGCCCACCTACGCCCGATCGGTGACAACACATGAGCGAAACAATTACGACTCCCCAGTCCATTCGTGAGTTCGCCGCGGCCGTGCGATCGGCACTGAGCGACCTGCCGGCCGACGATGTCGATGACCTCACCGACGGCCTCGAGGCCGACCTCACGGAGCAGGCCGCCGACGTCGATGCCGGCGATGCGGCTGCGCCCAACGTCGATCTCGGCGATCCGGTCGCCTATGCCGACGAGTTGCGCGGCGCTGCCGGGCTTCCGGTGCGGGGCACGACGCCCGAAGTCCGGGTGCCGCGGCTTGGCCGGCTGCGCATCAGGATCGGTGAGGCGCGGGCTCGCGCGGCGCGGCGCATCTGCTCGAGTATCGCCGGTGCGGCGCTGCTCGACTTTCTGCTGGTGTTGCGCCCCGTGTGGTGGGTGCTGCGCGGCTGGGTTGTTTATGCGGTCGTCGCAGTCCTCGCAGGCGGCGGGATCAGCACGGTGCCGACCGACCCGCTGCGGTGGGTCGTGCTCGCGGCTTTCGTGATTCTGAGTGTGCAGTGGGGTCGTGGCCGGTGGCTGCCTTGGCGCTGGCTTCCACGTTTTCGTACCCTGGTCAGCGTGTGCGCGGTTCTCGTTCTGCCGATCGTGCTGTTGGCCACGGCGCACAATGCCGGAGCGCAGAACAGTGCGTACGTGGACTACAACCCGGCGCCAACGCCGGGACTGATGCAGAACGGCCAGGGAGTGACCAACGTGTTCGCCTATGACGCCGACGGCCAGCCGCTCACCGACGTGCAGTTGTTCGACCAGGACGGCCGCGCGCTCAACGTGGTCAACGACCCGGTCAATACCAACTACCTGACCCAGTTTGATGCCGCCGGCGACAAGGATATGGTCATGCCGAGCCTGCTGGTGCCGGGCGGCGGCGGCTGGAATGTGTTCCCGCTGCGGCTGGTGACCTCCGACGATGTCGACTACACCTACGACCATCTCGGGCAGGCCTACCAAGCGGATGCCGCGCCCGCGCCGTTCCCGTTCGCCCAGGTGCGGCCGCTGGTCGAGCTTCCGGCGGTGGAAGAGTCGTCGTCCACGCCGGCACCCGCGTTATCGCCGGAACCGTCAGCCGCGCCCACGCTGTCGCCGGGACCGACGGCATCCGCTGCGCCGACGGCCGAACAATGATGCGCCGGTCCGAGGTACAGACCGTCATCAGCCCGTCGGCCGTCGACCTGCCGCCCACCCAGTCCGTTGACATAACTGCGTGGGCCGCCACGGGCGAATAGGCGCGAACCTCGACCTGACAGGATGGCACGGGTTAGGGTGGCACGAGGGGGAACCATGAGTCGACACGCCGCCCACGGGGCGCACAGCTGCACAGTTGCGCGAGCGCGATGGCTCGTCACGGGTGCAGCGATGATGGTGGTGGCTCTTGCCCTCATGGGCTGCGGTACCGCCGGCGAGCGCGTGGCCGGCACGGCGGTCAACCAGGTTGCTGACGCACTCACCGACCAACTGGACTCGCCGGTGTCGCGGGTGCGCGATGCGGAGTGGTTCGCGGCAACCTACATCCCAGACCTGAACTCGTCTGGCCGCGGTTCCACGGTCTACGCGGACACACTGGCGTGGAGTGGAAACTCACGGGACGACGCCGGCGCCCGCATCGAGGTTCGCATCCGGGTCGACGTTGAGGCTGAGACTGGCTATTTCGGATCCGGCCACGAGTCTGCAAGTTCCACGAAGTGCTTCCGCTATGAGGTCTTTGTCCGGCCGAACCCGGTACTCCGCCATGGCATCGCCTGTCCGAACGACCCGGAGATCATGATGCCCTCTGCGGTGCCGTTCCCTACTCTGCCCGACAACGCCGAGGACGTTCTCGCCGCGGTTCTCGCCGCAGCATCACCCACCAGCCTGGACGGAGACCTGCGCGCCGCCTTCCCGCAGGACTTCGTGACGGTTGACACGGATACCGTCGATGGCGATCTCCTGGCTGCCGTCGGTGTTTCGGCGGAGCGCGAGTGCATCGTGGGAGGGCGCGGTGCCGATGGTGTGGTGGAGTTCTGGGGCTACGATCCCACCTGGATCGAGCCCGGCGAACTGGGCTGTACGACGCGCATTGTGACGAGCCCGCCCCTGTAGTCGTCCCAAGCGTCAGGGAGCCGCCGACCCGTGAGTTTGAGGCGTCCCACGTTACCGAGCCGTGAGTTTGAGTCCATTTCTGGGCGAAAACGGGCCGATACTCACGGGTCGGTGCTGGAAACTCACGGCTCGGCGACGCAGGAACGACGCCGCTGGCTACTACGCGGGGTAGGCGGCCACCAGGGCGGTGAGGGCCTCTTCGATCACGGTCGCGGCATCGTCGATGAGCTCGTCGGAGATCACGACGCTCGGCATGATGCGCAGCACTGAGTCCCAACTGCCGGCATCGAGCACGATGACACCGTTTGTGGTCGCGTGCTTGATCACGGCGGTGAGCGCTTCGGGATAGGGCTTCTTGGTGCCGGGGTGCACGAGCTCGACGCCGAACATGGCGCCCTTGCCGCGCACCTCACCGACGATGGAGAACTTCTCGGCCCAGTCGCCGATGCGCGCCTGCAGCGCCTTCTCAACTCGCTTGGCTTCGCCGAGCAGGTCGTCGCGCTCGATCAGGTTGAACACCGCGAGGGCGGCCGCGGTCGAGACCGGGTTGCCACCGAAGGTGCCGCCGATACCGCCGGGCTGAACGGAATCCATGATGTCGGCACGTCCCGTGACGGCGGCGAGCGGGAATCCGCCGGCGATGCCTTTGGCCGTGGTGACCAGGTCGGGCACGACATCGTGGTGCTCGATCGAGTACCAGACTCCGGTGCGGGCGAGGCCGGCCTGGATCTCATCGGCTACGAAGACGATGCCGTTCTCGGTGCAGAATTCGCGGATGCGCTGGAAGTAGCCGGGCGCGGGAATAACGATGCCACCGTCGCCCTGGATCGGCTCGACGAAGAACGCCGCGATCTCGGTCGCGCCGATGTGAGTGGTGATGTAGTCGATGGTCTTCTCGGCCGCTTCGAGCCCGCTCAGGCCGTCGCGGAACGGGTAGCTCGTCGGCACGCTGTAGATCTCACCGGGGAACGGGCCCATGCCGGCTCGCTCCGGCCAGGGCCGATAGGTCATCGCCATGGTCAGGTTGGTGCGGCCGTGGAAGGCGTGGTCGAGAGCCACGATGGCGCGGCGACCAGTGAACTTGCGGGCGATCTTCACCGCGTTCTCCACGGCCTCGGCACCGGTGTTGACCAGAATCGAGTGCTTCTCAAAGTCGCCGGGGGTAATCTCCGCGAGCTTCTCCGCCACCGCCACATAATTCTCGTACGGCGTGACCGTGAACAGGGTGTGGGTCAGCTTCGCTGCTTGAGCGGATGCTGCCGCCGCGACATCCGGATGCGCGTGACCGATCGTGGTCACCCCGATACCGCAGCCGAGGTCGATGATCTGGTTGCCGTCGACGTCGACCAGGATGGCTCCGGCGCCGTGGTCCATATAGATATTGGCGAGGGTGCCGGCGCCGCGGGCGACGGTCTTCTCACGCCTGGCCTGCAGTTCAACCGACTTGGGGCCGGGAAGAGCCGTGACGAGTTTGCGTTGCTGGGGCACCGAATACGTTGCAGTCATTCGACCAGCCTATGACCGTCAGAGCATCAGACAAACCGCCGCTACAGGCGTTCGCGCGGAAACACCCGATGAGCGAGGCGATTGAGGGTACCGACCGGCGGCGATTCGTTGTAGGCGTTGGCCAATTCCTGACCGGACAGCTGGTGAATGGCCGCCATGATCTCATCCGTGGCCTGCCGGCGGGCCTTGCCGGAGGTAGCCGGGCCGTGGTGGCTGAGGTCGAGCGGTTCGCCGAAGGTGACGGTGACCTTGCGGATGCGCGGCACCGTGGTGCCGACTGGCTGAATCTCCTGGGTACCGATCAGTCCGACCGGAACGACAACGGCGCCCGTGGTGAGGGCGAGCCAGGCGACGCCGGTGCGTCCCTTATAGAGTCGTCCATCGAGCGAGCGGGTACCCTCCGGGTAGATCGCGAAGGCACCCTCGGTATCGAGCACGGAACGGCCGGCGTCGAGTGCGACCTGGGCGGCCTGCCCGGCTCCGCGTTCCACTCCGATGGCGCCGATCGCGGTGAAGAAGGTGCGGGACACCCAGCCCTTGAAACCGGTTCCGGTGAAGTAGGTCGATTTCGCCAGAAACTGCACGCGGCGGGTGGCGACGAGCGGAATGACGATGCTGTCGATGAATGACAGATGGTTGCTCGCGAGAATGACGCGACCGGTCGCCGGGATGTTCTCACGGCCGATGATCTTCGGCCGAAACACGATTCGTGCGACGGGCGCCATGATGCCGTAGCCGAGAAAATAGACGAATCCCGGGCGCTTGACCCGCTCCGGTTCGTCCTGCACGTCGTCAGGTGCGGCTTGCTCGTCACTGTCGATCGTGCTGGTTTCAGCGTTGTCATTGAGTTCTGCATCGGCACCAGTCACCCGTTGACACTACGCCACGACTGGCCAGCAACGAACATACGCCGCGCCCGGCACCTAGCATGGAGTTATGCGCAGAGTAATCATTCTCGGGTCTACCGGCTCGATCGGAACCCAGGCCCTGGACGTCATTCGCGCCAACCCAGAGCGGTTCGAGGTGGTGGGTCTGTCGGCCGGGCGCAACCGCGAACTGCTCGAGCAACAGGCGGCCGACTTCGCAGTCGACGACACCGCGCTCGGCGCCGACGAGGCCGAGCAGCTCGTTCGGGACGTCGAGGCCGATGTCGTGCTGAACGGCATCACCGGCTCGGTCGGTCTCGGCCCGACCTTGGCCGCGCTGAAGGCCGGGCGCACCCTGGCCCTGGCCAATAAGGAGTCGCTGATTGTCGGCGGCGACCTCGTGAAGAATCTTGCTGCGCCGGGGCAGATCGTGCCGGTGGACTCTGAGCACTCGGCGATCGCGCAGGCACTGCTCTCAGGAACAGCGGATGAGGTGCGTCGCCTCGTGCTGACGGCATCCGGTGGACCTTTTCGCGGTTTTAGTCGGGACCAGCTCGCCCGGGTGACCCCGGCGCAGGCGCTCGCGCACCCGACCTGGAACATGGGGCTCGTGGTGACCACGAACTCGGCGACACTGGTCAATAAGGGTCTGGAGATCATCGAGGCGCACCTGCTGTTCGACGTGGAGTACGACCGCATCGACGCCGTCGTGCACCCGCAATCCGTGGTGCATTCCATGGTCGAATTCGTCGACGGCTCGACGATCGCTCAGGCCTCACCCCCGGACATGCGGCTGCCGATTTCGCTGGGACTCGATTGGCCAAACCGGGTCGCCGCCGTCGGCGCCCCGATCGACTGGACCGTTCCGCACAGCTGGACCTTCGAACCGCTCGACGAAGCCGCTTTTCCGGCGGTCGAGCTGGCTAAGCGGGTCGGCCGTAAGGGCGGCACCTATCCCGCGGTGTTCAACGCGGCCAATGAGCAGGCCGTGGCCGCTTTTCACGCCGGACGCATCGGATTTCTGGATATCGTCGACACGGTGCTGCGCGTGGTCGAATCCCACGAACAGGGCGGCGAACTCAGTCGGGAGTCGCTCGCCGAGGGCGAACGGTGGGCGCGTGCCGCCGCGGATCGGCTGATCGACCAGCGCTAGTTACCAGTCAGTCGTCCCGGTCCTCACGTTGTTCTTTGGCCCGTTCCTTGGCGGCTTCCGCGGCTTTCTTGGCGGCTTCTTCGGCCTGTTCGGCGCGGTCCTTAGCGTTTTCGTCGTTCTGCTGCTGGGCGGCAGCTGCTGCCTCGGCCGCCGCCTGAGCTGCCGCCTCGGCGGCAACGGCGGCGGCGTCGATCTCAACGGTCAAGTCGCCCTGCACCAAATTGATCGCGGACTGAATCGAGGCCGAACGCTCAGCGCTGACCTGGCCGGAGGCGGCGGCCGTGCGCAGATTCGCCTGCATGGCGGTGAGCAGGGTCTGGGCGTTGCTGAAGTCTCCGGCGGCGGAGGCCTCGGTGATGGCCAGAATCTCGGTCTGCAAATTCTCGGCCGTTGCGGCCTGCAGGTCGACCGGGTCGGCCGTGCAGCCGGACAGTGGCAGGAGCAGCCCGACGGCCAGGGCCAGGGCTAGGGGCAGTCGCTTGCGTCGATTCACGGGTTCACGCTCTCTTGAAGCTCTTGAAGATGGGTGCCGAGAGTGCCGTCGACGGTCGGATAGTTCGGTGGCGCCACGGCGGGCGCCTCGGCTGGATTGATCAGGAACAGGGCCACGACGGCGAGGGCGATAAGGGTGAGCCCGCTTACGACCAGGACGAGCACTCGTCGGTGCGCGAGACGGCGCGGCCTGGCCGGGCGCGCAGCGGCGGTGCCAGCTGCGGGAACGCTGGCGGGAGCATCCGCTTTCAGGATCTCGGTCGGAGCGGCAGCGGCTTCGGCACCCGGCAGCAACGGGGCCGGGTCGGGCGCGGCGACCGGCAACAACAGGGTCGCAGCGGGCGCCGGAGCCGGCAGCAGCATGGTGGGCGCATCGGTGGCGCCGCCACCGGCGGCCAGCGCCCGCAGCAACCCGGCGGCGTCGGCCGCGGTCGGCCGGTCGGCGGGGTCGCGGGCGGTCATCGTGCGCAGAACGTCGATCCAGTCGGTGCCGAGATCGTTCGGGATCTCCGGCTGGCGCTGCAGCCGGGCCATGGCCGATTCCACCGCGCTTCCCGGATAGGCGCGCGTTCCGGTGAGGCATTCGAGCAGCACCAGACCGAGAGAATAGACATCCGTCGGCGCGCCGATAGCGCCGCCAAGCGCCTGCTCCGGGCTGAGGTAGCTCGCCGTGCCGAGCAGCGACCCGGTCGCCGTCAGCCTGGTTTCATCGAGCAGCCGGGCGATGCCGAAGTCGGCCAGCTTGGCGTGCATGCCGCGGCCCGGAAACCCGGAGGGTGCCAGCAGCACGTTGGCCGGCTTGACATCCCGGTGGATAATGCCCCGCTCGTGAACGTAGTGCAGTGCCTCGGCGAGGTCGGCACCCATGCCGGCCACGTCGACGCTCGGTACCGGGCCGTCTTCGATGCGGGTGCGCAGATCCGGGCCGTCGACGAGTTCCATCACGATGAAGGTGCGTGGGATGCCGTCCACCGTGGTGGTTCCGGCATCGAACAGGGTGACCAGCGCGAAGTGGTTCAGGCTCGCCAAGAGGGCGATCTCGCCGCTCTGGCGCTCGGGCTCAGTGCCACCGCCGTCGGCGCGAAACAGCTTGACGGCTACAGAGCGACCCAGGGCGGTGTCGGTGGCCCGATAAACGGATGCCATCCCCCCGGTGCCGATCAGGCTCATGATGCTGAAACGGTCGGCCAACAGGCTGCCGACGGGGCCGAGAGTCGGCGGTACGGCTGGAGCAGGTGCTGAGAGCTTCTGCGTGGGCATGGTTTCGTGAGCCAAGGGGGACCTCCTGGTGCGTCCGACCTCTAGCCAACCACATGCATCCGCTCAGGGGGGAGATTGGTCGGCACAGCCAGCCGCTTGGCAGCTTGATGCGGTTACTCTACAACAGTGGAAACTGTACTGCTGTTCATACTGGGCGTCGCCATTGTCGTCGTCGGCCTCGCCCTCTCCATCGGTCTGCACGAAATCGGCCACCTGGTGCCCGCCAAGCTATTTGGCGTCAAGGTCACCCAGTACATGATCGGCTTCGGCCCGACGCTCTGGTCCCGCACCAAGGGCGAAACTGAGTATGGAGTCAAGGCTATCCCCATGGGCGGCTATATCGCCATGATCGGCATGTTCCCGCCGTCGAAGAAGGGCGGAGCGCCCCGCAGCACGACCACCGGGTTCTTCGATCAGATGGTGCAGGAGGGCGCGCCGGAGAAGAAGACGAGTGCCCTGTCGACCCTGGTCGACGACGCCCGCCAGGCGAGCGCCGAGACCATTGGCGAGGGTGAAGACCACCGCGCCTTCTACCAGCTGCCGGTCTACCAGCGTGTGATCATCATGCTCGGCGGGCCGACCATGAACCTGCTCATCGCGATCGTGATGTTCTCGATTTTGCTGATGGGATTTGGCTCCCCGCAGATCAGCACCACCGTCGGCAGCGTGAGCGAGTGCGTGCTGCCGGCATCGAGCGACCGCCAGACCTGCGCGGCAACCGACGAAGCCTCACCCGGAGCCGCCGCCGGCCTGCAACCGGGTGACCGACTGGTCAGTATCGGCGGAACCGCCATCTCGACCTGGGAACAGTCCACCGACATCATTCGTGCTTCAGCCGGACGCACCGTCGCGGTCGTCGTTGAACGTGACGGTGCCGCGCTTGACCTCTCGCTGACCCCCAAACTAACCGAACGCTACGTCTATACCGACGACAACGAAATCAAAACGGATGCCGCCGGCGATGCGATCACCGAGCAGGTCGGCTTCGTCGGCATCGGAGCAGCCGCCGAAATGGTGCCTCAGCCCGCAACCGCCGTGCTGCCCATGGTCGGCGACAACATTGCCAATGTTGCCCACCTGATCATCAACCTGCCCGACCGGCTCGTGGCGGTGGCCAACGCGGCGTTCGGGCCCGGGGAGCGCGACCTGAACGGACCGATCAGCGTGGTCGGCGTCGGCCGGGTGGCCGGCGAACTCGCCAGCATCGACACCATTCCGGTCGCCGACAAGGTCGCGAGCATGCTCGGCCTGCTCGGATCCCTCAATATCGCCCTGTTCGTGTTCAACCTGGTGCCCCTGCTTCCGCTGGACGGCGGCCACGTGGCTGGTGCGCTGTGGGAGGGCATCCGTCGATTCTTCGCAAAGCTGTTCAAGCGGCCAGACCCGGGGCCGGTTGACATGGCCAAGCTCATGCCGCTCACTCTCGTGGTCATCATTCTGCTCGGCGGCATGAGCCTGCTGCTGATCTACGCCGACATCGTCAAGCCGATCAACTTCTTCGGCTAGCAGCTACCGCGTCAGCAGCAGCGCTTCACCCTGGCCGCCACCGCCGCATAGAGCCACCGCGGCCTTGCCGGAGCCGCGCCGGGCCAGTTCGAGGGCAGCGTGCAGCGCGATACGTCCGCCGCTCGACCCGATCGGGTGGCCGATCGCGATGCCGCCGCCGTGAATGTTCACGACGTCGGCACTGACGCCGAGCACCTTCGATGATTGGTGCACGACGGAGGCGAATGCCTCGTTGATCTCGACCAGGTCGAGGTCGGCGGCGGTCCAGCCCTCGCGCTTCAGGGCGTGCGCGATGGCATTGGCCGGCTGGGAGTGCAGGGAGTTGTCGGGGCCGGCGACCTGGCCGCTCGCCTTGATCACGGCGAGCCAGGGCAGGCCGTGCTTTTCGGCCCAGGCGCGGCTGGTCACGACGACGGCGCTCGCGCCATCGCTCAGCGGGGCGGCGTTTCCGGCGGTGATGCTCCCTGCCGGGTCGAACGCTGGACGCAGCCGGCCGAGCGTCTCGGTCGTGCTCTCGGCGCGTACGCCCTCATCGGTGCTGATCACGAGCGGCTCACCCTTACGCTGCGGCACGCTGATCGGGGTGATCTCGTCGTGGAACACGTCGGCGGCTGCGGCTGCGGCGGCACGCTGGTGTGAGGCAGCGGCGATTTCGTCCTGCTCGAGGCGGGTTTGGCCGAGCCGGGCGTTGGCGCGTTCGGTGGAGAGCCCCATGGAGAGCCCGTCGAAGGCGTCGGTGAGTCCGTCGTGCGCGGCATGGTCGAGCGCGGACACGGTTCCGTAGTTCCAGCCCTGGCGGGAACCGGGCAGCAGGTGGGGCGCGCGGGACATGGACTCCTGGCCACCGGCCACGACGACATCCGCTTCGCCGAGCCGCACCAGCCGGGCGGCATCGATGACAGCGGCCAGGCCGGAGAGACACACCTTGTTGAGCGTCATAGCCGGTACATTCCACGGGATGCCCGCCGCGACGCCGGACTGCCGGGCCGGGTTCTGCCCGCAGCCGGCCTGCAAAACCTGCCCCATCAGCACGAAGTCCACCTGCTCCGGTGCTACTCCGGCCCGGGCGAGGGCGCCGGCAATGGCCGCCGCGCCGAGGTCAACGGCGGTGAGGGACGCGAGTTGCCCGTTCACGCGACCCTGCGGGGTGCGCGATCCGGCCAGGATTACGACGTCGGTTTCGGTCATCGGGACTCCTTTGTCGTGCATGTTTGATCGAGGTAATCCACCCAGCATATGGGTGCCCAGTGCGGATACGTTCGCCGACCTCGTGCACGCAGCCGCGTTCCGGGAGACGCTGCCAGCACGGCTTGAGCGCAGATCTCGGGCGGCATTCAGCTTGCCCGCTGCGGCGACAACTAAGCTAAGCAGGTGGCTGCAATCAACTTGGGGATGCCCAAAGTACCTGAGGTACTCGCTCCCAGACGCAAATCCCGTCAGATCAAGGTCGGAAAGGTTTTGGTCGGTGGCGATGCTCAAGTGAGCGTGCAATCGATGACGACCACCCCGACCACCAACATCAACGCGACGCTTCAGCAGATCGCCGAACTCACGGCGACCGGCTGTGACATCGTGCGTGTGGCGGTGCCGACCCGCGACGACGCTGAGGCGCTGCCGATCATCGCCAAGAAGAGCCAGATCCCCGTGATCGCGGACATCCACTTCCAGCCCAACTACGTGTTCGCCGCGATCGACGCCGGCTGCGCGGCGGTGCGCGTGAACCCGGGCAATATTCGCAAGTTCGACGACCAGGTGGGCAAGATTGCCGCCGCGGCGAAGGCCGCCGGGGTGAGCATCCGCATCGGCGTCAACGCTGGCTCGCTCGAGCCAAGCCTGATGCAGAAGTACGGCAAGGCCACCCCTGAGGCGCTCGTTGAGAGCGCCGTCTGGGAGGCGAGCCTGTTCGAGGAGCACGACTTTCACGACTTCAAGATCTCGGTCAAGCACAACGACCCGGTGATCATGGTCAAGGCCTATCGTCTGCTAGCCGAGCGCGGCGACTGGCCGTTGCACCTCGGTGTGACCGAGGCCGGTCCGAGTTTTCAGGGCACCATCAAGAGCGCCACGGCGTTCGGACTGCTGCTCGGTGAGGGCATTGGCGACACCATCCGCGTGTCGCTGAGCGCCCCGCCGGTCGAAGAAATCAAGGTGGGTCTGCAGATTCTGCAGTCGCTCAACCTGCGTGAGCGCAAGCTTGAGATCGTCTCCTGCCCCAGCTGCGGCCGGGCCCAAGTGGATGTCTACAAGCTCGCCAACGACGTCACCGACGGGCTTGAAGGAATGACCGTGCCGCTGCGCGTCGCCGTCATGGGTTGTGTCGTCAACGGACCGGGCGAGGCTCGCGAGGCCGACCTCGGCGTCGCGAGCGGAAACGGTCGCGGTCAGATCTTTGTGCGCGGCGAGGTCATCAAGACCGTGCCGGAGTCTGAGATCGTGAAGACCCTGATCGAAGAAGCCAATCGTCTCGCCGCCGAGATGCCTGCCGCTGAACTCGGCAGCCCCACGGTGTCCGTCGGCTCGCAGTAGTTCAAGAACGAGCCACCAAGATGAAATGTTCCACGACCGGGAACGGTTCGTAGAAGCGGTGACATTCGACGGAATGGCAACGACGGAATCGGCACACCCGAAGCGCTGAAGTACGGCTTTCGCGAAGACTGGTCTCGCAGAATCACCATGGAAATTGATTGGGTAAATCTGGTCCCCATCGTCGCGATCATCAGCGGTATCGTCTATGCAATCTTCGACCAATTTTTTAAAACCCGCCGTCGCCTGGCTGAAGCCGAGGGCACTTCAGCGTTGCGCAAAGCGCTGACGCAGAGCAACCAGACCAATACCGCGCTGCTGAAGAAATTGACCGCAATGGACTCGCGGCTGGGGGCCATCGAGCGCACCCTGAGCGCGGTCGGCTGAGCCCTGCGGCTGCGGGGGCCGTAGAGCCGGCGCGCGCGTAAGGTAGACGGGTGCCTACACGTCTCTCCAACTACTTCCTCCGTACACTCCGCGAAGACCCCTCCGACGCCGAGGTGACCAGCCACCGCCTGCTCGTGCGGGCCGGCTACATCCGTCGTCAGGCCCCGGGCATTTTCGCCTGGCTGCCGCTCGGCTTGCGGGTGAAGGCCAAAGTGGAGCGCATCATCCGTGAAGAGATGACCGCGGCCGGCGCGCACGAGGTGCACTTTCCGGCGCTACTGCCGCGTGAGCCCTACGAGTTGACCGGCCGCTGGGACGAATACGGCGAGGGCCTGTTCCGCCTGAAAGACCGCAAGGGCTCCGACATGCTGCTCGCGCCGACCCACGAAGAGGTCTTCGCGCTGCTCGTCAAAGACCTGTACAGCAGCTACAAGGACCTGCCGCTATCGATCTACCAGATTCAGGACAAGTACCGCGACGAGGCACGCTCACGCGGCGGACTGCTGCGCGGCCGCGAATTCACCATGAAAGACGCGTACTCCTTCGACTACACCGACGCCGGCCTCGACCTGAGCTACCAGCTGCAGCGCGACGCCTACGAGCGCATTTTCAACCGGTTCGGCCTCGAATACGAGATCGTCCAAGCGGATGCCGGCGCCATGGGTGGCTCCAAAAGCGAAGAGTTTTTGCACCCCACCCCGGTGGGTGAAGACACCTTCGTGCGCAGCGTTGGCGGCTACGCGGCCAACACCGAGGCCTTTCGCACCCTCGTTCCGGCCGACAAAGATTTCAGCACCCTGCCCGCCGCGCAGGTCTTCGACACCCCGAACACTCCGACCATTCAGACGCTCGTCGACAAGGCCAACGCCGAGCGCCCGCGCCTCGACGGTCGCGAGTGGACCGCAGCCGACACCCTCAAGAACGTCGTGCTCGCGCTCACGAACCTTGACGGCACCCGTGAACTCATCGCGATCGGCGTTCCCGGCGACCGCGAAGTCGACCTCAAGCGCGTCGAGGTCGCCTTCGCCCCCGCCGAGGTCGAGGCCGCCAACGAGGGCGACTTCGCCAAGAACCCCGGCCTGGTCAAGGGGTATATCGGCCCGTGGGGAGCAGCTGGCGCCGTGCTCGGTACCAAGTCGACCACCGGCATCCGTTTTCTGGTCGACCCGCGCGTGGTCGCCGGAACCGAGTGGATCACCGGCGCCAACGAAGCGGGCCGGCACGTGTTCGGCCTCGTCGCCGGCCGTGACTTCGCCATCGACGACGTGGTCGAAGCCTCCGACGTGCGCGCCGGCGACCCGGCGCCCGACGGCTCCGGCCCGGTCGAACTTATTCGTGGCATGGAAATCGGGCACGTGTTCCAGCTCGGTCGCAAGTACGCCGAGGTGCTCGGTCTCAAGGTTCTCGACGAGAACGGCAAGCTGGTCACGGTCACGATGGGTTCTTACGGCATCGGCGTCACCCGCATCCTCGCGGTCATCGCCGAACTCAATAACGACGCCAAGGGCCTGATCTGGCCCGAATCGGTCACCCCGTTCGACGTGCACGTGATCGCCACCGGCCGCGACGAAATCGTCTTCGATACCTCGGAGGCCGTTGTTGCCGCGATCGAAGCCACCGGCCGCGAGGTGCTCTACGACGACCGCCGCAAGGTTTCGCCCGGCGTCAAGTTCGGTGACGCCGAGCTCATCGGCGTGCCGTGGATCGTGATCGTGGGTCGCGGCGCCGCCGACGGCATCGTCGAGCTGTGGAACCGTCGCACCGGCGACCGCGAGCAGGTCGACGTCGCTGACGTCGCCAGGCACTTCGTCTAAGAATCGTTTTATCGAGAACGGATACTGCCGGCCAACTGAGCAGGCAGCATCCGTTCTGCAGCGAGCCAGCGCTGGACCGACCCACCGCGGGGAGAATGGGTGACGGGACGCCGCAGATTCGGGTACCGTTGTATTCAGCCCGCTGCGCGGTTTCGCGGCGGCAAGATCATGCGACTAGATCGTACGTAGAGGAGGCCGGCCATGGACATCGACCTCAGTGTTTTGCGGCTATTGGAGCGCGAAAAAGAGATTCCATTCGAGGAACTCGTGCAAATCATCGAACAGGCGATTCTGACCGCCTATGTCAAGCACATCCAGCAAGACGTGTCGAAGCTGGAAGCTTCGAAGATTGCTGAAGCCAAGCACGATATCCAGGAAGTGCCCGAAGCGCGCGTCGTTCTCGATCGCAAGTCCGGGCACGTGGACATCTACATTCCCGAGCACGACGACGAGGGCAACGTCATCGGCGAAGCCGTGGACAACCCCACCGACTTCGGTCGCATCGCCGCTTTCGCCGCCAAGCAGGTCATCAACCAGCGTCTGCGCGACCTGGCCGATGACGCCGTGCTCGGTCAGTTCAAGGGTCGCGAAGGTGACATCATCGCCGGAATCATTCAGCAGGGCCCTAACCCCCGCATGATTCACGTCGACCTCGGCACCATCGAAGCGATCATGCCGCCCGAGGAGCAGGTTCCTACCGAGAGCTACGTTCACGGCGCGCGCATTCGCGTGTTCGTGACGGCCGTCGGTCGTGGGCTCAAGGGCCCGCAGATCACCGTATCGCGCACCCACCCTTCGCTCGTGCGCAAGCTGTTTGCGCTCGAGGTTCCCGAGATCGCCAGCGGAGTCGTCGAGATCGTCTCGCTCGCCCGCGAAGCCGGCCACCGCACCAAGATCGCCGTGCGCGCCACCGAACCCGGCGTGAACGCCAAGGGTGCCTGCATCGGCGAACTCGGCCAGCGCGTGCGCGCCGTGACCGTCGAGCTCAACAACGAGAAGATCGACATCGTCGACTTCTCGCCTGACCTCGCGACCTTCGTCGCGAGCGCTCTGTCGCCGGCCAAGGTGACGAGCGCCTACGTGATCGACGAGTCGATCAAGGCTGTGCGTGCCCTCGTGCCCGACTACCAGCTGTCGCTCGCGATCGGCAAAGAGGGCCAGAATGCGCGCCTCGCCGCCAAATTGACCGGTGCGAAAATCGACATTCAGCCCGACAGCATTCTGGAGGATGCCGAATAGGGGGTACGATGAATTCCGTTAGAACGTGTATTGGCTGCCGTTCGCGCGCCCCTCGATCCTCACTTTTGCGGATCGTTGCTGGGAAATCAGAAGTTGTGGTGGATGAAACCGCCACAATCCCCGGTAGAGGTGCGTGGCTGCACGCCCTTGAAGCGTGCTTTCAGGATGCCGTAAGGCGCCACGCTTTCGGGCGTGCTTTTCGCGTGACCAGGTCACTGGACGCGAAACAACTAGAGAACAGGCTGAATTGGCTTATGGATAACTAATGAGCGGCTCGAAATGAGACCCGTCCGTTATTAACGGTCTGCCCCTTTCCGGGTGCAGACCCGGAACAGGAGAATTGTGGCTGCGAAACCACGCGTACACGAGATCGCTACCGAGCTCGGAGTCGACAGCAAGGTAGCCCTTGCTAAATTGAAAGAAATGGGCGAGTTCGTAAAAGGACCGTCTTCCAGTGTTGAACCGCCCGTAGCACGTCGCCTTCGAGCCGCTCTTGAGGCCGAAAGCAAGGCCGCTAAGGCTGCAACGCCAGCGCCCGCCGCCGGAGAAGCTGTAAAGGCAACGCCCGCTCGTCCGAGCCACGGCGCCAAGCCCGGTGCTCGTCCCGGCCCCAAGCCCGCCGCCGAGCCGGTAGCTCCGGTCGTCGTGGAGACCCCGGTAGCGGATGCTGCGCCCGTTCCGGTCGCACCGCTCACCGTCGCCGAGCGCCAGGCTCAGGCCGCGGAGAAGGCTGCTGCTGCGGAGAAGGCTGCTGCCGCCGCGGGTGACAAGCCCAGCACGGACACCCCCGAAGCGAAGGCCATGGAAGGATCGGCTACGCCGGTCAAGCCGGGCATGCCTCGCCCGGGAGCTGCGCGCCCCGGCAACAACCCGTTTGCCAGCAACCAGGGCATGGGCCAGCGCCCAGCTCAGCCGCCGCGTCCGGGGAACAACCCGTTCGCGAGCGCACAGGGCATGGGCCAGCGCCCCGCAACACCCACCCCGAGCAACATTCCGCGCCCTCCGGCGCCGCGCCCCGGTGCCCCTCGCCCCGGTGGACCCGGCCAGGCGGCACGCCCGACCGGTTTCGGTCAGCGCCCAGGCGCCTTCCAGCGCCCCGGCGGCGCCCCGGGAGGAGCCGGCGCCGCACGCCCCGGATTCACTCGCCCCGGAGCTCCTGCCGGAGCCCCCGGCTTCGGCCCGCCCCGCCCTGCCGGTGGAGGAGGCGGAGCCGGTCGCGGTCGCGGTCCGGGCGGTGGCACCGCTGGTGCCTTCGGTCGCGGTGGCGGCAAGAACAAGGCGCGCAAGTCGAAGCGTACGAAGAGAGCAGAGTTCGAGCTGCGCGAGGCCCCGTCGCTGGGTGGAGTATCCGTACCCCGCGGCGACGGTGGCACCGTTGTTCGTCTGCGCCGCGGAGCATCCATCACGGACTTCGCCGACAAGATTGACGCGAGCCCCGGAAACCTCGTTACCGTGCTGTTCCACCTCGGTGAAATGGCCACGGCAACGGAGTCCCTCGACGAGGCCACGTTCGACGTACTCGGCAGCGAACTCGGCTACAAGATTCAGATGGTCTCGCCCGATGACGAAGACCGTGAGCTGCTGCTCGCGTTCGATATCGACATCGATCAGGAACTCGAAGACGAAACCGACGAGGACCTTGCGATTCGTCCTCCCGTCGTCACCGTCATGGGCCACGTAGACCACGGTAAGACCGCGCTGCTTGACGCGATCCGTAACGCCAAGGTTGCCGAGGGCGAGGCCGGTGGTATCACGCAGCACATCGGTGCCTACCAGATCATCACCGAGCACGAGGGCATCGACCGTGCCATGACCTTCATTGACACACCGGGCCACGAGGCGTTCACCGCCATGCGTGCTCGTGGTGCGCAGGTCACCGACATCGCGATCCTCGTGGTTGCCGCCGACGACGGCATCATGCCGCAGACGATTGAGGCGCTCAACCACGCCCAGGCCGCCAACGTGCCGATCGTGGTTGCAGTGAACAAGATTGACAAGCCAGGCGCCAACCCGCAGAAGGTGCGTCAGCAGCTGACCGAATTCGGCCTCGTCGCCGAAGAGTACGGCGGAGACGTCATGTTCGTCGACGTGTCGGCCAAGAACAAGACCGGTATCAAGGAAATTCTTGACGCCGTGCTCCTGGTCGCCGATGCCGCACTCGACATGCGCTCCAACCCGAACAAGGACGCCCGCGGTGTCGCCATCGAGGCTCGCCTGGATAAGGGCCGCGGCGCGGTGGCAACCGTGCTCATCCAGTCCGGAACGCTGCACGTCGGAGACTCCATCGTCGCCGGAACGGCCTACGGCCGCGTTCGTGCGATGGCCGACGAAAACGGCGTTGCCGTTCTCGCCGCCACGCCGTCCCGCGCGGTCCAGGTGCAGGGTCTGTCGAGCGTTCCCCGCGCCGGTGACACCTTCCTCGTCATCGAGGAAGACCGCACCGCCCGTCAGATCGCCGAGAAGCGTGAAGCCGCCGAGCGCAACGCACTGCTGGCCAAGGCCCGCAAGCGCATCAGCCTCGAAGACTTCACCCGTGCGCTCGAAGAGGGCAAGGTCGAGTCGCTCAACCTCATCATCAAGGGTGACGTCTCCGGTGCCGTTGAGGCCCTGGAAGAGTCGCTCCTCAAGATCGAGGTCGACGATTCGGTGCAGCTGCGCATCATCCACCGTGGTGTCGGTGCGGTCACGGAGAGCGACGTCAACCTCGCTACCGTCGACAACGCCATCATTATCGGGTTCAACGTTCGCCCGGACACGAAGGCCCGCGAGCGTGCTGCTCGCGAAGGCGTCGACGTGCGCTTCTACTCCGTCATCTACTCCGCGCTCGAGGACATCGAAAGTTCCCTCAAGGGAATGCTCAAGCCCGAGTACGAAGAGATCCAGAGTGGTATCGCCGAAATTCGCGAGGTCTTCAGCTCGTCGAAGTTCGGAAACGTCGCCGGTGTCATCGTTCGCTCCGGTACCATCACCCGAAATGCCAAGGCTCGCGTTATCCGCGAGGGCATTGTGGTGGGGGACAACCTGGGCATCGAGTCGCTGCGCCGCTTCAAGGACGATGTCACCGAGGTCCGTACGGACTTCGAGTGTGGTATCGGACTGGGCAAGTTCAACGACATCCGAATTGGCGATGAGATCGAGACCATCGAAATGAAGGAGAAGCCGCGCGTCTAGCGTTGGTTTGGGGGTCGGGCTTCTCGCGAAGCCCGACTTCTGTATTGGGTCGGTCTTTTCATTGAGACCCGACCGTGGGTCGGGTCTCCGCAAATTTCCCCTCGAAAAAGAAAGAGAGCGGGGACCCCTACCCCGATTCCCTTTTCAAGGGGTAATTTGCTCCGACCCTCAGTTGGGTTCGCGGCATCCGTTTAATACGGTTTGAAAACGCAGAATGATCCGGCGCTTCGGCGCCGGCAAACAAGGAGTAGTGCAATGGCAGATCCGGAACGCGCCAGAAAGATGGCGGACCGCATTAAGGTCATCATCGCCAAGCGGCTGGAACGCGGCTTGCGCGACCCGAGGCTCGGGTTTGTGACCATCACAGACGTGAAGGTCACCGGGGATCTGCAGCACGCCTCGGTGTTTTACACCGTCTACGGCTCGATCGAAGAGCGCACGGACAGTGCAGCCGCACTCAAGGCCGCCACCGGCCTGATGCGCAGCGAGGTCGGCAAGAACATCACCGCGAGGCTCACCCCGTCGATCGAGTTCATCGCCGACGGTATTCCGGAGAACGCAGCGTTGATCGATGATCTGTTGCGTGAGGCGCACGATCGCGACACCGCGACCGAGGACAGCAAGGGCACGGCGACCTATGCCGGCGACGCCGATCCGTACAAGAAGCCGCGGGACTACGACCTCGAAGACGACGAGGCCGACGACGTGTCGGCTGACTCCGACGGCTCCGACGCTGCGAGCACCGCGAAGCACTAGCGCCACCTTTGACCGGGCCCGGGCCCGGTCAGTTTAAAAGGCGGCGGGTTTACGGTGCTGGTGCTGGTGCTGGTGCTGGTGCTGGTGCTGGTGCTGGTGGGGCGGCAGGGTGCGGCTAGTGGATGGCGGGGGCGCGCTGGTAGCGCGCGAAACGGTAGGGCGGGCCGGTGCTGGAGTGGAGCCATCCGCTGGCTGGATTGGTGTTTACACGGGTCCAGTCGGGCGTGAGCGCTGGGGCGCGGGTATCGCCGGCGAACTGTTCGTCTATCTCGGTCAGCTCGAGGGTGTCGGCGTGCGGGAGGGCGAGGCGAAAGATCTCGGCGCCGCCGATCACCCAGACCGGCCCAGCGGCAGTCACGATTGCGTCGTCGAAGCTGTGCACAACGGATGCCCCGGGCGCGGCCCAGTCCCGTTGGCGCGTGATCACGACGTTGTGGCGGCCCGCCAGGGGACGGAAGCGTTCGGGAATCGAGTCCCAGGTGAGCCGGCCCATGATGACGACACCACCACCGGTGATCGCACGAAAATGGGCGAGGTCCTCGGGCAGGTGCCAGGGGAGGCGGCCGTCGAAACCGATCACACCATTGCGGCTTTGCGCCCAGATCAGACCGATGCTCATGACATCCCGTCGGGCAGGGTGTAACCGTCGGGGGAGTCGACCGCCAGGCCGTCGGCCACGAGGCTGTGCAGCGCGCGCTGCAACTGGGCCGCCTCTGGCCAGAGCGAGGCAATCTCGGCTTCCGTTACGGCGCGGTGGGTGGAGCGCAGCTCGGCCATGATCAGGCCGCGTACCTGCCGGTCGCTGCCCGCGAACTTCTTCTGCACGGTCTTGCGCGTTCCGGTGAACTCGGGGTAGTCGGCGGCGCGCCAGGCACAGTCGTCCCGAATCGGGCAGATATCGCAGTGCGGGCTGCGGCTGGTGCAGACGACCGCGCCGAGCTCCATGATCGCTGCGTTGAACAGGGCGGCTTCGAGCGCGCTGCCCGGCAGCAGGGCACCCATCGCCTCGAGGTCACGCCCGCGGCTGGGCGGTGCCGGTTCTCCAGCGCCCGCGACGGCGCGGGCAATCACCCGCCGAGTGTTGGTATCGACGACCGGATGCCGGTGGCCATACGCGAACGCTGCCACCGCACGCGCGGTGTAGTCCCCGATCCCGGTCAGAGCCAGCAGCGCATCGATGTCGGAGGGGACGACGCCGCCGTGTTGCTCGGTGATCTGCACGGCCGCAGCGTGGAGCCACAGGGCGCGCCGCGGGTACCCGAGGCTGGACCAGGCGCGCACCGCTTCGCTCGGCGGCACCGCGGCGAGGTCGGCGGGTGTCGGCCACCGCGCGAGCCACTCCTGTAGCCGGGGAATGACCCGCTTCACCGGGGTCTGCTGCAGCATGAATTCGCTCACCAGAATGCCCCAGGCGCCGAATCCCTCGCGGCGCCAGGGCAGGTCGCGGGCGTTGGCCAGGAACCAGGCGTTGAGCGTGGTGCTGACATCAGCCGTCCTGCTGTCGGCCACCGCGCCCGGAGCGGCCGCACGAGCGGCGTTGTCTCCGGTGCCGGCAACTGTTGCGACGGGCACACCGGGCGCGTCCTGCGGCGCAGCGGGATCATTCGAGGGCGCGATGTTCATTCTTTCTAATCTAGGCTCGTTTCATGAAGCTGGTTTCCACACCCCGGATCGAATTTTTACGCACCTTGGCCGCCGAGATTCTGCACAATTACGGCCGAGGTCGTACGATCATTGCCGTCGACGGCAGCGAGATCGACGGCAGCGAGAAAGCTGGCCGCGTTGGCTTCGCCGACGACCTCGCGGCGGTGTTCCGCGAGACCGAACACACCACGTTTAGAGCCAGCCTGCGAAATTTTCAGCACTCACGCGCCGAGCAACAGCGACTCGGCGGAGACCGCGTCGATGTTTCCGAGCGGTTGTACCGGGTCGGGTATGACTACTCGGCGCTGCGCCGCGTATTGGTCGAACCCTTTCGCCTGGGTGGCAGTACCGGGTTCGTCACCGAGGAATTCGACCCCGACCGCGATGCCTGGATTCAACCGACCTGGCAGACCGCCCCGGCTGACGCCATACTCATCGTCGACGGAGCCTACAGCAACCGACCGGAATTACACGGGCTGTGGCTGTTCAGCGTGCTGCTTGAATCGGAGCCAGGGAGCGACTCCGACCGGCAGTACCTCGCCGATGTGCGCCCGCGGGACCTGGTTTCGGCGGTCGTCGACAACACCAACGCCACCCTTCCGCGGCGGGTCTTGACCGACCGCTGCTAGCGGCTGGTGGCGGTGAGCTGATCGAACCGGGCCATGACTTGCGCCGGTTTCAGGAATTCCCGGCTGATCTCCACCTCGTGCACCAGCGCGGTCAGGAGCGCGTTGACCGGTGCCCGTCGTCCGGCCAGTTCGGCCTGGCGCACGACAGCGCCATTGAGGTGGTCGATTTCGGTCAGGTGGGCCCGCTTGATGCTCTGCAGGGTCGACCCCAGATTGGCGACCGGACCCATTTTTGCGCCCATGCGCAGCGGCAGGGTCTGTCCGAGAGCCACCGGCAGCCGCGCGAACACGCGCAGGCTGCGATCGCTCATCCCCTGCAGTGACCCAAAGGTGACGTGGCGGGCCATCCCCACCTGCACGGTCTCCTGCATACTTTCGGTCAGGATTCGGCGCAGCGGTGCATCGGCGATGATCGCCTGGACGCTCAGCCCGGTGATGGCCGGCAGGGCGTTGAGCATGTTCACCACAAGCTTGGTCCACTGGGCGCCCACGAAGTCTTCGGCGGCGAAGGTGGGGAACGCCTCGTCCAGCACCGCCTGCCAGTGCTGGGTGGCAGCATCCGCTTTTCCGTTGCCGCGACCGAGGTAGCTTGATGCTGCGGTGGTCACCCGCACGCGGCCCGGCCCGATGTAGTGCGCGGCAATGAGGGTGAGCAGGCCGAAGCATTCCGAGTTGGGCAGCAGATCCTGGGCGATTCGCACCCCGTCCAGCCCGTTCTGCACGACGATCACCGGTGAGCCGTCGAGCAGCTCGGCGTTCTCGGCGATGGCGGCCGCGGCATCCTGCGCCTTCGTGCAGATGAGGGTCAGATCCGGCGTTTCGGTCAGAATCTCCCGCACCAACACGCGGCATTGCGCATCCCCGTAACCGCCGGTGAGTCGGATTCCGTTCTCTCGAATCAGCGACCTGGCGACCTCGCGGGCCGTGATGGTGAGATCGTGGCCGGCTCGCGCGAACAGGGTGGCGAAGAGTCCGCCCAGGGCGCCGGCGCCGATCACAGCAATTCGCATAGCCCCAGCCTAGATCGCGTTTCGAGCGGGAGCGTTCCACGCTGGTACCCTCATGGAGTGACTAGCGGCCTCCTCCTCATTGACAAGGCGCAGGGCTGGACCAGCCATGACGCTGTCGCCCGAACCCGGCGCCTGGCCGGGACCCGCAAGGTCGGCCACGCCGGCACCCTCGATCCGATGGCCACCGGCCTGCTCGTGCTCGGCATCGACAGCTCGACCCGGCTGCTCACCTTTGTCGTCGGGCAGGGCAAGGAATACCTTGCGACCATTCGTCTGGGGCAGTCCACCACGACCGATGACGCCGAGGGCGATGTACTCACTCGCGCACCGGGCGAACAGGTCGCCGCGATCACCGCCGAAGCCGTCATCGCGGGTATTGACAACCTCACCGGCGATATCAACCAGCAGCCGAGTGCCGTCAGCGCCATCAAGGTCGATGGAAAACGGGCTTACGCCCGGGTGCGTGCCGGCGAAGACGTGCAGCTGCCGCCGCGACCGGTCACGGTGAGCGGTTTCGACCTGCTCACGAGCACGCCTGGCGACGGTTTTCTCGACCTCGAGGTGCGGGTCGAGTGCAGCTCCGGCACCTATATTCGTGCCCTCGCCCGTGACCTCGGTGTGGCACTCGGCGTCGGCGGCCACCTCACCGTGCTGCGCCGCACGAGAATCGGCCCGTTCCGCATCGAGAACGCGGCCACGCTCGAGCAGGTCGATGTCGTCGCCAACCTCATTTCTCCAGCGGATGCCGCCACCCGGCTGCTGGCGCGCCTCGACCTGTCCGCAGAGCAAGCCATCGACCTCGGTCATGGAAAACGCATCACCGTGGAGAAAGACGCCACCCGCACCGGTCCGGTCGCCGCCATTGCGCCGGACGGGCGCCTGGTCGGATTGGTCGAGTATCGCGGCGACCAGGCCAAGTCGCTGCTGAACTTTCCGCCAGATCTCCCGACCGCCACCGAACCGGAACACAGCTCATGATCGAATGGTTCACTTGGCTGCAGCTCGGCATCGCCGTGCCCGGCGGAGTGCTCTGTGTCATCCTCGGCCTGCTCGGCCGCAAACCCACCGACCTCACCATGGGCGCGGCCGCCCTCGTCGAGCTGCTGCTCATCGTGCAGCTCGCTGCCGCGATCGCGGCGCCACTGGCCGGCAACGACGCCACCGGCAGTCTGCTCGAGTTCTACACCTACCTGGTCAGTGCCATTGCGCTGCCGGTCGCGGCCGGATTCTGGGCGCTGGTCGAACGCAGCCGCTGGAGCACCGTCATTCTCGGCGTAACCTGCCTGTCGGTCGCGGTCATGCTCTACCGCATGAACCAGATCTGGAACGTGCAGGGGAGCTGACCCGGTTTCGGTAGCCCCGCGGAAGCTGCAATAATTATCGAGCAATGAAAACAGAGCGATGACAGAATCCCCGACCGAGAAGCCCGCCGCCGCCGAGCGGGTGAGCGGCATCGGTCGACTCCTCATCGCCGTTTACGGCGTGCTGGCCCTCGCCGCCACCGGCCGCTCCTTCGTACAAATCGCGCGGGCCTTCGATGAAGCCCCGCTCGCTTATTCCTTGTCTGCTCTCGCCGCGGTGGTCTATATCGTGGCCACGGTGGCCCTGATGCGGCGCAGCATCCGCTGGTATCGCATCGCCTGGATCACGATCAGCTTTGAACTGCTGGGCGTACTCGTCGTCGGTACCCTGAGTCTGGTTGATCCGGCGCTGTTCGAGCACGCGACCGTCTGGTCGATCTACGGCAGCGGATACCTCTTCATTCCCCTCGTGCTGCCCCTGCTGGGCATGTGGTGGCTCGCCCGCCACCGCGTCGCGTCGGTGAGCGAGGGTCGCGCATGAAGATTCTGAACGGCGTCGAGTCCGTGCCGAGCGACTGGCCCGACTCGGCCGTGAGCATCGGCAAGTTCGACGGCGTCCATGCCGGACACCGGGCGGTCATCGCCGAGCTCCAGACCGTCGCCGAGCGCGAACAGCTGGCGGCCGTCGTCGTGACGTTCGACCGGCATCCGCTCGCCCTGCTCTCGCCGCAAAACTGCCCGAGAACGCTGGTCAGCGCGGAGCAGAAACTCAACCTGATCGCCGAGACCGGGATCGACGCGACCCTGCTGCTTGAGTTCAACCACGCCCTGTCCAGCCTTCCGCCGCGCGAATTCATCGAAAACATTCTGGTCACCGCCCTGCACGCCCGTTTCGTGCTCGTCGGTCGTGACTTTCGGTTCGGAGCCAAGGGGGCCGGCGACGTCGCCCTGCTGAGGCAACTCGGCCTCGAATTCGGCTACACCGTCGGACTGATCGACGATGTGAAACCAGACGGGGAACGCCGGGTCTCGTCCACCTGGATTCGCGAATTGCTCGGCGCCGGTGCGGTGCGCGACGCCGGAGACCTGCTCGGGCATCTGCCGACCGTGCGAGGAATGGTGGTGCACGGCGCAGCCCGCGGTCGCGAACTGGGCTTTCCCACCGCGAACCTGTCCACCGATTCCGAGGGTCTGATTCCGGCCGATGGCGTCTATGCCGGTTGGCTGACGGATGCCGGTGCTCGCTACCCGGCGGCGATTTCGGTTGGCAACAATCCCACCTTCGACGGGGTGGCGCAGAAGCAGGTCGAGGCCTACGTGCTCGATGAGACCGAGCTGGACCTATACGACCGTGTGGTCGACGTCGCGTTCGTTGAGCGGATTCGCGGCATGGTCGCCTACGCCGGCATCGACCCGTTGATCGAGCAGATTCGCGACGACGTGGCGCGGGTGCGCACGATCCTGGGCCCGTAAATCCGGGAATGGTTTAGTCCAGTCGGAGCCGGTTACCGACGGCGAACCAGGCGGTCGCGCCAAACACCGGGGCGAGCAGCACCGCCAGGACCCAGTTGGTGCGCTTGGTCGGACACAGGTGTGCGGCCCGCCCGATCTGCACCATGGCGACGAGGGAGAGGGTGAGCACGACCAGCCCAGCAAGCACCGCCACCATGATGCCGACCCACTCGTGACCGCCGATGTTTTCCATGCCCCAAACCATACCAAACAGTATGTTTATTGTTTCGCGCAATGGGGTAACGGTATCTGAGCACTGGCACGCGGGGCTTAGCCCCAAAAGGGGGTGCCGTCAAGGCCCTCGGGGGGAGTCGATGCGGGTCGTTGCCCCGGGTATTCTGGAAACTCGCGCATTTCCCGGGGGATCTAATGTCACAACAAGTACGAGCGATCGAAACGCGCGCCGCGATAATTCGCGGTGCAGCAGCGGCCTTTGAGCAGCGCGGTTACGGGAGTACGTCCCTTGCCCAGGTCAGCGGCGCCGCCGGCGTGACGAAGGGCGCGCTGTACTTTCACTTCGATTCGAAGGAAGCCCTCGCCGTAGCGATTATCGCCGCCCAGCACGCGGCGTCGGCGGCGGCCGGGCAGAAGCTCCTCGATGACAACTATCCCGGTTTGCACGCCCTCGTCTCGATGTCCTACGAGCTTGCCCGGCAGCTCCGCGACGACCTCGTCGTGAGCGCCGGCATCCGTTTAACCATCGAAGCGGTGAATTTTTCCACCCCGGTGGCCGGTCCGTACCTCGACTGGATGGTCGCCTGCGAGGAATTCCTCCGCCGGGGGATCGCCTCCGGCGACGTCAACCCAAAGCTGGACGTCAGCGCGGCCGCGCATTTCTGCACCGCGGCCTTCACCGGCGTGCAGGTCGTCTCCGACGTATTGACCAAGCGGGCCGACATTGACCAGCGCCTCACCGAAATGTGGGCCATGCTTCTGCCGGCCCTCGTTGCTCCCGGCCGCTGGGAGGACCTGAAAGACCTACCGGAGCGCATCCGGCGGGAGCGCGCGGGGCTGTAACCGTCGCATCCGCTCGGCTGAACCTCGCCCCCTAGACTGGCCGAGTGACTACCGCAACCCCCAGCCCCCTCTGGCCGGGACGCGGCCTGGCCCTGCTGGGCATCATTCTGGTCGCTGCCAATCTCCGCAACGCGGTGACCGCCCTCTCGCCCATCGTCGCCGAGATCAACGTCGATATTCCGCTCGGAGTGGTAGCTCTCGGCGTGCTCGGCATGCTTCCGCCGGTCTGCTTTGCCGTGTTCGGTATCTTCACCCCCATGATCACCCGCCGCCATGGCCTCGAACTACCCCTCGTACTCGCTCTCCTGGCGATTCTGGTCGGTCATTTCACTCGCGGGTCATCCGGCTCGATCACCATGCTCATTATCGGCAGTGTCATCGCCTTCGCCGGCCTCGGCGTCGGCAATGTGCTCCTGCCGCCGCTGGTCAAGAAGTACTTTCCGGACCGGATCGGCCTCGTCACGTCCCTCTACGCCACAATGATGTCGCTGAGCACCCTCGTTCCTCCGCTCATCGCCGTTCCGGTAGCGGATGCCGCGGGCTGGCGAATCTCGCTCGGCATGTGGATGCTGCTGGCTCTGCTGGCGCTGGTGCCGTGGATCACGATGCTCCTGCGGCACCGCACCGAGCAATCGCCGAGCCCCGTGGTCGATGAGGCCGATGCGGCCATTCTCGGTCGACTGTGGCGATCCTCGATCGCCTGGGCCATCGCCGGCGTGTTCGCGACCTCGTCGCTCAACGCCTACGCCATGTTCGCCTGGCTGCCTCAGCTCCTCGTCGAGACCGCGGGGGCGACTCCGGGCGAGGCGGGGACGCTTCTCGCGGTCTACGCCGGCATGGGAATCCCGTGCGCCCTGATCATTCCGATCCTCACCGCCCGCCTGAAAAATATCGGCCCGCTCGTCTACGTGGGCGTATTCGCGTTCGTAATCGGCGATCTGGGGCTATTGTTGGTGCCGGCGACCCTGACCTGGCTCTGGGTGTCGCTCGCCGGCCTGGGGCCCATGTTTTTCCCGCTGGCTCTCGTGCTCATTAATCTGCGCACCCGCACCCACGCCGGTGCGGTCGCGCTCAGCAGCTTCGTGCAGGGCATCGGTTACACCCTCGGTGCACTGGGCCCGCTGGTTTTCGGCCTGTTGCACGAACTGAGCGGTGGGTGGACCTGGCCGATGGTCTTCCTCCTCGTAACGGCGCTGGTCGTGCTTGTCGCTGGAGCGGTGATCGGTCGACCGCACATGCTCGAAGACGACCTGGCACGCTCCCGCTGAGCCAGCCGGCTACAGCACCAATTCCCCGCGGTGAATCAGCGCTGCGGCGCCGATCAGTGGGCCGTCGCCCGAGAGGGTCGAGTGCACCACGCGCACCCGGGTGGCGTAGGCGAATTGCACGCGTTCCAGGATCGCTGCGCGAGCGAAATCCAGCAGGTCGGGGGTGACATTCGAGAAGCCACCACCGATGGCGACCACGTCGAGGTCGAGCAGCGTCGCTGCCGAGGCGATTGCCTGGCCGAGGGCCCGGCCGCTGCGCTTTACGGCCAGAATCGCGATCGGGTCGGCGGCCGCGTAGGCCGCCGCCAGGTCCTCGCCAGACTCGCCGGTGAAGCCCTGAGATCTGGCCCAGGCGACGGTTTTCGGCCCGGAGGCGATCGCCTCGATGCAGCCGGTGCCGCCGCAGGCGCAGGCATCCAGGAAGCCGCCGACCTCGATGTGGCCGATATGACCGGCATTTCCGGTGGGACCGGACACCGTGACGCCGCCGAGAATCAGGCCGCCACCGACACCGGTCGACACGATCATGCCCATTAGGTTGTCGACTCCGCGGCCCGCGCCCACCCAGTGTTCGGCCAGGGTGATGCACAGGCCGTCCATGCGCAGCCGCACATCCAGACCGGGAACCAGCTCGGCCACGAGCTCCTGGAGCCCGAACTCGCGCCACACCGGCAGATTGAGCGGCGACACCGCCCCCGAGTGCAGGTGAATCGGCCCGGCACAGCCAATGCCGACGCCGATCAGCGGATAGCCCGGCGGCACGCTCGCGAGGGTTGCCAGAATGACAGTTCTGACAGCGGATGCGAGCTGCTCACTGGTCGCGCTGGCCCCGGTCGGCGCGCGGTGCCGACTGCTTGGAAGCACCGTACCTCGGTCGTCCACGAGTGCAGCTTCGACCTTGGTTCCTCCAACGTCGACGGCGAGAACGTACTCGAGAGCTTCATTGGCGCGCATGCTCTGATCGTATGGGATGGGTTCGCTCAACGCGCCCAGCGGAGGCTCCTGCTCAAAAGAGCAAGATCGCCTACAGCTGTTGATTCACGCGCCGGGCCCACGTAGGCTGGACTCAACCGATTGGACCGCGAACCGTATATGAGCGACACCGACGAACTCCTCTCCATCCGTGCGGCCGAGCTGTACTACGAAGAAAACCAGACCCAGGATGAGATCGGCGTGATTCTGCGCCTCACCCGCTGGAAGGTCGGCCGGCTGCTCGCGAGCGCTAAGGCGAACGGCTTCATCCGCATCGAAATCGTGCACCCGCGCGCCCGCCGGCTGCCGATCGAACGACGGCTGCGCGAATCGACCGGTCTGACCGATGCCATCGTGGTGTCCTCCGCCGGGGTGTCGAGCGATGCCGAGCTGCAATCGCGCACCGCACAGGCCGCCGCCGACTATCTCACGAGCCTCCGCCCGATTCCGCGCACGCTCGGCATCAGCTGGGGTCGCACCCTGCACGACGTGTCCCTGCACCTCAAACAGGGCTGGGCGCCGGGGGTGAACGTGGTGCAGATCAACGGCGGTGTCAGCCTGAATCAGCGCACCGGAACCGCGGCATCCACTGCGGTTACCATCGCGCACAAGGCCGACGGCTCGGCCACCCTGCTGCCGAGCCCCGCCATCTTCGAACGTCTCGAAACCAAACAGGCAATGGAAGCCGACCGCACGGTTGCCGGGGTGCTCGCCCTGGCCCGCAACGCCCAGGCCTACGTCTTCAGTGCGGGGCAGGCGGATGCGAATTCCGCCCTGGTCGACAGCGGCTACCTGACGGTCGCCCAGATCGACGACCTCGTGGCGCGCGGCGCCGTCGGCGACGTCGTCGGCCGCTACATCGACCACAACGGCCGAATCGTCGACCCCGAACTCAACGAACGCACGGTCGGCATCCAGCTCGACCAGTTGCGCCGCGCCCCGCTCACCATCGCCGTCATCTCCGGACGCTCCAAACACGCCATCGCCCGCGCCGTCGTGCGCAACGGGCTGTGCACCGTTCTGGTGACCGACGAAGACACCGCGAATGCCCTCCTCCAAGACTGAACATCTGTGACCCATAACACCAGTGCCACCGCACAGCACGTATATGCCCAGAAGGACACCCCATGACCAGTAGCCCCTTGGCCACCTACCAACCCGATCAGCGCGCCGCCTCGTTGATCGGCGGGGAGGCCACCGACGCCAACCTGCGCCGGTACCTGCACGGCATCCCCGGAATCGACGCCGTCGGCCTCGAAGCCCGCGCCGCCGACCTGGGCACCCGCTCGATTAAGACCAGCTCCAAGCGCTGGGCGATCGACACCATCATCGGACTGATCGACCTCACCACCCTCGAGGGCGCCGACACCCCCGGCAAGGTGCGTTCACTCGTCGCCAAGGCGCTGGTACCAGACCCGGGCGACCCCGGCTGCCCGCGCGTCGCCGCGGTCTGCGTCTACGGCGACATGGTCGGCACGGCCGTCACCGCGCTCGGCTCCGCCCACGCCGCCGGCGGCACCGAGGGAGCCGGTGTTCAGCGGGTACATGTGGCCGCCGTCGCCACCGCTTTCCCCAGCGGCCGCGCCTCGCTCGCCATCAAGCTCGCCGATGTGCGCGACTCGGTCGCCGCCGGCGCCGACGAAATCGACATGGTCATCGACCGTGGCGCCTTTCTGGCCGGCCGCTTCGGCCAGGTCTACGACGAGATCGTCGCGGTGAAAGACGCCTGCCGCCGCGCCGACGGATCGGTGGCCCACCTCAAGGTGATCCTCGAGACCGGCGAGCTGAACACCTACGATAACGTGCGCCGCGCCTCCTGGCTGGCCATTCTGGCCGGCGGCGACTTCATTAAGACCTCCACCGGCAAGGTCGCTCCGGCCGCAACGCTGCCGGTGACGCTGTCCATGCTCGAGGTCGTGCGTGACTGGCACCGCCTCACCGGCGTGCGCATCGGCGTGAAGCCGGCCGGCGGCATCCGCACCTCGAAGGACGCCATCAAGTACCTCGTGACCGTCGCCGAAACGGTGGGAGAGGAGTGGCTCGTGCCGCACCTGTTCCGCTTCGGTGCCTCCAGCCTGCTGAACGACGTGCTGTTGCAGCGCCAGAAGATGACGACCGGGCACTACTCCGGCCCCGACTACGTGACGATTGATTAGGAACGACCATGAAATTTCTTGACTACGCTCCGGCCCCCGAGTCGCAGGCACTGCTGGGCCTCAAAACCGACTATGGCCTGTTCATCAACGGTGACTTCACGGCTGGCCGCGGCACCCCGTTTCAGACCATCAACCCGGCCACCGAACAGCAGATCGCCATGATCGCGACCGCCAACGAAGCGGATGTCGACGCCGCCGTCTCGGCCGCCCGGCACGCCTACGACGGGGTCTGGTCCCGTCTGTCCGGCAGCGACCGGGGCAAGTACCTGTTTCGCATCGCCCGCCTGGTGCAGGAACGCGCCCGCGAACTCGCCGTCGCCGAAACCCTCGACAACGGCAAACCGATCAAAGAGACCCGCGACGTCGACATTCCCCTCGTCGCCGCCTGGTTCTTCTACTACGCCGGCTGGGCGGACAAGCTCGATCACGCCGGCGTAGGCCCGAACCCGGCCTCGCTCGGCGTTGCCGCCCAGGTCATCCCGTGGAACTTTCCGCTCATGATGCTCGCCTGGAAGATCGCCCCCGCCCTCGCCGCGGGTAACACCGTCGTGCTCAAGCCCGCCGAAACCACCTCGCTCACCGCGCTGTTGTTTTCTGAGATTCTGCAGCAGGCCGACCTGCCCGCCGGTGTCGTGAACATCATCACCGGTGATGGCAGCACCGGGCAGACGCTCGTCAACCACCCCGGCGTCAACAAGGTCGCCTTCACCGGGTCGACCTCGGTCGGGCGGGCCATCGCCCGTTCGGTCGCCGGAACCGACAAGAAGCTCAGCCTCGAGCTCGGCGGGAAGGGCGCCAACATCGTCTTCGATGACGCCCCAATCGACCAGGCGGTCGAGGGCATCGTGCGCGGCATCTTCTTCAACCAGGGCCACGTCTGCTGCGCCGGCAGTCGCCTACTCGTACAGGAAAGCATCCACGACGACGTCATCGACCGGCTCAAGCGCCGCATGCAGACGCTGCGCCTGGGCGACCCGCTCGACAAGAACACCGACATCGGCGCCATCAACAGTGCAGAGCAACTCGTCCGCATTCGCGAACTGTCCGAGCTGGGTCAGCAGGAGGGCGCCGAACGCTGGAGCGCCGACTGCGTCATCCCCGAGAACGGCTTCTGGTTCGCACCGACAATCTTCACCAACGTGTCGACCAGCCACCGCATCGCCCGTGACGAGATCTTCGGCCCGGTGCTCTCGGTGCTCACCTTCCGTACCCCGGCCGAGGCCATCGCCAAGGCGAACAACACCCCGTACGGTCTCTCCGCCGGAATCTGGAGTGACAAGGGCAGCCGCATCCTGGCCTTCGCCGACAAGCTACGCGCCGGCGTGATCTGGGCGAACACCTTCAACCAGTTCGATCCGTCGAGCCCGTTCGGCGGCTACAAGGAGAGCGGCTACGGCCGTGAGGGCGGCCGCCACGGCCTCGCTGCCTATCTCAAGCCCGCCGTGCGCACCGGCTCGCGGTCCGCCGCCGCCGTTGTGCAGCAGAGTCCCGCCACCAAGAAATCAGCATCTGCAAAGAAGGCCGCCAAGTGAACCGCCTCGCCATCCCCAAGACCTACAAGCTGTACATCGGCGGCAAGTTTCCGCGCAGCGAATCCGGCCGCGTCTATGAGGTGCTCTCGCACAAGGGCGAGTTTCTGGCCAACGCAGCGAAGGGCAGCCGCAAGGATGCCCGCGACGCGGTCGTTGCCGCTCGCAGCGCTCTCGGCGGCTGGGCCGGCGCCACGGCCTACAACCGCGGCCAGGTGCTGTACCGCATCGCCGAACTGCTCGAGGGCCGTCGGGCGCAGTTCATCGACGAGATCATGAGCAGCGAGGGCGTCAATGCCGCAGTGGCAAGCGCCCAGGTCGACGAAGCCATCGACCGCTGGGTTTGGTACGCGGGCTGGGCCGACAAGTACGTGCAGGTTGCCGGCAACGCCAACCCGGTCTCCGGCCCGTTCTTCAACCTGTCCGTGCCCGAACCCACCGGCGTCGTAGCGATCATCGCGCCGCAGGGCACCGAATCGCTCCTCGGACTGGTCAGCGCCATCGCCCCGGCCCTCGTCGCGGGGAACACCGTCGTCGTCGTCGCCAACGAGACTGCGCCGCTGTCTGCGATCAGCCTCGGCGAGGTGCTCGCCACGAGTGATGTGCCTGGTGGAGTGGTCAACATCGTGACCGGTTCGCCAGCTGAGATCGCGCCCTGGCTGGCCAGCCACGCCGACGTCAACGCCCTCGACCTCGTTGGAGCCGGCGACCTGGATTGGGTCGAGCTGCAGATCAGCGCCGCCGACACGCTCAAGCGGGTGCTCCCGCCCGAGACGGGAACGGATGCCGCAGCACCGGCGTTGTCCCGCATCCTCGCCTTCACCGAACTGAAGACGGTCTGGCACACCAAAGCTATTCTCTGATTCGGTTCCGGGGCACTCAGCGGGGGGTCAAGTGGACGGGATAAACTCCGCCGCATGACCTCACGCAGAGCACTTGTCACCGGTGCGACCGGTTACATCGGCGGACGCCTCGTACCCAAACTCCTCGAAGCCGGCTTCACGGTGCGCGTGCTCGTGCGCACCCCGTCGAAGCTGCGCGATGTGCCCTGGTCTGACCAGGTGGAAATCGTGCAGGGCGACCTCGGCGACGCCAAATCGGTGCAGTCCGCCTGCGCCGACATTGACGTGCTCTACTACCTCGTGCACTCGATGGGTGCGGCCGGTGATTTCGAGAAGACCGAGCACATCGCAGCCGAAAACGTTGCTAAGGCCGCCACTGCAGCGCAGGTGTCGCGCATCGTCTACCTCGGCGGGTTGCATCCGGACACACAGACGCTCTCGGCCCATCTGCGTTCCCGCATGGAGGTCGGCCGCATCCTGCTCGACAGCGGTGTGCCGACCACGGCCTTCCAGGCCGGCGTCGTTATCGGCTCCGGCTCGACCTCGTTCGAGATGATCCGTCACCTCACCGACGTGCTGCCCTGCATGCCGGCGCCCAAATGGGTGCGTAACCGTATCCAGCCGATCGCCGTGCGCGATGTGCTCTACTACCTGCAGGCGGCAGCTGATCTGCCCAGTGAGGTGAACCGTACCTTCGACATCGGCGGCCCCGACGTGCTGCGCTACGACCAGATGATGAACGGCTACGCCCTCGAGGCCGGCCTCAAACATCGGGCGATTATCGCCCTGCCGGTGCTCACCCCGTGGCTGGCCTCACAATGGGTGAACCTGGTCACACCGATTCCGCGCAACCTCGCCATTCCCATCATCGCGTCGCTGCAGTATGACTGCGTCGTGCACGAGAGCGACATCGATCAGTACATTCCGCAGCCGGACGGCGGCCTCACCGGCTACCGGCGGGCCGTGCGCCTCGCGCTGGGCCGCATGCGCGACGGAGACGTGGAGACCAGCTGGCGCAACTCCTCGATCGAGGGCGCTTCCAGCAACCCGCTGCCGAGCGACCCGAACTGGGCCGGCCACGCCGTCTACACCGACCTGCGGGAGAAAACCACCCCGGCCGATCCGGCTGCGCTCTGGCGAGTCATCGAAAGCATCGGCGGCGAGAACGGCTGGTATTCCTTCCCGCTGGCCTGGGCCGTGCGCGGCCTGATGGACAAGGCCGTCGGCGGTGTTGGCCTGCGCCGCGGCCGACGCAATCCCGACCACCTGCACACCGGCGAGGTGCTCGATTTCTGGCGGGTGGAGCAGATCGACCACGGCAGCTTTCTGCGGTTGCGCGCCGAAATGCGCGTACCAGGTCGGGCCTGGCTCGAAATGAGCGTCACACCAACGGATGCTGGCGGCTCGCTCTACCGCCAGCGCGCGGTCTTCTTTCCCCGCGGGCTCGGTGGACGGCTGTACTGGGCGGCGATCATCCCGTTCCACAGCATCATCTTCGAGGGCATGGCGACCCGAATCACGGCGACGGCCGCGGCCGAATGCGTGGCGAAAAACGAGGCCTAGGAGCGGCTTTCCCTGGCGGTGGTTTCTCGCTCCCACCACGACTGATCCGGCGGGTAGATGTGTCGATAAATCGTGCGTATACTCTGGGAATTCTGGCGACTCGGCCCGGTTCGGGGCATGATGGGTAACAGATAGGAGGCCTACTATGACAGTTTCACTCGCCTTTCTGGGCGACGGCCTCACCGCGAATGGTCAGTGGGAAGAGTGGTTTCCCGAGTACGTGGTGCACAATCTCGCTGCCAGCGGTAATACCACCGATGAGATTATTTCACAGCTTGATCAGGTGATTGAGTTGCGGCCCGACGCCATTGTGATCGGGGTCGGCACCAACGATCTCGGCTGGCGCAAAACCGACGAATATGTCGTGCGCAACCTCGAAACCATCCTGCACACGCTGCGCCGTGCCCTGCCGGAGACCCGCATCATGGTGCAATCGGTGCTGCCGCGCGACCGGGACTTCGCCGGCACCATCCGCTCAATCAACCGGCACGTCTGGCAGTACGCCCCCACCCAGCACGCGCAATACCTCGACCTGTGGCCGGCCCTGGCCCTGCCAGACGGTGAACTCGACCCGACCTTCGGCATCGACCGGCTGCACCTGAACGAGGCCGGCTATGCCGCGTGGCTGGCCGAGTTGCGGCCGGGGCTGGAGATGCTGTTCGAGCGACCGCCGTCGACGACGTCGATTCCGATTCAGCACGCCTGAGCTGTTCGAGACTGAGCTGTTCGAGACTGAGCTGTTCGAGACTGAGCTGTTCGAGACTGAGCTGTTCGGGACTGAGCTGTTCCGGACTGACCCGCGCTGCGGGCGGCTCAGTCCGGCTCGGTAGAGTGGACTCATGCTCCGATCGGTTCACCCCGCACGTGTCCTGACCCTCGGTGGGCTGGTCGTCGGTGCCGCGATGATCGGTGCTGTCATCGGCGGAGTCGTTCTCGCAGCGGCTCCACCCGCGCAGGCCGCAGTGCCCGCCCTGACCGTTCGTCAGGACGTCAACGACTTCAGCTTTGACTCCTTCACTGCCAACGCCTGGCCGGGCATCGCTCTGGTAGCGGCGATTTTCGGGCTGCTGACGGCACTCGTCGCCGGAATCCTGCGGGCCACCCGCTGGCGCGCTGCGCCGGGCCGGTTCACCATCATCGCCGAATACCTTCCGCCGCGGGGCGTGAATTTGCTCACCTCCGGTGACGTTGTCGGTGCCGCCGCTAAGGCGATGGCCGCACAATTCATCAGCTTCGCCGTGCGCGGCAACGTGCGCATTCTCGATGCCGACGACAAAAAGAATCACTTTCTGCTGGAATTCGTGCACGCCGACGGTGTCGATGAGACCGAAAGCCGCGTTCTGGGCAAACTTTTTCCCGGCTTGCGGCCCGGCGACCAGCGCGACCTGAAGAAGAAGAGCGTTTCGCTCAGTAAGGCCCTGCAGAAGGAACGGCTTGCGGCCCGCGCCGAATCGCTGCGGTTGGGCGTAAGGAAAAAGCAAAACGATGGGCTGCGGGTCTGGCTGTTACTGCTGGCCAGCGTGAGCGCCCTGGCCGCTGGAGTGGCGAGTCTCGGGGCGGTCATCACCGACGTGGGCGGTTTCTGGCCGCTGCTGTTCATCGTGCTGGGCATCACCACCGCGGTGGTCACCTTCGTTTGTGCCGGAAATCTGCGACCGCTCACCGACAGCGGCGCTGAACTGCGTGACTATTTGAAAGGCGTCAAGTTGTATATAGGTCTTGCCGAAGCCGATCGACTTCGTGTTCTGCAGAGTTCGGAGGGGGCCGTGCGATCGGTCTACCGGCCGGAGAACGGTCGTCCCGATCTGACCAGAACCACCACCACAGCGGATGCCCCCTCCGTTCAGATCGTGAAACTCTACGAGCGCGTACTGCCACTGGCCATACTGTTCGGCCAGGAGAAGGGATGGTCGAAGGTCCTGGGCGAGTATTACGGGGAGAGCGGCACCCAGCCCGACTGGTATCTGGGAACGGGAATGTTCCAGGCCGTGCTGTTCGCCGGTGCTATCGGCAGCTTCTCGGCGTCCTCTGCCGCGTCGTGGTCGGGCAGTGCCACCAGCTCGTCGACCTCGGGCGGCGGTGGCGGCGGGTTCTCCGGAGGAGGCGGCGGCGGCGGGGGAGGGGGCGTCTGATGGGTACGCCAGTCGAACCGACCTTCACCCGCTCTGCCCTCGCACCGGGTCTGCTGGGGGCGATCGCCCTGCTCGCCGGCCTAGCCCTGCTGGACAGCGAGAGCTTCATCATCATCCGCTACGCCGTCAGCATTCTCGCGCTCATCATCTGCGTCTTCGTGCTGCAGGCGCGGTCCTGGTATTGGCTGATCGGCCTCGTGCCGATGGCGATTCTGTGGAACCCTGTCGTGATTCTCGACCTCAGCGGTCAGGGCTGGGTCTCGGCCCAGTTCATCGCCGCGATCATTTTCATCGCCGTCGGCCTGCGCACCAAGGTGCCGGTTCGCAAGAATTGAACGGGGGCGTAGACTACTAGCGCGTTGAGAGAACCGGGTCAGGTCTCTACTGTGCGCTCGCTGGCGATGGCCGTACTCGTTGAATCAGTACCTGTAGAGGCGCGTGATTCGACGGCACCACCGCTGCGACAGCATCCGCTTGACCGCGAGTTTTGTGTGAAGATCGCGACCCGTGCTGTGTTTCGTGAATCGTTTGTTCCTGAGAACTCATCAGAACGATTGGCGGGCTGCAGCGTTCCGGCAACACCTGGATGCCGTGACCGGCTCGCGTGGACGGATACAGCCGGTACCCGTACCGTGCTGCTTTTGAGTGGAGAACAATGGCTTATACCCGCACCGATGCCTCGGGCAGCCGGAACAACCTCGGCCGCGGCGGTGTCACCCGCAATCGGGCCCACCCTCGTTCGCGTGACGACGACGCGCCGATCATCCCGATTCTCGCCCGCAAGGTGCGCGAGGTCGAGGCGAAGGCGCAGTCCGGTACCAAGCTCGGGCCGACCAACCGCACCAAGTATCAGGTCATCGCCCTGCTGATGCGCGAGGAACGCGCCAGGGTCAAGGGCGATAAGGGGCTCTCCGACGCCAATCGGGCCGAGCTGCTCAAACGCCTCGACGGCATTGCCCAGATTCTGGCCAAGACCGCGGCTCGCGATACCAGCCTGATCACCCTGCTCGAACCCGATGCCGGCGTCTCCACCGTCGCGCAGCGTTTTCGCCGGGACTGGCTGCTTGAATCCGGTGCCGAACTGAGTCCGGACGAACTCATCATCACCCGCGAACCCGAAGCCAAACCGGTCGTGCTGCAGAACCAGGTCGTCCCGCAGTCGGTCAAGGCCCGGCAGCTGGCCAACCCGTTCCTCGCCCCCGACTTCAGTGCAGCAGCCCAGCCGATCGTGCACCCGCGCCGGCTGGCCAATTGGGAATTGCTCGGCCCCCTGTTCAAATCGTTCGAGTACGGTTCGGGCGGCCAGGCCGCCAGCATGGACATGCCGGAAGCCCCCAAGCTTGACCGACTGTCGCCGAACGGTATGGAGCTCATGCGGCACCAGGCCCGGTTCATCGAGAGCGCTCGTCTGGGCCACCGCAGCTATCTGCTCGCCGATGAGCCGGGCCTCGGCAAGACGGCGCAGAGCCTGCTGGCAGCATCCGTTGCCAACGCCTACCCACTGCTGGCCATCGTGCCCAACGTCGTCAAAATGAACTGGGCCCGTGAAGTGGAAATGTGGACGCCGAACCGGCGTGCCACCGTCATCCACGGCGATGGTGACAGCCTGGACGCTTTCGCCGACGTGGTCGTCGTCAACTACGACGTGCTCGACCGGCACCTGGCCTGGCTGGGCACCCTCGGCTTCAAGGGCATGGTCGTCGACGAGGCCCACTTCATTAAGAACCTCGCCTCCCAGCGCTCCAAGCACGTACTCTCGCTGGCCGAACAGATTCGCCGCCGTACCCCGGGCGGCAACCCGCTGCTGATGGCCCTGACCGGAACGCCCCTGATCAACGACGTCGACGACTTTCGGGCCATCTGGCAGTTCCTCGGCTGGATCGACGGCGACAAGCCGGCCCCCGCACTGCTGAAACGCCTCGAAGAGACGGGCCTCACGCCCGCCGACATGGGTTTTTACAAGGAAGCTCGCGCCGCCGTGATCGACATGGGCATCGTGCGTCGCCGCAAGATCGACGTCGCCGCCGACCTGCCGGCCAAGCGCATCGCCGACCTCCCAGTCGAGCTGGACGACGACCTCGGCCGCTCCATCCGCCAGGCCGAACGGGAACTCGGTGCCCGGCTGGTCATCCGGTACCGCGCACTCGTCGCCGCCCGGCACACCGGCTCTGGCGGCCCGGCCGTTCCCGATGAGGATCAGCGGGATGCCTACATTCGCGCCGTCGCGCACGCCGAACTCGAAGATTCCAAGGGCCAGAGCACCGGTGAAAACGTATTCACGATGGTGCGCAAAATCGGTCAGGCCAAGGCCGGTCTCGCAGCCGACTACGCGGCCCAGCTGGCCCGGTCGGTCGGTAAGGTCGTGTTCTTCGCCAAGCACATCGATGTAATGGACACCGCTGAGGAGATCTTCGCCAAGCGTGACCTGAAAACGGTGTCGCTGCGCGGCGACCAGAGCGCGCTTGCCCGGCAGGCAGCGATCGACTCCTTCAACAACGACCCCGACGTTGCGATCGCGGTCTGTTCCCTCACCGCGGCCGGCGTCGGCGTCAACCTCCAGGCCGCGTCGAACGTTGTGCTGGCCGAGCTCAGCTGGACCGCAGCCGAGCAGACCCAGGCCATCGACCGGGTGCACCGCATCGGGCAGGATGAGCCGGTCACCGCCTGGCGCATCATCGCCGCGCACACCATCGACGCCCGCATTGCCGACCTGATCGGAAGCAAGCAGGGCCTGGCGGCTCGAGCACTGGATGGTTCGCAGGAAGAGTACGCCGCGGCCGATTCGGTGCAGGAGAGTGCTCTGATCTACCTGCTCACCCAGGCCCTCGACGGAAAACTATAGGCCGTGCGCGACTGACCGGGCCGGATGCGATTTGAGCCGTGCCCGGTCAGGCAGCATGATTGTCAAGCGTGCATCGTTGATGCGCTTGTTCTGACATTGATTGGTGGCGCGCGTTGCGTCATGATCAATCGACCGGATTCGCCCAGCTACCAAGATCGGCCAGCAATGAAGATCGGCATCCTTACCAGCGGCGGCGACTGCCCCGGACTCAACGCGGTCATTCGTGGCGCTGTGCTCAAGGGCGTGCGCACGCACGATTTCGAGTTCGTCGGAATTCGCAACGGGTGGCGCGGCCTGGTGCAGAGCGAATTCATGCCGCTCGACCGGCACAGCGTTCGCGGGCTCTCTCGCCAGGGCGGCACCATTTTGGGTAGTTCCCGTACGAACCCGTTCGAGGGTGAGAACGGCGGACCGGAGAACATCCAGCGCACGCTCGATGAGAACGGCATCGACGCCGTGATCGCCATCGGTGGAGAGGGCACGCTCACCGCCGCGCATCGCCTGACCGAGGCCGGCCTCAATATCGTCGGCGTGCCCAAGACCATCGACAACGACCTCGAAGCCACCGACTATTCCTTCGGCTTCAACACGGCCGTCGAAATCGCCACCGAAGCCATCGACCGGCTGCGCACCACCGCCGAATCCCACGGCCGCTGCATGGTGGTCGAGGTGATGGGACGCCACGTCGGGTGGATCGCCCTGCACTCCGGCATGGCCGGCGGCGCCCACGCCATCCTCATCCCGGAACAGCCGAAGTCGATCGAACAGATTTGCAACTGGGTCGAGCACGTGCGCGACCGCGGCCGGGCCCCCGTCATCGTGGTCTCCGAGGGCTTCCTGCTCTCCGGTATGGAGGAGGCGCATTCCACCAAGGGGCTGGACGCCTTCAGCCGTCCCCGCCTCGGCGGAATCAGTGAGGTCATCGCGCCGCTGATCGAAGAACGCACCGGCATCGAGAGCCGAGCGACCGTGCTCGGTCACACCCAGCGCGGTGGCGCCCCCTCGGCATACGACCGCGTGCTCGCCACCCGACTCGGCATGGCCGCCGTCGACGCGATCCACAATTCGCAGTGGGGCTCGATGGTGTCACTGCGCGGCACCGAGATCGTCGTCGTGAGCATCGCCGCCGCCACCATCGGTCTCAAGCGCGTCTCACCGGCCCGCTACGACGAGGCCGCCGTACTGTTCGGTTAGCCGGCGGCCGGCTCGCCGGCACGCAGCGTCGTGACCTGGTCCTTACCGGAACGCTTCGACATGTACATGGCAGCATCGGCCATTCGCAGGATCGACGCGGTCGTCAGCTCGGAGCCTGGGTCGAGATGGCACACGACGAGCCCAATGCTCGCCGTGACCCGAAACCCGACGGCTACCCCTGTGAGCGGATGCTGCACCGCAAGCCGAATTCGCTCCGCGAGACCCTGCGCGGCGTCCGGGTCAACCTTGGCGCACACCACCACGAACTCGTCACCGCCGAATCGCGCGACGGTATCGACGTCCCTGACGGCGCTGCGCAGGCGCCCCGCGACCTCGATCAGCACCGAATCGCCCGCCGCGTGGCCCAGCTGGTCGTTCACGACCTTGAAACCGTCCAGATCAAAGAAGATAACGGCCATCGTGTTGAAGCGCCGTGCGGCCGCTTCGAACACTCTCTCGAGGGTTTGATGGAGTAGTTCGCGGTTCACCAGACCGGTCAGGTGGTCGTAGTGTGCCAGCAGGCGGAGCTTCTCCTGAAGTCTCACCCGTTCCAAAACCTGTGTCGCCTGGCGGGCCAGAGCCTCGTGCAGCTCGCGCACGGGTCCATCAAAGACACGTTTGCGACCGTATAGGCAAATCAAGACCCCCAAGATCAGTGGCCCTGAGCGGAGGGGTTCGATGCTGAGCGCCTCGATTCGGCTGGAGCGCATGGCGTCCTCCAGCCCGGGGTACAGCCGTGCCGCTTCGACCCGGCTGGAAATTGCGACGAACTCGCCGCCGACAAGAACGTCCGATTCCGGGCACGGGCCGAACTGCGGCAGGAGAGAATCCAGAGCGTGGGTTCCCGCGACCACGCGCAGGGTCCCCGACTCGTCGGGCAGCATGACGGCAGCGGACGTCGCGCGAAAGGCCATCAGTGACCGGGAGACCAGCGTTTCGGCCAGGCTCTGCTCCGTGGTGCAGGCGCCGAAGGCGGTTGAGGCGTCCTGCAGCACTCGAACCGCTGCCTCGGACGATTCGGCGACCCGGCGAGCGGACAGCAGCTGGCGTTCCAGATCGTGCCGTTGGGTCGCATCGAAAATGGCCGTGCGTACGAGGAGAGGGGTGCCGTCGGCCGCGAACCGGGTGGTTGAGTTGATCAGGATCGGCAAAGTGGTGCCGTCGGCGCAGCGCACCGTCAAGGCGACCTCGCGCACGGTGCCGCCAAGCTGCAAAATTGGCAGGTACCGGGTCTCATAGAAGATGGAGGAATCCGGCGCCACGAGTAGTTTGAACGGTTTGCCCAGCAGGTCGTCGCGCGAGTACTTCGTCCAGGTCAAGAAGGTCTCGTTGACGGTGGTGACCACACCGTCCGGAGTAGTACAGAGGTATCCGCAGGGGGCCTGGTCGTAGAGGTCCTCAAAGGAATCGGTCATACCAGGAAGGCGGATATTGCTTCGGAGACTTCCGCTGGCGCCGAAAGATGCAGGCAGTGACCCGATACGGGGATAACGGTGAATCGGCTGCCCGGGATCTCCCCGTGCACGAACTGCCCGACGTGCACCGGCGCGATGGGATCGTTCTTGGATTGGATGACCAGAGTGGGGGTCGACACCTGGCTCAGGTCGTCTCGATTGTCAGAGAGAAAGACGACCTCGGCAAAATGCTGGGCAATCTGTGGGTCGGTGGTGCAGAAACTGGCGGTCAGTTCTTCGCCGAGTTCGGGGCGGTCGGGGTTGCCCGTAATAACCGGAGCCATCACGTTGGCCCAACCGAAATAGTTGGTATCGAGAGCATCGATCAATCCATCCAGTTCGATCTGGTCGAATCCACCCAGATAATCGCCGTCGTTGACGTAGCACGGCGACGGGCTTAGCAGCACGAGCGAACTGAACGGGCTCGGATCACGTACGGAGGCGAGCACACCCATCATTGCGCCGACCGAATGGCCGATGTAAACGACGTCCCGCAGCTCGAGGCGCTCGATGATTTCCAGGATATCTGCCGCGTAGCCGTGCAGGGAATCGTATTTTCCGGGATCATACTGGCTCAGATCCGACCCGCCGGATCCGACGTGATCAAAGAGCACAATGCGGTAATCTTCGGCGAACGCTGGCGTGACCCTACGCCACATTTCCTGACTGCAGCCGAAACCGTGCACGAACAAGAGCACCCGGCCGGCCGGTTTTCCGGTCACGTGAATGTTGTTGCGATGTACAACGTCAACCGGTGGTAGCGAAGGGAGCATCTGATGTCCTTTGGAAGTGCTGAGCCCGAGGGATCGAACACTTCCAATCCTAGGTCGCCCTGACCGTGCTCAGGCGAGTTTGGCCTGAACCTGTGCCAGCGACGGATTCGTCGCCGCTGAGCCGTCGGGGTACAAAATCGTCGGCACGGTTTGGTTGCCGTTGTTGAGGCTCATGACGAGCTCCGACGTGCCGTCAACCCGTTCGATATTCACCTCGGTGTAGCCGATTCCGACGCTGTCGAGCTGCTTCTTCAATCGTTTGCAGTAACCACACCAGTCGGTCGTGAACATGGTGATGGTTCCGGTAGCTGGTAGAAAGTCCATGTTCGGAGCTTATCCGAGCTGCCTCCCAACCAGCTCCACGCGCCTTCTGTTCAACAAGCATTAAGATGAGGCAATGACCTTGCCCCAGGTATGCGTGTGCTACCTCACTCGACTATCTCCCGAAGGCAACCGACAGGTCCTGCTGGGGCGCAAGAAGAAAGGCCTCGGCATGGGAAACATCGTCGGGCTGGGTGGCAAGCTCGAAAGCGGCGAAACCGCAGTGGATGCTGCGGTGCGCGAAATCGAGGAGGAGTCGTCTCTCGTGGTGGCGGCATCCGCTCTTACCGAACTGGGGCTGCTCACCTACCTGTTTCCCCACCGCGAGGAGTGGAGCCAGGAGTCGACCGTCTTCGTCTGCGAGGAGTGGTCGGGAACACCGCGGGAATCCAACGAGCTGAACCCCCTCTGGTTCGATGTGGCGACCCTGCCAGTCGATGAGATGTGGGACGACGCCCGCCATTGGCTGCCCGGTGTTCTCAATGGTGTGTCCGTGCGCGCCACCTTCACCTTCGGCGCCGACCTGGAGAGCGTGGTGTTCCGTGCCTGATTTCAGCCTAATCATCGTGCTGGTCATCGCCCTGGCCCTCATCTTCGACTTCACCAACGGCTTTCACGACACGGCGAACGCCATGGCCACCCCGATCGCGACCGGCGCCATGAAACCCAAGGTCGCCGTCGGTGTCGCTGCGATTCTCAACCTGGTCGGGGCATTCCTGTCGACCGAGGTCGCCCGCACAATCTCGGGCGGCATCATCAAGGAGGGCGACGGCGGGGTGCTGATCACCCCCGAGCTGATTTTCGCCGGTCTGATCGGCGCGATTGTCTGGAACCTGGTCACCTGGCTAATGGGGCTGCCGTCGAGCTCCAGCCATGCCCTGTTCGGCGGTCTCATCGGCGCCACCATCATCGGTGTCGGCACCCAGGCCATCGACTACAACGTTGTCGCCGCGAAGGTCATTCTGCCCGCCCTGATCGCGCCCGTGATCGCCGGCGTCATCGCCCTCGTCGCCACCCGCCTCGCCTATACGATCACTCGCCGGGACGTCGGTCAGCCCGACGGGCGCGGCGGCTTTCGCTACGCGCAAATCTTCTCCTCCTCCCTCGTAGCCCTGGCCCACGGCACCAACGATGCACAGAAGACGATGGGCGTGATTACCCTGACCCTGATCGCCGGTGGATTTCAGGCCGTTGGCAGTGGGCCAACGTTCTGGGTGATCGCCGCCTGCGCGCTGGCGATCGCGATCGGCACCTACACCGGCGGCTGGCGCATCATCCGCACCATGGGTACCGGATTGACCGAGATCAAGCCAGCGCAGGGCTTTGCCGCCGAAACCAGCACCGCCGCGACCATCCTGGCCTCGAGTCACCTCGGCTTCGCACTCTCCACCACCCAGGTCGCCTCCGGTTCGGTGATCGGCTCCGGGCTCGGCCGCCGTGGCTCGACGATTCGCTGGGGCATGGCCGGACGCATCGCGCTCGGCTGGGCTATGACGTTGCCGGCCTCGGCCATCATGGGTGCTTTCGCGGCCGGGCTGGCCTTGCTCGGCCCGATCGGCATCGTGCTGGACATGGTGATTGGCACCATCGTGATCATGGCCCTGTTCCGCTGGTCTCGGCGCAATCGGGTCACTCACCACACTCTGCTCAACGACATCGATGATGCCGGCCGGGTGGTAAGGATCAGGAAAACGCCGCGTCGCCCCACTCGTTCCGACCGCAGGAGGGTGTCGCTGTGATCGACTGGGCGGCTTTCCTCATCGTCTCCACTGCGTCGCTCGTCTCGGCGGCACTGGTGGTGAGCCTCTACTCGCTCGGTCTGCGCCTGCTCACCACGGCCGGCCGAATCCCCCTGGTCGAGCCGTACGAGTTCACCGGCGCGATTACCGTGCTGAGCCCCAAAAAGGCCGCGAAGCAGGTCAAGCGAGCGCGCAAGGCTGCCGCGGCGAACCCGCTGTCGGATGCCCAGAAGCGGTTGGCCCTCTACGCCGGCTACGTCTGCTTCACCCTGTGCGCGGCCGCCGTGCTCTACGGCGTCTACCTGATCGTGCCCGTCCTGCACGTCTAACCCTGCACGTGCGAGCTAGGCGGTTCCGCGCACCCGCGCTAGCCAGGTCATCAGGTGGTAGATCACGATGGCCGCGACCGTGCCGAGCGCGATGCCGTTGAAGCTGAGGGTGCCGGCGTTCAGCGTGAAGTCGGCGATGCCGATAATGAGCGCTGTCGCCGCCGTGAACTGGTTGACCGGCTTGGAGAAGTCGACCTTGTTGTCGAGCCAGATCTTCACGCCGATGACGCCGATCAGCCCGTACAGCGCGGTGGTGACGCCGCCGAGCACCCCGTCGGGAATCGTGAAGATGATCGCACCGACCTTGGGGGAGAGGCCGAGCAGGATCGCGACGATTCCGGCGACCCAATAGGCCGCCGTGGAATAAATACGCGTCGCCGCCATCACGCCGATGTTCTCGCCGTAGGTCGTGGTTCCGCTGCCGCCGCCGAAGCCAGCGAGCATGGTGGCTAGCCCGTCGGCGAGCAGGGCGCGCCCGGTGAGCCGGTTCACCTTCGCATCCGTCATTTGGGCCACACCCTTGATGTGGCCGACGTTCTCGGCGATGAGTACGAGCACGACCGGCAGGAAGGCGGGAAGCACCCCGAACACGGCGGCCGGGTTCTCGAACGGGTTGGCCGGGGCGGTGAACGGCGGCAGGCCGATCCAGGCGGCCTCGGCGACCCGGCTGAAGTCGACCTCGCCGAAGAAGACGGCCGCGACGTAGCCGACGAGCACGCCGAGAAAGATCGACAGCCGACCCAGGATGCCGCGAAACAGCACCGTGCACAAAATGACCGCGACGAGGGTGATCAGCGCGGTGAGCGGTGCCTTGTCGAAGTTGGCTTTGGCGACCGGGGCCAGGTTGAACCCGATCAGGGCGACAATGGCGCCCGACACGATCGGCGGCATCAGCCGGTCGATCCAGCCGGTGCCGGTGAGCTGCACGATCACCCCGACGAGCGCGAGCAGCGCTCCGACGACCAAAATTCCGAACAGGGCGCTGCCCATGCCGGCCGAGGCCGTTGCCGCGGTGATCGGCGCGATGAACGCGAACGATGAGCCGAGATAACTCGGCAGTTTATTGCCGGTGATCAGCAGAAACAGCAGGGTTCCAAGACCGGAGAACAGCAAAGTCGTGCTGGGCGGAAAGTCGGTGAGCAGCGGCACCAGAAAGGTTGCGCCGAACATGGCGACCACGTGCTGCGAGCCGATTCCGATGGTCAACGGCCAGCTCAGTCGTTCGCCCGGGCCGACGACGTCCTGTGCGCCAACCGTTTTTCCGTCACCGTGCAGGGTCCAGGGCAGTGCCATGTCGTTCTCGTTTCTTCTGTTCCGTGATCAGGTTTGAGCGTAGCCTGCGCAGCAATAGACTCGAGCCCATGAGCCAGCTCGCTGATCAGACCACCAATCAGGGTCTCGAGGTGCGAGTGGCCACCGGACTGCTCCGCGGCGTGCGTGAACGCGGCGTGCTCGCCTGGCGCGGCATTCCCTACGCGGCGGCTCCGGTGGGCGATCTGCGCTTTCGCGCCCCGCGGTCAGCCTCGGCCTGGACCGGCGTGCGCGACGCGAGCCAGTGGGGCCTGATCGCCCCGCAAAGCCACAAGGGCCAGTTTCGCGGCGCCCACCCGCGCATTCCGCAGGGCGAAGACTGCCTCAATCTCAATGTGATCGCCCCCGATGAGCGGATGCGCGCCGGCGCGCAACTCCGACCGGTCATGGTGTTCATCCACGGCGGGGCCTACAGCGTCGGATCCAGCCGCGAGGTTCCGCGCCAGGGTGAGGGATTGGTACGCCGCGGCGGTATCGTCTACGTCAGCCTCAACTACCGACTGGGCGCCCTCGGGTATCTGGACTTTTCCCGGTTTGCCACGCCGGAGCATCCGTTTGAGAGCAATTTGGGGCTGCGCGACCAGGTCGCAGCCCTGCGGTGGGTGCGGGACAACATCCGCGCGTTCGGCGGGGACCCGGATGCCGTCACCCTGTTCGGCGAGTCGGCCGGCGGCAATGCCGTCACCACGTTGATGACGGTGCCGAGCGCGGCCGGCTTGTTCCACCGGGCCATCGCGCAGAGCGCTCCGCCGAACGCGGTCTATCCGAGTGAGCTCACCGCGCGCTGGGCCGGCGAATTCGTGGACAGCCTGGCGCACGGCCCCGCAGATTACAGCGACGAACAAGCGGCCAGCCTGCTGCTCACCGTTGACCCGGACGTGCTCGCCGCCGCGACCACCGCGCTGACCGTGCGTACGCCGGACCAGGATCCGGGCACGATTCCGCTCTGCCCGGTCATCGACGGCGATTTTCTGCCGGAGCGGCCGCTCGATGCCTTTCGCGACGGCCGGGCCGCGCGCATCCCGTTGATCATCGGCACCAATGCGCGGGAGGGTTCGCTGTTCAGCGGTCGCATTGACATTCTCGCCACCACGCCGGCGCGCATCCGCACGATCTTCAAGAAGACCAAGAAGAAGGCGAAGAAGGCGCTCAAGGCACAGTATCCGGGCATTCCGGCGTTGCGGGCCGCGCTCGATTTTGGGGGTGACTACTCCTTCTGGTATCCGAGCGTGAAGGTCGCCGAGCGGCATTCCCGGTATGCTCCGGTGTACTTCTACCGCTTCGATGCTGCTCCCCGCCTGCTGCGGCTGATGGGCCTCGACGCCACGCACGGCCTCGAACTGTTTCCGTTGTTCGACCGCCTCGATGGCTGGTTCGGCCGCGGCATGACGGCCCTCGGTGGGCGCCGCGCCTTTCAGGACATTGGGAACAGAATGCAGGGCTGGTGGCTCGGCTTCGTGCTCGACGGGGTGCCATCGTCCGAGTGGCCGCGGTATGAAGAGGGTGCCAGAGAGACGCTCATTATCGATCGGGACGACACGATCAAATCCGACCCGCATCGGGAACGACGTTTGGCCTGGGGTCGGTTTGTGCCGCACGTCTAAGCCAGCGGCGGCCCGGTCTTAGACTGGAACCTTGCGTTAGAGCCACGGCACCGGGAGCACACCATTAGCAGCACTGAATCACCCACTCAAGCTGCCTCGCCGCAGCCGGCATCGCGTAGCCTCAAGGCCCGCGTCGACTCCTATTTTGAGATCACCAGCCGCGGCTCCACCTGGTCCCGCGAATTCCGCGGGGGAGTCGTCACCTTCGTCACGATGGCCTACATCGTCATTCTTAACCCACTGATTCTCGGCGGGTTCAGCGCCGACCAGGCCGCCGTCGACGTCGAGGGTGGCTGGCTGCCCAACGAGCAGGTCGCCGCCGTCACCGCGCTGACCGCCGGCGTCATGACCATTTTGTTCGGCGTCATTGCCCGCCTGCCCTACGGCTTCGCTGCGGGCCTCGGCATCAACTCCTTCCTCGCCGTGAGCGTCGTCGGCCAGGTCACCTGGGCCGAAGCGATGGGCCTCGTCGTCATCAACGGCCTCATCATCGTGCTGCTCGCCTCCACCGGCCTGCGCGAACTCATCTTCAACGCCATCCCGCGCCCTCTGAAAATCGCCATCACGGTCGGTATCGGCCTGTTTATCGCGTTCATCGGACTGGTCGACTCCGGTTTCGTGCGCGCCAGCGGCGCCAACTCGCCGCCGGTGCAGCTCGGCGATGCCGGCTCGATCGCCACCCTGCCGACCGCGGTGTTCGTGATCGGACTGATCATCATGGGCGTGCTGCTTGCCCGGAAGGTCAAGGCCGCCCTGCTGATCGGCATCGTCGCGACCACCATCGTCGCCGTCATTCTGGAAGCCATCTTCAAGGTCGGGCCTTCGTTCGGTACGAACCCGGCCGGCTGGAACCTCAACGCCCCGGTGCTGCCGACGAGCGTCGTCGCTGTGCCCGACCTCGGCCTGATCGGTGAGGTCTCCTTCGGCGCGTTCGAACGCATCGGCATGCTCGCCGCCGTGATGCTGGTCTTCACCCTGGTCTTCACGAACTTCTTCGACGCCATGGGCACCATGACCGGCCTGGCCAGTGAAGCCGGCCTCGCCGACAAGGACGGCAAGTTTCCGCGGCTGAAGTCCGCCCTGATCGTCGAGGGCATCGGGGCCGTCGCCGGCGGTGCGTCGAGCGCCTCCTCGAACACCGTGTTCATCGAGTCCGGTGCCGGCATCGGCGAGGGAGCCCGCACCGGCGTTGCGAACGTGATCACCGGCATCCTCTTTCTGGCCGCCATGTTCTTCACGCCGCTGACCCAGATCGTGCCGCTCGAGGTGGCCGCAGCCGCCCTCGTCATCGTTGGAGCGCTCATGGTGTCGCAGATTCGGCACCTCGACTTCACCGAATTCTCCAGCACCCTGCCGATCTTCCTCACCATCATCGTGATGCCGCTGACCTACTCGATCGCCAACGGCATCGGCGCCGGCTTCATCAGCTGGGTGCTCGTGCGCAGCCTGTCCGGCAAGGCGCGTGAGATCAGCCCGCTGCTCTGGGTCGTCGCCGTCGGCTTCGTGCTCTACTTCGTGCGTGGCCCGGTCGAGCTGCTCATCGGCTGAGTTATCCGACAAGCGGATGCCGCGGCGCGGCTACTCGAGAAAGCCGCGCAGCAGCAGCGCTGTCCCGGCTAAATGCTCACGCATCGCCTGGGCGGCGGCACCTGCCCGACCGGACAGGATCGCCAGCACAATCTGTTCGTGCTGCGCGTCGGAGTGGGCGATATTCGGGCTCAGCAACGGGATGGCGTCGAGCAGATCGTTGACCCGCATCCGCACGTCGGCCAGCAGCGGCACGAGCGACGGCGAACCGGCCAACTCCCCGATATAGAGGTGCAGGCGAGCATCGAGCCTTCGGTAGTCCTCGGCGCTGGCCTCCCGCACCGCACCGAGGCTGGCCCAGAGCAGCTCGCGCTCCGCCGCCGGCAGCACCCGGCTGGCGGCGGCCCGGGCGGCGCCGACCTCGAGAATGTCGCGCAGCGTCAGCACATCGTCGATTTCGGCGGAACCGGGCGCCGGCGCGGCACCGTCGGGGTCGGGCGAAGCGGGAATCACCGCGGTGACGAAGGTGCCGCCGTAGCGTCCACGCCGGGACACCAGATAGCCAGCCTCGGCGAGGGAGGCGATCGCGTCGCGCAGCGTGTCCCGGCTGACGTTCAACTGCGCGGCCAAATCCCGTTCGGCGGGCAACCGTTCCCCGGGCGCGACCAAGCCCAGTCGCACCGTCTGCAGCAGCCGCTGCACGGTCTCCTCGAAGGCGTTCCCGCCCGGCACCGGGCGCAGCAGCAGACCGCTGTCGAGGCCACTGACTGCGGGCGGGTCGGCCATTATTCTGGGGTGACGTAGGCCGAGCTGATACCGCCGTCGACCAGAAAGGTCGAGCCGGTCATGAACGAAGAATCATCGCTTGCCAGAAAGGCCACCGCTGCCGCGAGTTCCTCGGGCTCGGCGAACCGGCCGACCGGAATATGTACGAGCCGCCTTGCGGCACGTGCCGGGTCTTTCGCGAACAACTCCTGCAACAGCGGAGTGTTCACCGGGCCGGGGCAGAGCGCGTTCACCCGAATGCCCTGGCGGGCGAACTGCACGCCGAGTTCACGGCTCATCGCCAGCACCCCGCCCTTCGAGGCGGTGTAGGAGATCTGGCTCGTCGCCGAACCGAGCACCGCGACGAAACTCGCCGTGTTGATGATCGATCCGCTGCCCTGCCTGACCATGTGGCGAAGCGCCGCCCGGCAGCACAGATACACCGACTTGAGGTTGACGTCCTGCACGTTCTGCCAGGCCGGCAGCTCGGTTGTTTCAATGGAATCGTCGTTGGGCGGGGAAATACCGGCGTTGTTGAACGCCACATCGACCGAGCCGTAGGTGTCGAAGGCTGTGTCGAACAGGTGGTTCACCTCCTCCTGATCGGTGACGTTGACCTTCACGAACAGCCCGCCGACCAGCGCGGCGGCCGCCTGCCCGGCGGTTTCGTCGAGGTCGCCGATCACGACCGTCGCCCCCTCGGCGGCAAACCGTTTCGCCGTGGCCAGCCCGATACCGCTGGCTCCGCCGGTGATGACGGCGACCTTGCCGGCCAGACGCTGGGTCAGGTCTATTCGAGCGATGCTGCTCACGATTTTCTCCTTCAATCTCAGACAAGCGGATGCTTCGCGCGGGTGCTGCGCTAGTCGACCGCGATGAAAACGTTCTTGGTATCGGTGAAGTTCAGCGGGGCATCCGGCCCCAGCTCACGTCCGAGCCCCGACTGCTTGAACCCGCCAAACGGGGTCGAGTAGCGCACCGAGGAGTGCGAGTTGACCGACAGGTTGCCGGATTCGACACCGCGCGCCACGCGAAGGGCCCGGCCGACATCGCGGGTCCAGATCGAGCCGGACAGCCCGTACTGGGTGTCGTTGGCCAGTCGCACCGCGTCGGCTTCGTCATCGAAGGGCAGCACCACCACGACCGGGCCGAAGATCTCGTCGGTGACACAGCGATCGGTGAGGCTTGCCGGGGTGAGCACGGTTGGTGCGACCCAGAATCCGGGGCCGATCGGGGCGTGGCCGCGAAACGCCACCGGAGCATCCACTGGCAGATAGGCGGACACCGCGGCGTGATGCTGGCGGGACACGAGCGGTCCCATTTCTGTGGCCGGGTCGGTCGGGTCGCCGACCGCGACCGCGGCAACGGCCGGTTCGAGCAGTTCCAGGAAGCGGTCGAACTGGCTCGCCTGCACGAGGATGCGGCTGCGGGCGCAGCAATCCTGGCCGGCGTTCTCGAACACGCCGGACGGCGCGCTCGCGGCGGCCCGTTCGAGGTCGGCGTCGGCGAAGACGATGTTGGCGCTCTTACCGCCGAGTTCCAGGGTGACGCGTTTCACCTGCTCCGCGCAGCCGGCCATGATCTGCTTGCCGACTGCGGTCGATCCGGTGAAGACGATTTTGCGTACGTCGGGGTGGGTGACGAAGCGGTTTCCGACGACGGAACCGCGCCCGGGCAGCACCTGGAACAGCCCATCGGGCAGTCCGGCTTCGAGGGCCAGTTCACCGAGCCGCAGGCTGGAGAGCGGGGTCCACTCGGCCGGTTTCAGCAGCACGGCGTTGCCGGCCGCGAGGGCTGGCGCGAAACCCCAGGCACCGATCGTCATCGGAAAGTTCCACGGCGTGATCACTCCCACCACGCCGAGCGGCTCGTGAAAGGTGAGGTTGATGCCGCCGGAGACCGGAATCTGCTGTCCGAACAGGCGCTCGGGTGCCGCCGAATAATACTCGAGCACGTCGCGCACGTGCCCGGCCTCCCAACGGGCTTGCGTGATCGGATGCCCCGAGTTGCGCACCTCGAGGCCGGCCAGGTTCTCTCGGTCGGCGTCGACAGCGGCGGCGAATCGGCGCAGCATTCGGGCTTTGTCGGCCGGAGCCACGGCCGCCCACAGCTTCTGGGCCGCGACCGCCCGGGCGACGGCCTCGTCGGTTTCGTCCACACCGACGTGCTCGATGGTCTCGGCGGTCGACTCGTCGGCCGGGTTGACGATGGTGTAACTGCTCACGGGGTTGCTCCTTCAATGTGGGCCGCCCGGTATTCGGTGGCGGCTGCAACGAGCCCGCTGAACAGGCGCAGGTCATCGGGCGACTGCTCCGGATGCCACTGCACGGCCACCCCGAACGGAACCGTCGGCAGTTCGATCGCCTGCACGATGCCGGCATCCGTTTTCGCCGTCACCGTGAGGCCGTCGGCGACCCGGTCGATGGACTGGTGGTGATACACCGGCACCGCCGGCAGCAGGGTCTGGCCATCGAGCAGTGTACTGAGGGTCGTGTGCGGTTCGATCACGACGTCGACGACGTTGAACACGCCGCCGCCCGCCTGGTAGCTGGTGTCGCCGACCAGATCGGGCAGATGCTGGTGCAGGCTGCCGCCGAGGGCGACGTTGAGCATTTGGGCGCCGCGACAGATGCCCAGAAACGGAAGTTCGCGGGCGATGGCCTCGTGCAGCAGCAGATCTTCCCAGGTGTCGCGGTCGGGCCGGGGTTCGTCGGTCTGTACGTGCGGCGCCTGCCCGTACCGGGCCGGGTCGACGTCTTTGCCGCCGGTGATGATCAGGCCGTCGAGCCCATCGAGCACCCGCCGGGCGACGGCGGCATTCACCGGCTGCGGCGGCAGCAGTACGGCGATCCCGCCGGCGCTCGTGACCGCATCGAAGTACACCCGCGGCAAGATCGCGGCCGGCACGTCCCACACCCCGGTCTGGGCCTGTTCCAGATAGGTGGTCAGACCGATGATCGGTCCGGGAGTTTCAGAGGCGTTCAAAGCCGCGCACCCGCTCCCAATCGGTCACGGCGGCGTCGAAGGCCGTCACCTCGATGCGGGCGTTGTTGGCGTAGTGCTCGACGACCTCGTCGCCGAAGGCCTCCCGGGCGATAGCCGACCCGGTGAACAGGTCGGCCGCTTCGCGCAGGGTCGAGGGCACCCGTGGCAGGTCGCTGGTGTAGGCGTTGCCTTCGAAGGCCGGCTCCAGTTCAAGCTCGTGCTCGATGCCGTAGAGACCGGCCGCGATCAGGGCGGCGACGGCGAGATACTGGTTGACGTCGCCGCCGGGCACCCGGTTCTCCACTCGGATACCTGGGCCATGCCCGACCACGCGCAGGGCACAGGTGCGGTTGTCGAAGCCCCAGCCGAGCGCGGTCGGGGCGAAACTACCGGGCACGTAGCGCTTATAGGAGTTGATATTGGGGGCAGAAAAGAGGGTGAGTTCGCGCATCACCGCGAGCTGTCCGGCCACAAACTGTCGGAACACGGGCGACATGCCGTTTTCGGCATCAGCTTGATAGAACGCTGATTCGCCGCCGGGGCGCTGCAGACTGATATGGATATGGCAGCTGTTGCCCTCGCGCTCGTTGTATTTGGCCATGAAGGTGATGCTCTTGCCCTGGGCGTCGGCGATCTCTTTGGCACCGCTCTTATAGATGGAGTGGTTGTCGCAGGTGGCCAGGGCCGTGGCGTAGCGAAACCCGATCTCCTGCTGACCGAGGTTGCACTCACCCTTGACGCCCTCGCAATACATTCCGGCGCCGTCCATGGCCAGACGGATCTCCCGCAGCAACGGCTCCATTCGAGCGGATGCCTGCAGCGAGTAGTCGATGTTGTAATCGCTGGCCGGGGTCAGGCCTCGATAGCCCTTCTGCCAGGCAGCGCGGTAGCCATCGTCGAACACGATGAATTCCAGCTCGGTCGCGCAAAAGGGGAGGAGGCCGTATGCGGCCAGTCGGTCGAGCTGCCGGCGCAGAATCTGCCGCGGCGAGGCGACCACGGGGGTGTCGTCTGGCCAGTACAGGTCGGCGGTGACCAGGGCGGTTCCGGGCAGCCACGGAGCCAGACGGAGGGTGTCAAGGTCGGGCCGCATCGCCATATCGCCGTAGCCGCGGCCCCAGCTCGACATGGCGTAACCCTCGACCGTGTTCATCTCCACGTCGACGGCGAGCAGATAGTTGCAGCACTCAGCACCGTGCGCCGCGGCATCCTCCAGGAACAGCCGTGCTGAGAGACGCTTGCCCACCAGCCGCCCCTGCATGTCGGTGAACGCGACGATCACCGTATCGATCTCGCCGAGCGCAACCCGCGCGGTCAGCTCGTCCAGGGTGAGGTTTCCGGTACGGGTGGTCATTGAGCTTCTCCTCGGAGCCGGTCAAACGAAACGAGTCGGTCAAAGCCGGCAATCGTGCGATTTTCAACCATTAGACCACAGACCCAGCCGTACAGGGAAGGCCAATTTGCCTACACTGAGCAGATTTCATTTACTCAAAGGTATATACACCGCACCATTCCAGGCCATACCATCGTGCCAATCTCACTGAACTAGTGCTCACCGGCCGAAGGTGTTTTGCGTCTGTTTACCGACCGGGTGCGCAACGAGCGCAAAGGAATACTGATGTCCAAAGACACCTTGAAAGTTTCGGGCGTTAAATACACCACCGCGAAGGTCGGATACTTCGAGAAACGCAAGCTCAAACGCACTGCTGGCATTTGGGGCCTGTGGGGATTGGCGGTGGCCGCCGTTATCTCCGGCGACTTCTCCGGCTGGAACTTCGGCATCGGATTTGCCGGTTTCGGCGGGATGCTCATCGCCTTCCTGCTTCTCATCGTCATGTATTACGGCATGATTTTCAGCATCGGCGAGATGGCGGCAGCCATGCCGCACACCGGCGGTGCCTACTCCTTCGCCAGAGCGGCGATGGGGCCCTGGGGCGGATTCGTCACGGGACTCGCAGAAACAATCGAGTACGTCGCGACCACCGCCGTCATCGTCTACTTCTCGGCCTCCTACGCCGACTTCATCGCCACGGAACTGCTCGGCGTCTCACTGCCGCCCTGGCTCTGGTGGATGCTGCTCTACGCCGCGTTCATCGCACTGAACGCTGCCGGGGCTGCGATTTCGTTCAAATTCGCCATCGTGGTCGCGATCATTTCGATCGCCATCCTGCTGGTGTTCTCGGCGATGGCAGCCCTCTCCGGCCTGTTCAGCTGGGACAACCTGTTCAATATCGTGCCGGATGCCGGCCAGAGCGCGTTCCTGCCGCACGGCATCATCCCCATCCTGTTCGCCCTGCCCTATGCCATGTGGTTCTTCCTCGGCATCGAGGAACTGCCGTTGGCCGCCGAAGAATCGCACAATCCGGTGCGGGATATTCCCCGGGCCGGATTCATCGCTCGCTCGACCCTGATCGTGACCGGGTTGCTCGTGCTGTTCCTGAACACGGGAGTGGTTGGTGCGTCGGAAATTGCCGGTTCGGGCGAGCCGTTGCTCGACGGGTTCCGGGCGATCGTCGGTGACGGCGTGGCGGCCGTGCTGGCACTGTTCGCGCTGATCGGGCTGCTGGCCTCGCTGCAGGGGATCATGTTCGCCTACGGACGCAATATGTATTCGCTCTCCCGAGCGGGCTACTATCCGAAGTTCCTCTCGCTCACCGGAAAACGCCAAACCCCGGCCATCGCCCTGCTGGTCGGTGCGATCATCGGCTTCGTGGCACTCGTGCTGGTCGACGCGCTGGGCGGCTCCGGCGGCGTCGCGGGGGCCATCGTGCTGAACATCGCTGTCTGGGGCGCCGTGATCGCCTACGTGCTGCAGATGGTGTCGTTCGTTCTGTTGCGCAAGAAGTTCCCCAATGCGCGCCGACCGTACCTCAGTCCGTGGGGTGTCCCCGGAGCGGTCATCGCCGGCATCCTCTCACTGGCCATCTTCTTCGGGTTCTTCATCAATGAACCGGCTCGGCCCGCGATCGTGGCCATCGCCGTGGTCTACGTCGTCATGCTCGCGGCCTTTGCGCTGTGGGGGCGCAAGCGCCTCGTGCTCTCACCCGAGGAGGAATACGCGGTGTCCGGCGGGTTGCACCGCGACCCGCAGCAGGAAGGCTACGGCGGCACCGTCGAAGACGACCTCCTCGCCAGCGACGGTCGTGACGCGCCACGCCCCTGACCGGTCGGTGTACCGAGCGGCGGCATCCGCTTTCTCGAGCGGATGCCTGCTGGCGGCTAAATCTCGCGGCAGTGCGTCGTGAGCATGCCGATTTTGTCGATCGAAATGGTCACCGTCGAGCCGTCGCGCAGAAAGATGGGAGGCTTGCGGCTGTACCCGGCGCCGCCCGGGCTCCCGGTGGAGATGAGCGTGCCCGGCAGCAGGGTCGACGTCTTCGACAGGTAGGAAATGATCTCGGCGACGGTGCGCACCATGTCGCCGCTCGAGGCATCCTGCAGGATGCGCCCGTCGACGTGGGTGGTCAGCCACAGGTCCTGCGGGTCACCGATCTCGTCGGCGGTGACGACGAGCGGGCCGGTCGGGGTGAAGCCGTCGAAGGACTTGCAGCGCGACCACTGCGCTTCGGAGAATTGCAGGTCGCGCGCGGTGATGTCGTTCACGACGGTGTAACCGAAGACGTAGTCGAGGGCGTTGGCGACCGTCACGTTGCGGGCCGGACGGCCGATGATCACGCCGAGTTCCGCCTCGTAGTCGACCTGTTCGGTCAGGTCGCGCGGCCAGGTGATGGTCGAGCCGTGTCCGGTGAGCGAGTTGGGCCAGAGCGAAAACACGGTCGCGGCGGTTTCGAGGCGCAGGCTGAGCTCGGAGGAGTGCGCGGCGTAGTTGGCGCCGATGGCGATAATCTGCGGCGGGCGCAGCACGGCGGAGGAGTGCCGCAGCTCGTCGACCTGGGTTAGTACCGCCCCACCTGAAACAGCGTCCAGGCTGATCGCCCGCACGTGTTCGTAGCCGGCATCGCCGCGTTCCAGCAGGTCTTGCAGGTCGCGCGGCGCGTCGTTCATGACGTCGTCGAGGAACAGAGCCGCGTCGTCAAAGACCACAGCCAATCGGGGAACGGAATGGCCGTCAACTCTGAGATGCGCAAATTTCACTCTTCTAGGCTAGCGGCCCGGGCGTCGGCCCGCCCTGTGGGGTGCGCCAACCCTCATTCGATCCGCTTGGAGGAAACGGGGGATATGGGAGGTATTGCCCCGGCCGCCCGCCAGAGATGCATTCCCGCGTAGCTGCGCCACGGCGCCCAATCCGCGCCGCGGGCCGCGAGCGCGCGCGGTTCGATTGGTAGGCCGAGCAGGCCGGCACCCTGCCGCAGGGCCAGGTCGCTGGTCAGCAGATTGTCCGGGCTGCAGAGCACCCGCAGCGCTCGGCGAAGACCCGGTCGGCCATTGGCGGGTCGGCGGCGGTAGCTGAGCGGTTCACCCCCTCAGCCCGCCACGCCAGCACGAGCATCGGTAGCGAAAATCAGACATCGTGCCGCTCACTAGGCTGAACGGATGAACGCACTGACGCGCCTCCAGACCGAGCTTGGCGACATCGTCAGCATCGACCCGCTTGACCTTGCGGCCAGCCGCACCGACAAGTCCGGCTGGGTCGCCGACGGCACACCGCTGGCCATCGTGCGCGCGACCGAGGTGGACCAGGTGCAGGCGGTGCTGCGCATCGCAACCGAGTTTCGGGTGCCGGTGGTGACCCGCGGGGCCGGCACCGGCCTGTCCGGGGGAGCCTGCGGCACCGACGGCTCGATCGTGCTGAGCGTGGCAGGCCTGAACCGCATCCTCGAAATCAATGCCGACGACGAACTCGCCATCGTTGAAGCGGGTGTGATCAACCAGCACCTCAATGACGTGCTGGCCGAAAAGCAGCTCTGGTTCACGCCCGATCCGGCGAGCAAGGCCATTTCCACGGTCGGCGGCAACATTGCCACGAACGCCGGCGGGCTGCTCTGCGCCAAATACGGCGTCACCCGGGAGGCCGTGCTCGGCCTCGTGGTCGTGCTCGCCGACGGCAGCCTGCTGCGCACCGGCCACCGCACCATTAAGGGCGTCACCGGCTACGACCTCACCGCACTTCTGACCGGATCGGAGGGAACCCTCGGCGTCATCGTCGAGGCAACGGTGCGGGTGCGCGCGCTGACCGCTGGCACGGTCGCCACCATCGGCGCGGTCTTTGAGACCGTCACCGCGGCGGCCGCAGCGAGCGCTGCCGTCACGGCCGCTCGCATCCGTCCCGCCGTGATGGAACTGATCGACCCGATCGCCCTCGCCCACGTCGCGACCTACCTGGGCCCGGAGGGGTCGGCCGGGTTGCCGCTGGGCCGCGGCGCATTTCTACTCGTGCAGACCGACGGGCCGGCTGCGCTCGCCGAGGCCGAGCACGCCCTCATCGTGTTGCGCGCAGCCGGCGGCGAGGCCACCCTCTCAACGGATGCCGCTTCCGGCGAACGCCTGCTGGCCATGCGCCGCGCCATGCACCCGGCCCTCAAGCAGCTGGGCCAGGTTCTCATTGAAGACGTGTCGGTGCCGCGCTCGCGCATGGCCGAGATGTTCGCCGCGATCGCCGATATCAGTACCCGCACGGGGATTCCCATCCCAACGGTCGCCCACGCCGGCGACGGAAACCTGCACCCCAACTTCGTGATCGAGCGGCAACCCGGTGCGGCAGCGGATGCGCCGGTGCCCGACGAGATCTGGGCGGCGGCCGACGAAATGTTCCGGGCAGCGCTCGCGTTGGGCGGCACCCTCACCGGCGAACACGGTGTCGGCGTACTCAAGCGCCGGTGGTTGCGCGATGAGATCGGCGACCGCAGCCTAAACCTGCAGCGTCAGCTCAAGGCGGTGTTCGATCCGCTGGGTATACTCAACGCCGGCACCATGTTCGCCGCCTGAGCGCCGGCGGGGTCGTCCCGGTATTCTCAAGTAATGAGTCTCGACCAGCCGCCTGGCCAGCCGTCCCCCGAACACCTTCCCGTGCAGGCGAGCCCGGCCCCGGTTCAACCGGTCTGGAACCGGGCGGTGCGACCCTCGCGTGCCGGCGCGATCGTGCTCGGCGTTGTCGGAATCGTGCTCGCCGGGCTGGCCCTGCTGGCCGTCATTTTGTATCTGACCACGTTCCTCGGCACCGGGGCGCTGCTGCTCGGACTGCTCCTGGCGTTGCTGCCGCTCGCGGTCGTGCTGCTGGCGGTACGCTGGATTGACCGCTGGAACCCGGAGCCGCGCCCGGCCCTCATCTTCGCCTTACTCTGGGGCGCTGGCATCTCCATCGCCAGCGCGCTCGTCTTCGACCTCGGGGTGCGGATCACGATTGCGGCGAGCTCGGGGGCACTCGCCGGGAGCGATTTCGCATCCGCTGTTATTCAGGCGCCCCTGGTCGAGGAAATCGCCAAGGGGTTCGGCGTTCTGGTCTTGTTCTGGGCGGTGCGTCGGCATTTTGACGGTCCGCTCGACGGCGTCGTGTATGCCGCCACCATCGCCGCTGGCTTTGCCTTCTCCGAGAATATTCAGTACTTTGGCCTGGCCATGGCCGACGGCGGCGCGCAGCACCTGGGGGTCACGTTCTTGTTGCGCGGAGTCTTTTCGCCGTTCGCGCACGTCACCTTCACCATCTGCACCGGACTGGCCTTGGGCCTGGCCGCCCGGCGCGGCGCCTCGAAGAGTGGGGCGTTCGGATTCTTTCTGCTCGGCCTCCTGCCCGCAATCGGCCTGCACGCGCTCTGGAACGGTGCCACCTTTGTGCTGGCCGGTGACGCATCCGTTCTGATCTACTACGTCGTCGTGCAGGTGCCGCTGTTCATCGTCGCTATTCTCATCGTGGTATTTTTCCGCCGCCAGGAGGCGCGCATCACCCTGCGACGGCTGCACGAATATTCGCAGGCCGGCTGGTTTACCGCGGACGAGGTTTCCATGCTCGGCACCGGGGCCGGCCGACGTCAGGCTATGGCCTGGGGCGCGCGTCAACCGCGCTCGCGCCAGCTCGCCATGCGCCATTTCATAGCGGATGCGACCCGCCTCGCCTTTGTTCGAGACCGCCTCGTTCGCGGCCAGGGCGCCCCCGCGTTATACGCCCGCGAGGCACTCCTGCTCAGTTTGCTCATAAACCACCGGGCCGAGGTACTGGGGCAGCAGCCTCCGGGCTGAAAACGAATAGTCCGCACCAACAGAAACTCGCCGCTTCGGTGGTGTGGCAATGCCGACGACTCTACCGATGCGACGAGTTGGTGTATGACTAGAGTGCACCTGCGGCGCCGTGGACGCAAGCATTATTTTTTTTGGATCTCGCCGGTGTGCAATCGGGCACAAAATCCGGTTGGATGGGTGCATGACTGATATGAATTCCAAGCCCGAAATCGACTTTCCAGAGGGCGCTGCGCCCGAGCAACTTGAGGTCACCGATATCGTCGTCGGAGACGGCGCCGAGGCGGCTGCCGGCGCGACCGTCGACGTGCATTACCTCGGTGTTGAGTTTGAGTCCGGCGACGAGTTTGACTCGTCCTGGAACCGAGGCCAGTCGATCAACTTTCCGTTGCGCTCGCTCATCGCGGGCTGGCAGGAAGGCATCCCCGGCATGAAGGTTGGCGGGCGTCGCAAGCTCGTTGTGCCCCCGCATCTCGCCTACGGCCCGGCTGGCTCCGGCCACCGTCTCTCCGGCCAGACTCTGATCTTCGTGATTGACCTGCTCGGCGTCAGCTAAAGCGCCACTCGAATCGAAACTAAACGAAACGGGATGCGGCTGCGGCAGTCGCATCCCGTTTCGTCTGCCGGGTGGGCGCTACGACTATGACCGGTCGATGCGCAAATGCTTGATCTTGGAGGTGTGACCGCGAATGATGCTCACATCACGCTTGGCCACCTTGAAATGCTTGGCCAGCAGAGCGACCAGGGCGTCATTGGCCGCGCCCTCTACCGCGCGCTGCTGCAGAAAGACGGTGACGGAGGCGTGTTCCGGAGTGCTTTCGGCATCGTCGACCACGAGGGGGCCTTTGCGGCTGCCCGGCTTCACGTGCACGGTCAGGTTGAGCATGGCGGGCACGGGACTCCTGTTTGCCCTGGTTGGATGACAACGGGCTCACCTCAACGGTAGCGCGCCCGGTCACCGGCTCTACATCAGCGCCGTTGTGGGTTCCGGGCCGAGGGTGAACCGTCGCCCGGTGATCGTTGTTGGCATGATTTCGACGAAGGTCGGCTTGACCGTGGGAATCAGAGGCCGAAGCGGCAGGGCGGCGGCCGCGTCAATCTCGTGCTGGGAGTCGAGCGCCCGTGCCGTTCCGTGCACGACGACGCTCCACGCTTCGTCGCGACCCACGCCATCCGTTTCGAAGGCCACCGTGTGGTTCACGGTCAGTTCTACGAGTTTGGTGCCGGCTGCCGTGCGAAACAGCAGCCGACGATCGGCCGCGACGAAATTCACCGGAAAGATGTCGGCAACGCCGCCGACGGCGACCGCGAGGCGGCCCAGACTCGCCGAGAGCAGGGCATTCCAGCATTCCTCTTCCGTGAGAGTGTGCACGGGATTGTGGGTGGCGTCGACATCGTCGTAGGTCATGGTCCATAATCACACGATCCGGGACCCCGATCGAGGGGTGCATCGGCAAAAGTCGGCCTGTTCCTAAGAAAATCTCTTGCCCCACTTTGCGGCACGCTTTACCGGTAAGCTGGAAATTTGCCCAGCGGGGCACATGCCTGGCGGCTCAGCAACGGTTTCTTTCGTTCGCCACAATCTATTCTTTGAGAAAGTTTCACAGTGAGTGCGCTACCCGAAGTACCGGCGAAAACGCCGAAAATCAGTCCCCCCCGACCCCGGCGATTTGTTATTCCGGCACCTCGAGTGTTTTATCCGGCCCTCGGCATCATTTTGGCCGTCGTGATCGTCGCCATCGCCTTCCCGGTACGCACCGGCAGCGTGCTCGCCCTGCTGCAGGGTTGGGTCGTCGCCGGTCTCGGACCGTACTACATGGTCATCGTGGCCGCCTTCGTGGTATTCGCCATCTGGATGGGCGCGAGCCGCTTCGGCGACATCAAACTTGGCCAGGACGACGACAAGCCGGAATTCGGCATCATGAGCTGGTTCGCGATGCTGTTCGCCGCCGGCATGGGCATCGGCCTCGTCTTCTGGGGAGCGGCCGAGCCGCTCACCTTCTTCACCAACCCCAAACCCGGCGTGACCGGAGACTCGCAGGAGCTCGCCGCCGCCGCCATGTCGCAGACCTTCCTGCACTGGGGCTTTCACGCTTGGGCAATCTACGCCGTCGTCGGACTCGCGCTGGCCTACTCCATCCACCGCAAGGGCCGTCCGGTATCCATCCGCTGGGCTTTGGAGCCGCTCCTCGGTGACCGGGTCAAGGGCCGCCTCGGTGACGCCATCGACGTCATTGCCATCGTCGGAACCCTGTTCGGCGTGGCGACCTCACTCGGTCTCGGGGTCAAGCAGATTGCGGCCGGCCTGAGCTACCTCGGCGTCGTGGGTGAAGTCAACAACACCCTCCTTGTCGTGCTCATCATCGTGATCACCGCCATCGCCACCGTTTCCGTGGTGAGCGGAGTCGGCAAGGGCATCAAATGGCTCTCCAACATTAACCTCGGCGTGGCCGGGCTGCTGCTGATCGCTGTACTCGCCCTCGGCCCCACGCTCTACCTGTTCCGTCTACTCGTCGAGTCCATCGGTGGGTATTTTCAAAACGTCGTCGGCCTCACCTTCGACGCCGGTTCTTTCACCGGCCAGGCGGGAATCGACTGGCAGGGCGCCTGGACAATCTTCTACTGGGGCTGGTGGATCTCCTGGGCGCCGTTCGTCGGTGTTTTCATCGCACGCATTTCGCGCGGCCGTACCGTGCGTGAGTTCATCGCCGGCGTGCTGCTCGTGCCTACCCTGGTCACCTTCGTCTGGTTCGCCGTTATGGGCGGCAGCGCCATCAAACTGGCCTGGGAAGGCGACGGCGGCGGTCTCTTCGACCCCGCGGTCGGAATCATCTCCGAGAACGTGCTGTTCAACTTCCTCGGCCAGCTGCCGCTCGGCGGCATCCTCTCGGTTATCGCGGTCATCGTGGTGGCGATCTTCTTCATCACCTCGGCCGACTCTGGCTCGCTCGTGATCGACATGCTCGCCTCCGGTGGCGACACCAACCCGCCCAAGTGGAGCCGCATCATGTGGGCGAGCCTCGGCGGAATCGTCGCGATCGCCTTGCTGCTGGCCGGCGGACTCGCTGCCCTGCAAACCGGAGCGATTCTGACCGCGATACCGGTCAGCATCGTCATGATCGGTATGTGTATTGCCACCTACAAGGCGTTCCGCATCGAGCACGAGGTTCTGGTCAGCGCTGAACGTCGTCAGCGTCGGGAGGAGATGGCGCGCCGCATCGGCAAGACCGTGACCGCGCACCTCGAGGAGAACTTCGACGACCACTTCGGCGTTCAGGTCGACGGCCACATCGAGGCCGCGCTGACCGATGATCCAGCCCGTCGCCCCCGCTGGGGCCGTCGATCGAAAGAATAACCAGCACCACCGCCGGTTCAGGGCCGCCTACATTCCGTTGGCGGCCTTGACGCGGTTGACCAGGTCGCGCCACGGACCGTTGACCTCGGGCTCGGCGAGCACCACCTCGTGCGGGGCGCATCGAATGCGATAGGCGAACCGGTCTGCAGTTGCCACGCTGTCGGTAACGTCGTCCCAGGGCAGCGAATCGAGAAAATCCGCCCAGGTTGCGGGGTCGGGTTGCTCTTCAACTCTGACTTCCCAGGTGAGGCGGATCCCGGCCATCCCGCCGCTGCGCGAGACAATGACTTTCATACCGAAAGGTTACCCCGATGGTTGCCCCGCGGTCGGCCCGCGTGGCGGCTCCGGCAGCATCGGTGCCAGCGGGTCGACGAGAGGTGCCGAATACGCTGGCGGCAGGGAGATACCAGGGGCGCTCGGAGTGCCGGTCGTGTTGGGCAGCGGCGAGGGAACGGCGGCCACTACCCCGACCGTCGCCCAGGCCCGCAAGACCGCGTCGTGGGCGGTCGAACCGTTTCCATAGAGGTGGGCCGCGGTATCCGCCGTCGCCGCCGCGAAGGCAGCAAAATCGCTCTGCGGGCGAAGCATCGGTCCGGTGAGCGTGTCATACCAAATGCGGCCCGGCATTTCCCAGGCGTTGCCGCCGATGGCCTCGGCGACGAGATAGAAGGCGCGGTTGGGAATGCCCGAGTTGAGGTGCACCCCGCCGTTGTCGTCGTCCGTCTCGATGTAACCGGCCATGCTGTCCGGCTGCGGATCCTTGCCAAGCACATCATCGTTGTAGGCCGTGCCGGGCGCTTTCATCGAGCGCAGGGCGATGCCCTCAACCTGTTCGGTGAATAGGCCCTCGCCGATCAGCCAGCTGGCCGCGCTGGTCGGCTGTCCCCGCAGATTTTGCTCGACGAGCGCGCCGAACACATCGGAAATGGACTCGTTGAGCGCGCCGGACTGACCCTCGTACTCCAGGTTCGCCGTGAATTGGGTGACGCCGTGCGTGAGCTCGTGACCGATCACACTCGGCGAAATGGTGAACCGGTTGAAAACCTGGCCATCTCCGTCGCCGAACACCATGCGTTCACCGTCCCAGAAGGCGTTGTCGTATTTCTGGCCATAGTGCACCGTGGCATCCATCGGCATACCACCGTTATCGATGCTGTCGCGTCCGAACTGATTCCAGTACATCGCCTGGGTGGCTCCGAGGCTGTCATACGACTCGGTCACGGCAGGGTCGGTTCCGGCCGGCTGACCCTCCGTGCGCACCCGGCGACCGGGTAGGCGTTCGAGGCCACCGGCATCCGAAATGGTGCGATCGGATTCCCCCGGTGTGCGGGTGGGCAGGCTGCGCGCACTCGGGTGGGCGCGTGGATGCGTGCCATCGCGCAATTGCCGAATCCGCGAGTCCCGCAGTAGCGAGTCCCTGGCGGCAGCCGCGGCCCGTGCGAATTTGGGAACGTCTAGTTGTGCCAATCGCATCAGCAGGTACGGCGGCACGATCGTGCAGTATGGGTGGATCTGCGGCGTGTAGATCTGCGGCGTGTAGATCTGCGGAGTGTGGATTTGCGGAGTGTGAATCTGCGGAGTGTCCATGTGCAGAGTCTGGCACCGGGCACCGACATCGCAACAGGTCGAAGCGCCCCGCTGAATAGACTCGCCTCATGCGCTTTGGAATCGTCATTCTCCCGCAAGACCCGTGGCCGCGTGCGCGCGAGAAGTGGCTCGGTGCCGAGCAGTACGGCTTCGACCACGCCTGGACCTACGACCACCTGTCCTGGCGGTCGCTCGTCGACGAACCCTGGAATGCGACCATTCCCACCCTGACCGCCGCAGCGGCCGTGACCGAACGCATCGTTCTGGGCACCTTTGTCTCCTCACCGAATTTTCGGCATCCGGTGCCGTTTGCCAAGGACATAGCCACCGTCGACGACGTGTCGAACGCACGGTTTCTGCTCGGGGTCGGGTCGGGCGGCACCGGGTTCGACGCCACCGTTCTGGGCCAGCCCAAGTACACGCCCCGGCAGCGGCACGAACGGTTCGCCGAATTCGTCGCCGACCTCGACCTCTTGCTACGCGGCGAGGAGGCGGGTTCCACCGCGGGAATCAGTTTCGCTGGTGACTGGTACTCGGCTGTCAATGCGCGCATGGTGCTGCCCAAGTCGACCGCCCCGGTGCGCCAACGCGTGCCGTTCGTCATCGCCGCCAACGGCCCCAAAGGCCTGGGACTGGTCAGTCTGTTCGGGCAGGGCTGGGTGACGACCGGCCAGGATGGAGCCTCGGGGGAGGACTGGTGGGAGGGCGTTCGCGGCCTCACTCACCGGCTGGACGACGTGGCGACCGCTGAAGGCCGAGACCCGGCCGCCATCGACCGCTACCTCTCACTCGACAGCGGCGGAACATATTCCCTGCAGAGCATGAATGCGTTCGAGGATGCCGTCGGCCGCGCTGCCGACCTCGGTTTCACCGACGTCATCAGCCATTGGCCGCGCGCCAGTGGAATCTACGCCGGCGACGAAGCCGTACTCGAAGCGGTGGCGGGCACCTTCACCGAAATCAAATGAAGTAGCCGGTCGATCGGGGTTTCTGCCCGATGCCTGTCTAGGCTGGGTGCATGCGCGCACACGACGACCCCACGCCCCTGGTTCCTCGCACTCCGCTGAATGACCGCCTCGGCTGGCTCGGCCTGCGCAGCGGGCAGATTCTCCTCGTCATCGTGCTCGCGTCCGCCGTCATCTACGGACTCGTGCAGCTCAAGCTCGTCGTCATCCCGGTCTTGATCGCCATCATCCTTGCCTCGGCTCTGAGTCCGGTGATCAATGGACTGCGCAAGCGCGGCGTCGCCGCTATTCTGGCCACCTGGATCACCCTGCTCGGCGGCATCGCCGTGTTCGGCGGCATCATCACGCTCATCGTGTTCGCTGTGCGCGACCAGTGGAACGAACTGTTCTCCTCGGCCTCCGAGGGCATCGACAAGCTCCAACAGTTCCTCATCGACGGACCGATCCAGGTCGACGAGCAGCAGATTACCGACGCCCGCAATAGTGTCGTCGATTTTCTCACCAGCAGTCAGTTCGGCTCGGGGGCGCTGGCCGGGGCATCCGCTGTTTTTGAACTGATCACCGGGTCCGTGCTGCTCGTGGTCATTCTGTTCTTCTTCCTTAAGGACGGCGGCCAGATCTGGAACTTCTTCCTGAGTCCGTTCAAGGGCGAGCGCCTGGCCCGTGGCCGACGCATCGGTCACACCTCCCTGCGCGTGCTGGGCGGGTACGTACGTGGCACCGCGATCGTCGCCGCCGTCGACGCCACCGCGATCGGCATCGGCCTGGCCATTTTGCAGGTTCCGCTCGCCCTGCCGCTCGCGGTCATCGTGTTCCTCGGAGCGTTTATTCCGCTGATCGGAGCGACCGCGGCCGGAGTGCTCGCCGCGCTGGTGGCCCTGGTCGCGAGTGGCCCGGTCGTGGCGCTCATCGTGCTCATTATCGTGGTCGCCGTCAACCAGCTCGAGGGAAACTTTCTGCAGCCGGTCGTCATGGCGCAGTCACTCAAGCTGCATCCGCTCGTCATCCTGGTCGGCCTGACCGCCGGAACCATTCTCGGCGGCATTGTCGGTGCCGTGCTCTCGGTGCCGATCGCTGCCGTCGCCTGGGCCATCGCCAAGGCCTGGAACACCCCGGATGCCCCACGCGCCATTTTGCCGAAGCGGCTCGTGCGCAAGCGCTAAACCCATCCTGCTCGTGCCACCGCTGCCACCCGCATGACTGGAGAACCATGACCGAGCAGAGCCACTTCCACCTGCCGCGCCCGCGCCTAACGCTCGACCAGGCGGCCGATCTCGCCCGCGAGCGGTTCAACGTCATCGGCGTAGTCACCGAGCTGGGCAGCAACCAGGACCGCAACTTTCGCATTTACACGGATGCCGCCACGGTCGTACTCAAGGTCTCCAACCCGGCCACCGCGGCCGTCGAGCTTGAGGCGCAGAACGCTGCCCTGGCGCACCTCGGCGATCTGGGCCTGGACCTGCCCGCTGCCGTCAGGGCGATCGACGGCAACGAGATCCAGCGCATCACGATCGACGGGCAGACCCTCGACCTGCGCCTGCTGACCTACGTCGACGGGCATCCGCTGACCGATTCGGTGCGGCTCACGGCAGGGCAGGTGCGCTCGCTCGGCGATGTGGCCGGCCGGATCGTGCGTGGCCTGTCCAACTTCGAGCATGCGGGAACCGACCGCTTTCTGCAGTGGGACCTCCGGCGTGGGGGCGAGGTCATCGACGCACTCCTCGGCCAGGTCAATGACGACGCGCGCCGCGAACATCTGCGCACCGTGACCGACGCCGCCCGAATGCAGCTCGCCCCGCTCAAGGGTGACCTGCGCGTGCAGACGATCCACGGCGACCTGACCGACGACAACGTAGTGAGCCGGGACGGCGACAGCATCTCCGGCGTCATCGACTTCGGCGACGTCGCCCAGGGCTGGCTCGTTGCCGAGCTCGCCGCGACCTGCGCCTGTGTGTTGTATCGCAGCCCGCGGCATCCGCTGGCCATTCTCGACACCATCGATGCCTTCGCCAGGCAGGTGCCGCTCTCCGACGCCGAACTCACCGCTCTCTGGCCCCTCATCGTGCTGCGCACGGCGGTGCTCGTGGTGAGCGGCGAAGCGCAGGTGCAGCTCGACGGTGACAACGACTATGCCGACGCCAACCGCGCCCGCGAGTGGCTCGCCTTCGCCACGGCCGCCGACCTTGATGGTGCAGAGGTCGAAGCCCTCATCCGGTTCATGTTGGCGGGCACCGACGCCCCCATCATGACAACCGACTACCCCCTGGCTGGGCCGCTCGATCCAGCGGCCATCATCGACCTGTCCGTGACGAGCGCCGGTTACGACGCCGGAGTCTGGCTGGAACCGGACATTGATGCGCGCATTACAGCGGATGCCGCAGCCCAGCTCGGCCACGCCGTCACCCGCTACGGCGAATACCGGCTCTCCCAAACGCGCATCAACACGGCCGAGGAATCCGTCACCCTGGCCCTCGGCGTCGAGGTGATCCTGCCGGCCGGCAGCCACATCACCGCGCCGATCGTGGGGACGGTTGTGGTCGTCGATTCCGACACGGTGCGGTTCGAGGCCGCCCACTTTGACCTGTGGCTGACCGGCATCGACGCCGCGGCGATCGACGGCCAAACCGTCGAAGCCGGAACGACTCTCGGTACCGCTCTCGGTACCGCTTTCGGTACCGCTCTCGGTGCGGCTCAGGCCAGTTCGGCCGGTGCACGCCACGCCGCCCGAGTGGCCCGCGTGACCCTGCAGACCAGCCGGCTTCGCGGCATCCGCCCGCCGTTCTTCGCCGCACCGTCACACGCGGCGCTCTGGCAGCGGGTCTGCCCCGACCCGTCAGCGCTGCTCGGGCTGGAAACCGCCCGTTCACTGGCCGATGCCGGCGCCCTGCTGCAGCGCCGGGACCAGTCCTTTGCGCGCGTGCAGGAACACTATTACCAAGCCCCGCCGCAGATCGAACGTGGCTGGCAGCATCACCTCATCGATACTCACGGCCAGGCCTACGTCGACATGGTGAACAATGTCACGACAGTCGGCCACGGGCACCCGCGCATTGCCGAGGCCGCGCGCAGCCAATGGTCGCTGCTGAATACCAACTCCCGCTTTCACTACGAGGAGCTTGTGCGCTTCACCGAGCGCCTCGCCGCACTCGCCCCCGACCCGCTCGACACCGTCTTTCTGGTCAATAGCGGCACCGAGGCCGTCGACCTCGCCCTGCGCCTCGCCCTCAGCTACACCGGCCAGGACACCGTGCTCGCGGTGCGCGAGGCCTATCACGGCTGGTCGCTGGCAGCGGATGCCGTCTCCTCCTCGGTCGCCGACAACCCCCGGGCGCTCGACACCCGGCCCGACTGGGTGCACCTGGTCGAAGCGCCGAACGCCGTGCGCGGCAAATATCAGGGCATGCAGTCTGCCCCGCAGTACCTCGACGACCTCGACGGCGATCTGCGGGACCTGGCCGACGCCGGGCGCACGGTAGCCGCGTTCATCGCCGAACCCGTATTCGGCAATGCCGGCGGCGTGTTATTGCCCGACGGCTACCTGGCCGGCGTCTACGAGCGGATGCGCGCCCGCGGCGCACTCTGCATCGCTGACGAGGTGCAGGTGAGCTACGCCCGGCTCGGCAAGCACTTCTGGGGTACCGAGCAACAAGGAGTGGTTCCCGATATCATCACCATCGCCAAGGCGATGGGCAACGGGCATCCGCTCGGCGCGGTCATCACCCGCCGCGACATTGCGGAGCGCTTCAGCGAGGAGGGACCGTTCTTTTCGTCGGCTGGCGGCAGCCCGCTGAGCTGCCGCATCGGCCTGACCGTGCTCGACATCATGCGTGACGAAGGCCTGCAACAAAATGCTGAGGTCGTCGGCCGGCATCTCAAACAGGGCCTGGAACGGCTCGGCGAACGCTTCGATCTGATCGGTGCGGTGTACGGAATGGGGCTCTACCTCGGCGTCGAGCTGGTCAGCGACCGCGCCGCCTTCACTCCGGCGACGGGCGCGGCCGCGCGGCTCTGCGACGAGCTACTGCTGCGCGGCTGCATCGTGCAGCCCACCGGCGACTTCAAAAACGTGCTCAAGATCAAGCCGCCGCTCTGTCTCAGTATCGCCAGCGCCGACCATTTTCTGGACGCGCTGGCCGACGCGCTGGGTGCCATCGCCCCCAGAGCAGCGCAGTCCCCGACGCTTAGCGCCGCGTCTTCGCGCTGATGCTCGGCGACGGTGTCGGCTCGGCGATGAACGCCAGGCCGCCGGCACTGTTGGCCGAGAGCATGAGGGCTTCGATCCAGTCCCGGTTGATCGACGGGGTGCGACTGCCAAAATATCGGTAGTAGAGCGTGCTCGTCGGGTCGAGCCAGATCGCGCTGCGACCACTTCCCTCGTCGGCCGAATCGGACCAGGTGAAAATGAAACTCTCCCGGCGCCGCAGCTTGGTGCTGATCACGATCTGCAGGTGCATGAGGGCACGATCGTCGAAGGTGATTACGATACCCGGATTGCCATAGAGCAACGTACCCATGTTCATGCACCTCCTCGATTGTTCCCCCACTGTAGCGCTATGAGCGGGCGGGAATAGACCGGGCGCATGGCACCAAAACGGGAGGGTGTGCCGGGTTTACCCGGGTGCTCTGCTAGGGTATCAAGGTTGCCGTTCAACGGCCGCGGATAAAGAGAGCTCAGGCATCCTGCCAAGGGCACCGCGCAGTGAGAGAAAGGGGATCCCACTTTATGGCACTCGAACCAGATGCTAAGAAGGCGATCATCGAAAAGTACGCTACCCACCCAGGCGACACCGGGTCCCCGGAAGTTCAGATTGCAATGCTCACGCAGCGCATTCTTGACCTCACCGAGCACCTGAAAGAGCACAAGCACGACCACCACTCACGTCGTGGCCTGCTTCTTATGGTTGGTCAGCGTCGCCGTCTGCTCGGTTACCTGTCGGACATCGACATCACTCGGTACCGCACACTGATCGGCAGCCTCGGCCTGCGTCGCTAATTTCGCGCTGTTTAATTGCACGAAGCGAATGCAGCGTTGACAACGCGAACTTCTTCACAACGGGTCGTCACCTTTTAGGTGGCGGCCCGTTGTGTGTGCCGCCGCCGAGCGGGGGTAGAACAGCGGCTTGCTAACATAGGTGGTTGGCAATAACGAACGGAAATCGGCATGAGTCTTAGGCGCACCAAGAGTATTGAAGATTCGATAGCAGACTCGCTGGAAAAGGGCCACAGCCTCAAACGCACACTCGGCACCTGGGACCTCATGATCATGGGCGTAGCGGTCGCCGTCGGAGCTGGAATCTTCTCGGTCGGCGCCAAGGCAGCCGGCAGCTTCGCCGGACCGTCGGTTACCCTGGCCTTCCTGCTCGCCGCCTTCACCTGCGCCCTCGCGATCATGTGTTACGCCGAGTTCGCCTCGGCCGTGCCCGTCGCCGGGTCCGCCTACACCTTCACCTACGCGACCCTCGGCGAGCTGCTCGCCTGGATTATCGGCTGGGACCTCATTCTCGAGATGCTCACGGCTGCCGCCGTCATCGCCAAGTACTGGGGCATCTACCTCAGCACCGTGTTCGATCTGGCCGGCTGGAACATTCCAGCGACGATCACCGTGATCGGCCTCGACGTCAGCTGGGGAGCTTTCGTCATCGTCGCCATCTTCACCGCCTTGCTCGTGCTCGGCACCCAACTCTCCGCCCGCGTCGCCAGCGTCTTCACGATCATCAAGGTCGCCATCGTGGTCTTCGTCATCATCGTCGGCGCGTTTTTCATCAACACCGCGAACTACACGCCGTTCATTCCGGCCGAAGTTGCCAGGGCCGGCGGCGAGGGCGACGTCTGGATGCAGTCCCTGTTCTCCTTCATGACTGGGGCGGCCCCGGCGCAGTACGGCCTGTTCGGCCTGCTGGCCGGTGCATCCCTGGTGTTCTTCGCGTTCATCGGCTTCGATGTGGTCGCTACGAGCGCCGAAGAGGTCAAGAACCCGCAGAAGACCCTGCCGCGCGGCATCTTCGCTGGCCTGGCGATCGTCACGGTGCTCTACCTCGGCGTCAGTCTCGTCCTCACCGGCATGGTTCCGTACACTGTACTGGCCGACGACCCGAACGCCTCCCTCGCGACCGCATTCGTCGCGGTCGGCGCCGGCTGGGCCGCTCAGGTGATCTCGATTGGAATCCTGGTCGGCCTCACCACCGTGATCATGGTGCTGCTGCTCGGCCTGTCCCGCGTGCTGTTCGCCATGAGCCGCGACGGCCTGCTGCCGCGCTGGCTCAGCGTCACGAGCGAAAAACGCCGCACGCCGGCGCGCATTCAGATCATCTCCGGTACCGCCGTCGCTCTCATCGCCGGGCTCACCGACGTGGGGGTGCTCGAAGAGATGATCAACATCGGAACACTGTCGGCCTTCGTGCTGGTGAGTATCGCCGTCGTCGTACTCCGCAAGAAGCGTCCCGACCTGCCGCGCGCGTTCAAGGTGCCGTTCTCGCCGGTGTTGCCGATCCTGTCGGCCGTGCTCTGCGTCTGGCTGATGCTCAACCTGACCACCCTCACCTGGGCACGGTTCGGGGTGTGGCTGGCCGTCGGGTTCCTCGTCTACTTCGCTTACGGTCGCCGCCACTCTGTGCTCGGCATCAAGCAGCGTGCGGCTGCTGCCGAAGCGGCCAGGGTCGAAGCTGGCGCCGCGACCAAGCCCGTCGACTAGCCGGCGAACTCGCCGTTCGTGTTCATCTCTTCCTGAATCATGAGGGCGAGCTGGCGCAGGAGGACAGCATCGAACCCCGAGTCCGCGCGCGGTTTCGGATCGAACACGCCGAGGGCGCCGATGCGCTCGCCCGAGGCCGCTTCGATGGGGAATCCGGCATAGAAACGCATGTGGGGCGCGCCGGTGACGAAGGCTTTGCGCCGCAGGCGTTGATCGGCGAGCGTGTCGGGCACGATGACTGCACCGCGTGCGCGCACAACTATCGCCGACATCGAATCGCTCCAAGCCGGGCTCGGCAAGGCTGGGCCGGTACTCGACCGAATCTGCAGGCGATTGCTGTCCCGAATAGCGAAGAGAGCGGATGTCGTGCCGAAAGACTGCTGCGCCAGCGCCACAATATGATCCAACCGGGTGTCACAGCCGCGTCTGAGGCGGCGCCGGTCACCGCCACGGATGGGCGCCGTGCTGGGCGTTGCATCGGTGGATCCGAGCGGCACCGGATAGCGGCTGCGCTGCACGACGTCCAGACGCCCCGCCATCTTCTTGGCCAGAAATTCGCCCCAGTGGCGATAATCGGTGGAATCCGACAGACCAGCGGAGGCTAGAAACTCGACGTCCGCCACGGGGACGAAAACGGAGCGACGCATCGACAGGCAGACCCGTTCGGTGATCGCGTCGAGCGATCGGGCGTGCCGGTCGGCGATTGTTCCGCCGAGGCTGTTGAAGATCGGAATGGCACGAATGGGTTGGATACCCTGAACGTAAATGTACGCGCTGTCATTCGTGTGTCGCTCGATAAAATTCAGGAGTCGAGTGAGGTTGGCCTGCCAGGTTCGCTCGGCCGTGAGGTGTAGGGCGTCACCGACGCCCAGAACGACGGCGATCGCATCGAGGCGTCGAAGGTCAGCTCCGCGCAGTTGTACCTGCGCGGAGGCCAGCAGCCCGATCGAGCTGGCAATGAGGGCGACGTCAGCTCCGCGCTGCGTGCGCCCCGAAAGCGCCCGAGCGAGCGAACCGGGCAACGCGATATCGTGGCTGCTGACGCCCCAGCCGGCGGCCGGCCCGCTGCCGAGCACGAGAATGCGATCGCTGTCGATGCCGGGGGAGTGGGCCACCGGGGTGTCGCTGGGCTGCGGAATGGTGACGCTGCCCTGCATGCTGATCGCGGCCCAGGCACGCATCATTCCGGCTGCCGCCACCCGCGCGAGTCCCTGCATCGGCGCATCCTCATTTCAGTCACTAATACTTTGTCTGACACTGGAACGTGTGCCACCCATTCTCATGGCACCAGTTCGGGGCGGTTTACTGCCGGGAATGCGGTCAACCCGGCCGCAGTTACTGGTAATATCAATGCAAACGCATTGATTTTTCTGGAGGTTTACATGCAGTTCGGAATCTTCACCGTCGGCGATCGCACCGTTGACCCCACGACCGGGCGGGAACCGTCCGAGCACGAGCGCATCTCGGCAATGGTCACGATCGCACAGAAGGTCGAAGAAGTCGGCCTCGACGTATTCGCCACCGGTGAGCACCACAATCCGCCCTTCGTGCCGTCGTCCCCGACCACCATGCTCGGCTACATCGCAGCAAAGACGAGCCGCATCATCCTCTCGACAGCGACCACCCTGATCACGACCAACGATCCGGTGAAGATCGCCGAGGACTACGCGATGCTGCAGCACCTGTCCGAGGGTCGGGTCGATCTCGTGCTCGGTCGCGGCAATACCGGCCCGGTGTACCCGTGGTTCGGCCAGGACATCCGTCAGGGCATCCCGCTGGCCCTGGAGAACTATGCGCTGCTGCGTAAACTCTGGCGTGAAGACGTGGTGAATTGGCAAGGCCAGTTCCGCACCCCGCTGCAGGATTTTCAATCAACGCCACGCCCGCTCGCTGGTGTGCCGCCCTTCGTCTGGCACGGCAGTATCCGCAGCCCGGAGATCGCCGAGCAGGCCGCCTTCTACGGTGACGGCTTCTTCGCCAACCACATTTTCTGGCCGGCCAGTCACACCCAGAAAATGGTCGGTTACTACCGCGAGCGGTTTGAGTACTACGGACACGGATCCGCCGAGCAGGCCATCGTCGGTCTCGGCGGCCAGGTCTTCATGCGCAAGAATTCCCAGGACGCCGTGAAGGAATTCCGCCCCTACTTCGACAACGCACCCGTCTACGGACACGGCCCGTCGCTGGAAGACTTTACCGAGCAAACCCCGCTCACCGTCGGCAGCCCGCAGCAGATCATCGACCGCACCCTCGGTTTCCGCGACTACGTCGGTAACTATCAACGCCAGCTTTTCCTCATGGATCACGCCGGTCTGCCGCTGAAAACCGTGCTAGAGCAACTCGACCTTCTGGGCGAAGAGGTCGTGCCGGTGCTGCGCCGCGAGTTTGCCAAAAATCGACCGGCCACCGTGCCTTCCGGGCCCACCCACGCCTCATTGTCGGCCGCCGCAGCGGCTGTGCCCATCGGAACGACGGATGCTGCCACGCCGGTTGCCGGCTAGGCCGTCGGCCTGATGGGCGCTTTCTAACAGTTCTGTTAGAATTGGCGGGGTTGATTGTGAGATCAACCCGTCCAACTCGCCTGTCATACGGGCACGCGAGCCTTCGTCGCCAGCATGGCGAGAAGCAAACTTAAAGGAGAAAACCCCCACATGGAGGGTCCAGAAATCACGTTCGCTGAAACCGTTATCGATAACGGCAAGTACGGCAAGCGCACCATCCGTTTTGAAACCGGGCGTCTCGCCCAGCAGGCGCAGGGTTCTGCCGCCGCCTACATTGACGACGAGACGATGCTGCTCTCCGCCACGAGCGTCAGCAAGCAGCCGAAGGACAACTTCGACTTTTTCCCGCTCACCATCGACGTCGAAGAGCGCATGTATGCAGCTGGCCGCATCCCGGGCAGCTTCTTCCGCCGCGAAGGTCGTCCCTCGACCGACGCCATCCTCACCTGCCGTCTGATCGACCGGCCGCTGCGCCCGTCGTTCGTCGATGGTCTCCGCAACGAGATCCAGGTTGTCATCACCGTTCTGGCCATCGAGCCCGACGAACTGTACGACGTGCTCGCGATCAATGCGGCCTCCATGTCGACGCAGCTCGCCGGTCTGCCGTTCTCCGGGCCGATCGGTGGCGTTCGCGTCGCCCTCGTCCCGGACGAGAACGGTGGCGGCCAGTGGGTTGCCTTCCCGAAGCACTCGCAGCTTGATGACGCCGTGTTCAGCATGGTCGTCGCCGGCCGTGTTGTCACGGACGCCAACGGTGTGCAGGACGTCGCGATCATGATGATCGAGGCCGAAGCGACCGACGCAGCCTGGAACCTGATCAAGGGCGGCGCCATCGCGCCGAACGAAGCCGTCGTTGCCCAGGGCATCGAGGCTTCCAAGCCCTTCATTAAGCAGCTCGTCTTCGCGCAGCAGCAGGTAGCGGATGCCGCCGCCAAGCCGACCGCCGACTTCGCGCTCTTCCCGCCGTACCAGCCGGCCACCTACGACGCGGTCGCCGCGCTGGCCTACGACCAGCTCAAGACGGTCTACACGATCGCCGACAAGGTCGAGCGTCAGAACGCTGACGACGCGCTCAAGGCATCCGTCAAGACCGCCATCGCGGCCAAGGTTGAAGCCGGCGAGCTCGACGCGAGCGCCAACAACCAGGTTAACGCGGCGTACAAGTCGGTCACCAAGCTTGTCGTTCGCTCACGCGTGCTCAACGAGGGCATCCGTATCGACGGTCGTGGGCTTGCGGACATCCGTCCGCTCGATGCCGAGGTTGCGGTCATCCCGCGCGTGCACGGTTCGGCCATCTTCCAGCGCGGTGAAACCCAGATCCTGGGCGTGACCACGCTGAACATGCTGAAGCTCGAGCAGTCGATCGACTCGCTGAACCCGGTCACCAAAAAGCGTTATATGCACAACTACAACTTCCCGCCCTACTCGACCGGGGAAACCGGCCGGGTCGGAACGCCGAAGCGTCGCGAGATCGGCCACGGAGCGCTCGCTGAGCGTGCTCTGGTCCCCGTGCTGCCCACGCGTGAGGAGTTCCCGTACGCTATCCGTCAGGTCTCCGAGGCGCTCAGCTCCAACGGTTCCACCTCGATGGGTTCCGTCTGCGCTTCGACCCTGTCGCTGCTGAACGCCGGAGTGCCGCTGCGCGCCCCGGTCGCCGGTATCGCCATGGGCCTGATCAGCGACACCGTTGATGGTCAGACCCGTTACGCGGCGCTGACCGACATCCTCGGTGCCGAAGATGCCCTCGGCGACATGGACTTCAAGGTTGCCGGTACGAGCGAGTTCATCACCGCGATCCAGCTCGACACCAAGCTCGACGGCATCCCCGCCTCAGTTTTGGCCGGCGCGCTGACGCAGGCGAAGGATGCCCGCGCCACGATCCTCTCCGTGTTGAACGCGGCGATCGACGCTCCCGACGAGATGGCGCCCACCGCGCCGCGCGTCATCAGCGTGCAGATCCCGGTCGACAAGATCGGCGAGCTGATCGGCCCGAAGGGCAAGACGATCAACTCGATCCAGGACACCACCGGTGCCGACATCTCGATCGAGGAAGATGGCACCGTGTACATCGGAGCCGTCGACGGGCCGTCAGCCGAAGCCGCTCGCGCCCAGGTCAACGCCATCGCGAACCCGACCAACCCCGAGGTTGGCGAGCAGTTCCTCGGAACCGTCGTCAAGATCGCCGCGTTCGGTGCCTTCGTTTCGCTGCTCCCGGGCAAGGATGGTCTGCTGCACATCTCCGAGGTGCGTAAACTTGCCGGTGGCAAGCGCGTCGAGAACGTCGAAGACGTGCTCGGCGTCGGCCAGAAGGTTCTCGTGGAAATCACGAAGATCGATGACCGTGGCAAGCTCTCGCTCGCTCCGGTGCTCGATGAGGCTGCTGACACCGAAGGTCGCGCTGCGGCTTCCGACAGCGCAGACGCTTCGACCGAGGCGTAAGACTAAACCGTGCCCCAATAGATCTCCCGATCACCTCTCGCCAGGTCGGTCGGGTAGACGGAAGGCCCGCACTGCTTGCAGTGCGGGCCTTTTCGCGTTCCTGACGCGAAAGACGGCCCGCGCACGCCTTGTTGAGGCCCAGCACCGGGTCTACGTTCGTGGCATGACAAATCAACGATTGACTTCACGGTTTTTGCCTCGCCTCGGCGCTGTCGCCCTGGTCACTGTTGCCCTGCTGGCCGGCGCGGTGAGCGCCCCGGCGCTTGCGCAGACCTCTCCGTCCGTCAAAGCCTCCGCAACCAGCTACGTCGCTCTCGGCGACTCGTTCACCTCGGGTCAGGGTGCCCCGCCCTACGTGCTGGACGGCACCGCGTGCCTGCGTTCCAAGCGTGCCAGCTACCCGATCTTCGCGGACCTGGTCAGTCCGTTCAATCTCGTGTCGAACAAAGCCTGTTCCGGAGCCAGCACAGTGGATGTTCCCGCTCAGCTTCTCGGGGTCAGCCAGAGTACCGCTCTGGTCACGCTGACCGTCGGCGGCATCGATGCCGGCTCCACCATCGTTTTGGCGGCGTGTGCGCCCGACCCGACCAGTCCGGTCTGCCTCGGTGCCATCCAAAACAGTGTGGCTCAGCTGAACGTTCTCGCCCCCAAGCTCGTGGGCACCTACGGTCTCGTGGCGGCGACGTTGCCGCAGGCGAAGATCGCGGTGCTCAGTTATCCACGCCAGTTCAAGCCGGGATACTCCCCGCTGGGTGACGTGCTCAATGGTGCCACCGACGTGCTGAACACTGTTATCGCGGGATCCGTCGCGGCGATGGCGACGCCACGCATCCACTTTGTCGATACCGCGCAGGAATTCGCCGCACACGGCATCGGGTCGCGTGTTCCATACTTTGCATTTGATGCGCTGATCCCGTTCGCGCCGGCCAACTTTCACCCGAACGCGCTTGGCAACAGCCTCGGTTACACTCGTGCCCTCGTGAATGACGGGGTGCTGCACCTCCGCTAAGGGCGATTCAGCGTTACGTATTCAGCGGCAGCCATCTAATTGAAAGAATCATTAGGTAACGATATACTGAACCTGTGTTGTCTTCTGGTTTGCCCGCCGCCCAATTGAAGTCCGACCTGTTCAAGGCGCTCGGGCATCCGTTGCGGGTGCAGGTTTTGGAACAGCTCGTCGCCGGTGAACGCTCGGTGGGATCACTCGCCGAGGCACTCGGCTGCGAGCTGTCCAACCTGTCGCAGCAGCTCGGTGTGCTGCGACGGGCGGGGGTCGTGGTGACCCGGCGCGAGGGCAACTCCATCTTCTATGCCCTGCGCGACCAGGGCGCGGTGGAGCTGCTGGCCGCGGCCAAGCGCATGGTGCTGGCCAGCCTCACCGACTCGCACGCACTGCTACGCCACCTCGAGCAGGAGTAACACCCGCTCGCCGCGGCCAGCCCGCCGGACGCGGCCTACAGGTCGTTGCCGGCGTAGGAGAGGTTGAAGCTCTTATTGGTGAGCGGAAAGTCGGGAACGATCGTTTCCGACAGGGCCTGCGGCACGGCGGGCCAGTTCAGGAACGACGGGTCGACGATCTTGACCCGGGCGAGCGTGCCGTCGGCGGCGAGCTCGACTCGGTGGGTTGCCGTACCCCGCCAGGCCTCGACGAGGGCCAGCCCGGTTCCGGCCGCGGTCGGGTTGACGCTGTACGCGGTCCCCGTGTGCCCCTGCAGTCGTTTCAGCAAGTCGAGCACGATGGCCGTCGACACCTCGACCTCCCGAGCGCGCACGGTGTAGCGAGCGAGCACGTCGCCGCCGTCCTCGGTCACGATGTGAAAGACCTCGCCGAGATTGACGAACGGATGCTCAAGGCGAGCGTCGGTCTCGATTCCGGAGGCGCGGGCGACGTAGCCGAGCGTGCCAAGCGTGGTCGCATGGGCCCGGGACAGGCGGGCCGTGCCGGTGAAGCGGCCGCGCACGATGGCGTGGCCGAGCGTGATCTCGGCCAGTTCGGCCATGGCGGCGGCAATGCGCGCCAGATCGTCGGCGTTCGGCAGGGCGGTGACCCTGGTGCCACCGATGCTGAGAGCGCCGCGGAGCAGGCGGTGCCCGGTGACCGATTTGTTGATGCGCATGAGCTGCTCACGCAGGCCCTGAGCGTGCGCGTCGATGATGCCGAAGCCGACATCGTTGGCGAGTGAGCCCAGGTCGGTGATGTGGTTGTACAGCCGCTCCAGTTCCAGGAGCAAGGCCCGCAACAGCCGGTCGGGTTCGGAGACCGGGGTGCCGGTGGCCTGCTCGACGGCCATGACGAAGGCGAGGGAGTGGCCGACGGCCGTGTCCCCGCTGATTTGCTCGGCGAGCAGCACGCCCTCAGCCGCGTTCTTGCCCTCGAAGACCTTCTCGACGCCGCGGTGCAGGTACCACTGGCGCGCTTCCATGCGCACGATCGTCTCGCCGACGACCGAGAACCGAAAGTGTCCGGGCTCGATGATCCCGGCGTGAATCGGTCCGACGGCGATCTCATAAACCCCGGGACCTTCGACCGGGACGAATGGGAAGGATTCCACGTCGGGCTCGAACTCGGGTACGACAGAGTTGGCCTTGAGCATCGGATACCAGCCGCGCGGCCAGTGGCCGTGGCGCACCAACCGGTGGGGCTGCGGGTGATCCCGCGGCTCTACACCGTACAAATCGCGAATCTCCCGCTCGAAGTTCCCGGCCGAAAACGACAGTTCGGCGAGGCTGGGAATCCAGGCGTCCGTGCGTGGCACGCTCACTGACAGATCAGCGCGCAGGGACGGGTCCGCTCCGACAAAGGAATACACGATGCGAAACTGGTCGCTGTCTTCGTGGCACGCGATCAGGGCCAGACGACTGCCGGCATCCAACAGGGCACCGGCTGTTGTCGCCAGCCTCGAACGGTCGAGGTGGCGCAGCTCGGCACCGTCGCCGGCGGCCAGACCGCGTTCGGTGGAGCGGCCGGAGGCCAACTCATCGGCGGCGTGGTCTTCAGGCGTCATGTCATTGGCTCGTCGGTCATCGCGCATCAGTTGGTACCTCCCAGAACGGCTGTGGCCTGCAGCAACAGGGTGCCGACCGGCTCGGCCACGAAGGCGATCGTCGCTGTGGTCGCCAGGGCCAGGATGATGGGCAAAATTGGACCGTGGGTGGAATAGTCCGGCGTGAACGCCTGGGGGCTAGGGGGCACGGTGGCCGCGGGAGCGCCAATGGTCATCTGCACGGTCAGCCGGGTGAAGGCGGCGAAGATGACGAGCAGCAGCAGGAGGGCCGCGCCGACTACTCCGCCGAGTCCCACCGACCAGCCGGCCATGATGATGCCGACCTCGGAGAAGAAGATGCTGAACGGGGGAAAGCCAACGATCGCCGCCATCGCCATCAGCCAGGGGATGGCGAGCCCGGGTCGTCGCACCAGCAGAGCCCGCACATCGGCGATCACCGGGGTGCCCTCGATCTTCAGGATGCGTCCGGAGATGACGAACAGGGTCGCCTTGATCAAGCCGTGGCCGAGAATGTAGAGCAACACCGACGGGAGGGCAGCCGGGCCGATGGCGACACCGATCGCCATCAGCCCCATGTGTTCGATGCTGGAGTAGGCGAGCATCCGCTTGTAATCGCGTTGCCGAATGAGCAGGGATGCGGCAACGAGCAGGGATAGCAGCCCGCCGATGCAGAGCATGGTGCGCAGAAACTCCGGGCCGATCACGAGGTTGGTGATCGACTGGATGCGCAGGATGGCGTAGAGGGCGACCGAGAGAAGTACGCCGGACATGAGGCCGGAAACGGGCGCTGGAGCCTGGCTGTGGGCATCCGGCAGCCAACTGTGCATCGGGGCCAGGCCGGACTTGGTCGCGAATCCGAGCACGGCGAGGGCACCGCCGGCGGTGATGAGTGCTGGGTCGAGGCCGAGGTCGGCCTGGCTCAGTAGACGCCAGGACAGGGTGGGGGTGTCGGTGCCGACCGAAGCGGCGTAGATGAGCACGATGCCGAGCAGCGCGATCGCGACACCGACCGAGCCGAGGATGACGTATTTCCAGGCGGCTTCGAGCGACCGCCGCGTGCGGTGGTGGCCGACCAGAAAGGCGGTGGCGATGGTCGTGGCTTCGACGGCCGCCCACATCAGGCCGATGCTGTCGGCGAGCACGGCGAGGGACATAGCGGCCAGGAACAGGGCGATAAGCGCTTCGTAGCCGGCGGCATCCCGGGTGCGGCTCGACGCCGCGCTACTGAGACCACCCCAGGTGGAGACGAGTCCGACCGCTCCGACGACACTGAGCATATAGGCCGAGAGAGCATCGGCGCGCAGCATGCCGCCGCCAGCGGAGGGCACATCGCCGCCCAGCACGGCACCGATCAGGAACAGGCCGGAAACCAGCACGGCGCTCGATGCGGCGACACCGACGAAACGGCGGAGCGAAGACCCGCGCAGGAGCAGGCTGAGACCGGCGAAGACGAGTGGGCCGACGAGGGGCATCCACAGAATAACTGACATCAATCGTGCAACTCTCTGAGCTGATCGACGGCGGTGCCGCCGAACTTGGTGCGCATGCGGCCGGCAAAAACATGCAGAATGAGCACGACCAGCAGCACGTCGAGGGAGACCGCGAACTCGAGCAGAATCGGCACGCCGCCGCTGGTCAAAAACGCGATGGTGGCAATGCCGTTGTCGAGCAGCAGAAAGCCGATGAGCTGCGAGCGGGCGCGACGCCTACTGATCAGCAGCAGGAAGCCGATCAGGACCATGGCCAGCCCGATCGGGGCGGCATGGCCTGTCGTGGTGTCTCCGAGCCCGAAGATCCGGCTGACGACGACGTAGCTGAGAATCGTCAGGAGCGTTACGGCCAGCAGAGCGGCGGTCGGATTGAGCCGGGGTGACTCCTGAATCTGCTTGATCGACGCCTTGGACTGGTGCGCGAGCACCCAGGGCAGTCCGATGCCCTTGACCGAGAGGATGAGCAGCGACACGAGCACGAGTTCGGACTCACCCTCGGCGATGCCGATCACCGCAACGAGCGCGGCGAGGGCGACGCCCTGCAGCGCGAGCAGACGGATGGACGCCAGTAGGGAGTGTCGCCAGACCATGAGCGCGCTGGTCAGCAGCAGGGCTCCGGTGCACAGACCGATCAGTTGGGGAAAGAAAGTTTCAAACACGACGGATGCTCCTCAGGCGACCAGATAGGAGGCGGTGACGGCCAGGAAGGCGAGGGCGAACGAGCCAGCGAGCAGCTCGGGCACCTGGAACAGGCGTACCTTGGCGAGAAAGATCTCGCCGACGCTGAGCAGCACCCCCAGCACCAGCACCTTCACGGCGATCGAGACGACGCCAATCACGAGGCCCATGGCGCTGAAATCGGTGACGACGCCCCATGGCACGATCAGGTTGCTGACCAGGCCGAGCAGGGCAGCCAGCTTCAGCCAGGAGCCGACTTCGAGCCAGGCGAGGTCACGTCCGCTCGCTTCGAGCGTCATCGCCTCGTGCAGCATGGTCACCTCAAGGTGGGTGCCAGGGTTATCGATGGGCAGTCGGGCGGTCTCGGCCATGATGGCGATCGATAGCGCGACGAGGGCCAGCACGCTGACCGGCGAGATGATCAGCTCGGGGGAGAGCAGCCGGGTTTCAACGATGACCGACAGGGTGCTGGTTCCGGCCGGAATTGAGAACGCGTAGACCGAGAGCAGCAGGGTCGGCTCAACCAGCGCGGCAACCGTCATGTGTCGGCTGGACCCCATGCCGCCGAAGGCGGTACCGCCGTCGAGGCCGACAAGGGCGAGGGCGACGACGCCGATCAGCATGATGGAGACAATGACGAACAAGTCGCTGGGAATCAGCGCGAACGGAATCGTACCGACGAGCGGCAGCAGCACGCAGAGCAGCAGGCTCGACACGACCAGGGCGACCGGACCGACGCGCAGCATCCAGCTGCTGTCGGTGCCGCGCACCGGGTTCTTCGCGAGCAGTTTGCGCAGGTCGCGCCAGGGCTGCCAGATTCCGGCGCCGGCGCGGCCCTCGATGGTGGCTCGCACCTGCCGGATCACACCCATCAGCAGCGGGGCGAGGAACACGAACAAGACAACCTGCACGAGGGCGATGATGATGGCGCTCATATCGTTCACAGGGAGACCACAATCAGGACGATCAGTAGGGCGACGAAGGAATAGGTGAGGTAGCGGTGAATGCTGCCATTGGCGACGTGGCGAGCGGCTTTGCCGTAGCGCTGGAACAGGTTGAGCACCGGCCGATACAGTCGGGTTTCAATCACGTCGGAGACGGTCTGTTCGACCCGCACGTGTTCCACTAGGTAACGGGACTCAGCCACGTGGGTGACCTGCACGTCACGGGAGGGCTTGAGCACGTCGTCGAAAACGCGAACTAGCGGCTCCGCATACGACGTCGCGGTGTACTGCATGCGTGGCCGGGCTCGAGATCCGCCGCCACCCCAGGGCAGGTCGACGATACGGTGCGGATGCCGGCGGGCCGAGACGATGATCGCGACGATCACCGGGATGGCGACGAGGGCCGACAGGACGACGAGCATGATCGGGTCGAGCACAGCGCCGATGCCCGGCAGCGATACCCCGCCGAGTCCGACCGACCGCACCGCGGCCGTCGGGTCCGAACTGACCGTGGTCGCCACGAGGGTGGCGATCGGTCCCGGCAACAAGCCGAGAGCGAGCACGGCCAGGGCGCCGAGGGCGAGTGAAATGCGCATCAGTGCTGGCACTTCCCGGGCGTCCGCTGCGGCGCTGCTTCGTGGCCGGGCCAGGAAGGCGATGCCGTAGGCCTTGACGAAGGTGAGCAGCGCCAGACCGGCGGTGAGGGCGATCACGGCGACGGCGAGCGGCATAGCGACGGATGCCGCGACCGAGACGACCGCCCCATCGAGGCGACCGCCGTGAATGAGTGACTGCAGCAGCATCCACTCGGCGACGAAACCGCTCGTGATCGGGATGGCGGCCGCGCCGAGGCTGGCGATGCCGAACGCGGCGGCAGTGACGGGCATACGGGCGCCGAGGCCGCCGAGCCGGTCGAGGTTGCGTTCGCCGGTGGCGTGGATAATGGCGCCAGCACCGAGGAACAACGTGGACTTGAATGCGGCGTGGCTGACGGCGAGCAGCAGGGCGGCGACGAGCGCGGCATCCGCTGCCGCTTGCGCGTCGTAGCCGCGCAGCAGCATGCTCGCGCCGAGGCCGAGAAAGACCAGACCCATGTTCTCGGTGGTCGAGTACGCCAGCAAAACCTTGAGGTCACTCGACACGGAGGCCTGCAGAATGCCGTACAAAGCGGATGCTCCACCGACCAGCATGATCGCGATGCCCCACCAGGCCGGACCGTCGGGCAGCAGACGCACGCAGACCAGCAGGCCGCCGTAGACGCCGATCTTGACCATAGCGCCGCTCATCGCAGCCGAGACGTGGCTCGGGGCTTCGGGCAGTACCCGGGGTACCCAGACGTGCAGCGGAACGAGTTCGGCCTTGCCGCCGAAACCGAGCAGGAACAGGACAAAGGCGACGTTCGCGGCCCAGTCACCGGGTTCGATCGCCTGCAGGCTGGTGAAGCTGGTGCCGCCCGAAGCGGCGGCGAGCACGGCGAATCCGGCGAGGATGAAGAAGAAGCTCAACTGTGACATGGCTGAGTACCAGATGCCGGCCGAGGCGACCGAGGCGCGGCTGGCGTGATCGGCCAGCAGGAGCACGGTGGAGCCGAGGGTCATGACCTCCCAGGCCAGCAGGAACGACACCGAGTCGGTCGCCGCGGGAACGAGCTGCATGCCCACTAGGAACACCGGCATGGCGACCCAGGCGGTGCGGCTCGCGTCGGGTCCGCTGGTCGAGCTCATCGAGTAGAGCGAGACAAGTATGCCGACGCCCGACACGATGAGCATGAACAGACCGCCGAGACGGTCGGGGGCCAGCAGCAGTGGGTCCATCGGCAGGGCCAGGGGAATAAGCAGGCCGCCGGTCGAGCCGAGCATCGCGGCGAGGCCGGTGACGAAACCGGTCACGGCGATCAGGGTGCAGAGGATGCCGCCGGCCCGCGACCGCAGGGACGGTGCGGCCAGCAGGGCGGTCACCACGGCCAGCGCGCCGAGGCCCAGTTGCAGCAGGAGCCCGGCTCCGATACCCGTTTGCATGAGCAGGCCCGTTCCGGTCTCGGTGTGCAGCAGGAGCCCGGCTCCGCTACCCGTCATCGGCCGGTCATCCGGCGCAGGGCCTGCACGATCTCGGTTGGTTCCGGCGGACTGCCCGGTACCTCGATATCGACGTGCACGAAATCAGAAACGGGCCCCATAATGCCGTAGCCGTCGCGGAAGGCGCCACCGTGGATGGCGCAGTCGCCGACCACGATCACAAACCGGGGGGTGGGGGTGGCCTCGATGGTGCGGCGCAACGGCTCGGCCATATTGCGAGTCACGCTGCCGACGATGAGCAGCACGTCGGCATGCCGCGGCGAGGGCACCAGGCGAACGCCGTAGCGTTCCACGTCATAGACCGGGCCGAACGCGGCAGAAACTTCCAGGGCACAGTCATTGCAGCCGCCGGCGTTGATGTAGCGCACCTGTACGCTTCCGCCGAAGACTTCGGCTCCGGGAAACAGGGGCGGAGCGGTCGGTGCCGGTTCGGCGATACGTCCGCCGTGGCGAATGAGCGTGGCCAATCGAAGGAAGCTCATCGGAGCCCCTGGTCTGCATGCATGTTCACGAAGCTGGAGCCTTCTGTGGGGAGCGCGAAAGTCGAAGGTGCTGGGCAGGCGACGGATTCTGCGGTGCGTCTGGTTGGGTGCAAGACTACCAGCGCGATTAACTTCATTACTTCTTTATATAACTATATGAAGAATTTAGCAAATAGATCGAATCGTGCTTAGGCATGCCGGTCGAGCAGCGGGGTGAGGCGATACGGGATGACCTCGCCCATCGCGAGCGAGGTTTCGGTGCGCTCGACCCCATCACAGGCGAGGATCGTGCCATCGATCCGAAACAGATCAGCGGCATCCGTGCAGACCACGCGCACGAGCAGATCGGCCTGCCCGCTCATGCCGTGCGCCTGCACGATTTCGGGAATTTTGGCGAGATCGATCACGATTTGAGCGAGGCGCTTCTGCTGCACATGTACCTCGATGAACGCGGTCAGTGGGTAGCCGAGAGCGGCCGGATTGATGCGGCGGTCGAAGCCGAGAAAGGCGCCCGAATCTTCCAATCGCTTCATGCGGGCCTGCACGGTGTTGCGCGACAGCCCCAGGGTGTCGGCGAGGGCGACGAAGGTGCTGCGCGGGTCGACCGAGAGGGCTTGCAGGAGCTGTGTGTCGGTCTTGTCAAGGCTGTACATAGTGCAAAACTTTAACACGGTCCGACGAGTCTGAATAGGGCACTCTGCTCACTTTTTTCGTCAGTGGTTGTGCTCCCTGCGGGGTCGACATAGGCTCACGTCAACTTTAGCAATGACGCTCGGAGCGAACCATGATTGATTTCTCCCCTCAGCTGGTGCAACTTCTCTCGCTTGACGGCGAGCGGATGCCCCGGCCCGACTTCGACCCGTGGGTCGACGATCTTGACGGGCCGGCACTGCTGGCCCTGTACCGCGACATGGTCGTAGTGCGCCGGATCGACACCGAGGCGACCGCCCTGCAACGCCAGGGCGAACTCGGACTGTGGCCGCCGCTGCTCGGCCAGGAGGCTGCGCAGGTCGGGTCCGCTCGCGCCCTGCGCAGCGACGACTTCATCTTTCCGAGCTACCGGGAGAACGCCGTCGCCTACTGTCGCGGCGTCAACCTGACCGACATCGTCAAGGTCTGGCGCGGTAACGCCCAGTCCGGCTGGGACCCTTACACGGTCAATATGGCCACGCCGAACATCATCATCGGCGCGCAGACCCTGCACGCCACCGGGTGGGCGCTCGGCGCCCAGCGCGACGAAGTCGACTCGGTCGCCATCACCTACTTCGGCGACGGCGCCACCAGCCAGGGCGACGTCAACGAGGCCATGGTTTTCGCCGCAAGCTTTCAGGCCCCGGTGGTTTTCTTCTGCCAGAACAACCAGTGGGCCATCTCCGAACCGGTCGGGCTGCAAGCACACCGCAACATCGCCGATCGGGCACCGGGCTTCGGCATCCCGAGCCTGCGCATCGACGGCAACGACGTGATCGCGGTGATGGCGGCGACCAGGATCGCCCTCGACCGGGCCCGCACCGGCGGCGGCCCCACCTTCATTGAAGCGGTCACCTACCGCATGGGACCGCACACCACAGCGGATGACCCCACCCGTTACCGCGACCCGGCCGAACTCGCCGAATGGAAGACCCGCGATCCGCTGCTGCGGCTGCACCGGCTGCTGGAGCGGCTTGACGTGATCACCCCAGAGGTCGAAGCCGAGACCCAGGCCATCGCCGACCAGGTGGCTGCCGAACTACGCGCCGGCTGCATCGGCCTGGCCGACCCACAACCGCTGAGCGTGTTCGACCACGTGTACACCACCCCTAACGCGACCCTCGAGCGCCAGCGCACCGACTATGCCGGCTACCTCACGAGCTTCGGCACACCTGGAGAAGGACGATGACCATGACCACCCTGATGACCCCCGCCAGCTTGCCCGGCCTTGCTGCCCCGAAACCGGTCCCACTGACCGAGACCAAGACCCTCACCATGGGGAAGGCAATCAATGAGGGCCTGCGCCAGGCCATGCTCGACGACCCCAAGGTCGTGCTCCTCGGCGAGGACATCGGCGCCCTCGGCGGTGTCTTTCGGGTCACGAGCGATCTGCTCGCCCAGTTCGGCGCCCGCCGGGTTATTGACACACCCCTGGCCGAATCCGCGATTATCGGCACCGCGGTCGGACTGGCCTACCGCGGCTACCGTCCGGTCTGCGAGATTCAGTTTGACGGTTTCATCTTTCCCGGCTTCGACCAGATCGTTAGCCAGGTCGCCAAGTTCCACTACCGCACCCAGGGGGCCGTGCGCATGCCCATCACCATTCGGGTGCCGTTCGGCGGCGGCATCGGCGCGGCCGAACACCACTCCGAATCACCGGAGGCCTACTTCACCCACACCTCCGGCCTGCGGGTGATCGCCGTCTCCAACGCTCAGGACGCCTACAGCCTCATCCGGCAGGCCATCGCGAGCGACGACCCGGTGCTCTACTTCGAGCCCAAGCGTCGCTACCACGTCAAGGGCGAGGTCGTTCCCGAGCTCGGCGCCCCGATGGAGCAGGCCGTCATCGTCACTCCGGGAACGGATGTCACGCTCCTCACCTATGGCGCGCTGGTGTCGACCGCGAAGGATGCGGCGCTCGCTGCGGCCGACGAGGGCGTGTCGATCGAGGTCATCGACCTGCGGTCGCTGTCCCCGGTGGATTACGTGGTGGTGGAGGCATCCGTTCGCAAGACCGGGCGCTTGGTCGTGACCCACGAGGCGGCCCAGTCGGGTGGACTCGGCGGCGAGATCATCGCGACCGTCACTGAACGCTGCTTCAGCTATCTGGAATCCGCCCCGGTGCGGGTGACCGGCTTCGACGTGCCGTATCCGCCGGCCAAGCTCGAAAGTCACCACCTGCCCGGCCTGGACCGCATTCTCGACGGCGTCGACCGGGCGATGGGGCGACGATGATCAAGGTCTTCAAACTGCCCGACCTCGGTGAGGGGCTCACCGAATCAGAGATCGTCGCCTGGCTCGTGGCGCCGGGCGATGCGGTCACGCTCAACCAGCACATCGCCGACGTCGAAACGGCCAAGGCCGTGGTCGAACTGCCGAGCCCGTTCGCCGGTGTGGTGAGTGAGCTGCACTGTCCGGCCGGTGTGGTCGTGCACGTCGGCGAGCCGATCGTCAGCTTCGACGTGGGTGGCGACGCCGACACCCCCGATACCGGTGCAACGGATGCTGCGGCCCCCGCCCAAGCCGAGAAGCGCGAGGCCAACCTGGTCGGCTACGGACCTGCCGTCGAGAGCGGCGGGCACCCGCAGCGCCGGGCCCGGCCGGGTGACGGCGTGACGGTCTCAGCCGGCGGGCCCGCCGTTGCCGAGGCTGATGGTTCCGCTGGCGGTCAGGCCGCTGGCAACACGGCAGTGCCGGCTGCGTCCGTCGGCCGGGCAGCGGCAGCCCCCGGAACGTCTGCCGTCTCCGACCAGCCCGCCGCAGCATCCGTTGCAGACCGGCCGCGCTCGACCCCGCCGGTGCGCGCCCTGGCCCGCGATCTCGGTATCGACCTCACCACGGTCACCGGGACCGGGCGCGACGGCCTGATCACCAGAGATGACGTGCGCGCCCACATCACCGAGTCGGTGCCGGCGACCGGTCTGCCCGTATCGACGCCCGACGGATCCGGGTCAGGAGAGTTCGAGCGTGAGACCCGTGCGCCGATCAAGAGCCTGCGCAAGCTCACGGCCAAGGCCATGGTGCAGAGCGCATTCACGGCACCGCACGTGACCGAATTCCTCACCATCGACGTCACGCCGACCGTGGAACTGCTCGATTCCCTGCGCGCTGACCGGGCCTTTGCCGATGCCGGCATTGGAATCCTGACCGTGGTGGCCAAAGCACTCTGCCTCGCCGTTGGCCGCACGCCCGCGGTGAACACCCGGTGGGATGAATCGGCCGGCGAAATCGTTCAGTTCCACTACGTGAACCTCGGCATCGCCGCGGCCACCCCGCGTGGACTGATGGTGCCGAACATCGTCGACGCCGACCGGCTCGACCTGCGCGGCCTCGCGGCGGCGCTCGCCGAACTGACGACGGCGGCCCGGGCTGGCACGACAGCCCCGGCGGCACTGTCCGGCGGCACGATCACGATCACGAACATTGGGGTGTTCGGCATCGATGCCGGAACGCCCATTTTGAACCCGGGGGAGGCGGCGATCCTCGCGATGGGCGCCATTCGCTCGCGGCCCTGGGAGTATCGCGGTCAGATTGCGTTGCGCAAGGTGCTCACGCTCAGCCTGTCATTCGATCACCGTCTGGTCGATGGCGAGCAGGGCTCCCGCTTTCTCGCCGACATCGGCACCATCCTCGCCGACCCCGCTCGGGTTCTGACCATGGTCTAGCCCTCTCACAGCACGGCGGAGGTGCGGTGGCGCTGACAGGCGCCCTGGTCCGTTGATCCAGTTCTTGCACCAGCAGCGTCAACCGCTCTAATTCGCATGGATTTCACGTGTGCCAGGGCGGTTCGGGGCTGGGAGTGTTGGCCCGGTGGCTTTGTCCCGGGCGCCACGTCTGAGACGGGTCCCAGACCAGGGGGCCGCGTACTTGAGGCCGACCGTCTTTCATGCGAATTTTCCATCCACTGGTCTCAATCGTGTGGTGATGGAACCAACATAGGAGTCACCCGTTGTCGACGTTGGTCGGTCCGCCCTTTCCGGCCGGGAGTACGTGGTGGACTTCGGTCCAGCGGGCGGGGATGGTGCAGCCGGGGATGATGCAGCCTCCGTCGCGGGCGGCAATGGCGGCGCGCTGTTTGGGGGTGAAGCAGCGGACTTTGTCGCCGAGGTAGAGGACGTCGCCGTTGTCGCCGAGGTAGAGGACGTCGCCGTTGTCGCCGAAGATGATTTTTTGGGCGCCGCGGGAGCAGATCGTCTCTTTCACCCGGCGCATGCTGACGGGGGCTTCGACGCCGTCGATCCAGCCGACGCCGCGGCCTGCGTTGAGGTCGGTGGCGTTGACGTGGATCATGACGATGGGGGCGGCGCCGCCCATGGTCGGGGTCTTGGGGTCGCGCGCGGCCGCCTGGAAGACGTCGCGGAAAATGTCGGCACGTTTCTCACCCGCAGTGCGGCGGTCCCCGTCGAACCGGGTGTCCCCGCTGTACTGTTCAGAGCTGTACTGTTCAGAGCTGTATCGTTCGGCGCTGTATTGGTCGGCGCTGAAGCGTTCGGTGTTTCCGTCTGCCTCATCAATACCATCTAGTGTGGCGCCGTCGGTGCTGCCGTCGAGGGACTCGGTGGGCAGGAACATGGGGGTGCGTGACCTGGCCGACAGGCAGGTGTCGAAGAGGGTGTCCATGATGCCGCGCAGTTCGGGGGTGACGTCGGCCCGCAGCGGGTAGAGACCGTTGCGCAGCAGCCCGAACGTCAGGGTGCTCTTCGCCTCGGTCACGTCGTCGTTCGGGGCGGTGCCGTCGGGGTCGAGGCGGGCCTGCCATTCCATTGCCTGCGCGCGCAGCACGTCGGGGGCGAAGCGGATGCCCGCGCCGGGCAGTCCGGCCGTCTCCGGGGTGATGGCACCAGTGGCGGTGGCGACGAGGGCGCGTTCAACTCGGTCGAGGTCGTCGGGCATGACTTTCCCCTCGAGGGCGGTGAGGGTGCTGACGATGATCTCGGCTGATTCCACGCTGAGTTCGCCGCTGCCCAGGCCGTCGGCGATGACTGGGTACCGGGCGGGGATGGGCAGGCCGAGTGGGGTGAGTTCCACCGCGGTCTCACCGAGCTTGAGGCGCCGTTTGACCTCGCGGCCGGAGATGCCGGCGAGCTGGGTGATGAACTTGACCCGGTTGCGGCATCCGTTCTGGTAGGCCAGCGATCCGTTGCCGAGGTCGGTTTCGGCGCTCACGCCGATGTCGGTGGTAGCGCGTAGCCTGGCCCCATCCACCTTGCGGCCCAGCCCTCCCAATGCCGCGAGAACGGCAACGGCTTCGGCAACCTCGAGCTGACCAAACCGTACCGCGTCGACCACAGAAGCGAGCAACGCGCCGACCTGGGCAATGACCGAAACGCGGGACCCCTCTGGTACGGAGCCGGCTGCGGCGGGCGGGGCAGTGAGGGTCATGGCGTCGATGCCTCCTTCACCCACAATTATAGCCGAAATCAACCCCAAACGCGAGCAAATATCAGTAATTTGGTGACGTGAAATCAGAAATTAATTCGCATTCGAGAGCGGTTGAACTGTTACTTCGGCCTTCCTGGAGCAACCGTTGCCCCGTTCTCGCGAGCTCAGGCAGACACACAACGCCGTAGTAACCGCGCAGGGCCGTGACGGCCTACTGCCGACCATCCGTCATGGCTTCGATTGCCGGGTCAGTAAGGGGTAGGCGGATCACCATCAAAGCTTGCGCAATCGGGTTTCAGTCGACGCGGGCAGTTGACCCGGGTGCGGTGGCGGAGGACAGTTGAGGCATGAACGCTCATGGTGCACTCCTCGCCCCCTTCACGACGAAGAAGCAGTTGACGGGCACCGCTTTTGTGCACCTCGACGGATTCCTGCACGCCGCTTTCCGCACCAAGGACTTCGCCTCCGCCCTGGAACTGGTCAACCGGGTCGGCGACGTGGCCGAGTCGATGAACCACCACCCCGACGTGCGCCTCGGCTACGGCAGCGTCTCACTCACCCTGACCTCGCACGATGCCGGGGGAGTCACCGCGCGTGACCTAGAGCTCGCCGTGCGAGTTCAGCAGATCGCCGATACCCTCGGTGCCACTGCCCACGACCAACAGCCGACCCGCTACGACATCGCGATCGACTGTACCGACGCGGATGCCGTGCGCCCATTCTGGCGGGTCGGCCTCGGCTATACCGAAGTCGCCGGCGACGACGGCATCGAACTCGTCGACCCGCGCGGCCTCGCCCCGAAGGTCTGGTTTCAGCACATGGAAATCGCCCGCACCGCCCGCAACCGCATCCACCTCGACGTCTACGTTCCGAGCGACGATGCCGAAGACCGGGTCGCGGCCGTACTAGAAGTCGGCGGCGTGCTGCTCACCGACGAACACGCGCCCGACTGGTGGGTACTCGCCGATGTCGAAGGCAACGAGCTCTGCGTCTGCACCGCCGCCTTCTAACGCCGCTTTCCGGCTGGTCTTGCGGTGTGGACTGCGTTCTGGTTCCGTAGGGCGCGACCGCCACGGGTCGCGATTCCGACCGCAGCCCGATCCGTACGTCATTAACGAGGAATACTGCGCTCGGGATCGCTAGGCGCTCGGCAGGCCCAGAGCCGCGAGCGCCATCTCCTCAAGCAGGGCGCGCACGGCGGGCTGCGCCGAGGTGCGGGCGCTGTGTGGTGTTGAGTTCAGGAGCCCGAAGGTCGCATGGGCCCGAATGCGGAGCAGGGCTTCGTCACCCGAGGGGTGCACGCGCTTCAGCACCTCCACCCAGAGTTCCACATACTCGCGCTGCAGCAGCCGCACCCGGTGGCGGTCGGCCTCGGCGAGGCTGTCCAGGTCGCGGTCCTGCACTCGGATCACATCGGGGTTGGACAGGGCGAAGTGCACGTGAAAGCGCACCAGCTCGCGCAGGGCGGCCGCGGCATCCGTTGTTTCGGAAACGACCGCATGGCCGCCGGCCACGAGATCCTGGCTCACGTCGATGAGCAGCGCAGCGAGCACGGCCTGCTTGCCGCTGAAATGTCGGTAGACGGCGGGCCCGCTCACTCCGGCGGCAGCGCCGAGGTCTTCGATCGAGACCCCGTTGAATCCGGACTGGGAGAAGAGCGTGGCCGCGGCGCTGAGCAGGGCCGAACGACGGTCGGCTTTGGCCTGGCTGCGCGGCGTCGTTTCTATCGGGGCGCTCATGCGAACCTTTCAACTAGACATTTCAGTTAATCCCGACTAACCTGAATTTCAGTTAGTAATCACTAACTGTAGTTGATGCCGGGTGCTCCGGCCTCACCAATGGGAAGATGTCGATGGAGACACTCGCGAGTCAGCTCGACTCCTCTGCTCAAGCCTTTGTCACCAATGACGCCGCCCAGCGGCAGCTCGTGACCGACCTGAAACAGCGCCTCGCCACTGCCGCGCTCGGCGGGCCGGAGAAGTCCCGGCAGCGTCACCTCGCCCGCGGCAAGCTGTTGCCGCGCGAGCGCATCGACCAACTGCTCGATACCGGCAGCCCGTTTCTCGAGATCGCGCCGCTCGCCGCGACCGGCCTGTACAACGACGACAGCCCCGGCGCTGGCGTCATCGCCGGCATCGGGCTCGTGCACGGCCGCTACGTGCTCGTGATCTCCAACGACGCCACGGTCAAGGGCGGCACCTACTACCCGATGACGGTGAAGAAGCACCTGCGAGCCCAGGAAATCGCCCTCGAGAACCGACTGCCCTGCATCTACCTCGTCGACTCCGGCGGCGCCTTTCTGCCGATGCAAGACGAGGTCTTCCCCGACCGCGACCACTTCGGCCGCATCTTCTACAACCAGGCACGGATGTCCGCGGCCAAGATCCCGCAGATTGCCGCGGTCATGGGATCCTGCACCGCCGGAGGCGCCTACGTTCCGGCGATGAGCGACGAGACCGTGATCGTGCGCAATCAAGGGACCATCTTCCTGGGCGGCCCGCCGCTCGTGAAGGCCGCGATCGGCGAGATCGTCACAGCGGAGGAGCTCGGCGGTGGCGACCTACATGCCCGCGTCTCCGGCGTCACCGACCACCTCGCCGAAAACGACGAGCACGCCCTGCAGATCGTGCGCGACATCGTCTCCACCCTGCCTCGCGTTCATGCCCCGGCGTGGCAGGTACTGCCCACCATTGACCCGGTCGCCGACGAGAGCGAACTCTACGGAGCCGTCCCGGTCGACGTGCAGGGCCAGTATGACGTGCACGAAGTCATCGCGCGCCTCGTCGACGGCAGCGAATTCCACGAATTCAAACGCGAGTACGCCACCACGCTGGTGACCGGGTTTGCGCACATCCACGGCCACCCGGTGGGCATCGTCGCCAACAACGGCATCCTGTTCGCTGACTCCGCGCTCAAGGGTGCCCACTTCATCGAGCTGTGCGACCAGCGCGGCATACCGCTGCTGTTTCTGCAGAACATCTCCGGGTTCATGGTCGGTAAGGACGCCGAGGCCGGCGGTATCGCCAAGCACGGCGCCAAAATGGTCACCGCCGTCGCCACCACCCGGGTGCCCAAGCTCACCGTCGTCATCGGTGGCTCCTTCGGCGCCGGCAACTATTCCATGTGCGGCCGGGCCTACTCGCCGCGCTTTCTCTGGATGTGGCCGGGCAGCCGCATCTCCGTGATGGGTGGCCCGCAGGCCTCCGCCGTGCTCGCGACCGTGAAGCGGGAGCAGATCGAGGGCGGCGGTGATGAGTGGTCGGCCGAGGCCGAGTCCGCGTTCAAGGACCCGATCCTGGCGAAGTACGAGACCCAGGGTAGCCCGTACTATTCCACCGCCCGGCTCTGGGACGACGGCGTCATCGACCCCGCCGACACCCGCATGGTGCTCGGGCTTGCCCTGGCCGTCTGCGCGACCGCGCCGCTCGGCGAGTCCGCCTTCGGCCTCTTCCGAATGTGAGTGAGCCCATGACCTTTGACACCGTGCTGGTCGCCAATCGCGGGGAGATCGCGTGCCGCATCATCCGCACGCTGCGGGAGCGGGGCATCCGCTCAATCGCCGTCTTTAGCGACGCCGACCGCACCGCGCGACACGTATTCCAAGCGGATGCCGCGGTGCGCCTCGGCGGCGCCGCCCCGGCCGACAGCTACCTCAACTTCGAGGCCGTTCTGGCCGCTGCGGCGCGAACCGGAGCGCAGGCCATCCACCCCGGCTACGGATTTCTCAGCGAGAACCAGGCCTTCGCCCAGGCCTGCGCCGACGCCGGCATCGCCTTCATCGGTCCGAGCGTGCACGCGCTGAACGTGATGGGCGACAAGATCCGCTCGAAGAACCACGTGGCCGGCTACGGGGTGCCGATTATCCCCGGGGTCGCTCAGCCGGGCCTCAGCAACGAGCAGTTGATCCAAGCGGCCGTCGATGTGGGTTATCCGATGCTCATCAAGCCCTCCGCCGGCGGCGGAGGCAAGGGAATGCACGTGGTGGAACGCGCTGAGGACCTGCCCGCCATCCTCGAGACGGCCCGCCGCGTGGCGCTGAGCGCCTTCGGCGACGACACCCTGCTGCTCGAACGGCTCGTGTCGACTCCGCGGCACATCGAGGTGCAGGTGCTCGCCGACCACCACGGCGCCGTCATCCACCTCGGCGAGCGTGAGTGCTCGCTGCAGCGGAGGCATCAAAAGGTCATCGAGGAGGCGCCGTCGCCCCTGCTCGACGCGGCTACCCGGGCGCGCATCGGGGAGGCAGCCTGCGCCGCCGCCCGCAGCGTGGGCTACAGCGGCGCCGGAACCGTGGAATTTCTGGTCTCCGCGACCGCGCCCGACGAATTCTTCTTCATGGAGATGAACACCCGCCTACAGGTGGAACACCCGGTCACCGAGCTGGTCACCGGCCTTGATCTGGTCGACTGGCAGCTGCGCATTGCCGAGGGGGAGCCGCTCACGGTCACCCAGAGCGACATATGCCTCACGGGGCATGCAATCGAGGCCCGGGTCTACGCCGAGAATCCCGGGCGCGGCTTTCTGCCGACCATCGGCACGGTGCTGCAGCTGCACGAGGCGACCGGCGAGGGAGTTCGGGTCGACAGTTCGTTGATGCCGGGCCTGACCATCGCCTCGCACTACGACCCGATGCTCGCCAAGGTGATCGCCTGGGCTCCCACCCGGCTGGAGGCGTTGAACCGACTCGACCGGGCGCTCGCCGACACCGTGGTGCTCGGCGTGCAGACCAACACCGAGTACCTGCGGCTGCTCCTAGCGGATGCCGACGTGCGCGCCGGCCGCCTCGACACCGGTCTGATCGAACGCAAGCTTCCGGGCCTCAAGTTTCAGGGAGCCGACGAGCACGTACTCGCCGCCGTGGCATTGTTCCTGCACGGGCGCGCCTTCGCCGGGTCGGAATTGGCCGCGTCTAGTCTGGCCGACGTGAACGGCGTGTGGACGCGGCCGAGCGGGTGGCGGGCGGGTTCGCCACGACCGGTGCGCTACTCGCTGGGAATGCGCGCGACCGAATCCATTGACGTGCGGGTAGTGGGGGAGCCGGGGATGGCATCCGTTTCTATCGGTGACGGCCCGGCCGTCGAAGCCGGACTCCTGCGCGTCGGAGACGGCGCGTGCAGCGTCGACTACGGCGGCGAGACCCGGGTGTATGCCATCGAACAGTCCGGGGCCAGCGTGTACATCGGCGCCGACGGCTTCTCGCTCGAACTACGCCACCGCTCCCGGGCCGAGCAGCTCGCGGAACACCTCCTCAGCCGTGACCGGGTGCCTGGTGCGGTCAGTCCAGACGTGCGCTCGCCGATGCCCGGCACCGTCATCGCGGTGCACGCCGCCACCGGTGACGTGGTCACAGCAGGGCAGACCATCCTCGTAGTCGAGGCCATGAAGATGGAACACAAACTCGTGGCCGCCACGGCGGGCCGCGTCACCGTGAACCTCAAGACCGGCGACCTCGTGGTCCTCGACCAGATCGTCGCCACCGTCACACCAGAAACCAGCACTACCCCCGGAACCAGCGCAGACAAGGAAGACTCAGAATGAGCTACGAACTCACCACCGAATACCAGGCGCTCAGCGACACCGTTCGCGATTTCGCCGACACCGTCGTCGCGCCCGCCGCCTACGAGTACGACACCAAGCGCAGCCTGCCCTATGGCATCATCGCCCAGATGGGGGAGCTGGGGCTCTTCGGTCTGCCGTTCCCGACGGAGTACGGCGGCCAGGGCAGCGATTACTTCGCGCTCTGCCTCGCGGTCGAGCAGCTTGCGCGCGCCGACCAGAGTATCGCTGTCACCCTCGAAGCCGGGGTCGGCCTCGGCATCATGCCGGTGTACCGCAGCGGCACCGAGGCACAGAAAGAGGAGTGGGTTCCGCGCCTCGCGAGTGGCTCGGCGCTCGCCGCGTTCGGCCTCACCGAAGCGGATGCCGGATCGGACGCCGCGGGCACCAAGACCACCGCCGCATTGGACGGCGGCGAATGGGTCATCAACGGCACGAAGCAGTTCATCACCAACTCCGGCTCGGACATCACCCGGCTCGTCACGGTGACCGCCGTCACGGGGGAGTCCACCCGCGCGGACGGTTCGATCAAGAAGGAACTCACCGCCATCCTGGTGCCGACGCCGACCCCCGGTTTCACGGCACTGCCGCCGTACGACAAGGTGGGCTGGCACACGTCGGACACGCATCCGCTCGTGTTCGACAATGTGCGGGTGCCGGAAGCCAACCTGCTCGGGGAGCGCGGCCGTGGTTTCGCGAACTTCGTGCAGACCCTCGACGAGGGTCGCGTCGCTTTCGCCGCGCTGTGCACCGGCGCCGCCCAGGGCTGCCTGGAAGAATCCATCCGCTACGCCAACAGCCGCAACGTGTTCGGCCGCTCGATCGGATCCAACCAGCACATCGCCTTCAAGATCGCTCGGATGCAGGCGCGCGTGCACACCGCGCGTCTCGCCTACTACGACGCGGCGCTGAAAATGATCAACGGCAAGCCGTTCAAGATGGAGGCTTCGATCGCCAAGATGGTCGGCAGCGAAGCGGCCATGGACAACGCCCGCGATGCCACCCAGATCTTCGGCGGATACGGATTCATGAACGAAAACCCGGTCGCCCGGCACTATCGTGATTCCAAGGTGCTCGAGCTCGGCGAGGGCACAACCGAGGTGCAGCTCATGGTCATTTCGCGGGCCCTGGGTTTCGCCGGCTGACCTGACGAAATTGGAGAAGCGGATGCCCGATTCCAGTACGAAGGAGCTGCAGCCGGAGGAGCGCCACCCAGTTCAGCAGCGCGGCCTGTACTTCGAGGAGTTCGACCTGAAGGCGCTCTACCAGCATCGCCCCGGCCGCACCGTGACCGAGGCCGACAACGTGCTGTTCACGACGATGACCATGAATACCCAATCCCTGCACCTCGACGCGGCCTGGTCGGCAACGCAGCCGTTCGGTGAACGCCTGGTCAATTCCATGTTCACCCTCTCGACCATGGTGGGCAGTTCGGTCGCCCAGTTGACCCAGGGCACGATCGTGGCGAACCTGGGTTTTTCGGCCGTGACGTTTCCGCATCCGCTGCACCACGGCGACACCCTTTATTCGGAGACCATCGTGACCGACAAACGGCTGTCGAAGAGCCGGCCGGGGCAGGGCATCATCACGCTCGAACACAGGGGACGCAACCAGCACGGCGTCATCGTCGGCACGGCCGTGCGCACCGTGCTGGTCTGGTGTCGGGGGGCAGCAGAATGAGCGGCCCGTTCGACGGGGGCCCACTCGATCCCGACCCGTTTGAGGAGTATCCGGCCGGCCCCGACCCCTTCGACGACAGCCCGAGCGGGTTGAGTCCCTTTACTCCGGCCCCGTTCACCCTCGGGCCGGCGCTGCTGTTCTGCCCGGCCGACCGTCCCGAACGCTACGCGAAGGCCGTTGATCGCGCCGACGCGGTCATTCTCGACCTCGAAGACGCCGTCGCGCCCGCAGCCCGGGCCGACGCGCGTCGGGCGCTGATTGAGCATCCACTCGACCCGATGCGCACGATCGTGCGCATCAATCCGGCCGACACTGCCGACTTCGCGCTCGACCTGGCCGCGCTGGAGCGCACGGAGTACCGCGATGTGATGCTCGCCAAGACGGTCAGTTTCGGCCAGGTCGAGATGCTCGATGACTTCCGAGTGATCGCGCTCTGCGAGACCGCCGCCGGTGTCATCTCCGCGCCCGAGATTGCCGCGGCACGAAACGTCGTCGCGCTCATGTGGGGTGCCGAAGACCTGGTCGCGTCACTCGGTGGCAGCTCCAGCCGGTTCCCCGACGGCCGCTACCGCGACGTCGCTCGCCAGGCCCGCTCCCAGGTGTTGTTGGCCGCCCGAGCACACGACAAGGCCGCGATCGACACCGTGCACCTCGACATCACCGACACGGCCGGGCTCAGCGACGAGGCTGCGGATGCCGTCGCGAGCGGTTTCACCGCCACCGCGTGCATCCACCCCAGCCAGGTGGAGGTCATTCGGTCGGCGTACCAGCCGACCACCGCCGAGGTCGACTACGCCCTCGGGCTGCTCGAGGCCGCCGCCAGTGCGCGCGGCGTCTTCCAGCACGAGGGGCGCATGATCGACGGCCCCGTGCTGCGTCACGCCGAGGCCGTGCTGCGCCGCGCAGCCGGCTGAAATTCTCCGGGCCCACCTGAGAGTCCTGGGCCCATGATCTAGCATGGGCCCACTTTCCGGGCCTGGGCGCGGGAGGTAGAGACGCGAGGGGCTAGGCGGCTTTGGCGGCCAGAACCTTTTCGATCGCGTCGACGATCTCGGTCGACTCCGGTTCCACCGAGGAGGCGAAGCGGTCCACGATCTCACCGGTCGGTGTCACCAGAAACTTCTCGAAGTTCCACTTGATCAGACCGGGGAACAGACCCTGCTTGAACTTCGTCAGCTCCGCGTAGAGCGGATGCTGGTGCTTTCCGCGCACATCGACCTTGGCTGTCATCGGGAAGGTCACGCCGTAGGTCATGCCGCAGAACTCGACGATGTCCTCCTCGGTGCCGGGCTCCTGGCCCATGAACTGGTTGCTCGGCAGCCCAAGCACGACCAGCCCGTCGTCGGCGTAACGCTCGTAGAGTGCCTCCAGTCCAGCGTACTGCGGCGTGAAGCCGCACTTCGAGGCCACGTTGACGACGAGAACCGTCTTGCCCTGGTAGGCGCCGAAGGTGGTTTCTGTTCCGTCGATGAGGGTGAGGGGGATGTCATACAGCGCAGAAGAAGTCATTACAGAATTTTATCGACTTTAGTCTCCATGCTGGCTGCACGGTACCTGTGTAGCTGTAGGCCATCCTGTAACTGCATGGCGCCTGTGTAGATCGCGCATTTCCCCCAAATGGGTGGCACGCTGCGGTATTCTTGGTGCAGCTCAGAAATCATGGCGGTCCATTAGAGGATCCGGGTTTCTGCAGCCCGCGCGGCGCAGCGCATTTTTCCCGCCGACCGGGCCATCACCCCAGTTTCACTCGAACCAGCTCCTCGCAGACACGCCTGTGCGTTTTGCGAGGACTCTCGAACGTGACTGGGTGCTCTGTCTGACTGTCGGCATCCGCTTTCACTCAATTGCACCAGGAGCACCATGAATTCCTACGTATCGAAGCCCACGACACTCACGACCACCGCCAACGAGTACGTCACCCACGACGTTCGCCGAGCGATCACCGCCACCGGCTACGTCAGCGGCACCGCGCGGCACCTCGAGGCCGGCGGATACGTGTCGGCGCAGGCCGCGCCGTGTAGTCGTTAACCAGACCGACCGCCAAGGTCGATGACACGAATCAGGGGACTCCGCCGAGCGCGGGGCCCCTTTTTCGTGCCCGAAACTCCGATCGTGGATGCGTCGGTAGACTAGGGAGGTATCTGGCCGGTATTTTGCTTGCCCGCCAGACACGACACGAGGTACGCGTATGCGCGCTGAGGCCCCCTGAGTATTGCTCGTCGGTCTTTCGCATGCCCGATCTCGGTCCCCACACACCTGGACATGCAGTATCGCAGACAACGAAATGAGATTCATGAATAACCACTACCTCGACCTGAGCACTCCGCCGGCATTGCCGGCCCGCGGCATGCGCATCATCCCGCTCGGAGGCCTCGGCGAGATCGGCCGCAACATGACCGTCTTCGAGCACAAGGGAAAGCTGCTCATCATCGACTGCGGCGTTCTCTTCCCCGAGGACAACCAGCCCGGCATCAACGTGATCCTGCCTGACTTCACGGCCATCCGCGACCGCCTGCAGGACATCGAAGCCATTGTGCTCACCCACGGTCACGAAGACCACATCGGCGCCGTACCCTACCTGCTCAAGGAACGCGGCGACATTCCCGTCGTCGGCTCCAAGCTCACCCTGGCCTTCCTCGCCGCCAAGCTGCAGGAGCACCGCCTCAGCCAGAACTTCATCGAGGTGAAAGAGGGCGAGCGCCGCACGATCGGCCAGTTCGACCTCGAATTCATCGCCGTGAACCACTCCATCCCCGACGGCCTGGCCATCGCCATCCGCACCGAGGCCGGCCTCGTGCTCGCCACCGGTGACTTCAAGATGGACCAGTTCCCGCTCGACAAGCGCCTCACCGACCTGGGCGCCTTCGCGCGTCTGGCCGAAGAGGGCGTGGATCTGTTCATGACCGACTCGACCAACGCCGAGGTTCCCGGCTTCACCACTGCCGAGAAGGATATCGGACCGGCAATCGACACCGTGTTCCGCACCTCCCCGCGCCGCATCATCGTGTCGAGCTTCGCCAGCCACGTGCACCGCATCCAACAGGTCATCGACGCTGCCGTCAAACACAACCGCAAGGTCGCGTTCGTCGGCCGCTCCATGGTGCGCAACATGGGGATTGCGAGCGAGCTCGGCTACCTCAACGTTCCCAAGGGCCTGATCGTCGATATGAAGGCGCTCGAGCGTATGAAGGACGACAAGGTCGTTCTCATCTGCACCGGTTCGCAGGGGGAGCCGATGGCAGCCCTCTCGCGCATGGCAAACCGCGAACACGTCATCAAGATCGGCGAGGGCGACACGGTGCTACTCGCGAGCTCGCTGATCCCCGGCAACGAGAACTCCATCTACCGCGTCATCAACGGCCTGATTCGTTGGGGTGCCAACGTTGTGCACAAGGGCAACGCCAAGGTGCACGTCTCCGGCCACGCGAGCGCCGGCGAGCTCGTCTACTGCTACAACATCGTCAAGCCGGTCAACGTCATGCCGATCCACGGTGAATGGCGTCACCTCACGGCCAACGCCGACCTCGCCATCCAGACCGGCGTCCCCTCGGAGAACGTCATCGTCGTCGAAGACGGCGTCGTTGTCGACCTCATCGACGGCCACGCCAAGGTCACCGGCCGCGTTGTCGCCGACTACGTCTTCGTTGACGGCATGACCGTCGGCGGGGCAGCATCCGCTGCGATGGAAGATCGTCGTAAGCTCGCCGAGGACGGCACCATCACCATTCTCGGAATCCTCAACGCCAAGACCGGCACTCTCTCCGAGCCCGTCGAGTTCCTGGCGCGCGGATTCGTGCACGACGACGAGTGGGTCAAGGGCGCCACCAAGGTCATCGATGAGGCCATGAAGGCCGCGAACCGCATCAAGATCGTGGACGGCGCCGAGCTCGAGGATCTATTCACGCAGTCCGTGAGCCGTTGGATGAACCGCAAGTACCGTCGCAGCCCCGTCATCACCTCCGTGGTCGTCGATGCGTAACCGCTGCATCACCTAGCTGCTACAGCACGAGAAAGGCCGCATCCTCCACGAGGATGCGGCCTTTCTGGTTAGTGAAACACGCTACATAAAGTCGTCGGCCGTCGCGTTCGCAATGTCGATCAGCACGAGCTTCGGGTTCTCCTTGGCAATGGCCTGCAACCGCCACGGCGTGCTGAACAGGGCGAGCAGCGTGCCGTCGGAGCGGGTGAACACCTCCACCTGGCGGGTTCCGGCGAGCACGAGCGCGCTCTCCTTGTCGGTCTTGCGGGCCACCTGGTATGGCAGCGCTTCCATGCGGATATCGGCGTGAAAGTCGTGCACCATGCGGTCTTCGACGACCTCGAACTGCATCGGTCCGACGGCACCGAGCACCGGGGCCTGCTCGCCGCGCACCTCTGAGCGCATCACCTGGATGACGCCCTCATGGTCGAGCTGGTCGATGCCGCGGCGAAACTGCTTGTGCTTGCTGCTGTCTACCGGGCGAATGGCGCGAAAGTGTTCGGGCGAGAACAGTGGTAGCGGCGGAAACTCCACCCGCTCGTCTTCGAAGATCGAGTCGCCCACCCGCAGCGCCGACGCGTTCACGAGTCCGACGATGTCGCCGGGCCAGGCCCGGTCGGTGACGGTACGTTCCTTGCCGAACAATTGCTGGGCATACTTCGTGGCAAAGGGCCGGCCGGTCGCGGCGTGGGTGACGATCATGCCGCGGCGAAATTCGCCGGAGCAGACGCGCACGAAGGCCACGTGGTCGCGGTGCGCCGAGTTCATGCCGGACTGCACCTTGAACACAAACCCCGAGAACGGCGAGGTGACCTTGCGCGGTTTGCCATCGATATCGATGCGGGCTTCGGCCGGCGGCGCGAACTCGACCAGGGTGTCAAGCAGCTGCTGCACCCCGAAGTTCGCCACGGCCGCGCAGAATAGCACCGGGGTGGTCTGGCCGTCGAGAAACAGCTCGGAGTCGTGATTCTGCGACTCAGCGTCGAGCAGCTCAGATTCTTCGACAGCGGATGCCCAGGCCGGGCCCTCTTCTTTGGCCGCGTCACCCGCATCCAGCCGCACCGATTCGGCCACGGTCGCGCCACCAGCCGTGCGGGTGTAACGCAGAAAATCACCGGAACGGCGATCGAGCACACCGCGCAGGTCGCCGGCCTCGCCGACCGGCCAGTTCAACGGCGTCGGCAGCAGACCGGTACGGGTCTGGATCTCATCCATCAGGGCCAGGGGGGTGTCGCCCGGCCGGTCCCACTTATTGATGACGGTGATGACGGGAAGCCCGCGCTGCTTGCAGACCGCGAACAGCTTCATAGTCTGCGGCTCGAGACCCTTGGCGGCGTCGACGAGCATCACCGCGGCATCCACTGCCGAGAGCACCCGAAAGGTGTCCTCGGAAAAGTCGGCGTGGCCGGGGGTATCGACGAGGTTGATCACGGCGTCGTGGTACTCGAACTGAATCGCGGCGCTCGTGACCGAGATGCCGCGGGCCTTTTCCATCTCCATCCAGTCGGAGACGGTACCGCTGCGGCCGGCCTTGCCGTGCGTGGCGCCGGCGGAAGTGATGGCGCGGGCGTGCAGCAGCAGGGCTTCGGTCAGCGTGGACTTTCCGGCGTCCGGGTGGGAGATCACGGCGAAGGTGCGGCGCCTGCGAGCCTCACGGGGAACCTGAGGGTTGGGCACGGAGGCGTCGGTGGTCATGGCTGCTTTCCTGCGGCTGATTCGGGCAGGATACCTCGCCAGAAGATCGAATAGTCGATTCGATAACCGGCGGCCCAGGGCGGATGTGCGCCTGCACATTCAGCCCAATTTTCGCGCAACGGCCAGTCTAACAAATCATGCGGGTACCGACTGTCGACCAACGCAGTCTGGCCCCGCCTCGAGGGTCAGCAGCACCAATTCGCCCCGTTCCGACGCACGTTTTGGTAACGGTTTAGCGTGCCGCCGGGAAATGTCGGTGGCCTCGCCTAAAGTCGGGCCAATAGCAAGCTTCACTCATCAAAAATCCGGCAGAAACGACTGGCCCGGCGAACACCCCGCGGGAGGAGAATCACGATGACCAGACAAACGGTCTCATCCTCCCTCGACGCGATGTCGATCGACCGTTCCGGGCTGGCTGAGTTGACCGTTGGTGCGACTGTGGTCCGGCGCCAGATTCCGGGGACTGAGTTGTTCGTGCATCCGTTAGCTCTGGGCTGCAACGCCTTCGGCTGGACGGCTAACGGTGAAACCTCAACCGCGATTCTCGACGTTCACCGCGATCTGGGCGGAAATTTTCTGGACACGGCCGACAGCTTCGCCGCCGGTCGCAGCGAGGTGATCATCGGTGGGTGGCTGCGCTCGCGTCGAGCGCGCGCCGAGACCATCGTGGCCACCAAGATCGGACACAACCTCGACAACCCCGGGTTGAGCCAGCGCAGCATCGTCGGCGCCGTCGAGGCCAGCCTGGCTCGGCTCGGCACCGACTATCTCGACCTGCTCTACTTTCACTTCGACGACAAGTCCGTCGCCCTCGAAGAGAGCCTGGTTGCCGTGGACACGCTCGTGCGCGCAGGCAAGGTTCGCCATCTTGCGGCCTCCAACTTCTCGGCTGAGCGCCTGATGCAGGCCCGGGTTCTCTCGGCATTAGGCCTGCCCAAGTTCGTCGCCGTCGAAACGCCGTACAACCTCGTGCACCGTACCGAACTGGAACCGAGTATCGCGGTTGCGGCCGGTGCACAGAATCTCGGTCTCATGCCGGGCTTCGCTCTGGCCCACGGTTTTCTGGCCGGTGCCTATCGCACCAAAGCGGATGCCGCCGGCACCGCCCGCGGTCAGCTCGCGCGGGTTTATGTCAACCGGCGGTCCCTGCGCGTGCTCGCCGTGGTCGATCGCATCGCCGCCGCCCACAGCGTCCCGCCTGCGACGATCGCACTGGCCTGGCTCCTGGCCCGGCCGGATGTGGTCGCACCGATCGCTGGGGCCGGGCAACCTGATCACGTGGCGTCGCTACTGGCGGCGGCGAGCATCCGTCTCGGTCGGACCGATCTGGCCGACCTGGATCGGGTGTCGACCGTCTGATTTCTAGTCGCTCGACTCGTCGAGGACGCGCTGCACGGCACGAATCAGCGCGGTGTGGGCGCCGATCGGGTCGCCGAGGTTGGCGCCGGCGAAGGCACCGTCCCTGGCCAGAAAGAAGTCGTCCGACGCGTCACCGGGCCGGGCATGACCCATGCCGCGGAACAGGTCTTCGACGCTGCGGCCGTACCAATCGCGGTGAGCGGCGACAGCCTGACGTACCGGGTGCGTCGGGTCGGTGAACTGCGCTGCAGCGTTGATGAACGGGCAACCGTGGAATCCCTCGCGGATCACCTGAGCCGAAATTTCGGCTACGACACCGCGCAGGCGTTGCTCGGGGGTGTCGAAGCGTCGCTCCAGCTCGGCGAGAAGCTCCCGAGCGCGTCGGTCCCGACCCTGCAGGTAGACCACGATGAGGGCGTCCTTGGAACGGTAGTACTTATAGAAGGTGGCTTTGGTGACTTTGGACTCGCTGATGATTCGGTCCACACCCACGGTGTGCACGCCCTCGGTGTAGAACAGACGGTCGGCGGTGGCGAGAATGCGCACCTTCGCGTGTGTCGCCGGCCGAACGGCCTCATCTGTCAGCGTGGTCATTCGGGCTCCTCTATCGGGGGCCGTTTGGGGCCCAGATCAGCGCAAAACCGCGGGTTTGGGCAGGTCGGCTCCCAGACTGTAACACACACTAGACAGACCAGTCTGTCGGATCTGACGGCTCGGTTCGATTTGGCCAAACTGGGGGTATCGAACGGTACTGATGTTCAGCGGAACACTACTGGTGCCAGCGTTGTGGCGGTGCCTCCCCGCGGGTACGCCGGCGCGAACGGAGCGGTCAAGTAAGGTTGTGGGTGATATGAACGGTGCAGTCGACTTTCCCCTAGACCAGGCCGAACTCACGTTTCGGGCCGCCGGTGATGCCCTCGTGCGTCGAACCGTTTTGCCGAGTGGGGTGCGCATTCTTAGCGAGCAGGTACCGGGCGCCCGCAGCCTCACCATCGGCTATTGGGTTGCCGTCGGGTCGCGCGACGAGCAGCCCGGCCATTTCGGCTCCACCCACTTTCTCGAACACCTGCTATTCAAGGGCACGCCCACCCGGTCAGCGCTCGACATTGCCATCTCCTTCGACGCGGTCGGCGGCGAACATAACGCCATGACCGCCAAGGAGTACACCTGCTACTACGCAAAGGTGCAAGACCGCGACCTCGGCATGGCCATCGACGTGCTAACCGACATGCTGACCTCGTCCAAACTGGATGCCGGTGAGTTCGAAACCGAGCGCGGCGTCATTCTCGAAGAACTCGCCATGGCCGATGATGACCCGGCCGATGTCGCCAATGAGCGTTTCTTTGAAGCCGTGCTGGGGCAGCATCCGCTCGGTCGCCCGATCGGCGGCAGCGCCGACGACATTCGCGGTGCCACCAGATCGGCCGTCTGGGAGCACTACCAGGCCAACTACCGCCCGCAGGACCTCGTCGTCACTGTCGCCGGCGCTGTTGACCACGACGTGCTCGTCGCCGCCGTCACCCGGGCCCTCGAACTGGCCGGCTGGGACCTCAGCGTCGCGCAGACCCCGGTAAGCCGTCGCGGCGGTGTCGCAGCCGATATTCAGCAGGGCCAGGCGCTCACCATCGTCAAACGGCCACTGGAACAGGCCAATCTGTTGCTCGGAATGCCCGGGCTGCTGGCCACCGACGACCGCCGCGTCACCATGAGTGTGCTCACCTCGATTTTCGGTGGCGGCATGTCGAGCCGGCTGTTCCAGGAGGTGCGCGAGAAGCGCGGCCTGGCCTACTCGGTCTATTCCTTTGCTCCCGGTTACTCCGACGCCGGGCTGTTTGGCATGTACGCCGGATGCACACCGGCCAAGGCCGGCCAGGTCGCCGAGCTCATGCTCAGCGAACTGCACCGCCTCGCCGATTCCGGCGTGACCACCGACGAGATGAAGCGGGCGTCGGGGCAGCTGAGCGGAGCATCCGCTCTCGCGCTGGAAGACTCGGACACGCGGATGTCCCGGCTGGGTCGTTCCGAGATCACCCTCGGTGAGTTCGCCGATCTCGATGAGGCCCTGCGCCGCCTCGCGCTCGTCACCGCGGCCGACGTGCAGGAGCTCGCCGCCGAGCTCGCGAGCGGGCCCGTGTCGATCTCCGCAGTTGGCGCGCTTGACGATGACGCCTTCGCGGCGATCCTCCCCGGCTGAGCCGGCCGCAAAGCTTCTGCAGTATCCGCACCCGCGGACTCCTTGAAATTCGAAATGGACAATGATGCCCCAGTACATCTACCTGGTACGCCACGGCGAGCAGCAGGATGCCGAACACGGCCTGCATGACGGTCCACTATCGCCGCGTGGCAAACGTCAGGCGTTACTGATCGCCGACCGGCTGAGCGGCGTTCCCTTCACCGGCGCGTGGCATTCACCGCTGCAGCGAGCGGCCGAAACCGCCGAAATCATGGCCGAACGGTTGCCGTCGGTGCAGAGCGAATCGTCTGCGTTGCTGTTCGACTGCATTCCTTCTGGCCGGGCTGCCGAAACACCCAAGGCCTACGACCCTTTCTTCGGCTCGGTCACAGAGGACGAAATCGCTGCCGGACGCGCCCAGATGGAAGACGCGGTCGCCGAATTTCTGCAGCCACGTCGCAGCCAGCGGCACGACCTGCTGATCACCCACAATTTCGTGATCGCCTGGTTTGTGCGTGAGGTGCTCGGAGCTCCCGACTGGCGCTGGGTCGGCATCAACCAGGCCAATTGCGGATTGACCGTGCTGCAGCAGAAACCCGGCCGTCCCTGGACGCTGGTCACCCACAACGATCTCGGCCACCTGCCGGTCGAGCTGCGCACCGGACTGCCCGAACCGCTGATGTTCTAATCGACCGGGCGTTGCTGACAGAGATCAATTGGTAGATTGGTTCCATGACAACACGGGTGGCCATTATCGGCGCAACGGGCAAGATGGGCCGCGTGGTCTCCGACCTGATCGACCGAACCGAGGGCTACGAGGTCGTCGCCCGGCTTGATTCCCGCAGCGAGCTGAGCGAGATGCTCGGCGCCGAGATCGCCGTTGACCTGACCCGTCCCGACGTCAGCCGCACCGTCGTCGACTTCGCCACCGAGCACGGTCTGCGGGTGCTCGTGGGCACTTCGGGCTGGAGCCAGGAGGGCATCGACGCACTCGGCCACCGCCTCGAGGGCCGCGACGATACCGGCGTCATTATCATTCCCAACTTCTCGATTGGATCAGTGCTCGCCACGGCGTTCTCCGCCCTGGCCGCCCGATTCTACGACTCCATCGAGATCGTCGAGGCGCACCAGCCCGGCAAGGTTGATTCGCCGTCGGGCACCGCTGTGCGCACCGCCGAACTGATCGGTCGTGCCCGCGCCGAACTGGGCCCGGTGTCTGCTCCGCACACCGACCAGCGGGCCCGCGGGCAGCAGGTCTCGAGTGTGCCCGTGCACAGCCTGCGCCTTGCCGGACTGCTCGCCCGGCAGGACGTGATTCTGGGCGGGACCGGTGAAACGCTCACGATCAGCCACAACACCCTGTCGCCGAGCGCCTACGAGAGCGGCATTCTACTGGCCCTCGCCGCGACACGCACCGCCACTGGGGTGACGGTGGGCCTGGACCAGATCGTCGACCTTGGATTCGATTCGGACACCGCGGGAGCGAACAAATGAAGGGCAAAATCGCCGTCATCGTCATGGCGGTACTCCTGGTTTTCTACCTACTGCTTGCCGGAGTGCGCGCCATTGCGTTCGTCCAGAGTGGGGAACCGGTCGGGATAGCGATCGGCGTGGCGCTGCTCGTCTTGCCGCTGATCGGATTCTGGGCGCTCGCGCGGGAGATTACCTTCGGCATCCGCTCGGAGCGGCTGGTGCGTCAGCTCGACGAACTCGGGGGGTTTCCGTCGAACGACCTGCCGGTGCGTCCGAGCGGTCGTCCTTATCGGGACGCTGCCGACGCTCAGTTTCCGGCGGCCCAGGCCGAGGTTGAGGCGGAACCCGAGAATTGGCAGTCCTGGCTACGTCTCGGCCTGGCCTACGACGCCTCCGGCGACCGCAAACGTGCGCGCGGCGCGATTCGCACGGCGATCACCCTCGAGCGCACGCGCTAGAGCCAGCGCCGCTACGGCTGGCGCAGCATCCAGGCGATCGCGGTGGCCGGCGTACGCTGAGCGAACTCGAATCCGTCGTCGAGCAGCTTCTGGGGGCTCACTTGCTGGTCGGCGAGCAGCAGTTGGCGGGCGGCATCCTGTAACAGAAAAGTCAGTATCGGTTTCGGTACCGGCAGCCGGAACGGCCGGTGTAGCGCTGCGGCGAGTGTGCTGATGATGTCGTTGGCCGTCGCGGGGGTCGGCCCGACCAGGTTCACCGGGCCGGACAGGGTCGAGGTCAACAGGTGCACGATCGCCGCGGCCTCGTCGTGCAGGCTGATCCAGGCCCAGTGCTGCATTCCGCTGCCGAGCGGCCCGGCCAGACCTAGCTTGGCCAGCGGCAGCACGGGTTTGAGCGCCCCGCCCTTGGCTAAAACCAGACCGGTCCGCAGAGTGACGATGCGGGTCGATTCGGGTGTGAGTTGCGCCTCGGCTTCCCAGCGCGTGACCACCTCGGCGAGAAAATCGGTGCCGACAGCGGATGCCTCGCTCAGTACTTCCCCCGGCCGATTCCCATAGATCCCCACCGCAGAGCCGTTCAGCAGAACGGTCGGCGGGTTCGTTGACCGACGCAGCGCGTCGGTCAACGTGCGCGTGGCGTGCAGACGGGATTGCAGGATTTCCTGGCGGTACCCGCTTGTCCACGGCAGCCGCGCCAGCGACGCGCCGGACAGGTTGACGACGGCGTCGATGTCGTCGAGCACGCTCGGATCCAAAACCAACGTGGCCGGGTCCCAACGAATCTCGTTGGGACCGAGGGCCTCGCGTCGTACCAGCCGCACCGGGGTGTGGCCGGCAGTTTCGACCTGGCGGCTAAGCTCCCTGCCGATGAGACCGGATGCGCCGGCAATCAGAACGCGCATGGCCTGAGCCTAGGCCAGCTCTGCTTCAATGGTGATCGGAATGCCGGCGAGCGCCTTCGAGATCGGGCAGTTCTCCTTGGCATCCTGTGCAAACGTTTCGAACTCGGCCTCGGTCAGACCGGGAATCTTCGCGCTGACCAGCAGGTGGCTGCCGATGACGCCGGTTCCGGCCGCAAAGGTGACGGCGGCGGTGGTCTGGATACTCTCGGGGGTATGGCCAGCCGAGCCGAGGGCGTTGGCGAGGGCCATAGAGAAGCACGCTGCGTGAGCGGCGCCGAGCAATTCCTCGGGGTTGGTGGTGTTCGATACCCCTTCGGCGCGAGCCTTCCAGTTCACCGAAAATTCCGCGGTATGTGAGGAATCGAGCGTGACAATTCCAGAACCGGTCGGAAGATCGCCGGTCCAGACGGTGGTTGCTTCACTCGTGAGTGTCGTGGGCATGGTGTTACCTCCAGGTGGTTGAATTCCACCCTATCCGTCAGACCTGCCCGGCGAACCTGTCCCGTCTGGGAACTTCCTGAGAGCCAGCCCGACACGACCCCGACCCAGTTTCCCGGCTGGGCCTGGAACACCTTCAGGCGCCTCGAACCCGTGCACCCCGGTTCAGCAAGCCGAATCGTACGAGCAGCAAGTAGATCTGGCAGCCGAGGCAGTAATCGAACACAGCGTTGAGAAAGGCCGCGACGAAGGCTGCCGCCGCGGCGATGCCGACCGCGCCGGGCACTCCGGCCAGCCCGAGAGCCACGCCGACGAGCGCGACCGCGAGGCCGACGCCCTGGGCAAAGGTCGGTGGAGCGGCATCCTCGAGTTCGGCCGGGGGAGCAAGGCGGGGTCGGACGAATTTCTTGAACAGCACGCCATAGGGATGCCGTCCGGCTCCGGCCGCAGCGCCCCACGCGAATAGTCCGGTCAGCGCCGACAGCAGGATCAACGCGGCAACGGATGCCCCGGTCAGCGACAAGAAGACCACGGCGAGCAGCAGCACGGCGGTGATCGCCGCACCGAACCTGGGCCCGCGCGGATCGAGCCGGGGGCGCACCCTGGGTGGCGTCGTGATCGGCGAATCAGCGGTTGACATAGGAACTCCAAAGGGTTGTGGACCGACCCGAACCGGGCTCGAAATTGTCCAGGGCAGCGGCGATGGCAGCGCGGTTCGGCGCACCACCCACTCGTGCGCGCACCCGTCCGGCTCCATCGAGAATCAGGGTCGTCGGTGTTTGCAAAATGGAGTACCGGTTCGCTAAATCCGCGCGATGGGTCAGGTCCACGTCGACGTGCACGACGCCGGGGCGGGAATCCGCCACGGCACCAAGTAGTCGGCGGGTGCCCGGGCAGCGGGCGCACAACTCGGTCGAAAACTGCAACAGGGTCGCCGCAGCGCCGAACGGGGTCGCAGCCGCGACATCCGCTGGCCTGATGATCTGGCCGGAAATCTGGGTGACGCGACCCTGTCTGGCCCGCCAGAACAGGCCGAGCACGGTCGTGCCGGCCAGCAATGCCAACAGTAGGCCGATAGCTTCGAGGGGATTCATGGTTGCAACGCTACGCGGGCGTACTGTGAATCTCGCACTGTGACGAGAGATTACGCCGGCTCACGGTGTGGCCCGACCCCTACCTGCGGTGGATGCGACTAACCTGAACCAGTGTCTGATACCGCCGAACAAGAGCCCCGCCCTGAAATCGAATTTAGATCGGAAATGACCGTCGAACTCGTGCGCGCGAGTGCCCACGACTCCGATGTGCTGTTTGCCGCCCGGGTATCGACCCTGGGAGAGCAGACCCTGGAACAGAGTCAGCTCGAGGGGTCCGAGAGCGAGGCCGACGAGAAGCGTGACCGCGGCCTGATCAATTACCTCATGCGCGACCGCCACGGCTCGCCGTTCGAACACAACTCGATGACGTTTTACGTGTGCGCGCCCATCTTCGTGTTCCGCGAGTTCATGCGGCACCGCATTGCCTCCTACAACGAAGAATCGGGCCGCTACCGGGAGCTCAACCCGGTGTTCTACGTGCCCTCCAACGAGCGCAACCTCGTACAAGTCGGCAAGGCCGGCGCCTATGACTTTCTGCCCGGAACCGCCGAGCAGACCGCGTTGGTGCAGCAGCAAACCCGTGCCGCCGCGATTCACGCCTACGAGGCCTACCAGCGGATGCTCCAAGCCGGCGTCGCGCGCGAGGTCGCCCGCATCGTGCTGCCGCTGAACATCTACTCCTCGATGTATGTCACACTCAACGCTCGTTCGCTGATGAATTTTCTCAGCCTGCGCACCAAGCGGGAGGGGAGTCAGTTCCCGTCCTTCCCGCAGCGTGAGATCGAGATGTGTGCCGAGCAGATGGAAACGCACTTCGAGAAACTGATGCCGCTGACCCATGCATCCTTCAATAAGAACGGTCGCGTTTCGCCGTAGCAGTATTCCGTTGAGAAGTGCCCGGTTCACACGGGCACTTTTTGGGCTCTCGCCGGGCGGAGGGCGTGGAGACGATAGCCTGTAGTTCGTGTCTACCTCTACGAATCCCTTTGGCCAGGTGCTGGTCGCACTGGTCACCCCGTTTACCTTTGATGGCGAAGTGGACTGGGCCGGGGTGGAGAAGCACATCGACGACGTCATCAACGCCGGGGCCGATGGCATCGTCGTCACGGGCACGACCGGTGAGACCAGCACGCTGACCGACCCGGAGAAGATCCGCCTGGTCGAGGTCGGCAAGTCGGTCGCCAACGGCCGCGCCAAGATCATCACCGGCGGTGGCTCAAATGAGACCGCTCACGCCATGCAGCTGGCCCGGCAGAGTGAAAAAGCCGGTGCGGACGGCAATATGATCGTCACGCCGTACTACAACAAGCCAACCCAAGCCGGTATCCTCACCCACTTCCGCATGATCGCGGATGCCACCGATCTGCCCGTCATCCTCTACGACATCCCCGGCCGTACCGGTGTTGCAATCGCCTACGAGACCATCCTGCGCGCGGCCAAGCACCCCAATATTCTGGCTATCAAAGATGCCAAGGGCGACTTCGCCCAGGTCAGCCGGGTGCTCAACCAGACCGACCTCCTGTACTTCTCCGGCGACGACCCCAACGTTCTGGCACACCTGTCGATCGGTGCGACCGGCTTGATCGGCGTGACCGGCAATATCACGGCCACCCCGTACCGGCACATGGTCGACGCCGTCAACCGTGGCGACCTCAAGGTCGCGACCGCCGCCCATCAGCAGCTCGAACCACTCGTGCGCGCCGTGATGACACACGTTCCCGGCACCGTGGCGGTGAAGTACATTTTGCACGGCCTCGGGCGCATCGGCAGCCCGCGGGTGCGCCTGCCCCTGGTCGGCCCGGAGGACTCCGAAGCCGCTCAGATCGAGGACGAACTCTCGCTCGTGCAAGACATCCCCGGCGTGGACTTCTCTAACTTCCGTCCGGACCGCAACGCTGCGGCCGGCGGATCGCTCCCCAAGGTCGCCGGCACCACCCGCTAAAGCGTTGATCGTGCTCGCGGCACTCGTTAACGTACGCGGCGCCCGTCCGTAGGGGTGCCGCGAACTGCAACGAGTGCCGCGAGCCCGGCAAACCCAGCGCGCGGCGCACCTTGCCACAAAACGCTAAGATCGACCCATCGAGCACGACCACGTCGGTCGGTGCGCGTTGGGAGTGTCGTGAACATTGCACGCAAATGGGTCTTTCCCATCCTTCGTCTGATCGTCATAGCGGCCATCGCCGTGGCCCTCGTGAAGCTCGCCTTCTACCCAGACGCCGCCGCCGACAGCAACCCGGCCGAGCCCACTGGCGTCATCGTCGAGCCCCAAATTCCGGTGGCCCTCGGCACGATCAGCAACGATGTCACCCTGCCGGGCACGGTCAGCGCCGACCCGGCCGTGGCCATCAAAGCGACCGCCGTCGGAACGGTCGACGAGATCTTCATCTCGGCCGGACAAACCGTGAACAAAGACGACAAGATCTACGACATCCGGGTTGAGACGATCAAAGACCCGGTCGAAACAACGGATGCCGACGGCAACGTGACCATCACCCAGCCGAAACCAGTGGTCACCTTCGCCAAGGTATTCGCGCCGATCACCGGAATTCTCAGCTCGCTCACCGTGATCCCCGGTCAGAGCGTGGCCGTCGGCGACGCCACCGGGCAGGTTGCACCGCCCACCTTCTCGGTGAGCGGCGCTCTCAGCCCCGAGCAGCAGTATCGGCTGCTGACCAAGCCGACGGAAGCATCCGTCGCGATAACGAAGGGGCCGGCACCGTTCACCTGTACCGGCCTGACCATCACCACCCCGCTGGCCGGGGAATCGGCCGGTGGCGACGGCTCGGCGGGCGGCCAGGCGGGCACGAGTGGCACGACCGTGACATGCGCGATTCCGGCCGACGTGACGGTGTTCGCCGGCCTCGCCGCGCAGATCACCATCGCCGCCGGCCTGGCGGAAAACGTGTTGGTCGTGCCGACCACCGCCGTCGAGGGCTCGGCCGAGACCGGTGTCGTCTGGTTTGTGCTGGCCGACGGCGGTACCGAGGAACGCCCGGTCACGCTTGGCATGACCGACGGCACCAACGTGCAGGTCATTGACGGACTCGTCGAGGGCGATGTGATCAATCAATTCGTGCCGGGTGCCCCCGTGGCACCGGGAGCCGACGGCTGTGATACCCAACCCGATGGCAGCCAAGTCTGCTACATGCCGAGCATCTCCAGCAGAGCGATCTCCCATTGAGTCTTCTACATCTTGAGGGCGTCACCCGCACCGTGCAGCTCATCGATGCGCCGCCGCTGACAATTCTCTCCGGCATCGACCTCGACGTCGACGTGGGCGACCGCGTCTCGATCGTGGGCCGCTCCGGTTCGGGCAAAACCACCCTGCTCAACCTGCTCGGGCTGCTCGACAACCCCACCAGCGGCACCATGCTGTTCGAAGACCGCCCCGTGCAGTCGCTGTCCTCCGGCGCGCGGGATCGGTTGCGCGGCCGAGAGGTCGGCTTCATCTTTCAACAGTTCAACCTGCTGCAGGGACGCACCGCCCTCGAAAACGTCATGACTCCGCTGCTCTACGCGGAGGGCCGCCAGTTCTGGCAGCGCACCCGAATCGCCACCGAGATGCTCGAACGCGTCGGGCTCGGCGACCGGCTCGGCTCACTGCCCGACAAGTTGAGTGGCGGTGAACAGCAGCGGGTGGCGATCGCTCGCTCGCTCGTGCGCGGCCCACGGCTGATTCTCGCCGACGAACCCACCGGCGCTCTCGACCTCGAGACCGGCGAAACGGTGATGGACCTGATCGACGAGGTCGCCACCGAATCCGGCGCAGCCCTCGTCACCATCACGCACGATCCCGCTATCGCCGCCCGAGCCAGCCGACACCTGCGCCTCGACCACGGCGCGCTGCAGGCCACCAGCACGGTGCCGGCATGAAGCGCGCCGTCAGTAATCTGGTAGGCGCGGTGATCGAGGCCTGGCAGGAGGTGCGCATCCACAAGACCCGCGTCATGCTGTCGTTGATCGGCGTCGCCGTCGCCGTCTGCGCCATCACCACCGTGGTCGGGCTTGGCGCGGTCGCCCAACAGGCGACCGTCGAATCGAGCGAACGCTCGGGTGGGCGCGCCGCGAGCCTCTTTCTGTCGGCATCGATGAACGACGGCTCCACCCCGCCGGGAATGCCCGAAATCTGGCGCACAGCGCTTGAACGCTACCAAATCGACTACGCCAGCCGGGTCATGAACGCCAGCCAGACCGTGCAATTCGCCGACGGAGCCGTACCGGTGCAGACCCTCGGCATCGACCCGCCCTACGGCACCATGCACCGCATCACCCTCGAGGAAGGTACCTGGTTCACCGAGGCCGATACGGCCCGGCTTGCACCGGCACTGCTCGTCAACTCCATCTTTTATGACCGTCTCGGTCGGCCGGATCTGCGCACGCACCCGACCACGACCCTGATCGGTGAACGCACCACGACGGCCGTCGTCACCGGCGTCTACCCCTCACTCTCGTGGGAGACCGAACCGGCCATGTACATGCTCGCCGACGCACTCACCGCCATTACGCCCGTCGTTAGCGACCCGAACCTCCAACAATTCGGACCGCCGTCCTACGAGCTGTGGGTGCCCGTTGACGTGTCGGAGCAGCTGGTCACCGCGCTGCAACGCGACGTACAGGGCGCGCTCGGCGCCGACGCCTTCGTGCAGGTGAACCGGCAGGACTTCGCGGCCTTCCAGGACGGCGACCCCTACCTCTCGCTCAAACTCACCGTCGGCGCGATCGCCGGGCTGGTGTTGCTGCTCGGCGCGCTCGGCCTGGTCAATATCGCCCTGGTCACCCTCAAGCAGCGCATCCGGGAGATCGGCATCCGGCGCAGCTTCGGCGCCACGGCCGGGCGGGTGTTCTTCGCCGTGATGATGGAAAGCGTCGTCGCAACCGTCGTCGCCGGAATCATCGGCGTGATCGGCGCCGTCCTCATCGTCAAGAGTCCTTTTGTCGAGGATTTCATCAGCCAGGGCCAGGTCACCGACTTCCCGCCGTTCCCGGTTGAGGCAGCCATCCTCGGCCTGGTCTGCGCCACCGTCGTCGGCGCCCTCGCCGGGCTGATCCCCGCGCTCGTCGCGGTGCGCGTCAAGGTGATCGACGCCATCCGCTATTAGCAGCAAAACGGATGCCGCGGCCAGGCTTTCGCGGACCAGTCACGCGGGCCGTAGGCGTGGGGCCGAGGGAATGTCACCGGTGCTTGGTAGCGTTATTTCATGGCTACGAGCACTAAGTCGACCGGGCGTGCCCGCACCCCCGCAGCGAAGGGCGCTCCGGCGCGCAAACCCGCAACGCGGGGAGCCGGCGGCACGGCCGCGCAGAAGACGGTCAAGTTCACCGCCGTCGAGGTGAAACCAAGCCTCGGAGCCCGCGCCTGGATGGGCCTGGCCCACCTGACCGGCGGCGCAGCGCGTGCCCTCGGCCCCGAAAAACTCTCCAAAGACGAACGCCGTGACGGTCTGCCGTTCTTTCTCGTTCTGCTCGCCATCTCCGGCGCCATCGTCGAATGGTTCCTGATCAATAACTTCGTCGCTCAGCAGCTCGACGCCTACACCTTCGGCGGATTGTTCGGCCGGGTCGCCTTTGCCCTCCCGGTCATCCTTCTACTGTTCTCCGTCTGGCTGTTTCGCAAACCGAGTTCGGTGCACGACAACGGTCGCATCGGCATCGGGCTGAGCCTGCTGCTCGTCACCATCTCCGGGCTCTGCCATATCTTCGGCGTGCAACCCGAGCCGCAGGACGGCATGCCGGCCCTCGCCCTGGCCGGCGGCGTGATCGGCTGGATGATTGCCGCCCCGCTGATCCTGCTCAGCACCTCGATCGGTGCCACCATCGTCGTCATCCTGCTGTTGCTGCTGAGCCTGTTCATCATCACCAAGACGCCGCCGAATCGCATCGGTCAGCGCTCCCGCGAGCTCTACGACTGGCTGTTCGGCGCGCAACTGACCGACGACGAAGAACGCGCGGCCGCCAGCAAGGTCGCCAAATCGGGCAAGACCGTTCAGGTCGAACTCGACGGCGTCGACGAAGACGGCCCGGAGGGCGCGCTGCCCTGGTGGCGCCGCAACAACAGCAAGCGGGAGGAAGACCCCGACTTCGGCAGTGCACTCTCGACCGAAAAACGAGGTGCCGACGCCAAGGCGGCGGACACCGCCGACCCGATGAGCGTGCTGCTCGGCGGCAACCAGTCCCGCGGCGGTTTTGACAGCGCGATCGAACCCGAAGTCACCGACCACACCGCCCCGCCGGAACGCGACCATTACGGCACCGAGGTGCTCGAAGACCTGCGCAAGGCCGAGCTCGCCGTCAAACGGTTCACCGGAGAGGTCGACCTCGGCGCGGGTCCGTCCACCGGCCTGCACTCTGACGACCCGGCCGGCCACACCGAGGTCCTTCCCGGCTTCGACGACGTCTTCCCCGAACTGAGTCAGGCAGTGGATGCCGACGGCGCGACTCTGCCGCCTCTCGCCTCCACAGATCCCCACCCTGCCATTCCGTATCTCGTGCCGGCAGCATCCACTCTCACCGCCGGCCCGCCGGCCAAGGCCCGCTCGGCCGCCAACGACGACGTGGTCAAGTCGATCACCGAAGTACTACGTCAGTTCCAGGTCGACGCGAAGGTCACCGGGTTCTCGCGTGGCCCCACGGTCACCCAGTACGAGATCGAACTCGGCCCGGGTGTCAAGGTCGAGCGGGTGACCGCCCTGAGCAAGAACCTCTCCTACGCGGTCGCCTCGAACGAGGTGCGCATTTTGTCGCCGATTCCCGGCAAGAGCGCCATCGGCATCGAGATTCCCAACACCGACCGTGAAATCGTCACCCTCGGCGACGTGCTGCGCTCGAGTACCGCTACCAACGCCACGCACCCGATGACCATCGGCGTCGGTAAAGACGTCGGCGGTGGCTTCGTCATCGCCAACCTCGCGAAAATGCCCCACCTGCTCGTGGCCGGTTCCACCGGTTCGGGAAAGTCGAGCTTCGTCAACTCCATGATCACAAGCCTGCTGATGCGGGCCAAGCCGAGCGACGTGCGCATGGTGCTGATCGACCCGAAACGGGTCGAGCTCGCTGCCTACGCCGGCGTGCCCCACCTGATCACGCCCATCATCACGAACCCGAAGAAAGCAGCCGAAGCGCTGCAATGGGTCGTGAAAGAGATGGACATGCGTTACGACGACCTCGCCAGCTTTGGCTTTCGCCACATCGACGACTTCAACAAGGCCGTCAATAACGAGGAGATCGTGCTGCCGGTCGGCAGTGAACGCAAGCTCAAGCCGTACCCGTACCTGCTGGTCGTCGTCGATGAGCTGGCCGACCTCATGATGGTCGCCCCGCGCGACGTCGAAGACTCGATCGTGCGTATCACCCAGCTCGCCCGCGCCTCCGGTATCCACCTCGTGCTCGCCACGCAGCGTCCAAGCGTCGACGTCGTCACCGGGCTGATCAAGGCCAACGTGCCCTCCCGGCTCGCCTTCGCCGTGACGAGCGTCACCGACTCCCGAGTCATCCTCGACCAGCCGGGTGCCGATAAGCTCATCGGTCAGGGGGACGCGCTGTTCCTGCCAATGGGCGCGTCCAAGGCCGTGCGCGTGCAGGGCGCCTGGGTGACCGAAGACGAGATCGAAAAAGTCGTCAAGCACGTCACCATGCAGGCCAGGCCCGACTATCGGCCCGATGTCTCCATGGTCGCCCCGCGTAAAGAGATCGACTCCGACATCGGCGACGACCTCGAAGTGCTGCTCGCCGCCGCAGAACTCGTCGTCTCCACCCAGTTTGGGTCCACGTCCATGCTGCAGCGCAAACTGCGGGTCGGCTTCGCCAAGGCCGGCCGCCTGATGGACCTGCTCGAGTCCCGCGAAATCGTCGGCCCCTCCGAGGGCTCCAAGGCCCGCGACGTGCTCGTCAACGCCGAACAGTTGCCGAGCGTGCTCGCCCGCCTGCGCGGCTCCGACGACGAACAGCACGCCCTCAAGGCTCAATCCGACGATTCCCGTGCAGCCGCGGCACCCGACCCGCGCTACGCCGACGACCCGGTGGAGAAAATGTCGCAGGGGTATCCTGAGGTCGACGGCACCGAGGACGACGAGGATGCCTGGAAACTAACGGGCAGGGACTGAACCATGGCATCACCGCAAGCATCCGTCGCCCGCCCGAGCAACTGGAACCTGCCCAACCTGATCACGGTCGTACGCATCCTGCTCGCCCCCGTCTTCATTTGGATGCTGCTGGCCGACAACGGCGCCCACGACGCACTGCGCTGGGCCGCCGCCGTGCTGTTCATCATCGCGATCGCCACCGATGGAATCGACGGCATGATCGCCCGCCGCCACAACCTCGTCACCGACCTCGGCAAGATCCTCGACCCGATCGCCGACAAGATCCTCACCGGCGGCGCCCTGGTCTGCCTCTCCATCCTCGACGAGTTGCCCTGGTGGGTGACCATCGTCATCCTGGTGCGCGAAATCGGCATCACCGTGTTCCGATTCGTCATGCTACGCGACCGGGTCATCCCGGCCAGCCGCGGCGGCAAGCTCAAAACCGTGTCCCAGTCGGTGTCGATCTCGCTCGCGCTGCTGCCGTTCTGGCTCGTTTTCGGCGAGTGGGTGCACTGGCTCAACACGGCTACCATGACCATCACCCTGATCCTCACCGTGGTGTCCGGCCTCGACTATCTGCTCTCGGCCTGGCGCCTGCGCAAGCACGACGATGCCTGACCCGGCCGACTCGATCGACCTCCCCGACGTCACCCTTCGCGCCCGCACCGCTTCAGGCGATCTGCAAGCGGATGCAACGGCCGATTTGATCGCGCAACTCACCATTCGGCACCTCACCATTGCGGTCGCCGAGTCACTGACCGGCGGGCTGCTCGTGGCCGAACTCGTGCGCATCCCTGGGGCATCCGTTGTGGTGCGCGGGGGAGTCGTCGCCTATGACTCGGACCTCAAACGGAGCCTGCTTCAGGTGGACAGCAGCGTGCTCAACGTTCATGGCCCCGTGCACGCCGACGTCGCCAAGCAGATGGCCGTCGGTGTACGCACACTCCTCGCCGTCAATGATGTGCGCGCCGACGTCGGGGTGTCCACGACGGGCGTGGCCGGACCGGGCCCCGATGGTGGCCACCCGGCCGGAACCGTCTACATCGGGCTCTCCAAAGGCACCGGATCCTGGGCGGTGCCCCTGCAACTCGATGGAGACCGAGCCGAAATTCGCACCGAAACGGTGCGCCAGGCCATCCTTGCTGTGCGTGCGCTGATAGCGCGCGGTGACGCGGAATAGTTCTTGTTACGGGCTGGTTACATCGAAGGAATACATAAGCAAAGTCCAACGTATTTCGGTTAGTGTCAGCTTGTCAGAGGAATGACGTAGTGTAAGCACCAACTGGAACTTCAGTAGTTTGGGCTCGAGTTATTAAGGTATAGAAGGAGGTTCCGATGATTCTTGTTCGTCAGGAAATCGGCGATGTGCTCAGGGACTTCCGCCTGCAAAAGGGGCGTACCCTGCGTCAGGTCGCAAGCAAAGCCAGCGTCGCGCTCGGCTACCTCAGCGAGGTAGAACGTGGACAGAAAGAAGCCTCCTCGGAGATTCTCGCTTCCGTGGCCGATGCGCTGGAAACCCCGATTTCGGTCATCATGCGTGAAGTTGGTGACCGTCTCGCCGTCATCGAGGGAATGGATCAGTTCCCCGACACGGTACCCGACGACCTCGTCACCACGTTCGATTCCGGGCTGATGTCGTTAGACAGCGGCGCGCGCTAGTCGCCCCACCGATTCAAAACAATAAGGCCACCGTCGACACCTTGTGTCGGCGGTGGTTGTCTTTCAGGAGTGTGTGTGTTCAGATTCGGGTGGAGGCAGCGCCGTGCGATTGAGTGAATTTCGCACCGCGCTGAAGGAAGAATTCGGCGACGGTTACGGCCGAGTGCTCACCCGTGACCTCGTGCTCACCCCGCTCGGCGGACGCACTGCCGATCAGGCACTCGCAGCCGGCGTCCCGGCCCGTGACGTGTGGCTGGCACTGTGCGCCGCGGTCGACGTGCCGCGCAGTCGTTGGTATGGCGCTGGCATCCCGGCCCCTCGCCTGTAACAGACTGGACTTCACCTTAGGCCTCTGATTCGACACGCCGTGCACAATATCCGGGAATGCTCGAATACCTGTTCGGCTTTGATAGGCTCCTCAACAGCAGACTTTCTGACAGGTTCTCCACTGTTCGATCGTGCTCCCGGCCAATGTCGGAGGTGCGGCGTACAGTCGAATTTGTCAGAGAAAGTCGGCGATTGCCTTGTCGAAACGGGCATCGGGGTCCTCTCGATGAGCGGGCCGACAGCCTATAGGCGCCACCAGGCACGTCCCGAAGCTCCGTTCAAAGCGAGCGACCGTGCAGAACCCAGGAGATGAAGACCATGGCATCACAAGCGAACCGCGAGAAGGCCCTCGAAACCGCCCTCGCGCAAATCGATCGTCAGTTTGGCAAGGGCTCGGTCATGCGCCTCGGCAGCGACGAGCGTGCCCCCGTTGAAACCATTTCTACTGGGTCGATCGCGCTAGACGTCGCGCTCGGCGTAGGTGGACTGCCGCGTGGCCGCATCGTGGAGATCTACGGTCCGGAATCCTCGGGTAAGACCACGCTCACCCTGCACGCCATCGCGAATGCGCAGAAGAACGGTGGCATCGCCGCGTTCATCGACGCGGAGCACGCCCTCGATCCGGAATACGCCAAGAAGCTCGGCGTCGACATCGATGCCCTGCTGGTCTCGCAGCCCGACACGGGCGAGCAAGCCCTCGAAATTGCTGACATGCTCGTGCGAAGTGGGTCCATCGACCTCATCGTTGTCGACTCGGTTGCTGCCCTCGTGCCGCGTGCTGAGATCGAGGGCGAGATGGGTGATTCCCACGTGGGCCTACAGGCCCGGCTCATGTCGCAGGCGCTCCGCAAGCTCACCGGTGGTTTGAGCCAGACCAACACCACCATGATCTTCATTAACCAGCTGCGCGAAAAGATCGGCGTCTTCTTCGGTAGCCCCGAGACCACGTCGGGCGGTAAGGCACTCAAGTTCTACGCGTCGGTGCGCCTTGACATTCGCCGCATTGAAACCCTCAAAGACGGAACCGAAGCCATCGGTAACCGCACCCGGGTCAAGGTCGTTAAGAACAAGATGGCGCCGCCCTTCAAGCAGGCTGAGTTCGACATCATCTATGGCATCGGAATCTCGCGCGAGGGCAGCCTGATCGACTTCGGAGTCGACCAGGGCATCGTTAAGAAGTCCGGTGCCTGGTACACCTACGACGGCGACCAGCTCGGTCAGGGTAAAGAGAACTCGCGCAACTTCCTGCTCAAGCACCCCGAGATGGCCAACGAGATCGAGAGCAAGATTCTGATCAAGCTCGGCATCGGCCCGGAGGGCATCGCGGCCAAGGCCGCCGAGAAGGCCGCAGCGGCGATTGTCGCTGAGGCCGAAGCGAAGGCTAAGGCAGAAGCGGATGCCGCGGCGGTACTCGATGGTGGTCCGGTCGCCATCAAGGTACCGGCAGCGCGCAAGAGCGCCTAACCGAGACCACCGCACGACAACGAAAGGCAGGTCACGGGAATGGTTCACTTCGAACCCAAGAATGACGCAGCACCACAAGCAGACGCCGGCTTGGCTCCCGTGACCTACCTGCCCGGTGCGGCTCCGGGAATGAAGCGCCGCTCGCCGCTGCAGGCAGCGGCCAGCGAACCCGAGGCTGAGATCGACGACGTCGACGCTGACGCTGACGCTGACGCCGAAACCGATGCAGACGCCGACGCGCTCGACCAGCGTGAGCGGGCCGAGAAGGTGCTGTTGCACCGGTTGCGTGGCCGTTCCCTGTCCACCGTCGAGGCCCTGCTTGTCTTGAACGGCACCGGGGTAGACTCCGGCGAGGCGAGTGAGGTCATCGAGAAGTTCATTCAGCTGCAGTACCTCGATGAGGCCAAGCTCGCCGATCAGATCATTCACAGCCACAACGTGCGCAAGGGTCTCGGTCGCACCGGTGTTGAGGCTGAAATGCGGCGGCGCAAGCTCGATCCGAGCGTCATGATGGACAAGCTCGAAGAGCTTCCCGACGACGAAGCTGAACGTGCCATCGACCTGGCCACCAAGCGCATGGGTCAGATGGAACGTTTCGACGACCAGACCATCGACCGTCGACTCACCGGTTTTCTCATGCGCAAGGGCTATAGCTCGGCCGCCGTACGATTGGCGGTCAAAGCAGCAATGGACAGCCGCGGTGGCGGCTCGCGTGTGCGCTTCCGCTAATGCTGCCGCCCGTTATTTCTGACCGCGCGTCGCACACGGCTCGCACACCGAATTGCTCGCGTAAACTATACCCACTATGAGTATCGTCGCCCCCGCACTTGCCCGCCGAACCGTGATCACCCCCTCGGTAGCCGCGATCGACGCCTCGGGGCGTGCGCGCACCTATGAGGTGCGCACCTTCGGCTGTCAGATGAACGTGCACGACTCCGAACGCTTGAGCGGCTCTCTCGAAGCCGCCGGCTACGTCTCGGCGAACGGCGGTGAGGCCGACATCGTCGTGATCAACACCTGCGCCGTACGAGAGAACGCCGACAATAAGCTCTATGGCAACCTCGGCTACCTCGCCTCGGTCAAGCGCAAGCATGAGGGCATGCAAATTGCCGTCGGTGGGTGCCTCGCGCAAAAGGATAAGAACACCATCCTCGAGAAGGCGCCCTGGGTGGACGTCGTCTTCGGAACGCACAACATGGGCTCTCTTCCGAGCTTGCTCGAGCGGGCCCGCCATAACGGTGAGGCGCAGCTCGAGATTCTCGAGTCGCTCGAAACCTTCCCGTCCACCCTGCCGACCAAACGTGACTCCAGCTACAGCGGCTGGGTCTCCATTTCGGTTGGCTGCAACAACACCTGCACTTTCTGCATCGTGCCCGCCCTGCGCGGCAAAGAGAAAGACCGCCGTCCGGGCGAGATCCTCGCCGAGATTCAGGCCCTCGTCGACGACGGCGCCATCGAGGTCACCCTGCTCGGGCAGAACGTCAACTCCTACGGCGTTGAATTCGGCGACCGCCTCGCCTTCGGTAAGCTGCTGCGCGCGGCCGGCAAGATCGACGGGCTGGAGCGCATCCGCTTCACCAGCCCGCATCCAGCCGCGTTCACCGATGATGTCATCGACGCCATGGCGGAGACGCCCTCTGTCATGCCCCAGCTGCACATGCCCCTGCAGTCCGGGTCCGACCGGATCCTCAAGTCAATGCGCCGCTCCTACCGCTCGGCGAAGTTCCTCGGCATCCTCGACCGCGTGCGTGCACAGATGCCACACGCCGCCATCAGCACCGACATCATCGTCGGCTTTCCCGGCGAAACCGAGGAAGACTTTCAAGAGACCCTACGGGTCGTTGAACAGGCTCGCTTTGCCACTGCGTTCACCTTTCAGTACTCGATTCGTCCGGGTACCCCGGCCGCGACGATGGCCGACCAAATTCCCAAGGCCATCGTGCAAGACCGCTACGAGCGTCTCGCCGCCCTGCAGGAACGTATCTCCCTCGAAGAAAACCAGGCCGTCATCGGTCGCGAGGTTGAACTGCTCGTCGCCAACGGCGGTCGCAAGGACAGCGACACCCACCGCCTGAGTGGGCGCGCCCCCGACAGCCGGCTCGTGCACTTCGACGTACCGGCCGGTTCGCCACGGCCGCGTCCCGGCGACGTGGTTACGGTCGTCGTCACCCAGGCCGCACCGTTCCACCTGATCGCTGACTCGACCACCGACGCGCCCCTGCGCATCCGTTCCACCCGTGCCGGGGATGCCTGGGACCGCCTTGAAGCCGAATCCTGCGGCGTTCCGTCACACGGTGGAGCAGCTGGCGGTACTGGTCCGGTCTCGCTTGGCCTGCCGACCATCGGTCTGCGAGTCGAGAGCGGCTCGAGCACCATCCCCATCTACAACGTGAACGACGACGAGCGTTAGGAACGGTGTCGCCTGAGAAACCGGTGCCAGCCGAACCATTGGGGTCAGCTGCCTTGCCGGTGCTGATCGCGATCGTCGGATCGACCGGCACCGGTAAGTCGGAGTTGTCCCTTGATCTGGCCGAACGGCTGATCGAGCGCGGCCAGCCGGCCGAAATCGTCAACGCCGATGCCATGCAGCTCTATCGCGGCATGGATATCGGCACGGCAAAACTCACCCTCGCGGAACGCCGCGGTATTCCGCACCACCTGCTCGATGTGCTCGAGGTGACCGCCGAGGCCACCGTGAGCAATTACCAAACGGATGCCCGTGCAGCGATCACCGAGATCATCGCGCGTGGCGCCGTGCCGATCCTGGTCGGCGGCTCGGGATTGTATGTCTCCTCGGTCGTGTTCGACTTTCGGTTTCCCGGCACTGATCCGGAGCTGCGCGCCCGGCTCGAAGCTGAGTTGATCGACATTGGACCCGGCCTGATGTACGCCCGGCTGCAGGCCGTCGACCCGCAGGCTGCACAGAGCATCGGCCCGAGCAACGGCCGGCGCTTGGTGCGGGCGCTAGAAATCGTTGAGCTGACCGGTGCCCCGCACCTGGCCGCCCTGCCGAACGAGCCGGTTTACTGGCGCGCCAGCGTCTTGCTTGGCCTCCGCACCGCGCGCGAACAACTGACCCCTCGGCTCGACGCCCGAGTAGAGCGGATGTGGGCGGCCGGCATCATCGACGAAGCACGCGGGCTGCTCGCGGGCGGCATCGAAGACGGCGTGACGGCGAGCCGTGCGATCGGCTACGCCCAGGCCCTCGGTCAGGTGCACGGAACGCTCGGCCAGGCCGAGGCGATCGAGGCAACCCAGCAACTCACTCGGCGCTATGCCCGCCGCCAGGTGAGCTGGTTCAAGCGCTACGCCCACACCCACTGGATCGAATCCGACGCGGCCGACCGGGTCGATGACGCGCTCGCGCACGTCGACCGCGCCGTGACCGCAGAGTACGCAGCGACCGCCCCGTAAACTGGCAGCATGGGCATCACTCTGAACTTCACCAAGGGCCACGGCACGGGGAACGACTTCGTGCTGTTCGCTGATCCAGACGGAAAACTGGAACTGACTCCGGCACAGATTCGTGCCGTGTGCGACCGCAAGTTCGGAGTCGGTGCCGACGGCATTATCCGTGCCGTGCGCAGCCAGAACCTGCCCGACGGTACTGCCGCCCTCGCCGAAGACGACGCGGCCGAGTGGTTCATGGACTACTGGAATGCCGACGGCACCGTCTCGGAAATGTGCGGAAACGGCATCCGCGTCTACGCCAAATTCCTGATCGAAAACAACCTTGCCGAGCTGTTACCCGGTGACACCCTCATTATCGGCACCCGCGGCGGCGTGCGCGACGTGCAGCGCAACGCCTCCGGTTTTCAGGTCGACCTCGGTCGGTGGAAGCTTAACGGCACCGAGCCGCTCGTGCGCACCAAGAACCTGCCCGTGGCCCGTCCGGGCCTCGGCATCAACGTCGGCAACCCGCACACGGTCGTCGCACTCGCCGACGACGACGAGCTGGATGCCGCTGACCTCACCTTCATTCCGCAGCTCGACCCGGAACCAGTCGGCGGCGTCAACATCGAATTTGTGGTGCCGAACGACCCGCTCGTCGTCAACGGCGTTGGGCGGTTCCGCATGCGCGTGCACGAGCGTGGCAGCGGGGAGACACTGTCGTGCGGCACCGGAGCGGTCGCGGCGGCCCTGGCTACCCGGCACTGGGCCGGGAAAGCGGCACCGCATCAGTGGCGGGTCGAGGTTCCCGGCGGCGTGCTCGGGGTACGGATGTTCCCGGCCGAGGATGGCGAGCACGTGTCGCTGTCCGGGCCGGCGGAGCTGGTGTTCGACGGGGTTCTGAACCTAGGCTGACGCCGGTTTCTGGAGGTGGGGCCGGGCCGGCGGGTCATCCGCTCCTCGCTCAAACATTCGGACCTTCCGGGAGGTCTCCGCGAAAAGCGTGCGGAAACCTCCCAAAAGACCCGAAAACTCGCAACCCCGCGGAAAACCCCGCCGCCCCGGCCGGTTGACCGGAATTTGGGGACTAAGAGCGGTGCACCTGGAGTACTCGGAAGCCCTTGCTGATGGCCTCGCGGGTGGTCTCAAAGGTGTCGGGGAGTTCGGCAGCGAGCCAACGCTGGAGTGAGTCAGAGCCGAGGTTTCGCTGGATGACGAGCCAGGCATCCGCTTCGGATTCGAGGCGGGGCAGCCAGGTCTGCATGAGGCCGTGCAGCTCGTCCTTGCCGACGCGGATGGGCGGATTCGACCAAATGGTGCGAAAGCTGATGTCTGCGGGCACGTCGGCGGCGAGCACGGCCTTGACGTTGGTCAGGCCGAGGGTCGCGGCGTTGGTGCGCACGAGGTCGAGTGCGCGCTCGTTCACGTCCACGGCCCACACGGTGGACTCGGGGGAGGCCAGGGCGAGATGCAGCGCGATCGGACCCCAGCCGCAGCCGAGGTCGAGAAAATGACCGGTCAGGGGCGGCTCGGGGGCGTATTTCAGCAGTACCTCGGTGCCGGTGTCGATGTGGGAGGGGCTGAACACCGAGTTGGCGGTCGTGAGTTCATGATCCTGCCCGTGCAACTGCACTGTGATCTGTCGGGTTTTCAGTACGGTGCCGGGCGCCGGAGAAAAATAGTGGTCGGACGACATAGGAGGAACCTTTCAACTTCGTTGAACTAAGGTTAATGGGATGAATGATCCAACGGCGCCCCGCGGCAACGACGCAGTAGAAAACGAGCCCGTAGAACCGGCACTTGACGCCGATGATGTCGTGGCGCGCGTGTTGGCCAGCGCCGACAGTAAGGCTGCCGGCTATTCCCTGTTCCGTAGCGGATCGGCTCAGGCCCTGCAAACGCAGGCCTCCGGTGAATATGACGGCAGCGACCACGACGGTGACCAGTCCGAACGTGCCGACCGCAACGCCCTGCGTCGCGTCGGCGGCCTCTCCACCGAGCTTGAAGACGTCACCGAGGTGGAATACCGCCAGCTGCGCCTCGAAAACGTGGTCCTGGTGGGCGTCTACACGCACGGCACCGTCGACGACGCCGAAAACTCTATGCGGGAACTGGCCGCCCTGGCCGAGACCGCCGGCGCAACCGTGCTCGACGGTTTGCTACAGCGTCGGGCCACCCCCGACCCCAGCACCTACCTGGGCAAGGGCAAGGCCCAGGAAGTCGCCGACATCGTCAAGGCGCTCGGCGCCGACACCGTCATCGCCGACACCGAACTCGCTCCCAGCCAGCGGCGTGCCCTCGAAGACGTGGTCAAGGTCAAGGTCATCGACCGCACCGCCGTGATCCTCGATATTTTCAGCCAGCACGCCAAAAGCCGGGAGGGTAAAGCGCAGGTCGAACTGGCTCAGATGGCCTACATGCTGCCGCGCCTGCGTGGCTGGGGTGACTCGATGTCTCGCCAGGCCGGTGGCCAGGTCGGTGGCACCGGGGCCGGCATGGGCTCGCGTGGTCCCGGTGAGACCAAGATCGAACTCGACCGTCGCCGCATTCACACCCGGATGTCCAAGCTGCGCAAGCAGATGGTTGAGATGAAACCCGCTCGCGAGGCCAAACGCGCCAACCGCAAGCGCAACTCCGTTCCCTCGGTCGCAATCGTCGGTTACACGAACGCTGGCAAGTCCAGCTTGCTGAACCGCATCACCAAGGCCGGAGTGCTCGTGGAGAACTCCCTCTTCGCGACCCTCGATGCCACCGTGCGAAAGTCGACGACCGCCGACGGCCGCCTGTACACCCTCACCGACACGGTCGGCTTCGTGCGCAACCTGCCGCACCAACTGGTTGAGGCGTTTCGTTCGACCCTGGAAGAAGTTGCCGATGCCGACGTCATCGTGCACGTGGTGGACGGCTCCCACCCCGACCCGGTCGCGCAACTGGCGACCGTGCGCGATGTTATCTCCGAGGTCGGCGCCCGCGACATACCCGAACTGGTCGTCTTCAATAAGAGCGACCTGATCAGCGACGATGACCGGCTTGTGCTGCGCGGCCTCGAGCCGAAGGCGACGTTCGTCTCGGCTCGAACCGGTGAGGGTATCGAAACCGTGCTTACCGCGGTGGCGCTGTTGCTGCCGACGCCGCAGATCGAACTCGACCTGCTCATTCCCTACGATCGAGGCGACCTCATCGCCGTGCTGCACGATCAGGGCCGCATCGAGGCGACCGAGTACGTGGAAGCCGGTACTCACGTGACGGCGTTCGTCACCCTCGAGATCGAGCCCCAGTTCGCCCCGTTCGTGATTCTGTCCGCGCTCTCCGCGTAGCTTTTCGCTTCAAGTAGGGTGGACGCACGAGGAAACGATCTATTCCGCGGTTCCTTGTCTTCCTCGTTGTAGTAGTTGCATCGAGTTCCGCTCTCATGCTCGTCGTTCCGGCCAGTCTTGTTGCGCGTAGCCGTCGGGGTCGAGGGTTCGGCTGAGGCGTTTCCAGTGGCGGCCGGGCCCGCGAGCGGGGCGTCACCCTGACCGATACGTCCTGCGGTTAGTGGGCCGTGTCAAATCGGTCAGATGCTCAACCGACGCAGCCGGGTGAGCCGACGGAGACCGTCGTTGGGTGAAAGACTTCGTGCCGGGTTGACGGCGCTTTCGAGGCGGTTGTGCACCGACGCCACGATTAGATGCATCCCGATCGCGACCAAGCCGTCTTCGCCCGATCCGACCGGGTGCGGGGCGATGTGGATGTGCCGGCCGACGACGTTGACCGAAATTCGGCGCCGACGGGATCCAGCCCCTACCGTGACCGCACCCTTTAGCCGGTACACCCCATCGGGCGGGTGCTCAAGAAGATCCACCAGCCGACCGGCGTCCACCGGCGCAAGGGCCGTCACCGTCACGGCGTCGGCATGCGGGTGGGGGTGTAGGTCACGAACCGGGCCAGAGCCGAGCAGCGCGGCGAACGATAGCTCGCCATCTGGAGCCGGTTCGAGCGCCGCGTCGAACACTAGCGCGGGGTCGAGGCGCCCCTGGGCCGTGCTGATAATGCGAGCCCAGGGATTGCGCTGCCGAATCCGATTAACGATGCGCGCCACCGCAGCTTCTCGTTCGGGCGGCGGGATACGGTCGGTCTTGTTGATCACAATGAGAGATGCCGCGGAATACCGCGCCAGCGCCAGGACACCGGTGTCGATGGTCTTGAAGTGTTCTACGGCGTCTACGATATCCACTAGCCCGCCGGGCCGTACGTTGGCAACTCCGCTGTAGCGGATGAGGCGGGCAAGAGCGGACGGCTCGGCCACGCCACTGGCCTCGACGATCACGGCGTCCAGTCGCAGCCGTGGCTGGGTGAGCGCGTCGAGGGCGGCATCAAGGCCGCCCGCGTCGGGCAGGCAGCACACGCATCCGCCACAGATGCCCGCCACCTCATCGATTTGGCCGATCGCCAAGCCAGCGTCGACGTTGAGGACGCCAAAGTCGTTGATGACGACGCCCAGACGCGCGTCCGGGGCGCGCAGTAAGTGATTGAGCACCGTGGTTTTGCCGGCGCCGAGGTGGCCCGTCAGAGCGATCACCGGAACTTGCCGCACAGCGGATGCCTCTCCTTCATTCGGTCGCGCCGCTGGCGGTCCAGCCGGCCCTGCCTACCGCTTATTAGGATGGCCCTGGATGGGCTTGCCGACGCCGAGGACGGCGTCTTGCAGCAGGAGGGGTACGTCGTTGGCTGGCATTTCGCCGGGCAACGGTCCGCCGCCGCGAATCCACCCGAGGAGCGCGTCCAGGATTGCGGGCCGGTCCACGCCACCCAACCATACGGATGGTCCGGTCGTGCCGGTGACTCCATCGCGGCGGGCAACAGCGGCGACTGCCCCATTGGCGCAGGCGCCCAAGCAGGGTGCGGACACGAGCACGGCGCCGCGACCGCTCACGATCGTGGTGCGCACTATGTCGGTGCCGGTCTGGTCATCGGCCAGCCGGTGCAGAGCCTCGCAGCGGTGTCCGGTGCAGAGAGCGACGAGTGGGCCGCTCGCGCCGGGAACGATCGAGGTGTGAGTGTGGGGGCTGGTCATAGTTGTCTCCCTTGCGGTGTGTTGCGGATGGGGCGGTGCCGTTTCAGTCGTCATCCTGGTTGAGGTCCCAGGCCGGGAACGGGTCGGTCAGGCTCCGCCACTCCATGGGACCGCCGATGAACTCGCGATCGTCGAGCAAGCAAGCGTCAAGGTTCGCGGTGAGTCGGGCGCCGTCAAGGTTTCGGCCAAAGAAGGCGATTTCCTGACCCCATGGCGACTCGGGGTCGTGGCTGCCCATGCTGGTCGGCTCGAATGCGATGGTGGGACCGGCGCTGTTCCACGACCCGACGACGTGCGGGCGCGATGCCAGTCTGAACAATCCACGGGAGCGGAGGATCTCGCCGGACTCGGTGGACGTGTCGCTGAGGAAGCTGGCGAGGCGGCCCGGGTGAAAGGGGCGGGGATCCCGGTAGACGACGTAACCGAGACCGGTGCGGCCCGAAGCTAACAGCCCCTCGCCGTTCAGCTGTCGGATCCAGCCGGGGCTCTGCTGCAGCCAAGTGAGCATGTCCACCCGGGGTGGCAACCACGCACTGACCGAGCTGTGCCCGTGACGGGCGAAGATCACCTGGCAGGACGGGTTGAGCAGTCTCACGAAGTCGCGCAGGTCCGCGCACTCGGCGGCGGTGGAGAGATCGGTCTTGTTGATCACCACCACGCTGGCCCACTCGATCTGTTGCACAAGGGCATCGGCCACCGTGCGGTCGTGCTCACCGTGGGTGGCGCAGGGCTGCGGTGGCTCGGGTGCGAGTTTATCGCTGCGTATGTCCCGCCAGAAGGTGGACGCATCGAGCACGCTGACGAAATTTCCCAGGCGGATGGCGCCGGCTTCCGAGTGCAGAACTAGGTCACCGCCGGCGGCCATGACCGCGACGGCCACCTCGAGCGGCACGGCGGATGGGTGGATCTCCAGCATGACCTCGCTCCGAGTGCCGGTGCCCGCGATGGCCCCACTGACGGCGGCCCGATCGGCACCGTCCAGACTGATGCTGGTTCGGCCGCTCGCGCGAGCGATGGAGGACTTGCCGGCGCCGGCGAGGCCGCTCACGAGGTTCAGGGTGAGGAATGAAGGCGATGTCATGCCTGCTACTCTAATTGATATGTATTCTCAATAAGGAAGAAATGGTCATGAAGGTACGCAATTCGCTCAAGAAGCTCCCTGGCGCCCAAATCGTGCACCGGCGCGGTCGGGTGTTCGTGAGCGACAAGAAGATCCCCGCGCCTGAAAGCCCCACACGGCTGGTCCTGCCCGTAACCGACCGGCCACCGACTCCGTAGACGCGGTCGACCTGTCAACCGGTGAGACCGCCGCCTCGACCAAGCCGCCGGAGCACCCGGTGAGATCGCAGTCATCACCGACAACTGCACCGCTGCGGGATGCCGTCATGCTGCCAGGTGCTGGTCCAGCAAACCCCATCCGCGCATGAAGCCGCGACAAGCGTGACAATACGGCACCACTCGAGTCTTCCCTGCCGCCTGCGGAACATGCCCAACCCGGGAACGAATACATCGTCGATCGCTCATGTATCTGGTTGGCTGGATCTGCTAGCAGTTGCCTAGACGGATCCACAAGGAGAACAGCATGCCCCTCAGCGACACCCATGCAGAGCACGCGGTCGCGGACCACCAACACGGCGACAACTGCGGCCACCAAGCCATCAGTCACGACGACCACACGGACTACGTGCATGGCACGCACCACCACGCTTTGCACGGCGACCACTACGACGAGCACTAGCTAGACGGCGTCCTTCCCGGCTACGGCTCGTCCAACGGTTTATTGCATTTCATTGGTTGTGAGACGGTGGCATGTGTTGAATCTCGGCTGTGGGCAAGCTCCCTGTCTGCGCGACGCCGCTGACCTCCGCCTTAGAAAGTGTAACTATGGTTACACTAGAATTATGGATCTGACCTCTCCGCCGCCCGAAACGCACCCGTGGGTGTTGTTGAGCTATCACCTGCCCCGTGAACCGTCGGCGCCCAGAATCGCGCTCTGGAGGAGGTTCAAAGTCCTAGGCGTCGTCAGGTTGCAGACCAATCTCGTAGCCCTTCCCGCCGAGGCCAAAACTCGTGAACAGCTGGAGTGGCTCGCCGAACAGGTAGTGCACAACGGCGGCGAGGCGGGAGTGTGGCTGGCAACGGCCGGGTCTCAACGTCAAGAACAGGACCTGGTCGCGTCCATGACGGCAGACCGGGTCGCGGAATACCGCACACTCGCGGAGGCTGTGGTTCAGGCCCAGCCCCTGATCGGCACCGCCCGGACCACAGCGATCAAGAAGTTGCGCCGCGAGTGGCGGGACATCAGCCGGCGGGACTATTTTCCCCCGCCGGCCAAAGAGGTAATCTCCCGTCTGTTGGACGAGATGGCCCGGTCCGCCCTGGACGGCGCTGTCGGAGCTGGCGACATTGTCGGCGTTGCAACCGACGCAGCCGGCGCGCCATCATGAAGTGGGCAACGCGCGAACATATGCATATCGACCGGGCTGCATGCGCCTGGCTGGTAACGCGATTCATCGATGCGGATGCCCAGTTCATCTTTGTCGCCGATCCGACCCACGTTCCGAAAGGGGCGACGGCATTCGATATGCGCGGCGCCGAGTACTCCCACGTGGGGTCCGACTGCACGTTCGAAACGATCCTGCGCCGGCACGAACTGGCCGATCCCGTACTCTGGAAAATCGCCCAGATCGTGCATGAGGCCGACATCGAAGATGGGCGCTTCGACGCGCCCGAGGCCCCCGGACTCGACGCCGTCCTGAGGGGACTCTCCCTGACGGGCACCGACGAACAGACCCTGGCCGTGAGTAAGCCGATATTCGACGGTCTGTATGAGTTCTACCGCCGCAGCCTGCTCCACGGCCGCGAAGCCTCCTGACGATACGAGAACTGCACTGTGAAACCCAAGAAGGCCCGGCCAGTGTCCGCAACGGATGCCGCCGAGACCCGAGACCTGGTCCCGTTCCGGGACGCCCTGCGCGTCTGGTTCCTCGTCTCGCTCGAGACTTTCGGCGGGCCGGCCGGACAGATCGCCGTCATGCACCGCATCCTCGTCGAAGAGAAACGGTGGATCGGACACCGCCGCTTCCAGCACGCCATGAACTTCTGTGTCATGCTCCCCGGCCCCGAGGCGCAACAGCTTGCCATCTACATCGGCTGGTTGCTCAACGGCAAACGCGGCGGCCTGGTCGCCGGCACACTGTTCGTTTTGCCGGGCGTCGTCGCCCTCCTCGCCTTGTCCGCCATCTTCGTGGCCTACGGTGACGCACCCGTGGTCGCAGCGCTCTTCACCGGCATCGCCGCCGCGACACTAATCATCGTGGGACAGGCCATCGTCAAAGTCGGCCGACGGTGCCTCGTCCACCCCGCCTTGGTCGTGCTCGCCGTCGCCGGGTTCGCCGCCCTAGCCCTGTTCGCAGTTCCCTTCCCCGTCGTGATCCTCATCGCAGCCCTGACGGGCTGGCTCCTCACTCGATATGTGCCCGGCGTAGCGAAGAAGATCGACGGCAGCGGCGATGCACCCGACCGAATCCAACCCGTCATCGCCGATAACGCGCTCAACGCCGGGAAGCCCTCCGCCGTGAGCGCGGGCAAGATTCTGGCCGTGGGGCTGACACTGTGGATCCTGCCCATAATCGCCGTAGTACTTTTCACCGGCATCGGCTCGGTATTCACGCAGCAGGGCGTGTTCTTCTCCACCATGGCCCTGGTCACCTTCGGTGGCGCGTACGCCGTGCTGGCCTACGTCGCCCAGCAAGCGGTGGAGGTCTTCCACTGGCTCACGCCCGGGGAGATGGCGCGCGGACTCGGTCTGGCCGAGACCACACCCGGACCCCTGATCATGGTCGTCCAGTTCGTCGGCTTCGTCGGCGCCTACCGCAACCCCGGCGACCTCGACCCGTGGGTCGCGGCCATCATCGGAGCCCTCCTGACCACCTGGGTCACCTTCGTGCCCTGCTTCATTTTCATCTTCCTTGGCGCACCCCACATCGAACGGCTCCGCGGCAACCGCCAACTCTCCGGAGCGCTCACCGGCATCACTGCGGCGGTCGTCGGAGTCATCGCCAATCTCGCCGTCTTCTTCGCCTTCAACATGCTCTTCTCCGAAACGTTCCGCCTCGACTCCGGGCCGCTACAACTCCAGCTGCCTGTGCTGAGCTCGGTGAGCATCCTGCCGCTCGCCGTCGCCGTTGTCGCGGGAGTGCTCATGCTGAAACTCCGGTGGACCGCACTGCGCACCATCGGCGTGTGCGCCCTCCTCGGACTCGCCGCCGGACTACTCGAGCTGGCCACCGCATAGATATATTTCAGGACGCCCCGCGAGCGACATATCGCGAACACAGAATGCCGCCACCAAACGGCAAAATCCACATGGTATGTCGATTCGACCGCGGTCTCAGTCTGCGTGAAAAATCGGCGACGTTCTCGCTCCTTGCCCGGACTTCATCACATCCAATCAGGGAGATCAACTTGCCGAGTGATCGTTTCGAGTCCGTCCGGACATGTCTGTAATGACGGACCCTTCAGACTTGGAGCAACACATGAACGCAGCAGACCCACTCGACGTGATGCTTGACCAATCATCACCGGGGACGGTGACGATCACGCCGAGTGTGCAGCGCGATCTTGAGGTAACGAATAGGGCAGCAGCACGCGAAGTCGTGGCATTGACTCCCTCTCGTTGGACCACTCGTTTGGTCGTCGGATTCGGCCTTGCCCTGGCGCTGCCGGCGCTGCCACAGCCACCGGTGTTTTCGCGTGGCTGCCCTGGGCTGAGAATCCTGACATGGCCTACGCGTTTGTGCATGTCAGCGGTGAGAGGTGTGGCCGTTTCCGACGCCCAGGTCCAGTGCGCGGTTGTCGCGCCGTGAGCGCCCGTCAGAAGGGCGAAAAGCTGAAGTCCATCCTCGACCAGTGTGCTGGGGACGTGCTGCGTTACCTGCAACGCCGAGTGGGGCCCGACGATGCCGCCGATCTCCTCGGCGACACAATGGTCGTCGCCTGGCGCCGGGTGAACCTTCTTCCCGAAAACGCAGAGGTGCCCGGATGTGGATCTTCGGACTTGCCAGGGGAACCGTCCTGAACCATTCCCGCGGTGAACGACGTCGCCTCGCCCCGACGTAGAAGATTCGAACACGCGGAATATCGGCCTGTACCGCGCCGGCAGCCGACGAGGGCAGCGAAGTGCGGGGCGCTCTCTCGCAACTCAACCCCGCGCTTCGGGAAATCGTTCAGCTCGTCCATTGGGAAGGGTCCACCCTCGCTCAAGCTGCCCAGGTCGTCGGAATTCCCGCACCGACGGCGCGCGGGCGGTATGCACGTGCGAAGGACGAACCGCGAAAACTACGAATCCCGATAGGGGGACGTTCTTTGTGCAGTTCTCTAGCTAGGCTAAAACGGCGACGTTAATGGCGTTGACCCGCCCCGATTTTAGGGACGAGAAGACGATCGGTTGCTCAGCGCCCGCATGCGAATAGGCGTCGTAGCCGCCGGTCTCCGGCAGTACGGGAAGCGCCGAAATCGGTGACACCGTAGGGGACCAGTCACCCGCGCGGGCTTAACACCTATCCCGTCCGCTGGGCCAGCGGATAGATGCCGTCTGACCGCGCGGATGACACGAACTGTCATATTCGCATCGCTCGACGTTGGTGTTGTTACTGTCTAATCAATCGTTGCCGACGGAATTCATTCCCCGGCATGGAGCGACAGCCGAGCCCGGCATCCGCCCGCGAAGAACCGCCAGCCCGCTGGCGCGTCCGCGGCCACCCGGCCATCACCCGCTGTACTGCTTCTGCCGAATGAGGAACCATGACCACGACAGGAATTTCCGCGTGTAACGCCCGCCCGGCGTTCTCGTTCGAGGTGTACCCGCCCAAATCGGCGGCCGCAGCATCCGCTCTAATGAGCACCATCGACCACCTGGCCGCCGCCGGCCCCGAGTTCATCTCGGTCACCTACGGCGCCAACGGCTCCTCGCGCAACTCTTCTCTAGACTTGCTGCGCTACATCAAGGACCACACCGAAGCGGATGCGATGGCGCACCTCACCTGCGTCGGCTCCTCGCACGCAGGCGCAAGCCGCCTCATTCGGGAGTTCCTCGACGCCGGCATACGCAGCTTTCTGGCCATTCGCGGCGACGCACCGCAGGGTGCGGTCGAAGGCGACAACACTTTTCTCGGCGATCTGCACAGCGCGGGGGAGCTGGTGCAGCTCATTCACCGCGTGCAGACCGAACGGGTGCCGTATATCGAAACGGTGATTCCGGGCCTGCCCGGCGCCCGCGGGGTGAAAACGGAACGCAGCAAGGTGCGCATCGGGGTCGCGGCCTTTCCGAACGGACATCCCAACTCCCGGTCGGTCAGCCAGGACATCGACACCCTGCTGGCCAAGCAAGCAGCTGGTGCCAACCTCGCCATCACCCAACTCTTCTTCCACGCCGACGACTACCTGAGCTTCATCCAGCGGGCTCGCTCGGCCGGGGTGCTCTTTCCCATTCTTCCCGGCATCATGCCGGTGACCAGCCCCAACCGGTTGCGCCGAATTCTGCAGCTCTCCGGGGAGAAGCTGCCGGCCGACCTGTCCATCGACCTTGAAGTCGAACCGACCGAGGAAGGGCAGCGCCAGATCGGCATCGACTACGCCGTGCGCCTCGGGCAGGATGTGCTTGCGGGCGGCGCCCCCGGACTCCACCTCTACGCCTTCAACCAACACGACACTGTGCTGCAGGTTCTCGAGGGGTGTGGGGCACTTCCGGTGCCGGCAGTAATGCTTTAGGCCTCACGCCCGCTTCAGCGTGTAGGCCCCGAACTCGTTCGTTATTTTGCACCATTCCAACGACCAATCTCCAGTGAAGGAATCTCCATGCCCATTTCACCCGCATTTCCCACCGGTACCATCCTCGGCTACCCGCGTATCGGTCGCCGGCGCGAGCTCAAGAAGGCCGTGGAAGCGTTCTGGTCTGGGGCGATCGACGCGGTCGCTGTGGAGAGCGTGGCCGCCGAACTGCGCTCGGCCACCCGGGAACGGCTCGTTGACCTCGGGCTCGGCCGCGCCGACTCGTCGATCCCCGAGTCGTTCTCGTACTACGACCAGGTGCTGGACACCATTGTCGCCGTTGGAGCGATTCCCACCCGGTTTGCCTCGCTCGTCGGTGCTGATGGAACCATCGACCTGGCCGGGTATTTCACCCTGGCCCGCGGCGAGGGCGAGAACCTGCCGCTTGAGATGACCAAGTGGTTCGACTCGAACTACCACTACCTCGTGCCCGAGATTGGCCCGGAGACCGTGTTCTCGTTGGCCGGTGACCGCATCGTGCGCGAGTTTCTCGAGGCCAAGGCGGCCGGCTTCCTCACCCGTCCGGTGCTCGTCGGTCCGGTCACCTTTCTACTGCTCAGCAAGGCCAGCGATGAGGCGCCGGCCGGGTTCTCCCCGTTGTCCCGGCTCGACGACCTCCTTCCTGTCTACGCAGCGCTGGTATCGCGGCTAGCGGATGCCGGCGCCGACTGGGTGCAACTCGACGAGCCGGGACTGGTCAGCGAATCGATCGATGTGCCACGCGGGGACACGCTGGCGGCGGTCGCATCCGCTTATGGCGTGCTCGGTCGGCTCAGTGGCCGCCCCGCCCTGTTTGTCGCGGCGCCCTACGGCAGTCTCGATGATGCCCTGCCGGTTCTTGCCGGCACTACCGTCGAGGCGATCGGCCTCGACCTGGTTCGGGGCACCCTGCCGCAGGCGGTGCCCGGGCTGGCCGCCAAGACCCTCGTTGCCGGGGTGATTGACGGGCATAACATCTGGCGCGGCGACCTGGCGGGCGCCTTCGAGCGCGCCGAGAGCGTGCGCGCGCTGTCTGACTCCGTCACCGTATCCACCTCAACGTCGCTGCTGCACGTGCCGCACGACGTGCTCGATGAGACCTCGTTGCCGGTCGACCTGGCCAGCTGGCTGGCCTTTGCCGACCAGAAGGTGGGCCAGGTTGCCACCCTCGCGTTCGGCCTCGCTGCGGGGCGGGCGGCCATTGCCATTCCGCTCGCGGATGCCGCTGCCGCGCTGACCGCGCGTCTCGCCGCTCCGGGGGTGCGCAACGGTTCGGTGCGAGCGCGTTCGGCCGCACTCACCGACGCCGATTTCACCCGTGGTGCCTACGCCGATCGCCTGACTGCTCAGAATGCTGCGCTGCAGCTGCCGTCGCTGCCCACGACCACGATCGGATCCTTCCCGCAGACCGCAGACATTCGCCGGGCACGCGCCCAGTTTCTCAAAGGAAACCTGCCAGCCGATGACTACCGCGACCTGATGCGCGCCGAGATCGGCCGCGTCGTCGCCCTGCAGGAAGAGATCGGACTCGACGTGCTCGTGCACGGGGAACCCGAGCGCAACGACATGGTGCAGTACTTTGCTGAGAACCTCGACGGGTTCGCCGTGACCGAGAACGGCTGGGTGCAGTCCTACGGCAGCCGCTGCACCCGGCCATCCATTCTGTGGGGCGACGTCTCGCGCCCGGCCCCGATCACGGTGGACTGGTCGGTGTACACGCAGAGCCTGACAGCCAAGCCGGTCAAAGGCATGCTCACCGGACCGGTGACGATTCTGGCCTGGTCGTTCGTGCGTGACGACCAGCCGCTTGGCGAGACCGCTCGCCAGGTCGCCCTTGCCCTGCGCGATGAAATCGGCGACCTGGAAGCTGCGGGCATCAAGATCGTTCAGGTCGACGAGCCGGCCTTGCGGGAGCTGCTGCCGCTAAAGGAGAAGGACCACGCCGACTACCTGGACTGGTCGGTAGGCTCCTTTCGGCTGGCCACGGCCGGGGTCGCGGAAGCGACTCAAATTCACACGCACCTCTGCTATTCGGAGTTCGGCGTCGTCATCGAAGCTATCCGCAACCTCGACGCCGACGTCACGAGCATCGAAGCGGCCCGCTCGCGCATGGAGGTGGTACAGCAGATTGAGGCCGGCGGGTTCAACCATGGCATCGGGGCCGGCATCTATGACATCCACTCGCCGCGAGTACCCAGCGTCGACGAGCTGACGACCCTGCTGGACACCGCCCTGGAATCCATCCCCGAACGCCAGGTCTGGGTGAACCCGGACTGCGGGCTCAAAACGCGTGGCTACGAGGAGACGGTGCAGTCCCTGCACAACATGCTGGCTGCGACCCGGGTGGTGCGCGATCGCCGCGCTGCCGATCTGAGAGCCAGCCTCACCCGGTAACTCACCCGCGTACCTGGCGCCAGCAGGCAGTCTTCAGGCCCGATCACCGGTTAGTGGTCGGGCCTCACGCCGTGCTTCTGCTCTCTTCTTTGCTTGAAGCTGACTCGCTAGACCGAGCGCAATACGGCGACGACCTTGCCGAGGATGTCGGCGTAGTCGCCGACGATGGGCTCGAAGTTACTGTTGCGCGGCAGCAGCCAGGTGTGGCCGTCGCGCTTGCGCAGTACCTTCACGGTGGCCTCGTTGTCGAGCATGGCCGCCACGATCTCGCCGTTCTCCGCGGTCTTCTGCTGGCGAACGACAACCCAGTCACCGTCGCAGATCGCCGCATCGATCATCGACTCACCGACGACCTTGAGCATGAACAGCTCCCCCTGGCCGACGAGCTGGCGGGGGAGCGGGAAGATCTCGTCTATCTGCTGATCGGCCGTGATCGGAATGCCAGCAGCGATTCGACCGACGAGGGGAACCATCGCAGCGTCGCCGACCTGCACGCCCGGGTGAAAACTGTCCTGGTCGCCGGTTCCGACGTCTTCGGGCGCGCGTTGAATCTCGATGAGTACCTCGAGTGCGCGAGGACGATTCGGGTCACGACGCAGATAGCCGCTCAGCTCAAGCTGGTTGAGCTGGTGAGTCACGCTCGACAGCGAGGCGAGGCCGACGGCGTCACCGATCTCACGCATGCTCGGCGGGTAGCCGCGCGAGCTGACCGAACGCTGAATAACGTCGAGGATGGCGAGCTGGCGCGGGCTCAAACTCTTTCGGCGCCGAGTGCTGGCCTTGTCGCGGGTACCGCCGGTGCTTTGTGTCACGAGAAGCGCTCCTTGAGTCGGTCCCGCGCGGGTTAGAGGACGTCTCGCGGGAATGTCGGTGGTGTCTGGTTGAGTAGCAATCAAGCAATTGACCTATCGAAAGTTTATCCAGTTCTCGGCCTTGAAACAAACACTTATTCGAGTGTGTTGCGTGATTTCCCGGGCAGAGACGAGAAAAAGCTTGCATGTTCGATTGTTCGAAGTTATATTCGGAACATAGTTTCGTATTCGGTCCTCCCGGCCGAGGGTCGAATACGAGACTCGCAGCCCGCCTACCTTGGAGGTTTGACATGACCACAGCATTTGCCCCCGCAGTTTCTCTCCCGCCCGTCACACGTCTTCGCCTCACCCGGCGTGGACGAGTCGTCTTCACCACGCTCGCCGCATTGCCGGTCATCCTTGGCGCCCTCGTATTTGCCGTCAATGGGGGAGCGGCCGGCGCCTCTGGGTCCGCCACCGGCATCGATCTCATGTCGTACACAACCGACTCCGGCATTGTGGCCACGCTGGCCTATTCACCGACCGACGTCGGTTCAGCCCGATTCATCACGGTCGAACCCGGCCAAACCCTCTGGAACCTTGCCGAAGAGAACTTTCCCGCCGCCGACCCGCGCGACGTTGTCGCCGATATCAAGCGCATCAACGCCCTGTCGGTGGAAACGCTGCAGCCGGGCCAGCGCCTGGAAATCCCCGCCAACTCCTAAGTAGTGATGGGCAGCAGTACGGGGCCCTAGCATGGAGAGGGTGACCAGTCTCGAAGATCTTCCCCTCCGCACCAACCTGCACGGCCTGACGCCCTACGGGGCTCCGCAACTGCATGTTCCAGTGGCCCTGAACGTGAACGAGAACACGCACCCCATTCCTGAAGCGGTGGCCCGCGACATCCTCGCCGGCCTGGCCGAGGCCATCCGCACGGTGAATCGGTATCCCGATCGAGAGTTCACCGCCCTGCGCGAGGCGCTCGCCCGCTACCTCGGCGAAGGACTGACCGCCGAGAATATCTGGGCGGCCAACGGGTCCAACGAGGTGCTGCAACAGGTGCTGCAGGCTTTCGGCGGACCGGGACGCAGCCTGCTGGGCTTTGCCCCGACCTACTCGATGTACTCGATCCTCGCGTCGGGAACCGACACCACCTGGATTGCCGGTGCCCGCGACGCCGACTACGAGCTGTCGCCAGCGACCGCCGTGAGCGAGATCACGCGTACCAAGCCCGATATCGTCTTTCTCTGCTCGCCGAACAACCCCACCGGTACGCCGCTCTCCCTCGAGACCATCGCCGCTGCCTATGACGCGACCGACGGCATCGTCGTGGTCGACGAGGCCTACGCCGAATTCGCTCCGGTCGGCACCCCGAGCGCGCTCACCCTGCTGCCTGGCCGGGAACGCCTGCTCGTCTCCCGAACGATGAGCAAGGCCTTCGCGTTCGCCGGTGCCCGTGTAGGCTACCTGGCAGCCGATCCGGCCGTAACGGATGCCCTGCGTCTGGTTCGCTTGCCGTACCACCTCTCGGCCCTGACCCAGGCGGCCGCAAACGCGGCCCTGGCTCACAGCGTCGAGATGCTCGCGATGGTCGATGACATTCGTGGGCAGCGCGATCGGCTCGTTGTCGAGCTTGCGGGCCTGGGCTATACCCCGCACCGCAGCTGGAGCAACTTCGTACTGTTCGGGGGAGTAGCCGACCCGCACGAGACCTTCGAGGCGCTGCTGGCTGAGGGAATTCTTATTCGCGATGTGGGCATCGCCCACCACCTGCGCGTAACCGCCGGCACCGAACAGGAGACGACCCTGTTCCTAGACGCCATCGCCCGACGTGGTCGCAGTGGCGGCTCCGGTCAAATTGCGCCCGCCCAAGCCGAATAAACTAGGTCCATGAGCTCACCTGCTGACATTCCCGCGCCCCGCGTCGCACACCTGCAACGGGAGACGAGTGAATCCAGCATCGACCTGTCTCTGAACCTTGATGGCACCGGCGTCAGCGACATCCGTACCTCGGTTCCGTTCTTCGACCACCTGCTGACGGCGTTCGCCAAACACTCCCTGACCGACCTCACGGTGCGCGCCTCCGGCGATATCGAAATCGACGTGCACCACACCGTCGAAGACGTGGGAATCGTGCTCGGCCAGGCCATTCGTCAGGCCCTTGGTGACAAATCGGGCATCTCCCGTTACGGTGACGCTCTCGTGCCCCTCGACGAGGCGCTGGCCCAGGCCGTGGTCGACATCTCCGGCCGCCCCTACCTCGTGCACACCGGCGAACCGGCCGGTTTTGAATTTCACCTCATCGGCGGACACTTTACCGGCTCCATGGTGCGTCACGTCTTCGAAGCGATTACTTTTCACGCCGGCCTGACGGTGCACGTCACCCTGCTTGGCGGGCGCGATCCGCACCACATTGCCGAGGCTGAATTCAAGGCCTTCGCCCGCGCCTTCCGACTCGCCAAGGCCCTCGACCCGCTGGTGCACGGTATTCCGTCGACTAAGGGAGCCCTATGACGAAGGTTGTCGTCTTCGACTACGGAACCGGAAACGTGCACTCCGCGGTCAAGGCGCTCGAGTTGGCCGGCGCCGAGGTCACCCTCACGAGCGACCGCACGACTGCATTGGAGGCCGACGGTCTCGTCGTGCCCGGAGTTGGAGCGTTCAGCGCCGTGATGGCAGCGCTCAAGTCCGTTCGCGGTGACGACATCGTCGACCGTCGTCTGGCCGGCGGCCGCCCGGTGCTCGGAATCTGCGTCGGCATGCAGGTCATGTTTGAGCATGGAGTGGAACGTGGCGTGGACACCGAGGGGCTCGGCGAATGGCCGGGAACGGTCACCGAGCTTCCCGCGAAGATCCTTCCGCACATGGGCTGGAACACCGTCACGAGCGCACCCAACTCTGAATTGTTCCGAGGCATCGAAGAAGAGCGGTTCTACTTCGTGCACTCCTACGCCGCGCAATCCTGGACGCTTGAGGTCATGCCACCGTTCCCAGAGCCCCGGCTGACCTGGGCCGATCATGGGGTGCCGTTCCTGGCCGCGATCGAGAACGGACCGCTCAGCGCCACCCAGTTTCACCCGGAGAAATCGGGGGAGGCAGGCATCCGCTTGTTGAAGAACTGGATCGGCACGCTGCACAGTTAGCCCGGCGAGCCTAGACTTCACAGTCCCATCCGCATCACAGCCACAGCCCCTGCAATTGGTCGCACAGCGCGACCGCACCAATCAAGGACACCAATGAGTGAGTTCAACAAGACACCGAGGCTCGTCCTCCTGCCCGCCGTCGATGTGGCCGGCGGCAAGGCGGTTCGCCTGACCCAGGGCGAGGCCGGCACGGAAACGAACTACGGTGACCCCGTCGACGCCGCGGCCGACTGGGCCAGGCAAGGTGCTGAGTGGATTCACCTCGTCGACCTCGACGCGGCCTTCGGCCGTGGCAGCAACACCGGTGTGATCAAGAAGGTCATTCGTCAGGTCAAGGGCGTGAACATCGAGCTCTCCGGCGGTATCCGCGATGACGAATCGCTCGAAGCGGCACTGACCACCGGCGTTAAACGCATCAACCTCGGCACCGCAGCGCTGGAAAACCCGGAGTGGGCGGCGAGCGTCATCGCACAATACGGTGAGGCCGTTGCCGTTGGCCTTGATGTACGCGGAACAACCCTGGCCGCGCGTGGCTGGACCAAAGATGGCGGGGACCTCTGGCAGGTCCTCGAACGGCTCGAAACAGCCGGGTGTGCCCGCTATGTGGTGACCGACGTCACCAAGGACGGCACTCTGCAGGGCCCGAACATCGACCTGCTGCGTCAGGTGCTCGACCGCACGCGCAAGCCGGTCATTGCCTCCGGCGGCATTTCGAGCCTTGATGACATTCAAGCGTTGCGCAAGCTTGTGCCGCTGGGGCTTGAGGGTGCCATCGTGGGCAAGGCGCTCTACGCCGGCGCGTTCACGCTGGCCGAGGCGCTGGACGTCGCGGGGGACTAATGGCTCGGGCGCGAAACCTCGGCTCAACGGGAGACCCCTCGGGCCAGCCGGGCTCAGGGCGACCTGGCGACGGGAATGAGTCAGCCAACACGGCCGACTCGGCCGGCCAGCCGTGGGCCGGACGGGAATTCGAGGCCAACCTCGAAGCCGGTGATGACGGGGCCGCGCCCGCCGCCCTTGCCGCGGCGCTTGCCCGTTTTCAAGCTCGAGAGGCCGGCGAAGAAAGCGTCATCGATGCCATTCGCGGATCTCGTCTGCTCATTCCGCTGGTGACCAAGCTCGGCGAGGCCGCCGTGAACGCGCGCGGGCAGACCATCGATAAAACCCAGGAACTATCGATCATCACGGTTGAAGGGCCGGACGGCCGTACCGTGCTCCCAGTCTTCTCGTCGACCGCTGCCATGGCGGCGTGGAACCCCCTCGCAAGGCCCGTACCAGCGGATGCCGTGCGCGTCGCCCTGGCCGCCGCGCAGGAAGACACCGACCTCGTCGTGCTCGACCCGACATCCCCCGGGGAATTCATCATTCGGCGACCGGCGCTTTGGGCGATCGCCCAGTCGCTGCCGTGGACTCCGAGTTACGCGAGCCACTTCATCGCCGACGCTTTCACCGCATCAATCGCCACGGAACTCTCGGTGCTCTCGGTTCAGCTCATGGCGGGCGACCCGCTGGCGCAGCTCAAAGGTCCCGAACTCGTGGTCCAACTGGAATTGGTCGACGGCCTCACCCAGTCGGACCTTGACGCGATTCTGAGCCGCCTCGGCACCCGGTGGTCGGAGAGCGAGATCATCACGACCGGCGTGGATTCGCTGCGCGTCAAGCTCGTCGCCTCCGCTTAGGTTTCCGGGTGAAACCCGAATGTCGGTGGGGTGAGCGACAATAACGGTATGAGCGACGTTCTTGAACGATTCTCCCCGGCCGCTCGGGCCTGGTTCACCGAGGCTTTCGCGGCACCGACAGCAGCGCAGCTGGGAGCATGGGAGGCCATTTCGTTGGGTTCGCACGCCCTCGTGGTGGCTCCGACTGGGTCGGGCAAGACCCTCGCCGCGTTCCTGTGGGCCATTGACCGGCTGGCCACCGAGTCGGCCGAGTCGGCCGCACCGGCCGTGCCCGCCGCTTCCACGCCCATCACTCGCGTGCCCGCCGCTTCCACGCCCATCACTCGCGTGCCCGCCGCTTCCACGCCCATCACTCGCGTGCTGTATATCTCGCCGCTCAAAGCACTCGGCGTCGATGTGGAACGCAACCTCACCGCTCCGCTCGTGGGAATCACCCGTTCGGCCCAGCGGCTCGGCCTAGAGCCGCCGCGCGTCACGGTTGGCGTGCGCTCGGGAGACACGCCGGCCGCCGACCGGCGCAAACTGGTCACCTCGCCACCCGACATTCTTATCACCACCCCGGAGTCGTTGTTTCTCATGCTGACCTCGGCCGCCCGCGAATCCCTGCGCGGCGTGCAGACCGTCATTATCGATGAGGTGCACGCGGTCGCGGCGAGCAAACGCGGTGCACACCTGGCCGTCTCCCTCGAGCGACTCGACGCCCTGCTGAGCCGGCCGGCGCAACGTATCGGGCTCTCCGCCACGGTGCGGCCGCAGAGCGAGGTGGCCCGATTTCTCGGCGGCGCCGCACCCGTGCAGATCGTGGCTCCGCCCGTGCTGAAACGGTTCGACCTGCGGGTGGTCGTACCGGTGGACGACATGAGCGACCTCGGTCCGGTGCCGCAACGCGAAGGAGTCACGTCAGCTTCGGCGCCGCAGACCGGGTCGATCTGGCCCCACGTAGAGGAGGCCATCGTCGACGAGGTGCTTGCACACTCCTCCAGCATCGTGTTCGCAAACTCGCGCCGCCTCACCGAACGGCTCACGGCGCGGTTCAATGAAATCTATGCCGAGCGCCTGGCCGGGGAGGAGGCATCCGCTCTCGTGACGCTGTCGCGAGGGGACGCCCGGGCGGTGGGCAGCCCCGCGCCTGCCAGACCGCCAGCCGAGCTCATGGGCGCAAGCGGCGAGAGTGCGGGGGCCGAACCGCTGCTCGCTCGCGCGCATCACGGTTCGGTCAGCAAAGAGCAGCGCGCGCTCATTGAAGACGACCTGAAATCGGGGCGGCTGCGCTGTGTCGTCGCCACGTCGAGCCTTGAACTCGGCATTGATATGGGCGCCGTCGACTTGGTCGTGCAAGTGGAGTCACCGCCGTCGGTTTCGAGCGGGCTGCAACGGCTCGGCCGGGCCGGGCATCAGGTGGGTGAGATTTCGCGCGGGGTCATCTACCCCAAACATCGGGCCGACCTCATCCACGCCGCGGTCGCCGCCGAACGCATGGTCGCCGGTGCCATCGAATCGCTGCGGGTGCCGACCAATCCGCTCGATATCCTGGCCCAGCAGACGGTCGCGGCCTGCGCGCTCGAACCAATCGACGTCGAGACCTGGTTCGACACCTTGCGGCGCAGCGCACCCTTCGTAACCCTGCCCCGCTCCGCCTACGAGGCCACCCTCGACCTGCTGGCCGGTCGGTATCCCTCCGACCAGTTCGCAGAACTGCGCCCGCGCATCGTCTGGGATCGCGACGCCGGCACCCTCACCGGCCGCCCCGGCGCGCAACGGCTGGCCGTCACCAGTGGCGGCACCATTCCCGACCGCGGTCTATTTGGCGTCTTCATGGTCGGCGGAGAGCAGATCACCGGCAAACGGGTCGGTGAACTCGACGAGGAGATGGTCTACGAGTCCCGCGTGAATGATGTCTTCGCGCTCGGCACCACGAGCTGGCGCATTCAGGAGATCACGCACGACCGAGTACTCGTCGTGCCGGCGTTCGGGCAGCCCGGGAGGCTGCCGTTCTGGAAGGGCGACGGGCTGGGCCGCCCGGCCGAACTGGGCCAGGCCATCGGTGCCTTCGTGCGCGAGGTCGGCAGCCTGCCGGCCGACCAAGCCAGGGACCGCTGCGCCGTGGGTGGCCTCGACGACCGGGCGATCACTAACCTGCTGGCCTTTCTCGGCGAGCAACGCGCTGCCACCGGGCAACTGCCGACCGACCGCACGCTCGTGGTCGAACGCTTTCGTGACGAGCTGGGGGACTGGCGGGTCGTGCTGCATTCCCCGTACGGCGCCCCGGTAAACGCACCGTGGGCACTCGCGGTCGGTGCCCGCGTGCGCGAACGCTATGGAATCGACGGCTCCTGCGTGGCAAGTGACGACGGCATCGTCGTACGCATTCCCGACACCGAAACCGAGCCGCCCGGCAGCGAACTGTTCGTGTTCGACCCCGACGAGCTCGAGCAACTGGTCACCGACGAGGTTGGTGGCTCGGCTCTGTTCGCGTCCCGGTTTCGCGAGTGCGCCGCCCGAGCCCTGCTTCTGCCCCGCTACAAGCCCGGGGCGCGCTCACCGCTCTGGCAGCAACGCCAGAAGGCGGCGCAACTGCTCGACGTGGCCCGCACCTTCCCCACTTTTCCGATCATTCTCGAAACCCTGCGGGAATGCCTGCAAGACGTCTACGACCTGCCAGCCCTCGGGGTGCTGGCCCGACAGATCGCTTCGCGCGAACTGCGCCTGATCGAAATCACGACCGACACCGCGAGCCCGTTCGCGAGTACCCTATTGTTCGGTTACGTCGCCGCCTTCATGTATGAGGGCGACACCCCGCTGGCCGAGCGGCGGGCGACCGCCCTCGCGATCGACTCGAGCCTGCTCGCCGAACTCCTGGGTCGGGTCGAGCTGCGGGAGCTGCTCGACCCAGCCATCATCGACCAGACCGACCGGGAACTGCAGCGGCTCACCTCCGACTACCGGGCCAAGGGCGTTGAGGGTGTCGCGGACCTGCTGCGTACCCTGGGGCCGCTCAACACCAGCGAGGTCGCCGAGCGGATGCTCCTGCCCGCGCCCGAATCGCCGCACGTGCCCGGTGCGATGGCGGCAGAGCAGGCCCTGCTCGCTCTCGTTGATGCCCGCCGTGCCATCCGGGTCAACGTCGGCGGTGAGGATCGCTGGGCGGCGGTCGAAGACGCCAGCCGGTTGCGCGATGCCCTCGGTGTTCCCCTGCCGATCGGCGTTCCCTCCGCCTTCACCGAATCCGTGCCTGATCCGCTCGGTGATCTGGTGAGCCGGTATGCGCGTTCCCACGGGCCCTTCACAACGAATGCCGTCGCCGACCGGTTTGGCCTCGGTACGGCCGTCGTCCAAATCGCCCTCGGCCGACTCGCCGATGCCCGACGCATCGTGGCCGGAGAGTTTCGACCCAACGGCAGCGGCCTGGAATGGTGCGACGCCGAGGTGCTGCGGCGGCTCCGCCGTCGTTCCCTCGCCGCGCTCCGGCACGAGGTCGAACCGGTCGACCAACGGGCGATCGGCCGGTTTCTGCCGGCCTGGCAGCACGTGGGCGGAAAGCTGCGCGGAATCGACGGCGTCGCATCCGTTGTTGAGCAGCTGGAGGGGGCGCGCATTCCGGCATCCGCGTGGGAGACGCTCATTCTGCCCGCCCGGGTCAGCGACTACCGTCCGGATATGCTCGACGAACTCACCAACGCGGGCGAGGTGCTCTGGGCCGGCGGGGGAACGCTTGCCGGCAATGACGGCTGGGTGAGCCTGCACCTCGCCGAAACCGCCCAGCTCACCCTGCCGGTACCGATCGACGTCGAAACGACGCCCCTGCAACAGGAGATCCTGGCGACCCTGGGCAGTAATGGTGCCTACTTCTTTCGGCAACTTGCCGATGCCGTCGGTAGCCAGAATGACCAGGAATTGGTGCATGCGCTGTGGGACCTGGTCTGGGCCGGCCTGATCACCAATGACACCTTCGCCCCGGTCCGGTCGCTTCTCTCCGGCGGTCACACCGCGCATCGTCCGAGCCGGGCCGTGCCCCGGGCACGCCTGCACCGCGGGCGGTCGATGCCCCGGCCGAGCCTGGCGAGCCGCGGCGGACCACCGACGGTGTCGGGTCGCTGGTCGATTCTGCCCGTGGCCGACGACTCACCGACCCGCCGCGCGCACGCCCTGGGGGAGACCCTGCTCGAACGCTACGGAGTAGTGACGCGCGGCGCGGTCATGGCCGAGAGCGTCATCGGCGGATTCTCCCTCGTCTACCGCACGCTCACCGGATTCGAGGAGATGGCGCGCTGCCGACGCGGCTACTTCATCGAGGGGCTCGGCGCTGCCCAGTTCGCCACCGGCGGCACCATCGACCGGCTGCGCACCTTCGCCGCCGGGGTAGCCGACTCGTCGGTCGGGCATCCGGCCGTGGTGACCTTGGCCGCGACCGACCCGGCGAACGCGTACGGTGCTGCCCTGCCGTGGCCAGCGCTCCCCGGCGACACCACCCATCGCCCGGGCCGGAAGGCGGGTGCACTCGTCGTGCTCGTCGATGGCGCCCTCGTGCTCTACGTCGAGCGCGGCGGCAAGACCGTGGTTGCCTTCGAGACGGATGAGGCCACGCTCGCGGCCGCCACGGCGAGCCTGGCTGCTCTGGTCACAACGGGTCGCATCCAGAAAATCGCGGTCGAAACGGCCAACGGCGTGTTCGTCATGGGCACCGAGGTGGGTGCGGCTCTGCGCGCCGCGGGATTCACCGAGACTCCAAAAGGGCTGAGGCTTCGTGCCTGAGGGCGATACCGTCTATCGCACGGCCCGAACCCTCGACCAGGCGCTGCGCGGCAGTATTCTCACCGGCTGCGACATCCGCGTGCCAGCCTTCGCGACCGCCGATCTTACGGGCCAGACCGTGCACGAGGTCGTCAGTCGCGGCAAACATCTACTGCACCGGGTCGGCGAGACGAGCATTCACTCGCATCTGAAAATGGAGGGCGCCTGGCACCTGTACCGGCCCGGCACGCGGTGGCAGCGGCCGGCGTTCCAGGCGCGCATTGTGCTGCAGACCCTGGACTGGGTCGCGGTCGGGTTCGAGCTTGGTGTGCTGGAGCTGGTTCCTACCCGGGCCGAGTCGGAGGTGGTCGGCTATCTCGGACCCGACCTGCTCGACACCGAATGGAGTGCGGTCAACAGCGCCGAGGCGGCCACTCGCCTCGCTGCTCGGCCCGAACAACCCGTCATTCTGGCCCTCGCCGACCAGCGCAATCTGGCCGGACTCGGCAACGTCTACGTCAACGAACTCTGCTTTCTGCGCGGACTCTTGCCGACCCGGCCCCTGGCCGAGGTTACCGACGTCCCCGGACTCGTCGCCCTGGCCCGGCGCCTGCTCCTGGCCAATAAAGACCGCGACGAACGCACGACCACCGGCAACCTGCGCCGCGGCACCCAGACCTGGGTCTACGGGCGAGGCGGTCAGGCGTGCCGACGCTGCGGAACCCACATTCAACGCAGCACTCTCGGTCGCAGCGATGTCGAGCAGCGCAATACATTCTGGTGCCCGCACTGCCAGACCTGACTCAAGCTGCGCAGAACGGATGCCGTCGGTCGGGTGACCGGCGGCATCCGTTCGTGAGGGGAGGAATCAGTTGACCGGGCCGGTGAGCTTCTCGCCGGGGCCTTCGCCGATCGCGTCGGGAAAGGCGGACGCCTCGCGGAACGCCAGCTGCAGTGAGCGCAGCCCGTCGCGTAGGCTTCCTGCATGAAGGCTGGAGATGTCGGGAGCGGCAGCCGTGACCAGCCCGGCGAGAGCACTGATCAGTTTGCGCGCCTCGTCAAGGTCGATCTGGGCATCGGGATCGTCGGCGAGCCCGCACTTGACGGCGGCCGCGCTCATCAGGTGCACCGCGGCCGTGGTGATGATCTCGACAGCGGCCACATCAGCGATATCGCGCGTTGCCTGTGCTGCATCCTGCTCAAAATCCGTATCTTGCTCAAAACTAGGGCTCACTGCATTCCTCTGCTAGGCTTGTCTTTGGTTCCGAGACAATAGTCTCGGTACGAAAGTGGAGAATCTCCCACCCGCGCATACCGCTTCATCAAGGTTACCGGGTAGATTGCACTCCGCCGTCGCGTTATCGCCTCCCTCGGGAAGGTGGCAGCGTGAGGGTAGACAGGGTGCCGTGTGGAACACATCAACGAAAAAGTTGGCGTGGAAATCGCGTGATTTTTCTCTCTTCGTCCCCAGGCGGCATCCGCTGTCTGGTTGTGATCACGAAGTTAACCAAGAGGAGAGACGCATCAGCGATCCCCGTACAAATGACCGTATACGCGTCCCCGAAGTTCGTCTCGTTGGTCCCAACGGCGAGCAGGTCGGGGTCGTGGCGATTGATGTTGCCCTGCGCCTGGCACAGGATGCCGACCTCGACCTCGTCGAAGTTGCACCCGAAGCCAAGCCGCCCGTGGCCAAGATCATGGACTACGGCAAGTTCAAGTACGAGGCTGCGCAAAAGGCCAAGGAGGCCAGGCGCAACCAGGCGAACACGATCCTGAAAGAGGTTCGTTTCCGTCTCAAGATTGATACGCACGACTACGAGACCAAGCGCAAACGCGCCGAAGGCTTCCTGAAGAGCGGTGACAAGGTCAAGGCCATGATTCTTTTTCGTGGCCGTGAACAGTCCCGGCCTGATCAGGGCGTACGACTGCTCCAAAAATTTGCCGAGGATGTCGCCGAGTACGGTTCCGTGGAATCGACTCCGATGATCGACGGTCGAAACATGGTCATGGTGATTGGCCCGTTGAAAAACAAGTCAGAAGCCAAGGCCGAGATCAACGCCCACAAGGCTGCCGAGAAGGCAGACAAGGTCGCCGATAAGGCAGACAAGGTTGCCGACAAGGCAGCGAAACAGGAGGAACCACATGCCTAAGATGAAGACCCACTCCGGAACCAAGAAGCGTTTCAAGGTCACCGGAAGCGGAAAGATCATGAAGCAGCAGGCCGGACTTCGTCACAACCTCGAAGTCAAGAGCACGCAGCGCAAGTCCCGTTTGAACCAGGACCAGGTGCTGGCCAAGTCAGACCAGAAGGTCATCAAGAAGCTTCTCGGTCTGTAACACCAGGCCCCCGTAACGAATAAGGATTTGTAAAAAATGGCAAGAGTAAAGAGGGCCGTAAACGCCCACAAGAGTCGCCGCGTTATTCTCGAACGCGCCAAGGGCTACCGCGGACAGCGTTCACGCCTGGTCACCAAGGCGAAGGAGCAGCTCACTCACTCCTTCACCTATAGCTACCGCGACCGTCGCGCACGCAAGGGTGACTTCCGTCGCCTGTGGATCCAGCGGATCAACGCTGCGTCGCGCGCCAATGGCCTGACCTACAACCGTCTGATCCAGGGCCTCGGCCTGGCCGGCATCGAGGTTGACCGTCGTATCCTCGCCGACCTGGCCGTCAACGAGGCAGCGACGTTCGCCGCCCTCGTTGAGAGCGCCAAGGCAGCCCTTCCCGCCGACACGTCGGCACCGAAGGTCGCCGTCAAGGCGTAATGCTTCACCGTGATTGACCACCACCGGCTGCCTCCTGGGCGTGAACGTGGTGAATCGGTCAGAGTTCCACAGTGAGGAGCGGGCGACCTGGTCGCCCGCTCCTTTTCTGCAAGTAAACTTGCCACATGCTTGATAATCCACGTTCACCGCGCGTCCGTGCCGTCGCAAAACTTGCCAAGCGCGACGCGCGCCTCGAGTCCGGTCTCTTTCTGCTCGAAGGCCCGCAGGCCGTCTCAGAAGCCCTCACCTTTCGCCCAGAGCTCGTCGTGGAGCTGTTTGCCACGCCGACCGCGCTCGATCGCTATACCGATCTGGCCCAGAAGGCCGTCGACGCCCAGGTCGAGGTGGAGTTCGTCTCCGAAGAGGTACTCGAGGCCATGGCCGACACGGTCACCCCGCAGGGCTTCGTGGCTGTCTGCCACCAGTTCCCCACCTCGGTCAAGAAGATCTTCAACGCGGGCCCCAAGCTCGTCGCCATTCTCGAAGAGGTGCGCGACCCCGGCAACGCCGGCACCATCATTCGGGCAGCGGATGCCGCTGGCGCGGACGCCGTCATCCTCACCGGTCGCAGCGTTGACCTGTACAACCCCAAGGTCATCCGTTCCTCGACCGGCTCCATTTTTCACCTCCCTGTCGCCATCGCGGCTGATCTCTCCGACGTGCTGGACCGTGCTCGCTCCGCCGGCCTGCAGCTGTTCGCCGCCGACATCAAGGGTTCCGACCTGCTTTCCGCCCGCAATGAGGGGCTGCTCGCCGCTCCGACGGTGTGGCTGTTCGGCAACGAGGCCCGCGGCCTGACCGATGAAGACCTCGCCCGGGTCGACCGCAGCGTCAGCGTGCCGATCTACGGCGAGGCTGAGTCGATGAACCTGGCGACCGCGGCATCCGTTTGCCTGTACGAAAGCGCGTTCGCCCAGCGCGCCTGACCTGCCGTTCCGAACAAAAACTCGATGCCCGGACTGCTCCGTCCGGGCATCCGGCATGCCCGGGGCGAGTGTGCTCGGGCATGGCCGAGCCGACCCTTTTTCTGCGGCGACCGAGCCGCTGGACGGGCCGGCCGGTGCCCGGCCGGAGACCGCCGGCTGACCTGCTACATAGCACAGACGACGGATGCCTGGACTGTTACAAATGCGTTACTGTCCGGGAATTTGGCACCCCTCATCCGGTGATCTGTTCTAAGTTGGGGGGTATGGAGCCAATAGATTCGTCCCCGGCCACCTCGAATATCACCGTTCGTCGGGGCGAACCGCTAGTCGTCGTCAAGGACATCAACAAGCACTACGGAGAACTGCACGTTCTCAAGAACATCAACGCCGTAGTCAACCGCGGCGAGGTGGTCGTCGTGATCGGACCAAGTGGGTCGGGAAAATCGACGCTCTGCCGGGCCATCAACCGCCTCGAGACCATCGATGGCGGCGTCATCACCATCGATGGCGTCAAGCTTCCGGAAGAGGGCAAAGCCCTGGCCCACCTGCGTGCGGACGTCGGCATGGTCTTTCAGGCCTTCAACCTGTTTGCGCACAAGACCGTGCTTGAAAATGTGACCCTCGGTCCGATCAAGGTGCGCGGCCTCAAGAAAGCCGACGCCGAGAAGAAGGCGATGGCACTGCTCGACCGTGTCGGAGTAGCCAACCAGGCGCAGAAGATGCCCGCACAGTTATCCGGTGGCCAGCAACAGCGCGTCGCCATTGCGCGTGCCCTGGCCATGGATCCGAAGGTCATCCTTCTCGACGAGCCGACCAGTGCCCTCGACCCGGAGATGATCAATGAGGTGCTCGAGGTCATGGTCGACCTCGCCAACGACGGTATGACCATGATCGTCGTGACGCACGAGATGGGCTTCGCCCGCAGGGCCGCAGACCGCGTCATCTTCATGGCGGAGGGCGAAATCGTCGAGGAGACCTCCCCGGAGGAATTCTTCACGAACCCGCAGACCACCCGCGCTCAGGACTTCCTCTCCAAAATTCTCGACCACTAAAACTTTCTTCCACTAGATCTCTTGTCCACTAGTCAGTGTGCAAGATCGTCCAGAGCACCTCACAGCAATCAGGAGCAGACACAAATGAGACTCAAAAAAGGCCTTGCAATTTCGGCCCTTGCCCTCGCCAGCGCACTCGTACTCAGCGGTTGCACCGACTCCGGGGCAACCACCGACACGGTCGACGTAGCCGACGCCCCCGAATTCGAAGCGGGAACTACCATGGCCGCCCTCGCCGAAGCCGGCGAGATCACCATCGGCACCAAGTTCGACCAGCCGCTCTTCGGCCTCAAGGGCACGGGAGACCCCATCGGCTTCGACATCGAGATCGGCAAGCTCGTCGCCGGTGCGCTCGGAATCAGCGCCGACAACATCAACTGGATCGAAACCATCTCCGCGAACCGCGAGCCGTTCATCATCAACGGCCAGGTCGATATGGTTGTCGCCACCTACACGATCAACGATACGCGCAAGGAATCCGTCTCCTTCGCCGGACCGTATTACTCGGCCGGGCAGGACCTGCTCGTGCTCGCGGGCAACACCGACATTACCGGCCCAGAGGACCTCGCCGGTAAGGCTGTTTGCACCGTGAGCGGTTCTACTTCGGAGAAGAACATCGCCGAGTACACGACGGACATCATCGCCACGGATGCTTATTCCAACTGCCTCGGCCCGCTGCGCAGCGGCGAAGTCGCCGCTGTGACCACCGATAACGTGATTCTCGCGGGCCTCGCCGACCAGAACGGTGATGAGTTCGAGGTCGTCAACAACCCGTTTACCGAGGAGCCCTACGGTATCGGCGTTGCGCTCGAAGACACGGAGTTCCGTAACTTCATCAACGATGTACTCGAAGCCTCCTACGAAGACGGAACGTGGGTGAAAGCCTGGGAAGCCACCGCGGGCAGCGTTCTCGACACCCCAGAGCCGCCGGCCGTCGACCGCTACTAGGTCGATTGCAGCAGCAGCGCACTCGCGCTCAGTCCGGATGGCCCGTTCGTCTCACGGACGGGCCATCCGGGTGAACCCGCACTACGATCTATCCGGTCGCTCACACAGTTTTACATCTACAGAAGGGGAGGTGAGTTGTGGACGCAGTTATCGACAACCTGCCGTTGTTCTTGGAAGGCTTCCGGAACACGCTGGGCCTCCTCGCTGTCGCCGGCGTGGGCGCATTCATCCTCGGCGTGCTCGTCGCCGCAATGCGCATCTCACCCGTGGCATCGCTCCGGGCCTTCGCCACGGTTTACACCGAAATTGTGCGTAACACACCGCTCACGCTCGTGTTGTTCTTCTGCGCCTACCTGCTGCCCTACCTGCAATTCTCGCCGGGGTACTTTCAGCTCGCTGCGATCGGCCTGACGGTGTACACCTCGCCGTTCGTCGCCGAAGCGCTGCGCTCCGGCGTCAACGGCGTGCACGTGGGCCAGGCCGAGGCCGCCCGTAGTGTCGGCCTGACCTTTGGCCAGACGCTCTCCTTTATCGTTCTGCCGCAGGCGTTCCGAATGGTGATCCCCCCGCTGATCAACGTGTTCATCGCCCTGGCCAAGAACACCTCGGTCGCCGGCGCATTCTTCGTCTTTGAACTTTTCGGGGCGGCTCGCCGTATCACCAACGATCGTGGGGACGCCGTCATTGCGATCCTGCTCGCGGTTGCCGCGTTCTACCTCATCATCACCATTCCTTTGGGCTTCATCGCCGGCAGGATCGAGAAGAAGGTGGCGGTACTCCGATGACCTCCGTGCTCTACGACGTTCCCGGCCCCCGAGCCCGCTTCCGCTCCAAGATCTTCTCCGTCGTCGGCGTCGTCATCATTGTTGGTGCTTTGCTGACCCTGATCGTGGTTTTGGGCCTTCCCAAGACGAGTGCCAACGGGGCCGTGCAGCCCGGCATCTGGGATGCCTCCCGTTGGGACGTCCTCAACGACGTGCAGGTCTGGCGCACCCTGGGCATCGGCGCCTTAAACACGCTGCGGATGGCCTTCGTCGCGGCGGCTTTTGCCCTCGTGATCGGCGTTCTCTTCTCCTTCGGCCGTTCCTCCGGCGCCGCCTGGATCCGCATCCCGACCACGATCGTGCTCGAATTCTTCCGCGGCATGCCCGTGCTGCTGATGATGCTGTTCATCCTGCTGGTCTTTTCTACCGGTTCGTTCTGGGCCGGCGTGGCCGCCCTGGCCGTCTATAACGGTGCAATCATTGGCGAGGCCCTGCGCGCGGGCATCAACGCCCTGCCGAGCGGACAGCGTGAAGCTGGGCTGGCCATCGGCCTGACGCCGATCGCGACGCGTTTTCGCATCGAATTTCCGCAGGCGTTTCGCCAGATGCTTCCGATCATCATCGCGCAGCTGGTTGTGCTGCTCAAGGACACCTCGCTGGCCTTTGTGGTCGGCTACCCCGAACTGATGCGCTCCGGAAACTACAACCTGGGTACCTTCTTCGGCAACCAATACCAGTTCTCGTTCTTCTTCGTCGTGCTTGCCATCTACCTGACGATGAACCTGTCGCTGTCTTGGCTGGCCCGCCGAATCGCCAAGCGCACCGGGCCACAGGCTGGCAAGCTCATCAAACCCGACCCTACGCCGCCGATCGACCCGAACCTCGTCGACCCGCGCGCACTGGGTGCGCAGAGCAGAGGCCAGTAGCAAGCCCGCTAAACTTGGGCCTTGTGTCTGTTCCCAGCGTTCCCCCAGAGCCCACCACACCATCCGATCCGGCGGCACCTGACGCCGTCGCATCCGCTCAGCCGGAGCCGTTGATCTCCGAAGACGCCGTCAACGCCGCGGTTGACGCGGCATTAGCCGCCATCGCTGCCGCCACTACGACCGCCGCGCTCAAGCGTGTGCGCAGCGAGCACGCGGGGGAGTCGTCGCCGTTGTCGAAGCTCAACGCGCTCATGCGCAGCGTGCCCGGAAACCAGAAGGCCGCCGCCGGCAAGCTCGTCGGCCAGGCCCGCGGCGCTGTCACGAAGGCGCTGACCGCCCGCGAAGACGAGATCGGTGCGATTGAAGCCGCCGCCCGGCTGCTCGCCGAAACGGTGGACGTGACGGCCGCAGCATCCGCTTGGAAAGCCGGGGCGCGGCATCCGATTTCACTGCTGACCGAACGGGCCGCCGACGTGTTTGTGGCCATGGGCTGGGAAGTAGCCGAAGGACCGGAGCTCGAGAGCGAATGGTTCAACTTCGACGGGCTCAACTTCGACGAGGACCACCCCGCCCGCGCCATGCAGGACACCTTCTTCGTCGAACCGACGGATGCCCACCTCGTTTTGCGCACGCAGACCTCGCCCGTGCAGCTGCGCGCGTTGCTCAGCCGCGAGCTTCCGGTGTACGTGGTCGCGCCCGGACGGGTGTTTCGCACCGATGAGCTCGACGCGACGCACACGCCGGTGTTCCACCAGATCGAGGGCATCGCCATCGACAAGGGCCTCACCATGGCGAACCTGCGCGGCACGCTCGACCACTTCGTGCAGGCCTTGTTCGGCCCCGAAGCCAAGGTACGCCTGCGCCCGAACTACTTTCCGTTCACCGAACCGAGCGCCGAGCTCGACGTCTGGCACCCGACCTTCAAGGACGGCGCGCGCTGGATCGAGTGGGGCGGCTGCGGCATGGTGCACCCTAACGTGCTGCGCTCCGCCGGAATCGACCCCGAGGTGTACTCCGGGTTCGCGTTCGGCGTCGGCGTGGAACGAGCAGTGATGTTTAGAAATGACGTAAAGGACATGCACGACATGGTCGAAGGCGATATCCGGTTCAGCCAGCAGTATGGGATGACGATCTAATGCGGGTACCACTGTCCTGGCTCGGCGAATTCGTCGACCTCGCGCCCGGCACGACGCCGGAAGACGTGCACGCCGCTCTCGTCAGTGTCGGCCTCGAAGAAGAAGACATCCACCGCTTCGAGGTGTCCGGCCCGATCGTGGTCGGCGAGGTACTCGAATTCGTCGGCGAAGAGCAGAGCAACGGCAAGACCATCAACTGGTGCCAGGTGCGCGTAGCCCCCGAGGGTGAACTCGCCGCCGACGGCGGCCCGGCGGTGCACGGCATTATCTGTGGTGCGCACAACTTCGCCGTCGGCGACAAGGTCGTTGTGACCCTGCCCGGCGCCTCGCTGCCGGGACCGTTTCCGATCGCCGCCCGCAAAACGTACGGCCACGTCTCCGACGGTATGATCGCCTCGGCCCGTGAACTCGGCCTTGGCGACGAGCACGATGGCATTCTGCTGCTGTCATCGCTCGGCATCGACGCCCCGGTGGGAACGGATGCCATCCCCCTGCTGGGCCTGGACGACAGCGCCGTCGAGATCAACGTGACGCCTGACCGCGGCTACGCCTTCTCCATTCGCGGCGTCGCCCGCGAATATTCGCACGCGACCGGCGTACCGTTTCGGGACCCCGCACTCGCCCTCACCGTCGTGGCCCCGGTCACTCGGTTCCCGGTCACGATCGACGACCAGGCCCCGATTCGGGACCGGACCGGTGCGACGGTGTTCGTGACCCGCGTCGTGCGCGGCGTCGACCCGACCCGGCCAACCCCGGCCTGGATGATCGCCCGGTTGGGGCTGGTCGGCATCCGCTCGATCTCGCTCGTAGTCGACGTGACCAACTACGTGATGTTCGAGCTCGGCCAGCCGCTGCACGGCTACGACCTCGACAAGCTGGCCGGCGGCATCATCGTGCGACGCGCGACCGCCGGCGAGAAATTCACCACGCTCGACGCCGTCACCCGCACGCTCAACATCGAAGATCTGCTGATCACCGACGAATCCGGGCCAATAGGCCTGGCCGGAGTGATGGGAGGGGCGAACACCGAGATCAGCTCGGAGACCGTCAATGTGCTCGTCGAGGCCGCCAACTTCGACCCGGTGTCCATTGCGCGCTCGGCCCGCCGCCACAAGCTGCCTAGCGAGGCGAGCAAGCGGTTCGAACGTGGCGTCGACCCGCAGGTTGCTGCCGTTGCCGCCGCCCGCGTGGTGCAGCTGCTGGTGGAACTTGCCGGGGGAGTTGCCGACAACCTCGGGTCGGTTTACAACGAGGCGCCGGCCGCACAGCCGATTCTGCTGCCGACCGGATTCGTGTCGGGCCTGATCGGCTTTGCCTACACTGGCGACGAGGTGCGTGCTGCCCTGGTCGACGTCGGTGCCTCCCTCGAGGAAGCCGACGGCGACCTGCAGGTCACTCCGCCGAGCTGGCGCCCTGACCTCACCGACAAGTGGACCCTGGCCGAGGAGGTCGCCCGCATTGTCGGATACGACAAGATTCCCTCGGTTCTGCCGGTCGCGCCGCCCGGCCGCGGCCTGACGCACACCCAGACGCTGCGCCGCACGGTCGCGCAGACCCTCGCCGCCACCGGCCACAGTGAGGTGCTGACCTATCCGTTCGTCTCCGAGCAGGCGAACAACCTGTTCGGTGTGGCCGTCGTGCCGTCGCAGACGGATACTGACAGCACCGACGGTGCTGCGGCATCCGCTGCCCCGGTCGCGGTGCCCCAGATGAAGGTCGCCAACCCGCTCGACGGTGAGGCGCCGTACTTGCGCTCCTCGATCCTGCCCGGAATGCTGCAGATCGCGCACCGCAACCGTTCTCGCGGGCTCGTCGATGTGGCCATCTACGAGCAGGGCCTGGTCTTTCGGCCCGTGGCCGGGGTGAGCTACGGCATGGCTGTGCTTCCCGCCGGGGCCGCACGTCCGAGCACGCAGGATGAGGCGGCGCTGAACGCGGGGATTGTGCCGCAGCCGCTTCTGGTCGGCGTCGTTCTCATCGGCAACGACGTGCGGCACCAGCCGGGCCAGGCTGCCGTCGCCGCCGGCTGGCAGTCGGCGCTGGCCGCCGTGCAGCAGGTGGCGCTGGCCACCGGGGTGCGCATCGAGGTTCGCCAGGGTCGGCACCCGGCGATGCACCCCGGGCGCACCGCCGAACTGTTCGTCGCTGCTCCGGGCACCGCCGCCACGGTGTCGGTTGGATTTGCCGGCGAACTACTGCCCGCGGTAGCCGACGACTACGACCTGCCCGCAGTCGTCGCCGTCGCAGAGATTAACCTCGCGCTCGTCTTCGCGCAGGCCGGAGTGATCAATACGGTCACGCCGATCCGCACGATGCCCGCCGCCACCCAGGACCTCTCGCTCGTCGTGGCGGCCTCCGTGCCGGCTGCTGACCTGCGTGCGGCCGTGGCGGAGGGCGCCGGTGACCTGCTCGAGAGCATCGAACTGGTCGATGACTACCGCGGTGCCGGAGTCGAACCCGGCCAGAAATCACTCACCTTCGCGCTGCGTTTTCGCGGTGAGGAACGCACGCTGACCGCTGCCGAAGCCAGCGCTGCGCGCCTGGCCGGTGTCGCTCTCGCGGCCGACCGGTTCGGCGCGACCCTGCGCGAGTAAACGCTGGTGAGCGGATGCCGCGGCCCGACCCTGCGGGGTCGGCCCGCGGCATCCGCTGTTCGGGCTGCGAGGTGCAGCGTTCGGATGCGGCCGGGACCGCACCGAACTCGCGCATGACGCCGCGCGCCGATGCGGAACCGGGGCCGCCGGGGCCGCGCTAGGTTTAACCCATGGTTTTTTCGGTGGCAGTGGCGGGCGCGAGCGGGTATGCGGGCGGCGAACTGCTGCGGCTGCTCGCCGGACACCCCGAATTCGAGGTGCGCACGGTCACCGCGCACAGCAATGCCGGGCAGCTCCTCATCGATGTGCAACCATCGCTGCGTTCCCTCGCCCACCTGACCCTGGTCGACACGACCCCGCAAAACCTCAGCGGGCATGACGTCGTCTTCGTCGCCCTGCCGCACGGAAAATCCGGCGAGCTGACCGCGCACCTGCCGGCCGACACCCTCGTCATCGATTGCGGCGCCGACCATCGCCTCGAGAACCCCGACGACTGGGCCGCGTTCTACGGCGGCGACTACTTTGGCGCCTGGAGCTACGGCGTACCAGAACTGCTGATCGGCACCGGCAAGCAGCGCGACCGACTGGTCGGTGCCCGCCGCATCGCCGCCCCCGGTTGCAACGCCAGCACGGTCGCCCTCGCCCTGGCTCCCGGCATCCAGGCCGGCGTGATCGAGGCGCAGGACCTAGTCGCGGTGCTCGCCGTCGGCCCGAGCGGTGCCGGCAAGAGCCTGAAGCTACCCAACCTCGCGGCCGAGATCCTCGGCTCGGCCAACCCCTACGCCGTCGGCGGCACCCACCGGCACATTCCCGAGATCGTGCAGTCGTTGCGCTGGGCCGGCTCCGAAACCAACGCCACCATCTCGTTCACCCCGGTGATCGTGCCGATGGCTCGCGGTATCCTCGCCACCGCGACCGCTCGAATTGTGCCGGGCACCAGCGCCGCGGTCGTGCGTGCCGCCTGGCAGAGCGCCTACGCCGACGAACCGTTCGTGCACCTGCTGCCCGAGGGGCACTTTCCGCGCACGGCTGACGTTATCGGCGCGAACACAGCCCTGATCGGCCTGGCCGTCGACGTAGCAGCCGGCCGGGTCGTCACGATCACCGCCATCGATAATCTTGTTAAGGGCACCGCCGGCGCTGCCATCCAATCCGCCAACATTGCCCTGGGCCTGACCGAAACGCTCGGTCTGACCCTGAATGGAGTTGCTCCGTGAGTGTCACCCTTCCCGCCGGTTTTGCTGCTGCCGGTGTCACCGCCGGCCTGAAAAAGTCCGGCGGGCTCGACCTCGCCCTCGTGCAAAATCTCGGTCCGCTGCAGAACGCCGCGACCGTGTTCACGAGCAACCGCTGCCAGGCCAACCCCGTCATCTGGAGCACCCAGGTCATGAGCGACGGCCGGGTCAGCGCGATCGTGCTCAACTCGGGCGGCGCCAACTGTTATACCGGCAGCATCGGCTTCCAGACCACCCATGCCACCGCCGAAGCGGTCGCCACGCGCCTCGACATCTCCTCCGGCGACGTACTGGTCTGCTCCACCGGGCTGATCGGAGAACAGCTCGACCTCGACCTCGTCACCGCCGGCGTCTGGGACGCTACCCTCGCCATCAAAACGGATGCCGCCACCACGCCCGAAGCCGGCCTCCTGGCCGCGCAGGCTATCATGACCACCGACACTCGCCCGAAGCAGGCCTCCCACACCTCGCCTCACGGCTGGAGCATTGGCGCAATGGCCAAGGGTGCCGGTATGCTCGCGCCGGGACTGGCCACGATGCTCGTCGTCATCACGACCGACGCCGTGCTCAGCTCGACCGACCTCGACACTGCGCTCCGCGCGGCGACCCGGGTCACTTTCGACCGCCTCGATTCCGATGGCTGCATGTCGACCAACGACACCGTGAGCCTGCTCTGCTCCGGGGCGAGTGCCGTCCCCACCGACCACGCGGAATTCAGCAAAGCGCTCACCGACACCTGCCGCGACCTGGTCCTGCAGCTGCAGGGTGACGCCGAGGGCGCCGCGCACGACGTGGCGATCACGGTCACCAACGCCGTCTCCGACGACGAAGCCGTCACCGTGGCCCGTGCGGTCTCGCGTAGCAACCTGTTCAAGTCGGCCATCTTCGGCAACGACCCCAACTGGGGCCGAGTGCTCGCCGCCGTCGGAACGGTACCGGTTCAGGACGCCGCATTCGACCCCTACGGCATCGATGTCGCCATCAACGGTGTGCAGGTCTGCACAGCGGGGGAGCCCGACCAGCCGCGCGAACTCGTCGACCTCTCGGGCCGCGCCGTGACTGTATTGATCGACCTGCACGCGGGTAGTGAAACGGCCACGCTGTGGACCAACGACCTCACCCACGATTACGTCGAAGAGAACAGCGCGTACTCGAGCTGAATATGACCGACATCACCCACGCAGACGAAACCAGCCAGGCCGAAGCATCCGTCAAAGCCGCGACGCTGATCGAAGCGCTGCCCTGGCTCAAACGCTTTCACGACCAGATCATCGTCGTGAAATTCGGCGGCAACGCCATGGTCAGCGAAGAGCTGCAACGCGCCTTCGCCGAGGACATGGTTTACCTGCGCTACGCCGGAATTCGCCCGGTCGTCGTGCACGGCGGCGGCCCGCAAATCTCGGCCATGCTCAAGCGCCTCGGCATCGAGAGCGAGTTTCGCGGCGGCTACCGGGTGACCACGCCCGAAGCGATGGACGTGGTGCGCATGGTGCTCACCGGCCAGATCAACCGCGACCTGGTCAGCCACATCAACCAGCACGGTCCGCTCGCCGCCGGACTGTCCGGCGAAGACGCCGGCCTGTTCCGCGGAAGACGTCGCGGCGTGGTCATCGACGGCGAAGAAGTCGACCTCGGACTGGTCGGCGACGTCATCGACGTCGACCCCGAAGCGGTGCTCGCCCAGCTCGCGGCAGGCCGCATCCCGGTGGTCTCGTCGATCGCCCCCGATACGGATGTCCCCGGCCAGTCCCTCAACGTCAACGCCGACGCTGCTGCTGCCGCACTCGCGATCGCGCTCGGCGCGGCGAAGCTCGTGATTCTCACCGACGTCGCCGGGCTTTACCGAGACTGGCCGAACCGGGATTCGCTGGTGTCGATCATCGACGTGGTCGAGCTGCGCGGTCTGCTTCCGCAGCTGGAATCAGGCATGATCCCCAAAATGACCGCCTGCCTCGACGCCGTCGAGGGCGGCGTCGCCAAGGCCGCGATCATCGACGGGCGAGTGCCGCACTCGATCCTGCTCGAAATTTTTACTGGAAGCGGCATCGGCACGGAGGTAGTACCCGCATGACTCAACATCCCTGGCAAGACCGTTTCGCCGACGCGATGATGAAAACCTTCAGCCCGCCGTTGGCCATGCTCGTGCGCGGTGAGGGCTGCTATGTCTGGGACGAAAAAGGCACCCAGTACCTCGACTTTCTGGCCGGCATCGCCGTGAACTCGCTCGGCCACGCCCACCCCGAGGTCGTCGCCGCCGTCACGAAGCAGATCGGCACGATCAGCCACGTCTCCAACTATTTCGCCACGCCGCCGCAGATCGAGCTGGCCGAACGTCTCAAGCGCATCACCGGCGCCGGCGACGAAGGTCGGGTTTACTTCTGCAACTCCGGCGCCGAGGCCAACGAGGCCGCGTTCAAACTGGCCCGCCTCAACAATAAGGGCCACCGCAACCGCATTATTTCGCTGCACGACTCCTTCCACGGTCGCACCATGGGAGCCCTCGCGCTCTCCGGCAAACCGCACATGCGCGAGGCCTTCGAACCGGTTCCCGGCGGCGTCGAACACATCGACAGCACGATCAAGGCACTCGAAGCGACCATCGACACCACCGTCGCCGCACTGTTTCTCGAACCGGTCAAGGGCGAGGCCGGCGTCATCGACCTGCCCGATGGCTATCTGAAGCGTGCGCGGGAGCTGTGCACCGAGCACGGTGTGCTGCTCATCCTCGATGAGATCCAGACCGGCATCGCTCGTTCCGGCGCCTGGTTCGCCTACAACCACGCCGACATTCTTCCGGATGCTGTCACCATCGCCAAAGGGATGGGCGGCGGTGTTCCCATTGGTGCGCTCGTCACCTTTGGCTGGGCCTCCGAACTGTTTCGCCGTGGCCAGCACGGCTCGACCTTCGCCGGGAATCCGCTGGTGACCGCGACCGCGAACGCGGTGCTCGGCGTGATCGAACGCGACGATCTCGCCGCCAACGCCACCTTAAGGGGCCAGCAGCTGCGCGAGATCATTCTCGGTTTCAAGTCTCCCTGGATCGAGGAAGTGCGTGGGCGCGGACTGCTGCTCGGCATCGGCCTGACCGAACCGGTCGCGTTGAAGCTGGGAGCTGCCGCTTTGGCCGAGGGCCTGATCGTCAACGCCGCCAATGAGACCAGCATTCGAATCGCCCCACCGCTGATCGTGGGTGACACCGAACTCGCCGACTTCCAGGACCGGTTCGGGCGAGCCCTGGCCAGCCTCTAGGCTGGACGAATCCCTCTGTGCTTGCTGGGAACCGTGCGGGGCCGCTGGAGCGGCATCCGCTTGCCCGCTAAAAGCATTCCAACCGAAAGTGACACCGTGACCCGCCATTTCCTGCGCGACGACGACATCTCCCCGGCCGAACAGGCCGAGATTCTCGACCTGGCCCTGGAGCTGAAGCGAGACCGATTCGCGGTGCGCCCGCTCAATGGCCCGCAGACCGTGGCGGTCATTTTCGACAAGTCTTCGACCCGCACCCGGGTGTCCTTCGCGGTCGGCATCGCCGACCTCGGCGGCAGCCCGCTCATCATCAGCACCGCGAACAGCCAGCTCGGCGGCAAGGAAACCGCCGCCGACACCGCTCGCGTGTTGGAACGCCAGGTCGCCGCAATCGTCTGGCGCACCTACGGTCAGGCCGGACTCGAAGAAATGGCGCTCGGTACCACGGTGCCGGTCATCAACGCGCTCAGCGATGATTTTCACCCCTGCCAGCTGCTCGCCGACCTGCTCACCATCCGGGAACACCGCGGCGACCTGGCCGGCCAGATCCTCGCCTTTCTCGGCGACGGCGCCTGCAACATGGGCCAGTCCTACCTGCTCGCCGGCGCGACTGCGGGGATGCACGTGCGTATCGCGTCGCCGGTCGGGTACACCCCCACCGATCAGGTCGTAGCGGATGCGACCGCCATCGCCGCCCAGACCGGCGGCTCGGTCGCGCTGTTCACTGACCCGCGCGAGGCCGTCACCGGTGTCGATGTGGTCATCACCGATACCTGGGTGTCGATGGGTAAGGAAGAGGAGAAGGCCGCGCGCCTCGGCGACCTCGGCCAGTACCGGGTCGACGCGGAACTGATGAGCCTGGCCAAGCCGGGCGCGCACTTCATGCACTGCCTGCCGGCCGACCGCGGCTACGAGGTGACCGCCGACGTCATCGACGGCCCGCAGAGCATCATCTGGGACGAGGCGGAGAACCGCCTGCACGCCCAGAAGGCGCTGTTGGTCTGGCTGCTCGCCCACAACGCGGCCTGACCGACCCGATCGCGGCCATCCGCTCTCATGCTTTCTGACCGGGCCTGGGCCCGGAAAGAGTGAGAGAAGCGGGCGGGCGACCGGGCGACCGGGGGCCGCGCCACAGCACGTAAACTTTAGACAGATCAAGATTTTAGGGAGAACCATGGCGGAACGCGTTGTACTCGCATACTCGGGGGGACTGGATACCTCGGTCGGCATCGGCTGGCTCAAAGATGCCACCGGCAAAGAGGTTGTAGCCCTCGCCGTCGACGTCGGACAGGAGGGCGAAGACATGGACGTAATCCGTCAGCGCGCCCTCGACTGCGGCGCCGTCGAATCCATCGTCATCGACGCCAAGGACGAGTTCGCCAACGACTACATCATCCCGACACTCAAGGCCAACGCCCTGTACCAGAAGCGTTATCCGCTGGTCTCAGCCATCAGCCGCCCGCTGATCGCCAAGTACCTCGCCTCCACCGCCAAGGAACTCGGCGCCGACAGCGTCGCCCACGGCTGCACCGGTAAGGGCAACGACCAGGTTCGATTCGAAGCCGCCGTCGCCGCGCTCGCCCCCGAGCTGACCTCGCTCGCCCCGGTCCGCGACTTCGCGCTGACCCGCGACAAAGCCATCGAGTACGCCGCCAAGCATGACCTGCCCATCGTGCAGTCCAAGAAGAGCCCGTACTCGGTCGACCAGAACGTCTGGGGTCGCGCAGTCGAGACCGGATTCCTCGAAGATCCGTGGAACGCGCCGATCGAAGACCTGTACACCTACACGCAGGACCCGTCGGTCACCCGCGCCCCGACCGAGGTCGTCATCTCCTTCGAGCAGGGTGTGCCCGTCGCCATCGACGGCAAGAAGGTCACCCCGCTGCAGATGATCCAGCTCATGAACCGTCTCGCCGGCGACCAGGGTGTCGGTCGCATCGACATCGTCGAGGACCGTCTGGTCGGCATTAAGAGCCGTGAAATCTACGAAGCCCCCGCGGGAATGGCGCTCATCGCCGCCCACGAAGAGCTAGAGAACATGACCGTCGAACGTGACGTCGCCCGCTACAAGCGCGGCGTCGAGAGCAAATGGGCCGAGCTCGTCTACGACGGCCTGTGGTTCTCCGGCCTGAAGAAGAGCCTCGACGTGTTCATCGAGGACACTCAGAAGTACGTGACCGGCGACATCCGTTTAAAAATGCACGCCGGCACTGCCGTCGTCACGGGGCGTTCGAGCACGACCAGCCTGTACGACTTCAACCTCGCCACCTACGACACCGGCGACTCCTTCGACCAGACCATGGCGAAGGGCTTCATCGAGCTGTGGTCGCTGCCGAGCAAGGTCGCCGCACGACGCGACGCCGCCGCGAAGTAGGGCATCCGTGTCGAGTGAGAAAAACCGCGCCGGCCGAGCTGGTGCCCTCTGGGGCGGCCGTTTCGCCGGGGGACCGTCGCCGGAACTGGCACGGCTGAGCAAGTCGACCCAGTTCGACTGGATGCTGGCCGAATACGACCTGCAGGGCAGCCGCGCGCATGCTAGGGCCCTCGCCGCCGCCGGATATCTCACCGACACCGAATTGACCCAGATGGTCGGCGCGCTCGAACAACTCGAGCGCGCCGTCGTGTCCGGCGAATTTCTGCCAGCCGAAGCCGATGAAGACGTGCACTCGGCCCTTGAACGTGGCCTCATCGACATCATCGGCGTCGAGGTCGGCGGCAAACTTCGCGCCGGCCGCAGCCGCAATGACCAGGTCGCAACGCTTGTGCGCATGTGGCTGCGCGACCACGCCGCCATTCTCGCCTCCCTCGTCATCGAACTGATCGACGCCCTCGCCGCTCAGGCCGAAGCGCACTCCGGGGCCATCATGCCCGGCCGCACCCACCTGCAGCACGCCCAGCCGGTGCTGCTCGCCCACCACCTGCTGGCGCACTGCTGGCCACTCGTGCGCGACCTCGACCGCTTCGCGGACTGGGGCCGGCGAGCGGATGCGTCCCCCTACGGTTCAGGCGCCCTCGCCGGCAATACCCTCGGTCTCGACGCGCATCTCGTCGCCGTCGACCTGGGCTTCGCCGCCGTGGTTGAGAACTCCATCGACGGCACCGCGAGCCGCGACCTGGTCGCCGAATTCGCCTACATCACCGCTCAAATCGGCATCGACATGTCGCGGCTGGCCGAAGAGATCATTCTCTGGAACACCCGCGAATTCGGGTTCGTCACCCTCGACGACGCCTATTCCACCGGGTCCTCGATCATGCCGCAGAAGAAGAATCCAGACATCGCCGAGCTCGCTCGCGGCAAGTCGGGCCGCCTGATCGGCAACCTCACCGGGCTGCTCACCACGCTCAAGGGCCTGCCGCTCGCCTACAACCGCGACCTGCAGGAAGACAAAGAGCCGGTCTTCGACTCGATCCAGACCCTCGAAGTACTGTTGCCCGCCTTCACCGGCATGGTCGCGACACTCACCTTCCACACCGAGCGGATGGCCGAGCTCGCGCCGCAGGGGTTCTCCCTCGCCACGGATGTCGCCGAATGGCTGGTCAAACGCCACGTTTCGTTCCGTGATGCGCACGAGATCACCGGTTCGCTGGTGAAGTTCGCCGAGACGAACGGACTCGACCTGCACGAGGTCGACGACGCGGCGCTGCTGGCGATTTCGCCGCACCTCGTTCCGGAGGTGCGCGAGGTGCTCACCATCCGCGGATCGGTCGACAGCCGCGACGGCGCCGGCGGAACCGCGCCGGTGCGCGTCGCCGAGCAGCGGGCCCACCTGGTCAACCGGGTACGCGACCTGACGGCGGAGCTCAGCCGGTAACCGTGCCGAACGCGTCCGGCCCGGCTGGAAAGTCAGTGGGGTTGGCGCTTGGAATCGAGTCCTCGTGGTGGTTTTGGATGCCGGGGGAGGCATCCGTTCAGGCCGTCGAAAAGAGCGGCGCTAGACCAGTGCCATCGGCACGAGGGCGGCGCAGGCACAGGCCCAGGTGAGGCTTGACAGGGTGCCGATGATGAACCTCTCACGCGATTCTGCCGCGGCCAGCTCGGTGAACCGGCCGACACCCTTGATGGCGACGACGACGGCGATGGCCTCGGGGAAGCCAGCCAGAATAGCGCCGGCCACGGCGAGACGTTCCAGGATGCCGATGGTCACACCCCCGCGCAGCACCTCGTGGGTCTCCGGATCACTGATCCCGGCCATGGTCGGGGCCGGTTTTCCGGCGTTCAGAACCATGATTCCACCGTGCTGGCCCGGCGGCACCGAGTTGTTGGTGGCGAGATCGAGGGCGAGTACCGCGACGGGGCCGCCGCCGATGACGGCGAGGGCCAGGGCCAGCATGCCGAGCACAATGCCGAAAGCGCTCGGGCCGGGCCCGACGGGGACAGCGGCCAACACCAGCGCGACGGCCAGTCCAGCGATGGCGGCGACGGCGTAGAGCTGCCGATGCAACTTGAAGGCGATCGCGGCGCTGGTGAGCGCGGCGAGGGTGACCAGGAGTAGGACGACCCAGTACAGAAACGTGAGAACGGTGAAAGTCATGCGGGTTCCGTTTCGTTCGGGCCGGTGTTCGGGCCAGCATCGAGTTGCTCTAGCAGCCTAACCAACGCCGGCCGTGCGGCCTGCTCGACCCGGTACTGCGCCGCTTTGAGCCGCTGGCTCACCGCCCCGGTGGTGATGCCGAGCCTGTCCGCGATGTCGGTCTGGGCCAGTCCGCTTTCGAACAGATCACCGGCCTGCCAGCCCTGCGGGGAGCGGCGTTGACGCAGCAGCAGGAGCATGGTGAGGAGTGCCTCGATGCCGGGGGCTGCGGCATCCGTTTGACCGACGTCGAGCGCAAAGTGCGTCTCTGTCTTCTTGGCCCGAAGTACGGCCTCGCGGGCTGCGATGAACGCGCCACCGGTGGCCTGCCGTGTCGACGCCGGCAGGGGAGTGCGTACGGTGCCCACCCCGAGTCCGACGCTCCAGTGGCCGGAACGGTGTAGCGTGAGAATGGCGTTGAGCGTTGGCCGGGCCGTCGAGACAAGCAATTGGATCTCATCGCCCGCCGTCTGGTCGGGCGGCAGACTATATGCGTGCGGGCTCTGGTCCACGAGTCGCGCGATCATCTCCCGCGCTCGATCGTGATCGTTGCGGCTGTCAATCTGGTCAGCGGTGATGACAAACATGGGCTGAGGCTCCGTCCTGCACTCAGTATAATTCAGGTCACAGACTAAATCAAATGAGATATAGGTTTTAGACTAAATTGCTCTTTGAGACGAGCGGATGCCGCCCGCAACTCGTCGAGGCCGCCACGGCTGGTAATCTGAACGCGTGTCAGACCCCACCATCCTCGCCCAGCAGACCAACGATCCCTCTTTCGATTCCGTCTGGGAGGAGATCAACTGGCGCGGCCTCGTGCACGTCTCCACCGACGAGACCGAGCTCAAAGCGCTGCTCGATGGCGGTCCGATCACCTACTACTGCGGATTCGACCCGACCGCGCCGAGCTTGCACCTCGGCAATCTCGTGCAGCTGCTGCTAATGCGGCGCCTGCAGCTGGCCGGGCATCATCCGCTTGGACTGGTCGGCGGATCCACGGGACTCATCGGGGATCCGCGCCCGACCGCCGAGCGCACGCTGACCCCAACCGATACCGTCGCAGAATGGGTCGGCTACCTGCAGGCCCAGGTTTCGCGGTTCTTGAGCTCAGAGGGCGATAACGCCGTCACCCTGGTGAACAACCTGGACTGGACCGCACCGCTTTCCGCGATCGATTTTCTGCGGGAAATCGGCAAATACTACCGCGTTGGCACGATGCTCAAAAAGGATGCTGTCAGCGCGCGGCTAAATTCTGATGCCGGCATTAGCTACACCGAATTCAGCTACCAGATTCTGCAGGGCCTGGACTACCTCGAACTGTTCCGCAGCTACAACTGTGTGTTGCAGACCGGTGGCAGCGATCAGTGGGGCAATCTCACGAGCGGAACCGATCTCATCCGTCGGGCCGAAAGCGGCAGCGTGCACGCGATCGGCACGCCGCTCATCACTAACAGCGACGGCACCAAATTCGGCAAGAGTGAGGGCAACGCGGTCTGGCTGGACCCCAACCTGACGAGCCCCTACGCCTTTTATCAGTTCTGGCTCAACACTGACGATGCCGACGTGGTTTTTCGGCTCAAGGTGTTCACGTTTCTGTCACGGATCGAAATCGATCGGTTCGCCGAGCTTGTCGAAAACGAACCGTTCCGCCGGGAAGCGCAGCGCCGACTCGCCCTCGAGGTGACCAGCCTCGTGCACGGCCAGGCGGCGACGGATGCTGCCATCCACGCCGCCGAGGCGCTGTTCGGTCAGGGCGACCTTGCTGAACTCGACCCCGATACCCTCGAGGCCGCGCTGCGCGAACTTCCGCACACCACGACGGCGCCGCACGCCACCGTATTGCAGTTGCTCGTCGACACGGAATTGTCGAAGAGTCTCGGTGACGCGCGCCGCGCGGTGCAGCAGGGCGGGGTCTACCTGAACAACGAGAAGGTCACCAGCGTCGACCTGACCGTCGAAGGATCGGTGCTTCCCGGGGGAGTGGCTGTACTGCGTCGCGGCAAGAAGACGCTCGCCGGCATTTTCGTCGAGTAGCTGTTTCGAGGCGCGAGCTCGGTGCAGGGGTCGGGCAGGTGTGGGTGGCAAGATGTCGACGTGGACACTCTTCGAACCGAACGCCTGCTGCTGCGCCCCTGGACCCTCGATGACACCGACTTCGTCTTCGGGTTGTACTCGTTGTGGTCCGTGCAGCAACACATCGGGTTGCATCCGCGGGTGATGACCGACCGCGCCGAGGCGATCGCCGTGATCACCCGGTGGCAGGGAATGGAACACCCCATTCACGCCATCAGGGCCGTAACAGATGCTGACACCGGCGAAATCTTCGGGAACCTGCTGCTCAAGTCGATTCCAGCTTCGAGCCCGGTCACGCCGCTTGAACCGTCGGGGGATACCGAGATCGGCTGGCACTTTCACCCGAACGCGTGGCACCACGGCTACGCGACCGAGGCGGCATCCGCTGTACTGGCCGAAGGGTGGAAGACGGGACTCGACCGGGTGGTGGCCGTGACCACCCCGAGCAATCGTCCGTCGCAACGGGTCTGCCTGCGCATCGGTATGACGCACAAGGGGAGAACCGACCAGTACTACAACTCCGTGAGCGAGCTCTTCGTCGCCGAGGCCCCCGCGACTTAGCCGTCTCCAGTGGGGTGTGGCACCCCGCCTTACCCCGTCACCCGCAGCCAGCCCCGGTCGGTCCATCCATGGATAGGTTCGGGGCTCGGGCTCGGGCCCGGAAAGCGGGCCCATGTTCTATCGTGGGCCCGGTTCCCGAAGGTGGGCCCGGCTTTCTCGGTGGATCGGTTCATGAGTAGAGCGCGGGCCGGTCTCTAAAACGCCCCATTCCGTCGATCGAGCTTGTCGAGATCGCCGTCGACCAGCGCGGGCTGGTCTGCGGCCGTGAAGGCCGGCGAGTGGTTGCGGAGCGGTGCGACACGCCCGGGTGGGGGGCGTTTTGACGGGTGGGTGGTCTGGCCGTAACGTATCTATACGTACCCCAAAGGTGCGGAAAGCCGTAGTGCTTTCCGGCCTCATGTGGGACCATCTTCTAGCCAGATCAATGTAGGGTGCTTGTTTCAAGTGCGTCTGTGTTGGGCTAGGATTGTAAGTCCTTCTTGCTGTTTCTGGTTGGTTGAGTCGCGTGGTTTTGGTCGCTGTTTTGCGTCTGAAACTGGGTGTTTCCTCGATTTGACAGGGACTGGTTGGAGGGTCTAAGTTAGACAAGTTGCCCCGGAGCGACAGCCCAGAACAGGGCCTGATGTCGGGTGCGTCCGATCCTTGAGAACTCAACAGCGTGCACAATGTCAAATGCCAAAAACCTCGTGGTTGTGGCCCGTTTCTAGCGGGGTGCAGCTGGGAGATTCCTTTGGAAATAATATTGAACAAGTCCTGGTCTTTGGACTAGGCAACTAAACAAAGCAAGTCAGTAATGATTTGTTCTTGTCAGTTTCAAACTTGCATCTTCTCAGCCTATTCCGGTTGGTGGGTGCACTAGATGGGCGTTCGTTTCGTATTTATATGGGGCGGGTAGCTATTCAAACATTTACGGAGAGTTTGATCCTGGCTCAGGACGAACGCTGGCGGCGTGCTTAACACATGCAAGTCGAACGGTGAAGAGGAGCTTGCTCCTTGGATCAGTGGCGAACGGGTGAGTAACACGTGAGCAATCTGCCCTTGACTCTGGGATAACTGCGGGAAACTGTAGCTAATACCGGATATTACCTTGGAAGGCATCTTCTGGGGTGGAAAGAATTTTGGTCAAGGATGAGCTCGCGGCCTATCAGCTAGTTGGTGAGGTAATGGCTCACCAAGGCGACGACGGGTAGCCGGCCTGAGAGGGTGACCGGCCACACTGGGACTGAGACACGGCCCAGACTCCTACGGGAGGCAGCAGTGGGGAATATTGCACAATGGGCGCAAGCCTGATGCAGCAACGCCGCGTGAGGGACGAAGGCCTTCGGGTTGTAAACCTCTTTTAGTAGGGAAGAAGCGACTGGGTTTTCCTGGGAGTGACGGTACCTGCAGAAAAAGCACCGGCTAACTACGTGCCAGCAGCCGCGGTAATACGTAGGGTGCAAGCGTTGTCCGGAATTATTGGGCGTAAAGAGCTCGTAGGCGGTTTGTCGCGTCTGCTGTGAAAACCCGAGGCTCAACCTCGGGCCTGCAGTGGGTACGGGCAGACTAGAGTGCGGTAGGGGAGATTGGAATTCCTGGTGTAGCGGTGGAATGCGCAGATATCAGGAGGAACACCAATGGCGAAGGCAGATCTCTGGGCCGTAACTGACGCTGAGGAGCGAAAGCATGGGGAGCGAACAGGATTAGATACCCTGGTAGTCCATGCCGTAAACGTTGGGAACTAGATGTGGGGACCATTCCACGGTCTCCGTGTCGCAGCTAACGCATTAAGTTCCCCGCCTGGGGAGTACGGCCGCAAGGCTAAAACTCAAAGGAATTGACGGGGGCCCGCACAAGCGGCGGAGCATGCGGATTAATTCGATGCAACGCGAAGAACCTTACCAAGGCTTGACATATACCGGAAACGGCCAGAAATGGTCGCCCCGCAAGGTCGGTATACAGGTGGTGCATGGTTGTCGTCAGCTCGTGTCGTGAGATGTTGGGTTAAGTCCCGCAACGAGCGCAACCCTCGTCCTATGTTGCCAGCACGTAATGGTGGGAACTCATGGGATACTGCCGGGGTCAACTCGGAGGAAGGTGGGGATGACGTCAAATCATCATGCCCCTTATGTCTTGGGCTTCACGCATGCTACAATGGCCGGTACAAAGGGCTGCGATACCGCAAGGTGGAGCGAATCCCAAAAAGCCGGTCTCAGTTCGGATTGAGGTCTGCAACTCGACCTCATGAAGTCGGAGTCGCTAGTAATCGCAGATCAGCAACGCTGCGGTGAATACGTTCCCGGGCCTTGTACACACCGCCCGTCAAGTCATGAAAGTCGGTAACACCCGAAGCCAGTGGCCGAACCCGTAAGGGACGGAGCTGTCGAAGGTGGGATTGGTGATTAGGACTAAGTCGTAACAAGGTAGCCGTACCGGAAGGTGCGGCTGGATCACCTCCTTTCTAAGGAGCACGTGCCGTCCCGTCTGTATACAGCGGAATATGGCGGCCAGTCATACGGAAGCGAATGTCTTCTGATGGCGCTCATGGGTGGAACATTGACATTGATGCAAGAACGGCTGAGATCTACTCGGTACGCCTGGTTCGTGAGAACGAGGTTGGAAAAGTAGGTGTTGGAGAGACTTGTATATGCACGCTGTTGGGTCCTGAGGGACCGGAACAACCCGGGATGAAAGTCCTGGTGTTGATCTGTTTCTTTTGGACTTCTGTGCGTTGGCATCACTTGCCGGCGTGGAGGGGTACCGCCCGTACTTTGAGAACTACACAGTGGACGCGAGCATCTTAAATTTGCCGCAGCATCTTTTAGATGGTGCGGTCAATTACAAAGATCTATGCACTCTTTATTGAGTGCGTGATCATTGGTCAATTTCGATGTCGAATTTATTCGGCATACTTAATCGATTCAAACTCATGTGATTTCAAATTTTTAAGAGCAAACGGTGAATGCCTTGGCATGTAGAGCCNTGACAACTTCGGTTGTGGTTGATCTGTTTCTTCTGGACTTCTGTGCGTTGGCATCACTTGCCGGCGTGGAGGGGTACCGCCCGTACTTTGAGAACTACACAGTGGACGCGAGCATCTTAAATTTGACTCTCGTAAGAGAGCAAATTACAAAGATCTAAGCAATTAGATCATTGGTCAATTTCGATGTCGAATTTATTCGGCATACTTAATCGATTCAAACTCATGTGATTTCAAATTTTTAAGAGCAAACGGTGAATGCCTTGGCATGTAGAGCCGAAGAAGGACGTAGTAATCTGCGATAAGCCTCGGGGAGTTGATAAACGAACTGTGATCCGAGGATGTCCGAATGGGGAAACCCCGCCAGGCCCGTAAGGTGACCTGGTGACTCCCGCCTGAATATATAGGGCGGGTAGAGGGAACGTGGGGAAGTGAAACATCTCAGTACCCACAGGAAGAGAAAACAACAGTGATTCCGTTAGTAGTGGCGAGCGAACCCGGATGAGGCTAAACCGATCATGTGTGATAGCCGGTAGGCGTTGCATGGTCGGGGTTGCGGGACTTTTCTGCCTATTCTACCGAATGGTAAGGGTTAGAACGTTGTATAGACGAACAGGATTGAAAGCCTGGTCATAGAGGGTGCGAACCCCGTAGTCGAAATGCAGCAATCGCCCGAGAAGTATCCCAAGTAGCACGGGGCCCGAGAAATCCCGTGTGAATCCGTCAGGACCACCTGATAAGCCTAAATACTCCTACATGACCGATAGTGAACAAGTACCGTGAGGGAAAGGTGAAAAGTACCCCGGGAGGGGAGTGAAATAGTACCTGAAACCGTTTGCTTACAAACCGTTGGAGCCAGCTTTGTTCTGGTGACAGCGTGCCTTTTGAAGAATGAGCCTGCGAGTTAGTGATATGTGGCGAGCTTAACCCGAGAGGGGAATGCGTAGCGAAAGCGAGTCTGAATAGGGCGATTCAGTCGCATGTCCTAGACCCGAAGCGAAGTGATCTATCCATGGCCAGGTTGAAGCGACGGTAAGACGTCGTGGAGGACCGAACCCACTTCAGTTGAAAATGGAGGGGATGAGCTGTGGATAGGGGTGAAAGGCCAATCAAACTTCGTGATAGCTGGTTCTCTCCGAAATGCATTTAGGTGCAGCGTTGCGTGTTTCTTGCCGGAGGTAGAGCTACTGGATGGCCGATGGGGCCCAAAAGCTTACTGACGTCAGCCAAACTCCGAATGCCGGTAAGTGAGAGCGCAGCAGTGAGACGGTGGGGGATAAGCTTCATCGTCGAGAGGGAAACAACCCAGACCACCAACTAAGGTCCCAAAGCGCGTGCTAAGTGGGAAAGGATGTGGAGTTGCACAGACAACCAGGAGGTTGGCTTAGAAGCAGCCACCCTTGAAAGAGTGCGTAATAGCTCACTGGTCAAGTGATTCCGCGCCGACAATGTAACGGGGCTCAAGCACGCCACCGAAGTTGTGGCATTGATATTTTTGGTAAGCCGCCACCTTGTGTGGTTGGTTCAGCCGTGTTGATGGGTAGGAGAGCGTCGTGTGGCCAGCGAAGCGGCGGTGTAAACCAGCCGTGGAGGCTACACGAGTGAGAATGCAGGCATGAGTAGCGAAAGACGGGTGAGAAACCCGTCCTCCGAAAGATCAAGGGTTCCAGGGCCAGGCTAATCCGCCCTGGGTAAGTCGGGACCTAAGGCGAGGCCGACAGGCGTAGTCGATGGACAACGGGTTGATATTCCCGTACTGACGAAAAACCGCCCAAACTAATCCAGTAATGCTAAGCATCTGAATCCCCTAGATGGATCCCTTCGGGGTGAAGCGTGGGGCCTAGCGTGCGACCCTATGCTGGTGCGGTTAGCGTATTAACAGGTGTGACGCAGGAAGGTAGCTGAGCCGGGCGATGGTTGACCCGGTCTAAGGATGTAGGCCGAGAGATAGGCAAATCCGTCTCTCATATAAGGTTGAGACCCGATGGGTAGCCCGTAAGGGTGAAATCAGTGATCCTATGCTGCCAAGAAAAGCATCGACGCGAGGTTTTAGTCACCCGTACCCCAAACCGACTCAGGTGATCAGGTAGAGAATACTAAGGAGATCGAGAGAATCGTGGTTAAGGAACTCGGCAAAATGCCCCCGTAACTTCGGGAGAAGGGGGGCCTGAGGCGTGAACGGACTTGCTCCGGGAGCGTTCGAAGGCCGCAGAGACCAGTGGGAAGCGACTGTTTACTAAAAACACAGGTCCGTGCTAAGTCGCAAGACGATGTATACGGACTGACGCCTGCCCGGTGCTGGAAGGTTAAGAGGAACGGTTAGCCGCAAGGCGAAGCTGAGAATTTAAGCCCCAGTAAACGGCGGTGGTAACTATAACCATCCTAAGGTAGCGAAATTCCTTGTCGGGTAAGTTCCGACCTGCACGAATGGCGTAACGACTTCCCAGCTGTCTCAACCGCGAACTCGGCGAAATTGCATTACGAGTAAAGATGCTCGTTACGCGCAGCAGGACGGAAAGACCCCGTGACCTTTACTACAGCTTGGTATTGGTGTTCGGTGTGGCTTGTGTAGGATAGGTGGGAGACTGTGAAGCTTGGACGCTAGTTCAGGTGGAGTCATTGTTGAAATACCACTCTGGTCATATTGGATACCTAACTTCGAACCGTGATCCGGTTCAGGGACAGTGCCTGGTGGGTAGTTTAACTGGGGCGGTTGCCTCCTAAAAAGTAACGGAGGCGCCCAAAGGTTCCCTCAACCTGGTTGGTAATCAGGTGTCGAGTGTAAGTGCACAAGGGAGCTTGACTGTAAGACTGACAAGTCGAGCAGGGACGAAAGTCGGGACTAGTGATCCGGCAGTGGCTTGTGGAAGCGCTGTCGCTCAACGGATAAAAGGTACCTCGGGGATAACAGGCTGATCTTGCCCAAGAGTCCATATCGACGGCATGGTTTGGCACCTCGATGTCGGCTCGTCGCATCCTGGGGCTGGAGTAGGTCCCAAGGGTTGGGCTGTTCGCCCATTAAAGCGGTACGCGAGCTGGGTTTAGAACGTCGTGAGACAGTTCGGTCCCTATCCGCTGCGCGCGCAGGAAATTTGAGAAGATCTATCCCTAGTACGAGAGGACCGGGATGGACGAACCTCTGGTGTGTCAGTTGTTCCGCCAGGAGCACCGCTGATTAGCTACGTTCGGAACGGATAACCGCTGAAAGCATCTAAGCGGGAAGCCGGCTTCGAGATGAGATTTCCATCCCTTCGGGGGAGAGGCTCGCAGCTAGACTACTGCGTTGATAGGCCGGATGTGGAAGTGGGGACTAAAGACCCATGGAGCTGACCGGTACTAATAAGCCGATAATTTGATAACACTCAGTTTGAAGAAGCTGCTTTAGCGTCCACTATGTGGTTCTCGATGTACGGTCGAGAACAACGTCCCTGTCAAGGGGACTCTATAACTAAAAAATATAGAATCGATTCATCGGAAGATGTTTCGGCGGCTATAGCGAGAGGGAAACGCCCGGTCACATTCCGAACCCGGAAGCTAAGACTCTCAGCGCTGATGGTACTGCAGGGGGGACCCTGTGGGAGAGTAAGACACCGCCGGACTTAACTTAGAAA